>NZ_JAULBL010000002.1:99688-308048 GCF_030512175.1 Paeniglutamicibacter sulfureus | reverse complement strand
GTTCAAATCAGCGCGCGCCCGGCAAGGAAGGAGCACCCCCGGAGCGGAGACCGGCAAGCTTTTCGATGAAAGCAAGCCCGGCGGTAGTGCCCTGCCAATGGCGACGCAATGGCTCCGGGCCTGCCGAACGGACGGCGAAGCGCAGGGCGACAGCGAGGATGATGATGTCATCGGCATACCCGATCACCGGTAGGAAATCCGGCACCAGATCCACCGGGATGAGCAAATAAACGAGTAGCAGCGCCAGTTTAACCCGCACTCCACGCTGCACGGCCTTGTCGGTGATCAGTCCTTGCAACAGGCGCAGCAGATCCGGCAGCAACTGCAGGGCATCGCGCAGGCCTACGGTGCCGGGGTACCTTCGCGCATAAAGCCACAAGGGCCACCAGCAGGATCGCATAGATGCCAGCCAGGCCGGCCAGTGTCCCCAATAGGGCCTGCCACCAATACATGGGGCTAGTCTCCGGTGTCCGGAGCTTCGGGTTCGGTAGGGGCATGGAGAGTGGCATAGACCTGCTCCGCGTATCCCTCGAGGGAACCCACGCACTGGCGCAGAAGTTCGTCGGCAGCCTGGGCTTCGGGCAATTCAAGGACATCTCGGCTTTTGAGTTCGCGGTGCCAACGGCGTAGCCGCTCCAGGCTTTGCTCTTCCTCTTCGAGTTCGGCCAACGTGAACTTTTCGATGCGGATTTCCTTGGCGATCTCGGCCTCGAACTTGGCGCAGTCGCCGGAGAATTCGCGCCATTCATCCAGCCGCAGGGCCATGAAGGCCGCACGCAACGCATCCCCACCGGGGGCCTGCGAGGTCGTGGGCAGCACCAACACGTCTCCGGACCCTCGACCGGCCAGTTCGGCGACCTTCGCCACGGCCTTCGTGAAGTGTGGGGTGTCGGGAACGGTCCAGACTCCCGAGGTGACCGGGGCCGCGCCGATTTTCCTCAATTCGCGCCAGACGGCCACTCGGTTCTTGGAAGTGTCTCCGGTCATTCTGACAACAAGTACTAACCAGTTCATTTGAAGAATCGTACATTAATACCCCACTGAAGTAACAACTGTTACATCGCGGAGTGGACGGATGGTTTCGTTGCTGACAGTGCTCGTGCCGCTTGAAAGGAATTGGCCACGAGCAGTGACGGCAGTCCCCGCGGTCGGTTTGCGACAAAACCGCAATCCGCGTCGACACGGTGAGGTAGCGTTGTCCCCTTGAATCAGCTGCCTTACCGGTCGGTTTTGGTGACGCCGTGGTCGCCGTCGCGGCGCACATCGGTGGCCCCGTCGAGGGTCCCGGTGTCGTAGTCGACCCAGAGCGCCTGGATCGACCCGAAGACGCCGTCGGATCGGGTGGTTTCCCGGATCTTCCATTTATTGGCCCGCGCCAAGGCCTTCATGCTCTTGGTGGCTTTGCCTTCCACGGCAAGAATCCCACCCTGCAGGTGGAAGCGTGGCCCGTCCACGGCATCCTGGACGGTCTGGTCCTGCAGCAGGACGGGGACCAGCACGGAGGCCAGGATGTTGGGGATTTGCTGGCCGCCGGGGGTTCCAAGTCCCATGACCACGCGGCCTTGCCCGTCCAGGACCATGGCGGGGTTGGACCAAGTGACGGACTTCCGGCCTGGTTCCGGGCGATTCGCGGGCGAATCGACGGTCTTGAACCTGCTGAGCTGGTTATTCAGGAAGAATCCCCCGACGACATCACTCTTGGTCCCTCCCCAGAAGCTGGTGATGGTGTTTGTCATCGACACGGCCATGCCGTCGCGATCCACGACGGAGAGATGGGTCGTATTTCCCGGATCGATGACTCCGGCGGGGGAATCCTTGGAACCGGTGTCTAGTTGGCTGCCGATCTTGAGGTTCCGTTCGCGGTCAAGGACCTCCGAGAGGTCCACCTTGACAAAGCGCTGGTCCCCGAAATTCTCCGTGACGGTGTCGCTGGCGTTTGACCATGCTGCCATGAGTTTGTCCACGTAGGGCGCGGACCCGGGAGCGTCGGAGGCTATGCCGGCGCCTTCGGCTTGCTGGAGCATCTGGATCAGTCCGGCCCCCGGCAGGGCGGGAGGCGCGGTGACCACCGTGTAGTCTCCCACGTCTCCGCGGACGGGTTCGAACTTTTCAGTCTGGTAATCGGCAAGTGTGGCTGCATCGAGGCCCTTGACCTGTGTCAGCTGCTTGGCGATCGACCCTTCGTAGAATTCGTCACGTCCCCCGGCGGCCAGCGTCTGGATCGTCTCTGCCAGTTCTGCTTGTTTGAGTGTTTCGCCCTCGCGGAGTACGCGGCTGCCATCTTTGGTGCGGAATTGCCGGTGCTCCGAAACGATGCTCGATCCGATCCCGTCGTTCATGCGCTCACCCAGGAACTTGGTGATCACAAAGCCGTCGCGGGCGAGCTCCTCTGCCGGCTGCAGGAGTTCGTCCCACGGCAGCGAGCCATAGGTTGCATGCAGGGTCGCCATGCCGTCGACGAAGCCGGGCACCCCGGTCCCGGAGGCAGGGATCTTCCCGCTGGTGCCCACGACCTCGCGGTAGTCGAAGGCGGCGACCTCCTTCTCCGGTTCCGCGATGAGGGTGACGCCTCCACCGCCGATCCCCGAGGCATGGGGCTCGACCACCGACACGGCAAAGGCCGTAGCGATGGCCGCATCGGCGGCATTGCCTCCCCGCTCCAGGATCTCCATCCCGACCTCCACCGCCTCGGGATGCCCGGCGGCGATGCCCTCCTGCGCCAGCATGGTCCCCGCTGGCGCCGTCACCGCAGGGGCGGTTTCCGGACTGGAACCCGTCCCGAGGGGGGCGGAGAACCTCTCTGCGAGCGGCTGGCTTGAACAGCCCGCCAGGAGCAGGCCGACGGACAATATTCCGACGACCGTTTGCCGGACGCCCCAGTGTTTCCGCGTGTTGCCGAATCCTGGGCGCTTGGAAGGCGTGCGGATATTTTGTTTCATCGTTCGGTCTCCTGGCTTGGTGGCGGGCGGCGCCGCGAACGGATCATGAGGATCGTGCCCACGAGTGCCGTCAGGGCCACGAGTCCCGCGAGCCCGAGCAGCCCCGGCGACCAGAAACGATGCTCTTCACCGGAATCCTCGTCGTTTCCGTCGTTTGTTGGCTTTGGGTTTTCGGATCCTGGCGGGGCGGCGTGGAATTGCACCGCCGTTTCCTGCGGTGTTGTTGTCAGCATAGGTCCTTGCGCGGGTGGTCCGCCGAGAAGCCCCGCATGTGCCTGGCCCCCCGTGATGCCCAGGACCAGCAAAAGGAGCACCGTGGCCATTGCGATGGTGGCGGCCCGGACCAGCGGACGACGATGTCCCTGGAAAAATCGGGTGGAGTTAGCCATGGTGTCCTGACGAGGCGGCGGGGCGTTGGATCATGATGGCGGGAAGCCGGAGTAACCGCTCGAGGGGCCCCTGTCCCCGGGCGGGAACCCACAGATGTGCGCAGATGATGCAGAACGTGGTGATGAGTGCGGCGAAGGCGATGCCTTCGAGGGTGCTGTGCGGATCGGGCCGCACGAAGATCGCCAGCAGCACCAGGTGCATGACATACATCGTGAGCGAGAGCCGTCCCAGGTGAACGAGCGGTAGCGCATGCCGCTCCAGCCAGGGCTCCACCAGCAACAACATCCCGATGACAGCGCCGGCAGAACCAATCCCCGACAGCAGCCACAGGGGCGCCTGGGAATGGTCGTAGCTGGCCAAAAGCCTCGCGAAGCCGCCACTGGTGGGATCGATCCCCGTCATCCGGATCAGCAGGCGCGAGAGCACGATTCCGCCGGCCGCGGCGGCCATCCCGCCGAACAAAAGAATTAGCTGGATCCGGCGGTGGCGCAGGTCCAGCCGGCTGAGGGTCAGGCCAGCCACCAGCGGGACGATCCACACGAGCGCCGGGTAGGGTCCTGTCACCAGGATTCCATCGAGGATCCCCAGCGGATTGCCGGAGAGCAGGATCGGGGTTCGGCTGAACCTCTCGCCGCGCAGGACCAACAGTCCCATCCAGAGCAAGGGTGCGGCAAGCATGAGGATGCCGGTGAGGCAGGCGAGAACCGTGGTGCTCAGGCGGGTGAGCGGTATCCCCACGAGGAACAACACCCCGTAGACCGTGAGGATGACACTGACCCCGTGGTTGATGGGTTGCAGGGCCAGGCCGAACCCGAGCAGCAGAAGCGCCCGCCACACCAGCGTGGTCCATTGTTGGCGCCACGGGCGATGCTTGGCCGGATGCGTCAGCATTCCGAGCCCGATCCCGGCCAGGAACACGAAGAGCAAGGAGGCCCGGCCAAAGGGAAGCATGAAGATGCGTTCGAGCAGGTCGTCCGCTTCCTGCGGCCCGACGTTCACGGCGATCATCCCGATGACGGCCAACGCCCGGGAAACATCCAAGGCGGCGGACCGTTTCGGCGGGGCGGAAGGGGGTGAATGGAGGGGCGTTGGCGTTTGCGTATTCACGAAGCGTCAGGTCCTGTCTGCGTGTGGAGGGCAGTCCCCGGCGGTATGTAAGCGCGTCGGAGTCCGGGGGAACCGACAGCTATGACCGACACCTATGACAGTATATGCGGATGCACGGGGCAGCTTTGAGGCCACCCCTCCGGTCGAACCCGGGTTCATTGAGCTGGCTGGGGAGGTCCTGGGCCTGTTTTAGGATCCCACCCGCGTCCGGATTCCCTTGCTCTCGAACACGGTGCGGAGCTCTCGGTGGGCGAACCGGCCAAGATTGTCGAGAAGTCGCCCTCGGGAGTCTCCCAGCACCTGGCGCCGCTGCGCATGGCGCGCATGGTGACTACGCGCCGGGACGGAACGAAAGTGCTTTGCACGCTCATCGCCCGACACCCGACGCGGGCTAACCTCAAGGCCACCCGGCAGGCTGATCACATGATCGGTTCCGGAAACCAGATCCCCGGCCTCACGCCGCCCAGGGCCGACCCCGAGTTTTGCTCCGGCGGCCGCGGGGCCGGCAATGTGGCTTAGGCCGCGATTGCGCTGCTTCGTGTTCTGATATCGTCCTTCGGGCTTTTCGTTGCCCCGATTCTTGCCCGGATAGAGGCCCAAATCACCCGCATCGATTCCTGGAATGCTCCACCCGTGCCTCCGGGAGAGCTGCCATGGTGGTTCTACTCGGTGGCCCCGCGTCCGAGCGATTCAAGAAGTTCGTTGCAGGCGTTTTCGCAGCGGCGGCACGCCTCGGCACAGACGCGGCAATGTTCGTGCATATCGGCGTGACGTTCACATTCATCGGCGCACCCTTTGCAGGCTGCCGCGCAGGCTGCCAATACGGCTTGGGTGATATGGGCGTCATACCCGGTCCGCCGGGAAAGGATGTTTCCGGTGGTGGCGCAGATGTCCGCACAGTCCAGATTGGTGCGGATGCACTTGGTCAGCTCAGCGACCATGTCTTCACTCAAACAGGCATCGGCACAGGCGGTACAGGTCTGCGCGCATTCAAAACAGGCGGCGATGCATTCGGCAAGTTTTTGACGGTCAATGCCACCGAGATCTTTCGGATAGGTCTCCAGCATTGAAGTGATATGACTCATCATTCTGCTCCTACTCCATGGACGCAAGGAAAACCGGCGGACCGCCGCCCCTCCTCAACAACCGTACCTTTGCCACTCCCACGCGGCCACCCCTTTCCTTACCGGAATGCGAGAACCAAACGAAGCCGTTCACCATTCACCCCGGTCATCCTCGGTCCAGGCGACGGCATTCCCGCCAGTTCCCCAAGCACGTCCATTCTCGCCCAATGGGTTGCTGACCTCGGCGTTGCCCTGGTCCAGCCAGATCCACCCCAGGTTAGGGCGCGGACCGACGCTTAATATCCGGCTGCATAAACCTGAAGAGAACCGTACTTTGAAGCCTTCGAAATCCGAAGGGCGACAAGGTGCCCATCCGTTGAGGTGCCCTACCGCCGGAAGCGATCTACACGTCATAAGGTGGTGAGATTTACGAGGGCAGCGTTCTTCCCCCCGGTGCTCCCCGCGATTGCCGTTTCGCACACAAGCTATCGTAAAATGGATCGAACCGAACCGAACCGAACAGAGCCTGGCCAACGGGACTCAGGGCATCGGTGTCGGACTGACTCACTATTTACGGTCTTGTCGGTGTTGCGATGTTTCCGGCTGCAACACCGGCCGGGGTTACTCGGGCAAATATCGGCACCGAGGGCATGCGACCCAGTGGCACGGTCCGAACGGTTTGCCAGAATGTTGCATATGAGCTGGTCCGAAACGCTTTTCAGGGAAGGAAGCCCGCCATGATAAAAAACCGAGCATTCTTGCCGTTGATGTTTCGTCCTACTTGTGTTCTGATCGCACTGTTCCTTGGCCTACTCGGGATGCACGTTGTTGGTGTGGATCACCATGTTTCGCAGGCGACTCATAATCCCCCGGCCGGCGTTATCGCTCAGGAATTAATCCTGGATTCCGCTCATGCCTCGAACCTATTCTCAGTCCTGACTCAGCACGCCCCGGCCGACGATACCCCTGCTTCGTTTGGGGGGGATTCCGTTGGTGGTGTGGAGTCAGCCTTGATCGGCATATGTGTTCTTGCCCTCTCCATCGGCGGACTTTTTTTCCATCGTGTTTCGAGGGCAGTCCGATCCGTACCGGGTTGGGGATTGCCTGCCCCGCCCGTTTTCTGGATCCCCCGGGTTCATGCACACACAACGCCTTCGCTAATTCAGCTATCGATCAGTCGCACGTAAAGCAGTGGTAAGGCCTCGAGGCCAGCCATCTTTTGTCGTACCCTTTTTCGACAGCGCAGCGGAATCAAGAGCACGACTCCTGTCCGCAATGGATTCGATCCATGGATCGCCGTTTTTCACGGTCCCCGCTACCCTTTTTTGCCGCGTTGTCGAATCGGGCGTACCACGCTGTCAGTCGGCAGCCACCCTCACGGCATCATTCCTTGCCGTGCCCAGCATCGAGCACCTCGACCGCTTGGACTCGGCAAACCCCTTTTCTGTGGCCTGGCATCACCATGGCTAAGCGAACATCGCTCAGCTGGGGATCCCCCGCCACGAGGCAGAGCTATCGGCCATAGAAGAACTACTTCTGGTCAGCCAATAGGATCTGCCTGCCGACTGACATGTTCCGTCCACGGCACGCTGCCATCATCCACGAACTTTGAGTGAGCTGCGGCACCTCCGAAGCCCAATCCAGCAGGCCCGTTCCTGCGCTGTTATCCCTGGAGAACCATGTCTTCCACCCTGACCATATTTTCTCGCTCCCGAAAGTGGACTGCGATGTCCATTGCCTTACTCGCCACCTTGGGGCTTGCCGCGTGCGGCCAGACCCAGAAGTCGAAGGCAGACGAACAACCACCGGCCAATCCGTATGGCCATATCCATGCCATCACCGTCGAAGAATCAACCCAACGAGTCCTGCTCGCTACCCATAACGGCCTCTTCGACGCCACCGAGACCGTTCCAAGACCAATCGGCCCACCTATCGACCTGATGGGATTCACCATCTCATCAAACGGAACCTTCTATGCTTCAGGACATCCAGGGCCGGGCGTGGAATTGCCCAACCCCTTGGGTCTGTTGAAATCGACCGATGGCGGGGAATCGTGGACACCCCTCTCGCGACAGGGTGAATCCGATTTCCATGCCATGACGGCCACGAGTGACCAGCTGGTCGGATTCGACGGAATTCTTCGGTCGACGGTGGACGGCAAGGAATGGTCGGACATCGGACCGATGTCACCTTCCCCATATGCGTTGGCGGGAAGCCCCGACAACACGGTGGTTCTGGCCACCACCGAGGAAGGAGTGTGGCGATCCATCGATGGCGGGCGAACCTGGTCGGCTCCGGCTGGTGGACCGCAACTCCTCACCGCCGCATTTGCGGATCAGATGACCGCCGTTGGTATCTCACCGGAAGGAAGCGTGTATCTCAGCGACGATGCCGGTCTTTCCTGGCAAAGAACCGACGCCGAGGTAGACCAAACGTCGGCCATTGGGGCCACCAGTGAAGCAGATGGGCGCCTTTCCATCTGGATGGCCATGGAACGTGGCCTGGTCAAGTTCGCATACGACGGCATCACTCTTACCGAGGAAACCCGATGAACCAGATTTTCCCGATGTTCCCCAGCGCGCGATCCATGGTGATGGTCAGGGGTGCCACGGATCAAGACCTGCGATTAATGGCTTCTGACATGATCCGGTATTTGCCTGACGGGCTGTTCCCTCGGCTGGGACAACGCTTCGTCACGCTGTGGATGAGAACCTTTCTCACCCAACAACAGGGGGTTGCCCTTGTCGCTGTAACGAACGATGTCGCGCAGCAACAAGTTGGTTTCCTGATTGGTTCAACCCACCAAGTCCGTCACGTCGCGGATGTTCTCAACAACCACAAGTGGAGTCTCCTGCTCTCGGGAACTGCAGCTCTTTCCATCCGGCCGCGGGTGCTTCTTCAATTCCTGCGCACCCGGGCCCGCCCGTATTTGCGTCGCATAGCGGGACGACCGTCCAGCCCAAGTGCCACTACCACCAAGTCCGAGCCGGCAACGGCGGTCATTACCTCGCTCGTGGTGCTGCCAACGGTGCGGGGCGGGGGTGTAGGAAGTCTTCTGGTGGATGAATTCCTCGCGCAGGCCAAACGAGAAGGTTCGTTCCGGGCAGAACTGGTAACCACGGCCGGGGCTGCTGGGGCGGGAGTCTTCTACGAAAAGATCGGCTGGGTCCGCGCCGAGGAGCGGTATTCAAAGGACGGCACAGAGATTCAAACCTATCGCCATTCCCTGAAGGAGGCGGAGGCGGGCGTCAAGGTGGCGTGCCTGCAGTCCGATGTCCAACGGCACCTAACCAAGAGCATCGCCTCTTCCCAGGAATCCGAATTCAAGGACACGAATGACCTGCTCTCCACCCTGTAGCGAGTCCTGACCCTTTTTGTGCTGGTGGATCCGCAGAAATGCGGATCCACCAGCGACCACATTTTCTTCCCTGTTCGCTATGGCCCGACATTTTCCCGCATCTCGCCATACCGTGCTCATTCAATCAGTCTGGAGCTGAACCTATCATGGGTGGACACCACCACGCCGACGTACTCGTTGACCCGGCCCGGCGCCGACGCGCCAACCTCATCCTCTGGATCCTGCTTGCCCCTGTGGGGGTGCTGGCGTTCATCGCAACCATCATGCTCTGGCCCAGCGGCGACATCGCCAAGTCCCCGCTAAACGACGTTTTTGACACCGCAAGCGGGGTAGAGCTATCCACCGGAACCGTCACCCGGACCGTCAGTGAAACCTGTCCCTCCACCCAGGGGATGGACGAGGCCGGCGGCCAGGAACTGTTGTGCGAGATTTCCTATGTCACCCCCGAGGCGGGTGGCGCCTCCTTCGCCCTGGAAGTTCCGCCGGAAACGACCCAGTCCCGGCCACTCGAGGCCGGGGACAAGATCAAGTACCTCGACCTCTCGCACACCACCGATACATCCGCGCCGTATGTCTTCGTTGATTTTGTGCGCTCGACCCCGCTGGCCCTGCTGGGCATCGCCTATGCGGTGGTGGTGTGCTGGGTTGCGCGGTGGCGCGGGCTGCGTGCCTTGGCAGGGCTTGCCGGTGGGTTGTTCTTCATCGTCGGATTCATGATCCCGGCGCTTCTGGAGGGCAAATCCCCCATGCTGGTTGGGCTCACGACGTCCACCATCGTCATGTTTGCGGCACTGTATTTTGCCCACGGATTCTCCGCACGGACCTCCACGGCGCTGTTGGGGACGTTGTTCGGGTTGGGTGTCACCGCGGCCATAGCCGTTTGGGCCACCGACGCTGCGGCGCTGACCGGGGCGACCGAGGATTCGGCCATGACGCTGAGTACGGTGGTGCCCGAACTCAGTCTCTCCGGGTTGTTGCTGTGTGGCCTGCTCATCGCCGGCATGGGCGTGCTCAACGACGTGACCATCACCCAGTCCTCCGCGGTCTGGGAGCTGGCGGAAATCGCACCGCATTCCACTGCCCGGCAGCTTTTCACTTCGGGGATGCGTATCGGGCGGGACCACATCGCCTCGACCGTCTACACCATTGCCTTTGCCTACGCCGGCGCGGCACTGCCGATCCTGGTGTTGGTAAGTCTGTACGACCGACCCCTGATGGACACCCTCACCACCGGCCAAATGGCCGAGGAGGTCATCCGGATCCTGGTGGGTTCCATCGGGCTGGTATTGGCCATCCCGGTGACCACTGCCATCGCGGTGGCAGTGGTCAAGGCCACCGGATCCGGCGCCAAACCCTTGGGCCGACGCGCCCTGGAGCCGGCCGTGTCCGAGGTCGACTGATCCGTCGGCACGGCATCAAGGCGCAGCAGCACGACCCCGTCCCGCTCAAGGCTAATGGTTAGGTCAGCTTGGTGACTCGGTCGCCTCCTGCTTGCGGGACAGTCCCCATCCGGTGATTCCGCGCGGCTTGAACACGGACAGAATGAGTGCCACCACTAGCACCAGCAGCGCGGCGCCGGCATGGAGAACCGGGGAAAAGCTGGGAAGGATTTCTCCTGCCGCTGGCGCGGTACCCCTTGCAGCGTCGGCCAAATGGCGCAAAGTCTGCATGTACATCATCAGGACGGCGGTCGCCAGCACGGTGATTAGCAGTTTCATGAGGATCCAGTAGTGCCGGATGAGGCCCCAGGCGGTGCCCAGGGACTGGATGAGGCCGGTCAGCAGCGTGGCAACACTCAGCGGGACCAGGTTCGACCAGCCCATCAGCTCCATTGCAATATAGGCCGCTTGCGCCACCTGCCGGTCCCCGGTCGTCACGGCTGCGATTGCCAGGGCAAGGAATCCGGCGACCGCACCGAGCCAACCCACAGAGCAGCCGATGTGTGCCGTCAATGCTGCCTTGCGCAACTTTGGTGCCATGATCACCGCAGATCGGCCTCCGCCATTCCGGAAGGAGCGCCCTCTGTGGAGAAGTGGCGTCCGGGGCCGTGTTCTCCGCCGCTCAGTAGGCCGATGACCAAGAACGCCACCAGGACCAGCGCTATGGCCACAAACACCTTGACCCAGCGGGGCGTTTTGGTGGCCGGTCCGCGTGGCGGCCGAGCGCTGCTGGTATCCGAGGGGTGGGAACCGGAGGTTGGATTGTCCATGACGGCCTTCCTTAAGGGGCGCGGGAGCCGGCGAAGGTGCCAGCACCCCTTATTTTACGAGACATATTGTCACGCCACAAACAAAGCGCTGTTACATCGGCGTTCCGTATACTAGGAGTGTGCCTAAGTTATGGAGCGAGACAATCGATGCGCACCGCCAGGCGGTGCGCGGGGCGGTCCTTGACGCCGCCGCGGCTGTGGTGGCCGACCATGGATTGATGTCGGTGACCATGTCGAAGATTGCCGAGAGAACCGGCATCGGGCGGGCCACCCTGTACAAGTATTTTCCGGATGTCGATGCCATCCTTACCGCTTGGCACCAGCGGCAGATCCACGACCACTTGGCCTATCTCTCCGGTGTCCGGGATTCCGCCACTGGCCCCTCCGGGCGTCTGCGTGCCGTACTCGAAGCCTACGCACTGATCACCTTCCGGCACGGCGGCGAGGGTCCGGCGGCCCTACTCCACCAAGGAAACCATGTCGCCCAGGCGCAGGAACACCTCACCGGCTTCCTCGAGGACCTGGTCACGGAGGCAGCAAATGCCGGAGCCCTCCGAAAGGACCTGACCCCAGTGGAACTGGCCGGATACTGCCTGCATGCAACCGCCGCCGCCCGCGAAATGTCCTCCGAGGAAGCCGTGCTCCGCCTCATCCTGGTTATCCTGACGGGAATCCAAGAGCCTTCCGGCGCGCAGGATGCGCATCAACCACCCAGATAGCGGGCCGCCGGCCAGCGTCGGGTATCGGTGTCTGATACTGGTTCGGTACGGAAATTCACTCTAAGGAATTATGAGGAAAATCGACCGCCATGGAACCCATTCAACAGGCCGCTGACTCCTTAGCGTGAATTTCCGGGCGATTCTTCCAGGGGTGGCTTGTGAATTAGTCAAATATCCGACGCTAAGCCAGTGTGGTGTCGGGTAATGATCGTTATCGGGCGCCGGTTGGAGTGGGATTTTGGTTTTAGATGGTGGAGTTCTATCGGCGTTTTGTGGTGGCCGTGTCAGCTGGTGATACTGATGACATGGGTGTTCTGGCGGTTTCGAGGGTAAGCGCGGTCCCGGGCCGCGCCGTTCACCTGGGTTGGCAGGAACGTTGTTACGGTGCTCCGGTCAGCTCAGCGGTCTTCGAAGAGCAGCAACTGCCCAGCGCCGGCGTCGCAGGTCCAGTAGTGGCCCTCTTCGTCAGCACCCAGGCAGTGTCCGACCTTGGGCACCTGAACCTCTCGGATGAGTTCCAGGCCCTGGGGTGAGACCGCCAGGGTGGCGATCGTGGTGCCGGGGTCGCTGCGGACGTAGAAGTGGTCTGGGCCGGGAGAATACGCCGGCAGGGATTCCCCGCCGCCGACTTCGTACTCATCGATTATGTGGCCGTCGTTCACATCCAGCAGCGTGACCTTGCCGTTTTCCGCGCAACTAGCCAGCAGGATACCGTCGCCCTCATCGACCCGCGGGAATCCATGGGTCGCCTCGCAACCACTGGCCCAGCGCGCGGCGACAGTCCGCGCTTTGACGTCGATCTTGGCGACCTCGTTCCCGGCGTGGGTGTAGGCCGTGGCCCCGTCGGAGGTCAGGGTGTGACCCTCGGTTCCGCCGGGTACGGGAACGAAACCGACCTGGCGGGGGGCCGTTTCGAGGTCCTCGTCCACAGTGAAGATCTCGATGCCTTCCCGAGAGGGTTCACTGACCCACAGCTCCTTGGTCGCCGCAGCGTAGCGCACGTAGTCCGCTCCGGCAGCGGTGGAGACCGAGGACATTACTTGGCCTTCGGGATCGAGGACCTGGATCTGCCGCCCGCTGCGGTCCAGCACGAAGATCCCTCCTTGCCCGGCGTCCACGGAGTCCACGGAGCCGGAGAACGGCACATCGGCGGCCTGCCCGGTTTCCGGATCGAGGAGGTAGAGGCCGTCTTCGCGGGCCGGAACCAGCGCCGAACCCATGGCCGCGGCGTACACCACGTCATCGAAGTCGATGTCTTCGCCCGCCCCCGGCAACTCCACCGCCTGCGCCGATGGACCAGGCGCGGTACTGGGACTGCAACCAGCCAACCCGGCCATCAACACCACCGCCGTGGAACCCACCGACAGCCCCCGATGAATCACCCGCATCTCAACCACCCCTTCGCAGAACCACAACATACACCAATAGGTCACCGTGGTTACATGCATATGTCCACATCCAACCCGCGGACCGCACGCGATGTTTCACAACCGCCAGCAGCTCAAAACGCTTGCCTGCTGAGACGCAGAGGGCCCGGATACCGGCCCGCCGTTAGATCTTTTCAGGGCGAGTTTTGAGGTGTTCTCTTGCCTGCTAGAGCTGGAGGACCTTGGCGGTTTCGGACATGATTTCCCGGGCCAGCTGTGGGTTCTCGTTTAGCTTCACGCCGTAGCCGGGGATCATTTCCTTGAGCTTTGGTTGCCATGCGGCGACCTGCTGCGGGAAGCAACGTTCGAGCATTTCGAACATGATCGGTGCTGCGGTGGAAGCTCCAGGGGAGGCCCCGAGCAGGGCGGCGACAGAGCCATCCGATGAGGTGATCATTTCAGTGCCGAACTGCAGGATGCCGCCCTTCGTGGGGTGTTTTTTGATGACCTGCACGCGTTGTCCGGCGGTGATCAGCTCCCAGGCGTGGCCGGTGGCTTCCGGGTAGTACTCGCGCAGGCCTTCGTTCTTGGACTCACGGCTCTTGAGCACCTCGGTGATCAGGTACTTGGTCAGGTCCAGGTTGTCCTTACCGGCCGCGAGCATCGGAACCAGGTTGCTGGGCCGCAGGGACAACGGCAGGTCCAGCAGCGAGCCGCGCTGGAGGAATTTGGTGGAGAACCCGGCGTAGGGACCAAAGAGCAGGGATCGCTTGCCGTTGACGAACCGGGTGTCCAGGTGTGGGACGGACATTGGGGGTGCCCCGACGGAGGCCTGGCCGTAGACCTTCGCGTGGTGCTGGTCGACGACTTCCTCATTGCCGCAGCGCAGGAACTGCCCGCTGACCGGGAAGCCGCCGAAACCTTTGCCCTCGGGGATGCCGGAACGTTGTAGCAGTTGCAGCGCACCGCCGCCTGCGCCGATGAAGACGAAACGCGCCCGCACGGTGGTTTCCTCGTCGGTTGCGCGGTCCTTGACAGAGACTTCCCAGCGGCCATCGGTGCCACGGGCGATCTCGGTGACATCCGTGCCGAAGTTGAGGTCTACGCCGTTCTTTTCCATGAAGCCGGTGAGCTCACGGGTCAGGGAGCCGAAGTCGATGTCGGTGCCGCCTTCTACCCGGGACGCGGCGACGCGCTGCTGTGGGTCACGGCCCCCCATGACCAGCGGGGTCCATTGAGCCAGCGTGGCGTGGTCTTCGGTGTGTTCCATGGTCTCGAACAGCGGTTGTGGCTTCAAGGCCTCGTAGCGGCGGCGCAGGTAATCCGCCGGGCCGTCGCCCCAGACGAAGCTCAAGTGCGGAATCGGGTTGATGAATTTGCGGGGCGCGCCGATGTGGCCGGCAGCGACCATGTGTGACCAGAACTGCCGTGAGACCTGGAACTGCTCGTTGATTTTGATGGCCTTGGTGGTCTCGACCGAACCGTCCGCGGATGCAGGACTGTAGTTCAACTCGCAGAGGGCGGAGTGGCCGGTGCCGGCGTTGTTCCAGGAATCCGAGGCTTCCATCCCTGCCTGGTCCAGGCGCTCATACAGGCAGATGTCCCAGCCCGGTTCCAGTTGCCGGATGATGGAGCCCAGCGTGGCACTCATGATGCCGCCGCCGATGAGAACAACATCGGCAGTTTTATGCGAATAAGAGGCAATGGTTCGGTCGGTCAAGGTTATCCCTCGGTTGTCTCGAATGGTGTGGGGGTCGGTCAGTTAGGGCAAGAATGTCAAGGGCAGGCTCGCGGCGGCGCAGACACCAAGCGTTCGCAACACGCTCCAGCGGAATTTGAAGATCATCACCATTGCCGCGATCGTTAGCAGCAGCGCCCAGGGCAGCAGGCTGGCGAGGACCGGTATCTCCATGCTGACGGGCCCCCATTTGATGGGGCTTGCATCTGCGAAGAGGGTATGGATGGCGAAGTACACACCCAAATTCGCTATCACCCCGACGACAGCTGCAGTGATCCCAGTCAGAGCAGCCGAGAGGGAACGGTTCCCGCGCAAACGTTCAACGTAGGGGGCACCGAGGAAAATGAACAGGAAACTCGGTACGAACGTCACCCAAGTGACTAAAAATGAGGCAAGTATGGCTGCCGTCCACGGATCGAGGGAGCCTGGATCACGGAAGGCTCCGAGGAAGGCCACGAACTGCACCACCATGATCAGCGGCCCGGGGGTGGTCTCGGCCAGAGCCAGACCTCTAACCATCTCACCTGGCACCAGCCATCCGTAGGTGGCAACGGCCTGCTGTGCCACGTAGGCCAGCACCGCGTAGGCTCCGCCGAAAGTGACCAGGGCGGTCCCGGAGAAGAACAGGCCTTGCTGGGTGAAGATGCTTTGGGGGCCGGTCAGGGCGAAGGCGATTCCAACCGGTGCAAGCCACAAAGGGATGCCGAGACCCAAGACCAGAAGGCCTCTCTTCCAGGAGGGTTGAGCGTGGTGCAAGGCGTCATCGGATATCAACGGTTCAGCCGCGTCCGCGGTTTTCTTGGCGGGTGCGTCCATCAGGCCGGGGCGGGCCCGGCCTAGGGCCCATCCGGTGCATGCGGCTGCGGTGATGACCACCGGAAACGGGACATCGAAGATGGTCAGGGCAGTGAACGCGGCCACGGCCATGGCCACGAGGATGGGGTGGTGCAGCGCCCGTTTGGCGATCTTGATGACGGCCTGGGCGACGATGGCCAATACCGCTGCAGCCAGCCCGACGAACAGGGCGGAGATGAGTGCTGTCTCGCCGAAGGTTACGTAGACCGCGGACAGTGCCAGTAAAGCCACCACACCGGGTAGCACGAAGAGCACGCCGGCAATCAGCCCGCCCCGCACACCATTGAGCAGCCATCCGACGTAGACCGCCAGTTGTTGGGCCTCCGGTCCTGGCAGCAGCATGCAATAGGACAGGGCGTGGAGGAACCGGCGTTCCCCGATCCAGCGGTGCTCGTCAACCAGGCTGCGTTGCATGACCGCGATCTGCCCGGCGGGACCACCGAAGGTTTGCAGGGAGATCTTGAACCAGGCTTTGGTCGCTTCCCTCAGGGGAACCAAGTCGTGGATACGGGGTGTGGCGCTCATGCGGGGGTTCCTCCAGCGATGACGCTGCGGCGGATGTAACCGTAGACGGCATCGAAAATTGGGGCTGTCATGCTGAGGACTTCCTTATCGGTGTGTGCCAACGCCAACGCACGCAGGATCAGGTCGAAACCGGCTGCCTCCGGTGCATCGTAGTGATCATCTTCCAGGTCGGCCTCGTGCACGATCGCGGCAATCCGCCACAGCACCGGATCAGCCAGGTCATAGCGACGCAGGATCGTCTCGAACGTGCAATCACTTCCGTGGTGGCCGAGTTCCGCCCCACGCATATCGAAAGCAGTGGCATCGTCGGGGACCTCATCAGGCCCGGAGACAAAGACGAACTGCGCCTGCGGATCAAGATGGCGCACGATCAGCCACGCACACGCCGACCGATCGATATGCACTCCAGCACGGGTCGCCCACCTCACGATGAGACCTCCATCGGAGCAACCAATTCCTGTCCGGCAAGGTCTTTGAGTGCCTGGCGGGCCTGCTCGCGCTGGGGCGGGCGGAAAAAATCGCGGCGTTCGACCCGACGCATCTGCGCCCGCAGTCTCCGCAGGCCGCGCGTCCGTTCAGGTTCAGCGGCATCACGCGCTAACTGAGCCTGCCTGGCAATTTCGGCATACTCACCCGCCCGGGCCTCATTCATCGGCTCAATGACTGAACGCTCCAACGCCCGCGTCGAGGGACGTGCGACCCACACCCCCGCTGTTCCGCCAGCTTCCTCGATTTCTTCGGCCGCCCACTCCAAATGCTCCCGGGTCCGTACATCGGCAGGAAGCGCCACCAACCCGTCAGCAAGCTGCGCCACACCCAACCGCTTGAACTTGCGCCACAACGCCAGCCGCGGAGCCGAGGGCACACGCGGCAACCGGTACGTCAGAAACACCCACTCGCCGGGGGCAGGCACACTATCAACCATGAAAACCATGTAACCACGGTTACGGTACCACTGCAAAACAAGGCGTCCCATTCCGTCGTTGAGCAGATGCAGAAGGTCGATCTTCGTCTCTTGACAATCGCGGATTGGGGGCGCTTAAAGTGTAACCATGGTTACTATCATGACGCGGGAAATGAAGTGGGCAGCTGGTTCTCTGGCGAGCAGCGTGGTGCTGTTGACGGGCCGCACAGCAAACCAAGACGCAGGGCCAGCGGCGACTGCCAACACCGGCGTTCACTCCGAACAAGCAGATCAGCCCGACGCCGCAGCGCCCCCCGAGCTGACGACCGAGACGGACTGGGAAGCCGTCGCCGACACACTCGAGTCTGAAGGGAAGCCGTCAATATCCTCGATCGTGTCCTTGAGCCCATCGCCGATCCATTAGATGACGTGGCGTTCGTGCTGATCGCCGCGGCTGGTCTTTACTGGATCATCCGAGTCCTCGGCGCGGGCCCGAAAGAGCCCGGCCGCTGACCAAGGAACTGCCCTTTCACCTAACCGGGCGTTGAGGACCCCGCTCATTTCAAAATGAGGGTCAGGATTGCTGCGCTGGCCGAGGGATCTGCATGTGGCGTCAGCGCAGCAATCGAAGGTTGCAGAGGCCACCCGAAAGGCCGGCCCAAAATTCTGCGAAACTTCGATGAATTGTCGGCGGGAACCTAACAAATGATGGCAAGTTACTTGCTGAGCCAGTCACCATCGAGCAGCTGGTCACTGCCAACGAACTGATTGCCGCTGGGCACCTAGGGCTTAAGACGGAGGACGCCCGATGCCTCAATGTGGACTGATCAATCTGTACTGATCGCTTGCTCCCGACGCCTGAGGCAACGAGTGCAGTGGGCTACGGAAATGTGTGCAGACGACTTCGGAAGGTGACATCCCGTCGACGTCTGAAAAACGATCGTTCGTGAGACACTCTTCTTCCGGTTTCTTGGCCCGCGGATTCCCGCGGTCGATTTTGTAACGCTTGCCGTGTACGCGCCAATGTAACGCTCAACCGGGTTGGTGATACATTTTCGTCATGCGAATCGGATACGGGCGTGTCTCAACACGCGATCAGCACCCCGAGGCCCAACACGATGCCCTGCGCGCGGCCGGCTGCGAGCAGGTGTTCCTCGACACCGCCTCGGGGAAACTCGCCCGCAGACCCGAACTCGACAAGGCGCTACTCTCGGCCAACCGGTCCGGCGATCAGCTCGTTGTCACCAAGCTGGACCGGCTCGGGCGGTCGCTGGAAAACCTCATAGACCTGTCCAAGACGCTGCAGGAGCGCGGCGTGGACCTGGTGGTCCTGGATCAGGGCATCGACACCTCATCACCCGCCGGACGGATGTTTTTCCAGATCATCGGCTCGATCGCCGAGTTCGAACACGCGCTGATGTCCGAACGAACCCGCGACGGGCTGGCCGCCGCCCGGGCACGCGGACGGACCGGCGGGCAGAAACCAAAGCTCGGTCCCCGCCAGGTCAAGCTGGCAAGGGAAATGTATGAGGAAAAAGATGCCGACGGGAAACGGGCCCATACCGTCGAGCACATCGCCCAGGAATTCGGCGTCAGCCGTCCCACCATCTACCGGCATCTGGCCAAACCATGACCCACGGGCATGGTGCTCCGCAGCAGCACCAGGACAAGTCCGTAGATGGCGGCCTTCCAACTAACAAGGATTTCTGACATGGCCCTGCGTTCCCTGCTCACGACTGCCGAACGCGGCCAGGTCCTTGAAATCCCCACCGGCACCGAGGACCTGGCTGCCCACTACACACTGGGCGAAGCGGACATGTCGTTGATTCGCCAACGCCGCGCAGATGCCAACCGGTTGGGCTTTGCCATCCAGCTCTGTCTGCTTCGGCACCCGGGTATCGCACTGACCGACGAAACCGAAGTACCCACTGAAATGATCGACTGGCTTGCGGCCCGCCTGGCCATCCCGGCCGAGGCCTGGGACGAATATGGGAAACGTGGGGAAACTCGGCAGGAACACGGTAGAGAGATTCGTGCGTATCTGGGCATGTCCGCGTTCGGAATCGCGGATTTTCGCCAGCTCGTGGAGCATGTGGGCGAGGTTGCCGCGCAAACAGACAAGGGCCTTGTCTTGGTCGAAGGCGCGCGGGACTTCCTGCGCTCAAGGAAGGTTGCCTCGCCCGGGGTGGGGATCATTGAAAGGGCCTGCGCGCAGGCGCTGACCCGGGCGAACCGGCGAATCTACGCCATCTTGGGAGACCAACTCTCCGGCGAGCACCGAGGTCGTCTGGATGGTTTGTTGCTTCGCCGCACCGATAGTTCCTTGACCGAAATCGGCTGGCTGCGCCAGGCACCACTGCGACCCAACGCACGGGCGATGAACGAGCATATTGACCGGCTCACCACCTGGCGTGCGCTTTGCCTGCCCTGGGACGCCGGCAAACTGGTGCATCGGAACAGGTTGCTGAAGTTGGCCCGTGAGGGCGCCTCCATGACAGCGGCGGACCTGGCCAAGTTCGAGCCCGGACGCCGGTACGCGACCCTGTTCGCGATGTCCGTGGAAAGCATGGCAACGGTCACCGACGAAATCATCGATCTGCACGACCGGATCATTGGCCGGATCATTCGCACCGCCCGGAACAAGCAAAACCAGAACACGCTGGCCTCCCGCACCACCGTCGCAGCCATGATGCGCCTGCACTCCAAGCTCGGCGATGCCCTGATCACGGCCAAGGAGAACGGGGAGGATCCCTTCGCCGCGATCGACACAGCCATCGGCTGGGAAACCTTGGCCGCAAGCATCACCCAAGCCAAGGAACTGACCCGGCCCGCACACGAGGACCACCTCGCCCTCGTCAGTGCACACTTCACCACGATCCGCCGCTACACCCCGGCATTTCTTGCCGTCCTTGACCTCCAGGCAGCCCCCGCCGCACAGGACCTGTTGGCCGCCATCAAGGTCATCCGCACCATGAATACCGCCGGTGCCCGAAAGATCCCGGAGGATGCACCCACGTCGTTCATCCGGTCCCGGTGGAAGCCCCTGGTTTTCACCGACAACGGAACCGACCGTGGATTCTACGAGTTTTGCGCCCTCGCGGAGCTCAAGAATGCGCTGCGGTCCGGAGACATGTGGGTCACCGGCTCCCGCCAGTTCCGCGACTTCGATGACTACCTGCTGGCCGGCCCCGACTACACGGCCATGAAGAACGCCGGGGACCTTCCCCTGGTCATAACCAATGGCGGCGAAGAATATCTCAAGGACCGACTTGCCCGGCTCAGCGAACGGCTGCACCAGGTCAACGAGCTTGCCTCCCGTGATGAACTGGCCGGGGTGCTGATCACGGAAAACGGCTTGAAGATCACTCCGCTTGAGACGATCGTGCCGCAACACGCCCAACCCTTGATCGACCAGGCCAGCGCCATGTTCCCGCGGATTCGGATCACCGACCTGTTGATGGAAGTCGATGGCTGGACGGGCTTCACACGCCACTTCACCAATCTCAAGTCTGGCCAACCTTCCAAGGATAAGCAGCTCCTGCTCACCGCAATCTTGGCCGACGGAATCAACCTAGGATTGACGAAGATGTCCGAGTCATGCACCGGCGTCACCTACGCCCAATTGGACCGCCAGCAGGCTTCCCATATCCGGGATGAAACCTACAGTGCCGCCCTGGCCGAGCTGGTCAATGCCCAGCACGCACACCCCTTCGGTACGCACTGGGGCGATGGCAGCACCTCGTCCTCGGACGGGCAACGCTTCCGCGCCGGCAGCCATGCCGAATCCACCGGGCACGTGAACCCGAAATACGGGGCCGAGCCCGGGCGGATGATCTACACGCATGTCTCAGACAAATATTCGCCCTTCCACAGCAAACTGATCAACGTCGGTGACCGCGACGCGACCTATGTCTTGGACGGGCTGCTGTATCACGAGTCTGATCTGGCGATCCAGGAGCATTACACCGACACCGCAGGGTTCACCGACCACCTTTTCGCCCTCATGCACTTACTTGGATACCGGTTCGCGCCCCGGATCCGCAACATCGGCGACACCCGCCTCTACACACCCACTAACGATCCGGAGCTTGCCACTTTGGCGCCGTTGGTCGGCGGCACCATCAACACGCAGACCATCACCGCGCACTGGGATGAAATCCTCCGCCTGGCGACATCCATCAAGACCGGCACCGTGACCGCCTCCTTGATGATGCGCAAACTCGGCGCCTATCCACGCCAGAACGGACTCGCCACCGCACTGCGGGAACTGGGCAAACTGGAACGAACTCTCTTCCTGCTGGATTGGCTCCAAGATCCCGACCTGCGCCGCAAGGTCACGGCCGGGCTGAACAAGGGCGAGGCCAGGAACACCCTGGCCCGGGCCGTTTTCTTCAACAGACTTGGAGAGATCCGCGACCGCAGCTTCGAGCAGCAGCGCTACCGGGCCTCAGGGCTGAATCTTCTCACCGCGGCCATCGTCCTCTGGAACACGGTCTACCTCGACCGCACCATCACCACCTTGAACCAAGAGGGCAACGCCACCGACCCGGACCTGCTGCGGTTCCTCTCACCCCTGGGATGGGAACACATCAACCTCACCGGCGACTACACCTGGCCACGCACCAACAAGATCAAACCCGGCAAATACAGGCCACTACGGCGCTCGACAAAACCTTAGCGTCGGATATTTCACTTTTTCACAAGCCACCCCCACGAAGGCGTGCACGAATCGGGTGATGGCGCCGGCGCCGAGCTCCGAGGCGAGGTCCACGAGGACGGTTGGGGGCACGGGGGATTCCTTTCCATGGTTTGGGGCAGGGCTAGGTCCCATGGGTACATGGTCGCCCGGGAAGGTGCGGAAAAGGCACAAGGAATGCTCAAGAATGTCCTACAGATCTTGGTCCCGGATAAGGCCGAAACATTGCAGCGGTCTTGTGCATTACCGGGTCGTGATCTTGAGCAAGGCCCTGAATACTGGTTGGCGGAGCCGATCTTGGGGGTCGGCTAAAGAAACAGATCAGCGGGCCACCGGCGATTGCTGGTGCTGACGGAACCTTGCCCCGCAGGTCGGGCACTTCAACCCACACGGGCAGGGAACTGAGGGTGTTGGATTAGGCCACGAAATCCGACACGCTTATTGGACACGATGTTGCGTGTTCTGGGTAGGGAATCACCGGCGCGAAGACACCGTCCCGGGAAACGATGGATTGGTTGCCGGATGGCTGACCGGTCTTACGCTGGGTGCTGTGACGAGGTGACAGTCATGTACGAGCCTGTCGCTGTCATTGGCGGGCTGTCCGCAGGCAGGATGGCTTTGGTCGAAGACGGACTCAAGACAGCCCTGGGAATGAACTGAATATCGCCGAGGCTGGCCAATGACTCCGCAGTGGCCGCGTCATCCTTTCCTCAGCGGAATGCCGGAATGCCGGTGATGTGGTTGCCCAGGATGAGGGTGTGGACCTCGTCCGTGCCTTCGTAGGTCCGGACCGATTCCAGGTTGTTGGCGTGGCGCAGGGGCGAATAGTCAAGGGTGATCCCGTTGCCGCCCAGGATGGCGCGGGCGTCGCGACAAATCTTGATGGCTTCCCGGACGTTGTTAAGTTTGCCGACGGAGATCTGTACGGGGGCGAGTGTTCCGGCGTCCTTGAGCCGGCCGGTGTGGATTGCTACTAGGGTGCCCTTCTGGATTTCCAGCAGCATGTTCACCAGCTTTTCTTGCGTTATCTGGTAGGCGGCCAGCGGTTTATCGAATTGCGTCCGCTCCAGCGAGTAGCTCAGGGCCTGCTCATAGCTGTCCCTGGCAGCGCCCATGGCACCCCAGATGATGCCGTAACGGGCTTCATTCAGGCAGGAGAACGGGCCGCGGAGGCCCTCGGCGCCAGGCAGCCTGTCGGATTCGTCCACGATGACGTCCTCCAGGGTGATGTCGCACTGGATCGATGCGCGCATGGAGAGTTTGGGCTCTATTGGTGTGGCGGTGAAACCGGGAACGTCGGTCGGGACCAGAAATCCGCGAACGCCGTCTTCCGTTGCGGCCCAGATAACGGCGATCTGCGCGACGGAGGCCAGGCCAATCCAGCGTTTCACGCCGCTTATGATCCATTG
The DNA here is from genome assembly GCF_030512175.1 of Paeniglutamicibacter sulfureus. Taxonomy (GTDB): domain Bacteria; phylum Actinomycetota; class Actinomycetes; order Actinomycetales; family Micrococcaceae; genus Paeniglutamicibacter; species Paeniglutamicibacter sulfureus. Next base: position 284,768 of record NZ_JAULBL010000002.1, on the reverse strand, counting down.
GTTGCCGTTGCGTCGGGCGAAGGTCTGCATGCTGGAGGGATCCGAGCCGGCCGTGGGTTCGGTGAGGCCGAAGCAGCCGATGATTTCGCCCTTCGCCATGCCGGGCAGGTAGCGGTTCTTCTGCTCTTCCGAACCCCATTTGTGGATGGCGCTCATCGCGAGGGAACCCTGAACCGAGACGAAAGTCCGAAGCCCGGAGTCTCCGGCTTCCAGTTCCATCGCTGCGATGCCGTATTCGACGGCGGATCGGCCCGGGCATCCGTAACCCTTCAGATGCATTCCTAGGAGCCCGAGGGCGCCCATCTCTTGGGAAATTTCCACCGGGAAGTGCGCATCTTCGTACCAGTCCTTGATGTTCGGCTTGATGCGTTCCCGCACAAACCGGCGGACGGTTTCCCGCAGTTTCAGCTCGTCGCTGCTGAGCAGCCCCTGCAGATCCAGCACATCCGACCGGATCTCGCCGACTGCGGCGGAACCAGGCTGCAATTCCGCCGGTTTGGGCAGGGTTTCTGGTATGACGCTCATATTTGTTCCTCCTGGGGAGACGGCCTTATGGGCGCCGGTTGTTGCGTTCGCCCCACTCACTCTGACAGCAATCGTCACCCGGATCCAATACCAAATGACCGCGCAATTGATCCGTTTAGCGCATTAGATTCCTAATCGAGCTCCGGCGTAGGCAGTGCAATTTCAGAGAGCCTCAGTACCTCCCGCAGGGCAGGGCTGTCGTTGTCCTTGCGCCAGATCATCCGCAAAAGAACCGGCTCTGCGGGGTCTGCCAGGGGCAGGAACACCACGCCCGGATAATGGATATTCTCCGCAACGGAAGAAACCGTCATCGCTACCCCGATCTCGGCCGCTACCAGTGAGACCAGCGTCAATGAATCCGGGGCAACCTGCACTATCGAGGGCAGGAACCCGGCATCGTTGGCGAGCCTGAGTAGGTGGTCGCGCAGGATGGCACCGGGATCCGCAGGCAGGGTTACGAAAGGCTCGCCGGCCAGGTCGGCCATCCGCACCGCCGTCCGCTCGGCCACCGGATGGCCGGCATGCACGGCGATGACGAGTCTTTCATTGGCAATGACCCGGGAGCTCAGAGCGGCCGGTATGAAATTCCATCTTCCCATGCCGATTTCCATGGCACCGTTGCCGACTTTGTCCAAGGCCGGAATGGCGAAATTCGAGCTGTAAAGCTCGAAGTCGATGCCCGGATGGGTCTGGCGGACCAACTTGGCCAGCTTTCCCACCATGACATGTGACGATGCTCCGGCGAACGCCACCCGCACGCGTCCTGTCTCGCCCTTGCCGGCGTGGGACACCATGGTCCTGGCCCGCCGACAGGCATCGAGTATATCCGTCGCCGGCTGGATCAGCGCCTCGCCCGCCGGGGTGAGGCGAACAGAGCGTGTGCTGCGCTCAAATAGGGCGGCGCCGAGCTCCCGTTCCAGATTCTGAACGGCGCGGCTGACCGGGGGCTGGGCCATATGCAACTGCTGAGCAGCCCGCCCGAAATGCAGTTCCTGGGCAACAGCCAGAAAGGCACGCACCTGTTGAATATCCATACCGGACAATTATTCTGATGGCGCATAGAAGTGTCAACGATTAGTGACCTTTGCATAATAATCAAGTTTTATCGAGCGCGGGGAAGATGGTTGCTGAACACAGGATCGAAATTGTTTATTGTGCTGAACGCATCAATCAGGATCGGAATACGTATTGGACGTGGAGTAATGGGATTTGCGACAGTGGTGATGTGAAGCACAAACCGGAAGGCACGAAATGAATCGAACTGACGCTGCATCGAAGCTGAATCAGGCCTTCGGACGCTCCGGCAGCGGACCACTGAGCGGAATGGTTATTGCGGACTTCACCCGCGTCCTCGCCGGGCCCTACTGCACCATGCTGCTGGCGGACATGGGGGCGACCGTGATCAAAGTTGAAAGCCCGCAGGGCGATGACACCCGCGGCTGGAAGCCGCCCGTCCGAGAAGACGAAGCCACGTTCTATCTGTCGGTCAACCGCAATAAGCATTCGATTGCACTGGACCTGAAGGACGATTCCGATCTTGAAGTCGCCCATGAACTGGCTGCCAAGGCCGATATCCTTGTGGAGAATTTCAAACCTGGTGGACTAGACCAGTTCCAGCTGGACTACGAGTGCGTGTCCGCGCTGAACCCGGACATCATCTACGCATCCATCACCGGCTTCGGCACCGCCGGGGGAGCAGGATTGCCGGGCTATGATCTGTTGGTCCAGGCGGTGTCGGGAATGATGAGCATCACCGGCGGGCAGGACACCGAGCCATACCGCGCCGGGTTGGCCGTGTTCGACGTGATCACCGGCCTGCACGCCAGCATCGGCATTCTGGGGGCACTGCATCACAAGAATGCTACCGGCCAGGGGCAGCGTGTGGAGTTGAACCTGCTCTCGTCCGCCCTTTCCGGAATGGTCAACCAATCTGCGGCGTACGTCACCGGCGGCGTCATACCCACCCGCATGGGCAACGAGCATCCAAGCCTCTACCCCTATGAGCCGATGCACACGGGCGACGGAATGTTGATCGTCGTGGCCGGAAACAACGGCCAGTTCACCAAACTCTGCGATGCGCTGGGCATTCCCGAAATTGCCGCCGATCCGCGCTTCGGCAACCCGCAGGAGCGGAACACCAATCGCGAGGAGCTGCGGCCCATTCTTCAGGGCCGTCTGATCGGGCGCTCCGCGACGCAGTGGTTTGAAGATCTCTCCGCATTAGGCCTGCCCTGCGCTCCCATTCAGGACGTCAAGGGCGGCATTGAACTCGCCCGGAAACTGGGGCTGGAGCCCGTCGTTATGTCCGGAAATGGGGAACGCTGCATTCCCACCGTGCGCCACCCTGTTGTCTTCTCACAAACCCCGGTCAGCTATGAACTGGCTCCGCCGGAACTCAATGCCAGCTCCGAGCTGGTCCGCGCCTGGCTGGCCGCCAAGGAGGTGCGGCTCGTTGGCTGAGAAATTCCGTGCACAGATATTCGTCCGGTGGTCCGATCAGGACATCAACGGCCACGTGAACAATGCGCGGGTGGCAACGCTGCTGGAGGAAGCCCGGATCAAGTGGCGGCGCCACGCTGCCTCTGTCGGCACCGCCGCCGACCTCGAGACAACCACGTTGGTGGCCTCGCTGACGCTGCACTACCGCCGACCCATCGGATTCGGCCATGCTGTCGACGTGGATATCTGGGTGGTGCGCATCGGGGCAAGATCGTACACCATGGGCTACGCCGGATACCAGAACGGGCACTTGGTCCTGGACGCTTCAACGGTCATGGTTTCGCTGGACGACGCGACAGGGAGAGCCCGGGGCCTCGACGTTGGGGAAAGGAACTATCTGAAGCGCTATTTTTGTGCCGAAGTACCGGTTTGAGCGCCGCTGATAAAACCAGAGGACGAACATTACGGGCAGCTCTGGCTGCTCCGAGGCAAAGGAACAACTGTGGTTACAGAAGAGATCAACAGCGACTATTACATGGTCGACGACTTCCTCTCGGAAGACGAACGAATCATCCGGAAGAAGGTCCGGAATTTTGTCGAAACTGACCTTCTTCCGGTGATCAATGACTATTGGGACCGGGCGGAATTTCCCTTTTCGCTGGTCCCAGGGATTGCCGCACTCGGCATCATTGGCACGACCATCGAGGGCTACGGATGCCCCGGCATGAGCCGCCTTGCCGCCGGCATGGTCGCCATGGAGATGGCCCGGGGCGACGGCTCCATCAACACCTTTATCGGCGTCCAGTCAGGCTTGGCGATGGGCACGATTAATTCGCTCGGCAGCGACGAGCAGAAGCAGCGATGGCTTCCCGGGATGTCCAGGCTGGAGAAGATCGGAGCCTTCGGACTCACCGAGCCGGGCCATGGTTCGGACTCCGTGGGCCTGGAAACGAGCGCCCGCCGCGACGGTGACCACTACATCCTGAACGGACGCAAACGCTGGATCGGCAACGCAAGCTTCGCCAACGTCGTCGTGCTCTGGGCCCGGGATGAAGCGGATGGCAAAGTCAAGGCGTTCATTCTGGAAAAGAACGACGACGGTAGCTACCCGGCGGGCTACCGTGCCGAGGTGATCACCGGCAAGATCGGCAAGAGGGCGATCCTGCAGCCCGATATCACCATCGAAAACCTGCGGATTCCGGTGGAGAACAAGCTCGTCGAGGCGAACTCCTTCCGCGATGTCACCCGGGTGCTTACTGCGACCCGCGGAGGGGCATCCTGGGAATCAGTGGGCCACGGAGTCGCTGCGTACGAAGCCGCAGTGAAATACGCGAAGGAACGCGTGCAGTTCGGCAAGCCCATTGCCAGCTACCAACTGGTGCAAAACAAGCTGGCCAACATGCTGGCCGAGTTGACCGCTATGCAGCTGATTTGCTTCCGGCTGACCGCACTCGCGGACGAGGGAAAGATGACTGGCCCGATGGCGTCACTGGCCAAGATGCACACCGCTCAGAAGGCGCGCTGGATCTGCCAGGAGGCCCGCGACATCCTAGGCGGCAACGGGCTACTGCTGGAAAACCATGTGGCGCGCCATTTGACCGATATGGAAGTCGTCCACACCTATGAAGGCACGGATTCCATCCAATCGCTGCTGATCGGCCGCGACATCACCGGAATCTCCGCCTTCTCCGGATAACACCGCACCCCTGTTGCCAAGAGCAAGCCACACGAAACGAAGAGCAAGCTAAGAGGGAGAATCCATGAACAGGCTTAAAAACAAGACTGCCATCGTCACCGGCGGTGCCCAGGGCATCGGCGCCGCCACAGCACTGCGGCTGGCCACTGAGGGCGCGACAGTTGCCATCCTGGACTTGAATGCCGCGAGGGCAGCGGCCACCGCCGGTGAAATCAGTTCAAACGCCGCCGTCGGGGCGGCTGGCGGTTCGGCAGTCAGCGCCGTCTGCGATGTCACCAGCGAGGAGCATGTTGCCTACGTCTTCGAACAGATTTTCACCGATCAAGGGCGCATCGACGTCCTGGTCAACAACGCCGGCATCACGCGGGATAATATGCTTTTCAAAATGGACCGCCCGGACTGGGATTCTGTCCTGACAACGAACCTGACCAGCGCCTACCTCTGCGCAAAGGCAGCGCAGAAGTTCATGGTGCCGGCCCGGTACGGAAAGATTGTCAGCCTGAGCAGCCGCTCCGCGCTGGGCAACCGTGGACAGGCGAATTATGCCGCCGCCAAGGCGGGTATTCAGGGGCTCACCGCCACGCTGGCCTTGGAACTGGGTCCGTTCAATATCAACGTCAACGCCGTGGCGCCGGGATACATCGCCACGGCCATGACCGCTGCGACGGCCGGGCGGGTCGGCAGCACGCCGGAGGAACACCAGAAATCCGTGGCCGAACGCACACCGCTGGGGCGGGTGGGGGAGCCTGAGGAAGTAGCCTCCGCCATTGCCTTCTTCGCCAGTGACGATTCCTCCTATGTCTCCGGTCAGACGCTCTATATCAACGGAGGCGCACGTTAATGCCTGAAGCATACTTGATCGGCGGGGCGCGCACCCCGGTCGGTCGCTACGGTGGCTCCCTCTCCGGTATTCGACCGGATGATCTGGCCTCGGTCGTCCTCGGCGAAGCCGTTCGACGGGCCGGAATCGAGGCTGCCGAGATAGATGAGGTGATCCTGGGCAATACCAACCAGGCGGGAGAGGACAATCGCAATGTGGCGCGGATGGCATCCCTACTGGCGGGGTTCCCGGACAGCGTCCCGGGTATGACGGTGAACCGCCTCTGCGCCTCCGGACTTAGCGCCATCATCATGGCATCACAGATGATCAAGTCAGGCGCGGCGGACGTCGTGGTGGCCGGCGGAGTCGAATCCATGTCCCGGGCCCCGTGGGTGCTGGAGAAGCCTGACAAGGCGTTCGGTCGTCCGGGCGAAATCGCCGATACCTCCATCGGTTCTCGGTTCCTGAACCCGAAGTTCCATAAACGTCCCAAGTCCACCTTTTCAATGCCGGAGACGGCGGAGGAACTGGCCCGCGTGGACGGCATTTCACGGGAAGATGCGGACGCATTCGCGCTTCGCTCGCATCAACGGGCTCTCGCGGCCGTGGATGCGGGGCGCTTCGTGGCTGAGATCGTTCCGGTGGAGACCCGGAGCGGAGTCGTCAAGGACGATGAGGGCCCGCGCCGGGAAACGACACTCGCGGCTCTGGGAGGCCTGCGTTCGGTAGCCCGGCCCGGCGGCGTGGTTACCGCGGGGAACTCCAGTTCGCTCAACGACGGTGCCTCCGCCGTCGTCATCGCCAGCGGACGCGCCGTCGAGAGACTGAATCTACGGGCACGGGCGCGCATAGTCGATGGCGCCTCCGCCGGAGTTCCGCCGGAGATCATGGGCATCGGCCCCGTGCCGGCCACCCTCAAGGTGCTCGGGCGGACCGGTTGGTCGCTCGATGACGTGGGAGCGATCGAACTGAACGAAGCCTTCGCGGTGCAGGCCCTAGCCTGCATCCGCAGATTAGGAATGGACGAAGACATCGTAAACAGGGACGGCGGCGCGATTGCACTCGGTCACCCGCTTGGCTCCTCCGGTGCCCGGATCGCCATCACGCTGATGGGCAGGATGGAGCGGGAAGGCGCGGACAGGGGCCTGGCGACCATGTGCGTAGGGCTCGGGCAGGGCACCGCGATGCTGCTCGAAAGACTCTGACTCCGGCTTGTCGCAGACAAAGCGCAGGAAAACGACGACGGCAGGAATCTCCGGCCACCGCGGTTTCCGCCGCGCGCAATATCCGTTCATGTAAACAGCGCATTGATCCGTTCCCAATTTGGTATTGGATTTGAATTGGACACTCTGCGACAGTGATGTAGCTAACAAACCGACAACCAAAATGACGACAACTAACGACAATGAGGTCCGTGTTGAAAAAGCGAAGCGCAATGCAATTGAAAGTCTCGGCGGGGTTCGTGGGGTTGGCCTTGGCCCTGGTGGGCTGCGGCGCAGGCGGAGCGGCCAGCGCCAATGACGGCGGATCGGACTACCCGAAAAAGCCTGTGCGGTTTCTGGTTCCCTTTGCCGCTGGAGGTCCCTCCTCGATGACCGCCCTCGCTTATGCGTCCTGCCTTGAAGGCGGCCTCGGCCAGCCCATCCTGGTTGAGAACAAGGCCGGCGGCAGCGGCGGGATAGCGATGCAGGAGCTGGCCGGCGCCAAGCCGGATGGCTACACGCTCGGGCTCGGCACCAACGGCCCGCTGGTCATGAACCCAATCGTGAATGACTTGGGCTACAGCCTGGCTGATTTCTCCTCGGTCGGAGTCATGGCCGAGATGCCCACGGTTCTCGTGGTCGGGTCGGATTCGCCATATACCGATGCGCAGGAATTCTTCGCGGCAGCCAAGGCCGCTCCTGGGAAGTTCAGCGTCGCAGTTCCCGGTGCGACGACCTCCGCGGCGATCGAGCTGCAGCGTCTGAAGGACGAATACGGCATCGAGGTCACCGCCGTACCCGCCTCGGGCAACGCGGAAATGACCACGAATCTGCTCGGCGGCCACGTCGACGCACTGTTCATCACGGACCACTCCGACGTTGCGGCGCGGATCGAGGACGGATCTTTTATGCCACTTGCCATTAGCAGCCCGGAACGCGCCGCTTGGTATCCCGAGGTTCCGACGCTGGCCGAGGTTGGCTTCGACGATCTGGTGAACGCCGTTTCGGTGTTCGGTGTCATCGGTCCACAAGGCTTGCCGGAGGACGTTCTCTCCATTCTCGAGGCCGAACTTGAAACATGCGCCGCTGATCCGGGCGTAGCCGAACAGATTGGCGAGCGGTTTGTGCCAGAGGAGTTCGCCGGTTCAGGCGATCTGCACACGGCGTTCACCGCAATGCAGGACCTCTACCAACCCCTCCTGGGCCAGCAGTAGGATCAGCAAAGGCATGGATATGACGAAACTCAGTCTCGGACCTACAGAGGTGGAATGTGCCCATCCGCCGGCAGGAACGCTTGTCCGGAGCCGGCCTCGGCTCCGCCGCATTGTTCCGCTTGTGCTGCTTGTAGCAGGTGTGTCGGCCGTGCTCGGGTCGTGGCGACTCTCGCTGGGAGAGTTGAATAACCCTGGCCCCGGCCTTTGGCCCTTTATTGTCGCCATCGCGGTGACCATCACGGCGGCCTTCCTTACGCTCTTTCCGGACTCGGCGGTTCCCGAAGCCTGGACGCGACGGACTGCCGGTATCGCGGGCGGCGTGGGCAGCCTCTGCGTGTTTGTGGTGCTTTTCGAGTCGATCGGCTTCCTCGTTCCGGCTTTTCTGATGCTCATGCTCTGGCTGCGAGTATTCGGCCAGGAACCGTGGCGCTGGACCATCCCCCTTGCCGTTGGAGGCGCCGCCGTTCTGCACGTTGTTTTCGCGGGCCTGCTCGGTGTTCCGTTTCCCGACGACATCGTAGTCACCGCCTTCTCCCGGATGATCGGATTCTGATATGGACGCCCTTAACAACCTGGCCCAAGGCTTCTCCGTAGCCTTTGACCCGATGAACCTGCTGTTTGTTTTCATCGGCGTGGTCATCGGAACCGCCATCGGCGTCTTGCCAGGGCTTGGCCCGACCGCCACGATCGCGCTCCTGTTGCCGATCACCTACACGATGGATCCGGTAGGGGCGGTGATCATGCTGGCCGGCATTTACTACGGCTCGATGTACGGCGGCACGATAACCTCAGTACTGCTGCGTCTTCCCGGCGAGGCTGCGTCAGTAGTCACCACCTTTGACGGTTATCAAATGACCAAGCAAGGCAGGGCAGGAACCGCCCTGGGCATTTCCGCGGTCGGCTCCTTCATCGGCGGCACCGTAGCCATTGTCGGCCTGACCTTCCTGGCCCCGCTGCTTGCCCAAGTAGCCGTCGCGGTCGGCCCGGCCGGCTATGTCGCCATCATGATTCTTGGTCTCTTCCTAGTGACCTCCCTCGGCACCGGTTCAACGGTCAAGAGCCTGTGCATGGCAGGGGTCGGCCTCCTGCTCTCAACCGTGGGACAAGACCCGATTACGGGAACCGCACGCTTCACCTTCGGTCAGACGTCCATGCTCGGCGGATTGGATTTCGTCGCTATCGCGATGGGGCTTTTCGGGGTTGGAGAACTGCTCCACAGTCTTGAGCGAAGCGAAAAGGGCCAGTCCGTCACCACCAAAATTAAGAATATCTGGCCCTCGCGCAAAGACTTCCGTGATTCCTCCGGTGCCATAGCCCGGGGTTCCGTGCTCGGCTTTTTCATCGGCGTCCTTCCCGGCGGCGGCGGCGTCATCTCATCGCTGGCATCCTATGCCATGGAGAAACGCCGTGCGAAGGATCCCAGCCGGTTCGGAAAGGGGGCTATCGAAGGTGTCGCCGGTCCCGAGACAGCGAACAACGCCTCGTCGACGTCGGCATTCATTCCGCTGCTCGTCCTGGGCATCCCGTCCAACGTGGTGCTGGCCATGATTTACGGAGCGCTCCTGCTACACGGCATCACTCCGGGGCCGCAGCTGATCAACGAGCATCCCAACGTTTTCTGGGGCGTTATCGCGTCGATGTACATCGGCAATCTGATGTTGATCATTCTCAATATTCCGCTGGTCGGGGTCTTTATCCAAATGCTCCGGGTACGAGCGGGGATCCTTTCGACCTTCGCGCTCCTTGTCGTCATGGTCGGCGTCTTCTCCATCAACAACAATCCGTTCGACATGTGGGTGGTGCTGGCGTTCGGGGTTCTCGGTTGGATCATGATCAAGACACGCTTTGATCCCGGGCCGTTGGTGCTGGCCTACATTCTGGGCCCGATCTTGGAGAAATCCTTCCGCCAAACGATGCTGATCTCTGAAGGTAGCTTCGGTATTTTCGCGTCAGATCCGGTGTCTGCGGCTATCTTTATCCTGATCGGGCTGTTCATCGTGTACGGCTTCATCAGCCGCAGACGACGACAACGCAGCACACGGCGCTCAGCTTCTGCGGCGGCCGGTCTGGAAGGGCGCGGCAGCGGGCTAGTTCACACGACGGCCCGGCGCGAACAGACTACAGACTCGGAGACCGCAGAATGATTCCCGGGAGGCAATTACGCAGCGGTGCTCAGTTGGTCGTCGATCAACTGCTCTCAGAGGGCGTTGAAACGGCATTTTGTGTTCCGGGAGAGAGCTACCTCGGTGTGCTGGACGCCCTGTATGACTCCGATATCAACCTGGTGACCTGCCGGCATGAAGGCGGCGCCGGCTACATGGCCAACGCCTACGCTAAAATCACTGGGAAAGTGGGGGTCTGTATGGTGACCCGCGGACCTGGAGCCGCGAATGCGATGATCGCGCTTCATGCCGCATACCAGGACAGCGTGCCGCTGGTGCTGCTGGTGGGCCTCATCCCGCGCGGGCATACGCACCGGGAGTCGTTCCAGGAATTCGACCTCAATGGCTGGTTCGGGACCACCACCAAGAACGTCTTGCACATTGAGCAGGCAGAACGCGGGCCCGAAATCATCTCCCGGGCTTTTGCCCTGGCGAAATCCGGCAGGCACGGACCGGTGGTCGTGGGGCTGCCCGAGGACATGCTGCGCGAACTAGCCGCCACGGGCGCGGCGCCATCCATCCGCATAGTTGAGGCCGCGCCGGCCGGAGCGGCATTGGATGAGCTGTCCCGGCTACTGGCCGCCGCATCACGTCCCCTGGTGATCCTGGGCGGCGGCGGTTGGACGTCGGAGGCCAGTCTGTTCGTCCAGGAGTGGGCCGAACGCAATGTTCTACCCGTAGCCGTTGAGTTCAACGCGCTGGATCTCATCGATCATGAGTCACCGTCCTACATCGGCACCCTCGGTTACGGGCGCTCGGAACAAACCGCCGAGGCCCTTTCCGGTGCGGATCTGGTCATCGGGATCGGCTCGCCGCTGGGGGACGTGAGCACCGACAGCTGGAAGCTACTTTCGGTGGGCCAAACAGGGACCGACGTGGTCACCATACTTCCGGACGCGGATGGCCGGGGTTCGGCACATCTGAACGCGCTACGCATCGTCTCCTCGGTTCCGGCCGTTGCCGCAGCCCTGAATCAGCTCCCCGTGCCGCGCCGGGCATGGCGCGAATATGCGCACAACCTCCGACGCGGACATGAGCAGCGCCGGAGGTTGGAGCCAACAGGGGGAGAGCTTGACCTGAACGTGGTATTTGATCAGTTGCAGCAGGCCCTGCCGGTGGACGCCATCATCACGTGGGGCGCAGGAAATCATGCCGGCTGGGCAAAGAAGTACCTGCGCTGGCGCAGCTATCCGACGCTGCTTGCTCCCCGGAACGGGTCCATGGGCTATGGTGTGCCCGCCGCCGTTGCTGCGGCAATAGCACATCCGGAACGCCAGGTTGTTTCGGTGGCGGGCGACGGCTGCTTTCTGATGAACGGACAGGAGCTAGCTGTAGCGGTGGCACAGAAGGTCGCTCCAGTCATCATTGTCCTGAACAACTCCATGTACGGAACCATCCGTGCGCACCAGGAAAGGTACTTTCCCTTCCGGGTCAGCGGAACCGATCTCACTAACCCTGATTTTGCGGCCTTCGCCGTCGCCTTCGGTGGACAGGGCGAGGTTGTCGAGTCCACCGCGGAATTTCTGCCGGCACTGCGGCGTGCCCTGGCCGCAGGCGTTCCCGCCGTCGTCGAACTTCGGCTCGGCAGTACGCGGACCAGCACCGAGGCCACGATCGAGCAATTGCGGCTCGACGCTGCCCGGGGCTGCGCCGATCCGCAACCGGCTCAATTATCCGTCCTTCCACCGTGAAAAGTGGATTGCCCTGCCTGACTGAGAGTTCGATCCGTAAAAATCGACTACCCGTAAGGGGCCTGCCCTGGCTGCGGCCGCAACGTCCGGCGGCACGGATTCATCCGAGGGTAGCTCTATGTTAAACGCGTATGCGCCGTGCATGAAGCAAGGACGGCGCTTTACCTCAGCAACTCGACAACTACTGCGACCTCTGCGTGAAGCTCCGAAACAGGCACCGAGCTGTTCGCGTGAAGCATGGCGATCAGACTATCAGCCTGGTCATCTCCAGCCTGAGTCAGGGTGCGGGCGTATTGACCCGAGCCGTCGATGCTGGCGTGGTATCCCAGAATTGCAACGGCACTTGTTTCACAAGATCGATCGTACTCCGGTCCGTGGATTCGACGGAGAAACCATCAAGGGAAGGCCATTATGAAGAAGAACGCCTCACGTTTACAGACAATCGCCGGGATTGCACTGGCATCCCTGGCACTGGCAGGATGCGGGGCGGACGATTCCGTGCCCGCCCAGGGAGCCGGGTCCGATTACCCCGCAAAGCCGGTCACGGTCCTCATGCCCTATGCTGCCGGCGGCCCCTCAGATCTCACTGCCCGTTCGATTGCCGCCTGTCTGGGGGCTAGCCTCGGCGCGGCCTTTGTAGTCGAGAACAAGCCCGGCGGCAGCGGTGCCGTCGCGATGCAGGAGCTGGCAGGTTCAAAGCCGGACGGCCAAACCCTAGCGCTAGGTACCACGGGCACGCTCATAATGACCCCCCTGGTCAACTCGCTGGGCTACAGTCTTGCGGACGTTGAACCCATCGGAGTGATGGCAGATAATCCGACCTTGATCGTCGTCGGCGCGGATTCGCCCTACGGGGACGCGGCGGAGCTCTTCGAGGCTGCGAGGGCCGATCCCGGAGCAATCACGATGGGCGTTCCAGGCGCCACGAGTCCCGCAGCGATCGAACTGCAGCGGCTGAAAAATGAATACGGCGTCGAGGTCACCGCCGTACCCGCCTCGGGCAACGCGGAGATGACTACAAATCTCTTGGGCGGGCATGTTGATGCGCTCTTCATCAATGACCATCCGGATGTCCAAGCACGGATCGCTGACGAGTCATTCCTTCCCTTTGCCGCCACGACCCCTGAACGGCTCGACTGGCTTCCTCAAATACCAACGCTGGCCGAACTGGGATTCCCGCAGCTGGTGAATGCAACGTCGATTTACGGGTTGTTCGGCCCCAAGGGCCTGCCGGAGACCGTCGTGTCCACACTGGAACGCGAACTCGAAACGTGCCTCGGGGATCCGGAGGTCGTTACCCAGATCGGAGAGAACTTTGTACCGAAGGAGTTCATCGGTGCCGAGGAGCTCGGTGCCAACTTTGCGCAGATCCAGAAGCTTTATGAACCGATCCTTAGCCAGTAATTCCGATTAAATCGTCCGTCACGGTGATGCGCCGGCCGGGTTTCGTGTGAGTCAACAGGAGATGTCATAGTGAGAGAACTACAAGGACTGGCGGAGCTCGAGCCGCTAATCGGCGCAGAACTGGGTGTGAGCAGGTGGCACAGTGTGGAGCAGGACCGGATTCAAGGTTTTGCCGATGCCACGGGTGACCATCAGTGGATCCACGTCGATCCGGAGAGGGCGGCCAGCGGACCGTTTGGCCGTCCCGTCGCCCATGGCTATTTGACGCTGTCCATGATCCCGTTCTTCGCAAAGGAAGTTTATCGGGTCAACGGACTGAAGATGATCGTTAACTACGGGCTGAACAAGGTCCGTTTTCCGAGTCCGATCCCGGCGGGTTCCCGAGTCCGGAGCCGGCTCACGCTCGTCTCCGTGACGCCGGCGGCCCAGGGTAGCCAAGTGGTCATCCGGCACGAGATCGAACTCGAGCACGGGACCCGGCCTGCCTGCGTGGCCGAAACAGTTTCCTTGCTGGTCGGATGAGGGGCAACGGTATGCCGGTGGACAAATGTACAACTCTCAGCGAGGCCGTTGCGGAGCACGTTCGGGACGGCCAGATTGTAGCCATCGAGGGATTCGGTCACCTGGTTCCGGTCGCGGCGGCGCACGAAATAATCCGGCAGGGATTCCGGAACCTGACACTGGCTCGGATGACCGGGGACGTGTTGATCGATCAGCTGCTGGCGGCCGATTGCCTGAAGGCGGTGATCGGTTCGTTCGTCGGAAATAGTTCGGCCGGTTCACTCCACGAACTGCGTCGGCGGGTGGAGAACGCGGACCCGGTTCCGCTTGATCTTGAAGAATATAGCCATGGGGGCATGATCTGCCGGTACCTTGCCGGTGCCTCGAAACTTCCCTTTTATCCGATCAACTCCTACCGGGGGAGCGATCTGGTGACGCTGAACGGCCGGATCCGATCCGTCACCGATCCGTACGACGGGCAGGAAATCCACGTCGTCCCGGCATTGAATCCCGATGTTTCAATAATTCACGCGCAGCGGGCCGATCGGGCAGGCAACATCCAGGCCTGGGGCATTCTCGGAGTGCAGGCCGAAGCTGCCTTCGCCGGGAAGAAGGTCATCGTCACGGTCGAGGAAATCGTGGACGACAGCGTCGTCCGCTCCGACCCGAACCGCACTATCGTTCCTTCCCATGCCGTCGACGCCGTGGTCCACTGTCCGCGGGGCGCGCATCCACATTCGGTCCAAGGCTACTATGACCGCGACGACGGGTTCAGTCGCCGATGGTCCGAGCTCGCCCGCGATCCGCAACGACTGCGCGAATGGGTGCAGACAAACATCCGCGACACCCGGGACCATGGGGAGTATATTGCCCGTCTTGGACCGGATTACTGGGACCGTCTGGAAGTCGAGGCGGCATTTTCCGTTCCGGTCAACTATGGAGGCCGTAAATGAACGTCACGAGATTACCGGAACAGCTCATGGAACAATCATCAGTACACTTACCCGGCCACAAGGCAGAACCTTCCGCATTGGAGGCAACCAGCAGCGAGTTGCTTACCGTCTTGTCCGCCCGTGCGTTGGAAGGAAAGCACGTGGTGTTCGCCGGACACGGGCTTCCCACCCTGGCGGTGTCTCTTGCACAGCAGACACTTTCTCCCGACGTCGAAATTATCTATGAGTCGGGGGTCACCGGGGCGCAGCCGGCAGATCTGCCGCGCAGTATTTCCGATTCGGTCCTCGTCACCGGTGCGGCCGGGGTACTGCCCATGGCGCAGCTTTTCAACTTCGTGCTGCAGGGGCAGCGGGTGGATGTCGGATTCCTGGGTGCGGCTCAGGTGGACAAATATGGCAGCCTGAACTCGAGCCTGATCGGTGAGGACTGGAGATCACCGGTCAGCAAGCTTCCCGGCTCCGGCGGAGCCGTCGAGGCGATGGCCGGTGCCGGCGAGATCTTCGTCGTGATGCGCCGGCACACTCCCCGATCCCTTGTGGAGGAGCTCGATTTCTGCACCACGCCCGGACCTCGTCGGGCGGCGGCGGGCCGCGGCGGCATGATGCCCGCGGGTCTGGGCGTGACCGCCGTCATTACGGATCTGGGCATCATGACGCGTCGGCGTATCGACGAGGAGCTGGTTCTGACCGCTGTCCATCCCGGTGTCAACGTGGATGAGGTCAGGGACGCCACGGGGTGGAACCTGAGGGTCTCAGAGAACCTGATCACTACGGCGCCACCGACAGGCCGCGAGCTGACCCTGCTGCGGGATGTGCTGGATCCGGAGCGGGTGTACCTGCGCTGAGTCCTGATGCGGTATCGGCGATATTCCTGCACTGATAGTGAGGCGGCATCACGCTCAGATCGAAGCCGTATCCCGGCCGCATCGGGCATTTGCAGTTGCTGAGCGGTGGAGAGCTGTTTGGAAAACACTGAGTAATTCATGAGGATCGCAATCAGGTTCGTGATGAGCACGTGTTTCCGGGAACTTCGCAGGTCCAGCATCGGTTGACTGTTTTTCAACTCGATCGGAACCCACAGGGCGAGGCCGATGACCGCAGTTGCGGCCGCTATCATGGTTGGTGCACAGGCACAGGCACAGGCACAGTCCCACGTGCCGCCTTTGGACAGTGCAAGAAGTGCCGCGGTCAGGACAACAATGGAAAGCAGAACGGTGCCTCCGTAGTAAGACCTGCCGGGAGTTCAGATGCAGGATTCCGATATGACCAGAGCAATACCGCGATCAAGACGGTCCCGGCTGCGGCGGCGCTCCACACGATTGACTGCCAGCCGCAGAGCTCGGTAGGCTCTCGTCCTGGGTATCCGGACTCGAATTGCTGGACAGCATGGCACCCCTTCTTCGAAGTCTCATTAACTACTTGCTGATGGGTTGTCGTCTTGGGGATTGGTAAACGCAGCATGCTATCCCAGGATGACATTGTCCAGAATCCTGCTCTGCCCGCCGCAGCTGGGACGGATCTAGGAATCAATGGCTGGACCATATGGCTACTTTGAGATTTTTTGCCCGGTAGGCCTCCGGTGTTCCAATTAGCAGGAATTGAGCAGGACCCGATAGACGTTCATTGGACGGAATGCCCAGTCCATGAGGTCAACTGAATTGGGTCTGCTTCAGCTGCTGTGCATTTCAGTCCCATGTGCCGGTCGGACACCGGGGCTACCGGACGAAGATACGCGGAAAACTCTTCGCCTTCGCGATCCTGCTCGACTAGGTCTGTTGGCCCTGCGGTTTGGTTCGGTGAACTTGCTGGTCCGTGACCCGCGCATTCCCCGCGGCTGCGAGGGCGATACGTTCGATCGGCTTTGCCCATCAGCGCCATGATATTCAGGGGTCTACATCTCGCGTTCCATGTGCTTTTTGTTCAGTACGGACGTTAAACACCACAACCTGGACCTTTAACGGGCCAGGTTGTGGTTCGTAGGGATCAAGCGGTAATGCTCACTTAGTGGTTTCGGAGACCTTCTCTGTCTCCAGTCCGCTGTTTTCTCCGCGCTGATCGACCGGGTCCGTTGCAGGCGTGGAGCCAGAACCGCCGGAAGTCAGAACAGATGCGGGGCGTTTCTTGGCCCGGCCGCCGAAGACCTTGAAGCCAATCATCACCAGGATGGCCGCAAAGATAATGGCGGAGGCCGGGTCGGTGACGAAGATATCCAGGCTTCCCCCCGAAATCAACATCGACTGGCGGAATGACTTTTCTAGGATGGGTCCAAGCACGAATGCCAGGACCAATGGTGCAGGATCAAAGCCGGTCTTGGACATGATCCAACCCAGGACACCGAAGGCCAACACCACCCACATGTCGAAGGAGCTGTTGTTGATGGAATACACGCCGATCAGCACGATCAGCAGCGAGAAAGCCACCAAGATTCCTTGGCGTACGCGGAGCATCTGGATGAAGACCCCCACCAACGGGACATTGAGAATCAGGAGCATCAAGTTTCCGACATACATCGACGCGATCACGCCCCAGAACAGGCCGGAATGTTCGGTCATCAGCTGCGGTCCCGGGGTGATGCCGTGCATCAGGAGAGCACCGAAAATCATGGCCAGGACGACGTTGGAAGGGATTCCCAGTACGAGTAGTGGGATGAACGCCGAGGAGGAGGAGGCGTTGTTCGCCGTTTCCGGTCCGGCCACGCCTTCGATTGCTCCCTTGCCGAAGCGTGAGGGGTCCTTGGCGAGCTTCTTTTCCGTGGCGTACGAGGCCAGGGAGGAGATGACGCCGCCGCCACCGGGCAGGATTCCGATGAAGAACCCCAAGATGGAGCCACGGCCGATGGCCCCGGCTGATTCCTTCATGTCCTTGCGCGAAGGCCAGATGTTCCTGATCTTGGTCTTGATGACCTGTGCTTTTTCCGTCTGTTCCAGGGTCTTGATCAATTCGGCGACACCGAATAGGCCCATGGCTACGGCGACGAAGTCCAGCCCGCCGAGCAGGGGAACCTGGCCAAAGGTGAATCGTGCCGATCCATCGATGGGATCCTGTCCCACGGTGGCAAGCAAGAGACCCACGGCGGCCATGCAGATGCTCTTGATGGCCGAGCCGCTGCCCAGAGAAGTGACCAGGAAAAGCCCCATGATCATCAAGGCGACAAAAGCCGATGGTCCCATGGAAAGAGCGATGTTGGCCAGCATTGGGGCCATGAACGTGAGTCCGATGATGGCGACGGTGCCACCAATGAACGAGCCAATGGCGGCGATTCCAAGCGCGGTGCCGGCGCGTCCCTGTTTGGTCATTTGGTAGCCGTCAAAGGTCGTGACTACCGAGGCTGCCTCACCGGGTAGCCGCAAGAGAACTGAGGTGATGGTTCCGCCATACATTGATCCGTAGTAGATGCCTGCCAACATGATGATGGAGGCGGTGGGATCCATGGTGTAGGTAATCGGGAGCAACAAGGCAATGGTCGCCGTGGGGCCGAGGCCCGGAAGCACGCCGATGGCGGTTCCGATGACCACGCCGATGAAAACGAATAGCAGATTCGTGGGATCGAAGGCAATGGCAAAGCCATTGCCGAGGTTGCTCAGGGTATCCATGAACAGGGTCCGTTCTAAAGGAAGAGGCCGAGAAGAAGATCTCTAGGAAAGGGGACGCCCAGGAGGCTGTCGAAAATGATGTAAAGCGCCAGTGGACCCATAAGCGACAAGATGATCGTCGTCCTCAAGGACTCCCGACCATAGACACGCAACCAGAGAAGCAGCATCAACA
This sequence comes from Paeniglutamicibacter sulfureus, assembly GCF_030512175.1. Taxonomy (GTDB): domain Bacteria; phylum Actinomycetota; class Actinomycetes; order Actinomycetales; family Micrococcaceae; genus Paeniglutamicibacter; species Paeniglutamicibacter sulfureus. Next base: position 266,396 of record NZ_JAULBL010000002.1, on the reverse strand, counting down.
CGGCCGGCATGAAAAAACCGACCAGGTTGAAGAGAACGACGAAGGCGCACAAGCTGCCCACACCGGTGGCCACGCCAATGCTCTTGGTGGTCCACGCTTCCAGAGGTTCCTTGCCTGGCAAGGCGATGATGACGATCGAACTGAGAACGATCGTTAGGGCGGTAACCAGTGGCCAGAGACCGGGTCCGGGATGTTGCAAGGTTCCCAATTCGAGCCTGATTGATCCCACTGTGGCCAAGATGCCAAGTGCAAACAACACCAGGGGCGCTATTCTGCGCCCGGTAATCCTACGTCCGGCTCGATCCGTGCGTTTCAGCGGTACGTCTTGTAGCGCTGTCACTGGAGAAGAGACCATGGTTTCTCCTTAACTGTGGTCGACCGAGCCGGCCGACGAGAGTGTACTTGCTGGGGTTTGCGTCTACTACTTGGAGAGAATCGGTGCGTAGCGGGTTTCCATGTCTGCGAAGACCTGGGCTGTGCCGGCTCCATCGGTGAATTCATTGGGTACGAAGCGATCACCGATCTGCTTGATGACATCTTCATCAGTCAGGCAGGTTTCTACTCCGGCTTCGATCTTCGAGGCAATTTCCTCGGGGAGATCCTTGGGGGCAAAAAGCCCATACACCGAGGTTGTTTTGACGTCGTAGCCGGCCTCAACGGTGGTCGGAACGTCCGGGTAAGCCTCGGACCTTACCTCTCCTGCGGCTGCAAGTGGCACGAGAGCCCCGGCTTTCACCTGGGACTCCACATCCACGTGGTCGTTGATGAAGCCGGCGTCGATGTGACCACCCAACAGGTTGGTGATCATTTCGGTGCTTCCCGAGGTGGGTACCAGCGCGAACTCAATGCCGGTGTCTTGTTGCAGTCGCTTGAGTTCAATGGCCAGCGAGCTGGTGGCTCCCGGGACTCCGATGGAAACTGTTCCGGGGTTGGCCTTGGCAGCTTCAAAGAGTGATTCAATGTCCTTGTATTCCGAGGTCTTGGAAACTGTGAAAAGAGTCGGAATCTCTGCCATGGTCCCAAGTGGCCGGAAATCTTCGCGGGTGTATGCCAGGTCGTTGCTCATCGGGTTGAGCACCAAGGGCCCGTTGGTGCTCAGGCCCACGGTGTATCCGTCTGGCTTGGCGCTGGCAACCTTTTGCATGGCCACGGCACCGGCACCGCTTTCTTGGTTTTCCACCACGAAGGTGCCACCGAGCTGTTCCCCGAGGCAAGCACCGTAGGAGCGTGCGGTGGTGTCGGAAGGCCCGCCCGCTGCATACGGCATCATGAAGGTGACCGGCTTTGACGGGTAATCCTCCGTGGATGCCGCCGAGGGGCTGGAGCATGCGGCCATCGAAAGCGCTATGCCGGCGATCCCCAGACCTGCCGCGACGGTTTGAAAGCGTTTCTTGATCATGCTGTCCTCAGTTCGATGTTGGAATTGTGAGAGTTCAATCCGTAAGGAGTGCTCTATCAGTTATAGATGATTGTGATTCGAAGCACAACCGGAAGGCGGAAGATTTTTAGGAACTCAGGGAAGCCAATGCGGCTTCCCAGGCTGTGACGCTGCGCCCGGCCCTGCGGGCCATGAATCTGTCCCACAGGGGCCCGGTCGACAACCAGCGCAGGGGGTCAAAGATTGCCAGCGCGCCGGGAATGAAGACCTTGCGCTTGCGGTGCTCCATCGCCCCTACCAAGTGACGGGCGCATTCCTCGGTCGAGGACACCACACTGAAGGGCCACGGCAGTGATCGGCTTTCAGCGCCCCGCGCGCCGCTTCCGCTGATCATCCCGGTGCTGACCCATGCAGGATGCGCCACGCCCACCGCTACGCCCTTGTGCGCGAGCTCCAGGCGCAAGGCCCCTCCGAATGCCTCCACGCCGGCCTTGGAGGCAGCATAGGCATTGGCGCGCGGCACGTTCTTCAGTGCCGCTGCCGAGCTCATCAACAGCACGTACCCCTGCGATCTGGTGACTTCTTCGAGGCAGGCCTTGACCGTGCGCATGACACCGCAGAGGTTGATGTCGATGATGCGCGTCAACGCGTCGATGTCCGATGCGGCAACAGTCGATGCACTGCCGATGCCGGCACAGGCAAAGACCACATCGATGGCGCCGAAGTGCTCGACGGTTCGCGCGACGGCGTCTTGGAGCGAGGAATAGTCGCCCACATCGGCCACGATTCCCAGATGGTCCCCGGGAAGCCGATCCACGATAGCCTCCAGCGTGGACCGTTCGCGGTCAACCAGTGCCGTCTTGGCGCCGAGCCGGGCGAGTTCCTCGACTGTGGCCAGAGCGATCCCGCCGGCGGCCCCGGTGATGAACACGACCTTGCCCGCAAGCGACTCCGGGCGGCCCTTGGACGAGAGGAATGTGCCGCTCATCCCATGTACGACCCGCCGTTGACGTCCACGGTCACCCCGGTGACAAAGCCGTTGTCCGAGGCCGCCAGGTACTGCACGGCCTGGGCGACGTCATTGGCGATGCCCAGCCGGCCCACCGGGATGCGGCTCAGGTACGCGCTGTTCACCTCCTCGGAGACACTTCCGACCATGCCCACACCGATGCGTCCCGGGGCGATCGCGTTGACCGTGATGCCGTCGGGAGCCAACTCCCGGGCGAAGTAACGCGTGACTCCGAGCAGGCCGGTCTTGGTTGCGGCATAGTGGACTCCGCCCAGGCGACCGCCGTCCCGGCCGGCCAGGGATGACATGTTGATGATGCGACCGAACTTGGCCTGCTTCATCAAGGGGGCCAGCGCCTGGATGCCCAGGAAGGGTCCGGTGAGGTTAACTTCCAAAACACGGGCCCATTCCTCGTAGGGGACCTCAACGCCGGGGATACGCTCGCCGTCGCGCTTCGGGGAAATTCCGGCGTTGTTCACCAGAATGATTTCCTTGGCCCCGCTCGTGACGGTCTCGGTGGCGATCTGCGTCCACGAGGCGGGATCGGTGACGTCCCCCTCGATGGTGCGCAGTTGATCGGTGTCGGTTCCGAGGTTGGAGCGCAGGGCGGAAAGCGCTTCGGCCACCGCGTCGACGGCAATGACCGTATCCCCGGTGGCCAGGAATGACTCGACAATTCCCTGGCCGATTCCGCCTGCCGCGCCGGTGACGACGACGCAGCGCGCGGGTGTAGTGGTGATGCTCAAGATGTGCTCCTTGGACGTTGGAAGTCGTGGTCCACCAGATACTCTTTCATGGTGTTTTGCTAGTGGGCTTCTGCCAGAACGGGTTCAGGCAGCGAGAGGTTCGTCTGCTCCAGGTATGGTTCCGGAGTGAATACCGAATTCACTTGGCGGAAGGTGTAGGCAGGCTCGGGCCAGAGCGTCGTCAGCCGGCCATTGCGAGAATCGACATACCAACTTTTGCACCCGCCCTCGAGCCATACCGTTCCCTCGGCCAACCTATCGACCTCATCCATGAAGGCCTCTTCCGCTTCCTCGCTCACTTCCAGTGCGACCAGCCCCTGGCCTTCGCGGTAGTTCAGTGCCTGCATGATGTAGTCGATCTGGGATTCGGCAATGTACACCGCTGAATTGTGTCCCAGGCCGGTGTTCGGCCCGTTGATGATCCAGAGGTTCGGGAAGCCGTGTACGGCACTGGTGGCGTAGGCCTGCATGCCGGTGGCCCACTGCTCGCTCAGCGGTTTCCCTTCTCGGCCGTGGAGCAGGTAGGCGATCGGCAGGTCGGTGGCCTCGAAGCCGGTGCAGGCGATGATGACATCCAACTCGTGTTCCTGCCCCGATGCGGTGCGGATGCCGGTGGCCGTGACCTCTGCAATGCCATCGGTTTCCAGTTCGACATGGCCCAACAGGAAGGTGGGGTAGTAGTCGCTGGACTTGAGCACGCGCTTGCACCCGAAGGTGTAGTCCGGGGTCAGTTTCTCGCGCAAAACGGGATCCTGGATTTCGCGATGTAAGTGGTCAAGTGCGACCTGCGCCGCGGCCGACACCAGGGATGGGGTGTTGCGTCGTTGGGCGTAGCGTTCCTCGTTGGCCCAGAACATTTCCTCGCGCAGTTCCTGCATCGCTTCGGGCCGCTTGCGGAACAACCCCTTTTCGGCGTCCGTGTAGGCGCGGTCCGGGCGCGGGGTGACATACGGCGCCGAGCGTTGGAAAGACACAACCGCTGATGCCACCTTCGCGATTTCCGGGAGGACCTGGATGGCCGTTGCCCCCGATCCGATGATGCCCACCCGCTTGCCCGTCAGGTCGACCTCGTCGTTCCATTGTGCCGAGTGGAAGAGCTCCCCGGTGAAGTCACCGATTCCGGCGATGTTGGGGAACTTCGGTTCCGAAAGGTGACCCACCGCCGTCACGAGATTCTTCGCAAAATACTCGACGCCGCCGGCGCTTACCCGCCAGCGGCCCGCCATTTCATCCCAGCGGGCATCGGTTACCTCGGCGTCGAAGACAATGCGCTCCAGCAGGCCCTCTTCCTTGGCCACGCCGCGCATGTAGTCCAGGATCTCCCGCTGCGGCGCAAAGGTGTGTGACCATTCCGGGTTGGGGCGGAAGGAAAATGAATAGAGGTGTGAGGGGACATCGCAGGCCGCACCCGGATAGTGGTTGTCGCGCCAGGTGCCCCCGACATCCTTCCCCCGTTCCAGGATAAGAAAAGAGTGCTTGGCTTCGCGTGCCAGTTTCGTGCCCATGCCCAGTCCGCCAAAACCGGCACCGATAATGATGACATCAACACTTGAAACGCGCGATTTCGTGTTTGTTTCCACGTGATTCTCCAATTTGTTCGTTGCGTGCTTGGTGGTGAATTAGACGAAGATGGGATCGTGCACCAGGCCCGCCGGTGTTGCCCGGGGATCCGTGATGAATTCGTTGACAATCTGAAATAGCTGGGCGGGCCGTTCGTGAACGATGGCGTGTCCGCTGTCGATCGTCGCGTACCGGGCATCGGGAATCGCCCCGTAGAGCAACTGTGTTTGGCGGGCGGGAACCATGGCGTCGTGGCGTCCGGCAATGACCAGGGTCGGCGCACCAATGGAGCCAAGCACATCGCCGATATCCGCGATGCGGTTCAGTTCCATCTGCTGTGAGATTCCCTCGGGGAATACCCTGCTGGAAACCAACTGCTCCACCTCGCCCTTGCTGCGTCCGGCCAGGAAGGGCGGGCCGAAGGCCGTAAAGGTGACGAACTCGCGAAGCAGCTCGTGGTCCGTGGCAAACAGCTTGTCCCAAATGCCGTTGCGCAGCAGCTGTTGGTTGTCCGCAGAGATCCAGCCGGCCACCAGGCTCAGGCTTCGAACCAGCTCCGGATGGCTTGCGGCAAGCACCGAGGCCGCGAGCGCCCCGAGGGAATAGCCGAGCAGATGCACGGGGCTACCGGGGACCTGCTTCTGGATGACGGCCGCGGCCTGTGCGGCATAGCATTCCAGGGTCAGTCCCGCCGCGGGCGTCTGCAGGTCTAGCGCCAGCACCCGGTAGCGCGCGGCCAACATCGGATAGAGGGTCCGAAAATGCGTCGCCGCACTGCCGCCTGTGCCATGAACTAGGACGATGGTTTCCCGAGTGTCCTGCGGTGCAAGGGTGTCGTAGAAGGGGACTGCAAGCCCGGCGACCTGGACGGTGCCCTCATGAGCGTCTGGATGAATTTTCAAGTCTTTCGTCCTTAGTCGGTGTCGTCGATAGCGAGTGACATGCCGCGATGCGGCACAATGGCCAGAGATTTCCGGATGAGCGGATAAAATCTTGATAGTGCACTCCGTGCGGATTAGACTCCCATAAAAGCACATTCGTGACATGAAGCACAATCCCATGAAAGGCCACCAGTGAAAATATCCGGTGCAGTTCTTGAATCATCCGGCGCCAGCCGCCCCTACGCGCGGTCGCGCCCACTGCAGATCTGCGAACTCGATCTCGCCGACCCGGGGCCAAGTGAGGTGCTTATCCGAATCGAGGCTGCGGGTATCTGCCACTCCGACCTCTCGGTGGTCAATGGCGACCGGCCTCGACCGCTACCTATGCTGTTGGGGCATGAGGCTGCAGGAATCGTGGAAGGGATCGGGTCGGATGTATCCGACCTCAAGGTCGGGGATCGAGTCGTCACGGTGTTCCTGCCGCGCTGCGAGGAATGCGCAAACTGCAAGACGGACGGCAAGCTACCGTGCAGCACAGGTACCGCGGCCAATGGCACCGGCTCATTGTTGAGCGGCACCCGCGCCATCAGCCGCAACGGGGAGGAGATCCTGCATCACCTCGGGGTGTCGGGCTTCGCCACCCATGCAGTGCTGGATCGAAACTCCGTGGTCCCCGTTGGTCTCGACGTTCCGCCGGCCGTGGCCGCAGTTCTCGGATGTGCGGTTCTGACCGGTGGCGGCGCGGTACTGAATGCCGGGAAACCCCAACAAGGTCAAGACATCATCATCGTTGGGCTAGGTGGAGTCGGAATGGCGGCGCTGTTGACGGCGCGTGCCATCGTCTCGACGTGGAACACTCCGGGGAGAATTATCGGAGTGGACGCCAATCCGGACAAACTCTCGCTTGCCCGCGAGTTGGGGGCAACGGACGCATATACGCCCACCGAGATCGAAGACCTGGGCATTAAGGCGCAGGTCGTGATCGAGGCCGCCGGACATCCACGCGCCTTCGAAACCGCAGTGAGGATCACCGCCGCCGGCGGCACCACCGTGACCGTGGGCTTACCTGCACCCGGCGCACACTCATCGATCGAACCGCTTGGTCTGACTGCCGAGGCGCGGACCATCGTGGGTTCGTATCTCGGATCTGCCGTGCCAAGCCGAGACATACCTCGCTACGAACAATTGTGGCGAGAGGGCAAATTACCTGTGGAAAAGCTAACCTCTTCAGTGATCACGTTGGATAAGATCAATGAAGCCATGGATGCACTGGCAGAGGGAAACGCCGTGCGGCAAATCATTTCCTTTGAGCAGCCGTAGTGTCCAATATGGATTCGATGTCCCAATGCGGGCACAAGCTCCAAGCGCAAAGGAAGTACTGCCAGTGATGGAAACCATGGCTCTGGCCAGCGAATCCGCGGACGAAGCACACCTGGGACTTCGCGAGCGATCGCGCCTAGAGCGCTTTCGGAGAATCCGCGCAGCCGCCGAGGAGCTCTTCAACGAGCGAGGCTACGAACAAACCACGACCAAGGAAGTGGCCGAACGCGCCGGCGTGGGGGAAGCAACCCTATTCCGATACGTAACCACCAAACATGAACTGCTGCTCTTGGTCATCGGCGAAAGCATGAACCAGGCGATCGACGCGATTGAGGCCGCCGATCAGCTCAGCGCCCCAAGTTCCCGCACAGCCGCGGACTACATCGCCCGCGTATATGCGGTCTTCGAGGAGCGCGCAAAGTTCTTCCGCGCCGACCCCGACAACGTCACCAGCTACCTCCACTACGGATTTCGGGCAGGAACCCAGCTCGGAGCGCAAAGCATTGCCCAAGGCGACCGAATCATCGGGCTGGTTTCATCCATCCTGGATTCTGCCTCGTCCGCGGGGTTCTTCAGGCCGGACGTGGAATCGCGCGTGGTAGCCCAAAACTGCAATGCCACCTACATCCACGAAGTCCTAAGATCCCCGGTACGCCAATTTTCACCAGACGGCTTTTGGGAACGGCTTCAAAAACGTCTACGTGTTCAAATCGAGCCTCTCTTCAGCAATTCCTAGTCGCTCAGCTTAGGATTGCGTTCTCCCGCACCAGCCTAGAATGTTCCGCCCTTAGGACTGGTATTTGGGTGCGCACTACTGCCAGCGTCTCATGATCATTGCCATGCAACCAGCAATGGATTTCCACGGGCTGGCTCCAAAACGTTTTGGATGTCGCTATGGGGATCGGCTTGCGAGACCAGTCAAGACTGACCATTCCGGAAGAGTCTTCTGAATCGACCGATTCACCCAAGGACCTCCACAAAATGCTGGAACCAGCAAAGATGCGATCGACCGAGGCCGTTGATTGCTGGGTTATCACTTGTGGCTCCGACGTCAGTTCAGGATGAGAGTACGAGGAACAGCTGAAGCAGCAGCCGCCAGCCGACCCTCATCCAGCCCTTCCTTTCGAAGCGCCGAAACCAGCTCCTGCAACGCCTGGGGCGGGTAAGGGCTATTTGGCTGTCCAGCGTCCGAGGCCAAGACCAACTTGTCGCCTGCGGCCTTTGCGATCCGAGCCAAGTAGCCCGCGGTCATGCCGGGTTGATGCCACATTTGGAAGGCGGTGATCTCCACGAATGCCCCGCGTTCAGCCAATTCCGCTATCTCGCTGACGCTCATCCCGGGCACCGTGTAGGAGGGGTGTGTGAGCAGGAAACGCTTGATGCCGCGTTTTTGCGCTTGCTCCAAGAGCCAAACGCACTCCGCGGTGCTCACATGTCCGGTGCACAGCACGGCGTCGTATTCAGCGATGAGATCCAACACCAGGGAAATATCGCTTGCCTGCCGAGCGTTCGGCTCGAGCACCGGGGGTACCGAGAGAACGGTGCGGTCAAGCCTAGGATCCAGATCGCTCAGCCGCGGCAGCGCCGCGGTCTCCTGGGTATGGGAATCGGCAGTCGGAAACCACACCGCCCTTCCACCACTTTCCAATGCCGAAACGACGGCTGCCGGGTTCACGCCGCCGGCCGGCCTGTTGAGTGCGATACCCCCGACAACGTCCAACCCCGAGGACCTGGCAAGTGATGCGGCCCTGCCGACGGTCGATTCGTGGTGAGCTTTGAGCACAAATCCGGAAAATCCGGCCTTGGCGTACTCCCTGCAAATGTCATCGTCGTTGCCGATTCTCCCGATCACGTCTGGAGCGGCATGAACGTGTACATCAAACACTCGAAGTGCTTCCTTTCTTGTTCCTGGAACTCGCGGTCTGGCCGTTGAGGCCGTTGACGACCACGTCGTGGCGGGATTCTGCCAGCACAGGCGACTGTGCTCGAAGCGCGCGCAGTGCCTTGAGATCAAGCGTTGCCTGGAGGGTTTCCTCGGTTGCACCGGCTTGAACCAGAATCTTTCCGTCTGGCCCAACGACCCGGGAACGCCCCCAGAACGTTGCGCCACTGTCGGTTCCGCAACGGTTGATGAAGACCACATAGCATTGGAGCAGAAGTGCCGTGTGTTCGAGAATCACCTGCCACGTCCGTTGCACGAGATCGGCATTCGCTCCCTCGATGCTTGCCACAGGCACGATCAACACCTCGGCCCCGGTTTGTGCGGCCAACCAGGGGATGGACGGATGCCACATGTCGTTGCAAATCACAGTGGCGCACCTGGCGCCTTGGATTTGGGTTGAAACCACCGCATCCCCGGATTCGAAGGACAAGTGCTCATTCCATGGCGCGTAGGAGACCGGGTGTATTTTGTGTTGCACACGGTGCTCTCCATCCCCGGCAATCGCGTACGCGTTGTACGGCAGCCTCAACTCGGACTCGGCAGCGAATCCAAGCCCTATCGGCGTTCGACTGCTGAGCAGACTCGCCAGACGATTGTCGCCCAGGTGCAGGGGTCGGTAATCCAAGTCGGCACCAAACCCAAAGCCATTAATCGCCAATTCTGGCGTCAAGATTATGTCCACGCCCTCTAACTGCCCCTTGAGTTCCTCGATCCGTCGAATGTTCGACTCTACTTCGCCGAATTTTGGAGCGGTTTGCAGGATCCCGACGCGCAGCTCGTCGATAGGAGACTGCGTCATTTGAGCTTGTTTTTCGTCAGCCATGAATCAGCCACTTCCACGGGGGTCTTGCCAGAGATATCCATTTCAGCATTGAGGTTTTGCAATTCAGTCGTCGTCAACAGTGCACTGACGGGTTCAAAAAGCACCTCTATTTCGGGGTTCTCATCGAGCTTCTCGGTCCTGATGTTCAATGAAAGATTGTAGGGCGGGAAGTACCCCTTGTCGTCTTCGAGCACAGTCAGCCCCAAAGCGGCAATTCGACCATCAGTTGCAAACACTTCACCGAAATTGCAGGGGTTGCCCAAGTCGATGGCGTTGTAAATTGCCCCGTCGGCCAATTCGGCAACGCTGTCGCGGGGAAGGTCAATGCCGTATGCATCCTTCAGCCCCGGCCATCCGTCATCACGGCCCAGGAATTCTGCGGCCCCGCAAAATGTTGCACTTCCCGGATCCGAGTTGGCCAGTTTTGCGTAGTCCGAAACCGTGGCTATGCCCAATTCCTGCGCTTTTTCTGACCTGATTGCGACAGCGTAGGTATTGTTGGCGGCCGCTGGCGACAACCACTCGATCCCGTTCTTCCGGTCCGCTACGCTGAGCTCCTGATACATCTGCTCCGGGTCGGTGATCGTCTCGCTCTTTTGGAGGTGGGTTAACCAGCCCGATCCCGTATATTCCCAATACATGTCCACAGCACCGCTGGTCAGCGCCGAGCGAACAGCGCTTGAACCGCTCATGCCGCATGTCCTTTGGACACTTGCTCCCTGGGATTCCAGTCGCTGGGCGGTGATTTCGCACAACAACAGCTGTTCCGTGAAGTTCTTCGACGCAACGTTGATTGTCATGCCGCTCAACGGGCCATCGAGGACCTTGCCAACGGCTTGACCGGGGGGATTGCCGAACAAAGCACAGCCGCTGAGTGACAGCGTTCCCAACAGACCCAGCGCAATTGCGCTCTTACGCATTTTCATTCTTTCGCTTCTTCCGGACACGTTAGATTCCCTTCGGGCGCAGGCGTTGCTCAGCGATGCCAGCGAGCCAATCAACGATGAGCGCAAGACATATGGTGAGGACGCTGCCCACAATCAAAACCGGCATGCGGTTAAGCGAGATTCCCGCGGAAATGATCGAACCCAGGCCACCGGCATTGGTGAATGTTGCCAGTGTTGCCACTCCAACATTGAGTATGAGGGCAACTCGGATGCCGGCTAACATGACGGGGATCGATAGTGGGAGCTCGATGGCGAAGAGCATCTCCCGGGTACTCATCCCCATTCCGCGGCCAGCGTCGATTATTGCCGGATCCACCTGATTGATGCCCACCATGGTGTTGCGGAGCACCGGCAACAGGGCATAGGCCACCAAAGCGATCACAGCCATCCAGAAACCAACACCGAAGATCATCGCCAGCAGCACCAGGATTCCGATGGAGGGAACAGCCTGTCCGGCATTTGCCATAGCCAGGATCATGGAACTGATGCCCTTTGCCCCGGGTCGGGTCAGCAGGATCCCCAATGGAACCCCAATGGCGATGGTCAGGACTGTTGAAACCGCCACGAGCTGGGTGTGTTCCCACAGCGAGCGAAAGATGACTTCGGGCGCCAGGCTTCGAATCTCACTCGAATCAAGATCGACGGATCCGATGTAAACCATAGTGCTTGCCACGAGCAAGGCGACAACGGCTGGAATGACCCAACGGGTTGAACGCCTGATGCTGGAGACTCCGACTTTCTCTATGACCATGGAACTCATGACGGCACCGCGCTCTGTTGCGCGGCAGCGGTAAGCAGTCCCTGGATATCGATCGTGCGCGTGTCGCCATTTACAAACCTGACGGTTGCCCCTTCGGCGCCGCCGGCCAGCACACGTTCCAACGCCCTGTGAACGCTCTCCTCCGGGTTCACGTCAACGGTGCGCAGGAGGCTATTGGCTTCAGGCGATGAGTGTCCAATGACCTCGTGTACCTTTAGCAGCGAAAGGCGTCGGACCGAGGCCCCGGTTCCCACAAAATCCCGTACGAAATCGTCGGCGGGATTGCTGAGGATCTCAAGCGGGGTGTCGAACTGTGCCAAGCGCGACCCAACATCGAAGATCGCGATTCTGTCGCCGAGCCTCAGGGCTTCGTCGATGTCGTGGGTGACCATGACGATCGTTTTGCGGATCTTTTTCTGCAATCGCAGGAATTCCAGTTGGAGTTTTTCCCGCGCAATGGGGTCAACGGCACCGAAAGGTTCATCCATGAGCATGATCGGCGGGTCGGCGGCCAGCGCGCGCGCCACACCGACTCGTTGTTGCTGGCCTCCCGAAAGCTGCTTGGGGTATCGGTCCGCGTAGATGGACGGATCCAACCCGACGAGCTCGAGCAGCTCCTCGGCACGGTCGCGGCGGCTGCGCTTGGATGCACCAAGGAGCTTGGGAACCAGCGCAACGTTTTCGGCAATCGTTAGGTGGGGCAGCAATCCAATCTGCTGGATGACATAGCCGATCCCTCGGCGCAATTGGTCCGGGTCGATGTGGGTGACGTCTTGGCCCTCAATCCAGATTTTCCCCGCGGTTGGTTCCACCAACCTGTTGATCATGCGCAGGGTGGTTGTCTTTCCGCAGCCCGAGGGGCCGACCAAAACGACGAATTCGCCTCGTTTGATTTCCATCGAGAGACCGGACACTGCGTCGCTGCCCTGGTTCTGATAGCGCTTGGACACACCTTCTAAATAGATCATGGTGTCGGACTTGTTTCCTGGATATTCAGACATTTAATCCTCGCACGGTGGTGAATTTTGCTATCAAGATGAACAGGAGATCCAGAACGAGGGCGACGAGCACAATTCCGATCACTCCCGCGAGAGCTTCGTTCAGGGCGTTGGCTCCGCCGATACGGGTTAGCCCCCGGAAGATTAGGTCTCCCAAGCCCGGACCACGGACTACGGCACCGATGGCGGCTGTTGCCACCAACATGATGGTCGCGGTTCGCATGCCGTTGAGAATCACCGGCCAAGCCAGCGGCAGGACGACGGTCCTGATGCGTTCACTGCGTCCCATGCCATTCCCCCGGGCTGCGTCAACTACCGCGGGATCCACACTCTCGATGCCGGTCACGGTGTTTCTGAGAATTGGGAAAATGCCGTAAACAACTAGTGCCGCAATCGTCGGTGCAACGCCCAATCCCAGCAACGGAATCATCAAGGCAAACAGGGCAAACGAAGGAACTGTCAGCATCGTTCCGGTGACAGAAAGCAGGGCGTGCCGCACCCGAGGCATGGATTCCGTGCCCAAAGCGAGACCAACCCCCAACACGGCGGAAATTGCCACACTCAGCAGCACCAGTTCGGCATGCTGCTGCGCAAGGAACAGCAGCCTGGCCGAATTTTCGGTCAGATATTCCAAGAACACGGTGCCCCCCTATTCGATGTCAGAAGCGTCATCGGCCCCTTCATAAGGAGTGGACCTGGCTCAAGTCGGGAATTCTCGATTATGGCCGGTACCCCAGCCCCAAAAAATGGCATGGCAGGATGTTGCATGTAAACTCCTGGTCGTTTTTTCTAGTGCAGGGAAGGAATTGGATGTATCGGCCCGTGAGGAAACCCGACAGCTTCAATTGGAACTATTGGGCCCCAGGGAAAGCGCATGTTGAAGGTTGCGAACGGTTGAGAGCAAATGCCTGGAGAAAATCTCTATGTGCGGCTCAATCCGCGTCGCCGGCCCCGAAACGTTTACAGCCGCCGTGATCCGACCGGAATAGTCGCGCACCGGGGCGCCGATTCCCAACAGTTCTGGATCGAAAATCCTGTTGGCCAACGTATAGCCCTTCAGTCTGGCTTGCTGGACCTGCCCCAGGAATTCTTGTGCTTCGCGCTTGCCAATCCCAGCTTGCGTGCCTCTGACAATGTCGATGATGTGGTCGTCCTCGTGGTCGAGAAGCAGCGCCATTCCGCTGGAACTCCTGCTGACGGGCACTGTACGGCCAACCCACCCCGAAGCTTCGATTGAACGGCGGGAGCTTTCTGAATGCACCGTCAGGACCTCGCCGTCGCTCAGAACCGACATATATGTCCGTTCGCGTACAAGCTCAGTTAGCCGGAACATGAAGGGCGCACCGATCTTTTTGAGTCGTTGGCCCCCCGCCTTTTGGGCCAAGACAAACAGTCGCCAGCTCAGCTCGTATCGGCCTTCCGGATCCCGGGCGATCAGCCCGGTCTCCAAAAGACTCTTGAGTTGCCGCGAGACGACGGACTTATCTCGTTCCATCACGCGGGAGACATCAGCAACAGTCATACCGTCGGGGAACTGTGCTGCATCCGCAGAGCCAATCGCCTCAAGAATCGCCATAACCCGAGCCGCGCTACTCTGTGTCTGCTTCATTTTCATCCCCAGATACTAGGTGTGTGATGTGATCTTCGCAACACAGTGTTGCTAAAAGAACATCTCGACATGAATTCCTAGGCTGAAACGCCGCGTACCGATCCGGAGCTCTGCACAAATGCCTGCGCGAAGAACTCGTTGAGGCGTTCGCACAGCTCGATGAAGACGGGGTGGTCGACGTACATGAAATCGTTGTGTCGGCCATCGATGCTGTAAATCGTTTTCGGCATTACCGCCGCCTCGTAGAGGCCCTCGGCTTCTGCGTACGGGTGCAGGGCATTGTTGGTGCCGTGCCCGATAAACAGCGGAGTGCCGCCTAGGTTCGCAACGTGTTTTTCCACGTTCAGGTCCAGGATTGATTCCGTGAACTGGATCCGCGTCGGGTGCCCGAATCCGTAGACCTGTGCGAGTTCCTTCTGCACGTAATCGTCGGTTGCCGGGTCCAGGGGGTAGTGCTCGAAGGTGTCGGCAAGTCGCGACTCGCCTTCCAGCACGCGCTGGATGCGGTCCTCTCGAACATCTTGCAGTAGCTTGGTCCATTCGGCCTCCGAGTGGATGGACTCAAGCCAGCGCTCGCCCTTGTAGAAGCCGTTCAGGGACGCCACCGCCGCAACGTTTTGTGCCTTTTCCGCGGCGAGAACCACGTTAGCGGCACCCATGCCCCATCCGATGAGTCCGATCTGCGCATCATCGACATCCTGCTGAGTCTGCAGGAACGTAATGGCGTTGCGGATATCGACTGCTTGCTCTTCGATCAGGACTCGGCCCTTGGGGCCTTCACTGTCGGCCATGCCGCGGTAGTCGAACCCCAGGCAAATGTAGCCGTGCTGCGTCATCAGCTCGGCAAACATCTTCGGGTAGAACTCATTGAATCCCTGGTATCCCGAGTTGATGATCAGCGCTGGCCGCGGCTCGGGGCCCGAAACATTGTCGGGGTAGTACAGCGTGGCCTGAAGTCGACTGCCTTCGCTAAAGAACGTCGTTTGCTTTTCAATCATGTTTTCCTCCGTCGAAAACGCTGTCCCCAACACATCGGCTGGTGCGCAATTTGGTGTCCGTGACCATCCCGAGCCGCAATGTGTCTTGCGTCTCAATCACAAAAACAACTATCGACGTGATTTGCAATAACTGCAATCAACCGTTGCAATAAACGCATCGATTCATTTTGGGCCAGAACTCAGCAACGGTCCTTGTTGGTCGACCGGAGTACTAATAGCAGTCGGTGAGTTCCAGCCACAGGGCTTCGGGATCCACCGCGAAATTCTGTCCTTCGACGGCTTGGGCTACCAAAAGTCGACCGGTAGTGGAGAGGTGTTCTCTCATTGCCGTTGCGGCCGCTGTTTTGTCGCCTGCCGTGATGGCTTCGATGATGGGCGAGTGCTCGGCGATGATGTCATTCATCGTGCGTTGTTTGCCCGCTGTCGAGACTCCCAGTAAACGGGTCGCCACACGTAGCCTATTGACGATCTCGCGTCCTCGGTTGGAGCGGGCAGCACCCAGGATCAAATCGTGTAGTTCCTGGTCAAGGGCGAAGAAATCGTCCTCTGAACCCATGGAAGCGGCGGCGCACATCTTCTCTTCCAGCAAAGCGAACCGTTCGACCAGCTCGTCGGTGCGCGCGGCCGCGGCCCGTGCCGCGGCCGGAACCTCCAGCGCCAAGCGCAACGAGAAGATTTCAGCCACGTCGTACGGGCTTGTGGGGATGACGCGAAATCCACGATTGCGGGAGAACTCGATCAGTCCCGCTTCCTCCAGACGCAAGAGCCCATCACGCACGGGGGACCGGGAAATATTCAACGACTGCGCAAGTTGGTAGACGCTGTAAAGCTTGCCCACTTCGAGGTCCCCGGAAACTACGGCGGTGCGCACAAAATCCATGACCTGCTCGGTCAAGGTTGCACCGCGATTCGGCAGTGAAGGGGAATCGGAACTAGTCATTTCCTGATTATCTCACCTTGACTGGTCTGGACGTTCGACATTCCGATATCGACATAATCGGAATGCACGTAACATGTTACTCTGGTTTCACCCGTCCTAAGAGAGGCCTTTGTCATGGAACTTCTTCCGCTGACGTCACCCGCCACCCCTGCAGAAACCAACATTCGATCGCGTTTGCGCACGGACATGACAGCCCGCGCCGCATACGTCTCGGACGCCTCCATCTTCCGCCGGCTGCCGGCGGCCATTCTCGAGGTCCGCAGCGAGAAGGACATTGCTGAGGCGATTGCCTACGCTGCGGCCGAGGGGATGAGTGTGACCAGCCGAGGTGGCGGCACTTCGGTGGCGGGCAATGCCATCGGCGAGGGTCTGGTCCTTGACACCTCGCGGTACTTCAACCGGATCCTGGAGATCGATCCGGTTGCCCAGACTGCCCGTATCCAGCCCGGGGTGATTTGCGATCAATTGCGCGACGCGGCAGCCGAGTTCGGCCTCACCTATGGCCCGGATCCCTCTACGCACAGCCGTTGCACCGTCGGTGGCATGGTTGCGAACAATGCCTGCGGATCGCACTCGTTGGCCTGGGGTACCGCGGCGGATAACGTCGAATCGGTCAGGGTCATGCTCTCCGACGGATCAACCGTCACTCTCGGCTCCACCGGCACAGACAACCACCAGCTCAATGTCGAATTGAAGAAGCTACGTGATGGGAACCTTGCCCCGCTGCGCACCGAGCTTGGCCGCTTCCCGCGCCAGGTCTCCGGCTACGGCCTGCATTACCTGCTGCCGGAAAACGGGTTCAACACGGCCCGAGCCTTCGCCGGCACCGAAGGCACCTGCGGCGTGATCACCGAACTCACTGTCAAGCTTGTGAAAAAGCCCAAGGCCACAGCGCTTGTAGTGCTTGCCTTTGAAACCGTCTTCGACGCGGCAGCCGCTGCAGCGACCATGCGCCGTCCGGGCATCACCACTGCTGAGGGCATGGGCGGTGATTTGCTCGATGCGCTGCGTTCACGTCCCGGACAAGAACTTGCCGGCTCCGAACTTCCCGGCATGGCCGGAGGGTACGCCAACGGCGTGGAAAAGGCCGGCGGCTGGCTCTACTGCGAAACTGCGGGGCGCACACCCGTAGAGGCCCAAGCTATCGCCGACGCCTTGGCCGTCGAATACTTGGACGCCGACTCCGTTGCCGCGATTGATGCGGTGGTCGTCGCCGATCCCGGAGCCGTCCGGACCCTGTGGCGCATCCGCGAGGCCTCGGCCGGAATCGTCACCCGATTGCCCGATGGCGGGGAGGCCTGGCCGTCCTGGGAGGACTCGGCCGTGCCGCCCGAGCACCTGGCGGACTACCTGCGTGACCTCTACGCGCTGATGGCCGAGCACGGCCTGCGTGGCATTCCCTTCGGCCATTTCGGCGAGGGCTGCGTGCACGTGCGTATTTCCTTCACCCTGGGCACCGAGGAAGGCCTGGCAGTTTTCCGCTCCTTTATGGAAGCCGCCGCCGAAACCGTCGCCCGCTACGGTGGATCGCTCTCCGGCGAACACGGCGACGGGCGTGCCCGGTCCGAATTGCTGGACCGCATCTACAGCCCCGAGGTGCTTGACGCCTTCAAGGGCTTCAAGAAGATCTTCGACCCCACCGGCATCTTTAACCCCGGAGTGCTTATCGACCCTGAGAAGATCGATGACCGGCTACGCCCCGGGCCAGGGCAACGCAAACACGAACTATTGCCGGTGCATGTTCTCACTCGAGATAAGGGTTCGCTGGTCAACGGCGTGAACCGCTGCGTCGGTGTGGGAGCCTGTCGTTCCGCCGAGGGGGCTATGTGCCCATCCTTCCAAGCCACCGGCGACGAGGTGCACTCCACCCGCGGCCGCGCTCGAGTGCTCTCCGAAATGTTCCGCGGCGAA
Source organism: Paeniglutamicibacter sulfureus (assembly GCF_030512175.1). Classification (GTDB taxonomy): domain Bacteria; phylum Actinomycetota; class Actinomycetes; order Actinomycetales; family Micrococcaceae; genus Paeniglutamicibacter; species Paeniglutamicibacter sulfureus. The sequence continues at coordinate 248,574 of NZ_JAULBL010000002.1, read as the reverse complement.
TCCCTTCCCTCGGCCTACAAGTCCGAAGAAGTCAAGGAAGCCCTGGACCTGTGCCTCTCCTGCAAGGCGTGTGCCTCCGAATGCCCGGTCAACGTGGACATGGCCACGTACAAATCCGAGTTCCTGCACAGGTTCTACGAAAAGCGCCTACGCCCCATGGCCCACTACACCATGGGCTGGCTACCGGTGCTCACCAGAATCCTGCACTCGATCCCGGGGGCTGCAAATGCCACCAATGCGCTCCTACGCTTCAAACCAATGGAAATGCTGGTCAAGAAGCTCGGTGGCATCGAACCAACCCGCAACATGATCGCATTTGCGCCGGAGTCCCTGCAGGCGTGGTCCAGGAAGCGAGGCAGTGCCCCTTCAAGCCCGGACAAGACCGTGGTGCTTTGGCCCGACTCCTTCAACAACCACCTGGACACCGGCCCCGGCAAGGCAGCCGTCGAAGTGCTCGAGGCCCTGGGATACACGGTTGTCATCCCTGACGGATTCGTCTGCTGCGGACTCACATGGCACTCCACTGGACAACTGGATGCGGCCCGCAAGGTCATTCGTCACACGCTCAAAGTCATGGAACCGCTGCTAGATGCCGGTTACCCGGTCATCGGACTGGAACCATCCTGCACCGTGATGCTGGGACACGAGATCACCGAACTCGTACCGAACGACCCGCGTGCCGCTGCGCTGGCCGCAGCGATGGTGCCATTCGGTGAACTGGTGGCCAAACACGTGCCGGTCGACGGGAAACCGAGTGCGGCATGGCCTTTCGGCACACTCAATGTTGGTGCCGTCTCCCAAGTGCACTGCCACGAACGCTCCCAAGGCGACCACTTACCATCTTCCAAGGTGTTGGCCGCTGTTGGCATTAACGAACGCGAGATCGAGACGGGCTGCTGCGGACTGGCAGGTAACTGGGGCTTCGAACCCGGGCACGCCGAGCTCTCCCGTTCCCTCGGCGAACGCGAGCTCTTCCCAGCGATCCGCGGACGTGCCGAGGGAGATTTCGTGCTGGCTGACGGGTTCTCCTGTCGAACCCAGATTTCCGAGGGCACTGACGCCTCGGGAATGCACCTGGCACAGGTACTTGTCGCTGCGCGGTTGAATGACCTAGAGCCACAGACCCCGTCTTTGCACGAGGCATCATAGGATTTGCACCTACCCCTGCCCTCTGCGAAGGGACCCGCTGTCCGGCAGTGGGTGATGGCGAACGGGGGCCGAACACATATTGTTCGGCCCCCGTTGTTTGATGCTTCAGTGTCTGGGCTGGGTCTTGCCCGCGGCATTGGGCATGCTAGAGCTTTCATCTCAGGCACCGTCGATCGCTGATCCCGGTTCCCGCCAACGCCCGGGATGCCCGCGGGAAACCCCCGAGGGATTCGGGCCTATGGGACCGATGACCCGACCTGAAACTATGTCCACAGCATGGAAGGACACCGGGAGTTGTGTTTCGTCAACTCTAAGTAGGCCATTCCAGCGCTAAGAAGTTGCAAGGGAGCTGGGGGATTCTTGGGGGAGCCCTCTTTCAGGGGCCGGGGCTTGCCGAGCGGGGGATCGTGTGGGCAAACCCCGGCCGTACTCTCGACCACGGTGCCGTACTTTTTCATCCTGGGATGTAAGGGTCGGTGGGGATGCATCGAGCTACTCGCCGACGTCTTTGCAAAAATGCACCGGGCTGAGCCAGCCATTCGCGTGCTCACGGCCGCTGACGCCGACCGGCGCCGTGCGTGCGGCTCCGTAAAGCTGACCCGTAGGCGTGGGCGGACGGGAGAGACCACGCGAAGCCCTAGGGTTTTCATCCGTTCTTGCCCTTGGTGGCGATTCTGATGATCCCTGACTTGGCGAGGCGGATGAGTTTTGGTGCGGCTCCGTACTTGAGGTCGATGTGGGTAAGCAACAAGCATCAGCACGCCCGGCGATGCCGAGGGCGGCTACCCTTGGGAAAGTAGCCGCCGGGGAAACTTGAGTGCCAAATGCCTCTTGGGGGGAAACATTTGGCGGGGTGCCCTGATGCTGACCAACTTGGGGTTAAGTCTGGGGGACTGGCATCGTCCTGGCGTGCTGGAAGTGATGCCCGGAAACGCCACTCGCCTGGCGTTCTTGGTGTCGGCTATTCTGCCGAGGTTCTACTGACTGTATGGACAGGGAGGGGAACCGCGTATTGGACTCTTGACTATACATAGTGAGGCAACCTCCCGAGTCCGGTCCCGAAAGTTGCGATTCCTCACCAAGAGGTAATCCATGGGGGAAATGACGGTTATGGGCAAAGGTGATCAAAGGCCCGCCTCCGGAGGGCTATTGGTTCTGGGTCGGGGCTACCAGCGACGACGGCTACGGCCGGATCACCTTGAACCAAGACGGAAATCCCAGAGCGGCACACGACGAGGGATCCATGCATGCATGCATGCATGGATGGAAATAATGCAGACAACCCGCAAGAAATGCAATAGCCAAACGTGAAAACAGTTGTCGCAAGCTGAAACCACGGCAGCGCGCGTCAATCTGACGCCCCATGCAGCCTTCGGAGAAGCGAGCATAGAACAACAGGTCAGAACGCGGTTGGTCTAAACACGATCAAGGTATCTAAAACGGAGTACCTGCACGTTTTGCAAATAGTCTCTTTATTAGTTGACATAATATTTATTATCGGTTTAATAAAAGGGTCGGGGGAGGCCCCCTCAGTCTGTCGTAATCGAGGCGAACCCGCGGGATTCCCACACAGCTGTCCAAGGCAAATTTTTGTGCCGAGCGACGCAACGGGTTCATATCGCTGGATCCTGAACGAGTGCGTATTATGCCGGAAATCAACACCGCAACGTCCTAAGCGTGAATTTCCGTACGGATCCTCCCCAGAGCCCGATTTCGGCTGAGGCCACCTGCCACTGCGGCTGCAGCGGCGAGCCAGGCGCGCTGTGTCGCTGGGCGTAGGGATTCGTAGAAGATTTGGCCATCGACCAGAGCCGGGTCATGGGGTACCTGTACGGCTTGGCGCACCAGTGCTTCGTAGCCCTTTGCGACGCTTTCCATGTCGGTACGGGTGGCCTTGGGATCGGCTTGGGAAACAACGGCTACGGCTTCACGGGTAAGTCTCGCGGAGTGTTCGTTGCGTTCGGCCAGCCCTTCCAGCAGCAGTGCGCCTGCTTCTGCGTGGTCGTTGCGGGTGCTGGTGGCCACGACGAGTTGGTCGGCGTGGTCGATCATGCGCAGCCACATGGGGTCCGATTCGTCGTTGCCCGAGTCGATGAAGATCAGTCGGTAGTATTTGGCGGCCACCGAGTGGATGGCGTCCACGTCGGCGGGCTCGATGCGTTGTTCGTGGGCCAGGGCCATGGGCTTTGATCGCAGCACGTCGTATTTGTCGCGGGTTTGGTGGTGCACGAAGTGCGCCAGGTCCGCGGATTGTGCGCTGGTGCTGAGCAGTCGGTTGGTTTCGGGCAGCAGTTCCAGCAAGGTGGCCTCGTGGGGTCCTTGCTCAGTCCTCCAGCCCAAGGTGCCGCGGGTCTGGTTGTTATCCCATGCCAGGACTCCTGCGCCGCCGTAGCGGGCAAAGATGGCGCTCAACAGCACGGTGGTGGGGGTCTTGCCAGCGCCGCCCTTGCCGTTGACGATGGCGATGGTGCGCTGTCCTGGCCAGTGCTGGCTCACGGCCTGTGCATCGGCCCGCTCGGCGCGCTCGGCGTCGCCGGGGCTGACTCGAATCCCGGCACGGGTGAGGACGCCCCGCAATCCCCGGGTCGCTGGTTTCTCGACTGTTTCGGTGACAAGGAAAGAGCTGCGTGCTTCGCGGCGTCCGGGAAGTTCGGCTGGGGCTTCCGGCTTGTTCGGGGCTTCGGGGCTGTCCGGGAGGAAGGGATTCTTGCCGGTTCTCGTTGGTTTGGGTGCTTTCCCTGCTGTCGCTGCTGCGGACCGTGCGGGGGCCTCTGCGGCGTGTGGCTTGGCCGGAGCGGGGTTGGCTTGGCGGCGTTTGGCCTGTGGGGTTGCCGTGGGTGGATCCTGTGCCGGGGCGGGGACGATGTTCTCCGTGTCGGGTTCCACGGTGCCGTTGGGGTGGACCAGGAGGGGCCACCGGCCGGTGGTGTCGTGCATGAGGGCCCTGACCGTGGCACCGGTGGTTTGTGCGTGTTCGATGACGATGTCCAGTGTCTTGCTGCGTGCCGTTTCGGCAGTGTCGGTGTCGAGGTGCTGGTGGTGGCCCTCGATGGTGACGCTGGCGGTGCCGTCCTCATGCAAGGTCGCTTCCACGCTGGATTGCAGAGTGCTCATGTCAGGTTCTCCTGGGTTCTGTCTAGCGGCTGCTGTAGGTGTAATCACGGATTTTGTAGGGCTTTTCGTCGGTGAACGTGAAGTGGAAAAGGTAGCTTTCACCGGCGAAGCTGTCCCCGTCGGGGGTGATCCATTGCCAGGTGGACACCACGGCCATGGTGTCCGTAGCGTGGTGTTCTTCTTCGAGGCTGATGCGTGGTTGGCTGGTCGCCTGCTTTTGGGCCGCCTGGAGCCATTGGACACCGCTGGCCGGACGTTCCGGGACCATGATTTCCTGGGCGCGCTGCCCGGTCATGAGGTGGCTGGCCCGTTGTTCTGCGGCGGTGCGGTTGAAGTCCTCGGCCGGTGTCCAGGTCGTCATGATCCTAGCGGCTTCAAAGGCCAGTTTTTTCTTCGCGGCCACGCCGGGATCCTCAGTCGATCCGGGTTCCTCGGTGGCTGAGAACGGTGCTTTGGAGGCCGCGCCGGGGGCGGCGGCCGGTGCGGGCTCGGGTGTGGCCGGCTGGCTGCATGCCGTGCACAGGGCAAGGAGGGTTGCTGCCAGCAGGGCGCTGGTTTTGGGTTTCACTGGAACGAGATCCCTTTCTCCCTGAGGTATGGCATGGGGTCCAGGGATTTTCCGTTGTTGACCGCCGGTGCGTAGATCGACGTGGTGTCGGGGCGGTTGATCTGAAAGTGGAGGTGAACGCCCGAGGAGTTGCCCGTGGCTCCGGGGGCACCCAGGGGGGTGCCGGCCCTGACGATGTCGCCGGTTTCCACCAGCAGGGAGTTGTCCCTGGCTTCGTGGAACTCAAAGACGAGGTACGGGGCCTGGGTTTGCTTCGCAAAAATGTAGTTGCCATACACGCCGTAGAGCCGGTCGCTCGCTCCGGCGCTGACATAGGTGATTTCCATGTCGGTGGGCGCATAGAACATCTCGTCTCCGCCGGCCAGGTCGATGCCTTCGTGGTAGAGCAAGAACGGTCTGCCCGCACAGCTGGACAGCGGACATGGGCGTGTTCCGAAGGGCGAAGTCAGGCGCGAACCGGGAAGGGGATTGACCCAGTCGCCGGGGCCCAGGTCCCCGAATTCAAAACCACCGGGTGGTTCACAGGAGGATGAATAATCGACCTGGGAGCTTTCCATGATCTTCGTGACGTAATCCCGGGTTTCGCTAAAGGGTGGGATGCCGCCGTATGTTTGGACGTTTCCGGGGCCGGCGTTGTAGGCGGCCAGCGCGAATTCGATCTTCTGGGTTTCGGACGTGGCCAGGGCGGAGACGACATCGACGAGGTATTTCATGTAGCGGCCCTGGGCATCCAGGGCCGCGAACGGGTCAAAGGGATCCTTGCCGTTGCCGTATTCGGCCCAGGTCTGGGGCATGAACTGCGCCAGGCCCTTGGCGCCCACGGGCGAAACGGCGCGGGGGTTCCACCCCGATTCCTGCTTGATCTGGGCCGCCAGCAGCGAGGCGGGAAGGCCGGCGGTTCGTGCCGCCTTATCGAGGGCTTCACGGTACTGCTCCGGAACGCTGCTGGTTGTGTCCGTGCCGTGGGTGCCGTTTTCCCCCGGCGGCAGGCAGGGGCCCAAGGGGTCGGCGGCCTGTCTTTCGCTGCCGCCCATGAACAACAGCACCGGCGTCATGAGGACCAGCAGCAGGACCATGCCGGTGCCAAGGAGGATCTTGCCGGTACCCCCGGGGTTTTCTACCACGCTTCGCCTTCCCTACTGCACCCGGTCGGAGCGGTAGACCACCGTGCGTTCCAGTTGGGTGGCCACGAGGTAGACCGCATCAGGGGTGACCAGTGCGGGGGCGGGGTCCCGGGGGCTGTAGCTTTCCCAGGTTTCGGGTTCCGGTGCGCTGCCGGTGAGGTCCATCGTCACCGGGCCGTTGTTGGTGTTGGCATACACCACCGGGCCGCGCACCGCCGTGGGCGTGAAGGATTTCAGGTCGACCACCGCGGGGTTGGCCCCGTAGCGCAGTCCGACCGATCCGATGGCTGCGGTCCGTGCCTGGGCATCGACCAGCGGGACGCTCCGGGCCCCCGGCAGGGAGCGGGGCTGTGCACTGAAAGGGATCTGTCGGGTTTCGAGGTTCAGCACGGCCAGGGTGCGCGAGGCCCCGCCCCAGCCCAGCAGGAGGTTCGATGCGTCCAGTCCCCACACGTGGGTCGGGTACCCGGTGGTCCCCTCGGGGGCGGTGTAGGGGCCTTGGGCGGTGATGGCTCCCTGATTGTCCAGGGTGTAGATCGTGTCGTGGTTGGCGGTGATGACCTGTCCGTCGCCGGTGGTGGTCAGGACGGTGGATCCCGGGGGGATCATCACCTCCTGCAGAGTCCCGGTGGCGTCGGGGATCCTGATGTACCAGTCGCCCAGGTCGATGTAGGGGGTGCCGACATCCACGCGGGCGCTGTGCTGTGATTCCAGCGGGATAGCGGTAGGCGAGACGCTGTCGGTGTCTTCGGGCATCCGGGTAGGCCAGAGCAGCAGCTCGCGTCCGGTGGTTGCGGCGTAGACGGGTTGCCCGGCCCACGTGGTCTTGTGCACGCTGCGCACATCCAACGGCGCCTTGCTTCCCCGCCACAGGGGTTGCCCGGTGGCGGGGTTCCGCCCGGTCATGGTGCCGGCGGGATCCACGGTCAGGAGCATGCCGTCCTCGACCAGGTTCACGGTGCTGTCCGCGGCGGCCGGGTGGCTCCAGGTGGCGGTGGGCGAATGCGCCGGGGGCGGGGCGGCGGGTAGGGTGGCCCCTGCCCCGGCGGGTGTGTAGGCCACGGGGTGGGCCGCCGGTTGGTTTGCCGCCACGACGGCGGCGGCGACGGCGCCCCCAAGCAGGATCGCCAGGGTCGCGGCGAAGCAGCGGATCAGCAGGCGCCTGCGCCGGTGGTGGCGTTCGCGGGTGGCGGCTGCGGCTTCCTGCTGGGGAGTCAGGTCCAGGAACTGGCCGCCGGAGTCCACGATCATGTCCCACTGGGTGTCGGTGGAGGCATCCAGCACCCTGGCGCGCACTGCGTCCAGGCCGTGGCGGTGGAGCTTGGCGACAATGGCGGCGGTGCCGGCGCTGACGAAGTCCTCGTCTGCGTCCAGGGGCACCGCCGCCCCGTCAAGGGTCACGGCCTGGCGGTCCGCGCTGAGTTGCAGCGTGTAGACGGGGAAGGCCGGGACCTTTTCGGGATCAGTCCTCATGTTCCTCTCCGTGGGACGGGGCGCTGCCGGGGTCGCTGAGCTCGTCGCTGGTCAGCAGGAAGGCCCGCAGGTCCTCACTTGCGGAAGCGGCGGATGCGGGCACCCACGGAAATCGATTTCAGCCCGAAGTCCTTGCTCCATTTCAGGATCGTTCCGGTTTTCACGCGCATCAGGTCGGCGATTTCTTCGGTGGTCGACAGCTCGGGCAGCTGCGCCAACAGGGCGTCTACCGCTTGTGGATCATTCATCTGCACTACTCCAATGTGGGTCATAGGTGTAAAGCAAGTCAAGCCCGATAACGTTTTTAGTGTCTTTTAGACGTTTTTTGACACTTGCGAGTGTTTAAAACCGTTGTCCGTTTTGACGTCGTTTAGCGTGCGTGTTTATGCTGTACTTGGAATCACAGTTTATGTTGCCAACACCACTTAGGAGAACCTAGCTGTGTCTGGCATGTCTAACCCTTTTACCCCTCGTCAACCCGTGATCGAGGAGGCAAGGGTCCTGGACATCAGGGACGACCTCATGGGAACGTCCCTCCTCGTCCAAGGCCCCACCAGCCCCGGCCTCTCACCACGGCTGGAGGCACCCCTTGAATCCTGGGACACCCGGGAGGTCGGCCCCGTGGAGGGCATTGCCGTCATGGGCCTGCACGGCGGGGCCGGGGCCACCACGCTCACCGCGCTGCTGGGCACCCCGGCCTCGGACATCGGCCGGGCCTGGCCGATGTCCCTAAATGCCTGGACACAGCGGGAATGGCCGATCCCGGTCATCGCGGTGGCCCGCAACGACCATTCCGGCCTGGAGGCCACGGACCGGTTCATCCGCTCCTGGGCCAGCGGCCAACTCACCGGCTCGATCCTCTCCGCCCTGGTCATCATCGATGCCGGACCCAACCTCTCCGACGGCCGCAAAAAAGCCACCAAGCGCCTCCTGCGCATGGTCCCCCGCGGCACCCACATCCCGTGGATCGACTCCTGGCTGGACGCCCCGCCGGATCCCGCACGGATCCCGGGACGGCTCAAGAAAATCATCCGGCTACTGAACACACCACCACCGACCCCCTAGAAAGGACAGCAGATGTTCTTCGAACTGCTCAACACCAGCGTGGACCTGGCTTCGGTCATCCCCAACCCCACCCCCGAACAACCCCCGGGAACCGAGGGATTCACCACCATCCTCAACTGGATCGCCTGGGCCGTGATCCTGCTCGGAGTCGCCGGCTTCCTCTGCTCCGCCGGATACCTCGCCTTCGCCTCCTTCACCGGCCGCGAAATACAGGGCTTCAAGGGCCTGGTGGTCTCGCTCCTGGTCTGCATCCTCGCGGTAGCGGCGGGCACCATCATCAACGTCTTCGTCTAGACGAAGCCACCACCCCTAGGAAGGACATGCCCTCATGGCAGACGAACGAGACCCCCTGGGCCGCAACTGGAAACTCTGGGGCGGCATCCTGGCCTTCATCCTGGCGATCGTCGTGCTGGGAATCGTCCTGGTCCCCAAGCCAACCACCACCGCACAAAGCACCCCCAACCCGCCGGCCACGGCGCCAAGCCAGACCTCGCCCCCGGCAACCCCCGCCACCGCGGCCCCGCGCACGGGGGACTGCCCGGCACTAAGCACCGACACCACCTTCCCCCACGATTCCCCGGCCACCGAATGGAAGCGCCACCCGGCCGGCATGCTGCTCCCCGTCTCCACCGAACACGGTCCCGCAAAACAGGACGGGGACTTCTGGCGATGCTTCAGCCACACCCCCACTGGTGCCGTATTTGCAGGTGCAACGTTGAGTTTCGAGTTCTCATCGGCAGGAATCCTAGATGCTGCCGCCGAATCGCCCCAGCGCGAAACCCTCTATGCCGAACAACAAAACGCCACCACTCCAGAGGAGTACCCCGTCATCACCGGGTACAGAGTCATGAACAGCAGCGAAAGCGCGGCGTCCATTGAGTACCTGCTCCCATATGGCGACCAAAATATGACCCTACGCATCAACCTGATCTGGGATAAAAAAGTGTCGGATTGGCGTGTAGACCTGACCACTGGTGCACCAGCAACGAATGTTGTCACTGATACGAGCGCTTTCACTTCCTGGAAGTAGCGACTGAATCATGGCGAATACAGGCACATGCGAATGGTGGGATGCGGTCTGCAAGGGCAAACAAGGACTCCAGGACTTTGCTGATGGGGCGATCGCCGAGTTCGTGAAGTCCATCTACGAAGGGGCCGTGGCCTTCGTGGCCCAGGTGTCCACCTTCTGGCTGGACACACCCAGTCCCGACGTGGCCAATACCGCGGTCGCCAGCCTCAGGGCAGACATGTCCTGGTACGTGGCGGGCTTCGCCATCCTGGGATTCTTCGTCGGCCTGATCAAGCTCGTCACCTCCCAGGACATCAAGAACAGCCTGATCGGGATCGCCACCCCCATCATCAACCTCATTTTGGCCACGGCCGTCTACGCGACGGGCATCGGCCTGCTGCTCACCGCCTCGGACCAATTCGCACGGTGGATCGTCCAGCGGTCCACCGGAGGCGAGATTGACTTCACCCAGCTGCTGACCACTTCCGGGGCCTTGCTGGCCAGTCCCGGCACGGCGTTCTTGATGTTCATCATTCTTTTCATTGGTGCGCTGATCAACCTGTTGTTCATGTACTTCCGGGACGTCATGTTCCTGATCCTGTCCGCGTTCATCATCGTCCTGGCGGCCGCCAGCGGTTCCGAATCCGGGCGACAGGCATGGCGCAAGGCCAATGGCTGGCTGATCGCCTTGCTGCTCTTCAAGCCGGTGGCTGCCGGAATCTATTCACTGGGATTCCGCATGCTGGTCAACGGCGCCACCAACACCGACGGCAAGGAAACCACGGTCACCGAGGCCATCCACGCATCGTTGATGGCCATCCTGATCCTGGTTCTCGCCGCATTGGCTCTCCCGGCCCTCGTGAAGTTCGTGGTCCCGGCGGCCGGTGTCGGCGCCGGCGCCTTCTCCGGCGGCGCGGCATTGGGTGCGGGCGTCACGCTCGCGGCCGGCGCTGCCGTGATTGCCAGCGGTGGAGCCGCCGCACCGGCGGTGGCAGGAGGCGCCGCTGCCGCCGCTGGCGGTGCGGGAACTGCTGCAGGTGGCGGTGCGGGAGCGGCTGCTGCTGGTGGTGCCGCTGGCGCGAGCGGAGGTGCAGCCGGGTCAGCCGGGGGCGGGGCTTCCGCTGCCGGAAATGCTGCTGCCTCCGCCACGGGCGGTGGTGGGGCTGCCGTCGGTGGCGAACCAGACGGAACTGCTGGTACCGGATCGGCAGGCGCAGGAGGTTCCTCCGGGAACTCGGGCGCCGGTGGCGGTGGCGGATCCGCCGGTACCGGTCCGGGAGCTTCGGGCGGTTCCCAGGGAACCGCGGGCGTCGGTGGATCGACCGGGGAAAATTCCGGGTCGTCCGCGGCAGGTGGTTCGGGGGCCCCGGCATCTTCAGGGGCGGCGGTATCGGGCAGCACGGCGGCGGGTGGAGCATCCGGTGCTGCTTCCGGGGCCCAGGCCGGGAACGGGAAGTTGGGTGCCGCATTGCAGCACCTGAATGGTTCCGGCCCGGCTCCCCAGGGAAGCCAGCTGGAGAAGGCAATCAATGACGAAGGCGGAGAGTAGTGGCACAGCAAGAAATCCGGATCGAACCGAGCACCTTCGGCAACCTCACGGTCCCCCGGCGCTCCGGACTGATCGGCCTGTCGATGGGACACAGCCTGGCACTGGTTCCCGTCATCCTCATCGTGATCATGCTCGCGGTCCGCGGCTGGATCACCGCTTCCCTGGTCGTGGCCGGGGCCACCCTGCTGGGGGCCGCGCTTCTGCTGGTCACCAGGAAACAAGGACGCTCGATCTACGGGAGACTGATGCTGCGCTTCACCCACCGCTTGAAGGCCAAGGCCAACAAGCACCTGTACCTCGCCGGCCCTGCCGGCTTCACCCCCGACGGACAGACCCGGCTCCCCGGCCTCATGGCCAAGTCGCAACTCAGTGAGTTCACGGACTCCTATGGCCAGCCGTTCGGCCTGATCCGTCTCTCCTCCCGCGGCCACCACAACTACTCGGTGGTCATGGAGTGCTACCCCACCGGCGACAGCCTGGTGGACCAGGCGGACGTGGATTCCCAGGTGGCCCACTGGGCTGCGTGGCTGACCCAGCGCGGCTTGGACGAGGGGATCCGCGGCGCCTCGGTCACCATCGAATCCTCCCAGGACTCCGGGCTGCGCCTCAAGAAACTGTTGGCCGGCAACTTCCGGGACGACGCCCCCGATTTCGCCAAGCAGGTCATGGCCCGCATCGCCGAAACCGACCACTCCGACGCACCCCAGCTGGTCGCCCGCATTTCCGTCACCTTCGACGGCCGCCGCCTGGACGGCAAGGCCGGGGACAGGGGCCTGGAGGACATGGCCGAAGAAATCGGCAACAAGCTTCCGGGCATCGTCTCGGGCCTGGCGAACACTGGCGCCGGGGCGGTGCGTCCCTGCAGCGCCCAGGAAATCATCGACTTCACCCGCATCGCCTACGACCCCACCACCGCCGCCGCGGTGGAGGAAAAGCAGGCCGGGGAGGGAACGGGGCTGCGATGGGAAGATGCCGGGCCCTCATTTGCCCTGGATGCCTTTGATTGCTACCGCCACGACCGGGCCGTGTCCAAGAGCTGGACCATGTACGAGGGGCCCCGGGGAGCCTTCACCTCCAACGCCCTGGCCCGGGTGACAGCACCGAGCGAAGGGGCGCTGCGCAAGCGCGTGACCCTGCTCTACCGGCCCATCCCGGCGGACCAGACCACCACCGTGGTGGAAAACGAGCAGAAGGACGCCATGTTCTCCGGTTCCCAACAGCGCGTGTCGGTCCGTGCCCGCCAGCGGTTGGCCGCCGCCCAGAAGACCGCGCAGGAAGAAGCCCTCGGATCCGGCCTCACCCGTTTCGGAATGATTGTGACCATCAGCGTGCGCGACCCCGAGGAGTTGCGCCGCTTCGACCGCACGGTCCCGGGCATGGTCAGCCATGCCAAGTTGCGGGTGCGCGAAGCCCTCGGCAACCAGGCCGTGACGTTCCAGGCCGGCCTGCCGCTGGGCATGGTGCTGCCGGACCACATGATGATCCCCGACGAACTCAGGACGTGGTTCTCATGACACCGGCCAAAAACCAGCAACGAACCGAGCGCCGGGAACCGGCCCCACCGGGGACCCAGGACGAGGTGCGGGAAACCGCGCTCACGCTGAGCAAACGTGATGTGGCCCGCCTGGAAAAAACCGCGCGCAAGGCCGCCCCCCGCAAGACCCGGGAACCGGGATTCCTGCGGCGCCTGCTGGCCGAAGGTGCACAAAACCGCCTCACCCCCGGTGACACCGGATGGAACCGTCCCGGCGGCGGGCCCGCCGGATTCACCGAGTCCCCCTTCGAGGTCCAGGGCTCCGCGGTCCAGGTGTGCGGGTTCTGGCCCTTCATCTCCGGCGCCGGCCTGCCCCTGGTCGGGGCCCCGCTGGGCCGGCACCTGATGCGCAACACGCTCGTGACCGGGGATCCGATCTCCTGGTTCACCGCCGGGATCATTTCCAACCCCTCGGCCTTTGTCCTGGGCCAGCCCGGATTGGGCAAGACCTCCCTGGTGCACCGCATCATTGACGCCTGCAGCGCATGGGGCGTGGTCCCCATGGTGCTGGCCGACTCCCGGCCCGACTACGTCCCCCACATCCAGGCCCTGGGCGGGCAGGTCATCACCTTCTCCCCCGGCCAAGGCCACCTCAATCCCCTGGACCTCGGCCCGTTGGTGGCCAGCCTGACCCTGATCGAGGACGAAAAGGCGCGCGGTATTGCCCTGTCCGAAATGGCCAGCCGCCGGCGCTCCCTGATGGAGGGCATTGCCGCGATGATGCTGGGACGTGCGCTGCGGCCGCACGAAAGCACCTGCCTGGCCGTGGCCATCACCGCGCTGGACCCCGACCTGCAGCACGCACCGGTCCTGGGGGAGCTGATCGATTTCATCCGCTCGCGTCCCGAGATCCTGCGCACCAACGTGCTGGCCTATGACAATGACGAGGAATACGACCAGCGCCTCCAGGAACTCCTCGATGCGCTGATCAACCTGGGGCCCTCGGGCACCTACGGCGACTTGTTCTCCCGGCCCTCCGATTCCCACATCACCCCCGGGGTGCCGGTCGTGTTCGACATTTCCGGGGTCAACGAAAACGATTCGGTGCTGGTGGCCGCCGTCCAGTCCCTGTGCTGGAACCTGGGCTCGGCCACCGTCTCGGCCGAACAACACCTCGCGGCCGCCGGGAAACGCCGGCGGAAGACCTACCTGCTGGTCATGGACGAGCTGTGGCGGATCCTGCGGGCCTCCGATGACATGGTGCACTTCATCGACACCATCACACGCCTGAACCGCGGGCGCGGCATCGGGCAGATCATGATCACCCACACCATGAACGACCTGAAATTGTCCAAGGACCATCTCACCGCCACCGCCTGGGGATTCGTGGAACGCTCCGCCATGGTGTTCCTCGGCGGCCTGGCCCCCTCCGAAATGGGAAACCTCGAGGAAGTGTTCGCTCTCTCGGGCAAGGAAAAGGACCTCATGACGGACTGGACCGGGGAGGCGGTCATCGACCCCAAGACCCACCGGGCAGGCCTGCGTCCCGGGGCCGGGCGGTTCATCCTGAAGGTCGGCAAGTCCCCCGGGACCCCGTTCATGACCAACCTGACCGACCTGGAACTACAAATCAGCGACACCAACCGCGCCTGGGACATGGCCCGCCCATGAAACACGACCCACCCAAGAAAAACATTCCGCTCATGGAACAGGGGCTGCTCATCGAATCGGTGCGCTTCTGGGAAGGAATCGACCATGCTCAGTGATCCGCGCTCGGGCCGCAAAAACCAGCCCGCGTCCAACGACTCGGCCTGGATGGCCGCCGGCGGGGTACTTGCCCTGGCCGTGGTCGGTGCGCTGCTGTGGGGAACCGGCGCCGTCCTGGACCCCCAGGTGGAACCACCGACCAACAACCAGGCATCCATCATCATGGACCAGGCCCGCGGGTACCTTCCGGTGGGCGGCATCCAAGTGCTGGTCTTCACCCTCGGGATGTTCCTGCTGCTGGGAGTCGCGGCGATGCTGATGCAGCAATGGGCCCGAACCACCAAGAAACGATCGCGCATCGACCACCTGGCCAAGGACATGGGTCATTCCAAGGACTTCGCAGAGCTGGGTGAAGCCGCTGCCAAAGCAGACACCCAACGTCTCGGAGCAGAAAAAGCCGGGATAGGTGTTCCCCTGGCAGTGCTGGTCAACAGCGGGAAACCTCTCTACGGCTCCTGGGAATGGGTGCAGATCTGGTTGATGGGCCCCCGCGCCGGCAAGACCACCTGCGTCTGCGTGCCGCAGATCCTTGAAACCAACGGCCCGGTCCTGGCGACCTCGAACAAGCGCGACATCGTGGACATGACCCGCGGCCCCCGGGCACGGGTGGGCACCGTGTGGGTGCATGACGTCCAAGGGATCATCGGGGAGGAACGCGCCTGGTGGTGGAATCCCTTGTCGTTCATTCACGACATGGAAACCGCCGAAAAGCTGGCCGATGTATTCGTATCCTCGGCCACCGACGCCGGGGCGAAGCAGGATGCGTACTTCGAGTCAGACGGCAAGCGCCTGCTCTCGCACCTGATGTTTGCCGCATCGGTGGGCAGGCGTCCCATCACCGATGTTTTCTTGTGGGCACAAGACCCGGAAGACATGTCCGCGCGCGACATTCTCCACGACGGTGGATACCTGGCCCTCGGCCAGGCGCTGGAGCAAATCCAGAAGCTCACCCCCAAGCAGCGAGACGGCGTGTATGGAACGATGCGCCCGTGGGTAAACGTGCTCTCTTACGAGCAAGTTGTTCCGTGGCTTCGGCACAACGGGGCCAACCGCCCCGAGTTCAACCACAAGGCATTCGCCAACTCCACAGATACCCTGTACCTGGTTTCCAAGGAAGGCGGGGGTTCCGCACGCGCCATCACGGCAGCATTGGTCATGGCCGTGATGACAGAAGCCGAAAAGACAGCGGCCACACAACCAGGGGGCCGGCTCAAGACCCCGATGATGGCAGTGCTCGATGAGGCCGCCAACGTGGTGCGCTGGCGCGAGCTGCCCGACGTGTATTCTCACTACGGTTCGCGCGGCATCATTGTTTCAACGTTCTTCCAGTCCTACAGCCAGGGCATTGAGGCCTACGGCGACAAGGGCATGTCCAAGCTCTGGGGAGCGGCGAACATTCGTGTCGCCGGTCGCGGACTCTCAGACGACAAGTTCCTCCCGTTCCTCTCCCAGCTCATTGGAGATAGGGACGTGCTGAAACGTTCCTCAAGCACCAGCGGCAAGAGTGGGCGCTCGGTATCCACCTCGCTGCAACGCGAAAAGACCATGGATACCTCAGACCTTGCGGCGTTGCCCAAGGGCCGGGCCATACTCACCGGCTCGGGGATGCCCGCAGGACTGATCCGGCTCCAGCACTACTCCGAAAAGCCCTACGCCGATGACGTGGAGCAGTCCAAGGAATACTACGAAAACCTGGCCGTCACCAACGGCAGATTGCACTCCTAAATATTCAAGACCCCGCAACAAAGGCGAGGGCGATCCAGCCGTCCGTGACTGGATCGCCCTCGCCTTTTGATTTTTTTGTCCCGGGTCCCAGGATGATCCGTACGGAAATTCACGCTGGGGGGATCAAGCGGCAGTGAATGTAGCGGTTAGCGCCCGGGGCACCGGGCATTTTTGCGGGCAAGGTGTACGGGAATCCGTCTTTCGCAGAAACACGCCGATTCCTTAATCGAAGGATCTTGATGGCGTTTGCACCGCTGGTCGACCGCCTTACGGGCCATTCGCGGATGTCGTTAGACGGCAGGTTAGCGTTGGCGCTGGTTCATCAAGTTGTCCCTGGTTGGGTCACCGAGGCGTCCTAGGGGCCCGCTACTCAGCGCTAATTGACGGCCGACTTCATGCTGAGTTCGTCAGCCTCTTCCTCTGTAACGATTCCGACGAGCTCGGCAATCTTCACGACGATATCTTCCATGGGCTCTTCGGCCGTGCTGAATCCACCACGCGACGCGAGTGTCGGGGTGACCTGGTCGAGCTCCTCGAACGTTACCCCGTGCATGACTGGTACTAGGAGGCTCCGGCGCAGCAGAGCGCTGAGCTCGTTGCTCGCAATGCTGCGGTCTGTACGCAGCTTGTCGAGCATGGCGGGCGTCACCAGCACGATCCCCATGCGCGAACTCACCAATCCACGGTCGATGGCTACTCGCATGTCCGTGCCAGGTCTCAGGCTCACTTCGCTGAACCACACCGACACGTTTTCTCCGAGAAGCAACTCGTAAACGTCATTCGCGGCTGCCTGACGGTCGGGCCAGGCATGACAGAGGAACACGTCATTCGCCTGAGTCCGTAAGACCGTCGCCGCGCGGACAGACTCTAGATCGCGCACCTGCTGATCCGTGTACGAGGCAGTTGACCCTCTGGGCTGCCAAGTCGGGCGGGCAACACCACGTCCCCCGCCCGCGCTACTGCCTGACAGGCTCCCGCTCCTACGCACAGGCGCGGCCGGTGTGGGGTAGGAGGGGTACGACCGAGACGGCGAGTATGAAGAACGCCCATAGCCGGACGAGCATGCAGGGCAGTTCGCCCGACCGCTTGCAGTGCGGTGGCCTTCTCTTGGAGCTGTGCATTGAGCCATGCGCTGATGATACCGCAGACCTACGACACCGAGTGCAGCAATCGCTCCGTCGGTGCCCGTAAGCCGATCGGCTTACGAATAGCGGTGAGGCTGTAGGGACAATTTCGATGTCGACTGAAACTGCCCCCAACTTTGATAGCGAAGGCTTGGGCAGGCGAACTTAGAACGGAACTTCCCCACCGTCTTCCCACGTGCACCTCTTGCATCGGACGCCCGCATACAGGTCGTCCCTGCTGTAATCCACTTGGCTCCATTGCTCCACATCTCGTATGCCTGCTCCACATCCAGGGCACCCGACATATGCACCGTAACCCGGGACATAACCCACCTTTATCCCCCACGACTCGAACGTCTTTTGGACAGCCATGATGAGTTTGGCATCGCTGTTCAACCCAAGGATCTCGGACGCTACGAGCGAGTGATCCTTCCTCGCATCGATCCACTTCTTGAACTTCAAAGTGAGAGGCAAAGCAGTGTCGTCAAGTATAACTACAAGAAAACGATGAGGCTGATGGTGGAACATCCCCCAAGCGACATCTCGCTCGGACTTAACCCAGTCCGCCACCGCAGCGTCCTTAGACCAGAACAGCACGAAGGTATCCGTAGTTTCTAACGCCTTCTCAATATCACGTGGGATTACTCCCCCATTTGTGATGCTTACTTCGTCGTAAAAGGGATCAGCTCCCATCAATAGGAGTTCAGCCATGACCTGACGGACAACGGGCTTATCGATGGAGGAGTGAGAGAGGAAAACCTTGGTCATGCCACTCACATTACCTATCTGAGCCCGGCGTGGGCGGCGGTTCAGCCTTCCTCCGACCGTGCTGCTCTCTTCAACTCAGCGATCCGCAGCCGTAGAAGACGATGGTCAAGACCAAGCCGTGCCGCACGCATGGTTCCGCATACGGACGCACTTGGGCAATGCGGACGGCCCCTGACACTCAGTGCATCGCCTTAGAGAAAATGACACTTGCTGCGAGACATATTCACCTGCCTCCGCAGGCACTGCGTAGGATCTCGATTAAGACAGGGCTTGCGAATATGTGCGCGGGACGAAATCGACGGGATTCAACGCATGGCCAAGCTGAAACACTTCACCTACACCGAACTCAACGAGCAAGGATTCCGTGGGTTCGTCACCTTTGCAAACATACGGCTTCAGAACTCACAAGGCGACGGTGGGATTCCGAAATCTCCAGGGGTCTATGTGGTGCTTCGGGCATCCACTGCGGAGCGGCAATTTCTGCCCAAGGGTTTCGGCGGAACACACAAGGCGCGCAAGGCGAATGTGCCTCTTGATGAACTTGAGTCCAACTGGGTTCCCGGGGCCGGGGTCCTATACATAGGCAAAGCCAGCCAGCGAGAAGACGGCGGACTATGGGATCGGATCAATGAATACGCGATCGCTGGGCAAGGCCGCAGCCATGGCCACAGCGGTGGCCAGTACATCTGGCAGCTGGCCGACGCCAGAGACCTTCTGGTGGCTTGGAAAGTGGTGCCAGACAGGACGGAAAAGAAGCTTGAGGAAGCCATGATCCTCGCCTTCAGGGACAAATACGGCAAAATACCGTTTGCCAACCGCAGTGTGACGGGATGATCGCCCCCGATTCGCAAGGTTGGTTTGATGAACCTGCCCGTAGTCTGGAAATTATGACTACACCCGCACCCCTCCAAGCTCCTGCTGACTTGAAGGAACACCTCTCAACTAATCCCCGCAGCCAAGCCATAGACGAGCACGGCTTCGACCTGAACCTCGCGTATTGGAACACCCGCATCGGGCACCTTCCCGGAGCGCCCATCCGCGGCGAAAACGGAGACATCACCCGGGGACGTATCAGCAGGGGCTCGCTGTTCGCCATGGCTGGCGCCGCCGGTCAAGACGAATCCAATGAGGCTGCCTACGCTTTGTTCTGGCACAGCCTGGCCTGGGGAACCGGTACGAGCCACCGAAACACCGCCCGGCGCATCGCGTCCATCGAAAGCGACATCATGGGTATTGGCAACGCCCTTCGCCGCGCAGCCTTTGTGGCGCCCACCGACCCCGAAGCTGCCTTCCGGACCTTAAAACCGCGCACCTCGTTGATCAAGGGGCTGGGCCCGAATTTTTCCACCAAGTACCTCTATTTCGCCGGCGCTGGACAGCTCGAACACCCGTGCCTCATCGTTGACAAGCGGGTTATGACGACCCTGAGCCGGTACACCGAGAAGCCTCTGACCCCCAAGCACGGCACCGGATATGGCTATGGGACGTATGCCACCGCCATCGAGCTCATGGCCGACTGGGCCAGGCAGCTCACCACACCGGTGCGCCAAATCGGCTTCGACGAGGTAGAGCGGTGGGCGTTCAAGGTTGGCAAGTAACCGGGTTCTATCCGAGGCCGGCTTCCAAGGTCGCCTCACACTCGGCAGCATTTTCAATGAAGCAGGCATCGACCCGAGCGAAGTCTTGCTGGTGCGCCACACCTTCAAGAAGGACGGGTTGACCGGACCCGATGACCTTAGCTCCGCGAAAATCATGGCCTACGTCCGCGAGCAGGGCGTCAAGGCCTATAAGTTCCCGAAATCGCCTCCTCGCATCTGGCTGAACTTCGTCGCCGACGGGGGCAACCGGGGCAGATTCCTGATGGCATTCGAGAACCAAGGCGAATCCCTCGCCGAGCGGACCGAAGAGCTTCGCTTCTACAATCTCGCGGCGTCGGACTGCCTGGCATCCTTCCAGAACCGGATGGTCATTGAATGGGCCGGTCATACGATCAACTGGGCGAAGTGGGGCGAGGTGATTTCCGGGTTCCACGTCGCGGAAATCGCCGACGCACAGGCCGAGCCTTTCCCCGGATTCGATAATCTACTGCTGTCATATCGGGAGCTTCAATCAGTGATGGAGAATCCGCGTTTCGCGATCTGGCGCGAGGTGCTCAAATCCGTCCAGGGAATCTACCTGATCTCGGACACCTCAACCGGACAACTGTACGTCGGGAAGGCCGACGGCAGCGAGCGGATCCTGGGGCGCTGGGGACAATATGCGAAGACCGGCCACGGCGGCAACGTTGCGCTGCGAGACCTGGACACGCTGGACATCTCGCACCGGAATCATTTCCAGTTCAGCATCCTTCGGGTCTTCAGCCCTGGGGCGTCAGCGTCGGACGTGGATGCGGCCGAGTCACATTACAAGAAAGCACTTCTCAGCCGTCAGTTCGGGATGAACCGGAACTGACCGGGCAAGGGTGGGGACGGTGTAGCCGGCGGATGGACGCCGGGATGCACCACGGTCAGAGAATCAATACCCAATGAGAACCCTTCCCGCTTCTGGCGGATTCATTCTAGTAGCGCATTCCCGTCCCGTGGAGTGTTCCTCATACGGGAATGGTGACGTTCAGATCAAGGACGATCCGGTCAGGGCTGAACCGCTAACCGCGCATTTCCGTACCGCCCATCCTCGGACCCCTACTCGGTCAGCGTGGCCTGTCGGAAGTGACCTGGCGGGGCATCCCAGACGGGGAACATCTCGGGCGGTTCCGGGTGCGTGGTCTTGTCGTAGGCGTGGAATGGGCCATCGATTGCGGTGAGCCGGTCCATCAGCGTGTAGAAGTAGTCGCGGTAGAACACCAGGATTTGTTGTGGCCCGTCCCAGCGCATTTGTTCCCACGACTCCCACAGCGCGGTGATCAGTGAATACGCTTCAGGGTAGTCGTACCAATTCGGTGCCCATTTCCTATTAGAACCAAGGTTGCGCAGGTAGCGCGGCAACGCGAAGTTCTGTAGCCATTGCTCGGCATTTTCATACATGAAGGGCCGTTCTTCCCCGCTCTGCCCGCCATTGTCGGTTTCAACCGTTTGCACTGGTTGTTCCTCGGCGGTGTCGTCGCCATCAAGGTCCATGGAGTCCGTGCCCGGAGGAATCTCGATCATCGGGAAAGCTCCTGGCTCTGCCCACGCTGTGTTCCCGCAGCGGCGAGTACCCTTTGGCGGTTCTTCATCGCGGCCTGTGGATTGCTCGTGGTGGGAGCCAGGGGGAAATCAGCGTCCTTGCCGCCCATTTCCTTCCACACGGCCAACGCACGGGCAGGTGCGGCGCTTGGCTCGCTGGCGGGGCGACCCGTGGGATCGTCGCTGTGCCTGGTGGTTTCCTTGGCTTCGTCTGCATGGGTGTTCTTCGCGTTCTCTTGTGTTTCGGATTCCGCTGCGCCGGCTCGGGCCAGGTTGGCTTGCTCGTCCCGTTTCGCGGCTGCTGCTGCCTGTTCCAGCTCTTGAACGGTTTCCCCAGTGCTCACGTTCGCATCAGGGACCCGGTCTTTTTCTGCCCCTGTGTCTTTGTCCTGCGCCTCGCTGTTGAGTCGTTGGCTGGCCAGGTAATCGTCCAGGGCATCACGCAGCGCTTGGTGCCTCTGAACGGAGGACGTGGGATGGTCGCGGTTGATGTCCTCGACGTTAATTCCGTACTGGTTGCGAATCCGGTCGGCACCGGCCATGAATGCCTGGGAAGCATCATTGTGCTTGAGGGCCAGTTCGCCGGCTACCGTCATGCGGTCGGCAATGGCTTCGCTGCTGGCTTGCTTCCAAAACGATGGTGAGGAAAGTTCGCGGCGAAGCATCTCTGCCACACCGCGTTCGCGCGCCACCTCGGCGTTGGCCTCTGCTTGGTTCATGCTCGCCCGGCGCTGGGCGTGCTCAGCGGCTTGCATTCCGGAACCCATAATGGCGCGGGTCATGTTGCCGAACTCTTGGATGATTTCAGATTCTTCCTGGTCAACCATCGTGCTCACTCTCCCTGATTGTTTTGGTCTTTCCTAGCGTTCGTATCCCTGGTCTTGTCCCGCCCCGCGTTGTGCACTGGCGTTCCAATCCCGGTAGGGAACATGAGGTGTCTTGGACACGGCAACACTCGCTGCTTCTTCCTGGTGGATGCGTTGCATTTCCTTGTTGATGATGCCCTCGGCATCCTTCAACAAGCGGTCAACGTTGGTTGAGAAGTGGGGGCGATCCTGGCTCATCCGGTGCTCCAGCATGACCCGGCCCAGGCGACCTGCCTGCTTGGCCACAGCGACCCAACCCCGGCCCTGGCCAGTGGTGAACCGTTGGTTCATCCGTGCCGCATACCGAAGGTTCCCTGAACCCTGTGCGGCGCGCGCGTAGGACTCGGAGAGCCGTTGGAAAGTTGCGGGCTTGTTGCGCTCGAACTGCAACGACAATCGCGCGTAGATGTTCGCCAAGGTATCCGGCCCGGTCTTGTTACTCATCATCCGTTCCAGTTGCTCGTTCGACACCGGATGCGCGACAGCCTTGCGGCGTTCACGTCCGGTGTTCGAGGAATGCAAGGACACCAGGTAGGCGTCACCGGACTCGCGATTGGCGTTGCCGAACCGTGCGTGAATATCGTTCCAGGCAAGTGTTGAATCAAGCTTGCTCGGTGCATACCAAATGCCGCGCTCATCCGTGCCCCTCCCGCCAAGGGAGACCTTGTAACCGCGAACTTCGGTCGTCGAACCCGGCTTGAAACTCGGGGCAACATGCACGCCCAGATCTCGGGCATGGCGCACGTATTCTTCGGCGCTGTTCGAGGTTGAAAGCGCGGCACGTAGCCGGCGGCGCAGCTCGAACTTATCCGACAAAACATTGTTGCCGCGATCAGCACGTGCCCGCTCGGCGGGCTTCTCCCCCGCAAGCCCCTTGCCGTGCTCCTGGGACTCCAAGCGCGGCAGCCCGAACTCCTTCTCCAGCTCGCGGCACACGGTCTGGGCGCGGTGGAAGTCGTTGTTGATGTTCGCCTTGGTTCCGTCCTCGCGGATGAGCTGTACGACAAGGTGGATGTGATCGTTGCCGTTCTTCGACGCGCCGTGGTGAACTGCAGCCCAGCGCGAGGACTTTGCACCATCGGGATCGATGAAACCCATGCGCGAAACGAACTCCGTGGCGATCTTCTCCCACTGCTCATCATCCACTCGTCCATGACCGGATTCAACGGCCAAGGAACAATGCCACACGTGGCCGGGCTTGGAACCGGTGCGGATTTTCCTGCCCGCCTCATCCTTCAAGAACTCACCGGATTCATCATCACGGGCATACACGGGAACGTTGAACTCGGCCTCATGAATGCGGCGCGGCTGATCAAGCATGTAGCCGATCTCAAATGCCTGGTTGGCGTCCAACGAGGTGCCAACCGGAATGGCAAAAGTAACCCGGTCG
This sequence comes from Paeniglutamicibacter sulfureus, assembly GCF_030512175.1. Lineage (GTDB taxonomy): Bacteria > Actinomycetota > Actinomycetes > Actinomycetales > Micrococcaceae > Paeniglutamicibacter > Paeniglutamicibacter sulfureus. Next base: position 225,245 of record NZ_JAULBL010000002.1, on the reverse strand, counting down.
TCCCCGGCAACCAGGTGCGGATTCTCATGTTCGTTGGAGCGGCCTGGTCCCACCAGGTAGGCCATCACACCATTCATGCGTCCACCGCGCACCACGTTGGGGATCATGAGGGTTCACCAACAATCCTCAACGACTCCAACGCTTCATCAATTCTGTTCACCGAAGCGCGCAACTGCGTGAGCGAAGCCTCAAGGTCTCCCTTGATTTCGCCTGTTGCGTTTGCAGCACGGGCAATCTGGTTGATGTTGTTTCCAACCGCAGCGAGGCCGCGTTGAAGCTGCAACAGCGCGGTCAAAAGATCGCGTCGTTCGGTGAGGGTTTCGCCCTGAAAAGAGGAAAGGGTTGATTCAACCAAAAGCCGCTGAATGCTCACACCAAGCTCGTCGGCGTGGATCTTCAAAGTGGTCTTCTCGGCAACGGAAAGCTTCAACTGCACAGGATGCTTTCGGCCACCGCCGATGTTGGCCTGCCGCTTCCGTTCACGCGCAACTGCCACCGCTTCATCCCTTCGCCCAGTGCAACACCACTCGAACCACCAGGTACAAGTGTCCCATGCCAGCGAAACGCAGTAAAGCGACAAGCCGACTTAGCTATGCTAAGTCTATAGCTTGCTCCGCTGGATGCGGCCACGCACGTATGGAACCGGTTATTGGGGGCTCCGTCAAAACATGGTCCCAGCCCGGTAACCTAGGGGTGGACGGTCCGGTCCCCGCCGGACCAAAAAACGCACAAGGTTCCCGCACAACCTGTGGCCCCGACGAACCTTTCGAATACATTGGAGATTGACACATGAGTGACGCAGCAACCCGCATCCTGGAACAACTCCAGGCACAAAACGACTTGCGCATGGACGCCGCCAACGACATTGCCCACGCAGTTGCCGCACGCGTGAAAGCCGAGCACGACCTGGCCCAGGCAGTGGCCGCCGAAAAACAGGCCTTCGCCTCAGCCCTCAAAAAAGGCTGGACCCAACCGGAGTTGGACAAGATCAGCCCCTCCCGGGCCACCCGCAAGCGCGCCACCCGCAAGTCGGCAACCACCGCGACGACCACGGAAAACCCCACAACCTAGGTTCCCTTGCCCCCTGACCACCTGTGGACGGCAAAAGATAAATCCTCCGGTCTTTTCCCGCCCACAGGTGGACAGCGGGACCCCAGCCGACCGCCCGCACACCACCCGCAAGTCGCCACATGCCCCCCGTCTTCAGTCATGCGATCGCGGGCCGTGCACGGCCTCAGAACCGCTCGTCCCACCGAATGAAAGACTAACCAGAGAACACCACGACCTATGTCGTCAGGCCGCCACCGCAACACCCCCATCAACGCCCGCCCGGACGGGACCGAAGACCACAGACGGCGATCAAGCGAACGACGCCAAGGGCACGGTACAAGGTGGACGGCACCGTGGGAAGCGGTCATCTGCCTGCTGGCCTTCCGTCATCACATCCCATCACCCAAGCCCGGATGAGTGCCCACAATTTCCATGACACCACTGGCCGTTACCTGCAGACCCGTTGCACCACTGTTGCCCCATCCCCCACCCAAGCATTGACGGCAACGAGCTGGTCGTTGTCGCTCGCGCAGCCACCCCATGAACCGTCCGGACACCTCCCACACCACAGCACCAACACCGGCATCAAAAATCGGCAAGCAACCATAGACAAGTAACGGGACGCTACCGAGGCCGGACGCTGTCCCCAGGCCAACGCCCCTCCACCCCTCCGGCTCACCCCTGCTTGCCAGGGTCCCGGTTCCGTTTCTCCCTCACCCACGCGGCATGGACCCGTCGTTCCAGCAACTGCAGACGCTCGGCCTTCCCCAAACCTTGAAGCCACTGCACACGTTCATCGGCAACCCACCCCGCCTCCGCTGGCGTCAACAACTGGGCAACCACGTAAGCGGAAGTCCTCGGGAGATCGGCATACTGCGCCGCAAGCAAGCCGAGATCCAAACGCAGACGGCCCTGAAGCATTTTTGAGATCCCAGGGTCACTGATGGGCCCCGCATTTTTGAGGTGCTTGCGCAATCCCCCATCCGGATCCACGCTCTCGACCCACTGGCCGCTGACACCAGGAAAATGCGTCGGACCCAGGGCTGCCTCGCTCAACGGCTCCAGCAGCTCGATCGCCGCGCAGCCACGCATCAGGTGGTCCCACCGGATGTAGGCGGGAAGCTCGCGAGGATCAGGACGGGAAGGTACAAGGTACTCGTAGCCGGGAAAAGAACGAAGCTGCTCCATCGGGTCGAGCCCCAGCACCCTAGACACCCGGAGGATCGTTTCCTCCACAACCCGGTCGCCCGAAAGCTGCTGGAAAATGCGGACCCGCGAAAAGCCGGCCCTCAGGGAAAGCGCTGTCACCCCGATCCCGGGCGCAACCAAGTGAAGCCACCGCTCAACGTCCATCTGCCCCAAAGACACGGTCTTTCCCATCCATCAGCGAGTGCCTCCAACTTAGCCGACCGGAAGCTCCAAAGACATGAAGAATCCTGCATCCCCTGGCATGGCTCCCGACTGAGTGGCCACGACATTGTTCAAACGAGTTGGACACGACTAGACCGGCTAATTAGCGCTCACTGGTTCCACAAGTTCCGGCCCGTTGTTGCGCACATTCCCCACGGCCGTGCCCACTTCATGCGGCACGAGCTCGGGATCGGGAATGGCATCCAACAGCGAACGGATCTCCGCCTTGTCGATGAGCCCGGGGTCCAGCCAGTCCGCCTGCAGGTCGGCAGGCACGATGACCGGGGTGCGGTCGTGGATGTGGCCCAGGGCGTCAGCCGCCGGCCGGGTAAGGATCGTCGTGCTCATCAGCCACTCCCCCTCCCCGCCGTCCGGGACCTCCGGGTCCCGCCAGAACTCATAGAGACCGGCAAAACCCACGATGCCCCCATCCTGCGGCCGCAGGTACATGGGGATCTTCTCCTGGCCGACAACCTGCCATTCGTAGTAACCCTCCGCCGGGACCAGGGCACGGCGCTTCACCGCCGCCGAACGAAACATCGGCTTGTCCAGGACGGTCTCCGACCTGGCATTGATCGCCCTGCTGCCCACCGACCTGCTCTTGGCCCACACCGGGACCAGGCCCCACCGCGCCGTCTCCAGGCGATTGCCGGGGCCCGTGCCATCCGGACCACGACCGGTGACGATGCGGACCTTCTGGGTCGGCGCGACGTTCCAACTGGGCCTCAACCCATCACCCACGACGTCCTCTATCCCGAAGGCCGCCACCAAGTCGCTGTCGGCTCTGGCCATCACGAAACGTCCACACATGCCCAAAGTCTCCCACAGCACCGCATCCACCAAAAGGACCGATATCAAGACACCGTCCCGCGGATTCCACAACGCATTCCAAGACGAGGCCAGCGCGAACCACTCCCTGAACCCAAACCGGCACCAGATGAACCACGGTGAGCGCTACAAGTCCCCTGCCGTCCCGGCGACTACCAGAAAATGTCCGACGTGACGGCCAATGGTTTCCGCTCGGACATCGCACGCACGGCAGGCAGTGTGCCGGTCTGGTGCACCGCCTGGGGGAAATGCAGCAGGGTCCGTGATTCGAGTTCCACTATGGTGATTTGGTAGACCCTGAACTCATCCAACGCCAGCACGGCTCGCAGCCGGTCAAGATCCTGGGTCAGCAGGAAGGCCCGCGCTTTCAGGACGCCATGTTCCTGGAACACCAGCAGCTTCCAATACTCCGCCGGCAACGCAACGTCCCGGTACACCCGGTCATCGGAACCGAACACCGGACCGGCAAAAACGCTGGCCCGCAAATCCTGGACATCGACGTCCTCGTAGAGCGCGTTCTCCAGCCGGCCCCAGAGCCCGCCCCGGTGGCTCTGGTTGAAGTCATCCATCTGCGGGGCGATGTTGGCGTAATAGAACGAGTCGCGGTTCGCCTGCTGCGCCTCCGGCAACTCCCCCCCAGAAGGTCGGAGCGACGGGCCACGTGCCCGCGATCCAACCGGTTACCGGCATACAGTTCGTTCCCCGACTGGGTCTCGGCCGGCAGCCGGGGATCCTTGGCGAAGTCCAGCCCCGTGCGGCTGAGCAGCAACAGGCCCGCCCCGTCAATGTTCCAGCCCACCCAGCGCGCCAGACGACGCGAGGCACTCAGGCACAGGGAAAAATGCGTGTACGGAATGACCTCGGAAACCTCCCAGAGGACCGCATCATCCCGGATGGCGGCATCCAGGAACGGCACCTCCACACCGGTGCCCAGGAAATCCGCGCTGTACCCGGAACGCAAGACCGCTTCACGGGGCTGCTCGCTATGCGTGGACATCCAGTCGCCTCCCCAAGAGTGCCGCGTATCTCGGCGGTCATGTCGGTGACAACAGCGTAGGGCCTCACTGGGCATCCCCGCATCACCTGGCAACCCCTGCAGACGCTCCACTTTCCAGAGGGACCCAAGCCGCTCGCGGACCACCGTCGAGAGAAACCCGGGATCGGGCGCGGGAACCAACCGGACGGGGGCAAAGAGAACCCCCCACGTCCATACACCTTGGAGGCAGCCACGGACGCAGGGGCTCAGATCCCGCCCGGTGGCCACTTGGGGGACGGCACTTCCGGACGACCATCCCACGCTACCTGCGCCACACCCCTGATACAAATCGCCGCAACGGCTGCCGTCCCGGCCAGAGAACACAACACCAGTGACCGCTCACTACCCCACCCCAAATCGACGCTCACTCTCATCACGTCAATTCCCTGCGTCCGGTAAGGCGATGGCCCAGCGCGACACCCTGGCACCAGGAATCCGACAGTTGGCCTACTTAGTACCCTGTGGCGTGGGTTGTTGATCCGAGGAACTTGGGTACCCCACAGTGGTAGCCAGGATTAGGCCATCATGAAAAATTCGCTCCTGCCAAAGTCGCATACCTAGTGTCCTTGCCGAAAATCCCCGCCCGGTCAAACAGGCAGGCCGGGCGTGAGCGTCGTGCACCAAGGGGAACGACGCCGAAACCCACGCCGATGACGAGGGTGTGCACGATCGTCGGCAGCGGCAGGTGGGATTCGGGGCGGAACATGACCCGGCGGTGGTGTGCACGCGGCCGGTGGGGTCCCGGCGTCCACAGGTGTGCGGGAAAGACCGAAGGAAAAACATGCCCGCGGCCCGCCCCGGCTGCCGCGCGCGGCTTGACCACACAGGTACGTGACCGCGGCTGCCCCCCAGACCTTGAAGACGGCATGTCTGCAAAATATTGGATTACGCCCCGTAGCGACGCTTAAACTTTGAATCACGGTCTTGACAGCTGAATAAAACAGTGATTACAGTACATCCATGACTATCACCAGTGATCTATCTCATACTGAGGCTCCCACCGAGGACGTCTTCAGGTCGGCGATGGCAAATCTGCCTTCGGCGGTGTCAATCGTCACCACTTTCGCAGCCGATGGGACTCCGCACGGAGCCACGGTATCCGCGGTTAGCTCGCTATCCATGTCCCCGCCCCTCGTGATTGTTTGCCTCGACGCCGGTTCGGAGACGTTGGCTGCGCTGGAGGGAGGCCGCGGCTTCCTGATCCACATCGTTGCCGATGGCCAGCAAGATACCGCCTTTGCCTTTGCAAAGAAGGGACGGGAGAAGTTTGAGCGCACCGAGTGGGTGCTCAGCGATTCGGGTCAACCCAAGATCCCCGGAGCGGCCATGGTCTTTGACTGCCAGGTGGCGGATCTGTTGCCCGGCGGGGACCACACCATCGTTGTCGGGCGCATCGTAGGCATTGACCACCCAGTGGACCGCACGCCGGTGATCTACCACCGCCGCCATATGCAGGCTTCTCCTGCCAATTGACCCGTGGGGGTCCGACCCTGTCCACTTCCCCCTTTCGTTCTCGCACCCTCTAGAAGGAGACAAACGCACATGACCACTCAGCCCGAAGCCACGATGTCGCTCCAGAACCTCATGTCCACCAAGGCCCACGCGTTCGCCACGGCCGAGCACGGAGCCTACATTGACGGGCTCGAGATCGACGCCGGGAATTCGGTGATCGAGACGCTGGATCCGGCCACCGGTCGAAGCATCACGACAGTTGCCGAGTCTGATGCGGGCACCGTTGACCGTGCCGTTCGCTCGGCTTCAAGGGCATTCCAGGGGGAATGGGGTTCCATGGTTCCCTCCCGCCGCGAGGACCTGCTCCACCGTTTCGCCGACCTCATCGAGGCCAATTCCCAGGAACTGGCCCAGTATGACGCACTGGAAGGCGGAAAACCGGTCAGCCATGTCGAAAGCGTGGACCTGCCGCTGGCGGTGGAGCAGTTCCGGTACTACGCGGGATGGCCCACGAAGATCGTGGGCGCCACGGTGCCTGTTTCCACGCCTGACTCGCATGTGTACACCCGAAAGACTCCGATGGGCGTGGTTGCCGCCATCACTCCTTGGAACTTCCCCTTGTGCCAGGCGGCAATCAAACTTGCCCCGGCCTTGGCGGCCGGCAATACCGTGGTCCTCAAGCCCTCGGAGCTCACTTCGCTGTCCTCGCTGCGGTTGGCGCAATTGGCCACGGAGGCTGGCCTGCCTGATGGAACTGTCAATGTCGTCACGGGCACCGGGGCAATGACCGGCGCGGAACTGGTTTCGCATGATTTGGTGCGCAAGATATCCTTCACCGGCTCAGAAGCAGTGGGACGGCATTTGGGAGCAGAAGCGGGGCGGTCCCTCAAGCACATCTCCCTTGAGCTGGGCGGCAAGAATCCACATATCATCTTTGCCGACGCCGACATCGCCAAAGCAGCCGCCTACGCTGCCACCACCGCCTACTTCTACTCCGGGCAAGTCTGTTTCAGCGGATCCCGCCTCATGGTCGAGCGAAGCATCCTTGACGAGGTCATCGCAGCGGTGCAGGAACACGCCAAGGCCCTGGTGATTGGCCATGGCTTGGACCGTGCCTCGACGATGGGCCCGCTGTCCTCGGAAAGCCACCGGAACAAGGTTGAACGCTACCTCGAAACCGTTTCGGGCTCCGGTGCAACGGTGGCTTTCGGGGGCTCGCGCCCAGTGGGGGCAGGCGAAGGCTACTTCTTGGAACCAACCGCCGTGGTGGGGCCCGCGGATGCGGATCCGATCGTTGCCGAAGAGATTTTTGGGCCGGTCCTGACCATCCAGCCCTTCACCGACGTCGATGAGCTGGTGGCCCGGGCGAACGGTGGCAAGTACGGGTTGACCGCCGGAATCTGGACCAACGACGTGCGTAAGGCGCACAACCTCTCGCACCGCTTGCAGGCCGGCACCGTATGGGTGAACACATATGCCGACTACAATGCGGCAGCCCCCTTTGGAGGGGTCAAGAATTCCGGCCTGGGCAAGGACTGCGGCCCGGACGGGCTGGAAAAATTCATGGAGTCTCAAACCGTTTGGATGTCCCTGGCATGAGGTTCCTCCGCGGGACCTCTGCGGGGCCGCAACGCCTTGTAGTGCAAATCAGCGTACAGCCACGTTTCGAGCTCGCGGACCCCCACCATCACACGGATCTGTTCATCCAGGATGGCCAGCAAGTTTTCCCCCGTGGAGGTGACCACTTCAGCCAAGACATCAAAACGGCCGGCGGTGATGATCACATAGGACACACTGGGCAGAGCGGTCAATCCTTCGGCGACATCGGCCGCCCGTGCACCCTGTCCCAAGCGGATGCCCACCCAGCAGGAGAAATGGTATCCCAACCGCAACGGGTTGACGATGCACATCACGCGAACGGCTTCGGAGTCCACCAGCTTGGCGTACCTCAGCCGAATGGTGGTCTCGGAAACGTTGAGCCTTGCTGCGATCTCCCGGAAGGAGGCCCGACCGTTGTCGGCCAGTTCGGAGATGATGGTTTGGTCCATGGCGTCGAGCGGGCGGGGGCGCACCCCTTCCCTTTTCTCGTTGAGCCTGGCGGCGGAGAAAGTTGCCTGCTGGTAATGCAGCCGCAAGTAGGGCAGGATTTCGACGGCCCGGATTCCCGGAATCGTCCGGATCTTTCTGGCAACGACGTCGTGGAGTTCCTTGCCGTCAATGCACATCAGTTCGGCCTGCACGGCAAAGGGCCCGGTGGTGACCGTGACGTAGTCCACCTCGGGCAGCAGCGCAAGATCTTCGGCCAGGGCTGCAGGGTCGCGTGTCCCGTCGATGGTCAGCAGCGCCAGGGCCAAAGCCCCGAAGCCCAACAGCGAGGGATCGGTCACTGCCGAGATCTGGATAAAACTCTCATCCAGCAGATGGCTCACCCGCCGTCGTACGGTCTTCTCGGTGACCCCAACTCGACGAGCCAGCTCCGCGAAGGGGATCCTTCCGTCGGCCTGCAGTTGCTCCACCAAGCGCAAGTCCAGCTCGGTCAGCGCCACGGTCTCCATATCCGAGCGCATGTTGCCCGCCAGCTTGAACCCTGCATGGGGGCGGGCCGCAGCGCCCGCGTGAGACTGCGGGGCACTGACGGGGCTGTCTCCAATACTCATAGAAACCACCCTACAAGAACCCCCTGTCGCTGATCGCGGTCCTGGCACTGCTTGTGAACGCGTTTTCCGGTCCCCTGCTGCACCCGTTCATTTCGCCCCTCCCCCACCTTTCAAGACCCACCCATTAATAAGGAGAACAACTTGCGTATTGGCTTGCTTCAAGAAGGCGATCTCACCGGCACCACCGCCTACGAGCGGTATCACCAACTCATCGAGGAGGTAGCCCTGGCGGATACCCTCGGTTTCTCGACCTGGGGGACATCGGAACAGCATTTCAGTCCCCCCCGATTCTCGATTGCCGCCCCGGAGGTCCTGTACGCGGCTGTCGCGATGCGAACCAGCAACATCAAGCTCCGCACCATGGCCTCGGTCATGCTCAAGTGGAACCATCCCATCATGGTCGCCGAACGCCTTGCCACCCTGGATATCGTTTCTCGTGGTCGTGCGGAGATCTGCACCGCAAGGTCCAACAACCTCACCACGTTGTCCGCCTTTGGAGTCGACCCCAAGGACACCCGTGCCCAGTGGGAGGACTCGATGGACGTGTTGATGAAGGCGATGTGCGATGACACGCTCCAGCACGACGGGCCGGTCTGGCAGATCCCGCCCGTGGAGGTTGTCCCCAAGCCCGTCACTCTTCCGCACCCGGCAGTATCGGTGGCGGCTTCCAGCGTCCAATCCCACGTCAACGCGGGAGAACGAGGTATCGGCGTCATCACCTTCGAGAACTATTTCGGCTTTGACTACCTTCAGGAATGCCTGGACGCCTACAGTTCCGCCTTTGCCTCCAGCGATCACTCCCAAGTTGCAGCACCCAACAACTACCGCGGGCTCTATGTCGCCACCGCCTACTGCGCCGAAACCAGGGAAGAAGCCCTCGAGGTCGCCCGGGATGTCGCCATGGGCTATTTCAAGTTCATCCTGGACCTCTACATCCCGCTCTCGAAGAATCCCAACTACGATTATCTGGATGCCCTGGAAACCCTGATCCAGAACCAAGACGATTTGGACTGGCTGTGTGAGTACACCCCTTCGGTGATGATTGGAACACCCGAGGATTTCATTGAACGCCTCAAGCGTCTGGAAGGCATGGGCATCGACGAGGTGTTGTTGCGCATTGACGGGGTCGGACATGAGAACATCAAGAAGTCCCTGGAGCTGATTGGCCGCGAGGTCATTCCCCACGTATCGAATCTCCAGAAGGCAGTGGTGTGATGAGTACCCAATTTGATCTCTCGCCAGTACGAGGGGCTATCACCGGTGAAGGGCCTTCCGCTTCGGATCTCCGGTGCCCGGTGGACCATCTTGAGCCAGCCCTGGAACGTCTGGTCAACGCCGTCAATCACCCCGACCACCAAGGCGAAGCCTTGGCACGGAAAGACTATGTTCTCCTCTTGTTGACCACCATCGTGCTGCCGGCCTTGCTCGTTGTTGTCGGGAAGTCGCTATGAAGCACACAAGCCAAGCGCCACTGGAAACGGACGGATTCCCCGCCGAAGCTGCCGAAAATGGATGGCCGCAGCCCAGGAGCCAGCGCTCCTGGGGGTCTTTCGCGGTCTTCTCCACCTCCGTCTCCACGGCCATCGCCACCTGGTGCTTTATCATTGGCGGATTTGCGGCCTACTACCTGCCTGCCGGGCAAGGAACCTTGGCAGTGCTGGCCGGATCCTTGATCGGAATTCTCTTTATCGTGCTGGCTTGTTTGCCCGTTAGCGCGAAGTACGGGATCGATGCGGTCGCCTCCGCGGTGCCCCAAATGGGCACCAGAGGCTCTATGTTGGCGGTCGTGTTGATCTTCCTGTCCACCTTGGGCTGGAACGTCTATCTCTTCGTGCTCCTGGGACGTGCCGTGCAATCCATCGGCTCGGCGTTCGGCCTGGCACTACCGGAATGGACTATTGGAGCCGCGGGTATTGCCGCCGTCCTGGTCGTTTTGGTGCTACTGCGCAAGGGATCCGCGGCGGTGCGCAATTTCAGTCAAGGGATTGCGATTGTCGTGCTGGTTCTGGCATTCGTCATCATGTTCCTGCTGATCAATAGCGCCGGCCTGGAAAACTTGCTGGCTGCTCCCGCGGTTGCTCCGGACGCAGATCTCAACGTCAACTGGGCTAGTGCCATGGAAGTACTCATCGCTTCAAATCTCTCCTGGTGGGCATACACCGGAGCGATGGTGCGCAACTCACCGAGCGCCAGAAAATCTTTGTGGCCCGTCGTTCTTGGTCTCGGCTTGGCAGTCGGAGTGGGATCGTTGACCGGGCTTTATGGCGGCTTGCTCGTACCCGATTCCGGAGGGGATCCCACCCAGTTCCTTGTGGAAATCGGTGGCCCCATCTTCGGCGTCATCGCGCTGCTCTTTATCATCTTGGCGAATATCGGAACTGCGGTAGTCGGGGTCTACGCGGCCACCGTGGCCGTACGCCAGCTACCTCCCGTGCGCAGGATGTCCTGGGTCTCCTCGACCTTGATCGCGGTGGTCCCGGCCCTGGTGCTGGCCGGGTTCTTCGCCGATGCCGTATTCGCGAACTTCAGCGTTTTCCTGGCATTCCTGGGGATCGCGTTCGCACCGATCTGCGGAATGCAGATTGCCGACTACTATTTCTTGCGCCGGCAGAAATACGACGTCGGATCGCTATACAGCACGTTGCCTTCCTCGAACTACTACTACTGGCGCGGATTCAACCCCGTCGGCTTCACAGCATTCATCGCCGGCGTCGCGACCTATCTCTACCTCCTTGACCCGGTGACATACTCCTCCCGGGCTCCGTTCTCCTACACCACCGCTTCCATCCCCACAGTGGTGGTCGCCGGACTCGTCTACTGGTTGGGAACGAAGTTGATTCTCCGTCCCCTGCACAAGGGCGGCTACGGATCCGTCAAGGCCAAAGCGGGCTCGGACGTGGTTTGAGGCTGTTGCCCCCTTGCCGGGAACCACATTCTTTGAAAGGACACCTCTGAAATGCATGACCTCTTCATCATCTACAACCGGCCTCAGGACACCGAGGCCTTCGACCTGCACTACGCCTCCATTCACGTGCCGCTGGTACACCGGTTGCCCAGGCTGCAGGAATTCACCTGGGGCAAGGTACAGGCAGCGGATCCAGCCAGCCCCTACCTGGTTGCCCGCCTGACATACACGTCCAAGGAGGATGCCGAAGCGTCCATGGCCTCCGCCCCGGGGGTGGCCTCGGTGGACGATCTGGCCACCTTCGCGTTTAGCGGAGTCACCGTCCTCAACGTACCCCGTACCGGTGCTCCCCAATGAGCGCCGCGCAACACCACCAATCCGCAGACACCATCATCAGGGCGGCACGCATCATTTCCCTCGCCCCCCGGGAGATCGAGGGCCCGGCCGCACTGTGCCTGCGCGACGGCCGCATCCAGGCAGTCATACCGGATGCCGAAATTTCGGAGTGGTTCGGAACAGACACCAAGGTCATCTCCCTCATGGACCGCGTCCTCATGCCCGGATTCGTCGATCCCCACGCACACTCGGAAGTGGCGGCCAAGGCCGGGCATCTGATGGTGGACTGCCGTGCACCCCAAAATCGGGATGTCTCCGCGGTCTTGGAGACGCTGCGGACCAATCTCCATCGTGAACGCGATGGCTGGCTCGTGGGGCAGGCAAACCTTTTCTTCGACCAGAAACTCAGCGATCGCCGCTTCCCCACCCGGGAGGAACTCGACAGCGTCAGCACGGACATCGCCATTGCCATACGCGCAGGGGGGCACCTCACCATCCTCAATAGCCGAGCGTTGGAGCTAAGCGGCGTCGACGCCGACTACGAAACAGTCGAATACAGCATCACGGGAAAACCCTCGGTCCACCGCGACGCGGAGGGACGTCCCACCGGAGTGGTCACCGAGATGGACAAGCTCCTGCCCTTCCCTGAGCTTTCCGCAGCGGAGTCGCGAGAGGCCCTCGAATCCGGCATTCGCGAGCTGTTCACGGCCAACGGCGTGACCACCATCGGAGAGATATCGGAGTCGTTGGATGGCCTGCGGGCCTTTGATGACGCCATAGCGGAAGATCGGATGCACGTTCGGCTCCATGTTTACCTCTGGACACCGGGAACGGTGACTTTGGAGGAGGCCTGCTCCCACCGCGCATGGGCCGACTTCCGGTCCAGCGCGGAAAGGTTGCGGATCCAGGGGGTGAAGGCGTTCTCCGATGGAGGCTACTCGGCTGCGCGTGCGGCCCTGACCAAACCCTATGTATTCGACGGGCACAGCTGTGGCGAACTTGCGCTTTCCACCGAAGAAATTATCGAGCTTGCCCGCCGCACCCAAGTTGCCGGGCTGCAATTGGCCATCCATGCCAACGGCGATCGCGCACAGCTGGAGGTCTGTGAGGCACTTGCCCAGGTGCACCGGCCTCCCGGGGCACCGCGCATCCGCATCGAACATGCAGGCAATTTTGTGCCCGACTACCCCGCATTGAGCGATGCCTGGCAACGGGCAGGGATAGTGCCCGTACCTCAACCCGTGTTCCTCTACAATTTCGGCGAGTTCATCCCCGCATATCTCGGCGACTACGCCCGCGAGCAGCAATTCCCGCTGCGGCGCATGCTGGATGACGGCTGGCCCGTCTCCGGCAGCTCGGATGTCTGGGTCGGCTCGGAAATCGGGCAGACCAACCCCTTCCTGAGCATTGCCAGTGCCGTATCCCGCCGGACCTTCCACGACCACATACTGACCCCGACGGAAAGCGTAAGCGTGTACGAGGCACTGCGCATGCACACCCTTGGCGGAGCCTATGCACTGGGGGAAGAAAGCACCCGTGGCTCACTGGAACCTGGCAAGCTGGCGGACTTCATCGCGCTGGATGCCGATCCCCTATCGATTCCCGTCTCAAAACTCCTGGACATTTCAGTCCAGGAAGTCTTCTTGGGCGGAACCCTGGTATACACCCGCGATGACACACCAGGGATGCCTTCCCGCATGCTGCCCCAGCACGCGGAATGACTCGTACCCATGCGAAAAAGTCCCGAACTATCGCGAATCGAAATCCATTCTAAGTAGATGAATAGGGAGTCCTGCTGCTACTCACCGGGCTTGGACGCCGCGAACGGATCACGTCTTCGAATCAAGTCCGGGAAAGGCTGAATGTAGCCGCAAGACTCGCCCCGGGCCCTGGGACTCACGGGCGGAACGACAGCCCACAGGACCCGAGAGGTCCTGTGGGCCTCCTGGTCCCTGAGGGAAGCCCACGCTGAACCACCGAAGCGGCAGGCTGAGGACCACCGGGGCTAAGCCGGGGAAGTTGTACAAGTTCCCAGACGCCGACTAACCATCCGATCCCGCTGGCAACAACCCAGGGCCTTCCTGCAGCCTGCCGCGGCCAGTCCGAAGTTTGGCCCCAACTACGGGGCGTTCCCGGACCGTCGGCCATGCCCGCAAGCCCCCTCAGGGAAAGGCTGCGGGGGTTGGTCCTTGACATCTGGGATGTCCCGTTTGCCGATCCCCCAGCGCGACACCCAACGACAAAAGACCCGACATTTAAGAACATTGAATGTGACTCGCAACGGTAAATGGCGTGTTTTTCGCAGCGCTTAGTGGCCGATGAGGAGGGCTCTCCTTGCGGTGTCAACGATTTCGGGGGTGAGCCGGGCGATGGCGTTGACGGTTTGGACGCGTTCGATCTGGGTGGTCAGCCGGTCGACGAGGCGGAAGTTTCCGCCGGTGATGCGGACGATGGTCGCGATGGCTGTTGCGTGCCCGAGGCCTCCGTCGGCTTCGTCGTTCCCTGACGGGAAACGTCTGGCCAGGACTGCGGTGAGTTCCTCGGGGGCGAGCTGGCGGTATTCGTGGGCGAAGCCGATGCGACTGTAGAGCTGTGGGTAGCGGGCCAGACGTTTTTCGATGCCGGGCATTCCGATGAGGATGACGCCCATGGTGTGCCGATCGAAATAGTCGCGGACCTGCTCGAGGCCGGTGGTCTTGAGGCGGTCGGCCTCGTCGATGATGAGCAGTTCGGTGCGCCCGCTGGAGCGTGACTCACGGTGAATGAAGGGATCCACGACTCCGTGTTCGGCGTAGTCGAGAGCGTAGGAAATCTGTTGGCAGGCCCGCGGGAGCCCTTGGTCAATTTCCCGGACGCTTGCCGAGACCGTCGGGGTGAAGAATGCGGTGCGGGATTCGAGCACGCGTTCGGGTACGGGATCAAGGTGCTCGGGGAAGGGCGGCTGCCATAGTTCCCAAGCGTCGGCCCCGGCGTAGTGCCGGGCCGAAAGGGTTTTGCCGACCCCCGGAGGTCCCCAGCACAGACCGATGTAGCGGTGGGCGCGGACGGCGTCGGCGAATTCGGTGAAGCGGCGGTGTTCCCGCGTGAGCTGGAACGGCGGCCTCGGACGCTGCGGCGGCGGGCCGAGGTTCAGCTCTCCGGTATCCGGTGTAAGAAAGCGCCGGCCGTCATCTCCCGGGCCGAGCACGCTGTGGGTCGGATCAGTCGGTTTCATAGAGGCGTAATCGTTGTCGTGGCGGGACTTCTTCAAGGCTTTCCGGTTCCTCCTCCGTATCTGTATCCGCAGCTGATCGCGGGATATAGCGGGTATCGGCGGGCAGGGCGTCGGCGAGGCTTCGCCGTTGCTGCAGCTGGTGCTTGAGAATCCGTCGTTGTTGCGACCGCGCGGCCTGCAGTTCCTTGAGCGAGACGGAGTCCGCGGCCAGCTCGGGTGCAATCGCGCGACAGAGAAACGCATCGTTGAAGTAGACGCGGATTTCCCCGACGTCCCGGGGGTTGTAGCGCACGGTGACGTGTTCGCCGACATAGGCGGCCAGGACCGGTGAGACGTACCGGGTGGCTGCAAACTTGATGCCGTCGCGTAGCACCTTCCGGGTTGCGGCCGCGGTGAGCAGCAGCAGGTCGAGGTCCTCGGGGTGGGCCGGGGCGCGCGGGATGAACCCGGATTCCGCCCAGCGCTGCACCGGGACCTGCTGCGTCTGCGAATGGGGACGTCCGTTGTATTCGGTGACGATGAATTGCTCCAGGATTCCGTCGAGTTGTTCCAGGGTGAGTGCCGGCTCGGTGACCGGGGCACCGTTGGTTCCGTGCGGGATGTGGCCGGGCAGGTGCGGCAACAGCTCGGTGGTGATGGTCCCATAGAAGCGCTCGATCTTCCCGCGTCCCTGCGGTACCCCGACCCGGGAATGGATCAGCCGGATGTGGGTGTCCAGGCAGACCTGGTTGAGGCGCTCGGAGGTAAAGTCCGTGCCGTGGTCGCTGTAGAGCACCTCGGGCAGGCCATAGACGGGCCAGCCGGGATTGGTCTTGGAGTTGATCGCCTGGTGCAGGGCCAGCGCGGTTTGCTCGGCCGACGGGGCCCCGGTGAAGAGGGTGTATCCGGCGACGGCGCGGGAATAGTCATCCAGCACGACCGTGAGCCACGGCCGCACCGGAGCCCCGTTCTTGCCCAGGACCATGATGTCCAACAGTGTGTGGTCGGCCTGCCACTGCTCATTCGGTCGGGCTGCGGTGCGACGAAACACCAATTCGAACCGGTCCCGGTAAGCGGCATCCCCCTCATGCGCTAGCGTGCGCAGCCCCGGGTCGATGGCACTGATTATCGCCCGGACACTGGAATAGCTCGGCGGACTGAGTCCGCGGTCGGCCGCGATGTCGCCCACACGGCGGTGGACGAAGGCGATGGTGGGCTCGGGACGGCGCAGTGCCAGCGCCTCGATGGCATCGACCAGTTCGCCCGGGATCCGCCGGCCACCGCGATCGGGACGGCGGGTACGCTGCAAACCCCTGGATGTCGGATCGGCACGGTACTTCGCGGACCAGCGTGCCAGTGTCCGCAGCGGCACCCCCGATTCGGCGGCGATGCGCGCCCATGGGGCGCCGTTCTCGTGCTGGCCCAGCAAGGCGAGTTTCTCCGCAACGCTGCGCTGGGCCATCAAGGATCACATGCTCTTGATCGAGCCGGTGTCTTGGCCGAGGTGGCGGTAGAGCGTCGCGCGGCTCCACCCGACCAAACGTGCCGCGTCCTCGGCGGTGCGTCCCCTCAACCGGGCGTCCTTGGCGATCGCGAGCTTCTCGGCGATCACCGCCGGGTCGGAGAGCGGCCGGCCGAAACGGGTGCCGGAGGCCCGGGCGGCGGCGATCCCGGCGTTGACGCGCTCAACGATCAACTCGCGCTCATACTCGGCCAAGGAAGCCAAGAAGTTCAACATCATCCGACCGGTCGAGGTTGCCGGGTCGATCCCGTCCGAGATGGAGCGCACGTTCACGCCGCGTTCGCGCAGCAGGTTCACGGTGTTCAGCACATCGATGAGGGAGCGGCCGAGCCGGTCGATCCGCCAGACCACCACGGTGTCCCCGGTCTCGGCGTACTCCAGCAGCTTCTTCATTCCGGGTCGCTCGATTGCGGTCCTGCTTCCCGAGGTGACATCGGCGAACACGTCGCGCTTTTGCACCCCGCCCTTGAGCAGCGCATCAAGCTGCAACTGAGCATCCTGGCTCGAAGTGCTTACCCGCGTGTATCCCAAATGTCTCACCCCGCCATTTTGGCTCAAAAAACCCTGGATTCCAACCTCGTAAGACGTTTTACGGCAAGACGACTTTCTGGAACAAATTGCCTCCCGGAACTTCAAGGCGACCGATCGTCAAGATCGGCGCAGTCCTGGTGTCTCGAAAAGCTAAAGGTTTTCGAGACACCGGTCAGGGGCACTTTCGACGAAGGTCTGTGCCCGGAACAGGGCTGAGCGGGCTGCTCTTCGATGATCGTTCGGGCGATCAAAGGTTCTCGGGCAGCCGCCCGCTGCTCCACAAGGATCACCACGTGGGGCTATTTGCCCTGCAGGTCCTGGATGAAGGAATCGGCCCGGCTGAGGTTCAGTGCCAGCTTGTCGCGCTTCGCGTTGGCCCGGTCAATGAAGTCAGCCAGCTTGGCACGGGCACCCGCATTGCTCGTGTCGGCGGCCAGGGCGTCGACGGTGTCCAGCAGCTCGCCCATTTCCTCCAGGGTGAATCCCAGGGGTTTCATGGAGCGGATCACGAGCATGCGCTGCAGGTCGGAGTCCGTGTAGATCCGGAAGCCGCCCTCGCTGCGGGTGGTTGCCGGAAGCAAGCCCACTTCGTCGTAGTGGCGGATCGTGCGCTGGGACAGGCCGGTGGCCTCGGCCAAGTCCCCGATGTGCATGGTTTGTTCGATCTCGACGGGCGGGGTCTTGTTCATGGGGTTCTCCTGTTCCTTGATGACCAACTCTACCCTCACGTTAGGGTAGAGTTGGTTTTGTTCGGTGCGCCGCTGCGGCCATTGCCCGCTGCGGCCATTGCCCGCCGCAGCCAACCAGTGCAAGACAAGGACGCACCGACCCCACATCATTTCATGCATCCGAGCGCCCGAGAGCGCCCATTTCCCTGTGAACGGAGCCGTCAATGGCCACGAAAACCACGGCAGGACAACCGATCCTGACCCCGGAAGAACGGCAATCCGTTCTTCGCACCCTCAAATCCCCCCGCCTGCTCAAGGCCGAGGTCTTGGCCGGGCTGGTCGTGGCCCTGGCCCTGATCCCCGAAGCCATTGCGTTTTCCATCATCGCCGGTGTCGACCCCCGCCTCGGGCTGTTCGCCTCCTTCACCATGGCCGTGTCCATCGCCTTCCTGGGCGGCCGGCCGGCCATGATTTCCGCGGCCACCGGGGCCATTGCCCTGGTCATCGCCCCCTTGGTGAAAAGCCACGGCGTGGACTACTTCATTGCCGCCGTCATCCTCGCCGGGATCTTCCAGGTCATCCTGGCCCTGCTGGGCGTGGCTAAGCTGATGCGCTTCATTCCCCGGCAGGTCATGGTCGGATTCGTCAACGCCCTGGCGATCCTGATCTTCATGTCCCAGGTCCCCGAGCTGCTCGGCGTCCCCTGGCTGGTCTACCCGCTCACGGCCTTGGGACTGCTGATCGTCTTCGGCCTGCCCAAGATCACCACCGCGGTCCCGGCGCCCCTGGTCGCCATCGTCGTCCTGACCCTCATCGCGGTCCTGGCCTCCTTGGCCGTGCCGACCGTCGGGGACAAGGGGGAAATGCCCGAGAGCCTGCCGGCCCTGTTCATGCCGAACGTGCCGCTGAACCTTGAGACCCTGCAGGTCCTGCTCCCCTACGCTTTGGCCATGGCCTTCGTGGGCCTGCTTGAATCCCTGATGACCGCCAAGCTCGTGGACGATGTCACCGACACCCGGTCGAACAAGACCCGCGAATCCTGGGGCCAGGGCGCGGCGAACATCATCACCGGATTCTTCGGCGGCATGGGCGGTTGCGCGATGATCGGCCAGACCATGATCAACGTCAAGGCCTCCGGCGCCCGCACCCGCATCTCCACCTTCCTGGCCGGAGTGTTCCTGTTGATCCTGGTGGTCGCGTTGGGCGACATCGTGGCCCTGATCCCGATGGCCGCGCTGGTGGCGGTGATGGTCTTCGTGTCCGTGGCCACCTTCGACTGGCACAGCATCAAGCCCTCCACCCTGCGCATGATGCCCAAGAGCGAAACCACCGTCATGGTCATCACCGTCATCTTCACCGTCGCCACCCAC
The DNA here is from genome assembly GCF_030512175.1 of Paeniglutamicibacter sulfureus. Taxonomy (GTDB): domain Bacteria; phylum Actinomycetota; class Actinomycetes; order Actinomycetales; family Micrococcaceae; genus Paeniglutamicibacter; species Paeniglutamicibacter sulfureus. The sequence continues at coordinate 206,287 of NZ_JAULBL010000002.1, read as the reverse complement.
AACCTGGCCATCGGCGTCGGTGTCGGGGTGCTCACCGCCATGGTCCTGTTCGCCAACCGGGTCGCCCATCTGGTCACCGTCGAGAGGCGCATCGAGGAACACTTCGGAGAGCAAATAGCGAAGTACGAGGTGAACGGGGAACTGTTCTTCGCCTCGTCCAACGACCTCTACACCCAGTTCAACTACGTCCAGGACCCCGACCGCGTGGTCGTTGATATGTACAACTCGCACCTATGGGATGCCTCAACCATCGCCTCCCTGGATGCCATCACTGCCAAATACGCCAAATACGGCAAGACCGTGGAAATCGAGGGGCTGAACGCGGCCAGCCTGAAGATGCGCGAACGCATGGGCGGAAAACTCGGAGCCGGACACTAGCCGTATACCGTAGGGTTGATGGCAGGTGCGCCGGGAAGTCTGGTCGGCAATAACATTGTCGAACCCACCTTAAGGAGCCCATTCATGGGCATGCAACAACCTTCAAAGCGCCCCCTGATCGGCCGGGGAAGCTACCCCGAGGCCCTGCGCATCGGGGCCATCCTGCGCAAGGAGACCGTCGGCGGGGCCCTGCTGGTCATCGCCGCGGCCATCGCCCTGATCTGGGCCAACTCACCGGCCTCCGAGAGCTACTTCGCCCTGCGGGACTTCAAGATCGGCTTTGAGCCCTGGCATCTGGAACTAAGCCTGGGCGCCTGGGCCGCAGACGGCCTGCTGGCAGTCTTCTTCTTCCTGGTCGGCCTGGAGCTCAAACGGGAAATCGTTGCCGGGGACCTGCACCAGGTCAGCAAGGCCATCGTCCCGGTCGCCGCCGCGGTGGGCGGCGTCGTCGTCCCCGCCCTGATTTACGCTGCCATCAACTGGGGGAATCTCGAGACCATCTCCGGCTGGGCCATCCCCACCGCCACCGACATCGCCTTTGCCGTCGCGGTCCTGGCGGTCATCGGCTCGCATCTGCCCACCCCGCTGCGCATCTTCCTGCTGACCCTGGCCGTGGTCGATGACCTGATGGCCATCACCATCATCGCGTTCTTCTACACCGAGACGATCAACGCCCCGGCGCTGCTGTTGACCCTCATCCCGCTGGCGCTCTACGGTTTTCTTGCGCAGAAGTACCGGCGCTTCTTCGGGATGAATCCCTCGGCGGCCTGGTTCATCCTGCTGCCCATCGGCTTCGCGGCCTGGGCGCTGCTGCATGCCTCCGGCATCCACGCCACGGTCGCCGGCGTTGCCCTGGCCTTCACGATCCCGGTCCTGCACAGCACCAAGCACGGCGAACCCGCCGAGGGACCGGGGCTGGCGGAGGTCTTCGAGCATCGTTTCCGCCCGCTCTCGGCAGGAATCGCCGTTCCCCTGTTCGCCTTCTTCTCCGCAGGCGTTGCCGTCGGGGGGGTCCAGGGACTGCTCTCGGCCCTCACCGACCCGGTCGCCCTCGGCATCATCGTGGCACTCGTTCTCGGAAAGCCGATCGGGATCCTGGCCGCCACTTGGCTGACCGCCAAGTTCACCAAGGCCACCCTTGACCCCGAGCTCAAGTGGGTGGACCTGCTGGGCGTGAGCCTGCTGGCAGGCATCGGCTTCACCGTCTCCCTGCTCGTGGCCGAACTCAGCTTCGGTCTGGGCAGCCCCGCAAACGACCATGCGAAGGTCGCCATCCTTGCGGCCTCAATCCTCGCCGCGGTGCTCGCCTCAATCCTGCTCGGCAGCCGGAACCGGCAATACAAGAAACTGCAGGCCCAGGAAGCCATCGACGCGGACGCCGACGGCATCCCCGACGTTTACCAGCAAGGCCAGTAATTCCCGCCAAGAATCCGCCGTCCGTGGCCGCAAGCCGGCCACGGACGACACCTCCCAATCCCTACCGACCGCACTCCATGTTCTTCAACGCGCCACATAACGATCAGAGAAACCCGCCATTTATCGCTGCGATTCACAAACATTGAAAATTCAAGGATTTAGGCAGTCCTCAGATTCGCGCATGCCCCGCCCGCAATAAAGCCCGGTGAAGGTGGCACAAACGCTACACTCGATTCATGTCATCGCATCTGGTCGGGTACGCCCGCGTCTCCACCAACCAACAGGACCTCGCCTCGCAGCAAGCCGGACTCAAAGCCCTCGGCGTCCCGGACGAGCTGATCTACGTCGACCACGGGCTCACCGGCAGGAACCGCGAACGCCCCGGGCTGAACCAAGCCCTCGCCGCGTGCCGGGCCGGAGACACCCTGGTGGTCACCAAGCTCGACCGGCTCGCCCGCTCCCTGCCCGACGCAAGGGACATCGTCGAGGACCTCACCAAAACGAACATCAGGCTCAGCCTCGGTGGGAACGTCCATGACCCCACCGACCCCGTCGGCCGGCTGTTGTTCAACGTACTGGCCATGGTCGCCGAGTTCGAGTCCGACCTCATCCGCGCAAGAACCAGGGAAGGAATGCAGATCGCCAAGGCCAAGGGCCGGCTCCGCGGCAAACAACCCAAGCTCACACCCGCCCAGGAAAAACACCTCGTAGCCCTCCACCACGGAGGCAAGCACACCAGCGCGGAAATCTCGGAACTGTTCGGCGTCGCCAGAAGCACGGTGTACCGAATTGTTCAACGGTCGATCTAAGCAACGAAAACAGGGAAAGTCGCATTACCAGGCAACAAGATGTCTCGGCTATCTGGAGCCGATAACAGAAATGTTGAGAGGCCCACCTTCTGTTAGCACCTTCCTATTCTAGGCCGGAGTGCTTTTGGTTTCGGGAGTGAGGGCCTCAATCTCGCGGATCAGCTCAGCTACCGTCTGGTATCTCGCTGAGGGATCCGAATGGGAACATTTCTGAACGATCTGCGCGAGTCCTGATGTACCGGCTACCAAATGCTTTACTCCCTTAAAGATAAAGGACAAGATAAAACCCACCGAGTAGATGTCATTTACGGGCATAAATTCTCCGAACTTGCTCACGGCAGGATCCAACCGTGTTCCTTTGAGCTCCGTCTCAGTTTGGGTGAAGTCTGAACCTCGTTCTTTCGCTAGTCCAAAGTCCGACAGCTTAACGAGTACCGCTGTACCTTCGTAAACCTTGAGCAAAACATTCTTCACGCTCAAATCACGATGGCAGTTGCCCTTGAAGTGGATGTAGTTCAAGCCGTATAGGAACTGGAGGGCTATTCTCCGCCGCACACCGAAATCGAAACTCTCCTGGTTGTTTCGCCGACCCACATAATTTTCCAAGGTCTCATCGCAGTATTCCATCGTGTAGGACATCTCCGCCTCGTCAAAGCGATAGACCTCCACGATGTAGGGGAAGCTCAGCTTTTTCATGATCTCAAACTCGCGGCGAAAGCGTTCTACCTCACGATTATTCGATTCTCGCTTCAGCTTCTTCTTGGCAATGGGAATTCCATGGTTCGGATCAGTGAATTTGAAGACATCGGCGAATGCTCCGCTACCTACCATTTTAAGTTCCACACGGGTTCGATCCTCAAGCACCACGGTTTTATCCTCAAGCGAGAAGACCGCTGCGTACTTCTCCACTTCTACTGGAGTGAAACCATCGGGGATCGGGCTTCCGCCGCTCGAAACCAGCCATAGTTTTGAACCTTCGAGAACTCGTCGGTATTCCGAATCAATCACCAAAGACTTACCGACACGAATCAGTGCCTTATTTAGGTTAGTGATTTCTTCGATGAGCTCGATTAGATTACGGCTATTCTGGGCGTTAAAGTGTCCCCCGTTTCGCGCCTTGAAATTCATCCACTCAAACTCCGTGTCCAAACGTTCGTGGATCGAAGCAAATACTCGCGTCTCGTCGTGGAGTTTTAGGTAGAGCTGGATGTAGGTTTGATCAACCTCACGCGAATCATACTGTTTCAAGAACCGCTTCAAGCGTTCTTCTTCTACGGACACCATGACCCAAGCATAAGAGACCCCAGTCGGGCCACTACCCCCACCAGCGAACTTACAGCGGGGTTAGGGATATGACCTTCAGCAACGACTCCGATCAGGTCCGGTCAGCCAACTACGCCGGGTTCCTCGTCAAGACTGATCGCTGGACGGAACAAAGGGAGACCTCCCGCCGCGAAAATGACGGAGGTAACCCCCACCGCCAGATGCTTCCCGCCTACCTCGCCATGCTGCCGGTCTTCAATCCCATGTGGCTAAAGGATCATACGAGGGGGCTTCAGCCGGGGCCTACTTTCCGCCAATGACGTGGAGCAGAGTCTCTTGGCATTCCCGGGGCACAACTGGAAGGAGAATAGCCCATCGTGCAGACCATCGAAAATAGTACGAAAATGGATTGCCTTCCACTTCCATAAACGAACAAGAAAGTTAGGTGTGCCGAATGTCTACTTCTAGCCGACCTAAGTACTGGGAAGGCGCTCCCCGTGAACCGTGGGCCCGTGTCTATGCAACAGCAACTGAAGTGCTGGGCTCGCCAATAACACTTGCCCAACGGATCACCCTATGGGAACAGATAAGCGCAGAGCAAGCCCTCAAATTGATTGCCCAAATGCTGAACGACGTCGATACTGCATCCAAGGAAATAAGTACTCCAGACAAAAGATGGGCCGACCGAGTTCAAGAACCAAAACTACGGGCACGACTTTTGGCTACCCTAGGTCTCCGAAGTACGCTTCTCGCTCCTCAACTTTTATTACTCGCAGCGGGTGAAAGCCTCACACACTCCCCCGAGGGACCAGGCACCGGTGACTTGTCCGGTATCGACATCATTTTTCAATGCCTGCTGGGTATCGGTGACGAATCCGGCTCAGTCAGGCACGGCGCACCCTGGGGAGGATCAGATGCAGGACTGGCTTCTGAGGTAATCGCGAATTTGCATTTCAATCGTTCAGTCTCTGTGGGGCATCAACTGGCATGGACCCACAATGCATGGCTGAAATCGTGGCCAGGAGGCGCGAAAACGGCACGAGCTGTGGGGGGTCAGCCCAGGGATTTATTTCTTGAAGCTACTGGCATCGAGATAGAAGACTTCGCCGCCATTGCTATGAGTTTGTACGCGCAGGGTTCAGTGAAAGGGATTGTCCGTTTTCCCCCCGACTTTTTCACTTGGCTTGGGTTTTCTGCCGAGGTTACCGACTACTTCCTAGATGCGACATCCATCTCCCTGGAATCTCTGCGTCGTAAAATTGGCCAAAAATCTCATGGCCAGCGCTCTCAGTATGCGTTCAATGAACTGCGCCGGTTCCCACTTGTGAAGCTCACATCTGGAGAGTTGCTGGTGTTACGCACAAACTATCTCCTCCAACGAGCCCTGAGCGATGTCACATTTTTTGATGTGAGTGCTCACCTAAAAAAGTTCGATGAACAATGCGGGACAAAGCGTGATGCAGCATTTCGTTCAGCAACCAATCAGCTCCTTGAATACGAGGTCGGCGTTATCTTGCGTCGAATATTCGCAAAGACATCCGGACGGGTCTTTGCCGAAAGTGAGCTGCAACTGAGGTTCCAGAAGAGTAGAAAGAAGACCCCTAGTGTTTGCGATTTTGCAGTCAAATCCGGGAACGACTTGTTGTTGGTGGAAGTAACCGATCGAGCAATTCCAGATCCGGTTGTCAATGGTCGCGTGGATGCAGCTCTGCTTGATAAAGAACTTGGAATCGTGCTTACGGACCGCAAGGCAGGGCAACTGGATTCCACAATCAACCTGTGGAAAGAGGAAGCAGGGAGATCCCTGAGAAACAAAGTGCATCGGACCAATTTCATTCCGTTGGTGCTGACGTCATCCCGGGGGTTGCCTTGGAATCAGTTTGCTCAATCCCATATTGAGGAAAGAACCGCGGAGTATTCCGCCCTATCTGGAGATTCATGCAGCTCGTTGGCGCTGATTACGCTCAGGGATCTTCTGATCCTCGAGAACGCTTTCGAAGAAGGACACGATGTGTTCGATATTTTGAAAATGTGGAGGCAACGGAATCCAGGCCTAGGACTTGATCAATTTATGTCCACCATAGGACTGCCGCTTGATCACCCAAAATGGGAACGAGATACCTACGGCATGGTCATGGGCATGATCTTCAGCCGGTTGGGCGCTTCCGACCATGACCCACAGCCGGCTGAGGATAGAGGCCTGAGCAGCCGATAATTTGTCACGATTTTTGTCTCACGTCTGTGCAGACGACTTCCGATATTCGGTGCAGTCGTTTTCTGAAAATGGCATACAGGGTTTATTCCTCACGCTCTCGATGCGCAGACCTGACGTCAGGCTGAGGTATACCCCAGATGGGCAATTTCTTGTCTCCCGGGATCTCCAAGAAAGTTAAGGGCATGCCTGGCCATATGTTCAATGGGTGCCAAGGCATTCAGGGATATCTGGTCATTTTGGTCCAGTGCTTTAGGCTCCAACAGAAGAAAGCAGCAGGAACAAAGAACCTATCCGCTCCTGCTTTATTGCTGACGGTTATTGATCGACATCTCGATCCTGGACGGATGTCATCGTTCCATCGGCCACGGCGCTCATCCTGTAGATTCATTCAGGTCAACATGACTTGTGCTACTAATTTGGGGGAATTACCATTCGCAAAATCGTCACGTCTCTGTTGGTGCCTTTATTTGTCTTCGCGGGTCTCATTGTCGGTACGGCACCGGCAAGCGCTTCAACGATCGACTACACCCAGCCAGCGCAGCTGAGTGTCCATGAAGAAAATTGGGGCAACTGCAAGAAAAATTCTTCGTCTACCGCTGAGTGCTCAACTATTTGGTTCTATAGCCACAGGTGGCACAACATGGACGACGCCTTGTACGCACGCACCGGTAGGGTTACGGCGAAGATCAAGAATCTGTCTACAGGCAAGCTGTCACCTACTACGTACGCCAGTACAGAACCTTTTGACAGCTTCTACTTGGCGAGCATGAAAACGACTTTGGCGGTTAGCGGCAAGAACTTCCCCTACGGGAAATATGAGCTCGCTCTGACCGTCGACTACCCTGCAGGTTCATTGTGTAAAACTGCGACCTGGTGCACTCCAGTGCCTCGATATGTGGACACCTCATATTTTGAGTTCAATTGGAATGGGAAAGATGTAGGCACAGGCCAGCGGTTCAGGGCCACCGCCACTAAGAAGGTCACCAAGGCAACGACTTACTCCTCAACGAAGTCTGCTTCACACACAGCTTCGGCCTCCTACACTGCGAATGCGAACGCCACGTACAAGCGCAAGGGCAAAACATACACTGCGAAGGCCAGCCAGACGGTCACAAGGACGCATAAAGTGACCCATACTGCGAAGGAATCGATCAATAAGCTTACGGTGTCCGGAACAGCTACGAAGGCAGCAACCAGCAAGGTATCCCAGGCGGCAGCAAATGCAGCTGCGGCGACCACTGCCACGAAGGCAGCCACAGTCGCTGCGGATCAGGCGGTAAAGTCTGCCCGAGCTAAGGTTGATGCTAAGGCAACCAGCAAAGCGAAAGCGAAGATCACCACAAAGGTGAAATCGGCCGCCAAAGCAAAAGCGAAAGCAAAGATCACCAAATCGGTGAAAACCCAAACGCTTAAGACCGCCAAGGCTAAAGCATTGAGTGCGGCAAAGAGAAAAGCCGGCCTCTAGCACGACTCTGCAGGAAATCGGTGTTGGATCTGAGATTCCGCCGAGATAACTGTCAAGACACTGTCCTCATGGTTAAACACCACCGGGTTCATGCCGCTATTTTGTGGGCAACAGTGTCGGGTATCCAGTCGGACTTTTCATCCTGGTCGATTAGATCGAATTCCTTCGGCGTCAGGTGCTCCAAGGAGGATGCTCAAGTACATGGGTCACGTTGCAATTTAGGGTACTCATCGAAAAATTCCCTAAGTGGCAAATATGCCTAGATGATACACCTGCCAGGAACACCCGTACCGTCAAGGGCTATCCGCCATTCGATCGCAACAGTGCAATCGCTGCCTCGGCATCACAGACCGGTGTCTTAATATAAAGCCGTGGTCGGCCTGGTTGCGACGGATGAGTGTCGGACACATTGCTTGGAACGGCCAAGAGTGCCTCTTCCGCTGGATTCTGCGCGCCATAAGCTTCACTCTCCGGTCCAGCTGAAGATCGTATCAAAGGATCCTTTGACGAGATGTAGTTGGGGCTTGGTAGTTAGGTTGATGCAAGGAGACCAAACCAAACACGGAACCGGCGACGCGTTAGCAGATCATCCCGATTGCTTCACGAAAGCGTCCTGATCTGATTGACTGTGCTCGTGCCAGTTTGGTCAAACCCTGCGAAAGAGGATCTCCGGGCTATCGGCGACTCATCGGTCGCAGCGCAGATCATGCGGATAGCCGATCGCGACCTGCGCCCTCACGCCGATGATGCCATAGAGGGCCAACTGGATGGTGTTACGGATGGCCGATTCAGACGCTGCATTTGGGTATCCGAGCTCGCTGGCTATCTCTCATTCAATCTCGATGGTGTAGACGAATTCAGCAATCAGTCATGTGACCATTGCTTGGTCTATCGCGAGTTGACGGTAGACGAGCAGATTAACCTCAAGCAGCATCCTGGACTCGTAATCGTACGCGTCATCTCCAATGACGACCTTCTCCGACTCCTCGCAAGGAGCCATATTAATAGTTGATGCCCAACTCCCGTGCTACCTCTTCCGTATTCTGGACCTCACTGAGAGATTCATCGCCATTCAATTGGGCAACAGAATCCAGCACGGCACCAAGCACGGCAGCCTCAACGCGCTCATTCGCCAACGGTGTTATGAGAGCCACGGGCCGGCCTTGGCGAGTGATGAGCGCTGGTTCTCCCGATTCGTTGATCTCCTGAATTACCTTTGCAGTGTTCTGGTTCAGCTCACGCATGTTGTACGTGTGCGAACTCGCCACCCGAGAAACGACCGCCATCTTGTACTCCCTTCTCGTTTACAGCAAACCCCTCTAAAAATATGAGGCTAGCACATGTAGTACATATGTAGTACGGTCTAAACGAAGGAGACCCACTTGGATATTCCTACATCGACTCCAATGCCGCCCCCACCCGGAGACCACTTTGGAGCGAGGTCCGATAATCTTGCCAGCACACTAAAGTGGCTGGTTGCTTCAGCAGGGGCTATTGCTGTAGCCATCGTCGCCGGCCTTCAGCTCACTTCCCTTCAAAACTTACAACTCTGGGCTGCCCTTCTGGCTACGGTCGGCGCTGTAGGCGCCTTGACTGCCGTCGGGAGCGTGCTCTTCGGTGCCGCGCGAGTGCTCGCAGTAGACACTCCGACGGTGACAGACCTATCTAATACCGAGCTCGACGTTAAAGCCGAGAACTCCGCCGACCTAGATGCGTCAGACGACCTGGAGTCCCTGCCTCCAATACTCCGCTGGGTGTATGAACGACGCACCTCGCTGCTGGGAGAATCCAAAACGATAACGGCACTGTACACGGATGGCCTCGTAGGAACGGGCCGAGCGCTGGATCGCCTTAGGCGAAAAGAACACTCGAGCTGGGGTGGCCGTGATCTGGATCCCGAGTCGCCCTCCGACATCGCTTGGATCGAAGCTGAACGTGCCGGCGCATCGTTCCGAATCGGGCGACTTGAAGCGGCTGCGGGTTACTGGCAGAGACGTGATGCATATCAGCGTCTAATCAAGAGGGGGCCCGGGATATCAATCATGTTTTTGGCCGGAATCTTCATCTTCGCCCTTGCACCCGTCTTGGGGCCAGCGACTGTACCTTCCGAGATCAAGGAAGCGATTCCTGCACAAATCTATGTGCAGGACGCGAAAGCCGCGGGTGTCCCGTCCACCTGCCCTACTATCCTTTCGGGACAGATTGTCGGAGGGACTCTGGAGATTCCCCGAGTAGTAACCGTCCCCAAAGGACGATGCCCTGCCCTCAAGCTCACGGCACGCGACAAAGCACTGATTGTCGTGCCGACGCCGATCGTCTCGCTCGATTCCACACCATAGGAACAGATCAAGAATTCATCGCTCCTCTTCCAGCGGTCATCAAACAGACCCTTTCGTGTTGGGGCCTGTAATCACTTTCCGAAGTTGTGAGGCACAGCTGTGTCGCTTTCTCGACTCGAACGGAACTTCGTTCTCTTGGCAAAAGTTCGTTTGATGAGGTCTCAGCAGGCCAACGAAAAAGGATCTCGGGGGTTCAACCTTAGGTGGGGGAAACCTGTGGTCGAGGGGCTACGCAGTCGGGACGTAGTCCGGCCGACATGTGACTATGGTATTCACCACGCCAACCACCCCAGCGCGAACCCTGAATCGAATATGAGCGATGATTAATGGTCGGGTAAGGAATAGTCAAGTCGAGCGCCATTAGCGCGGGATGGCATCCGCCTGGACTTCTTGCGGATGAACATTTAAGATAGAGGCATGATGAAGTACGTTGACTTGTTTTCTGGCTGCGGCGGCCTTTCCCTTGGCATTGAAAGAGCCGGAGGAGACCTTTTACTGGCTGTTGAGAAATCGGATATGGCAGCCCGAACGCTTTACCACAACTTCTTCGAGCCCATCCCTGAACTCAGTGACTGGCATGCATATCTCGAACGTCCGCTGGAGCTTCAGGCCAAGCACGGAGTGGCTGTCTCAGAGCTGGGTAGAATCCTAGAAAACGACGTGATCATGGACGCACTCGCCGCCGAAAACCTGGATCTCGTAGTGGGCGGGCCTCCGTGCCAGGGTTTCTCGCTGGCTGGTCGACGGAATCCGGACGACGTCCGCAACAAGCTCCCTTGGGAGTATCTCGCTTTCGTGGAGCGTACATCGCCCAAGGCAGTAGTTATCGAAAATGTTGTGGGCATGAGTCACCGCTTCTCAACCTCCGAAGACTCGGCATTCGACCAACTTCAGCAGGCGCTGAGGGAAACCGGGCAAGGGTATGAAGTTCAGGGGGTCGCTGTAAACGCGGTGCATTATGGCGCCCCGCAGAACCGGCCGCGTCTGATGATCATTGGCCTGCGCAGCGACATCGCTGAAGCGAAGGGCGTCTTCTCCAGTGGGGCCGTTTGGCGCTCATCGTTCACCGACGAGATGACAGAATCGTCTGTGCCGCCTCTGGCGCCGAGGCCGGTGGTTACAAGGGAAGAAGCGCCTACCATTGCGGATGCGATCGCCGACCTGCAATCTGTTTTGCCTGAGGTGCACAGCGCAAGAACTGAAGAGTTCCGAAACCAGGTCCGGACCAAGGAAACTTGGGGCCTTCCCCCCGCCCCGCCCGCACAGGTAGGCCCCGGCAACCAAAACCCGCGTCGGCACGCTCCCCGAACCCAGGAGCGATTCCGCCTGTACCAATGGATGCGCGACAATTCCATTCCGCCGCGGTTGCTGACCGATATGGCACGGAAAATGGCAACCGATGACGCAGTTCTGGAATTGATGAAGAACGTGCGGTTCCCCGCGGTCGCGCTGGACGGGACGACAATAGCGGACGACAAGCACCAAATCGTGAATGTGATGCGACGGCTGGCTACAAAGAAGCATTCCCAGAAGGCGCTGAATTGGAACTCTCAGGCTCCCACGGTGGTTACGCTGCCTGACGACTATGTGCATCCTAGTGTCCCCCGGATTTTCACGGTCCGGGAGTTGGCACGGTTTCAGGGATTCCCCGACGATTTTGAGTTTCAGGGGAAGGAAACCACCGGTTCCTTGCGGCGGCGGGTTGAGGTGCCACAGTATTCGCAGGTCGGAAATGCGGTGTCGCCTTTCTTGGCGCACGCCGTGGGTAGGATGATTGCAGAAGTGCTGGATATCGGCCCAGCCGACTGAGCACCGGGGGCTGCAACAAAATGATCACACGCACGGAACTGGAAAAACGCAACATCTCGTTGCTGGTTCAGCATCAAATAAGCCACGGGTGGCTTCGTCCATCCCAGCTTGGTCTGGATAAGGCGATTCTCGATGCAACCATTCCGTTCAGGGACTTTCTTCTGGAGGCGGACCTCCACGACTTCACCCGGCAGGAGCTGGGTCCTGATCACAAGGTCATTGTTCCCGCTGTTCTCATGCACCCGACTGGCCAGCTGGTGGAATCAACGGCTTCCCTATACCAGACCAAGCGCGGGGACCGCAGGGTCTGGATAAAGAACCTTCCCGACATTGCCGGAGCCGGCGACCTGGTGTTGTGCATCCGACGCGGAAATGGTCTGGGTCTTGTCAACGCTTCACGGGAAAACCTTCACGATTCGCTGATCCTTGCCGACGAAGCATCGTCGGGCAAGGAGTCCGTAGAACCGCCACCTGTGGAACCCAGTGTCTTCCCGGAACTTTTCGCGAAGCTCAAGACAGTGGCTCAAAAGGGCTTCATTGCGGCACCAGTCGAAGGATCGACGTCTGTGGGCCGGTTGCTCGAGTCCGAGCTTGGGATCCAAATGAACTCGTCAAAGACGGCTGATTACCACGGTATCGAGATCAAATCAGCGAGGTCGGGCAGCAGACGCGCCACGATGTTCGCTCAGGTCCCAGACTGGACGCGAAGCGCGTACGCCGGTTCTGGTCAATTGCTCAATGCCTTCGGCAGCGAAAAGGCCGGGGAGCGTTCCCTCTCGTGCACAATTAGTGCAAAAAAGGCCAATACACAGGAGTTGTACCTTCAAATCGATCGCGACGCTGACCTGCTCCGGATTCGCCAGAACGAATTGAGCCCCCGCGAAGTCGTGCTGTGGGATATGGCCCAGTTGCAGGACCGCCTGATGAGCAAACACGCCGAATCCGTCTGGGTAGAGGCCGCCGTCCAACGGATTGGGGATCAGGAATACTTCCGGTTCCACAGAGTGCAACACACCCGCAATCCGCGGCCAGAAGAGCTGATCGGGTTGATCAGGAAGGGTGCGGTGACGGTAGATTTTCTCATCCGAGAAGCCGGGGACCACGGCTATCTCTTCAAGATACTTCTCGACGAACTGAGCTCCCTTTTCGCCCACTCTAAGGCATACCGGCTCGCCTAACGGAGGCCGCCGATCACAGGATTTACAAGAGACGCTTCATGCCTGAGATGGTTCAAGCTTGACAAGCGTGAAGAAATTCCTATAAGTTTCAACCACATGACACGTGCTTCCCGCAATGCGGGGAACTACCAAGTCAGTGCATGCAAATTGGATCCAGCTTTGTCCGGACCGTGAGCATGAGTGACTGAACGCAGATCAGGGACGCGCGTGCCCCATGTGCTCCATGACGCCTATTCGGGCGTCCGAGCCGATATGGGTTTCTCGCCTCGGCGGGCTACCCGAAACCGGAATCAAATCGGTTCCGGCAGGGACTTCGGTCCCTAGCTAGCCTGGGAGGCTTTTTTCATGTCCGAAAAGAATCGCGCAGCAACCGTCGCCCGCCACCTCGAGAAGAGCCGCGAGAACAACGAGTATGCCACCCCCTACGACCTGATCTCCTCGAATCTCCGAACCCAGAATTCCAAGGCGCGCGCGACCGCCGTTGACCTGCTGGTCCGGGAATTCAGTCTGCACCCTTTCGACGCCGAAACGGTTGCGCGTTCCGCAGCCGACCTTAGTCAGCTCAAGGACGCCACCCGTACCCCGCATTCGCGTCGTTACGGCCAGTATGAGATCAGTTTCATCGAGGTGGATGTGGTCACCTGGCGCATCCTTCCTTCGCTCGAAAACATCCGTTTTGAAGGGGAACGCGCATGGAAGTCGGGTCATGCCCTGCGTTATGGGACGCCGATCAACGCGCAGCCGGTGCTGGGGCTGAAACATTCTGATCCTGACTTCGTCCTCCGGACGCTTCGTGCCCAGACCAAGACCATCTGGGAGAAGAACCCCCATTCCCGATCCATTCCGATGCGGGGCATAGAGACCCCAGGATTGCTCTCGATTGCCCGGCTCTCTCTCGGTGACAATGAGAAGATCGGCGTGCTCGATGCCACCGACGGGTTCAGCCGCACGGTGGGAGCGCAGCGAGGCTCGGGCATCGATATTGACGAAGTCCTCTTCGACCTCCAACGTGATGCGACCGAAAACAAGCTCCGGAACGAATTGATCAGTCTTCGGGATTCCGGGGAAGCAGCCCTCGAAAGCGAAGCTGGTGAAGTCGCCGCGGCCCGTCTGCGCTCAAGCATCATGCCCCGCGCCCAAATCATCGTCGGTTATCGGAAGATCGGTTTGGGCTCCGGCGACTCACAGCCTCCGTTTGATGAGGTCCGCCGCTCCCTCGTCGGCCACATTCACTTGGAACCACCTCTGCCTTTTGCCGACAGCACCGAAAATGCGCTTAAGGCACGCATTGCCCTCGAGGCCGTACACACCGAGAATATGATGCCGCCAGTTGCGGGTCTGTCGGCCGAGAAAGTCCTTTCCCTCCTTAAATCCGAAATCGACGAGGGTGCCCCCACGACCGGGGATACGCTGATCGGTGGACTGCATGCCGATGAGGTACTGCTTCTTTCGCAGGAGGCACTAATCTCTCCTCTGGACCAAAAGCGAACGCGGGTCGTGAACGCGGCCATTCACTCGCTCACAGGAAAAAAGCCTCAGAAGCCAGAACGCTCCGCGCTCGCGGCGGACACTGCAATGCGGGTTAACCGCATAGCCCTCGGTCAGGATTTGGACCCCGCATTCAAGGGGCGCCGCTCGACGATGCAGCGGGTCCTCGCCGCCCCCACCCTCAAGCACGCCCGGCTCACCCGCCGGCCAATCCTGGAAATTAGGGACGCCGCACTGAGTAAGCTCCGGGAACAGCGGGACAACTTCGAGGACGTCGGCAAGGAAGTTTCCGCTGACGCCGCCGAACTGGGGGTCCTTGGGCTTTATGGACTCGTAGAAGGGGTCATGAGCCTGAAGGACGGGGAGGCTCGCCCCTTGCTCATCCGCTCCAACACGCGCATCAACGGCGAGTACATGCCTGAGCCCCAGCAGATCATTGAAAAAATGGTTACTACTGAGACGGGTCTCCAACAGTTGGCTCAGGTCGTACTCGATGTCCGCGGGAGCCGCGCGCCGCGGCGTCTCATCGACGGAGAAATTGCAGGAACCGACAGCACCGAAGACTGGAAGCTGCTGGATACTGACGATCTGTACCGGTACAAGACAAATTGGACCGGAAGTCACATTGACCCCTCGTCTGACCCCCACGTGGCACGTGATCTCTACCGCCGTCAGCTGGTGGAGGGCACTGCTTCCCTCAAGGCGATCGCTGACCATCTCAAGCGCATCGAACTCCCCGATGGCAGCAACCTCATCGAAAAGGAAGGGCTCGCCCTCGAAAACGAAGAATGGACGATCCTCGACGATCTCGCTTTCGAGCTGAAGACTTGGAATCGCACAGCCGATCGCGTGGCGCCGACTGTCGCCCCACACGTGGAAGAGAACGACGACGAGGACGAATACGATGAGGAATTCCTCGATGATGAAGATGTGGCATAACAAACCTTCGAACTAGCAAGCCGCCAATGGGTTCGGCGCGAAAGCGTCGGACCCGTTGGCCGCGGGGTCTGATCCTGAACCGGCGATTGTTTCTTCACGCACCTACAAAGAAATCTCATCGGGCATGCACCCCGTGAGCGTTCCCCCTTTCCGGACCCTAGAGATCGATCCGGACAACTTATGACTGTTTCACCAGTCCCTATGCGCCATGTAAGGCAAGAGGGAGGGATTTCTTCCGTTCCCGCCCGCACAGCCAAATCGTACAAAATGGTGAAGTACGGATTGTTCCTTCCGCAGGACCCGAGAGCGCGAGTTAAAGAAATAACCCCGGTCGCTTCATGGCTCTGGGCCAGAGAGGCGATTCCGGGGACTTCCCCACCAGTATATCCGAGAAAGCAGGAAAAGCTACGATGAGCTCTGTCTCCCACCTGTGGTCAAACGGGGCTCATAGCCGTGCGCTGGACAAGGCGATCACACCGGTACGGATGTCGACGTATCTGGCCAACGCCAACCACGATCCGGTCTATGCGCGCAGCCTCTACGTCTGGGACCGCGATATCTCTTCGGCGCTGCTGGCTGATATTGCGATTCTGGAAGTGGCTTTGCGCAATGCGCTGAACGACAGACTCACCGCCGTTTATGGGCCGCAATGGTTCCAACTGGATATCGGGTTAGATGGGCGGTCGCGCGATGACCTGGCGAGGGCGTGGAAGGACCTGCCTCAGGGCAAGAGGACTCCCGGGCACTTGGTCTCGCGGCTCATGTTCGGTTTCTGGCGCGATCTGCTAAGTGCCGGTGGCTATGTGGGGCGTGAGCCCCAGCGTTTTCCCACCGATTACGAGACCCTGTGGCGCACGGTGTTGCATAAAGCATTCCCTGGCGGCAAGGCACTGGCCGCGGCTCAGGGAGCCCAGTTCACCAGAACCTGGACTCTGGAAACCGTGACCGTCGTCCACGCGGTGCGCAACCGTGCGGCCCACCACGAACCATTCATCTCTGGCTTCCCGCTTCCAGGGCAACGCACCCGACTCACCGTCCAGCAGGCGTACGAAGCTTCACAGAAGCTGGCTGGACTTCTTGACCGCGACTTGGCCTCGTGGCTATTTACGAATTCCTCGGTGCCGACCCTGCTCGCCGCCAAACCCCTGAACATTTAATCGCCGATACAGCACTTCTGAATGATCCCCCACCGAATGCCACTGTTCATTGCTGAGGAAGGCATCGAAGTCTTCCCGACCGCAAAAAGTTAGACGGCCAGACCGTCACCTAATTTCGTAGACTTCAAGCTTCCTCAGCCGATAATTTCTTCGGATCATCCAGTGGGGCCAACTGTGGAGAAGTGAGGCTCCCTGTCTGCCATTTGCCGCGCCGAGGCTCTTTTCGACGTTTTCCATACCATTCAACAGAACGACGATCACGCAGGGCTTCGTACTGCTTCAGTGTTTCATTTGTGATTGGCTTGCCCGTCCGGGCGACGTAAATTGGGCTGCCAAGTATGGTCCGGACACTCGATCCTGTCTCGATAAGCAAACGCTGCGCAACAAACTCAATTTCCTCGGGAATGGTTGGATTATCATGATCTGCATCCCAAGCTTCGGCCCACCACACATCTGAAGGGGCGCTGTACGGGGGCCATTCTAAGTCTATGGTTTCGGACCTTTCCTTCAGAAAATGCATCAGGCCCCGGAGTCCTGAATTGGAGTATTGCTGCAAACGCTCACCGGCTCGCTCCATGGTGTGATAGGCCGAGCCGCCGAGCGCAACAAAGACATCACCACCATCGCGATATCCGGAGAAGAACGCGACGTCTGCGTAGCCCTTGACCTGGCGGCTCCAGAAGCCCCATTCTGCAAGCATTTGGCCGCGAAAATACTCGCTGTCATCGTCAAGTGAACCGATTCGGCCTTCTTCCTCGAGGGCTGCACACAGGCGCTCCGCTCGTTTGAAGCGACCATCGTCGAGCTGTCGCTGGCTGATTTCAGCGCTGAGCATCGGAAGCCCCGCCTTTAATCGGAGATCGAATCGGTCAAGCAGTGTGGGTTTGAGGCCCTCTACAAGCATTTCGACTTTCGCATCAGATACGTACAAGTACGACTTTGGTACCGAAGTACGTAGAGTCTTTGAACGTCGCAGCCGGCTAAGAAAGGATCCCATGCGTAATGATAAGTCGAACACCAGCATAAACGAAGGAGCATGACCGACATACGCGGCTGCGGAGTCCCTAAGCCTGTTTAAATAGGCCTATCCCGTAACCGGGTCCCAAGACTAGTAGTGCTCTGGCCTTCGCTTGGTGCCATTTTGCATAGTGAGGTGTCTACAGCGGGAATTTGGTAGTGAGGTCCTTAAACCACTGTTCGTGGGCGACATCGTTGTCCTGATTCAGTGCCTCTAGTTTCCGTGTGAGTTCCCGGTGACTTTCAGTACCTGGCTGTGCGCCTAGGATCTCCCGCTTGAGATCCATCCGAAGCCCGTGGATCTCACGCTGACGTGCCCGCGACTGAGCCTCGTCTCCCACGTGATTCAGCCTTCCAGAACGGGGTATCCGCCCTCGACCACAGCGAGGGTTTCCATCCAGGTGGTGGCGTCGATGGCTCGGTCCAGGCCGGCCAGGGCATCTCGCAGTGCCGGGCCTGATTCGGTGCGGTCGGTGTTGTGGCGGTCCCGTGTCATGACGATGCGGCCGGCTTCACCGAGCTTATCGAGTTGCCAGCGCAAGGTCTTGAGCTGTTCGTAGATATCCGACGCTGTCCTGATTTCACTCATGGGCGGGCTTCCTTACTGGTTGTTCCTGTTTCCCGTGCTGGTTTGACCATATCGGTGGGGCACCAGATGCCCATGAGTTCCCCGGTGTCATCGATCCACGCGACGTGCACCAGATGTGTGGTGCGGGCGGTGACTTCGACCGGAAGGACCAGGCTGCCGCTGTTGGTGGGGATCTCGGCGGTGGCCCGCTGGTGCGGCACGGGCTGAGCCGGTTCGTCGCCGGGGTAAAAGCGCATGAGTACGTAAGACAAGCCTTGGTGAGAGAAATGGTCAGGGTTTCCCCGTGCCGGGGTGTCCGGGGCGCGCAGCGCCCTGGTGCGGCGGCCGGGGGAGCTTGCGGCGGAGGCCGCCGCCGAAATCCGTGGCCGCGGCTCGCAGGGGGATTCGTCGCGCAGCTGCGTGGGGTGGTGGGCAAAGGCCATGTCGATGCTCATGTGTGGACTCCCTTTTGGTGTGAGTGTAGCTAGGTGGGGCGACGTTTTGGGAACGTCGCCCCACCTAGCTGGTGGTTGGGGTGGTTGGGTTAGTGCTTGGTGCTGGCGGACCTCGGGAGTTCGCCGGTGTTGATCAGTTTCATCAACAGGGTGGTGAGGCGGTGCTCGGGGTCGGCAACGAGCGCGAGGGCCAGGAATTTCATGGCTTCGCTTCCCTTGCCATTGATCCAGCGTGTCCATCCGACTCCGGCCAGCAGGTCGGCGCGGCTGGCTTCCGGGATGAATTGAAGCGCGGTGTAGAGTGCGTCGGCACCCGTGAGGAAGAATTCCCAATCTTCCGGTGCTTTCTCCCCCATCAGGACGGCGCTCATCGTTTCGGCGTCGTAGCTGGTGGTGGCCAGCGAGGCGAAGAGCAGGTCGCGCACGTTCTTGTTGGTGCAGATTCCGGCCAGCCATGCGGCGTGCTGGGGGCTGACCTTCCCGTTGTGGCGGTAGCCTCCGACCATGTCGGTGAGCGTGCCGCGCACCACGGCGCGGGTTTCGGCGTCCTCGAAGCCCATGTGGCGGGCGTCGTTGATGAATTTCTCTAGGTCGCTGATGCTGGCCGGTGTGGTGCAGGCCGGAATGTCTGCGGCCATCTTGGCGGCCTTGGTGGTGCTGAACATCAGGGCCAGTGCCGCGTTGGATTCGGCGACGGTGGAGAATTCCACCGCGTCGGTTGAATCGCCGTCGTAGTCCATGACCCATCCATCGGTGATGAGCACCGAGTTCCTGATGGGGCATCCCGCGCGGGCCAAGGTGTCGCCCAACGCGCGGAACTGCTGGGTGGTCATGGCCAAGTCGTTCTCGAAGCTCAACAGGATGACGCTGTTGGCATCGCTCACGCGGTGAACGTACGTGGTGATGTTCTGTGCCCATTCCTCGGCGGGTGCTTCGGGGCTGGCATCCACGCGCAGGGTGGCCAGCAGTCCGTTGTCGTTCGTCAGCATGAGAACCACCGACGAGGTGGGGATGAAGCCGATTCCGTGGATGGCGACTGCCGTGACCTCGGCCATGGTGGTTGCTTTGATGCTTTTCATGGTTGTTTTCCTCATTCTGTGGGTGAGGGGGATCGCGGAACCAGCCCCGCGCTTTGTCTCTCCCCCGCGTTTTTTTGGTTGCTGGCGAAATGAAATGAGCGGACCGAGCACCAAGGAGCAGCAACCCGTAGGGCAGGTGCGGCCAATTGTTTGTCCGGAAATAAGCGCAGCGCCGGACACAGAATTTGCCGGGCTGGCCCCGCAGCGCAGCAAGGGGCTTGTGCCCTTGGTGTCGGGCCATAAACTCCGAAGGACAGCAACCGAAAAAAGGGGACGGCCGAAGGCCGGCACCTGATTTCCCGAAAGGCGGATCAGGTCAACAGCCGCACCGCGCCAGCGGGGCGCCCGGTTCCTGGGTGCGAGCGAGCGAGTACCCAGGACGCCCTCAAACCCCCGGTTAACTGATCAACGATCCCCCGGGGCTTTCCGGTCAGCTCATCCACGGTGCCGTCCACGCAAGTCGTCCATGCGCGGTAGCGGGTGTGGCGAGTTTGTGCGTCGGGGCGGTGGGTGAAGTGCTGTGTTGTGGGTGGGTGGACACGCCTGCGATGAAATGTCAGGCCATCCACAGCCAAACGAGGTGGCCGGAAACTCGTATGGCCGCCGCTTGCGAAGTGGCCAGCAGTGGCGCACCGCGCCATCATGACCGAAGGTCAGCGCATGGCCGCCGCTTGCGAAGTGGCCAGCAGTGGCGCACCGCGCCATCATGACCGAAGGTCAGCACATGGCCGCCGCTTGCGAAGTGGCCAGCACATGGCCGCCGCTTGCGAAGTGGCCAGCAGTGGCGCACCGCGCCATCATGACCGAAGGTCAGCACATGGCCGCCGCTTGCGAAGTGGCCAGCACATGGCCGCCGCTTGCGAAGTGGCCAGCACATGGCCGCCGCTTGCGAAGTGGCCAGCAGTGGCGCACCGCGCCATCATGACCGAAGGTCAGCACGCCCAGGCTAGGCACCGGGAAACCCGTGCGTGCAGTGGGCACTGTAACCGCGCGCAGCGTCTGGCGGCCGGGGGAGCTGGCGGCGGAGGCCGCCCGCACCACGAAAAAGGAGGGGACACCCAAACGGCGCCCCCTCCCCCACCGCGTGGTTACTGCTCTGCTATAGGGTCAGTTTCTTCTTCTATTGAGAACATGCCAAAAACGGCGTCCTGGATCTCGCCGATTCGCCACGTGAGGCGCTGGTCGCAGGATTCCAAGAGGATCATGCCGGTGTCCTTGAAGTAGTCCTCTTCTTCTGGGCTGTCGGCTGGCATCAGAATTGGTGAGGAAAAGAGTCTTGCCTCAGAAGGGCTCACCGGATATCGGATGGCTGCAATGGAATGGCAAATGGCGCGCAGTTCGAAGTCTCCTTGGAGTTCTGCCGGAACGTGCTCGTCAAGAACGGCCTGGAGCTGTTCGTTGGAAATCATCGTCTTCGTCCTCGTTCTCTAGGTAGTGGAAACTAACCGTAGGGCCATGCTATTCACGGCCTACCATGATTGCCTGTTTGCTTGAAGCAATCTGTGAGTGAGGGGGATCGCGGAACCAGCCCCGCGCTTTGTCTCTCCCCCGCGTTTTTTGGTTGCTGGCGAAATGAAATGAGCGGACCGAGCACCAAGGAGCAGCAACCCGTAGGGCAGGCCGGCCAATTGTTTGTCCGGAAATAAGCGCAGCGCCGGACACAGAATTTGCCGGGCTGGCCCCGCAGCGCAGCAAGGGGCTTGTGCCCTTGGTGTCGGGCCATAAACTCCGAAGGACAGCAACCGAAAAAAGGGGACGGCCGCAGGCCGGCACCTGATTCGCCGAAAGGCGGATCAGGTCAACAGCCGGCCGCGCAGCGGACGCCCGGTTCCTGGGTGCGAGCGAGCGAGTACCCAGGACTCCCTGAAACCCCCGGCATTCCGCCGGGAGTAGATGATGCATTACTCATTCACTCAAACGAGTCCGTGAGTACCAGACGCGATGTTGCCGGACCTGGCCATCGCGCAGCGTCGGCGGCCGGGGGAGCTGGCGGCGGAGGCCGCCCGCACCACCACGAAAAAGGAGGGGACACCCACACGGCGCCCCCTCCCCCGGTTCCTTTTAGCTAGCTGATGGCTGCCCGGGCTTCGGCATATTCGGCTGCTGTCTTGTGGTCGGTCAGTGCCTCGTATTCGATTTTGTCCGTCCAGGTGTATTCGGTTTTGACCGACACCGTTTTGGCGTTGGCTCGCACCACTTCGGCCCAGCCGAACCGGTACCGCACGTAGTCGCCCTTGTTGATGGTTTCCCGGCTGTAGTTGGTGGCCTTGCCTGTGGCGATCTGTTCGGCGCGGATCTGCTTCCAGTAGGTGAGCTGATCGTTTTGTTCAGCTAGCCGCGTGAGCAGGCGCTCACGGTATGCTCCGGTGACGCCGATGGGTTCGTTGCTGAGCATGTCCCGGCCGGCTTCGTCCTTGATCCACTCGCGGCGGCCGTCGATGTTGCGCTGGGTGCCTCGGATGTCGGCTTCGAGCTTCTTGATGCGGTTTGCGACGGTCTGCACGCTGTAGCGTGCGCCCGTCGTGTGGGCTGCCGTCGCGGCGCGTTCGGCTGCCTCGATGGCGTCACGGTCGGCAGCGACCGATGCGCCCATGGCTCGGTGTGCCTTTTCGATGGCGTTGCGGTGGCGGTTCTCGCTGTGGTGGCCGATCTTGATTGGCTCGCCTCCCCAAGGCAGGGCGTCGCCTGCTGCCCGGGCGCGGCGCTCGGCGTCGTCGGCTGTGGTGCTCTTGCGCTGGGCCTTGGCTTCCAGGGCTTCGACGCGCCGGCTTTGGCGTTCGATCCTTGCCGCTTCGACGTCGGCCGTTGAGCGGGTGGTCTCGTCAAGGTCCGTTTCAACCTCGAACCCTGCCGCCCGGAGTGCGGTTGCCGTGCCCTCGATCTTGTAGAGCTTGGGCATCCGGTCGCGGCTCATGGGGACAAACCAGCTGGCGATGCTGCGACCCCAACGCCAGCCGTTGGCTTTGAGGACTTCGGCGGTGCCGTCGCCCTTGATGGTTCCCTCAATCAAGGTTCCAGCTTCGTGGGTGTGCGTAATAGTCAGCATTTGTTGTTCTCCTTGTTCCTAGTGGGGCTACTACTTAGCTTGAAAATTCGCCAACGAATTCAAGATATTCACCAAGGATTGTGTGCTGATCGAACGGGCTGATTCCCTTGTCCCAACCAGTACCCAGCTCGTGGTCTGCGAGTCTGGATGCCAGCAGCACGTCCGTTTCTGCGCTGAGTTGGATTCCGTCTGTTGCCCTGATCGTGTTCATGGTTGTTTTCCTCAATCTGTGGGTGAGGGGGATCGCGGAACCAGCCTGCGCGCTTTGTCTCTCCCCCGCGTTTTTTGGTTGCTGGCGAAATGAAATGAAGCGGACCGAGCACCAAGGAGCAGCAACCCGCAGGGCAAGGGACCGGCATTCTTTGTGAGGAAATAAGCGCAGCGCCGATCAAAGAATCCGGGCGCTTGGCCCCGCAGCGCAGCAAGGGGCTTGTGCCCTTGGTGTCGGGCCATAGACTCCGAAGGACAGCAACCGAAAAAAGGGGACGGCCGAAGGCCGGCACCTGATCCGCCGAAAGGCGGATCAGGTCAACAGCCGCACCGCGCCAGCGGGGCGCCCGGTTCCTGGGTGTGAGCGAGCGAGCACCCAGGACGCCCTCAAACCGCCGGGATTCCGCGGGGAGTAGATGATGCATTACTCATTCACTCAAACGAGTGCGTGAGTAAAAGTTCAATCAGCTGGCGTATACGGTCAGCAGCTCGTCCCAGTGGGTGGTGTAGCGCGGTGACATCATCTCGCGGCGCATCGTCCATTCGGGGCCGGTCTTCATTCCCGCCAGGCCCAGTCCGACTGCGTTCATTCCGTGGCGCTGTTTGATCTTCTGGATCAGCGGCCCGATTTCCTTGGCCTCGTGGGGGTTCACGAATGGCTCGAAGGTCTCTTGGGCGCCGGTGGGTCGGATATCGGTCACCACGATTCCGGCCCGGGCGTACTTCACCCCGTCCAGGATCTTGGGAAGCAGCGCCTTGGCCGCGCGCGTGAGCAGCAGCGGGTCCGCGGTCGGACCCGGAAGAGCGACGGTCACCGAGGGCTGATGGTTGTCGTGGGTGTTGTAGTAGCTGGTCATGGCCCAGGCGGTGAGCACCTTGGCCTGCCGCTGGTGCTTGTGCAGGCGGGCGGAGGCCTGTTGGGCGTAGATCCCCAGCACCTGCTCCATGCCGTGCGTGTCGGTGATCGGAGTGGAGAAGGAGCGGCTGAAAATCAGCTGTCCCTTGATTTCGTGTTCTTCCTCCATGGGGATGCAGGGGGTTCCCCTCAGCTCGAGAACGGTGCGCATCATGACAATGGAGAAGCGGTTGCGCAGCATCACCGCGTCGGCATCGCGCAGGTCCTTCATGCTCCGGATCCCCAAACCCAGCAGCCGCTTGGCCAGGCGGGGGCCGATGCCCCAGATTTCCACCGTGGGCAGCCGGCCCAGGAGTTGTTCGCGGTCTTCCCTGGTGACGGCATCCCACACGCAGACCCCGCCCAGGTGGGCGTTCTTCTTGGCGGCCTTGTTGGCCAGCTTGGCCAGGGTTTTCAAGCATGGACTGTTGCATAAAATGCAACTGGATACGTATTCACCCGTAGCCAATAGCCCAAGAGCTCGGGAAGCAGCGCCGGGGACTTCAGCCTAACCATTGACCTGTTGAATTGGCCATTGACAGTTGTTGCATCTATTCATACAGTCATCGATTAGATGCAACAATTCTTGGACGTCAGCAACCTCCGGAACGTGCTATCCCTCGATTCCGGGACCGCGGCCCTTCATCCAGATGAAGCGGTCTACGAATCCATGCTCGGTTCCTGGGAGCAACAGCAACGAAGCCGAAGCCTGGCCGACGCCACCATTGAAAGCCGAACCTCCACCGTCAGGAACTTCGGCGAGTATGCAGGGACCTACCCGTGGCAGTGGCAAGCCTCCGACCTGGAAGAATACACCAGCTCCATGCGTTCCAAGAGACTTGCGCTTTCGACCATCAGGCAACGGCAAGGGATCCTGCAGGTTTTCTGCAACTACCTGATCAGCCCCGACTATGACTGGGTGGAGATCTGCGAGTCCCAATTCGGGAACACGCCCTCCCAGATCTGCCTGCCATGGAACACGACGAAACACGTGGCGGACTACGAAGGGCGCCCGGCACGGCGGGCACTGACATTCGATGAGATACAGACATTGTTCGACTATGCGGATTCACGGGTTGAATCCTCGATCCGTGAAGGACGGAAGGGCGCGCTGGCAGCACTGCGGGACGCTCAGATGTTCAAGACCGCCTATGCCTTCGGACTGCGACGGGCCGAACTTCGGGGCCTGGACCTCCACGACCTTCACCGCAATGCCCGTGTCCCCGAGTGGGAACGGTACGCCGCCATGCATGTTCGATGGGGCAAGGCGAGCAAGGGAAGCGTGCCGAAACGCCGGACCGTCTTGCTCGTCCCGGAACTGTCATGGTGGATAGACGGCATGAGGCAATGGGTCGACGAAGGCAGGGCACTGTTCTCACCCGGCGACCTGCCGGCGCTCTGGCCCACCGAACGGAAAACCCGTGTCTCCCTGGAGTACATTGACCGGCGGTTCACCGCCCTGCGGCGCGAAGCCGGCCTCGACCCCGCCCTGACGCTGCACTGCCTACGCCATTCCTATGTCACGCATCTGATCGAATACGGCTATGCCGATCGATTCGTCCAAGAGCAGGTCGGCCACCAGCACTCCTCAACGACGGCCATCTACACCTCCGTCAGCGGCGACTACAAGAACCGAATCCTGGCGGACGCCTTGGGCCGCTTCAACACCCTGGAGCTGACATGACCAAACATGTTGAGACCACCTGGAATTTGCGCCGCATCATGGCGGACCAAGGGCTCTTCAAGACCACCGAGTTGATCCCCCTGCTTGAGGAGTACGGCGTCAGCCTCTCCCGCGAACAGGTGTTCCGGCTCGTTACCCAGACACCCGAGCGGGCGAACCTGAGCTTCATCGGCGCGGTGTGTGCCGCGCTGAACTGCACGGTCTCGGACCTGATCGAGGTCCGCGTCGTGGAGGAGAAATCCGTTGCCGTCTCCGGTGAACCGACCCGTGGTTCCATCGGAAACCTGCGGCCGAAGCCTGCCAGGATCCACCGCCCGCCACAGGCCCCGCAGGGCGCATGAATTCGCTGCCGGTGGACCCCGACGTGGCCCTTGCCCAGATTGTCCACGCGTGCAGGAAAGAGGCGCCGGAGTTGCCCGATTCGGTCATTGCCTCGGCTGCTCTCCTGGCGGGCGGGGCGAAGGCCCGCACCCGCTTCGCCCGCGAACTGGCATTAAAACCCGACCTGCTCACCTCGGGCCGCTCGGATGCCTCCCCGACGGCGTACCGCCTGATCAAGGACCTGCGCGCGCGAGGCTACGAAAACATCCAGCTGCCCCGCTGTTCCTCCTGCGGGCTGGCCAAGAACCTTCCACACCGGGACGGCCAGGGAGGGAAGCGATGCGGATCGTGCAACCGTCCCGCCACCACCCCGGATTGCACCTCCTGCCATCAGGTGCGCCGCGGCGGACACCGAATGATCGATGGCAAACCCTATTGCGCGCCCTGTTGGCGACGTGATCCCCGCAGCCGGGAAATCTGCAGCATCTGCGCAAGACCCGGAACCGCCGTCGTCCGAAGCGCCTCCGGGCCGGTCTGCAAGGGATGCTATACCTCCCCCTCCACGGCATGCTCCCATTGCGGAGAAATCCGCCCCACCATGACACGGAAGGAAGACACACCACTGTGCATGCGTTGCTACCAGTCGCTGCGCAAACGCCCCCGCACTTGCTCCCGCTGCGGGGAATACCGCATCGCCCCCTACCTCCGCCAAGAGGGACCCGTCTGCCCTCACTGCGCGAACCAATTCGACCTGGGCCAATGTGCCGGATGCGGCAACGACCAACGACCACTCCAAGGAAACTACTGCACCATTTGCGTTGCACCTCGGCTTCTTCGAATTCTCATCTCCGATGACGAGGGCACCACTCATCCCCAGCTGACGGCCCTTGAGCACTACCTGCTCAGGAACCCGGAGAACGCCGACGCGGTGATCAGTTGGATCCGACGCAGCCCGATGGCGCGCGTCGTCCACGACATGGCCACCGGCCACGCCCCCATCTCGCTGCGCGCGATAGCCGGACACCGAGCAGGGGGTGCGACCGGGTATCTCGCCGCCCTGCTCATGGAATCCGGGGTCGTCCCCACCGAAAATTTCGACCGCATTCGGCTCGAAGTGTGGGAAGAGGAATACTTCGCCGCCCTGCCCAACCTAGCCAACCGATCGCTTCTCAAGCAATATGCCGCGTGGATCGTCAATCCGCGGTTTGTCGATGCCGCGCATCTAGGCACCACGGACGAAAGCCTCCGCCACAGGCAATCCAAGGCCCACCTGATCGCGGTCTGTAATCTGCTCGACACGCTCAATGACCGCGGTCTCGATCTGGGCACCGTGCCCCAGCGCACCTTCGACGACTATGTGGCAACACGCGGCAGGGCCGGCAAACAACTCACGCCGTTCATCCGTTGGGCGGGCGCCCAGGGATTGACGCGCCTGCGCAGCGAATACCTGAAAAGCAGCTTGGGAACCTCGGGTGCTACCGAGGACGAACGATGGGCCTGGGCAAAGGATCTGCTCACCTCCGAGGACCTTCGGTTGGAGGTGCGCGTCGGCGGGCTGCTTGCCATCATCTACGGAACGGCTCTGACCCGCGTCGTCTCGCTTCGACGCGATGCCGTCACGTTGGAGGGCGACACGATCTATCTCTCGCTGGGAACCGAACCGATCAAGCTTCCCTCAGCATTGGGCGCGTTGCTACGGCGGCTTCTGGACTCCGGAACCACCTCGGGCCGGGAGAGCAACATCTGGATCTTCAAGGGTCGGCGAGCAGGCCGCCACCTCACGACCGCGACGATCAGGGGACCACTCGCGCGCAGAGGCATCAGCCTTCGCGCCGCCAGGAACGTTGCACTCATGAGCCTCGCCCGCGACCTTCCGCCCTCGGTCTTGGCTGAACTCTTGGGCATCTCCGTCTATGCCGCGGAACGCTGGAGCGCCCACAGCGGCCACGACTGGACCGACTACCCCCGCGTACGCCTCACGACAGGACCTATCTAGGCTTCCATGCCAAATTCCAGACATCCCCAGCCTGGTGTCCAGCCACCCGCTACAGCGTTCCGTTTCACGCCCCGTCACCGGTTCGGATCACCGGACAGGTCTTGCGGGACGGTCGACTTTCCTGTGAATCCCGGAATTTCTTAAGTCACAGGTCAGTGCGGGGTGCGTTCCGCAAGCCCACCCCCATACGGAACTGTCCGGATTGCCAATCCGGACAGACCCCTTACGGGACGACGCGACTGTTTCGGTGGCCAAGAAATGCCCGTCCGGGTTGCTTTGGGAAGACGCGTGAACCCGGAATCGGAGGCCTTGAATAGAAGAATTGGCCAAAGCCGCCTTTAAACCACTCGGGCACTGGAATACTGAACGCATGCCCGAACTCCACAAAGACGCGCTTTCTTCCATCACTGCCCGGTGGAACACGGTTGAGGAGACGGTGGAACTTGTCGTGGACGGCACCCCCGTCCCGGCAATCGTCAACAAGAAACGAAACGTAGGCATATCGCCCTTCGCGCATCGCTTTCCCCAATCCTCGGTGGACGAGTGGCTGGCAGGCTACCGGGATCCAGAGCTGCGCGGGGCGACCACGGAGCTGACACCTGGTGAGCTGGAACTTACGGTGTGCCCCTACGATGCGGACATCCTGTGCGGAACCTTCGCCGTCTGGCTGGCGCGCACCGATGATCGCATTATCTGGCATGGACCTCATTGGGCAGGAGACGCCATTGCAGCGGAAATCCTGGGCCGCGAGGACCTGGTGATACCGGAGGGAAACGATGATCCCCTCACCTGGTTCCCGCCCAAGCTGGAATTCCCCGCTGCCGAATACGACGCTGCCATGGATTCGGTGCAGCACATCATCGAAGCCCACCCGTGGCCCGCTTCCCCTTCAAGACCACCCTCGCGGCTTACCCGCATGATGATCCGGCTTCAAGGTGACCGCGACTCAAGCTAAAACCGCCACCGTGGCCAGACCGAACCATGTGCCGGGATGAGCCCATTTGTCATTCTTCCCGCGGACCCGACTGTGTGATTTCGGGCCGAACCCGTATCGGGTTTGAATGTGCCGTAGGCTCAGGCCACGCAGGTTTTGATTCAAAAGTACGGAAGGGGTCTAGAAGATGACCGAAGGGTACTACTACGAGCCTGTTGCGCCTGCAGATCTACCCACCAACAAGGCAGGGCGCTACGCGATCCTGCACCGCCTCTGGGACGTATCGGAAGGCAACGCTGGGGTCACCGACTCCAGAGTGCTTGACCAAGCCAATAGACGAGCTTGCGAGCTGAACCTGGAATCCGCGAACGTGGGTGTCCCTGGGTGGGAAGGGGAAATTACACGGCCGGCAGAAGACCTCGCGTGGTTTGCTGAGAAGGGCTTCTTCATCTTCGACGTCCTCGACGGCAAAGGCGACCCCGGCCACCCTTGGTGGCAATCGATTAGGGACCGCTTCTCTAGAGGACATAAGTGAATTGGCGGCTTTGCAGCTGACCGGCCCCTCCGCCACACCAACCCTGCACTGCGCCAGAGCGGCGAGCAAGTTCGAGTTGCAGGGCGCTGTCCAGGTGAGGGTTCGGCTTACGGACGCCCTAGCGCAGGGCAGAGGACTTCGGGCACTCTGTGCAGTGGCTATTAGAGGAAAATGGCACCGCGGCAGGGGCCTCGATTCCTGTTCCCTGGGTTCCTAGTTTTCGAGGGAAGGTATCTGGAGCCTTGCGCAGACGTTCTTGTCGCCAGGGATAACCGCCACCGCATTCTCAACGACGCAAGAAGCCAGCTCCGGTACATAATGACCTGGGCCCAGCCCGCTTTCGTTGGCAGGTGTGTAGATCTGCCCGTTCTCGTCTTTACTGATAGCGTTTTCCGGCTGAGCGGGAGCCGGCTGCTTGAAATCCTTGGGAACTAGATGGCTGGTTATGCCTTCGGGGTTCATCATCCCCATATCCCAGTACTTGGAACACAGGGCGACCCCGTCTTCGACCTGATCGGATTCGCCGGGCTTGGCCTCATATCCCGCTCCCATGTAGGGACCCAGTTGATAGCCGGGATCGCCCTCGTCTTCGCTGATCACGAACTGCGAAGCCTTGAGGTCCGCGTTGTAGTAGCAGCGGATTTCGCGTTTGTCTTCAACGGGCTTGGTGGCGATGTAGTACGCCGATCCGGTTGCCGCGAACACCAACGCGCCGGCAGAAGCCAGGATGAGGGGTTTCCGGTGACGCCGGGGCCTGCCTTGTGCCTGAGAAATTTCATTGACCAACACTGAGCGCACTTGGGTGCGACGTGCCGCTGAGAAACGCGGTTCTTCGGGATTCATGGCCGACTCGTTTCTGGAGAGAGTTTCAACGAATGTTCGGGGTTTGGCTCGGAAAAGGCTTTCAGCTTCTTTCGTGCGCGGTTGAGCCGTGATCGAATGGTCCCCACGGGTGTGCCTAGTGCGCGGGCCGCATCGATGTATGTGAAATCGAACATCAGGCACAGGACTGCCACGGCTCGTTCGGTCGCGCTTAGTCCCGCCCCGTCGAGAAGCTTGCCTGAGAGGGCTTGTGCATCCAGCACCTCGGCAACCTGCGGTTCGAATGCCGTGGTTTCCTCGCCGTGCGGCAGTCTTTCAATAAGGGCTCGATAGCGTTTTGCCGTACGTGCACGATTGAGGTTGGACTTGGCGGCGACCCCGATCAGCCACGGCAGTAGGGAGTCGTGCTCCAGCCTGATCGTTCCCCGTTTTCGCCACGCTTCCATAAAAGCGATTGAGACCAGTTCCTCGGCATCATGCCATGACCCGCAGGCGCTCAAGCAGAACTTGAACAGTGCATCGGCGTGCCGATCGAACAACGTCCCGAAGGCATTGGCGTTGCCTGCTGCACATCGGTCCCAAAGGTCCTGATCGTTGCCCGGTAACTGGTTCATATCTAGTAGTGTCCACTACCGCGAAATAAGTTCACGGCGGGATCGCCCTTCCCCATGGTCTCCCAGCCATTCCCTCCGGTGTCCCGGTAGCCGTTCCCCTGTGAAACCCTGCGCAGCGCAGACCTTGGTGTTTGGTGATGCGGCGTTTAGCGCAAAAAGCAGGCCATATCGTCGGCGGGAGTATCGGACAACCAAGCTCTACTGCCTAGAACCCACGCCGTGCATAATGACTATATGACTGCACTCGAAGGGCAATCTCGGAACGCTGCAGCGCCGAGCATCGTAGTCGTGGTGCTGGGCGCGGTCATCGGCCTGCTGCTCGGACTCTTCGGTTCAATTTTCGGGCCCTACTATCCGATGGCGATTGGTGCCGCCTTAGCAATTATCGGAGGTGCCGGAATATCTGGCGGTGGTCGATGGAGCCGAGTCCTTCTGATATTCGGCATCGCAGTCTTAGCTGGTGCGACAATGTACCTCACGATTGGCCTGCTCACTCCTGACGGCGCGAGCAGTGGCTCTGGCAGCGGATGCGCTCCCGGTGGGTCCTGCGAATAGCCGGAACACATCGGACTAACGACTGGGATCGTCGGTTTTGAACATTCCGAGATGCTGAAAAATAACTACCTGACCTAGGTTCTTGACCACAGATACCTTGAAGATATAGCTGGAACCTTGGCCGTAACTCTTGTAGCCAGACTCATTCCACTTGCGGTCGGGGAAACCGACCCGCAGAGGGTTCCCATAGGGCTTCGGAAAATGAGTCTATTAATGTAAGCAACAAGCCTCCTCGGGAAAGGTCAGCGCATGTGGGGAAGGAAGAACAAAGAGAAGTCAGTAGAGCTGGAACGAGCCTATATTCGGCGGTTGCAGGAAATTGAAGAGTCCAATCAGTCAGCGGACATGCGAGGTCCAACACCTGAAAACCTCAGGCGTGGGCAGGCGGAGTATCTGGGCGAGGTAACCAGCGGCGACTATTCGGGCTACCTCGTTGTTGTTGATTCCATGGGAATGCTGACCCAAGATCCGGCGAGAACCGAGTCGGATTTGTGGCTTTCCTGTGCTGACCTATCCGTGGGGATTGAAGAATATTGGGTGGCAATTATTAGGCGCAACGAGCGTCAAAAGCCTGTGCCGTTCGAGGAAGATGAGTTCTACTACCGAACTCTGCCAGAACTATTGGATGCCATGGCTCCAATGCATATACGTTGGTACTCGGCAACGGAGACGAATCATTTTTTCAGCGAGCCCAATGATTCCCCTGACTGGGATCCCGAGTAATTCTGGAATTGCTTGGGCCAGATGCAGCTTTCTCTGATGAAACCCCGGCTCGGGTTGGACTGTCCCACTCAAGGTTCCCTTCCGGTCACGGAAGGACTGTGCCGACGAGTCCTGAAAACGAAATTCATATTCCACGACGGAACCCGAATGGATCGGGTCCAATAGGCCACTAACGAATACTCGGCTGTACCGGTAGTTTTGGCGATCCCCACGCAGACCGGCAGTCCAAGGTGGTCCATCACGTCCTGCTTCATGCGTCGGGCCAGGGCTTGCAGTTCCGGCAGGGTCCCGCGGACACCCAGGAATGCCTCATCGATGCTGTAGACCTCGACCCAGGCCGAGTGCCGGCCCAGCAGTTGCATGGTTCGGGCGGAGAGATCCCCGTAGAGCTCGTAGTTGCTGGATTTTGCGACCAGTCCCAGGGAATCGGCGGTGGGGGCGAGCTTGAACCAGGGGGCGCCCATTTCGATGCCCATGGCCTTGGCCTCGTCCGACCGAGCGACGGCGCAGCCGTCGTTGTTGGACAGGACGATTACCGGCCGGCCGATCAGCGTCGGGTCGAAGGCCCGCTCGCAACTCACATAGAAGCTATTCACATCCACGTGGGCGATGTATTCGTTGGAGTCCGCCTGTGGGGTCCAGGGGGCTTCTATATCGGTAACCGGTGCTATGCGTTGTGGCACTATTCCCTCTAGTTTTATTCCCGGGTGGGGTCGAAGCTACCCTATTTCCCGGCCACCCCGTTTAGCGGGGCGGCCCAATATCTGGGTCTTGGCCGACGCGGGCTCCCCCCGAGCGGCATAAAACACAGGGCTGGTTCGTTTTTCGAGCTGACGAAGATGCTTACACGCATCCTGGTTGCCGCACTTTTCCATGGACGGTAGGTTCCAGCTAACGACGCTACTTGCCTTGCAGGTCCCGGATGAAGGAATTGGCCCGGCTGAGGTTCAGTGCCAGCTTGTCGCGTTTCGCGTTGGCTTGGGCAATGAAGCCCGCCAGCCTGGCCCTGGTTTCCGGATCGTTCGGGTCGGTTGCAAGAAGGTCAACCGTATCCAGCAGCTCGCCCATTTCCTCCAGGGTGAATCCCAGCGGCTTCATGGAACGAATCACCAGCATGCGCTGCAAATCGGATTCCGTGTAGATCCGGAAGCCACCCTCGCTGCGCGTGGTTGCCGGGAGCAGGCCCACCTCGTCGTAGTGGCGGATGGTTCGCTGGGACAGGCCCGTGGCCTCGGCCAGGTCCCCGATGTGCATTCTCCGCCCATCGGGGACTGGGGTTGGGGTGTCAGTCATGGGTCTCTCCTGTTTCCTCGGCTTCAAACCCTACCCTCACGTTAGGGTAAGGTTGGTTTTGTTCGGTGCGCCGCTTCGGCCATTCCTTGCCGCAGCCAACCAGTGCAACACAAGGACGTGCCGACCCCACATCATTTCATGTACCCGAGCGCACAAGAGCGCCAATTTCCCTTGAACGGAGCCATCAATGGCCACGAAAACCACGGCAGGACACCCGATCCTGCCCCCGGAAGAACGGCAATCCGTCCTTCACACCCTCAAATCCCCGCGCCTGCTCAAGGTCGAGGTGCTGGCCGGGCTGGTCGTGGCGCTGGCCCTGATCCCCGAGGCCATAGCCTTCTCCATCATCGCCGGGGTGGACCCGCGCCTCGGGTTGTTCGCGTCCTTCACCATGGCCGTCTCCATCGCTTTCCTGGGCGGACGTCCGGCCATGATTTCCGCGGCGACTGGCGCCATTGCTCTGGTCATCGCCCCGCTGGTGAAAAGCCACGGCGTGGACTACTTCATTGCCGCCGTGATCCTGGCCGGGATCTTCCAGGTCATTCTGGCCCTGCTGGGCGTGGCCAAGCTGATGAGGTTCATTCCCCGCCAGGTCATGGTCGGCTTCGTCAACGCCCTGGCGATCCTGATCTTCATGTCCCAGGTCCCGGAACTGCTCGGAGTCCCCTGGCTGGTCTACCCGCTCACCATCATGGGTCTGCTGATCGTCTTCGGCCTGCCCAAGCTCACCACCGTGGTCCCCGCGCCCCTGGTTGCCATCGTCGTTCTGACCCTCATTGCGGTTGTCGCATCCCTGGCGGTCCCCACCGTCGGGGACAAGGGTGAGATGCCCGAGAGCCTGCCCTCGTTGTTCATGCCGAACATTCCACTGAATTTCGAGACCCTGCAGATCCTGTTCCCCTACGCGCTGGCCATGGCCTTCGTGGGCCTGCTCGAATCCCTGATGACCGCCAAGCTTGTCGACGACGTTACCGACACCCGCTCCAACAAGACCCGCGAATCCTGGGGCCAGGGCGCGGCGAACATCATCACCGGATTCTTCGGCGGCATGGGCGGTTGCGCGATGATCGGGCAGACCATGATCAACGTCAAGGCCTCCGGCGCCAGGACCCGCATCTCCACCTTCCTGGCCGGAGTTTTCCTGCTCATCCTGGTCGTCGCGCTCGGCGGCATCGTGGCGCTGATCCCGATGGCAGCGCTGGTGGCCGTGATGATCTTCGTGTCCGTGGCCACCTTCGATTGGCACAGCATCAAGCCCTCCACCCTGCGCATGATGCCCAAGAGTGAAACCACCGTCATGCTCGCTACTGTCGTCGTCACCGTCTGGACGCACAACCTGGCCATCGGCGTTGGCGTCGGGGTGCTCACCGCCATGGTCCTCTTCGCCAACCGGGTCGCCCACCTGGTCACCGTGGAACGCCACATCGAGGAGCACTTCGGGGAGCCCATCGCCAAGTACGAGGTGAACGGGGAACTGTTCTTTGCGTCATCCAACGACCTCTACACCCAATTCGACTACGCCGAGGATCCCGACCGCGTCGTCATCGACATGTACAACTCGCACCTGTGGGATGCCTCCACCATCGCAGCACTGGATGCCATCGCCGCAAAGTACGCGAAATACGGCAAGACCGTCGAAATCGAGGGCCTGAACGCGGCCAGCCTGAAGATGCGCGAGCGAATGGGGGGAAAGCTCGGAGCCGGACACTAACCGACCACCAAACCCAGCTGCAGTTAAACCGACAACCGAATCCTTCAGTTGCGCCACCTTCCGGGAATATCTGCCGCGCGAGGTTTAGATCGAGCCACAGCGCGGCACCACAACGGCGGCTGGGGGTGAAGCTGGGGCTCCAGTTTGAGCGTAGAACGTATCTCAGCCATGATTGAATCAATGAACACAGAGCCAGAAGTCGCCTTCGGGGCGCGGGCCGCCAAGTATGGGGCCCTCGCGGATCCCGCGCGGCTGCGCATCGTTGACCTGCTGACCCTGGGCGACCTCTCGCCGACCGAGCTGCGGGCCGAATTGGGGATGCCCTCGAACCTGCTCTCCCACCACCTGCGTGCACTGGAAGCAGCGGGTTTGGCGACGAGCCACCGCTCCGAGGCGGACAAGCGTCGAAGCTACTTCCGGCTCGCCGCCGGCGCCTTCGATGGGCTGGAGCCCGGGGCCGAACGTGCGGCCCGCAGGGTGCTGTTCGTCGGCTCGCGGAACAGCGCGAGGTCGCAGCTGGCCGCCGCCCTGTGGCAACGGGCTAGTTCTATCCCGTCGACGTCCGCGGGGACGCACCCGGCCAACGACATCGCCCCGAGGGCCGTGGATATCGCCCGCCGCCACGGACTGGACCTCACGGACCGTGAACCCCGGCACCTGGATCAGGTGGTGGGCGGCGAGGACTTCGTCGTGACGGTTTGCGACACCGCCCACGAAAAACTCCCCGATCTGGGGGATATCCACTGGTCCGTGACGGACCCGCTCTGGCTGGACACCGAGGACGCGTTCGAGAACGCCTTCGCCGACATCTCCCGCCGTATCAACGTGCTCGCTCCCCTCCTGCGCGCAGCATAACCCGCCGGGGCAGACATTGATCTGCCGCTCGCCACAGCCACGCGCTATCGACCTCGCAGTGCTCGAATAGCTTGCTGCGTGACCCAGCCGAAGGGCGGTGGCCATGGCCGCCGAGGGTGCCGCTCGCAGAAGGCTCCCGTCCCTGACCTGCCTGTTATGAGTTTTTAGATAACGGGAAAGTCTGCGGAGGTGACGGAAGGTTGCAGCGTATGTCTACAGCGGGAATCATGCCGCATTGCCCACACCTTTGACGCCACACCTTCCGGGGGTGGTTGCGCCTGCGCGTATACCGATCACATGCGAATCCTTGCCGTGGTTGGGGATACGCCCTTCTGCCGCGTCAACAAATTGATGACCGTCGATGTTTCCGCCTCCGTTCCTCTCCAGTTAACCAGCTGTTCATATAGACAGACTTCTATGTGTATAGATCGGGAACCCCGAGCGGCGCGCCTCGGGGCGCGATCCTTATGGAAGGAAATTTAGTGAAGACGTTCAACTCGCCACGTTTGCGTGCAGGAGCCCTTGCGGCCCTGGCACTCACCCTCACCCTGACCGCCTGCGGCGGCGGCCAGCAGGCCACCACCGCCGAAACCTCGGGAGCGGCAGCCGTCTCGGGTTCGGTCGCAGTCGACGGATCCTCGACCGTGGCACCTCTCTCCGAAGCCGCCGCAACACTCTTCCGCAGCGCCAACGCCGACATCAACGTTTCCGTCGGCACCTCCGGGACCGGCGGCGGATTCAAGAAGTTCTGCGCCGGCGAAACCGACATCTCCAACGCCTCACGTCCCATCAAGGACGAGGAAATTGCCGACTGCAAGACCAACGGCGTCGAATACTCTGAGATCGTCATGGCCAACGACGGCCTCTCCGTCGTGGTCAACCCGGAAAACACCTGGGCGCAGTGCCTGACCGTCGAACAGCTGGCCAAGATCTGGGGCCCGAAGGCCGAAGGCACCGTGATGAGCTGGAAGGACGTCGACGCATCGTTCCCGGACGAGCCGCTTGACCTCTACGGCGCCGGCACCGACTCGGGGACCTTCGACTACTTCACCGAGGCGATCAACGGCGAAGAAGGCGCGATCCGCACCGACTACAGCCCCTCCGAGGACGACAACGTGACCATCCAGGGCGTCCAGGGCTCCAAGGGATCCATGGGCTTCTTCGGCCTCTCCTACGCCGAGGAGAACCCGGACTCGGTCAAGATCGTCCAGGTTGACGGCGGCAAGGGCTGCGTCACGCCGTCCGCCGAGACCGTCCAGAGCGGCGAGTACGAGCCCCTCGGCCGCCCGCTGTTCGTCTACGCCGCCAACGCCTCCTACGCAGACAAGCCCGCGGTGAAGGAATTCGTGGACTACTACGTCGCGAACGCGACCCCGATCGCCGAGGAAGCCCTCTTCATCGGACTGACCGAAGCACAGCAGAAGACCGCGAAGGACCAGCTCGCTGCCATCGGCAGCTAGTCAGCGGACAGATAAAGGCATTGTTATGACTGTTGTACGCGAGACGGGCGGTCCGGCCATTGCGCCGGGCCGCCCGGCCCCGTTTTCCTTCAAGGGGAAGCCCCGCCACGGGGAGCGGGTCATCCGCATCCTCCTGGCCCTGGCCGCCGGGGTCACCGTCGCCACCACGATCGGGATCCTGTTCGCCCTCGTCGTTCCCGCGATCGGCTTCTTCCGCGAGATCCCCGTGACGGAGTTCCTCTTCGGGGACCGCTGGGCCCCCCGCTTCGCCTCGGCATCCTTCGGGGTGCTCCCGCTGGTTTCGGCCACGCTGTGGACGACGGGCATCTCCCTGCTCATCGCCGTCCCGTTCGGCCTGGGCGCGGCCATGCTCCTGTCCGAATACGCCAAGCCTGGCCTGCGCAAGGTGCTCAAGCCCATCCTGGAAGTCCTCGCGGGCATCCCAACCGTCGTGTACGGCTTGTTCGCGTTGTCCTTTGTACAGGCCACGGTCCTGCGCGAGTGGCTGGGACTGGACACCGGGGCGTTCAGCGTCCTGGCCGCCGGCATCGTCATGGGCATCATGATCGTTCCGACCATCGCGTCCGTGTCCGAGGACGCCATGTCCGCCGTGCCCCAGGCCATGCGCCAGGGGTCCGCCGCACTGGGCGCGAACCGGATGCAGACCACAATCCGCGTCGTGTTCCCCGCAGCGCTCTCGGGCATCATCGCCGCCATCGTGCTCGGGGTTTCCCGGGCCGTGGGTGAGACCATGATCGTCGCGATGGCCGCCGGCAGCCAGGCGCGCATCGTCGGAGGGGCCCTGGAGCAGGGTCAGACGATGACCGGCTTCATTGCCAACGCCGCCCTCGGGGATTCCCGGGTGGGTTCCCTGGAGTACGAGACGCTCTTCGCCGTCGGGCTCCTGCTCTTCCTCATCACGCTGTTGGTGAACTTCATCAGCATCGCCATCGTCCGCAAGTTCAGGCAGGCCTACTAGTGCGTACCATCCAACGATCCGTTATGGACCCGGTCAAGCCACTGGGCTACCGGACCAAGCGCCTCAGCGGCGAAAAGACCCCCACGGCATTGGTCTTCCTGTGCCTGATCTGGCTGGCGTTGGCGATTTCCTTCGCCTTCCTCGTGGTCCTCATCGTCACGACGTTCATCGACGGGCTGCCCATGGCCACCTCGAGCCTCCTGACCAACTACCCCTCGTCCTCACCCGATGACGCGGGTGCACGGCCGGCCATCCTGGGATCCATCTGGGTGGTGGCGGCCACCGCGGTCTTCACCATCCCGTTGGGCGTCGCCGCCGCGATCCACCTGGAGGAGTTCGCCAACAAGCACAACTTCTTCAACCGGGCCGTGGAACTGAACATCCAGAACCTCGCCGCAGTCCCCTCGATCATCTACGGCCTGCTCGCCCTGTCCTTCCTCTCGGCCATGGGCTTCGAGAACAAGAACATCGTCATCGGCGGCGCGCTGGCCCTGGGACTGCTCATTATGCCGGTCATCATCATCGCCACCCGCGAGGCCATCCGCTCGGTGCCCATGGAAATCCGGCAAGGGTCCATGGCCTTGGGCGCCACCAAGTGGCAGACGGTCTGGAGGCAGGTGCTGCCCTCCTCCATGCCGGGCATCGCCACCGGCTCCATCCTCGCCCTGTCCCGCGCATTGGGTGAAGCGGCACCGCTGCTGGTCCTGGGCGGGCTGGTATTCGTCAGCTTCGACCCCAACGGGCTGATGAGCCAATTCACCACCATGCCCATCCAGATCTTCAACTGGTCCAGCCGCCCCCAATCCGAGTTCCACGAACTCGCCTCCGCGGCCAGCATCATCCTGCTGCTACTGCTGGTCCTGATGAACGGCGTGGCCATCTACATCCGCAACCGATACCAGAAACGGTGGTAAACACCATGACCCATCCCGCCCAGGCGGCCCCGGCCGCACCAGTCCAGATGGCTCAGGCCCCCACCGGTTCGGCACACCGCCCTCCCGCGCTGTCGCATGCGGTGGATAACGCGGTCATCACCTGCCGCGACGTGAACGTCTACTACGGGGATTTCCGCGCGGTCACCGGCGTGGACCTCGATTTCGGCCTGAACGAGATCACCGCCCTCATCGGTCCCTCGGGGTGTGGCAAGTCGACCTTGCTGCGTTCCCTGAACCGGATGAACGACCTCGTGGACGGTGCCCGCGTCGAGGGAAGCATTGAGTTCCGCGGCGTTGACATGTATGCCAAGGACGTTGATGCCATTGAGGTGCGCCGCCGCATCGGCATGGTGTTCCAGAAGCCGAACCCGTTTCCGAAATCGATTTACGACAACATCGCCTACGGCCCGCGGGTGACCGGCATGAAGGTCTCCAACATGGACGATCTGGTGGAGGAGGCGCTCACCGGCGCGGCACTTTGGACCGAGGTCAAGGACAAGCTCAAGCAGTCCGCCTTTGGCCTCTCCGGAGGGCAGCAGCAGCGACTGTGCATCGCCCGGACCATCGCGGTCAAGCCCGACGTGATTCTCATGGACGAGCCCTGCTCGGCCCTGGACCCGATCGCCACGACCCGCATCGAGGACCTGATGCAGGAACTGCGCAACGACTACACGATCGTGATCGTCACGCACAACATGCAGCAGGCTGCACGGGTGGCGGACCGGACGGCGTTCTTCACGGCGCTGGCAGCCGAGGGTTCCGGGGACCGTACCGGCGTGCTGGTCGAATACGCACCGACCGGTGAGATCTTCGAACGGCCCCGGGACCAGCGCACCGAGGATTACGTCTCCGGCCGTTTCGGATGATCCCACCACCCGAACCTGTCCGGGCACGGACCGCGGCGCATTCCTCCCTGGCCCACGGGCCGTGCCATGTCGTGGCGATTTGTTCGGGCAGCACCCTCCTGGGGGAGGACAAGGCACGCTTCGAGGCAGCCGGAATACGGCTCACCGAGGTCTGTTCGGAGGCCGAGGCGCTATTGCGGATCGGTGGCGGCGACGTCCAGGCCGTGCTCATCGACAGCCGTCTAAAGGCGATCCCCGCCCCGGAAATGGTCGCGGCCATTCATCGGTACTGTGACCTGCCCATCCTCGTTGCCCTCGAGGGATCCGATTCCGGGCATCGGGTCGGCTATGAATCCCTCACCGAGGGTGCCGGGGGCCTGCTCACGTTGCCCGTGGGCACCGATGCGTTGGCCAGGATGCTTGCCACTGCGGGCTATCGCCCGTCCCGCAACCAGGCCGCGATCCGCCGGGGTGGGTTGGAGCTGGACCCCCGGGCCATGGTCCTGTCATTCCCCGGCGGGCGGATCGACCTGAACCTGCGCGAGATCTCGGTGGTGCGCGTCTTGCTCACGGCTGCACCGGACACGGTTTCCCTGGGTGAGCTGGAAAAACTGTGGGAAAACGGCAGCGCGCAACCCAGTCGCAATGCCCGCATGGCCGTGCTCAGGATCCGCCAGAAACTTTCGGCCGCGGTGCCCGGCGGGGAACTGATGCTTCAGACTGTCAGGGGCCGAGGGTACCGGTTGATCGGTTAGGCCCAGCGGCCGGAACCTAGGACAGTAGTTCGTTGACGAGTGCCTGGACACGGCTATATACGTCGTCGCGTACCCGCCGGACCGTCTCGATGTCCCTGGCATGAGGGTCAGGGACATCCCAGTCCAGGTAACGCCGGCCCGCATACACGGGGCAGGCGTCCCCACAGCCCATGGTGATGACGATGTCGGAGGCCTGGACGACCTCGTCCGTGAGCGGCTTGGGGAATTCCCCGGCCACCGAGCAGCCGATCTCGTCGAGCACCTCGATGACGACATCGTCAATGACGTTGCCTGGTCCGGAGCCCGCCGAACGGACCCGAATGCGCTCTCCTGCCAGGTGCCGCAGGATGCTGGCGGCCATTTGCGACCGGCCACTGTTGCGCACGCACACAAAAAGGACCTCCGGCACCGGACGGGCGACAATGCCACGCGCCGAGGCGAGGGCGTGGAGCCTGTCGGTCGCGAAGCGGCTGGTCAGGGAGGGAAGCAATCGCTCCACTTTCGCCCGCTCACGCAGTTGCCAATAGGTTTCGAGAACGTAGCTGGACACTGTCTCCGGCGAGAAGGTGCGTGCAAACCGCTCGGAGAGCTGCTGCGCGATGCGGGCCACCACGGGAGGGACATCTTCGGCCCCGGGCACCGCGACGAACGCGGAGGGGACCGGACGGCCAGCGGCGGTGCCCGGGCCCCGCAGGTCCACCGTGCGGTGCACCGCGGTTCCGAACCGGCCCAGAATGCCGGCGAACCTCATCCAGGCGGCCGCGCTCGGCGCGAGCGTGAAGTCGCCGGATGCGTCTGTGGACACGGTGGCCAGGTCGACCGCCAAAAGCCGTTCAACCATGCCGTCCATCCGGTCAACGGGTTCCTCAAGCAATTCGGCCAGTCGGTGGACCGTCAATCCGTAATCGGGAGTGGAGGCCAGCAGCGCCAACAGGCGCACGCAATCGGGATCCGCCAGGACCCCGACCTGCCGGGCCAAGTCACGGGCTTCGTCGTCGGGAAGCGGCCGCAAGACCACATTTTCCTCCATGATACCTACCTGAGTATGTCGCTGACCGGGCCACGGAAGTCCTCCGCGAGGGTGTAGATCACCGTCCTGCCCTCCTGCCGGCGCGTCACAATGGCCGCGTCATGGAGGATCTTGAGGTGGTGGCTGATCGTGGGCTGCTGGAACGCGAGTTGGGACACGAGGTCACCGACGGTCACACCTCCCGGTTCGTGTCCCAGGATCATGCTCAGGAGCTGGAGCCTGGTGGGATCGGCGATGGCCTTCAGTATCCGGGCCAATGCCTCGGCCGAGTTCCGGGCCAACGGCGCCGATCCCGTGGGGTTCGCGCCCCGGGCGTGCGGGGCTGGATTGGCTGGAAGCATAAAAGCCAGTTTATCGGAGCCCCGCCGGGGATCAGGGACCCTACGTGGTCTTGATGCGTTCCCACAATGCGTGGACGCGGGTTTCGATGTCGGAGAGGATTGCCCGGGCATCCTCCAACGACACGTTTTCCGGGTCTGCGACGTCCCAGTCCAGGTACTGCTTGCCGGGGTAGATCGGGCAGGTGTCCCCACAGCCCATGGTGATGACATAGTCGGCCGCCCGCACCACGTCGTCGGTCAGCGGCTTGGGAAAGGCATCGGCCAGGTCGATGCCGCGTTCCTTCATGACGTCCATCGCCAGAGGATGGATCTCCCCGGCCGGAAGGGATCCCGCGGACCTCACCTCCACCTTGCCGCCAGA
Source organism: Paeniglutamicibacter sulfureus (assembly GCF_030512175.1). Lineage (GTDB taxonomy): Bacteria > Actinomycetota > Actinomycetes > Actinomycetales > Micrococcaceae > Paeniglutamicibacter > Paeniglutamicibacter sulfureus. Next base: position 163,812 of record NZ_JAULBL010000002.1, on the reverse strand, counting down.
GACCGTGGAAAGCAGCGCGGCCGCCATCTGGGAGCGCCCCGCATTCTGCACGCAAACGAACAAGACCTGCGGGTGCTCCTTGGCGATGCTGCCCATCGACTGGGCCAGCGCATGCAGCCTGTCATCGGCGAAGCGCACGGAAATCGTTGCGAGATAGGTGCGTACCTTGGCGGTGCGCCCCAGTGTGGCGTAGGACTCGAAGACGTAGCGCTCCACCATCTCCGGGGCGAAAATCCCGGCATAGCGTTCGGACAGGTGTCCTGCCGAGCGGTGGAGAACGTGGGTGTCCATCGTGGAATCCGGGGCGGTCTGCTGCTGTTCCATTGTGGTCCTCTTCCTAGTGCCTGTATGACCTGGGGGCAGTTACTTGGTGGCGGGTAGCAGTTCGGAGATGAGCGCCTCGATGCGTGCGCGGATGTCGTCGCGGATCGGGCGGACGGCGTCCACTCCCTGGCCTGCCGGGTCATCGAGCTGCCAGTCCTCGTAGCGCTTTCCCGGGAAGATCGGGCAGGTGTCCCCGCAGCCCATGGTGATGACGACGTCGGATTCCTTCACGGCCTCGGTCGTGAGGATCTTGGGGGTTTCCCCCGCCATGTCGATGCCGACCTCGTTCATGGCCTGCACGGCTGCCGGGTTCACGGTGTCGGCCGGCTGCGAGCCGGCGGAGCGGACCTCGATCCGGCCTTCCGAGAGGCTGGAGAGGAAGGCGGCGGCCATTTGGGAGCGTCCGGCGTTGTGGACGCAGACGAACAGGACGGAAGGCTTGGTGGTGGTGTTCATGCGTTTGCCTTTGCGGGGTTGAAGGAAGGGAAGAATTTGCGGGACCACAGGGCCACGTAGACCAGGGCCACGAGCAGCGGAACCTCGATGAGCGGGCCGACGACCCCGGCTAGGGCCTGGCCGCTGGTGACCCCGAAGGTCGCAATGGCGACGGCAATGGCGAGTTCGAAGTTGTTGCCCGCGGCGGTGAACGCCAGGGTGGTGGTGCGGGCGTATCCCATGCGCAGGGCATGGCCGATGAGCATCGAGGCTCCGAAGACCACGACGAAGTAGACCAGCAGGGGCAGGGCGATGCGTGCGACGTCCAGGGGCTTGGCGATGATGGTGTCACCCTGGAGGGCGAAGAGCAGCACGATGGTGAACAGCAGGCCGTAGAGGGCCCAGGGGCCGATCTTGGGCAGGAACTTGTTTTCGTACCAGTCCCGGCCCTTGGCCTTTTCGCCGAAGGTGCGGGTGAGGTACCCGGCGACCAGCGGGATGCCGAGGAACACGAGGACCGAGAGGGTGATGGTCCAGATGGAGAATTCGGCGCTGGTGGTGGGCAGGCCCAGCCAGGATGGGAGCGCCTGGAGGTAGAACCAGCCCAGGGCGCCGAAGGCGATGACCTGGAAGACGGAGTTGATGGCGACCAGCACGGCGGCGGCCTCGCGGTCCCCACAGGCCAGGTCGTTCCAGATGAACACCATGGCGATGCAGCGGGCCAGTCCGACGATGATCAGCCCGGTGCGGTATTCGGGGAGGTCGGCCAGGAAGATCCAGGCCAGCACGAACATGAACGCCGGGGCCAGGACCCAGTTGATCACCAGGGAGGTGATCATGAGTTTCTTGTCGCTGAGCACGCGCCCGGTCTCGTTGTAGCGGACCTTGGCCAGCACCGGGTACATCATCACCAGCAGGCCCAGAGCGATGGGCAGGGAGACGCCGGCGACCTGGAGGGAGTCCAGGGCCGCGCCCAGGCCGGGAATGAGCCGGCCCAAGGCGAGTCCGAAGGCCATGGCGGCCAGGATCCACACGGCCAGGTATCTGTCCAGGGTGGACAGTTTGGCGGTCAGGTGTTCGGTGGCGGGCGGGGCGTCAAGCGTCACGTCGAATTCACTCCAAAAGATTAGGCATCGACGAGTGTCGATACATCGAGTATCCTTCCTTATATCGACGGTTGTCAATGTCGCGACCCGTCGCCCGGGTGAATTGTGGTTGAACTGTTTGTGGCAGGGGACGGGCCGCGGGCTTTCCCGGCCTGGTTCTCCCAGGCGGCCGGACTCTGATGGCGGCTGGTTTACGCCGTCATGCTGAACGCCAGGCGGCGGGCCACCTGAGGGAACGAGGGGTGGATATGTCCCCGAACGATGCGGCACCGGGGCCCCTGGTGGTGGGGGTCGTTCCCCGGCAGCACCCCGAGGTCATTGCCCAGGCCTCGCTGCTCGCCGGGCAGCTGGGCCGGTCCATCCTTTTCGCCTTTGTGCAACCCAACAGTTATTTGACGGAGTGGGATCTCAAGGGAAACATCACCGACCAGTCCTTGCACCCGGGCGACCTTGATGATGACATGACCGCCGATGCGTTGGGCATTCTTGACGCCATCGAGGCGCAGATGGCCGACTGCGCAATTGTGTGGACCTTGCGCATCCTGGCGGGCGAACCGTGGAAGGCCCTGGCCCGTCTGGCCTCCGAATCCCGGGGATCCATGATCATCGTGGGGACCCGGAAACCAGGTGTGGGGGCGCAGGTCTCCGAGTGGCTGGGCGGGGCCACGGCCTCGCACCTGGCCGCACACCAGCACCGGCCCGTCCTGGTGGTGCCCCGCATTCCTACGAACCCAAAGCGCTGAGGCCCGAGGGTTCGGATGCTGGCGCTGGGGCGCAGGGCTTGGGCTTGCCGCGGTGCAGGAACATCAGCCAGATGGCCAGCGCGAAAGCCAGCAACGTGACACCGCCCAACACCATCAGGGTGTTTCTGTGCCCCAGGTTTTGGATCAGTACCGTGCCGATGATGGGTGCCGCCGCCTGGGCGAGGAGGGAAGGCAAGGCGATGCGGCCCATGATCCGGGCATAATGTTCCTGACCAAAGAGTGCCAGCGGGACTGTTCCGTTGGCAATGGAACTGAGCCCAATCCCCACCCCGTAAACAATGACCAGGATCGCCGGCACCATGATCCCGAGGCCGAGGAAGCTGATGGCGACCGCCATGGCGCAGGTAGCAGTCAGCATGGTCCACAGGGGGTGGTGTTTGCGCCCGATGACCAGTTCGATGAGCCTGGCACCGACTTGTGAGGGGCCGATCGTTGCGGCCAACACGACGGCCGCCGTGCCGGCGATGCCGATACCAGCCAGCAAGGTGAACATGTGCATCGACATCAGCGCGGCGGTTGAGGTGCCCAGGGTGGAGATGGTCGCAACCAAGACAATCAAGGGCCAGCGAGGCGCAACGGGCCGGTGGGCCTCGCTGTTCGGACCGCGGGATCCGCCCTCGGGCGTTGGTGCAAGCGGCTGTCGCGGAATGGTAAGCGCATACAAGGGTGCGGTGATCAGCAGGTGTGCCCCCGCATAGGCCAGGGCCGTCCACCGCCACCCGACCTCGTTGACCAGCACGGCGCTCAGTGGCCAGCAGATGCTGCTGGCGAAACCCCCGAACAAGGTCAGGAGGTTGATGGTCGAGCGTGCCGAGACGCCGTAGGTGTGTCCCAGGACGGCGAACGCCCCGCTGTAGAGTCCCCCGCTCATGCCCAATCCGAGGATCACCCAGGCCCCGAGGTACCACCACAGGTTCGGGGCCAAGCCGAGCACGGCCAAACCCAGTGCCAGCAGCAGGGCGCTGGCTATCAGGACGGTGCGCCCGTGATTGCCGGCCACCAGGGCACCGACGCGTGGCGAGCCGAGACCCGCGATGACCAGCCCCACAGAGACGCCAGCCATCACCAGCGAGCTGGACCAGCCGGTGTCCGTGGCGATGGGGCCGGCCAGGACCGCAAGCAGGTAGAAGGTCGAACCCCAGGAGAGGATCTGCCCGATGCCCAGGCCGGTGACGACGTAGCCGCGCCTGCTTGTGAATCTCCGGGTGAGGCCCATGCCTAGACCAGTGCGGCGGTGCTGCCCTGTGTCTTTGTGGCGGATTCTTCGCCAGCGGCCAGGAAGTGCGTGACGTCCAGGGCCGCAACGCAGCCGGACCCGGCGGCGGTGATGGCCTGCCGGTAGGTCGCATCGATGACGTCCCCCGCGGCGAAGACGCCCGGGAGGGATGTCTGGGAGGTGCGGTCCTTCACGGCGATGGTTCCGGCCGCGGTGAGTTCCACCTGGTCAGCGACCAGGTCGGTGCGCGGGTCGTTGCCGATGGCCACGAACACCCCGGTCACCGGGAGGCTGCTGGTTTCGTGCGTGAGCAGGTTCTGGAGTCGCAGGCCCGTGACCTTCTCCTCGCCCTCGATGTCGGTGACCGTGCTGTTCCAGATGAAGTCGATCTTCGGGTGGGCCAGTGCGCGGTCGGCCATGATCTTGGAGGCGCGCAAGGTGTCGCGGCGGTGGACGACGGTGACCTTGGAGGCGAACTTGGTGAGGAAGAGCGCTTCCTCCATGGCCGAGTCGCCGCCGCCGATCACGGCGATCTCTTGTCCGCGGAAGAAGAACCCGTCACAGGTTGCGCACGAGGACACGCCGTGGCCGGTGAGCCGCTTTTCGTGCGGCACGCCCAGGGTGCGGTAGGCCGAGCCGGTGGAGAGGATGACGGTATGTGCCAGGTAGGTGGAGCCGTTTCCGGCGGTGACCTTTTTGACGTCTCCGGTCAGGTCAACGTGGGTGACGTCGTCGAAGAGGATCTCGGCGCCGAAGCGTTCGGCCTGCTTCTGCATGTTCTCCATCAGGTCCGGACCCATAATGCCCTCGGTGAAGCCGGGGAAGTTCTCGACTTCGGTGGTGTTCATCAGCTCGCCACCGGCGGTCACCGAACCGGCGATGACCAGTGGGGCCAAATCCGCGCGGGCAGTGTAGATGGCGGCGGTGTATCCGGCGGGGCCGGAACCGATGATGATGACGTTGCGGATGGTCTCGGTGGTTCCAGTGCTCATGGGGAAGCCTTCCAAAAAAGGGGGGAAACGGGGTGTGCGGGGGTTTAGTGCGACGCGATGAGTCGGTGGGTCAGGTCCTTGACGCGTGCGTGGATGTCGTCGCGGACCAGTTCCATGCGCTCGGTGCCTTCGATGCCGCGCAGGGAAGGTTCGTCCGTTTCCCAGATTTCGATCTCGACGCCGTCGACGGCCGGAACCTTGGCCTCGGTGCCCAGAACCACCACGTGCCCGGCGGCGCGCATGTTGTCCTCGGTCAACGCCTTGGGCTGCTCGGCAGTGATGTCGATACCCAGGTCCTGCAGGACCTCAGCCGAGAGCGCATTGATGGCCTTCCCCGGATGCGTGCCGGCCGAGGTGACGGTGACCTGGTCCCCGGCCTCGAATTTCATCAGGCCGGCGGCCATCTGGGACTTGCCGCCGTTCTTGACGCAGACGAACAGGACGGCAGGACGGGCCGCCGGTGAAATATCGCTCATGGGTTAAGCCTTCGGGATCAGGGTTGCGGCCAGGGAATCCAGGGCCCCGGGAACCAGCGAGTAGTAGGCCCAGACCCCGCGCTTCTCGCGGTTCAGAAGCCCGGCTTCCACCATGATCTTCAGATGGTGGGAGACGGTGGGTTGGCCCAGGTTAAGCGGCTCGGACAAATCGCAGACGCAGGTCTCGGCCTCCGGGGACGCGGAAACGATCGACAGGATGCGCAGGCGGTTCGGATCGGACAGCGCCTTGAATCGCGCTGCCAGGGCCTCGGCCTCGACGGCCAGCAAGGAATCCTGCCCGTGCGCAGGAACGCAGCATGGGGCTTCTGCCTCGCTGATGTGTGTGGCAACCTGTGTGGGCATGTGCCTCGCCTCGCTTTCCTTACGGCTCCCGGACGGGAGATTGACAATCGTCGATATAAGAAAGCATACTCGATACATCGAAGCTCGTCGATGCCTAGCCTTTTGGAGCGAATTCCACGTGACCCTAACCTCCCAGCCTGCCGCCGCGGAACACCTCACCACCAAGCCTTCCGTCCTGTTTGTCTGCGTCCACAACGCCGGACGCTCCCAAATGGCCGCCGCCTTCCTCTCCAGCCTCTCGGAAGGCCGGATCGAGGTCCGCTCCGCCGGCTCGCAGCCTGCCGACACCGTGAACCCGGCAGCCGTGCAGGCCATGAACGAGGTCGGCATCGACATGGCGGGGGAAACCCCCAAGATCCTCACCACCGAGGCCGTGAAGGAATCCGACGTGGTCATCACCATGGGCTGCGGGGACACCTGCCCGATCTTCCCGGGCAAGCGCTACGAGGACTGGAAGCTCGATGACCCGGCGGGCCAGGGCGTGGACGCCGTCCGCCCGATCCGCGACGAGATCCGCACCCGCATCGAGGCGCTCATCTCCGAACTGCTGCCCGCTACCAAGTAACCCCCCCTTCGAATCCCAGGAGTAGAAGACCATGAACCAGAATTACCCCGTGATCATCATCGGAGCCGGACCCATCGGGCTGGCCGCCGCGGCACACCTGATCGAACGCCACCAGGATGTCCGCATCCTCGAATCCGGAACCAGCGCCGGCGCTGCCATCCAGGACTGGGGACACATCAAGCTCTTCTCCACCTGGAAATACAACATCGACGCCGCCTCCCGCCGCCTCCTGGAAACCCCGACGGACACCTACGCCGGGGACTGGGAGGCACCGCGCGAAACCCGCCTGCCCAGCGGTGCGGACATGGTCAGCGAATACCTCGAACCGCTGGCCGCACACCCGGCATTGGCCCCGAACATCAGCTACGGCCACTGCGTCACCCACGTCACCCGCATCCAGGCCGACGGCAAGAGCGTGGACAAGACACGCACCAATGGCCGCGAAGATGCCCTTTTCCTGGTGCGCACCCAAACAGCAACGGGCACCGAGGATCTGCTGGGCCGGGCCGTCATCGACGCCTCCGGAACCTGGGGCACCTCCAATCCGGTGGGCCGCTCCGGCATCGAGGCCATCGGCGAAACCCAAGCCCGAAGCGCAGGCTTCATCACCTCCCCGCTTCCCGATCCGCTGGGAACGGACAAGGAAGCCTTCGCCGGGAAGACCATCCTGGTCCTGGGCGCCGGACACTCCGCGGCCAACACGCTGATCAGCCTGGGTCGGTTGCGCCAGCAACACCCCGACACCACCATCCTCTGGGGCCTGCGCGGGGAAGCGAACCCGGTCAAGCTCTACGGGGGCGGGGCGGCGGACGAATTGCCGGCCCGCGGGCAGCTGGGCACGTCCCTGCGCCGCTTCGTCGAGAACGGCGACATCACCATCCTGGAAAACGTCTCGGTCAGTGCACTGGACACCGGCGAGAAGTTGACGCTGAACCTCTCCGACGGCCGCAGCCTCGTGGTCGACCTCCTGGTTCCGGCCACCGGCTTCCGCCCGGACCTGGCCATGCTCTCCGAGTTGCGCCTGGACCTGGATGCGATCGTCGAAGCACCCAGCGCGCTGGGCCCACTGATCGATCCGGAGTTCCACAGCTGCGGCACCGTCACCGCCCACGGCGAACGGGTCCTCGCCCACCCGGAGACCGACTTCTACATCGTGGGGATGAAGAGCTACGGCCGTGCCCCGACCTTCCTCATGGCCACCGGCTACGAGCAGGTCCGCTCCATCGCCGCGTCCCTGGCCGGGGACCGTGCGGCCGCCGACAACGTCGAACTCCAGCTGCCCGAAACCGGCGTATGCTCCACCGACCTGGGCGGTTCCTGCGACGCCCCGGCGGTCGGCGAACCGGCGGCCGCCTGCGGCATAACGGAACCGGCACCGGATTCCTGCTGTGGCACTCCTGAACCGGCAGCCGAACTGACCGCCGATGCCTGCTGCGGTCCGCAGCCGGTCACCATCGGATTCGCCACCGGAACCCTGCACGGCCACGCCGAACTGCTGGGCGAGCCTGCGTCGCGCTAAAGAACTCGCGCTATAGAACACGGGGGTCCCGCCCGGCGGGACCCCCATGGCCGCACACCACACGGCTACCCAAGACTTCGTCCAAGGCGCCCCATACCGCTTTACCCACCCCCTCTCATTCCCAGGAGTACGTCATGCATGGTGGCCCGCACCATTCCTTTGCCCCGAAGCGCGCCCGTTCAGGTATCCGTATGGGTTCGATCGCCTCGGTGCTTGGATTGACGTTGCTGCTGGCCGGCTGCGGTTCCGACTACCCCTTGGGGGAGGCTCAGAAGGAAGCCGCGCAGCGGAACCCGTCAACCTTGAGTGGAACCCTCACCGGAGGTGGGTCGACGGCGCAGAACTCGGCCATGAATGCCTGGACCAACGGGTTCGCCTTCCTGCATCCTCGCGTCCAGGTGCAATACGCATCCGTTGGTTCCGGGGCAGGACGTGCGGGGCTGCTTGCCGGGGCCACGCAATTTGCCGGGTCCGATGCCTTCCTGAAGGAAGAGGAAGTTGCCAAGTCCCAGGAGGCGTGTGGCCCGCAAGGTGCGATCAACATCCCCGCCTACATCTCGCCGATCAGCATTGCCTTCAACCTCCCCGGCATCAAGGAACTGAACTTCGACGCGGAGACGATTGCCGGGATCTTTGCCGGCAACATCACCAGTTGGCAGGATCCGGCCCTCAAGGCCCTGAACCCGGACGTGGCCCTGCCGGATATCCCGATGACGGAGGTCGCACGATCCGATGATTCGGGGACGACCGAGAACTTCACCGAATACCTGCATGCTGCCGCCCCCGAACAGTGGCCCCACGAACCCGACGGCAGCTGGCCCACGGGCCTGGCCACAGAACAGGCCCAAGGCAACTCCGGTGTCGTGACCACCGTGGCCCGCACTCCCGGCGCCCTGACCTATGCGGATGATTCCCTGGTGGACCAGACCCTGGGCAAGGGCAAACTCCGGGTGGGGGATTCCTTCGTAGAGGTCAGTGGCGAGGCTGCGTCCATCGCAGTGGGTGCTTCGGAGCGTGTGGAGGGACGGCACAATAACGACATTGCCCTGGAGCTGGACAGGACAACCACCGAACCCGGGGCCTACCCGCTGGTGCTGGTCTCCTACTTCATCGTCTGCAGCGGCTACACAGACCCCACGACCCTGGAATTGGTCAAGACCTTCGGGCACTACGTCGTCAGCGACGAGGGGCAACAGGTTGCCTCCGACTCGGCCAAGAGCGCACCCATGCCCGAGAAACTCGCGCAGGAAGCCCGACGGGCCCTCGATTCGATTTCGCTGCGTCCCTGATCCGATCCCGTGGCGGCTAAACGCCGTCTCGGCCTATTTCCCCTCGTTTAACGATTCCCATCTGTCGAGCGGCGAACGTGGTGATCCTTCTAATTTCTTCTGATCCGCAAGAATGTGCAGACGACTTTGGAAACCTAATACAGTCGGCTTCTGAAAACGACACTCGCTGTGAGGATCGAACGGTCCCGGTGAGGGTTCGGCTTTCGGAATGATCGCGTCTCGGAATCCGGGCTACCCCCGTTACTGCTGTGGCTTTCAAAGCTAAGCGTCGCATTATTTTCAGCGATACATGTTTCATGCCCGGACCCCCTGATTCACGTCAGCCTGTAGCCTCAGGGCACCGGCGATATGCGGGCCGCTGCCCGGAGGGGAGCCTTCTGCTGGTCGTTGCATCGTGCCAGAAAGCCACGTGAGGCCGCCTGGTCCATGAAATACGGTGACCATGCGACCTCGAACAGGTGAGGCCAAAGCGATCCAGCGTGGGATTGCGTGTTCAATATGACGATCCTGTGACCGCCACCTGCGCTCGGGTTATCTATCGCATTTGCATTTGGCGTAGCCGAAACACTCGCAGCAGGATGCCGACAACAAAGACGGCGACTCCGGTCAGGATTGAGGCCGGTGGCAGCGTCGCCACCAGTGCGACACATGCCAGGGCGCCGATGACTTGCAGCACCTTGGGGTACCGCCGATCAGCGGCTGGTTGGGTGAATGCGGCAATGTTTGCCACCAGGTAGTAGACAAGGACGCCAAAGGACGAGAACCCGATGGCACCACGTAGATCCGCCACGGCGATCACGGCGCAGATCACGACGGCCAGGACCACTTCGGCACGATGCGGGACCTGGAAGCGGGGATGGACGGCGGCAAGCCAATTTGGCAGGTCATGTTCCCGGGCCATGGCTAGGCTGGTGCGGCCCAGCCCGGCAACCAGGGCCAACAGCGCACCCAATGCGGCAACGGAAGCACCAACGCGTACGACCGGTGCGGCCCACGCCCACGTACCTGAATCTACGACACTGGCCAAGGGGGTTGGTGAGGCTGCGATTCCATCGGCTCCGATGGTTGCCAGCATTGTCACGGCTATTACCGCGTAAACGATGATCGTGATAAGCAAGGAAATCCCGATGGCACGAGGAATGGTCTGTCTGGGGTTGCGGACTTCTTCGCCCATCGTCGCGATCCTCGCGTACCCCGCGAATGCGAAGAAGAGTAGGCCGGCGGATTGCATGATCCCGTACCACCCGTGGGCCAAGAGGCCCTCACCAAGAATGTTCGGTGACGTAGGTTTGTTTCCTCCCCAGGCGGCCGCCACGTCAATGGCCAGGGCAATCAGGACGATTACAACGAGGATTCTTGTCAGCCGCGCGGTGCGTGTGACTCCTCGGTAGTTGACGGCCGCGAGGCCAATAACTGCCGCGATGGCGACCGGTCGTTCCCAGCCGTCCGGGGCCGCGTAGGCGGCGAACGTCATGGCCATTGCTGCGGCGCTGGCGGTCTTGCCGACAATGAACCCCCAACCGGCCAGGTACCCCGACCAGGGGCCCAGGCGTTCACGCCCGTAGACGTAGGTTCCGCCAGAGGTCGGATAGGCAGCTGCCAGTTGGGCGGAGGATGTGGCGTTGCAGAAGGCGACGAACGCCGCCACCACCAGGCCCACCAAAAGGCCTGAGCCGGCCGCCGCGGCGGCCGGGGTGAAGGCGGCAAAGACGCCCGCGCCGATCATCGATCCCAGTCCGATGACCACCGCGTCGGTGGTGCCCAGTCTGCGCGCCAAGGTTGGCTGATTACTCATTTTCATCGTCCTTTTGCGGTGCGGGGAGTACCTCGGCGGCCAGCTCAGCAACGGCCTTGCGGCCTTCGGCCAAGGCCTCGATACCCTGCGGTGTGGCTCGGTAGATGCGGCGGGGTCGCCCGTCGATGACTTCCGTGCGGGAGGTGAGCAGTCCCTGCTCTTGCATTCGGTGGAGGGTTGGATACAGGGTTCCCGGGGAAATCGCGTATCCGTGGTTGGAGAGTTCTTCCGACATCCATGCGCCGTGAATGTCCTCCTCGGCGGCATGGTGCAGGATGTGCAGCCGGACGGCTGCACGGGTCAGTTCACGCACTTGCACCCCTCTAGAATTTCATGATATCGAAAGCCGATATCTAAAGACGATACTACTCGTGGTTCCGTTCACGTGGGGAACGCTACGTTGTTTGTTGGGGAACTATTCATCTGCGCGGTGTCATGTTCCGGCTGCATGCGGCAGTTTGATGACATGGAGGATTTCCTGCGCTGCGACATCAGCCGATACAGCCCAACTTGGCCTTGCCATTTCTGTACTGCTCGTGGGGTTAACTTTCTTGACCATGGCTGGAAAGCCAGAGCTGATTCCGCTCGACGCTGCTGGCCCCTTTGGGAAACTCGAATAAAGTCCGATACCGAGTCGCCTCAGCAATCGGGTGGCGCTCCGTATCCACCTCGTACCGTCCCGGTGAGCGTTCCTTCCGGTCATGGAAGGGCTGCTGATAGGTCAGCCCAGCGGAGTGGCAGGCATGGCTAGTGCCGCGTACCGGGCGTTTGACGCCGCTACGGCATTGGACCAACGGATCGCGGTGGTCGTCGAGTTACCCGTCAGCCGTGCCAATATGGCGGGCGGCAGTTCTTGGGCCAACTCAGCCATGGCGCCTGTCCTGCCACGGGAAGCAGAGACTCCCAGAGTCTTCATTCTTCCGATCAACGTGGATGCCGAGAGGGGATATCCGGTCCTGATCCCGGGAAAAAGCCAGTCGGTGTCACGGGTGGGCGCAAACAGTCGTGGTGCCATCCGGTTCTCGTGGGTTCCAATAGCCAGGTCCACCAAGGCATCGGGAAGGAGCAGGGGATCGTTCCCCAATTTCAGGTAGACCCGTTCGTCGTTCGTGCTGATGTCGGACACGCGCAGCTCCACGATTTGCTGTGGTCCGGCGCCGAAGAGCAACACCAGGGCCGCGGCAAAGCGCACGGCAACCGGCGAGGTGCACCCGGGGTCCAGGATTCCGTGCAACAGGTGCGCCCGTTCGTTTGCTGGCGTGCCGGCCACGTCAAGGGCGTTGCCGGGTTTCCTGAGGATCTCGATTCTTCGGACCATCCCGTTGGCGTGCGCCCACGCGAGAAAGGGCTTGACCCGGTGTCTTTCCGCCGACCCGCTGGCTCTCCAGCGATCCATGTCGGACTGTGTGAGGGAGGCCAGTGCCCGGTTCTGCTGCTGCAGCCATTCGAGAAGTTCCATGACCAGGCGCAGTTCCCGGCGGCGGCTCGTCGTCAGGCTGGAATGGACTGGGGATTTCCGCTTCCGTAGTTCCCGCACGTGGCGCCACCGGGCAAACTGGACAAAGGCCGCTCTCTGTTGTGGATCCGTGATTCGCTGTCCCGTGCGGGTGATCCATTCCTCGAACCTCGCCAGGTTGTTGTCGCGGTACGGCAGCAATCCTGCATCAACCAGGAGCGAGCGCACGGCCCGTGTCGCCTGGTCCGCCCCTGCATGGTCGAGGAATTCATGGGTAGGTATGATCTGCGAATCCATGATGCTGCGAAGTAGCCCCATGGATGAGTTCCTCGCCGCGGCAAGGATGGACTGCGGCTTGGCATCCTGGCAGAGATCATGGATGGCTTGGGCCACCGGGCTGTTTGCCCTGGCTTCAAGGGGCACCAGTCGTTCGAGTTCATCGTCCGCGGCGCAGTGCTGACACAAGTCGGCCACCTGGAGGTTTTCGTGGCGTCCGCATCGACCGCAGTCGCGAAACGACACCGGGTCCTTGGGGTAGCAGTAGTCGCAAAGCGGTTTCCCCTGCGCCCGGCCCACCACAATCCGGTGCCGTCCGCAGTCGGAGCATGGCTCGGGTTTGCGCGAGCACCGACCACAGATGGCTATTCCCTGGTCATTGCGGGTGGCGGCTCGGACTTGTGTGCCACAGAGCGCGCAGGTTTCCTTCTGGCGTGAGCACTCGTGGCACCGTGCCCGGGAAGTGCCGGCGAACAAGCACGGTTTTTGCCGCTGGCATCCGGGGCAGTAGTCGATGCGATGCTTGGGTCGACATTTGGAACAGACCGGCCCGTCGGGTCCGTTCCAGGCCACGTACCGCCGTTGCCCACAGTCGATGCATGTGGCCGTGCGGTCGGGCAGTTTCTTCATGCACGTTTGGCAGATTCCGGTCCCGTCAGCGGCGTGCAGCACCAGTACTTGCTCCCGCCCGCATTGGGAGCAGGTTTCCCGTTTGCTCGCGGAATAGCACCTGGCACAACAACGCAATCCTCCCAGGATGTTGGCCAGGGTCGCTTCCCGACCACACCGCCCACATGCCACGGGAGTCACCTTGACGCCGGCTTTCTCCAACGCGGCATGGAATCTCAGGAACAACACTGATCCCGCCGCAGGCTGGGCGAACCACTGCTCGGACCGGGTGTTCAATTCCAAGGAAAGCCTGAGGATGGCTCCTGCTTTCCAGGTGCTGTGCACCGTCGCGGCCACGGCCTCGAACTGGCGTGCGGTGATGCCGCATCCGCTGCCGCGAACGGCGGTCCTGAACACGGCCTCCACCTGCCCCAGCTGGCCTTCCCAGCAGGTGCCGCACCATTCCTGCCCGCCCACCAAGGCGCGCCGCTTGCGCTGTTGCCCGCAGCGCGAGCACTCGATGTGCACGCGGCGGTCTAGTGAATAGCACGAAGCGCAGATGCCGTGCCCTCCTCTGCGGTTTGGCAGGCGGCGTTGCTCGTGGCAGCGGTGGCATCGCGGGCGTTTGAGCGTGGTGGCTCCTTCGTGAATCAGCTGGTCGATGATGCCGGCCAGGCTTGAGGGCATCGTATCGTCCCCGGAGGTCAGAAGCCCGATGTCATCCTGCAGGACCGAGAGCAGTTCGGGGATTGCGGGCCGTGCTGCCATGGTCCGCGCCACGGCCTGGCGAATCCGGGGCCGGGGAAGGCCGGGTTCTATCCGATGAATAAGTTCGGCAATGTCGTCAAGGGCGTCCTCACGCTTCATGGTCGGGAACAATGTTGGCACGCTTGGGACGGAACCCTTCTTTCCGCAGGAAATCCGCCGTTCCCGTGGTGTCCTGATCCTCTGTACCTGTCTTGGCAGATGAATGACGCAGTTCGACGCGTTGAACCAGGTCATCGGCGCTGCAATCGAAAATGTCCATGAGTGCCATCAAGACATGCAGGTTCAGCCGTTCGGGTTTCTCCGTGGCAAGCCGGTAGGCCTGGCTTGAGGACAACTCGATTCCGCGTTCTTTTAGCTCACGATTGAGCTTGGTGGTGGTGAACATTCCCGCGGCAGCCATGAGTTCCCTCAACCGCCATTCGTACCCGATCGTTTTCATGTTGCGCCTTTCGTCTTGGGTGATTCCGGCAAGAGCTTGGCCAGTGCCTGGTGCATCATTTTGTTGGCGAAGTCCCCGCTGACTGCCGTGTAGATCGCCGTGGTGGATTGGTAGGCGTGTCCTACTTGTTGCTGTACGAAGACCGGATCGATCCCCGATTCGATCAGGTGGGTCACGTAACTGTGCCGCAGGCAGTGCGGCGAAAGGGCCTTCTCCAGGCCCAGCCCGTCACGTAGTTGTCCAAAGGTTTTCCGCAGTTCATGCGTGCTGGTGCGGGTTCCCCGTTCGGTGACCCACAGGGCATTGGAATCCTTGGTGCGCACTTGCGGCCACACGTTCTCCACATAGTCGCGCACGGCGTCAACCGCCCACGGGTGCAGGGACATGACCGAGCGACGCTTGGGGGCCGAGCCCGCCGAGGATTTGCCGTGGCGGACCTGCAAGACGCCGAAGCGCCCGAATTCCGGGTGGTGCGGGTTGGCGTAGAAGTCGTTGACGTCCAGCTGCACGGCTTCGTTGATGCGAAGGCCCCACCCGTAGATCACCTTCAGCATCGTGGAATCACGGTATGCCGACACCGCTCCCTTGCGTCGTGCGGCGATGCAGTCCTCGACCCTTTCATCTGCCCGGTCCAGGAGTTGTTGGATCTCCATTCGGCTCATGGGCCGGCGCCCGGGCCGGCCCTCGTATTCCTGCAGGTGTGCCACGCTGTTCCACTCGTGGCAGACCTGGGACGGGTAGTTACCGAAGCGGGAGGAGCATTCTTCAACCCAGCCGTAGTGCTCGGAACACAAGTAGCTGCAAAACTCCCTCACCGCGTACTGGTAGGTGCGAATCGTCGAGGGAGCCAGTTGCTTGACTGCCACCAAATGCATCATCCACTCGTCAAAATCCGCGGCGCTCCAGTTCCAGGGCCAGTCATTGGTAAACGCCTGAAACTGCGAAATCTGGCTCACAGTGCCTCGCACGGAGGATTCTTTGAGGTTCCGTCCGCCACGTTGGCGCATTTGCCAGCCCTCCAGCATGGCAGTGAAAACTGATTCTGCTTCGTTCAGGAAGGAGACACCCGGCAAAAGCGATAGCGAGGCAGAACCCGGCGGTACTCCTCGATCAGCCACAATAATCTCCCGTCTAATGCACTATTCCTGCATTAAACGGGGGATTACTCGGTATGTCCAGAGCGTTCCGCCCTTTTCGTCGGGTCAACGTTAGACAACAATGGCAATAACACCCCTTGTGCGGGCTGTAATCACCCGTTTAACGGAATAGCACCACTTAGAGTCGATGGATGCACGTTTCAGCCACTGCCCACACGCTCAGGGCTCCCCACTCCCCCACGACAATATCCGGGTACTCGGAATTTTCGGCCTGGAGCACCACGCCTTGCGGGGCGAGCCGAAGACGTTTGACGGTCATTTCCCCGTCAAGGATCGCCACCACGATAGACCCGTCCACGGGTTTTCGTGCCCGGTTGACGATGAGCTCGTCCCCGTCCGAGATTCCCGCCCCCTGCATGGAATGTCCCGAGACGCGCACAATAAAGGTGCTCGTCTTATCGTGGATCAGGTAGTCGGAGAGATTGATTTCGCCGGAGAAATAGTCCTGGGCGGGAGATGGATACCCGGCGGGAATGGATGTTCCAGCGACTAGGAGCGGGATCGGCGAGCCCTCCACCTCAAGAGAACGTAAGTTCTAAATACTTGTCATTGCTACCCAAATTTTAGAACATTTATGCCAACCCTAGGATACGTCCGCTCCCAACGTTTTGGTCCGCCCTGCCCTTGTGGGAGTGAAGCTGGTTGGAATGATCGATACCCGCGAGCGGCCCGATTCCGGCTACCGGGAAGCCACCGCTGAAGCCGGGGACCGCGAGGCCGCGTTCGCGTAATTGCAGGGTTCTCTCAAGAATGGCGAGCGACTGCTCTTCATCCGTCGCCCCCAGGGCATAAAAGTGCGGCCCCCCGGAGACAAAGCCAGGGGGCCGCGGTGTTCCCCACAGAGAGAAACACTGTTTGCCGTGAGGCAAGTATTTGGGTGTTCCCAACAATATCGAAGCGCTTGGCTTCCGACCAGTGGACTGAGGCAGATAGGGACGGCCAAGAATGAATGCTTTGCAAGCTACTTTGACTCAGGTGAACCGTGCCGGTAATCGTACCGGTGCTTTGCGAGAGACCTGATTCCGGGGGCAGTTCCTATTCAATCGCCGATAACTGCAGCTACGTCGTTTTGGGCATGTCACGTGCGATCTTGATATAGGGAGCAGGATCCTTGCCCTGCCCTCCCATTCCGTGATCAGGGTTGGCGGCAACTGCAGCTTGTATATGGAGGGCACGACCCAGGATCTGGACGTGGCCAGGCACTATTTGACGCACCGCCATGAATGCACGATCGATGGGCTCTACGACCTTGAGGCCGGTCTCCGCACCTGACGCACCACGCTAGCGGACTGAACCTTTCAACCCCTGGAATCGACCGGATCCCCAGAAGGAGAAGTGCCGGCGAGATCATTTCGCGCACGCTGCACGGGTCGTGTCTACGACCACTCCGCGGCCGAAATCACGGCCAGGGGCATGGAGGCAGTGTTCACCGGAAGCAACGGCAGCCTGGCAGTATCGGCAGTGAAGACCCCGATATGCGGAACTTTGTGTTGAGGGCCTTGGCAATCGTTCCGGGCGCCAAGGACTCCCCCGCCATCAACGGCAGCTAGTATCCCCGATGGGTCATCCGAGGCTAGAACCTCAGCGGGCGGCCCTTAGGAATTTCAGCCTCTTTCCAGTCGAATTCTGCTCCACCATTGTGTTCATCTTCCAGCCGTGCGCATTCTTCGAGTACAACGGCGCGCAGGAAGTCGTTCAGGGTCGCATAGCGGGTATGGTGCCGGGTGGACATGAACGCACTTCGGATGCGATCGTGCTCGTCCTGGGTGGGCGCGAAAGACATTTTGCGCCGGGGCGTAGCACGCTTCTCGTCTACTTCCACGGGCGCTGTTTGCGGCATGGGTTTGACACCGGACGTGTGCGCAGGGAACTCAACAGGAGCCGGTTCTGGCACCACATGCACCGGCGACTCCACCGGCGCTATGGTCGGCGAAGCAGTCTCCGAGGCGGTCATTTCCTCTACTACACTGCGATCGTTGGCCTTGGCCAGCTTCGGGCGTTTCAGCCGGCTGAGCGCATCCCCCCCGCTGCCCCCGCGGCCCGGACTAGTCGTCATACCGTCGTACCTTTCCAGACCGCAGTGGCCAAACGGCGCAGGGGGTCCAGGATCAAATCTGCAGAGCGCCCATAACTACCTAGTGGCAAAGCGGCGGCCTGGGCCTTGGCGAATATTTCACGGTCCGGCAGTCCTGGATCCAGCACCAGGTCGCCATAATCGCTGCGCATCTTGCGAACCCACTGCTCTTGGTCGGTGCGACCCCTGCGGAGCTTGTTGACCACGATCCCGGCTACGTCCAGGTTCTCGTTCAAATTTTCCTGCACCTCGGCGACGGTGGTGATGATCTCGGTCAGCCCTTCGACCGATGAAACGCGTGGCTCGCTGACAAAGAGGGCGTGGGTCGCGGCGGTCAGCGCATTGACAGTAAGCAAACCCAGGGATGGAGGACAATCGATTAGCACTACATCGTAGTTATCGGTTACGCCTTTGAGTGCGTTGTGCAGGCGACGCTCACGGGCCATCATCGAGTCACGTTCACGGGAGGCCAGGTTGCGCTCCGAGGCAATCACACCCAATTCCGGGAAGTCACCTTGCCAGGCTGCCCCCGCCGGGATGATTGCATCTCCTGCTACTCCTGGCGTGATCTTATGGTTGGCTGCTTCGTCCCCATAGAGAACATCGTTGAGCGTGAATTCAGGATCGTGAATGCCCATCGCCGAGGTGGTGTTCTTCTGGGGATCCGCGTCGATGATCAGGACGCGTTTACCGTGATCGCGGGAATACACTTCGGCAAGCCCGGTGACAAGCGTGGTCTTACCGACTCCGCCCTTCTGGTTGCATACCGCGATGATTCTCGATGCCATCTACTACTCCCCGACCTGTTCTGGTGAGAGGTCGCCGAACCAGCAGAGGGCATACCTCTGCGAAACGGGCCGGCAACCCACATTTGTTAATGCCACGCTAGACGTGAAACAGCATGCGCCGCCACGCGCCACGCCCAACGTTTCAGAAAAAGTTACAGATTGCAGAAAAGGTACCTTTAGTGCCATTCCGCCCATTGAGCTCGCTTGAAGTAAAAGGCACCTTTCCCCGCGTTAGTACGCAGAGAGTTCGAGAATTTAAGGGTACCTTTACTACGAAAGCGTCCTTTCCCACCATTGAATTCCCATAGGAGTGTTAGAGACCCAAGGTTCCACAAGAGGTAAAGGTACCTTTGTGGTCAATCGTGGCATAGCAACTCCTGGGTTGAAGTCGAATAGGGGTCCGATCCCCTGGAGCTCTCCGCCGCATCGGGAGATAATCCGCATGTTTCTACGGTAGTGCCGAAGGATTATAGCGACTGCTCGCGAAGTCGATCAGAAGATTGCTCAAGCCCCAAGTGCCTTCAGTGGGAAAGGTACCTTAGTGGGGTTAGCCCAGAAGGAACTATAGCCTTGCAATCCTTGGTCCCCATTGCCCACAAAGGTACCTTTCATTCCAAGGGTTCGATTGCCGGACGAGGTGCCACCAACTTCATCCCCTCTAGCGCCCCCAGTGCTAAAGGTACCTTTAGCGCGATTCGTATGATTCCCGGCCACGGTTCCATTGACATCATTTCCACCAATGAGCGCCGGCAGGTATGGGTTATGGTGCCTGAGTTCGTGACCGGCCACGAACCACTCAAGCGTGCAGCCCCCTGGCTTGGCCTAGTGGGCCCATTCGCACCTTTAGCCCTGCTCTGTCGCCGCACGACAGCGCCGTGTAGATCCTCGTTGTCAACGTTAAGGCCGGAATTGTGAATGCGAAGAAAGGTACCTTCTGTCTCCGCAGGCCCAGCGTACATCGCATGGATTAAAGGTACTCTTTGCGCTGAAGGTCCTTTAGGGAACTGGTGATAAATCGGCGGGGGGCACCCGCGGGATAGGCACCAGCGGTGTCAAGGGAAACAAGATTTCCTTTCGCGCGCGGTGCCCAGCACTGGGCTACCGGGCATCGCGCAGCGCAGTGCCATCGTTTGATTCGTTGCATGAACGCATTTGACGTCGAGCTTGTGTCTGAATTTCCGCACCAAGGGGTGTCAGCGGTGTGAAAGGTACCTTTCACACCGAATTTCCAGGGCGTGCCTGTCGGCCGGGGGAGTGAAGTTGAACTGGCGCATTTTCCCGACAGGACGAACCCCGCCTCCGAGGTCCCACCGCGACTCTAGATCAATCGAACAATGTCACGGGAAACAAAGGTGCTTTTTCCACCATTTGCGCAAACCGCCCACCAGATGGATCGCGCAGCGCGGAGAGTGGCGGCAAACTCGTCACACCACCTAGCTCCTATCCGGCAGCGCGCAGCGCCAAATCAGACAGCGTCCAATCATCCGGTGGCCCACAGAATTGTTCCCAGGGGTAGTCTTCCTCGGGGGAGGGAAGCATGACCAGACCCGAGCCTCGGCGTGCCAGCCATTCGCGCCACAGCTCACGCTGCTGTTTGTAGCGGATCACCTGCTCAAGAACAGTCTCCAAGACGCCAAGGACCTCCGCCACGGCGTTCAGGTTCGTTCCAAGGGTTATCGACCAGCCCGCGGGCGTCCGCTCGGCCAGGGACCAGGCGGCGAGCACTTCAAGGGCTCCATGGACGGCGCTTCGACTCAGTCCGGTCCGTCGGACGATGTCGCTCACCGGGGGAGTTGTGGGTAGGTCCTCCAAGGCCTCGTAAACGAAGGCGGCCGCGGAGCCCAGCTCCCTGAAAGCTGGGCGTAAGGCGTGAAGCTTACCGGCTGGCCACGAGCGCTTGTCGGCCACATCCTGAAGATGTTGGGGGATCACCAGTTCATACTGGTCTCCATGGATACCCCGCGCTTCGCCAACGTGACGAATCAGTGGGTCCGCTTCGGACCGTAGAGCGCGCAGATGAGCTGCCACGGCGGTGGGTTCGATACCGGATGAAATAGCCAACGACCGAACCCCGAATTCAACGACACGACTTCCCTTCATATGTGCAGCAGCCCCTAAAGATCGGAGCACCAAGCGCCGTCCCAGACCAATCCTGCTGGTTTGGTAGCGCGTTTCGGACAGGGCGAGGGCACCACGCCAGGAACGAATGAAACGATGCTCGTTATCTGATCCGGGTTCAAAGCCTTGTACCCACCCCCCCTGTGAAGATGGCTCGCTTGTGTTGGTTTTAAGGACATGCTTGTTTCCGGGGTTTGATCCCACGAATTTGGCTGCTCTCGCCCAATCCCTGCGCAAGCTGCCCCCACGTTGGCTGGGGGAGTATCGGGTGTAGAACTGTGCCAACCCAGGCCAGACGCCTTGCTGAATGCGGCGCTGGATATCAGTGAGCTGCATCCCCGCAGCCGCAGCAGCCACCAGGACAGCCTGGCGAGCTTCTGACGGGCTCTCGTACCGCGAGGTTTCATAGGTGCCCTGGGTGGCAATGACCATGATTCGACGGGACATGATTTCTGGTGCGCCACTGGGGGCGACAGCCGGCACCTGTTCGGTGGTCACACGTTCTTTGGCCACTGCCTCCAGTTCGGCGTGCAGTGATCTGGCCAGCCGGGACATTACTGCAGCCGCATTGCGGTTGGTTGCTACGTCCATGGCCATCGACAAGCTCATGGCTAGCTGCTGTGTTCCGCCGGATTTGTGCGTCGCGCCGGGCGTACGGATGCAGCCATGCCGAAGGTTTTGGTGTGGAGTCGGGTCCAGGGATCGGTAGCGGGTCGCCAAGGCTTCAACCATGGCGCGTGCCTGGAGAAATGTCATCGGCTCGGACAACGGAACATAGATGTGCCGTCCGCCGTTGGGGGATCGATCCTCGATCCAACGTGCGCCATGGTCATACAACAAGATGGTGACCGCCCGGACGTCGGCCTCAACCCTGGCCTCGCCACCGGATACCGACGAGTCAAAGTCGAGCGCCAAAGTCCGGCACAAACCGTCGCGCCCGTAGATCAGCACCGCTGCCGGTTGAACGGGTCGCGATTCTGTGAGATCGCGCTCAAAGCGTTGGGGGTAGTTCTTACCGCCGTCACGCGAAATACGGACGCGCGGCTGCCCGGCAATCAGGGGAGTGAGCGAAGACCAAGCCGCATCGGCTTCTGGGTAAGCCGAAGCGACTCGCCCAGAAGATTTTGACAGCACCGGTGGCAGCACCCCATGGCGCTGTTGTACGATGGCACTAATCCTTACTGAGGATGGCAGGCAAAAGCCCGCTGATGGGATTGTTGGAAGCTGGCAGGCCTACAACATTTTCAACTACAACTGAATCGTTTCTTCGTCTAAAGGCCGGCAAGCACTCAGACGGGGAACGCATACTTCCAAGGGCCCGCTTCGTGCGGGCCCTTATTTTTTAAGCTGAGACGGTTAGTCGACCTGCCCCTTTCCGTCCAGCACCGGAGTGCACCGGGCTTTCGACAGCAGAGGCGATGAGGTTCTCCACGAACTCGCTGATGGAGAGGTTTTCCCGCGCGGCGGCCTCTTTCAGCTTTTCGTGTTGCTCGACCGGGACGCGAGTACCCACGAAGGAGCGCTCGCCTTTACTCCGACGACCGCCTCCGCGGTTTCCTGATGCAGCCATGTCTTTGTCCTTTGCTCTCCTGCTGAGGCCGCCGGTGTTGGCGTGGCCAAGGGGTTGGGGTTGTAACTGTTTCCAACTACTCATCAAATTACCACTAGGTAGTTCCGGATCAGTGAAGGCCATCTGCCCGCGCGAGTCCGGGGTTTGAGAGTGTTTCAGGGGTATTGGGCCCTAGTGGGTGAAAGGTACCTTTTTTCCGCGCCTGAAATATCGGCGGAGGGGCTCGTTCAGGGCGTTTACAAGCTTCTAGGGCTTTAAAATGGCCAACACCAACGGGGGGTAAAGGTGTGAAAGGTACCTTTACCCGCGTTGGTTCAATTGATGCGAAGACATGGGATCGATGGAAAAGATTCTTTAACCCGCTGCGCGTGTCGGCGTGTTGCGGGGGCAGGGGCACCCCCCTGTTGCCTCACGTCAATACCTCAGGGAAGACCCTACGTTGTGTCAAATGTAAACCTCCGGGAAGTAGTTGCTTCATGACTGGGCCTCCTTGAGGGGGTGGTGGCGGCGCCGCCCTTGGCCTCAGATAGTGTCTCCAGCTGTCCGGTCAGAGTCAGGACTCGGCTCGAGAGCGTCATGACCCGGATCTTCCTGAAGGCGGCGGTTTGATGAGGCATTCGTGCCACGATCCGGGGTTCTCCCCGAAACTCGCGGTGGGACCGTGCCTCAAACGCGTCAACCAATGCCGCATGGGGCAGGGTTACGGCTTATCCGGTTCTGCCCAGTCCAGGGCGGCGGTGATTTCGTCGGCGTCGGGAAGGGCCTGTTGCTCAGCGGGAGGCAGGGTCTCGTACGTGTAGGTGGACACGGCCATGGGGGTGTTGGACTGGTTCAGGGCGTACCTGACGGTGTGTTCGTTGCGGCTTCCGCAGATCAGGATCCCCACGGTGGGGGAGTGGGCCGGGCGGCGGAGCTTGTCATCGACCAGGGCAATGTAGAACTGGAGCTTGCCGGCGTATTCGGGCTGGAACTTTCCGGTCTTCAGTTCCACGACCACGTAGCGCAGCTGCTCGACGTGGAAGAAGAGCAAATCGATGTAATCCCGACCTCGGGATTACGTGGATTGTTCCGATTCCCGGGTTATTCCGATGGCCGCCTGAACGCCTCTAAGGCATGGGGCAGTCACCTGTACGGCTCGGAATAATCCGCGTGATTTTCAGAAGCTGACCGAAGGGGTTGTCCTCGGCGCCTATCCCGGCCTTGGGGACT
The DNA here is from genome assembly GCF_030512175.1 of Paeniglutamicibacter sulfureus. Classification (GTDB taxonomy): domain Bacteria; phylum Actinomycetota; class Actinomycetes; order Actinomycetales; family Micrococcaceae; genus Paeniglutamicibacter; species Paeniglutamicibacter sulfureus. The sequence continues at coordinate 140,504 of NZ_JAULBL010000002.1, read as the reverse complement.
ACTGGTACAGCGGTTGGCGCTAGGCACTTGATCATGATTGTTTAGCTCAGGCGATCCAGGTTGCGCGGAGTTTCGTGCAGATTTTCGTCGGAAGACTTTCGATCACTAGTGGGGCGGCTATTGTCAGTCTCATGCCCGTGGAATTTCTGACTGATGAACAGGCCGAGGCCTATGGAAGGTTCGCCGAGGAACCGACGCGGCCCGAGTTGGAGCGCTTCTTCTTCCTCGACGACGAGGACCGGAGCCTGATCGCGAAGCGGCGAGGCGACCACAACCGCCTGGGCTTCGCCCTGCAGATGTGCACGGTCCGGTACATCGGGCTGTTCCTGGAGGACCCCTCGGCTGTGCCGTGGCCGGTCGTTGAGCATCTGGCGGCACAGCTGGAGATTGAGGATCCCTCCTGCCTCAAGGAATACACCGAGCGGCCAAAGACGGCGTACGAACACGCGTGGGAGATCCGCGATGCGTACGGCTACCACCAGTACGAGGACCCCGACCACGGCCGAAGGTTCAGGGCGTTCCTGCACGGGCGGGCATGGACGCACGCCGAGGGACCTGTCGCGTTGTTCAACCACGCGGCGGGTTGGCTGCGTCGGCACCGGGTGCTGCTACCCGGGGTGAACGTGCTGGCCCGGCAGGTTTCCGAGGTCCGCACCATCGCCGAGAAGCGGCTGCACGCCACGGTTGCCAAGGCCGCCCTGCGGGCGGATCCGGCGCTGCCCGGGGACTTGGTTGCCACGCTGAAAACACCGGAGGGCACCCGGTACTCGGAACTGGAGCGGATGCGTCGACCGCCAACGCGGAGCACCGGCACCGCGATGAAGGGTGCGTTGCAGCGGGTTGAGGACATCGCCGCCTTCGGGCTGGGCCGGCTGAAACTGGAACAGATACCGCCGAACCGGCTCGCCGTGCTGGCCCGGTACGGGCTGGGCACCAAGGCCCCGAAGCTGGAGCGGACCGCGGAACCCAAGCGCACGGCGATACTCACCGCGGTGATGCGCCATCTGGAGGCCAAGGCGATCGATGATGCCCTTGACCTGTTCGAGATCCTGATGGCGACCAGGCTGATCAGCACCGCGAAGCGCTCCACCGACAAGCAGCGCCTGTCCACCCTGCCACAGTTGGAGAAGGCGTCCCGGATTGTGGCCAGGGCGGCGAAGGTGTTCATCGAGAAGCTGGAGTCCATCGAGGAGGCCGGTGGCGATGTGGATGTGGCTGCACTGTGGCGGGCGTTGGAGGAGATCGCGCCCCGGTCGGTGATGTCGGGCGCGGCCGCCACCGTGGTGACGTTGGTGCCCCAGGACGGCGATTCGGCGCAAACCGCACTGCGTGGTGCGCTGGCACTGCGCTACAACACCGTCAAGCCGTTCCTGTCGCTGTTGGGTGAGACCTCGGCGCTGGAAGCCGCGACCGGCGGGGTACGGATCTTGGCCGGGGTGAAGAAGCTGCCGGCACTCTCGCGTCGGAAGGTCGGCGAGAAGCCGCTGCTGCCCCGGGAGATCGACGACAAACTCGTGCCGCCGCACTGGCACCAGGCAGTGTATGCGAACGCCGAGCTGCCCCAGGGGACTGTGGATCGCGACGCGTACGTGGTGTGTGTCCTGGAACAGCTCTTCCGCGCCCTGAAGCGTCGGGACATCTTCGCCTCACCCTCGCACCGCTGGTCTGACCCACGCGCCCGCCTGCTCATGGGCACGGGGTGGGAGGCGGTGCGCGAGGACATCCTGGCCGGCCTGAGCCTGGAGGAGGATGCCGAGCAGCACCTGCGGGAACTTCTCGAGGTACTGGATGCCACTTGGAGGCAGATGGCCGAGCGCCTCGAAGAAGCCGGTGACGACGCGAAGATCAGCATCGAGGTGCAGCCCAGCGGGAGGGCGAAACTGAATGTGGAGAAGCTTCACGCGCTCGGGGAGCCGAAGTCGCTGGCGTGGCTGCGCGGACGGGTGGAGAAGATGCTCCCGAAGATCGACCTGCCGGACCTGCTCTTCGAGGTGAACGCCTGGACCGGATTCCTGGACGCCTTCGTGCACCTGGGCGATGGCAAGACCCGGATGAAGGACCTGAGCACCTCGATCGTCGCGCTGCTTGTCTCGGAAGCCTGCAACATCGGCATGACCCCGGTGATCAACCCGGGCCATGAGGCGCTCACCCGCTCCCGGCTGGTCCACGTTGACCAGTACTACCTGCGCACCACCACCATCGCCGCGGCGAACGCCGCTCTGATCGAAGCCCAAGTCAGGGTGCCCATCGTGCAGTTCTGGGGCAAGGGCCTGCTCGCCTCCGTCGACGGCCTGCGCTTCGTCGTTCCCGTGCGCACTATCAACGCCGCGCCCTCGCCGAAGTACTTCGCAAAGAAGAAGGGCGTCACCTGGCTGAACGCGATCAACGACCAGGTGGCCGGCATCGGGCAGATGGTGGTGCCCGGCACCCCACGTGACTCCCTGTTCATCCTGGACGCCCTGTTGAACCTGGACGGCGGGGTGAAGCCCGAGATGGTCGCCACCGACAATGCCTCCTACTCCGACACGGTCTTCGGGATTTTCAAGATGCTCGGCTACCGCTTCTCCCCGCGCTTCAGAGACCTCGAAGACCAACGGTTCTGGAAGGCCCAAATGCCCGGCGCCGAGCCGGCAGACGGATACGGAGCGTTGGAGGCACTGGCCCGCAACAACAAAGTGAACGTGAACAAGGTGCTCACGGCTTGGCCGGACATGCTGCGGGTGGCCGGCTCCTTGGTCACCAACCAGGTGCGCGCCTATGACCTGCTGCGGATGTTCGGGCACGAGGGCCGCCCCACACCGCTTGGCCAGGCGTTCGCCGAATACGGGCGGATCGCCAAGACCCTGCACCTGCTTGCCGTTGTGGACCCCGTGGATGACACCTACCGGCGGCAAATGCACAAGCAGCTCACCGTGCAGGAGTCCCGCCACAAGTTGGCCCGGGAGATCTGCCACGGCAAGAAGGGCACCATTCACCAGGCGTACCGCGACGGGATGGAGGACCAACTCGGCTCGCTCGGCCTGGTCCTGAATGCCGTCGTGCTCTGGACGACCCGCTACCTCGACGCCGCAGTCGCCCAGCTCCGCACCGAGGGCCACGAGATCCGCGACGAGGACGTGGCCCGGCTCTCCCCGCTCAAACACAAGAACCTCAACCTGCTCGGCCGCTACAGCTTCACCGCCACCCAGCCGGCGGGCGGCACCCTGCGCCCGCTCCGTGATCCGGACACACTCGGACTCGACGACGACGAGGACGGCGCGGAAGACTGAATGGTGTGCTCTCGCTAAGCGGTGATGGGCTTTCCTGCCACCACTTCAGTGCCGGCGTTTTCCTTGGCACCAAGCCTCGTAGCTGGCCATTCGCATAAATTGGCCCTCGGTGATTGGTTCTGCCACGTTCCGGGGCATGTGGTTCTCAACCTCAAATTGCTCGCAACCATTGCAGAACGAGCTGTCACCGCGAGAAATGCCGATGAAGGTGCTGGGTGCCCAGCGTTTCAACTCGTTTGGCGGCCGGCGCAACATGCCGCAAGTGACGGTTGGACCCACTATTTAAGCTGATTCATGAGTCGGTAGCCGCCCGTCTCGGGAGCTGAACGATTCGGCCAGGAATATGCCATGCGACGGGCTAGGCCAGCGAGAGAAAGAGCTTTTCCATGTCGGCACGGTCGGCCGTGGGGTCCTCGCTTTTGAGGCACTGCTCCAGTCCGGTGGCGATGATGGCAAACCCGGCGCGATCGATGGCCTTGGACGCGGCGGACAACTGGGTGACGACCGCGCGGCAGTCGCTGCCTTCCTCCAGCATGCGAATCACCGCGTTGAGCTGTCCTTGGGCGCGCTTGAGCCTGTTGATGACGGGCTTCATGGTGTCCACTTCAAGTTCCATGATGGGGTTCCTCCCGGTGTTGGTTTTTCTCAATTGTATACCCCGGGGGGTTTCCTGGGTATCGTTGACAGTGGATACTCGATACCCCTAGGGGTATGTGCCATAATCGAGTACCAGGGGAGGGACGAGCCTCCATCGACAATCCCAAACCGAAGGAATCGCCACATGTGCCGAGCAACCAAATGCCGCAAATGCCAAAAAATCACCTGGTCCGGATGCGGCCAGCACGTCAAGCAGGTCATGGCCCACGTGCCACGCAATGAACGCTGCTCCTGCGACCCGAACGCCCCGAAGGGGACCGGCAAGGAGGGCGGGTTCTTCGCACGCCTCTTTGGCCGCTAAGCCCCGGCCATCCCATGCCGAACAGTGGGCGGCGCCAGCGCGGATGGTGCCGACCGCCGCTTTTTTGTGGGGCAAGCGACCCTGGGGTCTGGACGGCGGATGACTTGACGCATACCCCTAGGGGTATTATCGTTTGAAGTGAAGTTCATACCCCTGGGGGTATGGAGGGTAGGCGAACCAACCACGACCATCAACAAGGAGAGACATGCTTCTGGAACGTATTTACGACGAAGACCTCGCGCAGGCCAGCTACTTCATCGGCTGCCAGGCCAAGGGCGAGGCCCTCGTGGTGGACGCCCGCCGCGACATCCAGGTGTACCAGGACCTTGCAGCGAAAAACGGCATGAAGATCACCGCCGTCACCGAGACCCACATCCACGCCGACTACCTCTCCGGGACCCGCGAACTTGCCGCCGCCACCGGTGCGGCAATCTACGTTTCGGGCGAGGGCGGGCCGGACTGGCAATACGAATTCGAAGCCGAACGCCTCCTTGACCAGTCCACCATCACCCTGGGAAACATCACCGCCACCGCCCTGCACACGCCGGGACACACCCCCGAACACCTTTCCTTCCTGGTCACCGACGGCGCCTTCAGTGACAAACCGGGCTTCCTGCTCTCGGGCGACTTCGTCTTCTCCGGCGACCTGGGCCGCCCGGACCTGCTCGACGAGGCCGCTGGCGGGATCGACACCCGCTTCGCCGGGGCCCACGACCTGTTCGTTTCCCTCCAGGAAAAGTTCCTGACCCTGCCCGACTACGTGCAGGTCTACCCCGGGCACGGCGCCGGCAGCGCCTGCGGCAAGGCGCTGGGCGCGATCCCGTCCTCCACGGTCGGGTATGAGCGCAGCTTCGCATGGTGGGGTCCCTACCTGGAGGCCAACGACGAGGCGGGCTTCGTCGAGGCCCTGCTCGACGGGCAGCCCGACGCACATGCCTATTTCGGCCGCATGAAGCGCGAAAACCGCCAGGGCCCGGCCATCCTGGGCGAACGCGCACCGCTGGCAGAACTGGCCACCGCGGACGTCGCGACCGCCCTGGCCGCGGATGACATCGGCGTGGTCGACACCCGCCCCCACACCCAGGTCCATCAGGGCACCGTCTCCGGGGCGCTGAACATCCCCGCCGGCACCAAAGCCGCAAGCTACGGGGCCTGGGCCGTGGACCCGGAAACGGACCAGCGACCGCTGGTGCTCTTGGCTCCGGACAGCGAGAGCGCCATGGAGATGTGGGACCACCTCATCCGCGTGGGCATCGACAACGTCGCCGGATATGTGACCTCGTTCGAGGGTCTTCCGACCTACACCCCGCAGACCCTGGACCCGGCCGACCTGGCAGGGTTCGATGCGGCCATCGTCTTGGATGTGCGCAACAAGTCCGAGCACACCGCCGGACACATTCCCGGCTCCGAACAGCTCAACGCCGGACGGGTGCTCTGGCACACCGACCAACTGCCGGCCGACGGCGTGATCGTGAGCTACTGCCAGTCCGGGGTCCGCAACTCCGTGGCCGCCTCCGCCCTGCGCCGCGCCGGGTTCGACGTCATCGAGCTCGAGGGCAGCTACGCCGGATGGTCCTCCTGGAAGCAAACGCAGGACGCCTAAAGCCCCGTACACCCCCACCCATTCCACTCATTCTCGGTCCCGCATCCCCCTTTTCCGGATGCTGGACCGGCCAGGCGCCACGCCCGGCAGAAAGGGCCCGCAAGCCATGAACACCACCCCCCAATCCACCATCCCCCAGAGCACCAGTCCCGAAGAGCTCAAGAACTGGATCGCCAACGGCACCGACGTCGTGGTGCTGGACGTGCGATCCGCCGCCGAATTCGAAACCCTGCATATCAAGGGCTCCTACAACGTGCCCCTCCCGTTGCTGGCCGAACACACCGAAGAACTCGCGGCCAAGCTTGACACCAAGGTGGTGCTGGTCTGCCAATCCGGCGTGCGCGCCACCGAAGCCAAAACGAACCTCGCATCGGTCGGCTTCGGCAACGCCCATGTCCTGTCCGGCGGGGTTCCCGCCTACCAGCAGGCCGGCGGCCAGACCGTCGAAGGGTCCAAGCGCTGGGCCCTGGAACGCCAGGTGCGCATGGTGGCCGGTTCCCTCGTGGTGGCCGGCCTGGCCGGGGGCAAGTTCCTCTCCCCGCAGTTGCGCACCGTCGCAGGGGCCATCGGTGCCGGCCTGACCTTCTCCGCGGCCACCAACACCTGCGCCATGGGCAAGGCCCTAGCCGTGATGCCCTGGAACAAGACCGGGAACGAGCCGACCCGTGAATCGGTCATGGCCCAGCTTCCGGCCAAGAAGTCCTAACCCCCGGTTGGCCCGCGGCCAATCGCTTTCCTCCGGTTTCCGGGCCCGGGGCGAGTGGATCCGGTGCCCGGGAACCACCACGTACCGTTTGAACACGCCCCCGAAGGAGCAATCATGCCAGAAATCACCATCACCGACACCGACGGCCGACGTGCTACGGACCAGATCCTCGATGTCCGTGAAGACTTCGAAGTCGCCGAGGGCATGATTCCCGGCGCCATCCACATCCCCATGGGCGAGTTGAACACGCGTCTGGGCGAACTCGACCGGTCCCGCCCGGTCATCGTCATCTGCCGCAGCGGCAACCGCAGTGCCCGCGTCGCCGACGCCCTCACCGGGGCTGGCTACACCGCAGACACCATGGCCGGCGGCATGATCGCCTGGCAACGCGCCGGGCTGCCCGTCAGCTAACAAGAACGCCCCGACCGCATCGCCCCCACACACCGACCCGCACCCCTGACCCGGCAAGGACTGCCTCCATGACCCTCACCCTCGCACTCACCCTCCTGCTCTCGGTGCTGATCGGGATCTCCCTCGGCCTGCTCGGCGGCGGCGGGTCCATCCTCACCGTCCCGATCCTCACCTACGTCGCAGGCATGAACCCCAAGGAAGCCATCGCCGCCTCGCTCTTCGTCGTTGGAGCGACCAGCGCGGTCAGCGCCGTGACCCACGCCCGCAAGAAACGCGTGCAATGGCGCACCGGCCTGGTCTTCGGCGCAGCCGGCATGGCAGGGGCCTTCGGCGGCGGGCTGCTGGGGGGCCACATCCCCGGAACCATCCTCATGATCGCCTTCGCCCTCATGATGGTCGCCACCTCCCTGGCCATGATCCGCGGCCGCAAGAACCACACCGGCGCCACCCACGACGCCGAGCTGCCCGTATTCAAGGTCATCATCGAGGGCCTGGTCGTGGGCCTGGTCACCGGGCTGGTGGGCGCCGGCGGTGGCTTCCTCGTCGTCCCGGCACTCGCCCTGCTTGGCGGCCTGTCGATGCCCGTCGCGGTCGGCACCTCGCTGGTGGTTATCGCCATGAAGTCCTTTGCCGGACTCGGCGGCTACCTCACCACGGTCTCCCTGGACTGGGTGCTGGTCGGCGGGGTCACGGCCGCAGCGATCCTCGGTTCCTTCCTCGGCGCACGCCTGGCCGGACGCATCCCCGAAGCGGCCCTGCGCAAGGGCTTTGGCTTCTTCGTCCTGGCCATGGGCGTCTTCGTCCTCGTCCAGGAACTACCCTCCCCGGCCAACCTCATCATGGGCCTCACGGCCACCGCAATCGCCACGGCCGCGGCCCTGTGCTGGTTTGCCATCCCCGCATGCCCCCTGCGACGCACGTCCCTGGGGTCCCCCGCCACCACCACGGCAACCGAAGCCCACTAACCGCCGGCTCATCGCCGTCCGGCCCTTCAGCCCCGGCACACCAGGAGACCGAGCATGAAGCAGTCCACCAGGGCACTCCCCAGCTTGGGTTTGCGCGCCAACGCGGCGCAGTTTACCCTGCTCGTCGCGGTCAACGCGCTGGTCGGGGGCATGGTTGGACAGCAACAAACCGTCCTGCCACTGCTCGCCCACACTGAGTTCGGTTTGAATGGATACACGTTCCTGTTTGCCTACGTGGCGGCCTTCGGGATCGCCAAGGCGACCTCCAACTGGTTCGCCGGGACCCTCTCGGACCGCTACGGACGCAAACCCGTGCTGCTGGCCGGGTGGCTTTTCGCCATCCCGGTGCCGCTGATGCTCATCCTTGCGCCGGACTGGGGCTGGGTCGTCGCCGCGAACGTGCTGCTGGGCATCAACCAGGGCCTGACCTGGTCGACCACCGTCATCATGAAAATCGACCTGGTGGGCCCGGCACAGCGCGGCCTGGCCATGGGCCTGAACGAGGCCGCCGGCTACGGGGCCGTGGCCGCCACCTCCCTGCTGGCCGGATACCTCGCCGAGCAGTACGGGCTGCGTCCGGCACCCTTCCTCTTGGGAATCGCCTACACCGCCTTGGCACTGCTGCTGTCGGGCCTTTTCGTCCGGGAGACCCACCCACATGCCCTCCTGGATGCCGGAAACATGGCTGCCCGGGGCGCCTCCGCCCGGCATGGCCTGGACGCCAACCTAGCCAACGGCCAGGTCTTTGCCCTGACCAGCTTCCGCGAACCTGCCTTGTCCTCGGCGAGCCTGGCCGGCCTGGTGAACAACCTGAACTTCGGACTCTCCTGGGGCCTGTTCCCCCTCCTGTTCGCCACTTCGGATCTCAGCATGGGCCAGATCGGCCTGCTTTTCGCCCTGTATCCCGGGGTCTGGGGCATCGGCCAAATGGCGACCGGTGCTCTCTCGGACCGGATCGGGCGCAAACACCTCATCACCACCGGCATGCTGGTCCAGGCCACAGCCCTGGCGATCATCGCGCTCGGGGACGGCTTTGGTGCCTGGGCCTCGGGAACCGTATTGCTCGGCGCGGGAACCGCCATGGTCTACCCCACGCTACTGGCCTCCGTGGGCGACGTCGCCCATCCCTCTTGGAGGGGACGCGCGGTGGGCGTCTACCGGGTCTGGCGCGACCTCGGATATGCCGTCGGTGCCATCATTGGCGGGATCGTAGCCGACCTCATGGGGCTGCATGCGGCACTCTGGATGGCCGCAACCCTCAGCGCCGCGGCGGCCCTTGCCGTCGCGGTCCGCATGTATGAAACGCACCCGCCACACCCCCAGCCGGACCACGCGGTTGATACCGCCCCAATGCTTCCGCACGATCACACCAACACGTAGCATGAGCGAAGAACTGAGGACCCCTGCCATGACGGAGCATGCAACTCCCCACGGCACTCTTCCACACCACAACCCCAGGAGCACCGCAATGACCTACACCCACGCCATCACCGTCCCGCTGTCATGGCAAGACGCCGTCGAACGGACACGCGGCGCCTTGGCAGAACAGGGATTCGGTGTCCTGACGGAGATCGACGTGAAGGAGACCTTCACCCAAAAGCTGGGCCAGGAGGCCGGAGCCTCCGTGGGGGACTACATCATCCTTGGTGCCTGCAACCCGCAACTGGCCCAGCGCGGCATCACCGCAGAACCGCAGCTGGGCGCGCTGCTCCCATGCAATGTCGTGGTGCGTCGCGCTCCCGATGCCACGGAAACCACCATCGAGGCCATTGACCCGCAAACCATGGTGAAGCTCAGCCAGAGCGGTGCCACGCGCGAGGTCGCCGACGAAGCCGACGCCAGGCTCCAGGCGGCATTGAAGGAAATTTCCGGAAACGTAGGTATCTAGGTTCTCACCGAAGGTCCCTGGCGCGGTTCCCGCATCGCTATCTGGCGCCGGTTTCTGCGCGGAGCTAGGTGTCCTCGGACGGTCCCTCAGACCATGAACCAGCCGGCGCCGAAGAGCCAGACGGTGGTGAGGACATCACCGGCGTCGACCACTGATCGCAAGGCGAGTAAACGATGGGGAGCGTTGGCGCCCACGCGCCGTCCGGTTGGGCGGCTAAGCCCAAAACGGATCATCTCGAAAACCCACTTGTTTTTCGGACACCAGAACGGAACCAGCTCATTCATATTCTTCCGCACTACTCTTGCCGGCTTTACTGAGTCCGCACTGGATCACGGTTAAAGCGCCAGTTAGGATTCATGGACACGCACTGCCAAGCCTCCACCGTGTGGGCCATCGATGTTGGACCTGCCCACAAGTTTGGGCCACCTGTCTGCTCGGCCGCGAGGCTGTCAACGGTTCTTCATCAGATGGAAACACGACAACATGTTGTGTTTCCATCTGATGAAGCTGTTTTACCAGCCGCGCCAACTACCCACGGCGAGGGCGCGGCGCGTCGGTTGCGGAATCTGGAAGGTATCTGTTCATCGCGCTTCCATCAGTCCCATCATCCCGGCGTCCTCGTGATCCAGAATGTGACAGTGGTAAACGGTTTTTCCGGTGAAGTCATCGAAAGCGATCCGCACCCTGACGCTGCTGCGGGCCGGAACATTGACCACGTCCTGCCACCTGGGGGTGTCCACGGGAAGGCCTGCCTGTTCGATGATCTGCATGGGCCACACATGCAGATGCACCGGGTGGTCCATAAGACTGGTGTTCCTCAGCGTCCATTCCTCGACACTGCCAGCCGAAACAGTGGTATCGACCCTGGCCGGGTCAAAGGACTGGCCGTTGATGGTGAAATCCATCATTCCGGCACCCGGCCCCATGCCCATACCCATGGCGAAGACCAGTTCGCGCCGGGCCGCGACCGGCGCAGCCCGGAGGTCCCGCGGCACCTGCTGCTCGGGGACAGGAGCGAGGGCGGCGACGGGCGCACCGGCGACGGCGAAGGTCGCCAGGACCGCCCCGGACGGGCCAAACGGTGAGCGCGGAGGCCCGTTGCCGCCCATCATCGACCCCAGGCTTCCCCTATTCACGGGCAGGGCACGCAGCACGGCAGTGCCTGCCTGGGCGGTAACCAACAGATCGACCCTGTTCCCCGGGGCCAGCAGCACCTCCTCGACATCGGCTGGGACCCTGAAGCGGCCGGAATCCAGACCCAGAACCTGCAGCGACTGACCATCCAGGCGAAGCTTCAGGTACCGACCGGTACAGGCATTGATGATCCTCCACCGTTCACGCTCGCCCGGCCGGGCCGCCAGACGCGGGTTCAACTGCCCGTTGACGAGAACCAGGGCACCTTCCCGTCCCATCATCTTCTCCATCACCGACACGGCGGCGATTCTTCCGCCCGAAGTCAGGGAAATATCGGAGATCACCAAAACCCGTTCCCTGCTCGACGGTATGGCCCGGTCATCCTGGACGACAATGGCCCCATACAGTCCGCCGAAAATCTGGTCGGCGACCAGGCCATGGTGATGCGGGTGGTACCAGTACACTCCCGGCGGGTGGTCCGCCGGCAGCTGGTACTCATAGTCAAAAGACGTGCCGGGACCAACGGCAAGCAACGCATTGTCGCTGTTGCCCTGCGGGGAAACATGCAGCCCGTGCACGTGCAGATTGGTCGGGTCCCGCAGCCTGTTCTCCAATGTCACGGTCAGCCGGTCTCCGGCCCGGAGGAACAGGGTGGGACCGGGAAGGGACCCGTTGTAGGACAGGGCGGTGGCATCCTTGCCGGCGATCCTTACCTTTCCCGAGGCAGCTGAAAGGGTCAGTTGAAGCCGGCCACCGGCGCTGTGCAGGTTCTGCGGTTCCTCCAGCTCCTGCCCGCGGGCGGCCTGAAACTCGCTGCCCCTGCTCCACAGCAATCCTGCCGCACCCGTCGCTGCGGCCGTTGCCCCGAGACTTCCCAGGATCAGCGCGCCGCGACGGCTCAGAGGCTGCATCAGGTTCCGTCCCTGAGGGTCTTGAGGCGTTCGCGGTATTCTTCGGTGGTCATTTCACCCCTGGCATAGCGCTCATCCAGAATCCGGCGGGCGCTCCTGCCGTCGCTGGCCCCGCCTGAAAAAGACCGCACCGCAAGGATGCCCAGCAAGACGAGACCGATGACCAGAAGCACCCAGAAGAGCCACACCCAGCCCATCATCGAACCATATCCATATCCATCCATCATTTTCCTTCTCCTTTCCTGCGGCAACGGCCGGTATCGTGATTCAGCCGGTGTACCGGTTGACGGTTCTCGGTGGCACCCGGCTGGGAACCTTGTCCGAGCGGCAACGTGTGCTATGTTCCGCCGTGTGGAAAACCGGCTCGGAAAATTCAGCGGTCTCACCAGCCGCCCGCTGGTTGTCCGGTGAGACCAGGGATGGATCTGGCCGGGTCCTGGCGTCACCGATGAAGGCAGACTAGTGCGGCACACCGCGGCAATGGGGACCAGAGCTGCGCGGAGCCGGGTGCCGGCGTCGTTGGCGATGTCCTGCACTGCCGGGGTGCACGCACCGCAGATCAGGTAGTCTCCAACGGTTTTTGCGGCTTTGGTACCAAACTTCGCTGCAAACGTGGCGCGGACGTCAATTTCGGACAGGGCCCTGAACCACTGGGAAGCAATCGCCTCGCGTATTCGCCGGACGGCTTTATCCCATCCCACCGGGGCGGTGGCTGTGTGGGTGTGGGCCACTGTGATTCTCCTTAGGTTTGGCTTCTCACCGGTTGCCCGTAGGCAAATGTCTGAAAGTATCTTTGCCGGTCCTTCTTGTTCATCCTTACCGCTTCCGGGGCGATGATTCTGCCCTGCTTGCGCAGCTCCTCCGGCATCCCTGCGTCCGTGCGCTGGCAGCGAACCCGCCGGAATACCGCTTGAGCACAGATTGATCACGTGGCCCAGGCGCCCTGAGCCCTGGGAACTTCTGCAATCCACCGTAGACCCCCAGCGGTGTTAGAACCACCCTTTCAGGTCCTTCTCGCTGCCCCTCCGCTCAGCCGGAATCGCGTGTTCAACGATTCATCGAGGAGAGCGTCGAGCACTGGTTCAAGCCGTCGTGGAAGTAGTAGGGGGTTTGTGAGTTTGCCGAAAATTCAACACTAATCAGCGACATGTCCGGTCGAGAACGTTCGCGAAGCACCTCAAACCGGTTCTTAGTAAGCGCGGAAGACAGCAGTCGTATTGGGTGTGATTGTTTGTTCAGGATGGCGTCTTTTCAGGGATTAGTTGGCAGTTGACTGCACTCCAACCGCTACAGGTGTGACTGTTCGATTCGCCCATTTGTTGGGGAACTGGTCATCCGAGCGCTGACTGGCAAAAGAACGGCAAAGTTCATTCGGGGACCATACTGCTAAAACGTTCACGGTCCTCTGCGTCTCGAAAACCTAAAGTTTTTTGAGACATCGGCACGAGTCCCAATCCGATAATCAGCTTGTCATTTTCCGAAGTCCCCTGCACCAAGCTGCATTCCGGCCCGTAGGCGTCTGCACCAGCAATCAAACCCCTGCATTTCAGTGGGTGTCGCGTCACTCCGCGGCGGTCAGTTTCTCTGGCGGCCGCGGTGGAAGATGACGGTAGAGACTGGATCGGGTAATGCCGGTTTTCTCCACGATCTGGCTGATGGATAGACCTTCGTCGCGCAGGTGCACCGCGTAGTCGAGTTTTGTCGGATCTACAACGCTGGGCCGGCCGACGCGTTTTCCCTTGCTGGTGGCGACGGCGCGGGCGTGTGCTGCCCGTTCGATGGCATAGGTTCGTTCCATTTGTCCGAACAATGCCAGCATTACAACTGCCAGCTGGGACATGGGGTCTTCCGTGTTGGCCGAGTCAACGCGGATCGGATCGGCCAGATTCCGGACCCCCACGCCGCGGGTGGCCAGGTCGTGGATGAGGTTCAAGGTGTCCCGGACGGTGCGGCCCAGTCGGTCCAAGGTGTGTACGACGATCACATCGCCATCTCGGGCGTGGTCCAGGGCTTCATGGAGCCCCGGCCGGTTGGTGGTCGACCCGGACTTCTTGTCCACGTAGATGCGTTTGGCGGGGATGCCCTCGGCGCGAAGCGCGTCGAGCTGCCTGTCAAGATCCTGTTTGGCCGTTGACACGCGCGCGTACCCGATATCCATGCGACTACTGTACCGAAAGTTCGTTTCATACGTTTCTTTTGGTATGCTTTTTTGGCATTAATTATGGAACGAAATTTGGCGGCGTGTCGCCCTGATTCGAATTCCTGGTAGGAGTGTCCCACTTCCAAGGTATTGAGACGGGGGTCAGTCGGTTCCGGAAAAGACCTGCGCCGGTAGATCGCCCTTCTAAGATGGGTGCCCCTCGGGCTTTGGCTTTCCTGCGAAATCAGGAGGCACAGCAGGAGAGTTTGGAGACATCGGTGGTGAAGGACTGGGCGGCGATTTTGATGCCTTCGGCCATCGTCAGATACGGGGACCAGAGGTTCGCGACCTGGCTCACGGTCATGCCCGCCTCGAGGATGTACACCCCGGCAGCGGCCAGCTCCCCGGCGTCCTTTCCGACTGCGGTGATCCCGACGATGCGGCCGGTGCTGCTGTCGGCGACGATCTTGATGAACCCGCGGGTGTCCCGGTTCACCAGTGCCCGCGGGACATATTCCAGGGGCAGGACCCTACATTCGCAGCGGATGCCAGCTTGGGTCGCTTCCTCGTCGGTCATGCCCACCGCGGCGAGGGCCGGGCTGGTGAACGTCACTCGGGGCAGGTGGCGGTAGTCAACCTGGTGTCCGGCGTTGTTGAATGCGTTTTCCACCATCAGGGTTCCGTGGGCGGATGCGACGTAGACGAATTCCCGGTGACCGGTTACATCCCCGGCGGCCCAGATCCTGGGGTTGGAGCTGACCAGCGTTTTCTCCACTAGGATCTGGCCGGTGTCGCCGGTTTTCACGCCTACGGCATCAAGGTCGAGCCCTTGAGTGACGGCGCGGCGTCCCGTGGCGACCAGCAGCTTTGCGGCGCGGAATTCCTCCTGGCCACCGGCCACCGTGGCGGTGACAGTCATTTCTGCCCCAGACGGGTTGGTGCGGATCGATGTCACGGCCGCGCGGCGGACCACGCGAATACCCTCGTCGGCGAAGACACCCATCAGGGCGCGGGAGGCTTCAGGTTCCTCCTGAGAGGCCAACCGGGAGCGGGCCAGCAGGGTCACTTTGGATCCAAGGCGGGCAAAAAGATGCGCTTGTTCCAGCGCCACGTAGCCGCCACCAAAGACGATCAGGGACTCGGGCACTTCGTCCAGTTCCATGGCCGTGGTCGAGGTCAGGTAGTCAACCTCATCCATCCCCGGCACCGGAGGCGCCCACGGGGCCGAACCTGTCGCGACCAGATAATGGGCAGCCGTCAGGGAATCACGGGTGCCATTGGGTCCCTTGACCTTCAGGGCCGGTTCCTCCGGGGTGCCGGCGAACACCGCCGTACCCTGACGCAGGTCCCACCCGTACTCGGCGGCCAGATCCACGTACTTATCCGAGCGCATACCATCGACCAGGGAGCGTTTCCCGTCAATCAGCGCACCCATGTCCACCGCGGCGGCGGTGGTGCTGATCCCGGGGAACCTTCCCGTCGCATCCAATGCGACATGCCTGGCCTCGGCGGCGGCCAGCAGGGCTTTGGAGGGTACACACCCAGTGTTCACGCAGGTCCCGCCCACCGTGGAGCGTTCAATCATGACCACCCGTTTGCCCAGGTTGGTGGCTCGGATGGCGGCGGCGAAGGCACCGCCGCCGGACCCGATCACGGCCAAATCAAAATCCGGTGCTGCCTCAGGCATTGTTCCTCCAGGAGTCTTAGTGAACACAGCGGTGTTCTTCCGGTGTGCCCCTAGTCTGCACCTTCCACTACACGGGAAGGTCAAGAGCCCCCTGGAGCTGTGAAATGGGGCTTGGCGGGACCCGGCAACTTTCCAGTACCGTGGGAGGCTTAGAGTCGTTTTCGGACTGAGAAGAAGGACCCGCAATGCGGATCGGTGAAGTTGCTGCCGCTGTCGGCATGACAACCAAGACAATTAGGTTCTACGAAGACCGGGGATTGCTTCCGGCAGCTGAACGGTCCACCAATGGCTATCGCGAGTATGGGCGCGAAACGACCAGCCGTCTTGAATTCATCCGCCGCAGCCAGATTGCAGGGCTGACTCTGGCGCAGATCCAAGGAATCCTTCAGATCCGTGATGATGGCCACCCGCCCTGTACCCATGTCCGAGACGTCCTGGGCAATCAAATCATGGATCTAGACCGGAAAATCGCAGAACTAACGGCTCTACGAGCAGCCGTGGCCGGACAATATGCCACTGCCGAGGCGGCAGAACCGCGAAACTGCGAGGCGGAACAAATCTGCAGCTACATCTGATATCCACCTGCAGTCCCCATCAGCAGTGCAGACGTCTTTGGAAACTCAGTGCAGTCGCCTTCGGAAAACGCCAGCCTGGCCCGGGGTGGCAGGGCGCAAAACGTCTCGAAAAGTCGTCCCGCCGTAAAACGTCTCGAGCTGTTGGCTTCGATGGGTTTTTGAGCCAAAAAGATGGCGTGAGACATTTGGGATACACGCGGGTGAGCACCTCGAGCCAGGAAGCGCAGTTGCAGCTTGACGCGCTGCTCAAGGACGGGGTGCAGAAGCGCGACGTGTTCGCCGACGTCACCTCCGGAAGCAGGACCACGATCGATCGGCCCGGGATGAAGAAGCTGTTGGAGTACGCCGAGGCTGGGGACACCGTGGTGGTCTGGAGGGTCGACCGGCTCGGACGTTCCCTGGTCGATGTCCTGAACACCGTGAACCTGCTGCGCGACCGCGGCGTGAACGTCCGATCCATTTCGGACGGGATCGACCCGGCGACCTCAACCGGACGGATGATGCTGAACATGCTCGCCTCCCTGGCCGAGTACGAGCGCGAGCTGATCGTGGAGCTGTATGGACGGAGCTTTCGGTAACGCCTGTGGAACGAACCGGTAGCACTGGTGCGAGGACCCGGTAGTGCCCGAACCCTCGCACCAGCACCCCACCGCTTTAGCTTGCAGGCTCAGCTCCTTGATCGGCGTGGGCGCGCCGGCGCATATTCGGCCCGTCAAGCTGGATCAGTTCACTGCTGGAAACAATGCGGTTAAGGATTGACTCGGCGATCACCGCATCGTGCAGCGACTTGTACCAGTCCTCGGGATCGAACTGCGACGTCACCACCGTGGCGCCCCGGTGTTCACGTCCTGCAAGGATATTGAGCAGTTCGCTCGCAGTCTCCGGGCTGATCGGCGTGGTCAGGAAATCATCCAGGACCAGGACATCGCAGTCGTGCAGGTCTCCGAGGAACTTCAGCCGTTCGGAGTCCGCCCGATGATAGACCGCGAGCTTATTGGCCAGGTCATCAAGCCGGAAGTAGCGTGCCGTGTGGTCGTGCCGGCAAGCCGCGTTGACCAAGGCCTGGGCCAAATACGATTTGCCGACACTTGATTTCCCGAGGATCACCAGATTCGTCGTCTGCTCAATCCACTGGCACGACGCGAGCCGTGCCACGACCTCCCGGTTCAGCGTCCTATCGGGCAGATAGTGGATCTCTTCAATGCAAGCGGCCGGGTTGGGCGTTTTCGACTCCTTGAGCAGTTTCACCACCCGACGCTGGGCCCGGGCCGTGGTCTCCTGGTCCAAGGCGTGACGGACCTTGCGGGAGAACGTCCATTCGTCATAGGCCGGATCGTTGGCCATGTCGATGACAGCCTGGCCGAACGCGGTCATCCGCAACCTGGTAAACAGCCCCATGTCATCTTCCGTCAGGTGGTGGTCAAGCACGGCCTTCCCCCGTCGTCGGCTCGGTCAGGCTTGCGTTGGTCAGCGCCTCGAGACTGAACTGCGAGATCCCGTCCAGGTGGGCACGGCTGGTATCCCGGACGCCCACCGTTCTCCCCGTCGCAGCGGACGGCCCCGGGCCAGGAGCGAGAGTTGCAGGACGCCCGGCATGGTCCGCACGCAGGACGGCGATGCGATGCTTGACCGCGGTATAGCTGATCGGGTTCCTCGCGTCGTGCACGCAGAGGTCGTGGCAGGCCTGTTCCAACAGGCTGCGGTTGTTGCCTTTCCCCAGCTCGAGGATGTTCAAGCACGACCGGTAGCCCTGGGCTTCGATCTTCTTCCGCTCCAGCAACCGGGTCAAAGCCTGGACCGTGTAGGGGCCGACCTTGGTCGCTTGCCGGATGAAATAGGCCCGGGTCCATAGCAGTGAGGTGTCCTCATACCCGTGCGGCGCATGGTCGGCGTCGGTGACGTAGGAATGACGCCGCGCCCCACGCTGGTGCGAAGCGATCACTGCCCCGCCGGCAAGGATCGTGACCTGCTCACCGACCACCCGCACGTCCAGGGTCTGCCCGGCGTGCTGGTGCGGAACCGAGTATTTGATCGTGTCGACCTGCACGTGCCAGTCCCGCGAGACCTTCGCCTTGCGCCACTGAACTTCCCGCCACGGCTCATCCGGGAGGCCGATCAACTCGGGGCGCTCGGCTTCCTCGAACCACTCACGCCGGGAGCGGGGCTCACCGCGGAAGGGCGTCCGTTCGTTGATCATGTCCATCTGTTCGGCCACGGCCTCATTGAGCTCATCCAGGGTCGTGAAGCGCCGGTCGGCAAGATAGTGGATGATCCAGTTCGTCACGATCTTCACCCCGGCCTCGACGTGGCCTTTCTCTTGCGGCTTGTAGGATCCGGTCGGGACTGCCGCGCTCTGGTAATACTCCAGGAAAGCCTCATAGGACTGGTTCACGTCCCGGGCCTTTTCATAGCGGCTGATCTGGTTCGAGGCGGTCGAGGCATTGTCGGGAATGACCAGTTGGGTCACGCCTTGAAAATATTCAAAGGCCCTGCGGTGCATCTGGCACCACGCTGGAAGCTTCTCGTCCAGGGACCCGTACGCGAAGATCATGCCCGAATACGGCAACGACGCCACGAAGACCGAGACCTTCGTGGTTTCCCGGGTGATGGGGTCGGTCAGCTGCATCTTGGTCCCGGCCCAGTCGACCTGCATCGTGCGTCCGGGTTCGTGCGTAAGCGGGCTGGTCAGGTCGTTGGCCTTCACGTGCTCGGCAACGATCTGGCAGAACCGTTCATACCCGTAAAACCGGGCGGAGCCCGTGTGCGGGGTGTCCAGGTAGCGGGCCCACATGACCTTTAACGGTGGCTTTTTCCGGCCGATCCGGGCCTTCACCACGGCATCGATGTTGACGGGAACGAACTCGCTGGACACGTTCTTGCGGCCATCGCTGAAAAGCCGGTCAAGGTCCTCATCGCTAAGCGCACCGACCTGATCAAGGGTGGTCAGTTTCTGGTCGTCAAGGACCTGGCGGGCCTTGGAGATCGTTCGATGCGAGCAACCGGCTCGCGCTTGGACCTGCCGATACGAATTGCCCTGCACCAGCAGGGCCATGATTTGTTTGTAATCAGCCACTACGGTCGGTTTCCTTTCACTGTCCACGACCTGTTGCCGTGGGTGAAAGCAATCCTGACTCTGAATCCCCCGAAGCGCTACCGGATACTTACATTTTTGCTACCGGTTCGTTCCACATGCGCTACCGAAAGCTCCGCCTAAACAGGAGCGGGTCAACGCCGGGATCGCCGCCGCCCGGCAAACCGGCACCCGATTCGGCCGGCCGCTCTCGGACCCGAAGGTGATCGCCGACAAGCTCGCGATCGTTAAGGACGCCCGGTTGAAGGGACGCACCGCGGAAGACGCGGCACGTTTGGTCGGGTGGAGCCGCGCGACGCTCTACCGCCACCTCGGCCCGAACGCCTGATCCGTCAAAAGCCAGTGATCACTGATGCCCCAGCGGAGTGCAGAGGACCCTGGCACCAAATGACCCGTAGTCCGGGACCGCGATCACACGCTTAGCACCAACCGCTGCACCGCTGGCCTTCTGGCCGAGAATCAGTCTAAGCCGTGACAAGCATACCCCTTGGGGGTACTTGACAATATACCCATAGGGGGTATCATTTGGGATATGGAAAACACTGCACTTCCGGTCGACGAGCACGTCGGGCACGGATACACGGCCCACAAGGATGCCTTGACGAAGCGACTCAGCCGCATCGAAGGCCAGGTTCGCGGGGTCAGCCGCATGGTGAACGAGGACAAGTACTGCATCGACATCCTCGCGCAGATCTCGGCCATCAATGCGGCCCTGCACAAGGTCAGTCTCGGCCTGTTAGAAGAGCACGTTTCCCATTGCGTTGTGAATGCCGCGGAGCAGAGCATCCAAACTGGGGACCGGTCCCACGTGGACGAGAAGGTTTCCGAGGTCACCACGGCCATTGGCCGCCTGCTGCGCTAACCGCCACACGCGTTTCCAACACCCCACAAGGAGAACCCATGAGCAACGAATCAAGCTGCGGTTGCGGCGGCTGCGGCTGCGGAAGCAACTCAAACGAAGGCCTCACCATCACTACCAAACCCTCCGAGGAAACCATGAACCAGAACAACATCACCCTGAAGATCGACGGCATGACCTGCGGCCACTGCGTCTCCTCCGTCACCGAGGAACTCAACGAGGTCCCCGGGGTCAGCAATGTCGAGATCATTCTGGCTGCCGGAGGAACCTCCACCGCGACCGTCACCACCAACTCAGCCGTCGAAAACTCTGTTCTCGAAGCCGCAGTGACGGAGGCCGGCTACACGCTCGTCTCCGCAAGCGCCTAGGCATCTCCCCACTCACCCCAGGGGCGGGGGCCGGTCCTGACATCCGGACCCTCCCGCCCGTTGCGGCCGAGACAAGAAATGGAATCATGAGCAACGACATCACGTTCCCCACCAACCAACGCATCGTCGAACTGGATATCCAGGGCATGACATGCGCATCCTGCGTGGGCCGGGTCGAGCGAAAACTCGGCAAGATCGAAGGTGTCGAGGCCCTCGTGAACCTGCCGCTGGAATCGGCACGCATCACGGTCCCCGAAAACATCAGCGACGAACAACTCATCGCCACCGTACAGTCCGCCGGCTACCAGGCAAACCTCAAGGTCGACCAATACGCCACCGCGGCAACCACCGCGCAGACCGAAGCGCCGGCCCGGACAACGGAACCACCCAAGATCCGCGGCACCAACCACGCCGCCGAGTCGGCCGGCAGCGACCTGAAAAAGCGCCTGATCGTCGCCGCGATCTTCACCGTGCCGCTGTTCATCATCTCCATGATCCCGCCGGCACAGTTCCCCCACTGGGGCTGGGTCGCACTTGTCCTGGCAACGCCCGTGACCTTCTGGTCCGCTTGGCCATTCCACCGCGCCGCGGCGATCAACGCCCGCCACCTCGCCTCCACGATGGACACCCTGGTGTCCGTCGGCGTATTGGCCGCCTACTTCTTCTCCCTCTGGCAGCTGCTCATCGACCCCATGATGACCGCCCACACCGGCATGGCCATGAGCGAGCACCTGCTCTACTTCGAGACTGCCGGCGTTGTGGCCACGTTCCTGTTGCTGGGTCGCTGGCTCGAGGCCCGCGCCAAGTCGCGCGCCGGCGACGCCCTCAAGTCCCTGCTGGACCTGGGCGCCAAGGAAGCCACGGTGCTGCGCAACGGGGTGGAAACCAAGATCGCGGCCTCCGAGCTGGTTCCCGGCGACGAGTTCGTCATCCGGCCCGGGGAAAAGATCGCCACCGACGGTTTCGTCGTCACCGGCCACTCGGCCATCAACACTGCACTGGTCACCGGCGAATCGGTGCCCGTCGAGGTGGGCCCCGACGACACCGTCACCGGCGCCACCATCAACACCTCCGGGACCTTGCTGGTGCGCGCCACCCGAGTCGGGGCGGACACCACCTTGGCCCAGATGGGCCGGCTGGTCTCCGAGGCGCAGACGGGCAAGGCGCCCATCGCCCGGCTTGCCGACCGCATCTCCGCCGTGTTCGTGCCGATCGTGCTGGTCATCGCGGTGCTCACCTTCGTCCTCTGGCTGGTGTTCACCGGAGACGTGCACTCCGCATTCGTCGCTTCCGTCGCGGTGCTGGTCATCGCCTGCCCTTGTGCCCTCGGTCTGGCCACCCCGATCGGGCTGCTGGTGGGCACCGGTCGCGGGGCCCAGCTGGGAATCCTGATCCGCGGACCGCAGGTCCTGGAGGACACCCGCAAGATCGACACCGTGCTGCTGGACAAGACCGGAACCATCACCGAGGGCAACCTCACAGTCACCTCCACCACCCCGGCCGCCGGATTCGACGAGCCTGAGCTGCTGGCCCTGGCCGGGGCCGCCGAGTCCGGCTCCGAACACCCGATCGCCCACGCCATCGTCGCCGCGGCCCGCGCCAAGGCACCGTTGCAAGAGAGCCGCGGATTCAATTCCGCACCAGGCGGCGGCGTCCGCGCCACCATCGGCACCCGCGTGGTGGTGGCGGGCCGGGAAAGCTGGTTGAAGGAAAACGGCATCGAACTGACCGACGAGCACCGTGCCGCCCTTGCTGCAGCGCAGCAGGCCGGAGCCACCTCCATCATGGTTGGCGTCGACGGGTCCCTCGCCGGACTGGTGAACCTGACCGACACCATCAAGGAATCCTCCGCCACCGCCATTGCCAAGCTCAAGGAACTGGGCCTGCGCCCGGTGCTGCTCACCGGCGACAACGCCGCGGTGGCCAAGCTGGTTGCCGCACAGGTCGGAATCGCCGAGGACGACGTCTTCGCCGACGTCTTCCCCGACGGCAAGGCCCACGCCGTGCGCGAGCTCCAGGAACGCGGGCAGGTTGTCGCAATGGTCGGCGACGGCGTCAACGACGCACCGGCACTGGCCCAGGCCGACCTGGGCATCGCCATGGGATCGGGCACCGATGTCGCCATCGAAGCTGCGGATTTGACCATCATGGGCAACGACCTGACCCAGGTCGCCCAGTCCATCGAGCTGTCCCGCAAGACCCTGGGAACCATCAAGGTCAACCTGTTCTGGGCGTTCGCATACAACACCGCCGGCATACCGATCGCGGCACTGGGGTTCCTGAATCCGATGATCGCCGGGGCAGCGATGGCAGCCAGCTCCGTGCTGGTGGTCGCCAACTCGCTGCGCCTGCGCAGCTTCGGGCGCAAGTAAGAGGGCTCGCTCCTCCAGCTTCGAGTAGCGGCACTCACCCACGCACGCTGTCCCATTGCAGGATGTGGTGGGGGTTAAACGCATGTGGGACCCGATTAATATCGAGTCCCACGGCGTGCACCGGCCAGAGGATTTAGGTCTCACCGGTACAGCGACTGCAAGCTCCGTTCAAAAAACCTGCAGTCGCCTAGAAAGAGCTTATCAGAGCGTCGTTTACAGTCGAAGCATCCGTCCTGGCTGATCCTTTTACCGTCATGTTGGTTCTTGTATGGGCAGATGTCATGGTCCGCACCAAAGGGAAGCGTAGACCAGCATCGACAATTCAAGTGGCAAACGCCGTCGTCTGCGCAGATGAGGACTTCTTCCAGGAGCTGCCCTTGAAACGGATGAACCTCACAACCGCTATCTCGGCATTTCCCTGCCCTATCACCTATCACCTATCACTTCGGCGATCCGTTGCTGCCATACATGCAGGACCAAGGAGGGATTGGACGTGTTCTGACACATGAACACGCGGAAAGGGGGCAGGACGGAACCAGCCATAGGCAAGCTCGCCGCGCGAATGAAACCCATGGCCTCACTTTCGCCCGAAGACCGAGACCACGCGTTTGTCCGCCGCATGGACTGATAACGGAATTATAACTTTGGCATATACCCCGGTAGAGTTACACGTTGGGTTTCACTTACGCAAATCCGTCCCGATCCGGCTCGCATAACCCTACCGGCGGATCGCGGAGCAAGAATTCCCGGTGGGGGCGGAGGACCCATTCAACAGTTCCTGGTCTTGGACCACGGATCTTGGGGTGAAGCTGAGTCCACTATGTAGGCTCAGCCGAGTTGATCTCATGACTCGAATCCGACAGCTAACTTCGCAGGCGATACATGAGAGGTAGACATTTGACTCAGCAGCACACTCCCGGGCGCCGCCGTGCTTCCGGCCCCGTTGATGCTACGCCTGCTGAAGGTTCACTAGAGCAGATCGTGGACACCGCACTGAGTAGTGAAAGCACTACCCGACGTTCCGGTCGACGCGCCCTGAGCGCGGTCCCGGATTTCGTCGAGACCCCTGACAGCGTGCAGTACATCGGCCGCCGCTTCGTAGCGGGCCTGCGCTATGGCGCATCCCCGGACGCGGAAGCAATTGCCGCCACCGAAATTCCCGTCGCCCTGGCTGCGCCCGCAGCACCCCTTGTCGCCCCGGCCGAGGTCGACGAACTGGACAATGTCCTGAAGTTCGAGCCCCGGACGCAACGCCCACGACTTGGGTATGCGCACATGATCGCGGCCGTCGCAGCCGTTTCCGGCCTGGCATTCGCTGCCATCACCCCGGGGCAGGATGTCGACGAAGTTGCCTCGGATACCAAGCGTGTCGCCCAGACTGCTGTCGCAGATGTCAAGGCCCCGGTCGACGACGAGGTCAAGATCGAGCGGGCCTCGTTGACCAGCGAGTTCACCGAGGAAGACAAGCTGGCAACGGTCGTGACCGCTTCCGGCGGCGACGTCACCAAAGTCGAAAGCGGCGGGGTCCTGGCCCAACCGTTGGACACCGTGCGATTGACTTCGCGTTTCGGGTTCCGGAAGAATCCGACCGGCCCGGGTTTCATGAACCACAACGGGCTGGATTACGGCGCCGCTTGCGGGACCCCCGTGAAGGCCAGCGCCGCCGGCACGGTCGTGCAGTCCGAGTTTGCCGGCCACTCCGGCAACCGCGTGCAGATCGACCATGGCAACGGGCTGGAGACCAGCTACAACCACAATTCGGCACTGAAGGTGTCGGTAGGCCAGAAGGTCAAGCGCGGAGAAGTTGTCGCGCTTGTCGGCACCACGGGCAACTCGACCGGCTGCCACGTCCACCTTGAGGTCATCGTCAACGGCAAGTGGGTAAACCCCGAGGCTTGGTTATAACGGTAATTGTCACCGTTCCGTGACCAAAACGTGACTTGTGGATTAGCTTCATATATTCTAGTTAAGTGACCCGGGATCCACCCTGTTCACCGCCGCGGGAAGTGCCGAGCACTGCCAGCCCACGGTGTCCGTTCAATTACTCGTTTGGCAGTGGCGGGGGACCCACATTCGGTTTCCACACAGGAAGCCTTGGGGTTAAGTGGTTCGGCCTGGCGGCCGGATTGCCGAGTGACTCCCACTCGAACCCGACAGCTCACCTCGCAGGCATCAGGAGAGGCATTACTACGTGACTACACGTCAAGCATTGGGCCGCCACCGCGCGACCCCGGTTCGGAACAACCCCCTCGAATCCATCTCGAAGGCCGTTGCCTCGAACGCTGGATCCGTTGGCCGCCAGGCAGCAGTCGTTGCCGCCGCATCCGGCCTCGTCCTCACTTTGGGCGTTCCGGCCCAGGGTGATGTTTCCCGCGAAGCAAGCGCCGTTCCCGTTGAAGGGCTTAGCCCGGAGCGCGTAGCCGTCAAGGCCGTTTCGGTCTCGGCGTCCAAGGACTTGAACATCGAGCGCGCAGCGTTCACCTCCAAGCCGGCACCCGCCCCGGTCGTCGTCGCCGTGGCCGAGGAAGCTACCCCGCGCTCCAACGACACCGCTCCGGTGACCCGTGCCAGCACAAACTCGAAGTCCACCGCTCCGGTGACCCGTTCGAGCAGCGCCTCGGACGCCAGCTCTCCGATGACCCGCTCGAACCGCGATTCCGCCCCTAAGGCCGTCGAGGCCCCCAAGGTCAAGAGCGACTCGATGAACACCGCCAACCTCTCCGGCATCGCGGCAACTGCGGCCAAGTATGGGGGCGTTCCCTACGTCTGGGGCGGCAACACCCCCTCGGGCTGGGACTGCTCCGGCTTCGTCAAGTACGTCTACGCACAGCACGGCATCAACATCGCCCGCGGCACCTCGGCCATCCGCGCTTCGGGCCAGTTCGTGCGCACCAGCTCCCCGAAGCCGGGCGACCTGGTCTTCCAGAACGGTGGCGGACACGTCGGCATCTACCTCGGCGGCGGCAAGATGATCGGTGCCCAGAACCCGACGACGGACACCCTGCTCCACGATGTCACGCGCAACCCCCTCTACGGGTACTACACCCTCAAGGGCTAAGCACAAGCGTTCCGGGGCCCCCGATCGATCTGTAAGGATCGATCGGGGGCCCCGTTTCTTTTACCAGGATTTTTCAAATGGCTGGTTCTTGGCATCACGCCGGCGATCAAAACGCCACTTTTGACAATTAGTCGCAGGAAAGCCGACACGACGGTAGATTCCCCTCCGCAAACCCCCACCGAACCCTTATCGCGTCGGAAAGGGTTCGGTGGGGGCGGAAGCTGCAGGAGTTCCCATGCCGGTCAGATACCGATCGTCCATGAGTCCCCGCAAAGTCATGTCCGGGGTATCCCGAAGGCCGGAATGTTCGGTGTTCTGATCGATGGAGACCCAACCTGGTAACGGGTCTCTGCACGCGCGGACTCGTTGGCAAAAACCTGTGAGCTTGCAAGGAATGCATGGCCGGTAGCAACGCACACACATTGCTGGGCGCGATCGCTGCGGCTAGCATCGGGAAATGCGCAGGAGGAACGAATTCCGTGTTGGGGCCATGGCCGGATGCATCGGGCTGGGGCTGCTGTTGGCAGGATGTTCTTCCCAGGATCCCATCCTGGAAACCCGCCCTGGCGCGGCTTCCCAGGATGGGATCCTACTGGACGAAGGGTTCAACGGCGATACGCTGGATACCGCCCTCTGGAATACGTGCCATTGGTGGCAGGACGACGGCTGCACCATTGCGACCAACAACGAACTTGAATGGTATCTTCCGCAACAGGTCAAGGTCTCCGAAGGGGCGCTTCACCTGACCGCCGCGCGCAGTGCGATATCCGCATCCGACGGCAGAAGCTATGCCTTCGCTTCGGGCATGGTGACCACCGGTCCGCCGCTCTACAATATGGCACCCAAGCTGGCGTTCACGTATGGGACGGTGGAAGTCCGGTTTCGCCTTCCTGCAGGCCGCGGCCTGTGGCCCGCCATCTGGCTGCTTCCCGCCAGCCAGGACTCCCGGCCCGAAATAGACATGCTGGAAGTCACCGGCGAGGATCCTGGCCGCCTGCGGATGCACCTGCATCCCAAGGACAGGTCGGCCCCATCCATCGGAAAGGATTACCTCCTGCCGCAAGGCGCTTCCCTGGCCGACGGCTGGCACACCATCGGCCTGGATTGGTCCCCGGGCAGGCTGGATTTCGTCCTCGACGGAAGGCGGGCATGGCGACTGGACGGTAAGCAGGTGCCGGACGAGCCGATGTATCTGGTGATGAACCTCGCCGTCGGGGGCGAGTACCCGGGAGACCCTGACGAAAGCACCCAGTTCCCGGCGACCCTGAGCATTGACCATGTCCGGATTCGTCGCAATGGCTGACCTGGCATCGGTCTGATCGCCTCCTACTGGCGCGAATGCGCAATCCGTTGCGGCCCAGAACAGACGCCCTGTTGCCAGGGAGCGGGCCAACCTCTTGCGTGTCGGGTTTTGGTGCACGGATGCCGCGGTGGTGCTGGCCCTCGCCGTTGTCGCGAACATCATCGGCTACGTAAACGCCTAGGGAAACTCCACGGCCGCGCCCCCCGCGTGTGTGCACGCCTTCGCAGGCGGTCAGGCCCGCCATGATTCCCGCGGACGATGGTTTAGACTCCGGCGTAGGAGTGCAGGCCGTTGAAGTAGAGGTTCACGACGGTGAAGTTGAAGACGAGGCAGAGGTAGCCGATGATGCTCAACCACGCCGAGCGTGCCCCGGTCCAGCCGCCCGTCGCCCGGGCGTGCAGGTAGCCTGCATAGACGACCCAGATCACGAAGGTCCAGACTTCCTTGGTGTCCCAGCCCCAGTAGCGGCCCCAGGCGGCCTCGGCCCAAATGGCACCGGCTATCAAGGTGAAGGTCCACATCACAAAGGCAACCGCGTTGATGCGGTAGGCGAAGTTTTCCAAGGGCGCCGCGCCGGGGACCAGGCGCATGAACGGCATCTTGTCCTTCCTTCCGGCGGCCAGGGCATCCATGCGCGTGTGCTGGACCAGTTGGAGCACGTTCATCGCGAAGGTGATGGTGAACAGGGCGGAGGCCAGCACCGCGATGGAGACGTGGATGATCAACCAGTAGCTCTGCAGCGCGGGCACCAGGTGCGCCACGGGAGTCGGGAAGCCCATGGTCGCGCCACAGAGCATGACGGTGACCAGGCCGATGACGAAGGTGCCCATGAAGCGCAGGTCCTTCCTCAGCAGCACGAGCACGAAGACGAGGGCCACCAGGAACGAGCCAGTGGAAAGGAACTCGTACATGTTCCCCCACGGCACCCGGTGCGCGGCAATGGAGCGGCCGGCCACCGCGAACCCCTGCATGAGCACGCCGAGCCAGGTCAGGGAGACGGCGACCTTCGCTGCCATGCGCCTTCCGGAGGTCATGGTGTAGTCCATCGAGTCATTGACCAGTTCGTCCACTGAATCGGTGGACGGGGGAGCCCCTGCTGAACCGGAAGCCACGAGGACCTTCTTTTCCGAGGCGAGCGTTGCGGCGTCGATCTCCCGGATGAGCTTGCTGGACTTGGCAAGGTCCCACGCGAAGGCCACGAAGGCTGCCGCATAGACGATTGCTGCCAGCAACATGAACAGGTCGCTGTACTGCCCCAAGGCCACGTTGATCGTGGGCATGTCGTTTTCCATTCGTTTTCCTAGACTCCGGCTCGCTGAACGGCGGGCCACTGCTGTTCAAGGAGCTTGCGCAGCTCCTTGGCTTCGGCTTCAAGTCCGTGGTCTTCGCCACGGGCCAGCAATCCGTATTCGATGACGCGCTCTTCACGGCCCGAGCCGTCAACGGAGGTCTTGATTCTCACCCAGGCCCGGCGGCGCGGGGTAAAGAGCGAGATGCCCAGACCCAGCAGCGAAAGGGCAGCAAAGACCGCGACGGGGCGCTTGCTCGGGTCGTAGGCGATGTCCACGCCGATGAAGCGCTTGAGTCCGTCAAAGGAAATGCTGCCCTTGCCGTCGGGCAATTCGTAGGTTTGCCCGGCGCCAAGCACGATGCCGCCGGCCTCAAGCTCTCTGCTGTTGAGCTCCGTGAGCTCATCGGTTTCCAGCACGTAGACGTTTTGCGGCGTGCCGTCATCCAGACCCAGGTCCCCATAGTAGGAATTCAGCTGGAGCTGCGGGTTGATCGCGTTCGGGTCCCCGGAAATGGAGAACCCCGTCTCGTCGGTCATGGCGGTGGGCAGCAGGAATCCCTGGAACCCCAGCTGCTCGGGCTTGGCGTCGGGGACCTTGATGACCATGAGTGAGGTGTACATGCCATCCTGCGGCACCGAGACCACGGGACCGCTGAAGGCAATGTTTCCGTCGCCGTCTCGCACGGTGACCACCGGTGTGTACCCGTTGCCGACCAGGTACATGTCGGCGCCATCGATGCGCAGGGGGTGGTTGACCCGAATCGTTTCCTTTTCGGGTTCGGCATTCGGGTTGCGGCGGGTCTCCACCTCGGCGGTGAAGTCGATGGGCTGGCCGAAGTGCGTGGTGGATTCGCGGTCGAAGGTGACGTTAAATTTCTCGAGCTTGACCGAATACGGGTCCAGGGAGTCTTCCTGGAACCAGGTCCCGGGAGTGAACGCGTCGTAGGACACCAGGGAGTTCACGAAGGTGTCGCCCTCCACCAGGAGTCGCTGTCCGTTGTAGCCGAAGGCGCCGCCGATTCCCACCGATGCCAGGAGTCCCACCAAGGAAATGTGGAACAGCAGGTTGCCGATTTCTCGGGTGTACCCGCGTTCCGCACCCACCGACGGGCTGGCACCCTCGGTGCGGGCCTCGGAACGGTAACCGCGCTTTTTCAGGAGCTTCGCAGCCCGCTCGACAATTTCCCCGTCGCTGAGACCAGACTCGGAGGCCGGCTGGATCTGGATCGTGCCGTTTTGCGGGAGGCGGTTCAACCGTGAGGGCGTGCGTGGCGGCGGCGTACGCAGCGCCTGCGCGTGCTTCTTGACCCGGGGCAGGATGCAGCCGATCAGCGAGATGAACAGCAACAGGTAGATGGCCGAGAACCAGACGGAGGAGTAGACGTCGAAGAGCTGGAAGCGGTCGAGCCATTCGCCGGCGGTCGGCTTGTTGGTCAGGTAGGTGGTCACCTGCTCCGGGTTGACCGAGCGCTGGGGGAAAAGCGAACCGGGCACCGCCGCCACGGCCAGGAGCAGCAGCAGGAAGAGCGCGGTGCGCATGCTGGTGAGCTGGGTCCAAGTCCAGCGGAGCATGCCCCCGAAGCCCAAGGCCGGGACCGCAATGTCTTTTTTGGAATCTTTTTTTGCCATTAGATGGGCAACCTGACCTCATTGGTGAACCAATCCTGCAATTGCGTGACCCAAAAGCCCCACAGGCCGGTGGCCATCAGGATTCCCAGCAGGATCAACATGCCGCCGCCGAAGCGCATGATCGCCAGCTGGTGCCGGCGGAAGAATTGCATGGCACCCATGCCGCGGCGGATCGCCAGGGCGATGCAGAGGAACGGCAGTCCAAGGCCAATGCAGTAGAAAAAGGTCAGCAGGGCGCCCTTGGCAACGTTGGCGTCGGGGCCACTGCTCATGATCAGAACGGCGGCAAGCGTCGGCCCGATGCAGGGTGCCCATCCGAGTCCGAAAGTGACACCCAATACCGGTGCACCCCACAGTCCGGCGGGGGGTTTGCGGTGGATCTTGGCTTCGCGTTGCATGAAGGAGAATCCGCCCATGAACACCACGCCCAAGAAAATCACGACCAGGCCCAGCACTTGGGTGACCCACGATCCCTTGTAGATCATCCAGCCGGCGATTTGTGAGAAGACGACTCCGGCCAGCATGAAGACCGCGGTGAAGCCGAGGATGAACAGCCCGATGCCGGCGGCCATGCGGCCGCGTTTTTGCTCGGCGAGGTCGGCGCCGGAGAGGCCTGTGACGTATCCGAGGTAGCCGGGCACCAAGGGCAGCACGCATGGGGACAGGAAGGACACGAGTCCGGCCAGGATGGCCACGGGCACTGCAAGTAGCAGCGATCCGTCCTGGACGATCTCGGCAAACGGGTTTCCTTGGGCCGGCAGCATGAGGGCTCCGGCCAGTACGGGGCTGATCACAACGACTCGGTGAGAGCCGTGGTGATTAGTGCCTTGAGCGTAGCTTTTTCAGCGACGCCCAGGATCCGCGCGGAGACCCGTCCCTGCTTGTCCAGCACCAAGGTGGTGGGCACGGCCTTGAGCGGGACGTACTTGGTCATGGCCAACTGGATGGCGCCCTGGGTGTCCTGGATGGAGGGGTATTTGATGCCGAAGGTGCGCTCGAAGGCCTCGGCCGCTTCCTTTTCGTCACGCACGTTGATGCCAACGAATCCGACCTGGCCTTCGAACTCCTTGCTGAGTTCAACCAGGTGCGGCGCCTCGATGCGGCACGGTGCGCATGCGGCGTACCAAAAGTTCAGGACCGTTGCCTGCCCGGCCCACTCGGCCGAGTCAATCGTGGTTCCGTCATAGGCCACCGCATTGATCTCGACCGGTGCCGTGCGGGATTCCGGACCGTATTCCTGGACTGACCCGTCGCCGGCAATGTAGTTCTTGTTGTTTCCTTCGCGGGCCTGCTTGGCCAGGGGGTCTTCTTCGCCGATGCAGGCCGTTAGCGGCAGCACGGCAGCTCCAAGTAGTGCGGCACGCAAGAAAGTACGTCGTCCCAAGCGCTGTGCTTGGGACGAGATGGGATCGGTCATGATCTCAAGCTCCAGGGATGTTCGCAGCGTTGGACAAAAGGCCCACGCCGGGTTAGGTATAGCGGACTGCGACCGGACTTTCATCTTCAAAGTCCAGGCTAGTCACGGAGGTGAGAGTGCATTCGCGTTTCCGCGGGTTGTGCCACAGGGTCTTGCCTTCGCCGGAGCGGCGTGTCACTCAGATGGGCAGCCGGTGGCCATCATTCGTTCAATCTGGTCCCGGTAGGGTTCCCCCCAGGATGGACGAAATGGGTTTGCGACGTAGGACCCTCAGTCGGTCCTGGAACAGGGACAAGCCCTCGGAACGGTTCGCCGCCTCGGTGATTCGCTCATCCGTGACAAGGTCCAGGAGCGGGGCACTAAAGGCGGGCTTCGCCGTTTTCCGAACCCGTACAAGCTGGGACGAGACCACGTGGGTGTTGTGGCGTCCGGCTCATGCTCTCCGGTGCAGAAATCTGCCGTCCGAACGGCCCTTTGATGGCCTAGATCGGAAAGGTGGAACTTCGGCGTTCGACCACAGAGGACCCTGTCCGGGTTATGCACTCCGCCATGACGCAGCAGGTGAACGGTAGCAATCGACATGGCCCAAGTATCTCAAATCCTTGTTCAACAACCTAAACCAAGATGATGGCGATGACCCCCACCGGGAACCGCAACGATGACGTCGACAGGACCCGTTCATGGCACCGCCAGACCGTTGTCCCCGTGGCGGAAGAGGTGATTATTTAGCCCTTTCCCGGTTGTAACGGGAACTCATGGCGTTTGGTTCGGCGGTGGGGCTGCAAAAACAGTAACGGCGGGGCGAACATGCCCCCCGGAATGTTTCCGGCACGGGCAGCAGCATTCGTCCAGCGCCCCGCACGTTTGCCGTTTTTCGCACGAGCTATTGTAAAATGTTTGAGAGTTTAGTATAAGCAATCTTTTGCCGGGCATGGTGGTGCCGATCGTAGTCGCTGCAGCCCCTATCCCGCACTCGACAACTATCGTGGAACCGGAAGCACGTTGTGGCACTAGGGCCGGTTCGATAAGAATTTCAGGGAAGTGAGTACTCCGTGATGAAATGCCGAGCATTCTTGGCTCTGGCGTTTCAACCTGCTTTCATTCTGGTTGCGCTGGCTTTGGGCCTGCTCGGCATGCACGTTCTCGGCGTGGACCATCAGGTACCCAATGCCGCTCATGGTTCCAGTGTCGCGGTCAACGAGCAGGACAACGGAACAGGTTATTCCCAACCCACGACCGCATGGCCAGTGGTAGCGCATCACATTCCGGTCGAAGATACCCAGGCTTCCCTTGCTGGGAGCTCCTTGAGCGGTATGGAATCGACCCTGATCGGCATGTGTGTCCTTGCTCTATCCTTGGGCGGATTGTTCTCACACCTTCTCACCTGGGCGTTTCAACCTGTCCCCGGGAGGGGGCTAGCCGCCCCGCCCGCTCTTTGGCTCCCCCGAATCCGTTCGCGTGTAACCCCGTCGCTGGTTCAGCTTTCGATCAGCCGCACGTAAAAAGGGGATAGGCCTAGCCCACGCTGAGGATACGATCCTCCCGCGAGGGAGCATGCCTCTATTGCCGGCAAGACGCCACCTTCAAGGAGAAGAGACTGTCCCCTCGAGGGTGGGCCGGCATGGACCGTGCCGATCTCGCAAAAACACCACAGGTTCGTTCAGGGACCGGTGTCCGTGGGCACGAAGAACGGGTTTGATGCCACCCCGGGGGACCGCCGATGGTGCCATGCCGGAGTCCATGATCCCTGGTCTACGCGGCGTCAAGCGTGGCATCATGACTTAGATTTCAGGCGCTTCCCGAATCCACGAAGCGCTCACCCAGTAGCCTCGGCCTGCCGAAAGACGGTGTTCGTCGACGGCAGCTGCAATCATGCACCAACTGGGTGCCCCTTGGGACCCCAGCCTTCACACATGCAGGCTTGCTCCCTTTTATCGATGTTATTTATGGAGAACCATGTCTTTCCCCACTCGTATTTTTCGCCAGTCCCACATCTGGCCCGCTACGGCAATTGCCTTACTCGCCACCCTGGGACTTGCCGCGTGCGGTGCAACCCCAAATTCGAATGCAGACGAACAGCCACCGGCCAATCCGTTTGGCCATATCCATGCCATCAGCATTGAAGAAACAACACAACGGGTCCTGCTCGCTACCCATAACGGCCTCTTCGACGCCACCGAGACCGTTCCAAGGAAAATCGGCCCCACCATCGACCTGATGGGATTCGCTGCCTCATCGACCGGGACCTTCTATGCTTCCGGGCATCCCGGTCCAGGTATTGATCTGCCCAATCCCCTGGGCCTGATGAAATCGACCGATGGCGGGGAATCGTGGATACCGGTCTCCTTGCAGGGGTCATCCGATTTTCATGCCATGACCGTGACCAGCGACCAAATTGTTGGATTCGACGGGATTCTTCGCTCGACGGTGGACGGCAAGGAATGGTCGGACGCCGGACCGATGTCACCTTCCCCGTATGCGTTGGTGGGAAGCCCCGAAAATACCGTCGTTCTGGCCACCACCGAGGACGGAGTATGGCGATCCGTTGACAGTGGAGATACCTGGGAGACTCCGGATGGGGGACCGAGGCTGCTCACGGCCGCATTTGCTGATCCGATGACCGTCGTGGGCGTAACACCCGAGGGAAGCGTGTATCTCAGCGACGATGCCGGCCTTTCGTGGGCCTCAACCAAAGCCGAAGTGGGCCAGCCATCTACCATGGGCGCCACCCGAACCGCGGATGGAAACATTTCCGTCTGGATGGCCATGGAACGTGGCCTAGTCAAGTACACCTATGACGGCACCACCTTCACCGAGGAAACCCCATGAGCCAGAAACCTCCGAAATTTCCCAGCACACGCTCCGTCGTGGTCATCAGGGAAGCCACGGAAGAAGACTTGCGTTTGATGGCTTCCGACGTGATCCGGTATCTGCCCGACGGGCTGTTCCCACGCCTGGGAAAACGCTTCGTCCGGCGTTGGATGAAAACCTTTCTCACCCAACATCATGGGGTCGCACTTGTCGGTGTCACGAGCGATGCCCAGCAGCAGCAAGTCGGCTTCCTGATCGGATCAACCAACCAAATCCGCCACGTCGCAGATGTTCTCAACAACCACAAGTGGGGTCTCCTGCTCTCTGGACTGATGGCACTTTCCATCAGGCCACGGGTACTTCTCCACTTCCTGCGCACCCGGGCCCGACCGTACCTGCGCCGCATCCTGAGGCGCACGAACGGCCCGATTGCCGGGGCCAACCCCCGGCCGGCAACGGCCGTGATCACCTCGCTCGTGGTCCTGCCCACCCTGCGGGGCGGGGGCATCGGAAAGCTTCTCGTCGAGGAATTCCTCAACCGTGCCGTGGCGGACCGGGCAGCCCTGGCCGAGCTTGTCACCACGGCAGGGGCAGCAGGGGCAGGGGAGTTCTATAAGAAACTGGGCTGGACATGCGTTGGGGAACGCCATTCCAAGGACGGGACACCCATCCACACCTACCAACTTTCCCTGCCGTAGAAGATTGGGGTGGCAACGCAGGGCCCCGGCCAAGCGATGTTCTACGGCACCGGGCTATGGCCAAAAGCCAAGACCTCCGGGTCGATCATCACTTGAACAAACATACCCCGTGGGGGTATATTTGGGGTGTTGTCAGTGAAGCCTCGCATGTCAGTCGTCGGCAGTCCAGCCGCCGAGGCCGTTCAGTACACAACGAAGGAGAATGATGGAAGAGCGCAACCCCGGGCACGTGCGTCAGGATTCGGTGCCGGGCATGGATCACGCGGCCATGGGTCACGGGGAGATGGATCATGATGACCATGCGGTCCACACCCAGGGCCAGCATGCCGGGCACAGCACCGCCATGTTCAAGAACCGGTTCTGGTTGACCTTGGCACTGTCGGTTCCGGTGGTGTACTTCAGCCCCATGGTCGGGCACCTGCTGGGATACGTCCCGCCGCAATTCTCCGGCGCACCATGGATTGCCCCGATCTTGGGCACCGTCATCTTCTTCTATGGGGGCCAACCGTTCCTCCGGGGCGGATGGCAGGAAATCAAGGCCCGGCAACCGGGCATGATGCTGCTGATTTCCATGGCCATCACCGTGGCGTTCACCGCCTCTTGGGTGACAAGCCTGGGCTTGGGCGGTTTCGACCTGGATTTCTGGTGGGAACTGGCCTTGCTGGTGGCCATCATGCTGCTGGGGCACTGGATCGAAATGCGGGCATTGGGTTCGGCCCGCGGCGCCCTGGACGCGCTGGCGGCACTGCTCCCCGATGAGGCAGAGCGGGTCATCGACGGCGGCACGGAAACCATCAGCCTCACCGAACTGGTGGCCGGGGATGTCGTCCTGGTGCGCTCGGGCGCGCGGATGCCTGCCGACGGCGTGATCACCGAGGGTTCCGCCGAGGTGGATGAGTCGATGATCACCGGGGAGTCAAAAACCGTCCCCCGCACCGTCGGGGACCCCGTGGTGGCAGGGACCGTTGCCACCGACAGCTCCCTGCGCTTGAAGGTCTCAGCCGTCGGGGACGACACCGCACTGGCAGGGATCCAGCGACTGGTGGCCGAGGCCCAGTCATCCACCTCCCGGGCCCAGGCGCTGGCAGACCGGGCCGCTGCGTTCCTGTTTTACTTTGCCGCCGGCGCCGGAGCCATCACCTTCATTGTCTGGTCGCTGCTGGGCAGTATCCCGGATGCGGTGACTCGCACCGTGACGGTCCTGGTCATTGCCTGCCCGCATGCCCTGGGGCTGGCCATCCCGCTGGTGATTGCCATCTCCACGGAGCGGGCCGCCCGGGCGGGCGTGCTGATCAAGAACCGCATGGCCCTGGAACGGATGCGCACCATCGATGTGGTCTTGTTCGACAAGACCGGCACCCTGACCAAGGGCGAACCGGCACTCACCGATGTCGAGACGATCGATGGCCTGTTGACCGATGACCTGTTGGCCCTCGCCGCCGCCGTCGAGTCCGACAGCGAACACCCCGTGGCTCGCGCCATCGTCAACGCCGCCCAACTCGCGGGTGCACCCGTGCTGACGGCCACGGATTTCCGTTCCATGACCGGCCGCGGGGTCCAGGCAACCGTTGGCGGCACGGCCCTCGCCGTGGGCGGGCCCGCCCTGTTGGCGGAACTGAACCTGACCGAGCCCGAGCGCATCGCGATGGCAACAAGAGGTTGGAAGGAGCGGGGCGCCTCGGTGTTGCACGTGATTCGCGACGGAGTCGTGATCGGGGCCGTCGCCCTGGAAGACGAGGTCCGGGACGAATCCCGCCAAGCCGTCCAGGCCCTGCAGGACCGCGGCATCAAGGTCGCCATGATCACCGGGGATGCACGTCAGGTGGCCCAGGCCGTGGCCACCGAACTGCACATTGATGAGGTTTTTGCCGAGGTCCTGCCCCAGGACAAGGACCAGAAGGTTGCCGAACTGCAGGGCCGCGGGCTCAAGGTGGCCATGGTCGGTGACGGCGTCAACGACGCCCCGGCCCTGGCCCGTGCCGAGGTCGGGATCGCGATCGGGGCCGGCACGGACGTTGCCATGGAATCGGCCGGGGTGGTGTTGGCCGGCAACGACCCCAGGGCCGTGTTGTCCATGGTGGATCTCTCCCATGCCAGCTACCGGAAAATGTGGCAGAACCTAGTGTGGGCCACCGGCTACAACATCATTTCCGTACCCTTGGCCGCCGGGGTGTTCGCTTTCGCCGGCATCGTACTCTCCCCTGCAGCCGGCGCGGTGCTGATGTCCCTGTCCACCATCGTGGTCGCACTGAACGCCCAATTGCTGCGCCGGCTCAGGCTCAACCCCGCCGACGCCCGCTGATACCGGAATCCGAGGATTCACCCAGCCTGCACCCGTAAGATACACAACTAACCCACCACCTCCGGACATCCACAGGAAGGACCCCGCCGTGCGCACGACCCCAGCCCCGTCTGCCAGGGGTTCCTTCCTGTCCACGCTCGGCTTGGTGGCCATGGTGCTTGCCATTGTCGCCGGCCTCCTGGGCATGCATGTCCTCGGCGGGATCCAAGTAACGGCCATGGAGTCGGCATCGATGCCCAGCCGGGCCGCGGCAACATCTCCCACCGTGCAAGCCATGGAGCCGAACCACGCGGCATCCACTGACATTCTCCCGGCGACCCATCTGGTTGCCGACGCGCTCCTGTCTGCACCCCAGGGGATGCCGATGGGCTGTGACGGATTCCCCTCCGACGGCCACAGCATGGGCAGCCACGAAATGTGCGTTCCCGCTTTCGGACCAGAGCTGCCGAACCTTCCTCCGCCGCGGATACTCGCTTGGACACCCACGGTAACGGCATTCACCAGCGCCCCGGGACCCAAATCGGGGGGCCGAATTCCCGATCCTCCCTCGTTGGCCGAACTCTCGATCCTTCGAACGTAAACCGATGATGTTACCTGCCACCTCGGTGACAGGTCCCTCAACCGGGTGCCCCACGGGGTGCCGTTTACCGCGAGAAACTTTTTAGCGAAGGAATGATCCCCTTGAAGAAATTTGCAGCCCTCACAACCACCGCCCTGGCCGCCGCGATCGCCTTGACCGGATGCGGTGCCGGGTCCGGCAATGAGATGGAAGGCATGGACCAAAGCCCCACCGCCACCTCCGGCAGCCAAACACCCGCCACCAACGCGCAGCACAATGCCGCTGACACGATGTTCGCCCAAATGATGATTCCCCACCACGTCCAAGCGGTGGAGATGAGCGACATTATGCTAGAAAAGTCGGACCTGGACCCCCAGATCGAGAAACTGGCCCAGGACATCAAGGCCGCGCAGGCCCCCGAAATCCAAAAAATGACCGATTGGCTCACCGGGTGGTCCGAACCGACCGCCATGGCCGGAGACCACGGCATGGACGGCATGATGACCGACGCCGACCTGGACAAGCTCAAGTCCGCCCAGGGCGCCGAGGCCACCAAGCTGTTCCTGACCCAAATGATCGCCCATCACGAAGGGGCCGTGAAGATGGCCCAGACCGAGGTCACCGGCGGCCAGAACGCGGACGCCGGGGCCCTGGCTAAGGACATCGTTTCCTCCCAGGAAGCCGAGATCAAGGACATGAAGGACCTTCTCGCCACCCTCTAGCGACCCTCGCTCCTGCCTTTTGCGGTGGTGGTTCCGAGATGTTTCGGAACCACCACCGCACCCCTTCTTCCCCGCCGGGTACGACCGGGCTTAATCCCGCATGCCTCTTTGCTGTGCCCGGAGGATATCCCTGTGCTTCAGCGCTCGGTCGCTGCCATATCTCCCCGTTCGTTCCTCGTCTGAACATATATTCTTGAAGGATTCACTCATGACCTATCAATTGAACCGGCGCTCCTTCCTGGGCCTTTCCGTGGCGACGACCGCCGTGGCGGCCTTGGCCGCATGCGCGCCCACTCCGACCGCCCCCGCGGGGGTCTCTCGCATCCTGCCCACGGACCCGCTCATCTCCGCAGCCGAAGCCCAGCGGGCCAGCACCGGAAAGACCGTCAGCCAAACCCTCACCGCAGGGCCTTTGTCCACCACCCGGGCAGGGACGGACATCACCACGTGGGGATACAACGGTTCCCTCGTCGCACCGACCCTGCGGGGCTCGGTCGGTGACCAGCTCACCGTCACCGTCGCCAACAAACTCACCGAATCCACCAGCATCCACTGGCATGGGCTCGCCATGCGCAATGATGCCGACGGCGTGCCGGGCCTTACCCAGGAACCTGTAGATGCCGGCACCGAATACCTCTACGATTTCAAGTTGCCGCACCCGGGCACCTATTGGTACCACTCGCACGTGGAGATGCAGCGCGAACGGGCACTCTATGGTGCCTTGATCATCGACGACCCGCAGGAACCGTTGACGTACGACAAGGAGTGGGTGATCGTCCTGGATGACTGGCTCGACGGCGTCACCGGGACCCCTGACGACGTCATCAAGGAACTGTCCAAGGGCATGGGAGACATGGGCGCCATGGGCCACGGCGGCGACAATGGTCCGATGGTTATGGGCCACATGCTCATGGGTGCCACCAGTGATTTCCTGGGCGGGGACGCCGGCGACGTTGCCTACCCGCTGCATCTCTTCAACGGCGCCAGCGCCGAAAAGCCGGAGACCTTCAAGGCGGAACCGGGTGACCGCATCCGGCTGCGCATCATCAATGCCGCCGGCGACACCGCCTACCGGATCGGGGTCCCGAACCAGCAACTCACAGTGACCCACACCGACGGCTTCCCCGTCGAGCACACCGATGCTGATGCCATCGTCCTGGGCATGGGCGAACGCATCGATGCGCTTTTGACCGTCGGTGCCGGCTACACCCCCGTAGTGGCGTTGGCCGAGGGCAAAGCCCAAATGGCCTACGGACTTCTCTCCACCGGCACCGGTGACGTCCCGGCGAGAGTGGACCTCCCGAAGTCCTTGACGGGCAAGGTTGTCCACGGTGGCCAGCTCACCGCGGACCCGGCCGTGCGGCTGGCTGCCAAGGCGCCGGACCGGGTCCATGAGCTGCGGCTGACCGGCGGGATGGCGAACTATGACTGGGGTATCAACGGCCACCGATTCGACATGACCAAACCCTTCGAGAAGGCCTTTGACATCCAGGCCGGTGAACGGGTGGAGGTGAAGTTCGTCAACGACACCGAGATGTGGCACCCGATGCATATCCACGGCCACACCTTCCAGATTGGGGAAACCGGGGCGCGCAAGGACACAGTCATTGTCCTGCCCAAGGAAACGGTCACGGTCCAGTTCGACGCCGATAACCCCGGACAATGGCTCACCCATTGCCACAACGCCTTCCACGCCGAACGCGGCATGATGGGAGTCTTCTCCTACCTCAGGTAGAACGAAGCCTCCGGCGCCGCAATGGCTACGGGGCGGGTCCCCTAGCCCAGGCCTTCAACAGCAGTGGTGATCCATGCCGGGACCGCGGCGGTGTCCATGAGCTCTTCCCCTGTCTCTTGGACAGCGAGCAGCCCTGAAGGGATACCGGTCCGCGTCAATGACACCGTGGCCGTTCGGGGCGACCTTCGAGGTTGGGTGGTGAGTCGGCCCCGCGCCGCAGGCCCACAACCGGTGGTCGAGAGGACGCACGTGGCCGTTGCCCCCAGCAGGTGCCTTCGGCCTACTCGTTGAAGCAGTGGCGGCCGGACATCCGCCATGAAGAAAAGCTCCTGCCGGGCGCGCTGATTTGAACGA
>NZ_JAULBL010000002.1:0-99588 GCF_030512175.1 Paeniglutamicibacter sulfureus | reverse complement strand
AAGGCGGCCTTTTGCTTCGGGCACGTGGAGAGCACGCGCTCCATGGCCTTCTTTTCGGACGCGGTCACAGACAGCGTGTACTTCTTCTTGACGCTGATCTGCGTTGCCACGTACCGACAGCGGAAAGACTTGTTGGCCGGCAACCACTCGGCGGCATTGGCATCGCCCTTGGAACGATTGGCCGATGCTTGCGAGGCCATGAGGTTCAACGGATCGTTGGCGAGACCCTGGCGTTGGTCCTGGGACAGCTGCACACCGCCTGACACCCATGCGTTCTTCAACGCCACCACGTGGTCGATGTCAACGGACCCGCTGTTCACCTTCCACTTAATGGTGGTCCCGGTGTACACGTCAGCCAACGTGCCGGAGGCGAGTTGGCATTTCTTCGCGTCCTTGAACTTTACAGACGACAAGTCGCGCTTGAGCGTGTCCTGGCGCTCGTCGCATTTGTTGCCGTTGAAGTCCTTCCAGCCATTGCCGAACTTCTGGTTCCGGTCGTAGCCGGTTGCCGGCGCCTTGCCCTTGACCGGCAAGGCGTCCAGGACCGAAACCGCGAGCGGGCCATCGAGCTTGGCGCCGGGGGTGACTCCCTCACCGGCCACGGACGTCGAAGTACTGCTGGGTCCCAAGGTGGTGACATCACTGGCTTGATCATTGCCAACATGGGTGCCGAAATTCGCCACCAAGCCACCGGTCAGGATCAGGAGGGTGACAACAATGCTTATCAGGTGCTTCAAAACGCTCTTTCAGGATGAATCAACAACGCACAACGCCGAAGGTACATTTAAACACCCGTGGCCCACAGTTTGCCTGCGGGCCACGGATGTTGATCGACAACCGAAAATGGGACTAGCGCTTCGAAGCGCGGTATCCGGCCTTGCGTGCGTCGGAAGTGGTCTTGAAGCATTGCTCGGGAACCGTGATGCTATAGAACTGGCCACCGCGAACGTGGTACTTCCATTCCTTGTTGCTGCCGGTCTGGTTGCCCTTGACGGGGTAGGCTGCGGGGCAGTTCTTGCCCTTGGCCGCGGCCCAAGTCTTCTTCACCTTGGCCTTCGTGATGACCAGGGTTTGCGTCTTGGAGGTCGAGAGCTTCTTCTTGCCGATCTTGTAGTTCACCTTGGTCG
Organism: Paeniglutamicibacter sulfureus; assembly: GCF_030512175.1. Taxonomy (GTDB): domain Bacteria; phylum Actinomycetota; class Actinomycetes; order Actinomycetales; family Micrococcaceae; genus Paeniglutamicibacter; species Paeniglutamicibacter sulfureus. The sequence continues at coordinate 98,461 of NZ_JAULBL010000002.1, read as the reverse complement.
TCACCTTGTAGGTCCCGGCCTTTAGTGAAATCGACGTTTTGTTCTTGGCAACGGTCTTCTTGCCTTGCTTCACGGTCAAGACCTTTGAGGTGACCTTGACGCCCTTGGCCGCCTTGACCGACGGTTTGATGGTGGCCTTGGCCGAACCCTTGACCGTTTTGTTGGCGATCTTGTTGATCGTGATCGCCGGAGCTTTTTTGGCGGCCACCACATTGATCGCTTGGGTCGGCGCTACGGGCGCGGCTGCTGCCACGGCGGCCCCGGAAAATACGATCGAAGCAGCGGCCGCCAAAGCGGTGAGCATGCGAGTAAACGACTTCATGTGTCCCCCAATATCCAGATGGCACCCCTGGCCATCCACGTTCAACTCCCTATCAAACCACAGACCAGGACCCAAACCGCGGCGCAAGGCGGTTCCGCCTCCACGCTCTTTCCAGTTGAGCACCGGATCCGCGGCCACACCCTGGGAACTGCATGCGCCGGATCACGGCCACGGAGAGACGGAGCCGACTTTTTCCATCACCACCGGCAGCACGGGTGTTTCACCAGGTCGTCCGCAATTGGGCCAAGCACCAGCGAGCATCATTTCACTATCTTGACGCACGTCGACGAACTGATATGCTTCTTTCCATGGCCTGCCCACACGCACAGACGCCCGAGGGTGCACGCGAAATCGAAGACACCGTCCGTACCGACTTCAGCAACACCATGTCGTACGGAAGCTACTTGGACCTGGGGCGCCTGCTCTCGGCACAGCACCCCGTCAGTGTCCCTGAGCACCACGATGAGATGCTGTTCATCATCCAGCACCAGACCAGCGAGCTGTGGCTCAAGCTGATGCTGCACGAGCTGGTTGAGTCACGTCGCCTGATGGACAGCGACGAAATCGGCAAGTCGCTGAAATGCCTCGCCCGCGTCAAGCACATCCAGAAGACGCTGACCGAACAATGGGCAGTTCTGGCCACACTCACCCCGCGCGAGTACGCACAGTTCCGCGGCTCACTCGGCTCGTCCTCCGGTTTCCAGTCGTACCAATATCGTGCCGTCGAGTTCATCCTGGGCAATAAGCACGAAGGCATGCTCAAGGTCTTTGAATCCGACCCCGATGCCCACCAGTTGCTATCCAAGCTCCTACACGAACCAACCGTCTACGATTCCTTCCTCCGCGCCCTGGCCCGTTCGGGCTATGCCGTCCCCGAGGCGATCCTGGAACGCGATGTCTCCCAGCCGTGGGTCTTCCAAGAGGCACTGGTTCCCATCTACAAGGACATCTACGAATCGGACGACACCATCTGGAGCCTCTACCAGGCCTGTGAGGACCTCGTTGATCTGGAGGACAATTTCCAGGCCTGGCGCTTCCGCCACATGCGCGTCGTCCAACGCACCATCGGCTTCAAGAAGGGTACCGGCGGGTCTTCCGGCGTGGATTTTCTCAAGCGTGCACTGGACCTGACATTCTTCCCGGAGCTGTTCGCCGTCCGCACCGAGATCGGCAAGTAGCGCCCGACCATGCTGACCGAGCTCGACGACCTGGATGCCCGCACGGGCAGCACCACCTCCCTGGTCCGCACCATCGTGGGTCTGTACCTGCGCGAACTGGGCGGCTGGATTTCCTCGGCGCACCTGATCGCGCTGATGGACGCGCTGGGCACCACGCCCCAGGTGACGCGGACGGCGATCTCCCGCCTGAAGAAGAAGGGGATCCTCGAACAGCAAGCCCGGGCAGACGTCCTGGGGCTCCAACTCACTCCCACCGGTGAACGCATCCTTGCCCGGGGAGACAGGCGCATCTTCGAACCGCGCGCCATGGATCCGGCGGATCCCTGGTGCCTGCTCTCCTACTCCATCCCGGAGGCCGAACGCGAGCGCCGCCACCAACTGCGCAAGTACCTGCAGGGTATCGGCGGCGGCCTCATGGCGCCGGGACTGTGGATCTTTCCCGACTACCTGCGCGCCGAGGTCTGGGAGATCTTGCGCGTCCTGGGCCTGGAGGACCACGCGACGGTCATCGTCTCCAATCTCCTGGAGTTCACCGGGACCGCCCAGGCGTCGGCTGTTGCATGGTGGGACCTGGATGCGCTTTCGGCACTGCACCACGGCTTTCTTGACCAGAACAAGGCCGTGGCCGGCGCTGGACAGGCAAGCGCCGCCGAGAGCTTCGCCCTCTACGTGAGGGCCATTGATTCATGGCGGACCATTCCGTATCTGGATCCCGGGCTGCCGGAAAACTACCTGCCCGGGGACTGGCCAGGCCACCAAAGCGCCGAAGTCTTCCTGTGCATCCAGGCCAGCCACTCCTCCGCGGCACGCTCCCACGTCGACGCGTTGACTGCCCTCGCGTAGGGGCGGGGGCACGGAGACGGAACGGCGGCATCCGGCCGACCAATTAAATTCCATGGTCAGCACTCCCCAGCTCTTGACTATCGGAAAACACCGGAGCATCGTTGTAATCAACCGAAAGGTTGATCAAGAAAAGAGTTGAATACGTGTCCTTCGACGAGCAAGATCTCAACAGGGCATTCCTGGCCCTCGCAGACCCCACGCGCCGGCAAATCATCGCCAGGCTGTCCACCGGCCCCGCCACTGTCAACGAACTCGCCGAACCGTTCAAGATGTCCATCCAAGGCATCTCGAAGCACATTCAAGTCCTCGAGCAGGCGCATCTGGTGACTCGCACACGCGAGGCGCAACGCCGCCCGGTCCACTTGAATCCTGCACTGCTCACGGAGCTGACCGGCTGGATCGACAAATATCGGCTACTGGCCGACCAGAAGTACAACCGCTTGGACGCCGTGCTCAAAGGCCAATCCGCACGCCACGGATAAAAACACGAAAGTCCCATCATGACCAACCCACTAAACCTCAGCATCCCCGAAGGCACACCCTTCATTGATTTCACCCGGGAATTCGACTTTCCCGTCGCGGCGGTCTTCGAGGCGCACCGCGACCCCGCCCTCGTTGCCCAATGGCTCGGACCCTACGGGTTGAAAATGGAAATCGAGACCTACGACTTCCGCACCGGGGGATCCTACAAGTACACCCACTCCAACGAATCCGGGACCTACGGATTCAACGGGGTGTTCCACACCGTCCGCGAAAACGAGTTCGCCATCCAGACCTTTGAATACGACGGCCAGCCCGACGTCGTCGCCATGGACTACATGCGTTTCGAAGCATTGGAGGGCGACCGCTGCCGGCTTGTCGGGCACTCCGTCTATCCCACCGTTGAGGCTCGCGACGGCATGGCCGCCTCAGGCATGGAAGGCGGCATCACGGAGGGGTACGAGCGACTGGACACCCTGCTGTCCACAAGGTAGTGACGGGGCACCGCGGCTTGGGACGCATCACCTGATTTCCCGAGCCGCCCCCGTTTCCCAGGATGGGACCTTCGCCGGGTCCGATGAAAACGTTCGTGGCCAGGCGTCTTTCTTGCCTTCACGGGACGCCGGATGTCTAATACATAGTAGATCTATGTAAGGAGACGACGTGCGCATCGACAAGGACCTGGTCGCCGCATCGGCGACCCCGCTCGTGCTGGGGATCCTGGAGGCTGACGAAATGCACGGCTACGCCATCATCAAGCGCGTGAGCGAGCTTTCCGGCGGGGACATGCAGTGGACCGACGGAATGCTCTATCCGCTGCTGCACCGTTTGGAGCGGCTTGGCTACCTGCGTTCGTCCTGGGGCGTTTCGGAGGCAGGGCGCCGTCGCAAGCACTACGCCATCACCGAGACCGGTCGTGCCGCCCTGGCCGAACGGCAAGGGCAATGGACCGTCGTCGCCGAGACGCTGCGACAAGTATGGCATTCGGCGCAGCGCCCGCCAGCCGCGGAAACGGGATGGGCGTAATGGAGGAGCATGCAGGGCTTGAAGCCCAGATTCAGGTGTGGCGCGGCTACGTAGCCCGCCGCCGGGCCATCTCCCCCGCCGACCTCGATGAGCTCGAAGACCACCTGCGCGAACAGATCGACGAAAGGCGTGCGGGAGGACTCGACGACGACGAGGCCTTCCTGGTGGCGATCAAGCGCATGGGAAACCTCGATGCGGTCTCTCGCGAATTCGCGCGCGAACATTCGGAGCGGCTGTGGAAACAGCTCGTCCTTCTTCCGGAGGGACCCGCAGTCGCCGGACCCCCGCCCCGGCGTGAGCTTGCAGTGGTCCTGTCCCTCGCGGTGGGGGCCGGCCTGGCGCTAAAGGCGGGTCTCACTTGGCTGGGCGAAGACGCTGCCCTGTTGCGCAACGTCGGCCTGTTGGTGTTCCCATTCCTGGTCGCGTACTTTGCATGGAAGCGGCGGATCACTGCACGCACGGCGATCGCACTGGCCATCCCCTTCGCCATACTGGTGCTCGCGCTCAACATTTACCCGTTCGATTCGGACGGTTCCACGTGGCTACTCGCGGCGCTGCATGTCCCGGTGATCCTGTGGCTGCTGGCGGGGGTCGCCTACGTCGGCGGGCGGTGGCGGTCCGATGGCAGGCGCATGGACTTCGTGAGGTTCACCGGCGAACTTGCCATCTACTTCATCCTGTTGGCGCTCGGCGGCGGCGTGCTCATTGGGCTTACCTTCGCCGTGCTCCAGCTGGTGGGCCTTGACCTGGAACCGGTACTGGAAAGCTGGATCCTGCCGTTCGCCGTTCCGGGGGCCTTGGTGGTAGCCGCCTGGCTGGTTGAGGCCAAGCAGGACGTCATCGAGAACATCGCACCTGTCCTGACGCGCGTCTTCACGCCCCTGACGATTGCGATGCTGCTGGCCATGCTCATCGTGCTCACGACCGCCGGCAGACTGGTCGACGTCGACCGCGGCCTGCTCATTCTCATGGACGCGATCCTGGTGCTGGTGCTGTGCCTCCTGCTCTACGCGTTGTCCGCCCGCGACCCGCTGGCCCCGCCGGGGTTCTTCGATGCGCTGCAGCTGATCCTCGTCGCGGCGGCCCTGGCCGTGGATGCAGTAATGCTGACTGCGATGCTGGCCAGGATCGCCGAGTTCGGCTTCAGCCCCAACAAGGTCGCCGCGCTCGGCCTGAACCTGCTTCTGTTGGTGCACCTGGTGCGGGCCGCTTGGCTGTCCGCCGGATTCCTGCGCGGCAGGCGTCCGTTCGCGGCGCTCGAGCGTTGGCAGACCCGCTATCTGCCGGTTTACGGTGCGTGGGCAGCTGTGGTGGTACTGGTATTTCCGCCGGTGTTCGCCTTCACCTGAGTCCGCGCACCGGAACCTGGGACTTTCAGGCGGAAACGCAAAAGAACTGCTCCGCAGCCACTTGGGGGTTGACTGCGGAACAGCTCTCCTGGCCGTTCGTCCGCTCTCGCGAGGGACCGGCTTACTTGGTTGGCAAGTCCAGCGACTGTCCAACAAAAATGAGGTCGGCGCTGGGCACGACGTCCTGATTCAGGGCATGCAGGTCCTGCCAGCTGCTCAGGCCCTGGGACTGGGCGATCTTGAACATGGTGTCCCCGGCCTTGACGGTGTAGTTCTCGCCCGAGTCCTTGACGTTGACGCTGATTGCCGGTGCCTTGGCCACCGGGGCAGCTGCGCGCTTGCCGCTGGAGGCGTAGCTCTTGGCGGGAACCGACTTGGTCTTGTAGGACTTGGTGGAAGAGGTCTTGTAGCTCGACTCGCTCGACTTCTTCACGGTTTCCTTCTTCGGAGCAGACTCGTAGGTCTTGGCTACCGAGCCCTTTCCGCCGGAAAGTCCAAGCTTGGCCGAGCATGCGGGCCATGCGCCCCAACCCTGGCTGGCCTTGACGCGTTCGGCAACGCGGATCTGCTCGGACTTCGAAGCGTTGTTCGCGCTTCCGCTGCCGCCAAAGGCGCTCCAGGTCGAGCTGGAGAACTGCAGCCCGCCCTTGTAGCCATTGCCGGTGTTGATGGACCAGTCTCCGCCGGACTCGCACTGTGCCAGTGCGTCCCAGGTGCTGGTGCTGGCTGCCGAGGCAGGTGCCACCGACATTGCCATGGCTCCCCCGGCCAAGGCCAGTGCGGCAACAGAAGCTGCGCCGCGGCGAATGTTTTTGCTCTTGGAATTCTGCTGGATCATGTTTCTCCAGTGCCATCCTCCGCATAGGTCGTCCAGGACCATCATGGCGGCGTTGTCCGGCGTCGCAATCGACGATTCGAGTGGCTACCGCCGCAATGGACAACGCACAGATATCCGGCGGTAGTTGAGACGTGTTCCGTAACCTGATGTTATAGAAACGTTACTCAACGACGGTACGGCACCACCCCGGGGCCACGTCAAGCCGTGAGTCCTTCGGGGATACATTCGACCTAGTCAGAGTGCTAAAAAAAGTTAATCACACGCGACATAACGCCCCGGAGACCGAGATGGACTCCGGGGCGCTGTTACCAAAACGATATTATTTGGGGCTGACTAGTGAAGACTCGAGAACACTGGGAAGTGCCCTGACGCCTTCCAAAACCCAGCTGTGGGGATGCTGCTCGAGTTCTTCACGGCCAAGCGCCCCGGTGAGGACGCCCAGCCCGCGCACCCCGGCGTTGCATGCCGCCAGGAGGTCGACTACCGTGTCACCGCCGGCCACGACGCGGCGCACATCGTGCACGCCGGTGACTTCCATGACCCGGTGGATCATGTACGGCGCGGGCCTGCCCGCGGCGACTTCGTCGCTGGTGACCACGGCATCGAGCAGCTGGCCTTCGCCAATCCCCCAGCCCAGGGTTTCGAGGATCGGGCCCGCGACATCCCGTGAGAACCCAGTGGTCAGGCCTACCTTGATCCCCCGGCCCTTGAGCTCGCACAGGGCTTCCTCCACACCGGGAAGGGCCACCGGCGGGTTGGCCGCGTAGCGCTCCGCCAAAAGGGCGCGGAAGTGGTCGAACTGCCGGGCAACCAGCCCGGGGTCCGCCGTGACACCCCCGAGTTCCATCAATGCGGCAATGGCCTCGGTCTTGTCGGCGCCCATCCAGGTTTGCAGGTCGGCGGCATCGACGCTGGCTCCGGTATCCGTGACCGAATCCTCCAGGGCGCGGTAGACGATCCCATGCTCATCAACGGTGGTTCCGGCCATATCCAAGACGACAAGTTCAATCATTGTTTCCATCCTTTGGTTGGTCTATCAGTTATCAGGCGACCAGCGGGACGCGCACCAAAGCCGCCCTGGACGCCCGGGTGTTTTCGATGACGAAGTTCGCAAGATGCGGAAGGTACCGGTCATCCGAGCATTCAAGGATGCGTCCGTCCTCGGCGTAGGTCAGCCGATGCTCGCGCAACAGCGGCGATCCGGCGGCCACTCCCAGCAGGGAGGCATCCATCTCATCGGCACCGACGGCATCAATGACATGCCGGCCCCTGCTCAGGTCCACGCCCCGGGATGTCAGGTAGCCGAAGATCGAGCCGCTGTCGGTGTCGAAGTCAAAGAGTGCGTTGCCGACATCGGCGACGAAGTTGCTGCGTTCCACCATGGTCGGATTCCCGTCAAGCGAGCGCAGGCGCAACACCTGGATGACAGGATCTCCCGGTTGAAGGAGCATTTTTCCCGCAAGGTCTTCTCCCGCCGGGCGCCGTGCGATCTCCAGCGTCCGCTGTCCCGGTTCCCGGCCCAGTGAATGGGCCCACTCGGTAAAGGACATGAAGGTGGCAAACGATTGGGAAGGCACCGGGTGGGCGACCACCGGGGGCTTACCGCGACCCCCGGTGATCAGGCCCTCGCTACGCAGGCTCGCCAGCGCCTGGCGGACGGTTCCACGGGAAACACCGTTCTGCGCACAGAGCTCCGCCTCGCTGGGCAGTGGCTTGCCTTCTTTCCAGTCGCCGGAGGAGATCCGTTCACGGAACAAATCGCTGAGACGCTGGTGGATGGGTTCTTCGGAAGTTGACTGCACGTACTTGATCATACAAGTGGAACAGGCGGCATCCCGGGAACCTTGGTGAACTACAAATGAACAGGTCATGAAGGGGCTGGTGGCCAGATGAACCGTTGGTGAACTTGTCTGGACAAGTCCCGTTCTGGCTTGAAAACAGGACTTGGGACCGGCAAATATCAATGCCGTGAACATCTTCGAAACGAAATCCGGGGCCACCGCAGAACCGGTGGCAAGCACCGACGTCCTGGTGGTCGGCGCAGGCATCATCGGCCTGGCCCATGCCGCGCTCGCCCAGCAAGCCGGCCTGAGCGTCACCGTCATCGAACGCGACCACCGTGCGGTGGGCGCATCGGTGCGAAACTTCGGCCATGCCTGCATCACCGCCCAACACGGCGACCTCTACGACCTTGCCCAGGCCGGCCGGAGTCACTGGCTCGATTTCTCGGCCAAGGCCGGGTTCTGGGCCATCGAAGCCGGGGCCCTGGTGGTTGCCGCCACCGAGACCGAGCTCCAGCTGCTGCGCGAATTCTCCGAGTCCCGCCCCGAGGGCCAGGTGAGCGTGCTGGGCGCCGAGGAAGTCCGGGCCAAGCTCGGCCGCGAGAACACCGACGGCATCCGCGGCGGCGCATTCCTCGCCGATGACCTGCGGGTTGACCCGCGCAGCACGGTGGGCACACTGGCGGGCTGGCTCCACGAACAAGAAGGGGCAGCGGTGCACTTCAACACCGCTGCCCTGGGGTTCGGGCAGGGTTCCGAACGCCGGGCCCGCGTCAACACCAGCCGCGGCGACTTCGAGGCCGACCAGGTGTACATCTGTGTCGGCCACGACGTGGACTACCTGTTCCCCCAAATCGCGGCCGAGCACCGCATCGAGCGGTGCGCGCTGCAGATGACGGCCGCCGGCGCGCCGGAAAGCACCACCATCGTCCCTGCCGTGCTCACCGCGACCTCCATGCTGCGCTACGACGCGTTCACGCACATGCCCTCGGCGAGCGCACTGCGCGTCGAGGTCGCCGAGGCGCACCCCGACCTGCTGGGGATCGGCGCCAACGTGATGTTCACCCAGCGTCCGGACGGAACCTTGCTGCTCGGGGACTCGCACTCCTATGACCTGACCCAGGATCCGTTCCTCGACGAATCCACGTCCGGGATCCTGCTGCGGGCCGCGGCGAAGGTGCTGGATGTGGAGTCGTTCGCCACCACCGAACGCTGGCAGGGCATCTACGCCTCCTCAGACGTTTCCCCTGTTCTGGTCCGCGACATCGGCGAGGCCATCACCCTGGTTTCCGTGACCAGCGGCATCGGCATGACCATCTCCTTCGGCCTGGCCGAGGCAAACCTCACCGCACGTCCCCTCCCCCGGCCCACCGCCGCCCTCACTCGCTAAGGAACCCGTCGCACCATGAAAATCCCACGCACCCTCGCCATGTCCCTTGCCGCCGCCGCCGCCCTCGCCCTGGCAGGCTGCTCCTCCACCGAGGCCCCTGCCTCGGCCGACCCCGGGTCGTTCTGCCCCACCGGCGAACTGAAGTTCGGCATCGAGCCCTTCGAGGACCCGGCCAAGCTCGAACCCGCCTACAAGGTGCTCGCCGCCGCCCTGGGCAAGGAACTGGACTGCAAGGTCGAGGTCCAGGTGGTCGAGGACTACGCGGCCGAGGTGCTCTCGATGCGCAACGGCAAACTCGACATCGGACAGTTCGGTCCCATGGGCTTCGTCTTCGCCTCCACCAAGGCCAACGCCGAGCCGCTGGTTTCCTTCGGCACCGCAGACGGGAAGCTCTCCTCCTACACCGCCGGCATCTGGGTTCCCAAGGATTCCGCGATCAAGGCCATCGATGACTTGCGCGGCAAGGACCTCGCCCTGGGCTCGGTCGGCTCCACCAGCGGGGATGTGCTGCCCCGCTTTGGCTTGAAGAAGGCGGGCATCGCCGAGGACGAGCTGAACATGAACTATGCCGGCGGGCACCCCGAGGCATTGTTGGCCCTGACCAAGGGCACCGTCGACGCGGCCCAGATCAACTCGCAGACCCTGGCCAGCGCCATAGATTCGGGCAACTTCGATCCGGCCGGATTCCGCCAGGTCTGGAAGAGCGAGGCCATCCCGAACGACCCCATCACGGTCTCCGCCGACGCCGACCCGGCTTTCAAGGCTGCGGTCAAGGACGCCCTGCTGAACCTGGCGCCCGCGGACATCGAGGCCGTCGGCAAGTTCCTTGACGTCACCCCGGCCGGGCCCCTGATCGAGGTCACCAAGGAAACCTACAACCCGCTGTTTGACCTGGCCGAGACCATGGGCCTGACCGAGAAGGACATCTAATGACCGCGTTACGGATGCCACATCGCGCCTTGCACCCTGCCGTTCCGGCCGGCGAGGAGATCATGCAGGTCAGGAACCTGACCAAGTCCTTTAGCGGGCGCACCGTCCTGGACGGCGTCGATTTCACCCTTGCCCGCGGCTCCATGCTGGCGTTCCTGGGCGCCAACGGCTCGGGCAAGTCCACCACGCTCAAGTGCATCATGGGCCTGGAAACCCCCGAGGCCGGATCCATCAAGCTGGACGGCACAGAGCTGTCCACGCTGCGCGGCACCGAACTGGCCAGGGCACGGTCCTCGGTGGCCATGGTCTTCCAGAAGATCCACTTGGTCCCGCGGCGCACGGCGTTGGAGAACGTGTGCGCCGGCGCCCTGGGCCGGCTCAGCGGCCCCGCCTCCGTCAGCCCGATGTTCTTCCCCCGCGAGCTGAAGGAAGAGGCCATGGCTGCCTTGGCCCGCGTCGGCATGGCCGATCGCGCCCACGAGAAGGCCGGCCGGCTCTCCGGCGGCCAGGCCCAGCGCGTGGCCGTGGCCCGCGCCCTGTGCCAGCGCGCCTCGGTGCTGCTGGCCGACGAGCCGGTCTCCGCGCTCGACCCGCGCGCCGCCGAGGAAGTCATGGCCCTGCTGGCCGAACTGGCCCACGCGGAGAACCTGGCAGTCGCGGCGGTCCTGCACCAGCCGGACCTGGCCCTGCGCCACGCGGACAACGTCATTGGACTGGTCAACGGCCGCATCGAATACTCCGGGGACATCTCCGGACTCGACGCCTCCATGCAGTCCCGCCTCTACACCCCGAATCGAGCAGCGGCATGAGCACGCAGGTTCCCTCCCTTTCAGTCCCCAAGGTCCCCAACGCCGGGTGGCGGATCACCTCGATCCTCACCGCCATCGCGGCGTTCATCGTCCTGCACGTTTTCGCGCTGCGCGGCACTGACTTCGAGGTGTCGGCACTGGTCACGGGCGCCGAGGGCATGGCCTCGTTCCTGGCCGACGCCTTCCCGCCGGACCTTGACTGGGAATCGGTCCTCGCCCCGGCACTGAAGGCGACCACCGTGACCCTGTGGATCGGGTTGCTGGGCACCACCCTTTCCATCCCAACGGCATTGTTGCTGGCGGTGTTCGCTTCGCGCACCACCACGCCGCACCGGCTCGTCTACCAGCTCTCCCGCGCAGTCCTCTCCTTCTTCCGGGCGGTGCCGGACATCGTCTTCGCGCTGATCTTCGTCACCGCGGTGGGACTTGGCCCCTTTGCCGGCGTGCTCGCGTTGATCTGCCACAACACCGGCGTCATGGGAAAACTGTGGGCGGAGTCTATGGAGGAAACCGATTCCGGCCCCCAACAGGCGTTGGCAACGGCCGGGGCCTCGCGGTTCCAGCAGGTCACCCATGCCGCGCTGCCCATGGCACTGGGCCAGTTCGTGGGATTGCTGCTGTACCGCTTCGACGTGAACGTCCGTTCCTCGCTGGTCTTGGGACTGGTCGGGGCCGGCGGCATCGGGTTGCTGATCAACCAGTCCATCAAGTCGTTCCGCTTCGATGCGATGGCCACCCAGATCGTGGTGGTCCTGGTGCTGATCATCCTTGTCGACCAGCTCTCCTCGTTTATCAGGCGAAAGCTGGAAGTCTAGTTGGGCCAGGCCCGGAACGCTGGATCGCTAGACTGAAACACCAAGTCGAATACGAATTACGGAGCGTCATCGATGAATCGCGGCGTTCTTGCCTCCCTGGCGGCCTCTGGACTGTTCGCAGCCATCTTCCTCATTTCCGGTTCCCTGAAGGACATCGGACACACGGAGGTCTACGGGTGGCGAATAGTGCTGACCCTGCTGATAGTTGCCCCGTTCTATGCGCTGGTTCCGGGTCGCCGGGTCCAAATGGTTGCCTTGCTCGGGCGCATCAGGGCCAGACCCGGCCTGCTGGTTTACGGAGCCGTTGCCAGCTCGCTGGTGGGCGTCCAGCTCTGGCTCTTCATGTATGCGCCCATGAACGGGTTCGCTTTGGCGACGTCGCTCGGCTACTTCCTGCTCCCCCTGGTCATGGTGGTGGTGGGCCGGGCGGCCTTTGCCGAGCGGCTGTCCAGGGGACAGAAAATCGCCGTCGCCCTGGCAGTCCTCGGCGTGGGCCACCAAGTGGTCTTCGCCGGCGGCCTGGCCTGGCCCACCTTGCTGATTTGCCTCGGGTATCCCGTGTATTTTGCGGCACGGCGAGCCGCGCGCTTTGAATCCAATGCCGCCTTCACGCTCGAGATCCTGTTCCTCACGCCGCTGGCCGTCTATTTCATCCTCACCGGAGTCCGCGGGCCCGAGGCGGCCATCGTTCCAGTGCTGTCCATCGGGGTGTTAGGTGCCTTGGCAATGTTCCTCTACCTGGGTGCCGCCTCCATGCTTTCCCTTTCGCTTTTCGGGTTGCTCAGCTACGTCGAACCGGTGTTGCTCCTGGTGGCCGCCGTTGCCATGGGCGAGCAGCTCTTTCTCCGTGACGCATTCACCTACGCACCCATAGTCCTGGCACTGGTCATCTTGGCCGCCGACGGATTTCGGTCCGCACGTTCCATGCGCAGGGGAACCTAGGAAGTAAGGTGGGAAATGACCATGCCAGCCTCGCCGGAAGCAGGTGGATTCCCCAGTGGACCAGACACAAAGCAGTGAACTCGAACTACGCAGGGATTCCTGGCTCTATGCCATAAAGCGAACGGTACGGGAGTTTTCCCGGGACGGGGCCACTGACCTTGCGGCCGCGCTGACCTATTATTCGGTGCTTTCAATGGTTCCAGGGATACTGGCATTGCTCTCGATGCTCTCATTGATCAGCAGCGGACCCGAGACCAGGGATTTTATGGTCCAGACCATCAGCCAGATCAGCACCTCCGAGATGGGCACCAACGCCGAAACCCTGCTGATCCAGCTCGGGCAACAGACCGGGGCCGGCTGGACGTTGATTGCCGGTTTGCTGGTGGCCCTGTGGTCGGCCTCGGCCTACGTGGGCGCATTCGGCAGGGCCCTGAACCGCACCTATTCCACCGCCGAAGGCCGTCCCCTGTGGAAGCTGCGGCCCCAGATGTACCTGTTGACCTTGGTGATCCTGTGTCTGGCGGTGGTGGCCATTGCCATCCTGGTCCTTTCGGGACCCGTGGCCGAGGGAATCGGCTCCGTGTTGGGCCTCGGCGAGGCGACGCTCTTGGCGTGGAACATTGCCAAATGGCCGGTGCTCGTGCTGATTGCGGTGCTCATGGTCGCACTGCTCTACCATTTCACCCCGAACGTCAGGCAGCCCAGGTTTCGCTGGATCAGTGCCGGGTCCCTGGGTGCCTTGGTGATCCTGGCTATCAGTACCTCGGGATTCTTCTTCTACGTGGTGAACTTCAGCAAGTACCAAAGCGCCTACGGCGCCCTGGGAGGCGTGATCATTCTGCTGTTGTGGATCTGGCTGGCAAATATCTCGCTGCTGCTGGGTTCCGAACTTGACGCCGAAGTCGAACGAGTCCGGGAATTGCGCGCAGGTCTGGCTGTGGAGGATGAACTGGCGTTGCCAACCCGCGACGACACGGGAATCGCCAAGGCGCAATTGGCCCTGCTTGATGACCATGAAGAGGCGCGTGCCCTGCGGGTTCGCGCGGGCGGGGAGGCGCACCCCGACGCCGAATTGCCAGGTCCGAGAGTGCCCTGGGGACTGCTGTCAGCGGCCGCCGGCACCATCGGGGCATATCTGGTGGGCAGACGCCACGGTGCCGACCGCTAAGGGCGCACTGCTAGGAATGCCCCAACACGTGACGCAAAGCCGATTCCAGATCCGGATGCCTGAACAGGTAGCCGCTGTCCTCGACCTTGCGGCCGGAGACGAGCTGGTCGGCGAACGCCAGTTCCTCGGCACCTTGCTTGCCCAGCAGTAGCCTGGGCCCGAACGCGGGGACCGGTATGCGGGCGGGCCGGCGCAAAACCTTGCCCAGGACCTGCGCATAATCCTTGGCCTGCACCGGGTGCGGAGCGACCGCGTTGACGGGTCCGACCAGCGAATCGGTCAACAGCGCATGGGCATAGATGCCGACCACGTCGTCGATGCTGATCCAGGACTGCCAGGCCTCCGATCCCAGGGGCCCTCCCAGGCCCAGGGCGTAGAGCGGCAGCATCCGTTGCAGGACACCGGTGGCCGGCGACTGCACCAGGCCGGTACGCACATTGACGACGCGCACCCCAGCCTCGCGAGCGGGCGAACATGCATCTTCCCAGGCCGCGCAGACCTCCGCGAGGAAATCCTTTCCGGGTTCGGCGTCCTCCCCCAGTGGAACAGCCCGCCCTGCGGCGTGAGGATTCGCCCCATAAATGCCAATGCCCGAGGCCACGATGAGGCTGCGTTGCTTCCCGTCCTTGGCGAGGGATGCCAACGCGCGGGCGAGCAGACCGGTTCCCAGCACGCGCGAGGATCGGATTTCCTCCTTGGCACTTGCAGTGAACCTTCCGCCAATGGTGTGTCCTGCCAGGTTCACCACGGCATCGACATCGCGCAGATCCTCGGCGTCGAGCACCGCGTGATCCGGCGCCCAGAAGATCGTGTCTTCGCCGGTGGCCGCGTGCCGGTCGCGCACCAGTCGCTTGACGCGGTGCCCGCCACCGCCCAGCAGGGCGCAAAGCTGGGTGCCTATCAGGCCGGAGGCACCGGCCACGGCAATCGTCAGTGGCTTGGCGTCATGACTTGCGTGGAAGGCCAGGTCCGCCCTGAGCATCCGTTCCCGGTACCGGAAGACCTGGATGAGTTCGTGTTTGAAGGCCCGCTCGGCGATCTTGTGTGCGCGGCCCCGGGGAAGCCTGCCCAGGAGCGGGAGCTCGTACTCCACGACGTCGCGCATCATGGTGCCGCGGTTCTGCCCGTCGCCGTCGTCGGTGAATAGGTGCTGATGTTCCCAGCGGGCCAGCGGCCCAGACTCCATGATGTCGGTGAAATCGTGCCCGGGGTTGAGGGAAATGTGCTTGGC
Source organism: Paeniglutamicibacter sulfureus (assembly GCF_030512175.1). GTDB lineage: Bacteria > Actinomycetota > Actinomycetes > Actinomycetales > Micrococcaceae > Paeniglutamicibacter > Paeniglutamicibacter sulfureus. The sequence continues at coordinate 83,359 of NZ_JAULBL010000002.1, read as the reverse complement.
ATGCCACGGGATTTCGGCGCGCACCCGGCCGGGAAGTCCCAGCGCCTGGGCCCCGGCGGCGACGGCGGCGGCAAGGCCGGTGCCCAGTGTCCCCGGTGCCGCCACATCCATGATGGCCCGCGATCCCACGGCAATTCCCTTGTCCGGTTCCTGCCTGATTGAACCGCTAAACGGAGCCGAAAGCCGGGGCAAGGCGCCGGGTCGCTCAAACCAGCGGAAAACCGTTTCCCGCGGGTAGGGCAGGTGGGTCGTGTATTCAAAGATTGCCATGGCTGTGTGCATCCCTTATCTCGCGGCGGTTCCCCCTTCTACCCACACTAGGCGAAAGATGTGCCCCGCAGCAGATTCCCTGAGGGCGGCGCAGCCTATTGTCACCGGCCAAAGTGTCTGTGTCGTGTTGTTGAATGTACTTATCGACCCAGTCTGAAGGGAGCGGTGACCATGCGTATTGGCATGCCCGCCTATCCAACCCTCATGGAGCTGCGCACCGCCGGGTGGACGCTGGAACAAATATCCAGGGCCTATGAGGTGGACGAACCTGATATCCAGAGGGCACTTGCGTTGCATTTCATCCAAAGACAGCCCGCCGGCCGGCGGCCCGTCCTGGGCGCAACATCCAAACCGCGGCCTGCATGATCGACATCGCCGTACGGGGTGGCCAGTGAGCCTAACGCTCCGCATCCCGCGGCCCACCCATGCCGTCCAACCGCCGCGGTCGATGGGGAGAATGTCGATGGGGAGAATAATGACCCGACGCTAGCGCAGCATCAAAGCGATCATCCAGCCCGCAATCAACACCGAGCCGCCAATCACGACGGTGAAGCCAAAAAGCCAAAACCAGGCTGGCAACCAACTTCGCGTGGCAAGGATGTAGGCGTCCGAGGAGGCTATCAATCCGCGCCGGCGGGTGTGTACGCCAATGACCTTGAACAGGTCTCGCACCGATCCGACCAAGAGCATCAGGCCCAGTCCAAGCACTACCCAGGCGATGGCCCTGACGGGGGTGTAGACCACCAGCAGCTGAGCTGCCAGCGCAGAGCAAAGCGCCACCGCGATGCCCGCCCAATTGCGCAGGAAGATCAGCGAACCCAGCAGGATGAGGGCGCCGATGGAAAGTGCTGCAGAAGCATGGCCGTAATACGTCGATGCGACCAGTGCCATGCCCACCACCGCAGGTGTCGGGTACCCCCAGAAGCCGCTGAACACCGCGGAGAATCCCGGCTTGCCGCTGCTGGCCAATTCCCCCGAATGATCCAGCCGGATCTTCAATCCGTGGATGAACCTTCCTGTCAGCAACGCAGCAAAAGCATGGCCCAGTTCGTGCACGAATGTCACGTACAGCCCAAAAATCCGCCAGGTTGCCCGCGGCACGGTCAGCAGCACGCACAAGGCAGCCAGGCCCAGCAACGGCCAAGGGGTCAGTGTCAACGGATCGCTGCTGTTGAAGCCCGCGAGCACCGCTTGCCACCACCGCTCAATGATTTCCATTCAGCCAGCCTATGTCTTGCCCCGCGCACCGATTGCACCAGCCGCGTTGGGGATGAGGTATCCCAACCTGTCTCACAGCCAATGCACAACTGACGTTTATACCGTTGATTCCTCAACTAACAATTTTCACCGGGCTTGAAGGGCGGCATGTGCATGAAGCGATTCATCGGACTGCTGCTTGCCCTGGCCTTGATGCTGCCTCTGGGTCAATCCCTGGGTTCCGATCCCAAGGGGTCCGCGTCCCCGATTCAAGCAAATACGGCGCAGACGGCCGGAACATGGCATTGCCCGACGGATTCGCCCACCCAGCACCTTTGCGAACCGATCGTGGACCCCCAGCTAAACGTCGCCCAGATTGCACCGCGCCCCGACACCTCGGGAGCCTATGGGGCCGCGCCGGCAGGCCCGGCTGCACATGGCCACATGTCGGACCAGCAGGCACGGGCACCGGATTTGCACGAACTCTCCATTTCCCGAACGTAGAAAACGGCTTCCTCCTCCTGCCGTCCGCGTGCCCGATTCCGGGTGCACCGCCTTCTTCGTTCCGAGGACCCACTATGTCCGAACCGAAAACTTCCCGCGCCCTGGTCATCGCCGTGGTGGCACTCATGCTGGCCATGGCCACCGGCGGCTGGATCCTGGGATCCGCCAATCCGCGCAGCAATTTACCCTCCGAGGCCTCCCCCGAGGCAGGCTTCTCCCGGGACATGCAAACGCACCACCACCAAGCGGTGCAGCTTTCCATGATCATTCGGGAAAATTCGACCAACCCTGCCGTGCGCTCGATGGCCTACGACATTGCCTTGACCCAGCAGCAGCAATCGGGACAGATGTTTGCCTGGCTTGAGACCTGGGGCCTGGCCCAAACCGGTGAATCCATGACGTGGATGAGCGACCTTCTCAACGAGGATGCCTCGCATGCCGGCCACGGGAGCGTCGCCCCCGGCGGACCCCACACCATGGCCTCCATGGGCATGGCCAGCGAGGCCGACATCCAAAAGCTCACCGCCGCGCGGGGCGAGACCGCCGACCGTCAATTCCTGACCCTGATTATCGCCCACCACAAGGGCGGCGTCGAAATGGCCGAGGCCTACCTGCAACGCGGCGACAACGCCATGGTCGCCGCCTTCGCCACCAAGATCACCAAGACCCAAGAGGCCGAAATAGCGGCCCTGAACCAGCTGCTTTCACAGCTGAGCTAAAGGACGACTTCCCATGAACAAACGCGCAGAAGCCCAAATGGTCCTTGCCAAGGCAAAAGCCAAGGAAAAACGAACCAAGCTGTTGACCGTGGCGGTGATCGCGACCGCCGCACTGGCCATCGTCATCCCCACCAGCGTGGTACTCAGCGGTGCCGCCCAGGAAAAATCTGCCGCAACCGCAGCCGCCGCCGCCCCCATTGACGGAGTCAAGACCTACGAGGTGGCCTCGGCCAATCACGTCGATACAACGGTCGCCTACGACCAGAAGCCCGGAGTGGGCGGTGACCACAATCCAGTCTGGCTCAATTGTGGGATCTATGAGGCTCCGGTCCCAGAAAACAATGCTGTTCATTCGATGGAACACGGCGCCGTATGGATCACCTACGACGGGGCCAGCGATGCGGAAGTCACGGCCTTGGAGGAAGCCGTGGGAGAGAAGACTTACCTCATCCTGAGCCCCTTCCCGGAACAGGGAGAGAAGATCAAGCTCACGGCCTGGGGAGAACAGCTCAGCGTCGATTCCCCGGACGACCCGCGCATCAAGACCTTCATCACGAAATACCGCCAGGGCCCGCAGACCCTCGAGCCCGGCGCCCCATGCACCGGCGGCATCGGCATCTAAGCTAGAAGGAAAAAGGAGAACACCAACCATGTCATTCCTGCCCTCGGCAATTGCCGGAACCGGACTCATCGGCGGCTTCGCCACCGCCCGCACCACGAAGAACCGCCCGCTGGGCGGCGCGGTGCTGGCCGCAGCGGGAACCGGTGCCTTCCTTCTGTGGAAAGCCAACGCCGGAACCCCGAGGGCAGCTGCCCTGACTGGGCTCTACCTTGCAGCATTCGGGGCATCCCATCCGCTGGCCAAGAAGATCGGCGCCTGGCCCGCCGTCAATTCCGTCACCGCCGCGGTGATTCTCGCATCGCTGGTGGCCGGCCGGCGCAAGTAACCGCTCCGCGTTCCAACGCGTTCACGGCGGCTTTCCCGACGAATCCTGGTTCGGAAAGCCGCCGTGATTTGTCTTACCCGGGAAGCAATCGTTGCAGGAACGAGTCCGAATCGGGGACACGCGGCCACTACGATTAATGCAGGAAAGGGGCAAAACCTTGGGAACTCGCAAACCCTTCTTGATACTTGCATGCATGGCCGTCTTCGTGGGACTGCTGGGTCTGTCCGGCATGCCGCGCGCAGATGAGCCGCTGCCGCAAGCCTTCGCTGTTCCAGCGGGCGTAAACCACAACACCTTCATGGTCGCCGGGGACTCGATCACGGCAGCGGGAAGCCGCAAGGTGGCCGTCGGCCACGTCGGCGAAGCCTCCTGGGTGAGGTACGTGAACACACCCGGGACGCCCGCCACCCTGGCATGGACCGGCGGCTGGGCCCTGGGCGGTGCCCAAAGCGGGGACATGGCCGTGGCCCTGCGTGCCGGAAGCGCGGATTCCCTGGTCATCCTGGCCGGCACCAACGACCTCGCGCACGGCAACAGCCACACAATGATCGGAGAGAACCTGGCGCGCATCGCCCGCATCGTACGGGCACCCATGGTTCTGCTGAGCAGCATTCCTCCCCGCGACGACGCCGTTGCGGCAACGGTGGCCTACAACGAATTCCTGAAAACCTTCGCCGGCGAGCGCGGCTGGACATACGTGGACGCGTCGGCCGGATTGCGCAGCGAGGCGAACACCTTCATTGAGGGACTCAGCGACGACGGGGTGCACCCCAATGTCGAGGGCGCCAAGATCCTCGGTGCTGCCATCGGACAGGCCCTGACCACCAAGCCCATGCAGGCCATCGCGGACACGGCGGGCGTCGAACCCCTAGGCTAGGAGTCATGCGCTCCCCCATTGACAGCTACCTCGCGGACCTCCATGCAGAGCTTCTGGATCTCACGGCAGGAACCCCCTACCAGGGCATCCCGGCAATGGCCGACGCCGATCCCTCGAAGTTCGCCATTGCCATGGCCACCGTCGACGGCCACGTGTACCGGATCGGGGATGCCGACCTGGAATTCTCCATCCAATCCATTTCCAAGCCGTTCTCCTACGCGTTGGCGCTGGACGACATCGGCCTGGACGCGGTGGATACGAAGATCGATGTGGAACCCAGCGGGGACGCGTTCAACGAGATCTCGCTGGCCCGGGGCAGCGGGCGCCCGGCCAACGCCATGATCAATGCCGGGGCCATTGCCACGGTTTCGCTGATCAGGAACACCGATGCCCCGCGCTTCGAGCGCATCCTGGAACACTTCTCCACGGCCGCCGGGCGACGCCTGGAACTAAGCGATTCCATCTTCGCCTCCGAGGCGCTCACCGGGCACCGCAACCGCGCACTGGCCTACCTGCTGCGTTCCTTCGACATCATCGAGACCGATCCAAGCCCGGTGTTGGAGGACTACTTCCGCGCCTGCTCGGTCATGGTCAACACCCAGGACTTGGCCATGATGGCAGCGACGCTGGCCAATGGCGGCACCCAGCCGCGCACCGGGGTTCAGGTCATGAGCAAGGAAGCGGTCCAGCGCACCCTGTCGGTCATGACAACCTGCGGCATGTATGACGATGCCGGAGCATGGATCTCCGCCGTGGGGCTGCCCGCCAAGTCGGGAGTCGGCGGCGGGCTGATTGCCGTGCTTCCCGGCCAGGTGGGACTGGCCATCTACTCCCCCGCCTTGGACCTCCACGGTTCCTCCGTGCGCGGGGTCGCCGCCAGCGAACGCATCAGCGCCGATATGGGGATGCACTTTGTGCGCGCCGCCCGCCTGGGCCGCTCGGTGATCCGCGACCACTTCGACATCACCGATGCCCCGTCCTACACCCGCTACACCGATGCCGCCAGCAAGCTGTTGGCCGAGTACGGGGAACGGGCGCACATCGTGGAGCTGGCCGGCGACTTGCTCTTCGCCGGCACCGAGTCCATGGTGCGCGAAGTCAGCGAACTGGACCCTTCCGTGGAACTGGTGATCCTGGATCTGCGCCGGGTCGACGACATCGATCGCATTGCGGTGGAGATGATCCACCAGCTCGGCCGGGAACTGGAGGCGGAAGGCCGCACCATGGTGTTGGTCCAGGAAAAAATCTTCGAGCCGCTGGAGTCGCTGCGCTGCTTTCCCAGCCGCAACGACGCGGTGGAATGGGCAGAGACCACGTTGCTGCAGCGCTACGGGGGCGACGACCTGGTGCCCAGCGAGGTCTCGGTCTGCGACTTCGCTGCGCTGGCGCCGCTGGACGCCGTTGACATCGACCTGCTCGAATCCCTGATGGAGGAGTCCCGGATCGAGGACGGACGCATTATTCGCCGGCCCGGCCAGGAATTCGGTGGCGTCTACTTCATCCTCAAGGGCAAGGTGGTCACCTCGACCCTGCAAAACGGCAAGCCGGTGCGGCACGCGACGCTTTCGGCGGGCATGACCTTCGGCGAGATCGCCCTGGGCGGTGAGGGCGAACAAACCACCCGGGTCACGGCCGTGGGCAGGCTGCACCTAAAGGTGCTCTCGGCCGCGTCGATCGCCACGCTGGAGGCCGATGACCCGGGAACTGCCTTGCGCTTCTGGAAGGCCGTCGCCCGCGATGCCTACACCCGGGTCGAGGCGAACATCAAGGACTCGAACTTCCCACTGCACTGACGCGCCTCGGCATTCAGGGAATGCGCGCAAATATGTTCCGCGGCCGGTGCCAGCGCATTTCGAATTCGCAAGGCACTGCCACCTCGTCGACAGCGCTCTTGGAGTCGGTGGCGACCAGCGCCGCCCTCCGACCATCGTGATCGGTTCGATCCAACCGGCCAACAAGATCTAGGCTTGAACCCATGAGCCAGGAATTGAACATCCCGTGCGGCACCGAAAGTGTCACCGCTTTGCTTGATGAGGCCGAAAATCCCCTGGCGTTTCTGGTCCTCGCCCACGGAGCCGGCGCCGGCAAGGACCATGACTTCATGGCCGGCTACGCCCGGGCAGTCGCCGAAAAAGGCATTTCGGTGCTGCGCTTCAATTTCCCGTACATGGATGCGGGCAAGAAATTTCCGGACCGTGCACCCGTTGCGATCAACGTGTGGAAACAGATACGCGAGTGGGTCGGCGCGAACCTCTCCGGGGAACTTCCGGTGTTCGCCGCCGGCAAGTCATTTGGCGGTCGCATGGCCTCCATGGCCGTCGCCGACGGCATGGACACCCAGGCCCTGATCTTTCTGGGCTACCCCTTGCATGCCCCGAAGAAGGAAGACAAACTTCGCGACGAACACCTCTACCCGTTGCAGGTGCCGATGCTTTTCCTCGAAGGCACCCGCGACCCCTTCGCCAACCAGGAACTCATGACCCGCGTGGTCTCCAACCTCAACCCGGCCAGCGAAGTGGTTTGGTTCGAAGGCGGAGACCACTCCTTCAAGGTCGCCCGCTCCGGGCGCACGGTATCCGAGGACGGTGCGGGGCTCGCCGAGGCCACCGCGGCCTTCATCCTCAGGCAGCTTTCCAAGGACTGATTCGGCAAGCACGGTCCTTGGCACCGCCCACGGATGCCGGCGCGGGCATGCCCATCATCAATGTGGAAACATGGTGGGTATGTCCCGGACCCTGCCTGCAACGAGAAAGTGGGCACCTTCCACGCCATGACCAACCCCGGCAAAACCTCCGCGTCCCTGTTGGGCATCCTGGCGCTGCTCAGCGCCATTGCGCCCTTCGCCATCGACATGTACCTCCCGGCGTTCCCGCAGATGATGTCGGATCTGAACACCAGCGCCACCTCGGTGCAGCTCACCCTGACCACCTTCATGCTGGGCCTGGCAACGGGACAATTGGTGATCGGTCCGCTTTCGGACCAGTTCGGCCGCCGCAGGCCACTGTTGCTGGGCACGGTGGCCTGCCTTGCGGCAAGCGCCCTGTGCGCGCTGGCGCCAACCATCGAGTGGCTCATTGCCATGCGCTTCGTCCAGGGCTTCAGCGGCGCCGCCGGCGTGGTCCTGGCCAGGGCCATCATCACTGACATCGCCCGCGGCGTCAATGCCGCCAGGATGTTCTCAATCATGATGACCGTCGGCGGCATCGCCCCGGTCCTCGCCCCGCTCCTGGGCAGCGGAATCATCCAGGGCTTCGGCTGGCGCGGCGTGTTCTGGGTGCTGGCGGGACTGAACCTGCTGATGATCATCGGCGCCGCCTTCCTGGTCCGCGAATCGCTGCCGCCCGAGCGCCGCAGCGCCGGCGGGCTCAAGGTACTGGGTTCCAACGCCGGGCAGGTGCTGCGAAACAAGCCCTACCTCGGATTCACACTCACGTTCGCCTTCGCCATGACTGCGATGTTCGCCTACATCGCAGCCTCCCCCTTCGTCCTGCAGAACATCATCGGACTGGGAAGCACCACCTACTCATTGGCTTTCGGAGCCAATGCACTCGGCCTGACAGCCGCCAGCATTGTTTCGGCCAGATTGGTCACCCGGGCCGGCCCGAAGCGGCTGACCTATATCGGGGTCGGAAGCCTGCTGGCCGGCAGCGCGGCACTGCTGTGCATCATCGTCTTCGCCGGCACCCCGGCGATCCCCACGATGCTGCTGCTCTTTGTCACGGTCTCGGCGCTGGGCCTTGTGCTGGGAAATGCCTCGGCGTTGGCCACCGCGCAGGTCACCCGGTTTGCCGGCACCGGCTCGGCGATTCTCGGCGCCTTGCAGTTCACGCTCGCGGCCATCGCCTCCCCGATCGTGGGCATGGCCGGCGAGCACAGCGCGGTGCCGATGGCCGCCGCAATGTTGGTCTCGGCCGGTATTTCCGCGCTGTTCCTGTGCACCATGACCCGCGGCGCCTCGATGCAGCCGGAGGAAGAAGGAAACGAAAAATCCGCGGTGTCCGCCCCCGGCGTCAAGTAGCGCAGGGCGCACGCCGCTCCTCACCGGAACCGAAATGACGGAGGGTCGGTGCTAGGTTCAAAGACAAGCCAAGGCAAAGGAGCACCCGTCCCGTGTTTTTCCTCGATCAGGACCTGATCTACTCCGCATCCGACCTCGTGGTGGCCGCAAGCTGCGAATTCGCCTCGCTGAGCAAGCTCGACGAACGCCTGGGACGCAGCGACAAGGCCGATTTCGGACCCGATGAAATGCTCGACCGCACCGCGGTGCTTGGCGACGCCCATGAACACAAGGTCCTGGAAGAGCTGCGCGCACAATTCGGCGACTACGACCCATCCACCGGCCGCGGCGTCAAGATGCTGGCCGCCGGAGTCCGCGGGGATCGGGCCTCGCTGGAGCAGGCACACGAGGAAACGCACCAGGCGCTGCTCAAGGGCGCCGACGTGGTGTTCCAGGCGACCTTCTTCGACGGGGAATTCGTCGGCTTTGCCGACTTCCTGGTCCGTGAACCGGACGGCTCCTACGCGGTGTGGGACACCAAGTTGGCCCGCCACGCCCGCGTCACGGCCCTGCTCCAACTGGCTGCCTACGGCGACCAGCTCATCACCGCCGGAATCCCGGTCGCCGCAAAGACCACCCTGGTGCTCGGGGACAAGACGCATTCGGTGCACCAGATGCATGAGCTGCTTCCGGTGTTCAAGGAGCGCCGGGCCCGTTTCAAGGCGTTGACCTTCGCCCATCGGTCGGGAACAAACCCCGTCATCTGGGGCCAGGACGGCATCGGCGCCTGCGGACGCTGCGATTACTGCGCCGAGCAGGTGGCCAAGCACCGCGACCTGCTGCTGGTCGCCGGCATGAGCACCGTCAAGCGCAGGAAGCTCATGGAAGCCGGAATCAACACCATTGACGAGCTCGCCGCAGGCAACACCAAGGCACGCGATCCGCACCACAAGCTTGCCGAACAGGCACGCATGCAGGTCGGGCTCGGAACCAGCGACGGAACCATCGGCGGGGTTGCCTACAAGGTCAATGGAACCCAAACCATTTCCCGGCTCCCGGAACCCAACGCCGGGGACATCTTCTTTGACTTCGAAGGCGATCCGCTGTGGCAGGATCCTTTTGACGAGTCCTGGGGACTGGAATACCTCTTCGGCGTCATCGAGATCGATACGGCCGAGCCGGTGTTCAAACCCTTCTGGGCGCATTCCCGGGCCGAGGAGCGCAAGGCCTTCACCGACTTCGTCGCCTACGTCGAGGCGCGCCGAGCGGTCTTCCCCCAGATGAAGATCTACCACTATGCGCCCTATGAGAAGAGCGCCCTTCGGAACCTCTCGCTGCGCCACGTGGTCGCCGAGGACACCATCGACCAGTGGCTGCGCGATGGGCTGCTGGTGGACCTCTACGACACCGTCCGCCACTCGCTGTTGATCTCCGAGCGCTCCTATTCGATCAAGAAGCTCGAGCCGCTCTACATGGGCGAGCACCTGCGCGGCGGGGACGTCAAGGACGCAGGCGCCTCCGTCGTCGCCTACGCCAAGTACACCGAGCAGCTGGGCGTTGACGATGCCGAGGCCGGGCGGATCCTGGAATCCATCCGCGACTACAACGAATACGATTGCCTCTCCACGTTGCGGCTGCGCGACTGGCTGCTGGGCCTGGTACCGCACGAAACACGCGCCGAGTGGGTGGACGAGACCCCCCTTCCCGGCGTCGACGACGTCGAGCCCAGCGCTGAGGAAATCGCGCTGCGCGAGTACCTCGAATCACTCCCTCAGGACCGCGCACTGGATGACGACGAGCGGGCCATCGCCATGGTTGCCGCCGCCACCGGCTACCACCGGCGCGAGGCCAAGCAGTTCTGGTGGGAGCACTTCGACCGGCTCGATGCACCTTTCGATTCGTGGGCCGAGACCCGCAACGTGTTCGTTGTCGACGAGGCAAGAGTGCTCGAGGACTGGCACAAGGCAAGCACCAGGGCCAGGGTTGAATCCCGTGTCACCGAGCTGAGCGGCACCATGGCCGAAGGTTCGGACTTCAAGGTCGGCTCGAGCTGGTTTGCCATGTACTCCCAGCCGTTGCCCCCCGAACTCGAACCGAGCATGGCCGGGCGGGCGGGGCTGTTCAACGCCGTGGTGAACGAGAACGACGAACGATTCGTCATCACCGAAAAATCCAACACCAAGGTCCCGCCGTTCGGCACCCTGCCCGTGGCGCTGACCCCGGACCAGCCGATCAACACCACCTCATTGCGTGATGCACTGGCCGAGCTGGCCCGCACCGTCGGCGGTGCGCTGCCTTCCCTGCCCAGGCACCCGGGGATCGACATCCTGCGCAAGTCCGCACCGCGCTTCAAGACACTTTCCACCCCGCCGGTGCCCAACATCGTCAACGGGCACCCCAACATCGTGGGTGCCATCATTGAGTCCTTGGGTGACCTCGACGATTCCTATCTTGCAGTCCAGGGACCCCCGGGCACCGGCAAGACCTACGTGGCATCCCACGTCATCGCGGCCCTGGTGAAACAGGGATGGAAGGTCGGTGTGGTGGCCCAGTCCCACTCGGTGGTGGACAACGTGCTGACCAAGGCCATCACCAGCGCCGGGGTGCATCCGGAGCAGGTCGCCAAGAAGCTGAAGGCCGGGGACAAAACCGAGGTCCCGTGGTCCGGCACCACCGACGACGCGGTTGAGGATCTGCTGAACTCGGACCAGGGGGCACTGATTGGAGGCACCGCGTGGACCATGACCGGCAAGCGGGTCCCCGAGGGCTCCCTGGACCTGTTGGTCATCGACGAGGCCGGGCAGTATTCGCTGGCCAACACGCTGGCGGTCTCCCGTGCCGCCACCCGCCTGCTCCTGCTGGGTGACCCGCAGCAGCTGCCGCAGGTCACCCAGGGTTCGCACCCGCAGCCGGTGGACGAGTCCGCGCTGGGCTGGCTCAGCGCCGGGCACCCCACGCTGCCCGAGGAGCTGGGCTACTTCCTTGCCGATTCGTGGCGCATGCACCCGGAGCTGTGTGCCAAGGTCTCGGCGCTGAGCTACGAGTCCAAGCTGCATTCGGCCTCCGCGGCCGCACAGCGTTCGCTCTCGCAGGTCCCCGCCGGGGTGTCCACCGTCCTGGTGGAGCACCGCGGAAACACCACCCAATCCGTGGAGGAAGCCCACGAGGTCATCAACCAGGTGCGCGCCCACATGGGATTGTCCTGGATTGGAGGCGAGGCAGAGTCCCCGAGGCCGCTATTGGCAAAGGACGTCCTGGTGGTCGCGGCCTACAACGCGCAGGTGAACCTGCTGCGCGCCGAGCTCGACGCGGCAGGGTTGGAAGACGTGAAGGTCGGCACCGTCGACAAGTTCCAGGGGCAGGAGGCGCCGGTGGTCATTGTCTCCATGGCGTGCTCCTCGGCAGATGACGCGGCCCGCGGCATCGACTTCCTGCTGAACCGCAACCGGATCAATGTGGCAGTCTCGCGCGGACAATGGCGGGCGGTCATCGTGCGCTCCCCCGCGCTGACGCAGTTCCTGCCATCCACTCCCGCTGCCTTCGCACAGCTCGGGGCGTTCCTGGCCCTGGGGTCCTGAGCCAGCCGGCCGACCACCCCCGGCGGCACCCCCAGGGATTCATGTCCGGTTCGCCGGTGGGACACGTCCGTTGGAGAAGATTGGGCATGACCAATTCACATGCACCGCTGGACAGCCGCATTTTCGCCACCCAGCCTGTCGCCGTGCGCGCGTTGGCCGAAGAATTGCGACGCAGCCCCCGTGCGTCCGCGGCCATGTGCACTCCCTTGGCGTCCACCCGCATCGGAGCACGCCCACCGCTTCCGGGCCAGCGCCACCAAGACGGCGTCATGCACCCGAACCGAGAGGCCGGAACGGCGGGCGTCGAGGCAAACACCTGCTCTCCGAGCATGACGAAGTGATGCGCGGTGATGGGCGCTCGGTCGGCGTCGCATGCTAGAAATGAACCCATGACTACGCGTGTACTGGCAGGCAAGAACGTCAATCCCCTGGGCTTCGGGGCCATGAACATCGCCCATGGATACTCGGATTTCCCCACCGACCGGGAAGCCGGGCGGCTGCTGCACGACGTGCTGGATGCCGGGGTCGACCACCTTGACACAGCAACCTTGTACGGCGGGCACCGCAGCGAAAACCTCATTGGCCAGCACCTGAAACAGCGCCGGGGCGAGTACCTGCTGGCTTCCAAGGGCGGGCTGGCCCTGGTCGATGGCCGCGGGCAGATCGACGGACGCCCCGAAACTCTCCGCGCCCAGGTCGACGCCTCGCTGCAGCGCCTGCAGACGGAGCACATCGACCTCTATTACCTGCACCGGCTCGACCCCAAGGTCCCGATCCAGGAATCGGTCGGCGCGCTGGCCGAGGCCGTGGCCCAGGGGAAGATCGGCGGCATCGGGCTCTCCGAAGTTTCGGTCGCCACGCTGCGCATCGCGCACGAGGTGCACCCGATTGCCGCGGTGCAAAACGAATACTCGCTGGCCACCCGCAACCCGGAGCTGGGCATGGTGGAGGCCTGCGCCGAGCTGGGGACGGCGTTGGTGGCATTCTCCCCGCTCTACCGGGGCTTCCTTTCGGGCAACCTGCGTGGCATCGACGCGCTGGCCGACGGCGACATGCGGCATCACATGCCACGCTTCAGCCAGGAAAACTACCCGCACAACCTAGAGCTGGTCGACCGCCTCGCACGATTGGCGACACGCCTGGGGACCACCGCCGCCGCGCTCTCGTTGGCCTGGGTGCTGGCGCAGGGCGAGCATGTCCATGCCATCCCTGGAACCAAGAACCCCGGCCACTTCGCCGAGAACCTCGGTGCACTCCGGCTGTCGCTTTCCCCCGCCGAGCTGGCGGAGGCCGGGGAGATCATCAACCAGTCCACGATTGCCGGGGCGCGGTACAACGTCCACCAGCAAAAGACCATCGACAGCGAGGAATTCCAGGAGGCCAGGTAGGCAAGACCGACTACTCCGACTTGGGTCGCCTGGGGTCGATGACCTTCTGCGCCTGGGCACCTTCGATTCCGGCCAGGGCCGTGGTCGCAGCCGCATAGTCGTAGCCCGCCGCCAGCTTGGTCGCCCGTTCGATGCGATCCGTCTCGGTCGGGCCTTCCTGTTCCCGACTTGGAAGAACCATGGATTGCGAGGCCGAACGGATCGAAGTGGGGTCGCATCGCCCGGGGGCATCTTGGGCGCAGTGATGCACCTGGCAAAGACCGGTCCCGAAGCTGCCGGCAGTGCGACCGCGGTTGCCGAGCGACGACGCGGTTTCATCACTTTTCCCTCCCATATAGCCCAGGCACGAAGGAAAAACCATCCGCCGGCCCCGTCACCGGTGTGGTTCAACCGACCATACCCGGTTGGTCCCGAACCTTAAACCGCCGCTTCGATGGACTAGGATTGTTTGGTCAATCCCCAGCAAAAGGACCGTGATGCGACCTACCCACCAGGCGAGCCCGCTGTGGAGTCAGACGCAACAATTCAGGTCGTCCGCCGCCTGGAAATTGCTCTCCACCGCACCCTGGGCCGTGGCCTTCCTGCGCGCCGAGTTCACCAGCGCCAAACCCCGCGTGGGGCTGGAGGTCTTCCATGCCTCCCTCGAATCCTTCCTCAAGGTCGTGCGCTCCGAGGACCCGGGCTTCAACGACTCAATGGGGGCTGCCCAATACGCCGATGCCTGGGTGCGCAACCAGTTCCTGGCCCGACCGCTGGTCGACGGGCACTTCGTCTACGAACCCACGGCGCAAACCGCCCGGGTGCTGAAATTCCTGTCCGATTTCTCCGGGGACCGGACCAACCTGAACTCCTCGCGGCTTAACACCCTGCTCACCTCCCTCGAATCCCTGGCCCACGAAACCGACCCGGACCCCGCTGCGCGCATCCGTGCGCTGGAGGCGGAGATCGCCCAGCGCCAGGAAAAGATCGCTTCCCTGCGCGACGGAACCTCCCCGGCGGTGCTGCCGCGCGAAGGCGCGCTGGCCGCCACCCGCTCGGTGCTGGACATGGCCTCGGGGTTGCCCGCCGACTTCAAGCGCATGCGCGACGGGGTCCAAGAGATGCTCCACGCCCTGCGCGGGGAAATCATGGAGTCCTCCTCCGCCAAGGGCGTGGCCGTTGGCGCGGTGCTGGAGGGCGACAAACAGCTGCGCAGCACCCCGCAGGGAGAGACCTTCCGCGGCTTCACGGAGTTCCTGAACTCCCCCGAGGCCCAGGTCCGGTTCCGCGAGGCGGTCAACGAGGTCCTCGAACGCGACTTCGTGGACGCACTGGACAACCAGGAACGCCACACCCTGGCAAACCTGCTGCGGGAATTGCGCCGCCAGGCCTCCGAGGTCCACCAGTCCTACGGCAGGCTCTCGGAATCGCTGCACGCTTATGTGCAATCGGCCGAGTTCAAGGAAGCGGCCATCCTGCGCGAGGCGGTGCGGGCAGCGGAAGTCGCCGTTTCCTCCTCGCGCGTCCTGCACTCGCGCACGCCGGTGGCCCCCATCCGGCTGTACGCACCGCGCTTCACCTCCATTGCGGCATTGGGCATCTACGATCCCGACGAACATGTCGCCCCGCCCAAGCTGGCAGCCCCGCCGCCCCTGTCGGTCGCCGACATCCGGCGCACCCCTTCCACCCCGGGTCCCGACATCCCGGTGCTGAAGAACGCGATCGCCGCTGTCCGCGCCGCCTCCGGTGGTTCGGCGGGCCTGAGGGAAACCTACAACAGCCTCGGCGAGGAACACCGGCACCTGAACACCATCAGGTACCTCATCGAGGCGGCCCGCAACGGCGGGGACCGCATCGACGAGTCCACCCTCGAGGAAATCAGCTTCACCCAGGTCAACGGCGTCACGCGAACAGCGTTGGTGCCGGCCATGAGCTTCACGAAGGATCCCGCATGAGCAGCCCACTTCCCACCGGCGCGATCGACGAACGCCGCCTCTTCGAGGGCGACACAGGTTCGTTCGAACTGCCGCTGCGCCAGCTGCTGGTGCGCCTGTTGCGCGGCCCCTATCTTGACGGCGTTGCCGAACCCCGGCTCTGGCAACTGGTGCTGGACCGGCGGGCCGACATCGCCGCCTACGTCGCCGAGATCTTCCTGGTGCTCGAGGTGGATGCCAACCGCAAGATCGCACTGCTGAGCCCCGTGGACCTGGAAGCGGCCCACACCACCGCGATTGCCCCGCGCCGAGCCCTGAAGCGCGAGGAGACCCTGCTGGCATTGCGCCTGCGGCTGCTTCTTGAACGCCATGCCGGTTCGGGCACCGACGCGGTCATCACCCGGGAGGCCGCACGGGAGATCCTGTTGGAGCACCGTGCCCCCGGGGACACCGACGACAAGAAGCTGGAAGAAAACACCGATGCGGCCCTGACCCGGCTGCTGAACCTGAAGCTCATCCTGCCCACCGAGCTGGGCGACGAGTACAAGGTTTCCGGGGCGCTGGCGCTGGCCTTGCCTTTTGCCGCGATCGAGGAAATCCCCGACTACATCAAGGCCATTGAGCGCGTGGGCACCGATGACACCGAAGAATTCGAGTTGGAGACAGAAGAGCTATGAGCATTGAAATGACCCTTCCGCTCTCTGACGCGCTGAACCCCGGGCAGCACCGATTGACCCAGATCCAGGTCATCAACTGGGGAACCTTCCACGGCCGGCACACCCTGTATGTGGACCGCGCCGGGACCTTGCTCACCGGGCACCCCGGCGTGGGCAAGTCGACCCTCTTTGACGGCATCGGGCACATCTTCCATGCCGCCCCGCGGCTCAACGAGTCCGCGCACGAGGCCTCCACCCGCAAGGACCGGCGTACCACCTACTCCTACATGCGCGGGCGCCGCTTCAAGACCGAGGCCGGCACCCTGTACCAGCGCCCCGGCGCCACCTGGAGCGCCCTGGCGCTGGTGTACGAAGACGGGCTGGGCTCGAACGTGTGCATCGGCGCGATCTTCGACCTACCCGCCAACGGGTTGGAGGGCCAGGTCGGAAAGCACTACGTCATGGGCGACCGGGTGTTGGACACCGCTGCCCTGGAGGAACACGGGGCACGCCGCTTCACCCCCTCCTCGCTGCAGAAGTCGCTGCCCGGATTCGAGGCCTTCGACGTTCACCGCGCCTTCGCCGAGAAGTTCCGTCGCCGCTTGGGAATCGACAACGACAAAGCGTTTTCCCTGCTGCGTACCCTGCAGAACGGCAAGGGACTGGACAAGGGCGTGAACCAGTTCTTCCGCTACGAAGTACTGGAAATCCCCGCGACCATGAAGGCCGCCACCGGCGCCATCGAAGACTTCTCACACCTGCGGGGCATCCACCGCCAGCTGGAGGAGGCCCGCGCCCAATGCGACGCGCTGGCCTCGGTACCCGAGCAGAAGCTGCGCCACGATGAGCTGAGCGCCGAACTCGCCACACTCAACAACCTGGTATCCACCCAGCTTCCGGCCTTCGGTGCCCAGTTGGCCACCCGGGCATTGCGGGGCGAAACCGCCATGCTCAGCGCCGCGGTCGAGACCAATGCGGCGCTGATCGAGGAAAGCGGCGTCCGCAAGGCCACCCTTGAAGCCAAGGTCGCGTCGCTCGCCGAGCAGCACGAGGCCGGTGGCGGAGCCGGGCTGGCATTGCTGGAGCGCGAGGCCGAGTCCGCCCGCAAGAACCTGGCCGACCGCGAATCGGTCCTGCGCACCCTGCGGGAGAACTTCGAGGCCGTGGGCCTGAAATTCACGTTCACCGCCTCCGGCCTGCAGGCCATGCGCCGGCAGGCTGCCGTCAGCGCCGAGAACCTGGCTTCGATTGCCAAGGACGCGCGCACCATGGAATACGAGGCCATGGCATCGGTCATGAATTTGAAGGACCGTGCCAAGAAACTCCGGTTGCAGATCGATTCCTACGCCAAGCGCGGCTCCAACATCGATGACAGGTCCATTGCCGCCCGCCGCGCCATTGCCGCCTCCACCAACCTGGACATCGAGGACCTTCCCTTTGCCGGGGAACTGATCGACCTGTCCCCCGCCCACGGCCAATGGCGGCCGGCGGCCGAAAAAGCCCTGCGTTCCCTGGCCACCACCCTGTTGGTGCGCGGCGAAGACATCAAGGCCGTCACCCGCGCCATTGATTCGCTCTCGGGACTGGGCCGGATCCGTTGGATGGACATCTCCAAGACCCCGCGCGATGTCGTCGCCGGCCCCGGGGACCTGGTGGGAAAGCTCGATTTCAAGCATTCGCCGGCCGGCACCTGGCTGCATGCCAAGATCGCCGCCGACTACCCGCTGGCCTGCGTCGATTCGGACGCAGGCTTGCACGTGCACGACAAGGCCATCTCCCTGGCCGGAACCATCAAGACCGGTGCGGGGACCTTCGAGCGCGACACCCGCGGCGTGGCGGCCTCCGACTACCTGCTCGGCTTCACCAACGCCGAGAAGATCTCCGAGTTGGAGACCAAGCTGGCGAAGCTCGAGGCCGAGACCACCAAGGCCGCCGCGGTGGCAGATGACCGTTCCGCCGCCAAGGACCAGCTCGCGGCCAAGCTGGCGCTGTTGGGCACCCTGGCCAGCGATGACCGCAGCTTCGCCTCGCTGGATGCCTCCGGCGCCCTGAACACCCTGCAGGACCTCGAAGCGCGCATGGCCGAAGCGCTGTCCCAATCCGGGGACCTCTCCCACGTGCGCCGCTCCCTGGAAGCGGCACGTGCCGAACTCGAGGAATGCGTCGGCACACTGGCAGTGGCCCGCGCCGAAGCCACGACGCTCTCCGCCGCCCTGGACAAAGCGCAAACCGCGCTGCGCGCCGCGGGCGTGCGCGACACGGCGACCGAGGACTGGGCAGCGGCGAAGCTTACCGCCAGCGAGCAGCTGGCGCCGCTGGTCGGCCGGCTGGACGAGGGCTCGCCGGTGGGCACCGCCGAGCTGGAGGCCGCGCTGAACGCGCTGGCCCTGTCGCTGTCCGAATCCGGGGCCGAGCTCAAGCGCGAGGCGTACACGCTGGAAGCCTCGCTGAAGGACACCTTCCGGGCCTTTGCCCGCGAATTCGGCAATTCCGCCGCAGTCTCCTTCGGCACCTCGGTGGAGGCCGCCGAGCACTATGTCGCCCTGCACCAGGGCATCATCGAGCAGGGGTTGCCGCAGCACGAGGAGGAGTTCCGTGAGTACTTCTCCAACCGCTCCTACGAGCGCTTCTCTGATTTGTTGCAGCTGCTGGAAGAGGAACGCCGCTCGATTGCCGAGCGAATCTCCCCGCTGAACCAGATCCTCGCGGATGTCACCTTCGAGCACGGCTCCAAGCTGGCCCTCGAGGTCGCCACGACGATTCCGGACGAGGCCCGCGCGTTCCGCCAGGCCTTGAAGGACGCCTTGGCCGGTGCGTATTCCTCGCGCGGGGCGGGAACGCTCAGCGAGAGCTACAAGGCGCTCGAGGCCCTGGTGGATGCCCTGGATGATTCCTCGCGTGCGGCCTGGCGCGACACCGTGCTGGACGTGCGCCAACACGTGACCATCAGCTGCAATGAGCACAAGCCCAACGGCGAGGTCGAGACCGGCCTGGAGCCCGGCACGCTTTCGGGCGGCGAGGGCCAGCGCTTCACCTCGTTCATCATGGGAGCCGCACTGGCCTACCAGCTGGGCTTCGCCACGGCCGGGTTCACCGCCTATGGCACCGTGATGATCGATGAGGCCTTCATCCAGGCGAACTCCGAATATGCGGCAGCCGGCATCAATGCGCTGCAGGAATTCGGCTTCCAGCTGCTGCTCGCGGCCCCGGAGGACAAGATCGACCTGTCCCGGCACCTGGGTTCGGTGTGCGACATCATCAAGCACCCCGAATCCAATGTCTCCGGCTTCGTGGCCTCGGGCCGCTCCCCGGCCGTGGCCACGAGCATCATTTTGCGATAGCACCTCACAAAATGGTCCGCCGGCACGTTTACAGGGTATGGAGATGACAACCAAACCCGCCTTCGAGCTGGTGGTGCGCCGGCACGGCACCACGGTGCTGCGCATGTGCACCGCACTGCTGGGCCCGGGAGCGGACGCGCAGGACGCCTGGAGCGAAACGTTTCTGGCGGCCTTGCGCGCCTATCCGGGCCTGGCCAAGGGCGCCAACCTCGAGGCGTGGCTCATCACCATCGCCAGGCACAAGGCCATCGACATCCTGCGGGCCAACCATCCCGTGCCCGTCGGGCAGCTCCCGGAAACCGTGGGGCTACCCGAAGGCCTGGGACAGCTGGAGCTGCTCGAATCCCTGGGCTCGCTCAGCGAACTGCAACGCAAGGTGATCGGCTACCACTACCTGCTCGGGTTCCCCTACGCGGATATCCCGGCGTACCTGGGCGGCAGCGCAGCTTCCCTGCGCCGGGCCGCGTCCGACGGGATCAGGGCCCTGCGCAAGGAACTTATCGAAGCGGAGGAAGAATCATGAGCGAACTTGCCATGCACGAGATGGATGTCCTGCGGCAGCAACTGGCCGAGCGGGCCGCGGCCGAGGGGTTGATCGACGTATCCTACCGGCTGGTGGATTCCCCGGTGGGGCAGCTCATGCTTGCCGCCACGGAGCGTGGGGTCGTGCGCGTCGCTTTCGCCGCCGAGGACTTCGATGCGGTGCTCGGAACCCTGGCGCAGAAGGTCGGGGTGCGCGTGCTACACCGCGCCGCACCGCTGGATGCGGCGGCGGCCCAGCTCGATGAGTACTTCGCACATGCGCGGACGGGCTTCGAGCTTTCCCTGGACCACCGGCTTTCCAGCGGCTACCGGCTTCAGGTCCAGCTGGCGCTGCCCTCGATCGCTTACGGCCACACCATGAGCTACAAGGAAATGGCCGCGCTGACCGGGCGTCCGGCTGCGGTGCGGGCCGTGGGCACCGCGTGCGCCACCAACCCGCTGCCGATCCTGGTCCCCTGCCACCGGGTGCTGCGCAGCGACGGGTCCCTCGGCGGCTACCTCGGCGGCCTGGACGCCAAGAAGGTCCTGCTCGATCTCGAGCAGGACCCCCTGGGCTAGATTCGGCCGGGCGCTATTCGCTGGCGAGCCCCTGCACCGGGGCCAGCTTCGCCGCGCGGCGGGCCGGGACGATCGAGGCGGCAAGCGCCGCAACCACGCTGACGGCGATCACTCCTGCAAGCTGCAGCCACGGGATCGACACGCTCATGGCGCCGAAGGCACCCATGACCGACTGGGCGCCGAGCAGCCCGTAGGCAGATCCGAGCAGCACGCCCAGCAGGGCGGCGACCCCGCCGATCAGCACCGCCTCGGTGGCCAGCATGGCCTTGAGCTGCCGGCGGGTCAGGCCTAGGGCACGGAGCAGCGAGTTCTCCCGCGTCCGCTCGAGCACCGAGAGGCTCAACGTGTTGGCCACGCCGATCAGCGCGATCAGCACCGCGACGGCCAGCAGGCCCGAGACGATCATCAGCAGCATGTCGATGACGGTGTTGAACATCTGCTTCTCCATGACCCCGCCGCCCACGGCGAATTCATCGACGTTCAGTTCATCGGCCATGTCGGACTGCAGCGACCGCACCGCTGCTGCGTCGAGCTGGTCATCGACCTTCAGCCACAGCACCGTGCGGGCGTTTTGGTCCGTCGCCACGGATTCCTTGGTTACGCCCAGCATTGACGTGGCGGTGTCCCAGCCGATGACCGGCTGCAGCGCGTTGCTTTCGGTGACCAGCATGTCCAGCGTGCCGCTCTTGCCACCGGCACCTGTGGCCTCCATGGTCTTGCCCTCGTTGTTGGAGGAGACCAGGACCTGGCCGGCAGCCGGGACCTGCTTGCCGCTGTTGAGCACGGACTTGAGGTTTTCGGGATCGGTGGCGAAGATTTCCTGGCCGCTCTTGGAGTTGCCGACGAAGGTGAGTTCGGCCAGGCCCTCGACGCCGTCCATGGCCCCGACCTTGGACAGGGAGTCAGCGGAATAGGTGGTGCCTGAGTAGTCGTTGACCTCGACGTCCACCAGGTATTCACTGCCCAAGGCATCGCCCAGGGAGGTCTTGGCCGTCTGCGCACCGACCATCATCATCGAGACCAAGGTGACGCCGATCAGCAGCGCTGTGGCGGTGGCGGTGGTGCGTCCGGGGTTGCGGACGGCGTTGAGGCTGGCGAGCTTGCCCGGAACGCTGGACCCGGAGGTCAGCTTGCCGATGGCCGAGACGGTCTTGGGCAGGAAGAGAGAGCCGAGCATCAGGACGCCGGGGAAGGAGAGCATCCCGCCGCCAAAGGCGATGAGGATGTTCCCTTGGATCGCGCCGAAGGCCAGGGCGGAGGCGCCGGCAAGGAGCAGCAGGAGCCCGAAGACGATGCGCACCTTGCCGGCCTTGTTGCCCACCGCCGCGTCGTCGGCCGGGCGCAGGGCAGCCAGCGGGGAGACTGACATGGCCTTGCCGGCCGGAACCCAGGCGGCAACCAGGGTGATCAGCGTTCCGGCCAGGATCGGCACGATGATGGCCTGTGCCGGTACCGCCAGGATGGCAAAGGACATCTCGGGAACGGTGGCACCCAGGATCGCGATCAGGCCCGCCATGATGCCGGTGGCCAGTAGCACGCCGGCGGCCGAGGC
Source organism: Paeniglutamicibacter sulfureus (assembly GCF_030512175.1). Taxonomy (GTDB): domain Bacteria; phylum Actinomycetota; class Actinomycetes; order Actinomycetales; family Micrococcaceae; genus Paeniglutamicibacter; species Paeniglutamicibacter sulfureus. Next base: position 61,319 of record NZ_JAULBL010000002.1, on the reverse strand, counting down.
CAAGAGCCCGATCAGCAGCGCCTCGATGAGGACCGAGGAGCGGATCTGGGCGCGCAATGCACCCAAGGTGCGCATGAGGGCCAGTTCGCGGGTGCGCTGGGCAATGAGCACGGCGAAGGTGTTCATGACCACCAGCCCGGTGACCACCAGCGCGATCAGGGCGAAGACCAGCAGCACGATCGTGAGTTGGTCGCTGCCGCCGGAGAACGCGGCAACGTCCGCAACAATTTGCTCATCCGGGGTGTTGACGTGGAAGTATTTCAGGCCGGTTGCCTCCAGGGCGGTGGCCAGCGGGGCCTTGAGCCCCTGCAGGTCAACTCCGTCCTTGGCCGCGAGGGTGATGCTGCCGTAGCTGGCATCCCCGGGCCCCGAGAGGGCTTCAAGCAGGGACTGGCCGACTGTCAGGTTCATGGCCGCGCCGGTGATCGGGTCGTTGGAGGCAGCGGTGATGCCCGAGACCTTGACCTGGCGGCTGACTTCCTTGCCCTCCGCGGTGGTCGAACCGACTTCCAGGACATCTCCGACGGAAATGTTGTATTCACCGGCGTACGTGTCATCGACGGCCACTTGGTCTCCGCCGGTGGGCAGGGACCCCGACGTGAGCGTCGTGGTGTTCAGCTTCGTGTTGGTGGCGGCGGTGTTTGCCGAGGCGTAGTAGTCCCTGCCCCCGGCGTTGACGCTCACCCCGGAGTTGGTGACGCCGTGGACGGCGGCCACGGCGTCAATGTCCTCGATGGCCTTCAGCGTCTTGGCGTCGAGGCTGTAGGTTTCGGGCCTTTCGCTGTCGTCGGCGTCCATGTCGGCCATGTAGTCGCCGGTGACAACGAGGTCTGCATTGGCGTAGGAGGAGCCGATGCTGGCTTTCAGGGATTCGGTGGCGGACGCGTTGACCATGAGCGTCGCTGCCAGGAAGGCGGTGCCGATCATGACCGCCAGGGTCACGGCGATGAAGCGCCGTGAATACGTCTTGAGGTTTGCCAGGGCTAGTTTCAGCACGGGGTCATGCACCCAACCCGGAAAGCGCCTGGGTGACCGTGTCGACGGTCGGATCCTCGAGTTGGCCGACCAGTTCGCCGTCCTTCATCAAGAGCACGGTGTCCGCGTAGGAGGCCGCGACCGCGTCGTGGGTGACCATGATGATGGTCTGGCCCATCTCGCGGGTCGAGGAACGCAGCAGCGATAGCACCTCGGCGCCGGTGCGCGAGTCCAGGTTGCCGGTCGGCTCGTCTCCGAAGACGACCTCGGGGCGGGTGAGCAGGGCCCGGGCGACGGCCACGCGTTGCTGCTGCCCGCCGGAGAGTTCGTGCGGCTTGTGGTTCAAGCGGTCGGTCAACCCCAGGGTGGTGACGATTGTCTGCAGCCACTCCTTGTCGTGCTTCTTGCCGGCCAGGGCCAGCGGCAGCAGGATGTTGGCTTCCGCGGTGAGCGTGGGGACGAGGTTGAAGGACTGGAAGACGAAGCCGACCTTTTCGCGGCGCATCTTGGTCAACGCATCGTCATTCAGCTTCGAGATGTCTGTCCCGCCAATGAAGATCTGACCGCCGCTGGCATCATCCAGGCCGGCCAGGCAATGCATGAGTGTGGACTTGCCGGAACCCGAGGGGCCCATGATGGCGGTGAACTTGCCGCGGGCGAAGGAGACGTCGACGCCGCGCAGGGCCTCGACGCGCGTGGTTCCTTCGCCGTAGATCTTGGTCAGGCCCGTCGCGTGGACAGCGAAATCGGTACTGGTATGAGGTGCAGTAATGGTCATGGTTCCACGTTATGTGTTCACTGTATGGTTTTGGATCATCCTGAGGGACCCTTTTATCCACCGCTTGGCTCATACCCGGGTATGAGACAGCGGGCTCACAGGGTTCGCCGATACGCTGTTATGCCTATGCTCTATTTCGCCGTCCCCACCGTTGCCCTGCTTGTCGTGATGGGTCTTGCCGCCAGCATGGCCTTGCTGGCGGCGCTACTTTGGTTCGCTTCCAGGGGCAATGTCCGAGCGAAACGCAGCGTGCTGCTCGTGGCCATTCCCGCATGGGCCATTGGTCTGGCCGTGGCCGTGCTGCCCGCGGCTCCCCTGCCTGACCCTTCAATCCCGGCTGGTACCTTCAACTGGATTCCGTTCCTGGCGCACCGGGAACGCGACCTGGGCGTGGAGATGCTGGCGAACTTCGGGCTCTTTGCCCCGCTGGGATTGATGTTGGGCTTTTGTTGGCGTCGGTTCGCGGTGCTGAAAACCACCCTCTTGGTGCTGGGCATTTCAATCTGCGTTGAGGCCACCCAGTTGGCGCTGCGCAACAACCGCGCCTCGGACATCACCGACATCATCACCAACACCGCCGGCGGATTCATTGCGGCAATGATCGGGTGGGCACTCGTTTCGCTCATCGGAAACAGGAAAGCCACGGCCGAGACCCCCGTCCCGGATTCACTGCTGGAGAGGTAGCACCGCGCAGTCCACGGCCCGATAATTATCGGATCAAAGGATTGAATTCTCCACTCTGGCTTTCAGCTCCACGTGCCATTGGGGTCGTGTTTAGCAATGTCGCGGAGCAGATGCTACGGATCTGATTCCAGTCAACGTGCCCTGGAAGCGGAACGTTGCAGCTCCCTGTCCCCGGGACAGTTCCCGCATGGACACAGAGATGTCCGAGCCGCTGTTCCAAACCACGTCGTGCTCCGACGTTTCGCCTGTTCGTGCCGATAGACTGGGCACACTTTCCGATTGTTTGGCTTGGAGTACCCGGTTTGGCTTTAAATATGTCTTTCCAGTCGCAGATCTATCGATCCTTGCCCGATCTGGAACGTTCCGATGCCATCGTCAACCGCATCTCCAAGGCGATCACTCTTGGCATGCTGCGCGTCGGCGAACGCCTACCCAACGAAATCGAGATGTCAGAGATGTTCGGCGTTGCCGCAGCCACCCTGCGCGACGCCTTGGCCGTCCTGCGCGACCAGGGGATCGTCGAGACCAGGCGCGGACGCAGCGGCGGGACCTTCATCCTGAAGCAACCGCAATTCCAGCTGGAGGCCATGCGAGAGTGGCTCATGACCACATCGATTGCCGAGATCCGGGATTTGGGCGACGAGCAGTCAGCCATTGCCGCGGCCACAGTCCGCCTGGCATGCGACCGGGCCGAGCCGCATGAACTGGAGAGGCTGCAGGATATGGCCCGCTCGTTGGTCATGGCCGACAGCGCCCAGGCCAAGGCAAGGGCCGATAGCCGCTTTCACATCGAATTGGCGGTGACTGCCCAATCCACCCGGCTGGCCAATGCCGAAATTCGGTTGCAAGCCGAAACGGTGGAGGTGTTGTGGTCACCGTTGGTCGATGAGTTTGATGCGGAACGGGCCACCGCGGAACACCTGGCACTGGTGCGGGCCGTGTCCGAAAACCGCAGCCAACAAGGACAGCAATTGGTGATTGACCATATCCGACGCAGCACGCACCACCTCATTGATACGAAGCTGGCACTGAGCTACTCCACCGACTTGAAGGAAAACCAATGAGTCTCTCCCAACCGGCAGCCGCAGCGTTGGGGTCCATCTCCGGGTGGTTCAACGACGCATCGGCCGACACCTATGCGATGGCCGCCGCAGTCACCGACCTGCTCACTCGAGATGTCACCCCGGGTGCACTGGTCACGAAACACGATCTGGCCGGGTTGAAGGCACTGGCATCGGATTTCCTGCAGCGGCATTCATTCGCTGTTGGGTCCGGGGCAACGTTCTCCTCGGCTCGGATCAGCGAGGGACAAGGGGCCCTCGAGTGGTGGACGCCAAGGCCGAGTGGGGCCGAAAAACTGGTATTTGACCTCGACCCCGATGGCGAGCGCTTTTACGACTACGAGCATCTTCCCTTCTTCAGCGCCGCTGAAAGGACCGGCGAGGCAACCATCTGGGGACCGTATGTCGATTACCTGGGATCCGACGAATACATTCTCACGCACACCGCCCCTTTCAAGATCCATGGCGAGTTTGCGGGGGTTGCCGGCTATGACGTGACAGTTCGGGCACTGGAAGAAATCTTCCTCCCCGCGTTGCGCTCGATCCCCGGCCATGCGGCCTTACTTAACTCCAGCGATCGGGTCATCATCGGCAACTCCGGTGCTTACCTCGTGGGAGAAAGGATCAAGGCCGCGCCCAGCGAAAGCCGGATCGTTCCCCTGGAGGTCCCGCACTTGGGCCTGTCCATGTTGGTTCCTGCGTAACCGCGTGGCGGGTCCAATACACTTCTGCCCGCCACTCACATCAGGCAGTCTGCGCGTGCCGAGCCAGTTGCAGGCGCCGCAGAACGGCCTGTTCCACCAAGGCTCCGATGATCGCGCGGCGGTCTTCAGCGGATCCGTCCCGGTCCTCCGGATGCCATTGCACGGCCACGACCCAGGTTTTCCCGGGGTGCTCGGTGCCCTCCACGATCCCGTCGTCGGCCACGGCGCTGACGACCAAGTCAGTTGCCACGCGGTCCACGGCCTGGTGATGCCCGGAACGCACAGTGACTCGCTCACGGCCCAGGATCCCTTGGATCTTGCTACCTTCGGCCAGAGTCACCCATTCGTCGAGGAACATCGGCTGGCCGGATTGCCCCTGGTGCAGGGTCGAGGGAACGATGTCCGGCACCAATGTCCCGCCGAGTGCCACGTTCAAAAGCTGGGATCCCCGGCAGATGGCGAGCAGCGGTTGGTCCTTCTCCAGGGTCCGATGGATCATGGCGATGCAGAATTCATCGGCGGTGCGGTCCACCCCGTAGGCCTTGGGGATCGGCCCTTCAAGTTCGTACAGCGACCCGTCCACGTCGCCGCCGCCGAGAAACAAAACCCCGTCGGCTTCCTCGGCAGCCAGCGCTGCCTGTGGGTCCGCCGCGGAGCTGTCGATCAGCACAGCGCGCGCACCGCTTTCGAGTAATTGGTCGAAGGCACTGCGAGTGAAGTCGCGCATGATCGTGTGGCTTTCGCCAACCATGCCGGGGAAAGTCAGTGAGACCACCACTGCCACCAGCGGAGCATCCGGGGGAAGCAAGTCAAACCCCTCCGGGATGACCTCGTCCAGGGTCAATACCCGGTCTTCTCGTGGATCGGTGCTCATAAACCCAAAACCTCCAAGGTTTTCGTCTGCTCGCGGTGGGACTCGGTGGCCCGGCGGGTCCGGGCTGCCTCGACGACCCAGCTGAAAAGTGCATGATCGGTGGCCGATGCCTCGGCCAGATCCTCGGGATGCCATTGGACCGCCAGTAGCGATGCGCCAGGAACCTCCAGCGCCTCAACGACTCCGTCCGGCGCCGTGGCGGCAACCCGCAACCCCGCGCCGATGCGCTCGACCGCCTGGTGGTGGTACGAGGATGTACGCACCGGGGCATGCCCCAAGACCGCGGCAAGGAGAGTGCCGGGCTCGCAGGTCACCGGGTGCTCGGCACCGCGGTGCTGGATCTCACCGGGTGCCAAATGGCCCACCAGCGTTCCGCCGTGGATGACGTTGAGCAATTGCATGCCCCGGCAGATGGCCAGGGTCGGGATCCCTGAATCGAGGCAGGCCCGTAGGAGGCCGGCCTCATAGCCGTCCTGTCCCGGGTGGTCGGCCGGCCAATAGTGCTCGTCCGGCTCGCTTCCATAGCGGCGCGGGTCGATGTCGGCGCCGCCTGGAATGACCACCCCGTCCAGCCGGGCGAGCTGTTCGGCGGCCGACTCGCTGCTGCCCGGAAACAGGACGACGGGTTCACCTCCGGCCCGGTCAATGCCTGCCAGCACGGCCACGGCCACTGCAGCCCCCGCGAAGCGCATGCCCTGTACCTTGGCCGACCACATGCCGGGGACGCCTATCAGCGGGCGGCGGGCGGCGCTTGGACCGTCCGTCATGCCCGGCTGCCCGCGATTGCCTCGAGGCTGTGCCCCAACGGAAAACCGAGCGTTGGCATCCAGGTGTCCCACACCTCGCGCAGGCTGCCGTCGGCAATCACGGCGGCCAGTGCAACGTTGAGTTCCTCGCGCAGGAAGAGGTTGTCCTTGGCGACCCCGATCCCCCACGCGTTGCGGGTTGCCACGGTAAAGGCCACGTCGTAGCGCGGGTCATCGCCCAGCGGCACCAGCACCACGTCATCGTCGACCATGGCATCGACGCTGGAGTCGGCGACCGCCGCCAGCATGTCTTCATAGACGGTGTCCCCGCTGAAGGGAACGATGATCGCCCCCTCGAAAGTTCGAGCCAATGCCATATTGGCGCTGCCGTCGATGGCGGCCACCCGGTACCCGACTATGTCGGCCGGGGTGCGTGCAGGGTCTCCCTTGCGCACCAGCACCGTTTCATCGAAGACAGCATACGGGCGGGTGAAATCTACGACAGCCTGGCGTTCGGGAATGATGCCCTGTCCGCACCACACCGCATCCACCTGGTGCTCGCGTACCGAGGGCAGCATCTCGTCCCATCCCATAACGACCCATTCGATGGTCCTGCCCATGCGCGAGGCCACAAGTTTCGCGGCGTCCGGTTCGTATCCGGTGCGTTGTCCGTTGGAATCGAGGAGCGAAAAGAGCGGCGGCGCGTCAGCGTCGATGCAGGCCAGTTTGAGCGTTGTCATTACGGCATCGTCTCCCAGTACATTTCGCGGTCCCATTCCGTGATCGAGCCGCAGTAGCGGGCCCATTCCTCTTCCTTGAGCTTGGTGTAGATGGACACCAGGTCCGCCGGCAGCTGCGAGGTCAGGTAGGTGTCCGAAACGAACGCGCCGATGGCGTCGCCGAGGGTCAGCGGCAACTGGGCACCGAGCGCCGGCGCGTTGTCGCAGGCCTCGTCGGGAGCGCCCGGTTCGAGCTTGCGGTTGATCCCGTCCTCCATCGAGGCGATCAGCAAAGTGTGGGACAAGTAGGGGTTCACCGCCGCGTCCGGCACTCGGTACTCCATCCGGCCGTTGGCAGAGATCCGGATCAGGCAGCCGCGCGAGTCAAGGCCCCAGTTGGCGGTGGAGGGAGCAAATTGCCCGGCGTCCCAGAACCGCTTGTAGGAGTTCACGGTGGAGGCCATCACGGCCATGGATCCCTGGGCGTGGGCCAGCATGCCGCCAATGGCGTGCCGCGCGGTTTCCGAGACGTGCAGTTCCAAACGTCCGGCGTCCTCGATGACGTTGGTGTCCCCGTCCCAGAGGCTGAGGTTGTGGTGGCAGCCATTGCCCATCTGGCCGTTGTAGGGCTTGGGCATGAAGGAAGCGGTGACCCCGAACTCGCGGGCTACCTGCTTGCAGATCTGCCGGTAGGTGACCAGCCGGTCGGCGGTGTTTTCCACGCGGTCGTACATCCAGTTCAGTTCGAGCTGTCCGTCGTCCTCGTAGTCGCCCTCGATCATGTCCAGGCCCATGGCCTTGGAGTAAGTGACGAGCTTCTTGTAGATCGGGCGCATGCGCTCGAGGTTTTCCACCTGGTAGGCGGGGCTGGAACCGGGCCGCTTGACGACCTCGAGTCCGGGGCCTTCCCAGGTCATTTCGGGCTCGGTGCCGGAGCGCACTTCGAAACCGGTGCGCTCGGTGAACGCCGCGTGGGTGCGTGCCAGGAGGGAACGCGTGTCGATGGCAAGCGGTCGACCGCCGACCTCCGGCAGGTGCGGGGGCTCGTAGGCGGTGCAGAAGATTCGGGCGACCGAGGTGTCCCAGGGCAGCACCACGAAGGATTCGGGCTCCGGCAGGGCCCAGAACTCGCGGGCCTCGATGCCGCCGCCGATCAGGTTTCCATGGCGGTCGTTTTGGAGGTCGGATAGCGCCGTGCGGTGGAAGCAGATTCCCTTTTCCAGGTTGCGGCGGAAGTGGTTGGCCGGGACCATCTTGGCGACCACGCGCGAGCCAATGGTGGGCAGCGCGTAGTAGATGTACTCGACCCCGGCGGCCTCGATTTTCGCCGCGAGATCCTTGACGATCTGGGGTTCGAGGTTGCGTGCCTGGTGCCGGGAAAAGGATTCACGGTCCAGCATGGCGTCGGATTCGGTTCTCAGTGCTTGCAAGGTCATGGGACTCAACTCGTTTCTTCTGGAAGTCTTAGTTGGTGACAAGTACGCCGGCGTCGAGCACGAGCTGGCGGTAATGCAAGTGCCGCGAGGCCGGCAGGCCGGCGTTGACGACGCCTATGAGCGCGTTCCCGCGGTAGTAGCCCACCGCGGTTCCCTCCTGCGGCCGGCCGGGATCGCCCTCGAGGATTCGGGTTTCCTCCGCGTCTGCCGGGGAACCGATGCCGTTGATCCGGGTGCCGAAGATGTCGGTCCAGAAAGATGGAAGCGGGGCGGGGGCCTCTGCCGGCGTCCGGCCGACGATCCCGGCGATTAGCGCGGGGGCGGCGATCTTGGCAGTGTCGGTGGGTGTCGCCCAGTGCTCCACGCGCCGGGCGGGCAGCCCGTTGCGGACATCGGGGTACCGCGCAATGTCTCCGACGGCCACAACGCCGGGCACCGGTTGCCCGTCGACGGCCAGGACGCGCAGGTACCTGTCGCATTCCACGCCGTCGCCGAGGTCCAGTCCGTTTCCCTGCAACCATTCGACATTGGCATGGGATCCCACGGCCTCGATGATCACCTCTGCGGACACCGTGCTGCCGTCGGAAAGCTCGATGCCGGTGCAGGATCCATTTCCCCGGTAGGCGACCACGGAGACAGCCCCCCGGCAGTCCACGCCGCGGCGGGAGAGCATCTCCCTCACCCCGGCGGAAAGTTCTGGTCCCAGGGCCCGTTCCATCGGCCCGGTGCGTCCCTCCACAAGCGTCACCTCGCAGCCCAGTGAGGCCGCGGTAGCCGCGCTTTCGCATCCGATGAACCCCGAGCCGATCACCGCTACCCGGGTTCCCGGCAGGAGCACCGCATGCAGGGCCAGCGCGTCATCGATGCTGCGCAAGACGTGTCGACCGCTCAAGGGTCCGGGGGCCTCAACGCGGGCCGGACGCAGCCCCGTGGCAATCACCAAGCCGTCGAAACCAAGTTCTTCCCCGTCGTTGAGGGTGATGGTGCGGTCGGCTAGATTGGAAGCAGCAATGCGGGTCCCCAAGCGCCACTGGATTCCGGTGGCACTGCGCCGTGGCCGGAAGGCCAGCTTGGCAAGGGCCTCCTCGGGTGTTCCCGGTGCCGCCAGGACGTCCTTGGAGAGCGGAGGACGGTTATAGGGAGGATGCTCTTCCTCCCCGACGACCAGGATTTCTCCTTCCCACCCGGCGGCGCGCAGCTGTTCTGCGGCGCGCAGTCCCCCGAGCGAAGCGCCGGCGACAATGATCCGCTGACCCATCGTTAGTCCTGCACGAAGATGGCTTGGACGGGACACACATCGATGGCTTCCTCGACCTCGTCCAGCAATGCGTCATCGAAGGACTCCTCGAATTCGAGGATGCCTTCGTCGTTCATCGTGAAGACTTTCGGGGCTGCGATGGCGCACTGGCCATGGTTGTCGCATAGTTTACGGTCAACGGTGATTTGTGCCATGGTGGAGCTCGTTTCCTTGCTGCTGGTGGTGAGGTGGGGAGGCGCGTGGAGCCTAGTTGCGCTTGGTGAAACCGATGGGTAGCCGAATCGGACCGGTGTTGCCCGAGTCGGGCAGCCACTCGTCCCCGCCAGTCAGGTGCGGGTTGCCGAGGCGGCTGGCCAACAACGGAAGTGCCTCGCTCATGTCGGCACGGGCCACGAAGTGACCGAGGCAGTGGTGTACTCCGCCGCCGAACCCGTAGTGGGCGGGGTGCTCACCAAGCAGGTCCAGTTCGGGGTTGGGGAACGCGAGCGGATCGGTGCCGGAAGCCTGGGTGAATAGGTGCACGGTGGTGCCGGCGGCGATTTCAAGTCCCTGATAGGTGAAGTCCTCGACTGCCTCGCGGGTTACCCAGGTGACGGTTGGGTTGATGCGCATGACCTCTTCGACGGCCTTGGCGCCGAGCTCCGGCCGCGCCGACAACAATTCCCACTGCTCCGGGTTGCGCATGAAGGATTGCATGGCCAGCCCTAGCTGGTTGCGGGTGGTGTCCATGCCCCCGAAAATCAGCAGCACCAGTGCGTTGCGCAGTTCCTCGTCGTTAAGCTTGTCGCCGTCCCGGCTGGCCAGGACCAGCCGGGAGACAAAATCCTCGCCCGGGTTTGCTTGGCGGTCCTTGATGAGGTCTTCGGCGTAGGCGTACAACTCGGCCACCGCCGCGTCGACCTTGTCCAGGTCCTGTTTGAAGGTGACGCCAAGTGCCAGACCTATGGTGGAGGCAAGCCGGGCAATGGTCGGCCATTCGCTTTCCGGAATGCCCAACAAGATGGTCAGCACGCGGGTGGCATACGGTTCGGCGAAATCTCCGATGAACTCGCAGGAGCCGCTGTCAATGAATTCGTCAATGAGTTCGTTAGCCAGCGCCTGAAAGCGTGGAACCAGGTCCTTGATCAGCCGCGGGGAAAAGGCCGGGTTGAGCAAACGCCGGATCCGGTGGTGGTCCTCGCCCTCCAACACGAGCAGATTCTTGGTCCACCAGTCAAAGAACAGTCCGCCATGCACTCCGTTGTGGGCGGGCCACTTGGCACTGCCCTGGATGAGCTTGGGGCTCTTGAGCAGCTTGCTGACTTCGTCGTAGCGCAACACGGCGATGCCGTAGTTGGTCTTTGCATACCAGCTGGCCTCGCGGGCATTGCGGAGCTCTTCGGACTGCATGGCGAAGCTCGGATCCGAGATGTCGAGATAGGGGACGTTGAGTTGGTTCGGGGCGGTTTCGACACTCATGGTGCGATCCTTTCGTGGTGGTACTGGACTTCTTGGGCGGTCGCCCAACGGTTGATCGTGGCTTCGCGCTTTTAGCTTCCGCCGACTGTTGCGGGAGCGCTGCAGGCATCCGCGGCGGGGGCGTCTCCCTTGAGGTGGGGCTTGCGAAGCGCCAGATACAGCCCCCCGATTCCAAGGACGAAGATCGAGGAAATCAAGACGATGTAGTTGGCGAACCATCCGGCTTCCGGTGTCCGCGGCCAGGCCATGTTGATCATGCCCAGTACGCCCCACAGTAGGGCCATCACATTGACCGGAACGCCCCAGCGACCTAGCTGGTACTTGCCTGCAGGCTTCCAGCCCTTGAGCCTGGCCCGCAGTGAGGCAAGCACGACCATTTGGAATCCCAGGTACATTCCCATGGCCGCGAAGGAGATGATGGCGACCAGCGCATCTTCGGAAATCTTGGAACCGATCACGACCAGCGCGGGAAACACACCGGCGATCAGCAGCGCATACGGAGGTACGTGGCGGCGATCGCTGAATCGGCTCAGCAGGGAACTGCATGGCAGGATTCCGTCCCGGGCCATGGAGTAGGTCAGACGGCTCGCAGCAGCCTGGAGGCTCAAGACGCATGAGACGAAGGAAACCAACACCACCCCGAGCACGACCTTGTATCCAACAGGGCCAAATGCCGCCATCAGAACGCCCACGAGCGGGTCGGAGTCGGCACCTGAAATCACTGCACCGAAGTCGGGGACGGCGAGGATGAGCGAGAGACAGACAAACATCGCTGCCGCTCCCCCAATGTAAATTGTCATGCGCATGGCCTTGGGGATGGTGCGACCTGGGTTCGGGACTTCTTCCGCAACGTCGCCGCAGGCCTCAAAGCCGTAGTACTGGAAGATGCCTATCAATCCTGCTGCCGCGAAGGCCACGAAGTAGTCGGACCCCTCACCGGCGCCGAAGGTTTCAAAGAGTACGCCTAGGTCATGGTTGCGGTGTCCGATAATCAACCAGAGGCCCACGACGACGGCACCGCCGAGTTCTGCGATCAAGCCGAGCATGGCAACCTTGTTCAATACGCCGGTGCCGAGCAGGTTGAGGCAGGTTGCCAGCGCGATAATGACCAAGGCCGCCACGATGGTCGCGTCGACACTGCTTTCCATTCCGAGGAAGGCCGCAAGATACGGGCCCGCACCGTAAGCCACGGAGGCGATCGTCGTCAGAAGCGCGACAAGGTAAACCCAGCCATTCATCCAACCCCACTTGCGGCCCCACAGCCGTCGCGACCACGGGTAGACTCCGCCGGCCACCGGGTAGTTCGACACGATTTCACCAAAGACCATGGCGACGAACATCTGCCCGGCTCCAACTATGAGCAATGACCAAAACATCGGGGGCCCCGCGGTGCCCAATGCGATCGCAAAGAGAGAATAAATTCCCACCACGGGCGATAAGTAAGTGAACCCCAGCGAGACGTTCCCCCAGAACGTCATTTCTCGCTTGAACTGGGCTTCATACTCGTAGCCGAGAGATGCCAGGTGAGCGGCGTCCTCGTCATGCACATGCGATGAGGCCTCAGGTACTTTACGTGACTCTATGGACACGACGTCTCCTTGTTGGATTTCGGTGGTTGGGTCGAGTGAACAGAGCCACGCACCCTTGTGATTCACATCACGCGGCCTCTGATAAATAAAAACTGTATCTGTGAATGATTTAGTGCGCAAGGCCTCCGAAAACATTTCCACAGCGGGCCAAGCCGACATCGATGGCCAAATATGGCCAATTCGCCCCAAACATCACCAGCCTCGGGGCGAAAAGCCTAACTTCATGCAGAAAATAAGACGATCGCACCAGCCTTCCCCGCGATGCGAATGGCCTTTTAAACTTTATTTCCGAAGGTAAAGTTCAACGAGAGCGCAACACCCCACCGTCATGAGGCAAACCGATCCGAGGAATCTCGTCCGTGGGCCGTCGAGCAACGTGCCGGCAAAACAAAGCGCCCGTGGTCCAGTTTCAAAAACTAGACCACGGGCGCTTCACGCAATACCGAAAATCCCCACATGCGTCAGGTGCGTATCACCTAGTCGTGCCGCTCGTGCTCCGGGGCCTGGTGGCTGTGTGACTCGATCTGGAAGGTCGAATGCTCGATGCTCACCTCGAAGTGCTCGGCGACGCACGACTGCAATTCACCCAGCAGGGTTGCCGCGGCGCCGGTGTGGAATGCCTCGTCCTCCACCACGACGTGGGCGGAAAGAATCGGTAGGTTCGTGGCAATCTGGCTGGCGTGCAGGTCGTGGACCGCCAACACCAACGGGTGTGCGACCAGATGGGCGCGGACGTCTTCGAGGTCAAGGCCCTTGGGGGTGGATTCCAGCAGGATGTGCGTGGTCTCCCCCAGCAGCTTCAACGCACGCGGGATGATCAGCGCTGCTATCAACATGGCGGCGATCGAGTCCGCCTGCATCCAACCAGTCATGGAGATGACGATCGCGGAGATGATCACGGCAACGGATCCCAGGGCGTCGTTGACGACTTCCAGGAAGGCGGCCCTCATGTTCAGGTTGTCGTCCTTGCCGGAAGCCAGGATCAGCATCGAGGCGACATTGCCAAGCAGGCCGATGATGCCAAAAACCAGCAGACCGCCGCCGGAGATTTCCGTCGGCTCAAAAAGGCGACGAACGCCGTCGATCAGCGCATAGACACCCACACCGAGCAGCAAGGCCGACTGGAGGGTCGCGGAGAGCACTTCCGCCCGGCGGAATCCCCAGGTGCGCTTGGCGGTGGGCTTTCGCATGACCAGCGTGGCCGCGGTCAGTGCCAGCAGCAGACCGGTGGAATCGGTGAGCATGTGTGCGGCATCAACGAGTAGCGCCAACGAGTTGGTGAGAAATGCTCCGATCACCTCGGCGATGAGGATCGTCGCGGTGATGCCAAAGGCCCAGGCCAGCTTCTTGCGGTTGGTGGTGGCCGAACCGTGGTCGTGGTCGTGGCTCATTGGCGGACGCCTTCCTGCGCCCGGGAAGGATCATGAACCGCGGTGAAGTCGTGCGTGTCCAGTTCGTGGTCTTCGCTGATGCCGATGTAATGGTTCGCATCGCCAAGCAACTCCAGCAACAGCTGCGGGTTTGCCAGCGAGAACATGCTGGCCCGACCCTGTGCCCGCGAGGTCACCAGGCCGCAGTCGCGGAGGCAGGAAAGGTGGGCGCTCACGGTGCTTTGGGCCAGGCCCAGGTGCTCGGTGAGTTCCTTGACCTTGTGCTCCCCGGTGCGCAGGTGCGCCAGGATCATCAGCCGAGTGGGGTCGGCCAGTCCATGGAAAAGGGCCGCTGCTGCTGCATGGCTTTCAAGGGCGTCCTGGCGTTCGTGGTCCGCTCGAGCTAGCATCGTCATATTACGATGATAGCGATTTGTGGCGATAAAGCCAACGAGGAAGAGCCGTGGCAGGATTGGAACATGAGCACCGGAATAATCATTGGCGAAGACAGCCTCGCCCGACCGTCCTGGGCGGCGACTGACCCGATGATGCGCACCTATTACGACACCGAGTGGGGAATGCCGGTGCGTGATGAGCACGGCGTCTTTGAGCGGCTGAGCCTCGAGGCGTTCCAAGCCGGGCTGTCCTGGGCCACCATCCTGCGCAAGCGCGAGAATTTCCGCGAGGCCTTCGCCGGGTTCGACCCCGAGGTCATCGAGGGCTTCGGCGATGCGAAGGTCGAAGAGCTGCTGGGCAACGCCGGGATCATCCGCAACCGCGCCAAGATCCTGGCGACCATCAAAAACGCGAAGGCCACCATCGCACTGCGCGAGGACGGCGGCCTGGCCGACTTCATCTGGTCGTTCCAGCCCGATTCCACCCCGGCACCGAACGCGCTCGAGGACATCCCCACCACCAGCCCCGAATCCGTGGCGATGTCAAAGGCGCTGAAGAAGCGCGGCTTCGCCTTCGTGGGACCCACGACCATGTTTGCGCTCATGGAGGCATTGGGCATCGTGGACACCCATTTGTTGGGATCCCATCGCCGCGGCACCTCGGGCATCTGGACGGCATGAGCTCGCGCCTCCTGAAATCCAACGGCTTGCTGGACCCCGGGCACATGATGCGCACTCTCGGCATCCATTCGATTCCCACGCTCGACATCCACGAACCCGACGCCTTGCGGCACACCCGGGCGGTTTCGACGGCTTCGGGGCCGAAGTCTGTCCGGCTGGAGTTTGCCGAGGACGGGGTCGGACTTTCCTGCGCCGAGGCCGACGCCCGGGGCCTTGACGAGCTGGAGGTCGTGGTTCGAGCGTGGCTTGACCTGGATTCGGACCTCGCACCCATGCAAGGGCATTTCGCCCGCGACCCGTTGCTCGGCCCCCTGGTCCGGTCCCGGCCATGGCTGCGCCTGATTGGATACCTCAACGGCTTCGAGGCCGCAGCCACCACCATTCTTGGCCAGCAGGTGTCCCTGGCGGCGGGCCGGACCTTTGGCGGACGGTTCGTCGGCGCCTACGGCAACGACGGGCCAGACGGCCTTCGCCTCTTCCCCACCCCGGCTGCGGTGGTCGAGCACGGAGTTGACATGCTGCGTGAAACCATCGGCCTCACCAAGTCCCGCGCGGCCACCTTGTTCGCCATGGCGGAAAGCTTCGACGCCAAGAATTTTTCCGGTACCGCGGGGATCCCGTTGGAACGCGCCGAACTTCTGGCACTGCGCGGCGTCGGCCCTTGGACGGCCGACTACCTGCAGATGCGCGGCCGCAGCGATCCGGATGCATTCGTGCCCGGCGACCTGGTTGCGAGGCGAGCCCTCAACAGGATCACTGAACGCGAGGCATCCAGATTGGCGGAATCCTGGGCGCCATACCGGTCCTACGCCATGGTCCACCTGTGGGCCTCGGACCCATTGGCACCGGTGTCGACCGATTCACCCAAGCCCGGAGCCTCGGACAACAGGGGTCGCCCCGGCCTGCAACCTGGCTAGGCGTTCATCGCCTCGGGGTAGATCTGCCCGATGGGCGTCTTCTTTTCGGCCTGGAATTCGTCCTCAGCACGCCCGTAGGCCCAGTAGGCGGAGAGCGACATGGCCTTGCGGTCCACCCCTCGCTCCCCGTTGAGGTAGGCACGCAGCGACTTCATGGTCTCACGCTCGCCGTGGGCGAAGACCTGCACGGTCCCCTCGTGCCAGTCGGAGTTGCGCACGGTTTCCTCGAGCTTGGTGTTCTCCGGGGTGAAGTAGCCGCCGCGGTGCAACCAGTGGAGGTTGACCCCGGCGGGCACATCCAGCTGAACCTCGTCCTCGGGACCGGACACCTCAAGGTAGATGTCGCCCACCATGTCCGGCGTCATATCCTCGACGGCTGCGGAAATCGCCGGAAGCGCTGTCTCGTCGCCGATCAGCAGGTGGCGGTCGAATGCCGGGTCGGGAGTGTAGAGCCCGCCCGGGCTGGCGAAGCAGATCTGATCACCGATCTTGGCGTTTTGCGCCCAGGGCCCGGCCAGGCCTTGGTCGCCGTGGATGACGAAGTCGATCTGCACGGTCTGGGCCTCGAGATCCACGTGGCGCAGGGTGTAAGTGCGTCGAACCGGGAAGTCTTCCGGAGCCAGCTGCTCGCGCAGGGCATCGAGGTCATACGGCGGAACCAGCCCGAGTTCGGGCTTGGCAAAGAGGATCTTGACGTAGCGGTCGGAGACGGCCTTGTCCTGGAAGTTCACGAACCCCGGCCCGCCGAAGGTCAGTCGCATCATGTGGGGACTCAGTCGCTCGCTCGCCAAAACCTCGAGGACTACCTGGGGCCGAACCGGACGTGCTGAACGCTGCGTACTCACTAATTACCACTTTCTTGGATTAGGGAAGGTAAACCTATCCTATTCGATGGGGCATCGACCAAGCCAATGCCAACTTCACATGCCTACTCCATTGCGCCGGGCCAGACCGTCGATCATGATCGCCAGCCCGACCTCAAAGGAATGGTTCGCGCGCGAGCCCTCAAGCGCAGACTGCGCAGCGAGGACTCCGGTCAGCCCCGGGGTTTGCGCAGCGGCGTCGCCGGGATCGAACATGTCATCCGGGGCAACCACATCAAGCGCGGATCCCAGGATGAACGACTCCAACGCCACCATGTCGCCCATGACTGCGGAGGCCTCCCAGCCGGCGGCAAGGAATCCCTGCACTACGCATTCATACATGGCCAAGGTTCGAGTCGCCCCTGTGATGGGCTCGGTGGCCAACAGGGCAATGGCATTTGGGTGTGCGGAAAATGCGGCCCGGTAGGACCGAGCCCAGCGCTCCACGGCTTCCCGCCAGGACAAACTTCCGAAACCACTGACATCAATGCTCTCATTGACTACCTCGCGCATCCCCACCAACAGCGCCTGCTTGTTCTTGACGTGGTGGTAGAGCGCGGGCGGCTTGACCCCAAGCTCGCCGGCGAGCGCTGCCATGGAGAACTTCTCCGGCCCCACTGAATTGAGCAGCCTAAGGGCCGCGACGAGGATCCTTTCGCGGTCAAGCACCGACGTGCGCGGCCGACCGGCGCGACGAACTTCTGACGAATCCACCAAAACCCCTTGCGTGTGACTCCGCCCACAGATAAGGTAGGCGACAGTTTATTTAATCTTATTAAATTTAGTTGGGAGCTGCACCCCTTGACCTTGACAGTCTTTCATTCGGGCTCGGTTGCCGGTGCCCCTGCGGGGCAAACGACCGCCGTGGCGGTCACCGACGGAATCATCACCGCCATCGGTCCGGCCGCCGGGGACCTGGCATCGATCGCCGATGTCCTCCATGACCTGCGCGGCGGCTACCTCGGGCCCGCCTTCGGCGACGGCCACGCCCACCCCCTCTTTGCCGGGCTCGAGGACGTCGGTCCCCAGATCCGCCACTGCACGGACCTCGACGAAATCCTGGCCGCAGTCGCACGCTGGGCGGACGAGCACCCCGGGGACGAATGGATCGTCGGTGCCAGCTACGACGCAACACTGTCCGAAGATGGATGCTTCGATGCCCGATGGCTCGACAGCGTCGTTTCCGACCGCCCCGTACTCTTGCGCGCCTGGGACTACCACACGGTATGGGTAAATTCCCGGGCACTGGAAATTTCCGGGATCACCTCGGACACGCCAGAGCCCGAGCTCGGCCGTATCATCCGTCGCCCGAACGGCTCTCCCCTGGGGACGTTGTGCGAACCCGGCGCCATCGACCTGGTTGCCGCCCATGTTCCCGCACACGGCCAGGACACCTTGGTCTCCGCCCTCAGCCGGGCCACCTCGGCATTTGCCCGGGCCGGTGTCAGTTGGGTGCAAGACGCATGGGTGGAAACGGAATCCCTCGACGCCTACCTCGCCGCCGCACGACAGGGGGCGTTGCACACCCGGGTGAACCTTGCCTTCCGCGCTGACCCGTTGCGCTGGGCAGGGCAACTGCCCGAATTTGCCGCAGCCAGGGACCGCGTGATCGCCGCCGGCGGGGAACTGCTCAGCGCAAACACCATCAAGTTCTTCCTGGACGGGATCGTTGAATCGCACACGGCCCACATGATCGATGCCTATGCGGACTGCCCCGGCAGCCGCGGCCTGCCCAATTGGGAAGACCACTCACTCATCGATGCGGCGATCGCCGTGGATTCCATGGGTTTCCAATTGCACCTGCACGCCATCGGAGACGCCGCCGTTCGTCAGGGACTGGACACCATTGCGGCGGTCGTTGCCGCCAACGGCCCACGCGACCGCCGACCGGTCATGGCCCACCTGCAGTCCATCTCCCCCACCGACCTGCCACGGTTCAGGGAATTGGGCGTCATCGCGAACTTCGAGCCGCTGTGGGCCCAGCGGGACACCGTCATGACCGAACTGACCTTCCCACGGCTTGGAGCCGAACGGGCGTCACGGCAGTTCCAGATCAGCGAGGTCGCCGCCTCGGGCGTCAGGGTGTCCTTTGGCAGCGACTGGCCTGTCACACACCACCACCCGATGCCGGGCATCGGCACGGCAGTGACCCGCACAGGGCTGTCCGACCCCGACATTCCTCCGCTGGCCGGGGCCCCCTACGGCGTTGTCGATGCCCTGGACTCCTACAGCGCCCAGGTCGCCTACCAGGCCTTTGCCGACCACGAACGCGGAACCCTGGCAGCGGGGCAGATCGCGGACCTGGTCTGGCTGGAGAGCGATCCACGCTCCATCGCGGAACACGACGTGGCCGGCGTGAAGGTCCTTGGCACCTGGCTTGCCGGCAAACCCACCCACCTGACGACACCCGAACCGGCATTGGACGGAATACGATGAATACCAAGATCTCGGCTCATGTTCCGGCATCCGGCAGCATACACGGCGCCCGTCCCACCGAGCTCAAGCGGGTCCTGGGCATACCTTTCCTGGTGCTCTTCGGACTGACGTACATGGCGCCGGTCACGGTGTTCACCACCTACGGCGTGGTGACCGGGGTGACCAACGGACATCTGCCGGCCGCTTATATCGTGGGACTGGTGACCATGCTGTTCACGGCCTTCAGCTACGCCCAGATGTCCCGGGCGGTGCCGCAGGCCGGATCCGCCTACGCCTACACCCAGCAGGCCTTCGGCGGAACTGTCGGTTTTGCCACGGGCTGGACGCTGATGCTCGACTACTTGTTCATCCCGATGATCAATTTTCTGCTCATCGGCATCTATCTCAACACGCAGTTCCCTGCGGTCCCCGCCTGGGCGTTCTCGCTGGTGTCCCTCGTGCTGGTGCTGGGCCTGAACATCATCGGCATCAAGTTCATCGGCCGGCTCAGCGCCACGGTGGTCGCCTCCTCGGTGCTCATGATCGGCATCTTCGTGGCGCTGGTGCTCAACCAGGTCATCAACGCCGATGCCCCAAGCCTGTTGGCACCGTTCTCCTTTGGCGCCGACGGCCTGGGCCCGATCTTCTCCGGCGCTGCCATCCTCTCGCTCTCGTTCCTGGGATTCGATGCTATTTCGACCTTGTCGGAGGATGCGAGGAATCCCGGCAAGACGATTCCCGCCGCGATCGTGCTCACCACCTTGGCCGGCGGCCTGATCTTCATCGTCGTTGGCTGGGCCGGGGCATTGATCCACCCGGACCACACCACCTTCAACGATCCGGATGCCGCGGGCGTCGAGCTCATGGCAGGGGTCGGCGGTTCGGTGCTCACCGCGATCTTTGTGGCGGTCTACGTTGTGGGGTCATTTGGTTCGGCCATGGCCTCGCAGGCCAGCGTGACCCGAATCCTGTACTCCATGGGGCGTGACGGATTGCTGCCGCGCCGCATGGGCATGCTCAATCGCCGTTTTTCCACCCCCGTCTATGCCACCCTCGTGGTCTCCGCGGTGTCGCTGACCTACCTCTTCGTCAGCTTGGAGACTGCGGCCTCGGTGGTCAGCTTCGGGGCCCTGGTTGCGTTCTCCATGGTGAACCTTTCGGTCATCAAGACCTTCTTCATGGATGCTAAGGCGCGTGGTGCCCGTTCGGTGTTGCTCTACCTGCTCATGCCCCTGGTGGGATTCGCGCTGACCATTTGGTTGTGGACCTCACTCTCCGGCGTCAGTCTTGTGGTGGGACTGATGTGGTTCGCCGCGGGAATCGGCTTTTTGGCCATCCGCACCAAGGGCTTCCGCACCACCCCGCCGAAGCTTTCCTTCGAGGACTGACGCCGATCCTGAATTGCCGCCCCCACGACGTTTCGGCGCCGTGCGGGCGGCATCGCCGGTTGCAGAACGGGACTTTCTAGTCCAGACGCCGGTCCTGCCAACTGCGCATGGTCCACCGCGATCTTGCTACCGCATCCAGCGTCACCACTCCGGTGTTGGCCAGTGGCAGCGGGCTCAGCAGGCCGGGGTCGAAGTTGGTGCTTCGGGAGGCAAGCCATGTCACCAGCATTGCGGCATGGCTGACCACGACCAGCTTTCCGGTCCCAGCTGCGCGCGCCTGTTCGATGACCGAGTTGAATCGATCCAGTGCCGTGTGCGCATCCTCGCCGCCAGCAACCTTGGCGGCAAGGTCGCCGGAAAGCCACCGGAAAAACACTTCGCGGTAGGCAAGTTGGGCCTCGGGGTCGTTGCGCATCTCCAGGTCACCGGCGGAGATTTCGCTCAGCCCCACGTGCTCGGCAAGGACAAGTCCGCGGGAATCGGCCAAGGGCGTTGCGGTCATCTTGGCGCGCAGCAACGGCGAGGAGAAGACCGCGTCCACATCCTCGGCACCGAGCCTCCGGACGAGTTCCCGTGCCTGGGCCAGGCCGGTCTCGTCCAGCGGCGCGCCGGGGGCCGCAGTGTCCAGGGCCTGGGCCACATTGGAGGCTGTCTGCCCGTGGCGGATCAAGATGAGTCTCATTCACTCACTCTAAAACGTCGCCGGGCGTTTGGTAGGATGAAATTAGCTTCACGAGATACGCGTCAGCTTTGGGCTCCGACCCGGCGCGACACCAACCCCATGCTTCAAGGGTGGTTCGGATGACGAAGCGGTCCTGGCAGCAGCCGCTGCCTTGGGGACAAGAGCACACGAAAGGCGCCACCACCTTGCGCAATGAGTCACGTTCCATCGACACCTGTATCTCGTTCCACTCCGGACACCGCACCAATCCCCGGGCGATCAGGAGCCTCATGGCCCGCCCCACGCTTTGGGCGCCCGCTGACATCGAGGTCGCGATGTCCCTGACCCAGGGCCTGACACTGCATGTCTTTGCCGGAGGCACCCACCACCAGGTGTTCGCCCACGACCTGCCGGTCATTGTGCAGCTGCTGCGCATTGCGCCGCAGCCGGCTCCGGGGATTTCACTTGGGCGGGTGAATTTCCACAGCAACGCGATTGCGCTTCCCGCCGATCCGCGCCACAGTGCCGGGCTGCGCTACTTTTCCTTCAGCACCGAACCGCTCTCTGCATGTACCTTCGAGCGCGATGAGGAATTGGCCCGCGACTTCGAGTCCCTGACGGGCAACCTGCAACTTTCCTAGGATTCCGGGCGGCTGAGACGGCCGTGGACCCAAGGTTGGCGGTCGCAGTCCACCGGTGCTTGGCGGGCCACCCCTTTTTCGGTGGTTTAGAACGGGCTATTGCTTCAGCTCTTCGACAATGCTGTTTCCCGTTTCCGGTCGGGATTCCCATGCCCACGATTCATGGAAACGTACCCGACCGTCGTCAAGGACCTCGATGACCGATTCACAAACTCCGGTTGAGGTTTCCTTGTTAGCGCCAAGGTGAACGTAGCGAAAGTTCAATTTATCCGCATTGCGAGTGCCGACGAGATAGCCTCGGACGACTGCACCACCGGAGTACTCTGCCCAAACCACTTCGTGATCTTGGTGGTAGGTAAATGTGGTGGATTGCCCTACTTCTCCTGTTGCAGAATTCTCAACGCCGCAGAATACTCGGCCGTCCAAGGACACGGTGTCTGCCTGAGGTGCAGTTTCGGTGCTCATGCTCCGAACAATAGCAACGCATTGCACGGGAGAGTCCAAGGCTTGTCTCAATGTGACGGTTCGACGTGTTCCTAGGCGGGGCTGGGCATTAGGCCTTGCACGGCAACGATTGTCCATTGCGTCCGGAAAGAGAAAGCATTAGCGGAAAATCGGGTCGGCCGCGTACTGCGCCAGCGCTTCCTTGTTCCCCGGGCTAAGTCGAAGCAATCGCTGCTCGTCAACGGAGAAGAATGCCAGGGTGGTTGCAGCACGAACGCACACCCCGCCGTCCACCGGATCGTGGAACTCGTAGCTGATGTCGAAACTCGCGGCCTTGATGGTGCTGATCCACAAATCCACGTGCGCCGGGACGTTGCGGTAGTCCAACGGTTTGAGGTAGCGCACGCGGTGCTCGACGACCAGGATCTGCGTGTTTTCCGGGACCGTGGAGAACAGGTCGACCTGCGGCATGATGCCGGGCTTTCCGGTGCCGCCGGGCACCCCGAAGCCGGCGATGCGCGCCTCTTCCATCATGCGGACCAGGTTCACGTTGTTGATGTGTCCGTAGGCATCCATGTCTCCCCAGCGCATGGGGACCTCGACGCGGATCTTGTGTCCGGACATTCAGTCGATCCTTGCCGGATCGTCGGGGCTGATGATGCCCAGGCCCTCCAGCTTCTCGGCGATGCGCGACCCGTCGGGCTCGTAGACCCAGGGCACTCCGGGGGTGGAATTCAGGATCCCCTGGCTGCGCCCACCGGCCAGCACCGCCTCGGAGGGGGTCAGCTGGCGAATGACGATGGCCTCGACATGGCGGGGATAGCGGCGGGCGAATTCGGCGTAGAGATAAGGGTCGTGTTGGCCGTCATCGCCGATCAGCAGCCATTTCATGTTCGGGAATTCGGCGGCGAGACGGCGCAACTGGTCGGCCTTGTGCTGCATGCCCGAACGGAACCAGCCGCGCTCGGTGGCGCCCCAGTCGGTCAGCAGCAGCGGGCCCTGCGGGTAGAGGTTGCGTGAGAGGAACCGGGTCAGGGTCTGGGCGACGTTCCAGGCACCGGTGGAGAGATAGAAGGTGGGGGCGCCGGGCTTGTCTCGCATCAGCCGCTCCATCATCACCGGCATCCCCGGTGTGGCCAGGCGGGCGTGCTCGGAGAGCACGAACGAGTTCCACGCCGCCAGCAGCGGGCGCGGCAGCGCGGTGACCACCACGGTGTCGTCCACGTCCGAGAGCACCCCGAACTCCTGCTTCCCGTCAACGACCACAATCGGCGCGGTGACGGTGGGCCCACCCTCGACGTGCAGGCTGATCTCGTTCCAGCCGGGTTCCAGCGAGGCGGCCACGCGGACATCGACCACTCCCCCGCGGTCTGCCTGCACCTTGAAGCGTTCGCCGTTGATGTGGGCCTCGATCTCGCCGTGGGGCAGGATCGGTGACATGAAGTTACGCCAGCCCCGCACGCCGTCCGTGATGACCTTCGCGAGGTGGCGCCCGTCTTCGAAGGCGCCGGGCTTGGCCAGCAGCACCCGGGCGAAGATGCGCACCCAGCCGTTCTCCGGATCCGACAAGCCGTATCCGGTGTAGGGCAGCACCGTAGGGATCAGCCCACGTTCGCGGGCGCTCTCTGCGCGAAGCTCGTAAAGGCGATCCTCGAAGCGTGCTGCGATGTGCCGGGCGCGTTCTGATCCTGTTTCCTTGACCATGATCCCCAGTCTTTCATGAGCTGGTGGCATGCGGTGGATCGAAAGGATGACGCGCCGCCATGGCATGAAATAGGGCGGCAATCCTCGACACACTGGTATTTATTCACACTTCATAGAAGTGTGGGGGCATGATGTTCAACCATGATGCAGACCAGCCAGTGCTAACGCTGACAGATGAGGAGTCCTGGGGCCTACTCGGAAGGACCAGCCACGGCCGGCTGGCAACCGCCGTGGGCAACACCATCGATATCTTCCCGGTGAACTTCGGTCTGTTGGACAAGACCATCTATCTCCGCACCGGGCCGGGCGAAAAACTTGCGGCCCTCACGGTACACGATGCGGTCGCGTTCGAAGCCGACGGCATCCTCTCCGACGAAGCGTGGTCGGTGGTCGTGCACGGCCAGGCACACCACTTGCAAACCAGCAAGGAAATCGAAGTGGCCCGCAGCTCCGGGGTATCCCCTTGGATCCCCACTCAAAAGGAATCATGGGTGAAGATCGAGGTCACCGGCATCTCGGGGCGCCACTTCGTCCTTGGGGCACAGCCCGAGGCAGACTAGGTACTGCAGTCGCGTTATTTTCGGCGTTGTCGGCGGTTCAATGGGAATTAATTGGATATCGCCGTTTGCGGCCCCACACCCGCGGGGACGGACGGGTGGTGATCAGACCTTGACGGCGTTGACCTTGATCATTCGTTTGAGAAGGTCGGCTGCTACGCTCACCGCAATCGTGGCCGGATCCTTACCCACCACCTCCGGGTCTCCGATGGGGCAGTCGATCCTTCCAATCACGGCTTCCTCATGTCCGCTTTGCGCAAGATTCTTGCGGAATCGCTGCCATTTGGCGTTGGACCCGATCAGGCCGATCGAGCCAAGATTCGGATGCCGCAACGCGGCATCGCATAGGTGGAAATCCTCGGCGTGGTCATGGGTCATGATCAGCACGTGTGTTCCACCAGGCAACCGACTGAGCACTTCTTCGCCAATGACGGCCGGTTTCGGATGAATCCGCGCCACCGCCGGTTCAAGTGCGTTCAGCCCCTGCAGGTTTTCCTCGCGGGAATCGCTCAAATACAGTTCAATGTCCTGCCGAGAAAGAATGCGGGCAAGTTCAAGACCCACATTGCCAACGCCAAAGATCGCCACCGCCGGGGGTACGGCCATCGGTTCAAGCAAGATCGTCACTTCTCCTCCACAGCATTGTCGACCATAGGTCGCCGGAGCCTTGTCATTCAGCCGCAAGGTCATTGTTTCGGGCACGTGCAGCGACTCGGTGAGCATTTGCCGGGCCCGTGTCACCGCGGTCATCTCCAGGTTGCCGCCACCTATGGTTTCAAAAAGCTCATCAAGGGTGGCAACCATCTTGGTTCCGGCCTCGCGCGGTGCATGCCCGCGCACACCAACCACGGTGATCAAAACCGCCGGGACCCGCTGGGACCGCAGCCGCATCACCGCATCAATCCAGGTCATGATGATCGCCCGCTGATCAATGCACTGTGCTCGCGGGCCGCCTGAACCGCCCAAAACACCGCTTCGGGCGTGGCCGGCGAAGCCAGGCACACACTGGTTCCGGGCTCGGCAAAACCGGCAATGGCTTGGCGCAGGGCCTCGCGCACCGAAAGTGACAACATCAGTGGGGGCTCACCCACGGCCTTGGAACCATAGACCGCACCCTCTTCATGGGCTTTGTCCAGGAGCGAGACATTGAAGACCTCGGGCATTTCCGACAGGCTCGGGATCTTGTAGGTGCTGGCGCTCTGAGTCGCCAGCCGTCCCCTGGTGGGCCGGTCGCTGGTGTCCCAACGCAGGTCCTCCAGGGTCAGCCACCCCGTCCCCTGCACGAATCCGCCTTCGATTTGTCCCAGGTCAATCAGCGGGGAGAGCGAATCCCCCACGTCGTGCACCACATCCACCCGGCGCAAGGTGTACGAACCGTCGAAACGGCTGACCTCCACTTCACTGGCCGCCGCCCCATAGGCGAAGTACTTGAACGGTTCCCCCTTCATGATGTCCAAGTCCCAGTGCAGCCCTTCGGTCCGGTAAAAACCTGCTGCCGAAAGCTGGACCCGCTGGAAGTAAGCGGCATGAACCAGTTCATTCCAGCCGATGGATTCGCGTCCACTGAGGCTGGAGACCGTACCGCGGATAAACCTGATCTCGTGGGCGGGAACACCCAGCTTTACGGCCGCTACCTCGGCGAGCCGTTCACGGATCTGCTCGCACGCATCCTTCACGGCCCCGCCGTTCAGGTCGCTGCCCGAGCTGGCCGCCGTAGCCGAGGTGTTCGGAACCTTGTCGGTACGAGTCGGTGCGATCCGCACGCTATCGAGGGGGACTCCGAGGGTGGTGGCTGCCACCTGCAGGATCTTGGTGTGCAGCCCCTGCCCCATTTCAGTGCCACCGTGGTTCACCAGCACCGATCCGTCCTTGTAAACCAGCACCAGGGCGCCGGCCTGGTTGAACGCGGTGAGGTTAAAAGAGATCCCGAATTTCACCGGTGTCAGGGCCAAGGCCCGCTTTGCATGCTCATGGCTCCCGTTGAATCGGGCAATCTCGGCTTCGCGACGTTCAATCTCCGCACCGTCCAGCAGCTGCTGCCAGGCGGCCTCCATCCGTTCGGGGTGTCGCACCGGTTGGTAGTACGGGGTGTCCTGCCCCTGTACGTAGAAGTTTCGACGACGCAGTTCCCTGGCACTCATCCCCAGTTGCGGGGCCACCCGGCCCAGGATGTCCTCCATGACCAGCATGCCCTGTGGCCCCCCGAAACCGCGGAAAGCCGTTTGCGAGGTCTTGTGGCATTTGGCGACCCGGCCGTGAACCCGGATATTTGGTATCCAGTAGGCATTGTCAATATGGCACAGCGCCCGGGTCAGCACCGGCTCGGACAGGTCCAGGCTCCACCCTCCATCAGCGGTCAGCGTCGCATCCAGGCTCACGATCTTTCCTTCGTCGTCAAAACCGATTTTCCAGCTGGCATGAAAGCCGTGGCGTTTGCCGGTCATGGTGATATCCACCGTGCGGTCCAGCCGCACCCGTACCGGCCGCCCGGTGAGCAAGGCCCCAAGGGCTGCCACCGCGGCATAGCCATGCGACTGCATTTCCTTGCCGCCGAAGGCGCCTCCCATGCGCAGCACTTGGACGGTGACCCGGTGCGCGGGGATCCCCAGTATGTGGGAGACGATGTCCTGGGTTTCGGTGGGGTGCTGGGTGGATGAATGGATCATCACCTGGCCGATTTCGTCCACCATGGCCAGCGAGTTCTGGGTCTCCAGGTAGAAGTGTTCCTGGCCGGAGAACTCGAACTCCCCCTCAAACACCTGCGCGGCGTCCCTGATGGCGGCTTGGCTGTCGCCCTTGTCGATCACGGGCTGGATTCCGTGGAAGCTTTGCGCGGCGATCGCATCCTGCAGGGTGATCAACGAGTCGAGCGGTTCGTAGTCCACTTCAACGGCGGCTGCCCCGGCCTTGGCAGCTTCCAGGTCCTCGCCGAGCACCCACACCACAGGCTGGCCATAGAACATGATCTCGTCCACCGGCAGCATCGGTTCGTCGCGTTTGGCACCTTGGTCGTTGACCCCCGGGATGTCCGATGCCGTGATCACCCGGACCACGCCGGGAACCCGGTAGGCCCCGTCGATACCCACTTTCAGGATTTTTGCGTGCGCCTGCGTTGACTGCACCGGGTAGGCATGCAGCACTCCGACCAACCGCCGGTCCAGGTCATCGGTGTACAACGCACTTCCGGTGACGTGTCCCACCGCCGACTCGTGCGGATGGGTTTCCCCGACGATGGGACGGTCGGGACGTTGGGACAACCGGCTCATTTGCCTTCTCCCTTCAACGAATGGGCGACTTGCAGTTGTGCGGCGAAGAACCGTTCGAACGAGGATTCGAGCATCGCCTTCCGGTATTCGGCGCTGGCCCGGTGGTCATCCATTGGGGTTCCTTCCTCACCCATGACCTGGGCCGCGGCGCGGATGGTTTCCAGGTCCCATGCCCGGCCTTCGAGCATCGCTTCGGTGGCGGTCGCGCGCAACGGGGTGGCCGCCACCCCGCCCAGGCCGATCCGCGCCTTGGTGATGATGCCGTTCTGGACAGCGAGGGCATAGCCGATGGCCACACTGGAGATGTCGTCAAAGCGGCGCTTGGAGATTTTTTGGAATGAGGTCAATCCGGAAAGGGGCAGCGGGACGCGGATGACGGTGATCAGCTCGCCGGGCTGACGGGCCGTTTGTCGGTACCCGGTGAAGTAGTCGGCCAATGGCACCACCCGTTGGCCCGTCACCGAGCCAAGCACCAGCTCGGCGTCCAGGGCCAACAAGGCCGGAGCCGTGTCGCCGATGGGTGAGCCGGTGCCCAGGTTCCCGCCGATGGTCGCGCTGTTGCGGATGAGCCGGGAAGCGAACTGGCCAAAGAGCTTGCCCAGCAGTGGGATCCGTCCGTGCAGTCCACGTTCCAGTTCACTGAGCGTGCAAGCCGCCCCGATCTCAATGTGCGTGTCAGTCACATCCAGTTGCCTCAGTTCACTCAGCCGGTCGATGGCCAGCAGGGAACGGGCCCGTGCCCCCTTGATGTTGACCTCCACGCCCCAGTCGGTTCCACCGGCGAGGGGCAGCACCCCGGGTTCCTCGAACAGGATCTGCAGTGCTTCCTCCAGGGTTCCGGGCCTCCGGTAGCGGCCGAGCTGGCCCGTGGGGGTATCGGCGCGAGACAGGTCTGTGTGCACGACGGCCGGAGCCAGCTGGTCGCGGCGGGCAGCCAGCGCGTCATCCACCGCCGGCGTGCCGAGCGCAAAGGCGGCATCACGGATGGGCCGGTACCCGGTGCACCGGCACAGGTTGCCTGAAAGCGCATGCAGGTCAAACCCATTTGGCCCGCAGTGCTGGTCTGCTGCGTCCTCTTCATTCGGCGGGGCGCCTGCGGCGGTTGCCCGCTCCGGTCGATAGTATTCGGCGGCCATGCTGCAGACGAATCCCGGGGTGCAGTAACCGCATTGGGATCCACCGTGCTCGACCATCTGTTGCTGGACCGGATGCAGGCGGGTGCGGTCCCCCAGCCCTTCGGCGGTAATCACCTCCTGCCCGTCAAGGGCAGCGGCCGGCAGGAGGCAGGCGTTTAGTGCGGTCCAGCGTGTGGCTTCGCCGTCTGCTCTGGCCACCAGGATGGAACAGGCCCCGCATTCACCTTCGGCGCACCCTTCCTTGCATGAGGTAAGTCCTTCACCGCGCAGGAAGTCCAGGGCGTTGGTATGCGTTGGTCCGGTAAATTCCCGCACCGCTCCGTTAACGGTAATCAAGCACTGGGAGTCTGTGGTTGGTTTGGCGGTCATGCCGCTTCCTCCTACTTCCCGCCGAGCGGAAAGCGCTGTGTACGAACGATCGATGATGGGCACGCAACAAAGCGGCCTGCGTATCAGCGTCAGGAGCCGAAGTCCGGGTCAGCTGGCTCGCTGTGTGCAGGCCAGCTTAGCTTCCGTGGGCAATCTGCCCTTTCGGCCAAGCGATCGTTCCACCCATGAGGGGTCCTCCGACATTTTCAGATCATCAATGTGCTTGGTTCACAAAACAGTCAAAAGTTTGCGGAGACCTGCTGTCCCCGGCTGCCGTCTTTGTGCTCAAAGCCGGCCGTCTGGTGGTTCACAGCTGTGACTCCCTGTCGTTTCACATGGGTGAACCGGAAAACCTCCCGTGCCCGGAACCGCCAGTCACCCACTCAACCCCGCGTCCGGTCGATAGCTACCATGGGTAAAGCGAACCATGGACTTGCTCCGACCATAGCAGTGACTGTGACTTGTGTCATGCTTCACGCGACACTTAGTTCCCTCTCTACTGGTGCCGTGATTTCGCCCCTGTCGAACGGCCTCCCTGCACCTCTTGTCGAGGAAGTTCGCCGCCAGAAACCATAAGGCCCACGGCCCACGGCGCCGGTGTCAGCAACCCCGGACGCCTGTCACGCGGCAGTGCCCGGGCCGGGACAAAACGGTTTCCCACTACCCCTTGTAGTCGTAGAACCCGGCGCCCGACTTCCGTCCCAGCTTGCCCTCGGCCACCAGGGCCGCGATGCGCTCGTTGGGGGCGTCCTCGACCGCGCCGGTTTCCGCGTGGGTGGCCTGGGCAATGAAGTCGATGACATCCAGGCCCACCAAGTCCATCAGCGCGAACGGACCCATCGGGTGGCCCAGCGCCGTGCGGGCGGTGGTGTCGATGTCCTCGATGCTGGCGATGCCCGATTCGGCCAGGAAGAGCGCCTCGCGCTGGATCGCGCCCATCAGGCGGTTGGCGATGAATCCGGGGACCTCGCGATTGATTAGCACCGGCTCCTTGCCCAGGCGCCGCGCCAGTTCCATGGTGGTTTCCACCGTTGCATCGCTGGTGGTTTCGTGGCGCACGACCTCCACGCACTTCATGACCAGGGCCGGGTTGAAGAAGTGCATGTTGCACACCTGTGCGGGCCGGCCTGTAGCCTCGGCGACCTTGGAGGAACCGAGGGTCGAGGAATTCGTGGCCAGGATGGCGTGGGCCGGTGCCAGCACGCCGAGCTTCTCGAAAATCTGCGTTTTGATGTCCAGGCGCTCGGTGGCGGCCTCGATGATGAAGTCGGCTTTTGTCGCGACGGAGTCCAGGTCGGTGCTGTAGCCAAGCGCCTCCAGCGCCGCGGTGGCTGTCGCCTGCTCCAGCTTGCCCTTGGCCACCCGCGAGGCCGCCCAACCCTCGAGCTCGGTGCGCGCCGCGGCAAGGCCGTCGGCGGAAATATCCTGGATGATGGTCGCGAACCCGGCCAGGGCAGCGGTCATCGCGATCTGCCGCCCCATGGTCCCCGCTCCAATGACCAGGATGGTGGAAATGTTCTCGATGCCGGTCTCTGCGCTCATTTAGGCTCCGCACTTTCGTCAATTGTTCGCTGGATCACGTTTCTGCCATGCCCGTTGCCCATCCTAGACATGACCCGGGGCATCCGCCGCATCCGGTCAGGCTGGATGACGGCGGGTGCCCCAAACCTCGTTTCCTACGCTCCGCGCAGGTACACCGTGGTGGTGTGCGTGAAGAATTCCTTCGCCGCGCCGCCTTGTTCCTTGGGCCCGTACCCGCTCTTCTTGGCCCCGCCAAAGGGCACGTGCGGGTCGGCGCCCGCCGATTCCGAATTCACGTGCAAGATGCCCACGTCGATTTTCTCCATGGCCGCCAGCGCCTTGGAAAGGTCCTGGGTGAACAGCGCACAACTCAGGCCGTATTCGGAGTCGTTGGCCAGCTCGAACGCCTGCTCGGTGGTTGCCACCCTGCGCACTGCCAGCACGGGGCCAAAGAACTCCTCGCTCCAGGCATTGTTCTCCCCGGCGGGCAGCTCAAGGACCGTCGGGGCCACGAAGGCATCCCCCAGGCCCGCGACATCGCCCTCGAAGGTGACGACCGCTCCCTGGGCGATCGAGGCGGCGATGCCGGCACGGATCTGCTCCGCGGCCGGGCCCGAGACCACCGGCCCCATGTGGACGGAGGGATCCGTCGGGTCCCCGGTTTTCCACTCGCTGAGGCGTTCGTGCAAGCGTGCCAGGAAGGCATCGGCGATTTCCTCCTGCAGGATGAGCCGCGAAGTGGCGGTGCACTTCTGGCCGGTGGAGCGGAAAGCCCCGAAGAGTACCTGCTCCACTGCGAGTTCCACATCCGCGTCATCCAGCACGACGGAGGCGTTCTTGCCGCCCATTTCCGCCTGGATCGGGACTCCGGCCGCGGCGGCCGCCGCGGCGAGCTTCCTGCCCACCCCGGTGGATCCGGTGAAGGTGAGTCCGTCCAGGTCGGGGTGGTTCACGATCTCGTTGCCGAGCGACCCGGGTCCGATGACCAGGTTCAGCACGCCCGCCGGCAGCCCCGCCTCAACCAGTGCCTGCGCCAGGCGCATGGCCAGCAGCGGCACGGTGGAGGCAGGCTTCCACACCACGGTGTTGCCGAAGACCAGTGCCGGGGCGATCTTCCAGGCCGGGATCGCGATCGGGAAGTTGAACGGGGTGATGACTCCCACGACGCCCAGCGGCTTGCGGGTGACCAGGATCTGCTCGCCGCGGCGCGGGGAGGAGAAGACCTCCCCGGCCAGGCGGTCGCCCTCGGCCGAATAGTAGGTAAGGATCTGGGCCGCGCGCAGCACCTCGCCCTTGCCTTCCGCCGCGGTCTTGCCTTCCTCGCGGGCCAGCTCGGCGCCCCATGCATCGGCGTTGGCAGTGATGATCGCCGCGGCACGGGCCAGGTACGAGCCGCGCTCGGCCATGGGCGTTGCAGCCCAGCCGCTTGCCGCCGCGCGTGCGGCCGACATGGCGGAGCGCACGTCGGCCTCGGTGGCGGTGCCGCCGGCGGCAACCACGTGCCCGGGATCGGCGGGCGAGGTGGATTCCAGGCCCGCACCGGCGCCGTCGATCCATTCGCCGTCAATGAGCAGGCGCAGCGGCACGGTATCGGTGTGCGTCATGGTTTCGGTCATGTCTTGCCTCTCGAAACGTTGGAGGTGGGTTAGCGGAAGGCAGGGACGCCGGTGAGCTTGTTGCCCAGGATCAGGGTGTGGACCTCGTCGGTGCCCTCGTAGGTGCGCACCGATTCCAGGTTGTTGGCGTGGCGCAGCGGCGAGTAGTCCAGGGTGATGCCGTTGCCGCCCAGGATGGTGCGGGCCTCGCGGGCGATCTTGATGGCCTCGCGGCAGTTGTTCAGCTTGCCCACCGAGATCTGGTGCAGATCCAGGGTTCCGGCGTCCTTCATGCGTCCGATGTGCAACGCCAGCAGGTAGCCCTTGTTGATCTCCAAGGCCATGTCCACCAGCTTCTGCTGGGTCATCTGGTACCCGGCCAACGGCTTGTCGAACTGCATGCGCTGCTGCGAGTAGGCCAGGGCGTCTTCGAAGGAGTCGCGGGCGGCTCCCATGGCGCCCCAGATGATCCCGTAGCGAGCCTCATTCAGGCAGGAGAATGGTCCCTTGAGCCCCACCACGTTCGGCAGCACCGCGGTTGCGGGCAGGCGCACATCGGTCAGCTCGATCTCGCACTGGATCGAGGCACGCATCGAGAGCTTCGGCTCGATCGGGGTCGCCTCGAACCCGGCGGTTTGCGTGGGAACCACAAAGCCGCGGATGCCCTCATCGGTCTGCGCCCAGATCACCGCGACCTGGGCGACGTTGGCCAGCCCGATCCAGCGCTTGGCGCCGTTGATGACCCAGTCGTTCCCGTCCTTGCGGGCGAAGGTCTTCATCGCCGAGGGGTCCGAGCCGGCGGTCGGCTCGGTGAGCCCGAAGCAGCCGATGGCCTGCCCCGCTGCCATCTTCGGCAGCCACTCCTGCTTCTGCTCCTCGGAACCATGCTTGTAGATCGCGCTCATGGCGAGGGATCCCTGCACCGAGACGAAGGTGCGCAGCCCCGAATCCCCGGCCTCCAGCTCGGAGCCGGCCAGGCCGTACTCCACCGCGGTGCCCCCGGCGCAGCCGTAGCTCTTCAGGTGCATGCCCAACAGGCCGAGCTTCGCCATTTCCGGGACGATCTCCAGCGGGAACACCCCATCGGCGTACCAGGAAGCGATGTTCGGCTTGATGGCCTCGTCGACGAAGGTGCGGACCTTGGAGCGCAGCGCGAGCTCCTCGGCGGTGAGCAGCGCGTCGAAGTTGATCAGGTCCGCCGGGTCCAGCAGGTGGGTTTCGTGGTCATGGATGGTGAGGGTCATGGTGTTCTCCAAAAAGTTCGGGGGGGGTATGGGGCTGAAGAAGGGGGGGGCTAGTTGGCGGCGTCGGTGATGGCCTGGGCCAGGACGGCCAGTCCGTCGCGCAGCAGGTCCTCGCCGATCACCAATGGGGGCAGCAGGCGCACGACATTGCCGTGCGTGCCGCAGGTCAGCGTGATGACGCCGGCGGCGTGGCAGGCCGCGGAGATTTCCTTGGCCAGGTCCGGGCGCGGGGCCAGGGTGCCGGCGTCTGCCAGCTCGATGGCGAGCATGGCGCCGCGGCCGCGGACCTCGGCCACAATGCCGGTGGAGGAAAGCAAGGGCTCCAGGATTTCGCGGGCCACTGCCTCGATGCGGCGGGCGTTGGCCAGCAGCGATCCGTCCTCGAACTGCTCGAAGACCGCCAGCGCGGCCTCGCAGGCCAGCGGGTTTCCGGCATAGGTGCCGCCCAGGCCGCCCGCGTGCGGCGCGTTCATCAGCTCGGTCCGTCCGGTGACGGCGGAAAGCGGGACGCCATTGGCCAGTGCCTTGGCGGTGAGGATCATGTCCCCCGCAACGCCCTCGTGCTCGGAGGCGAAGAGCGTTCCGGTCCGGCCCATGCCGGCCTGGATTTCGTCGATGACCAGCACGATTCCGTACCTGTCGGCGAGTTTGCGCAGGCCCGGGATGAAGCCCGCGGCCGGGACGATGAAGCCGCCCTCGCCCTGGATCGGTTCGATGACCATGGCGGCGAAGGAATCCGCGCCGTGTTCAAGGATGGTGGCCTCCACGGATTCCAGTGCCGCTTCGGCGCCTGCGGCCAGCCCCTCTGCGGGGCGCAGCGGATTGGCGGAGGCGGCCCGGATGATCTCCGCGGGAAGCGGGCCGAAGTTCAGCTTGTACGGGTTGACCTTGGCGGTCATGGCCATGGTGAGCAGCGAGCGGCCGTGATATGCCTCGTCGAACACCAGCACGTTGGGCCGTCCGGTTGCAGCGCGGGCGATCTTGATGGCATTTTCCACGGCCTCGGCGCCGGTGGAGAACAGGCCGGTGCGCTTGTCGAAGTCGCCGGGGGTGTTGGCGTTGAGCCACTTGCAGACCTGGGTGAAGGATTCGTATTCGGTGACCATGAAGCAGGTGTGGGTGAAGGCTTCCAGCTGGGCGGCTACACGCTGCGCCACGCGCTTGTTGCTGGCACCCAGCGAGGTCACGGCAATGCCGGAGGCGAAGTCGATGAGCCGGTTGCCGTCGACGTCCTCGACGATGCCGCCGTCCGCGCGGGAAACGAACACCGGCAGGGTGATGCCGAAGCCGTTGGTCACCTGTGCTGTGCGTTCGGCGTGCAGGGCGGTGGAGCGCGGGCCGGGGATGGAGGTGGCGAGGTGGCGGGTCTGCGGGAGCGTCTCGGCGTCGACGGCCAGAAGTGTTTCGGTCATGGGCTCCACGTTATGCGAGAGCGTGACACGCGTCATTGGATGATTTGCCCAACACGGCCCTCTGTGTTGGATAATTCAACCCATGATTTCCTTGTTGCAGTTGGGTGCCGAACTCGGACCAGAACTTGTGCCCTGTCCCGGGGCCGAATTCAGCGCCAAGCCGGTGACGGGAGTCCATGTCTCCGAGCTGGAGGACCCCACCCCGTATCTGGACGGCGGTGAGCTGTTGCTGACCACCGGCATGCCCTTCGCGAAGTCAGCGGCGCTGTCGCTCGCGTATATGAAGCGGCTCGGGGCAAAGGAGGTTCGTGCCGTGGGGCTGGGCCTGGGGCCGTGGCTGAGGCAGGTGCCCGGCCACGTGCTGACCGCCAGCCGCGCGGCTGGCATCGAGCTTGCGCTCGTCCCTGACGGGGTTCCGTTCCAGCATGTCTCACGCGCGTATTGGCGGCTGTCCACCCGGGACGACACGGCGAACCTCATGGATTCACTCGGAACGCAAACGGCGCTGGCCAGGGCAGCCATGCGCCCCGACGCCACCAGCGCCGTTGTCCGCGGACTCGCCCAGGCGCTTGGCGGCTGGGCCGCCTACCTTCCGGCGGATGCCGGGACCGAAACCGTGTGGCCGACTTCCGCCGGATCCCTGGTCGGGGACCTGCGGGCCGAGTCGATCCGCTTCAACAAGGCCGGGGTGCCCTCGGCCGCCACCTTCGAGCTCCACGGCCAGCCAGTGGTGCTTTACCCGATCTTGCTCGGCGCGCGGATCCACGGGTTCCTGTGCATCGGCTCGGGGCGCACGCTGACCCGCGCCGACCGGCAGATCATCATGACGGTCTCCACGTTGCTGGCCCTGCGGGCCAGGGAACGCGAGGTGGTCGTCAGCACCGCCCATGCGCTGGGTGCCGCAACAACCAAGCTGTTGCTGCACGGGCAGGCCGAGGCGGCACACATGGTGGCCGAGGACGTGGGATTGGCCGAGCTTCCCAACCGGGTCCGCCTTTTGGGCATTAGGCTTTCGCCCGGGGACGATCCGGGGCTGGCGGCACGGGCGGCGGCGCGACTGGCCGCTGATCCGGGATTGCCCGAGTTGTCCGCCGCGGTGGATGCCTGCACTCTGCGCCACGTCCAGGACGAGATCCTGTACCTGGTGTTGCCCGCAGCCGGGATCGGCAGCAAGCCCGTGGACGGGCGCGGCGAGTCCCTGGAGCAAAACGCCTTGCTGGGGATTTCAGCGCCGGGCTACCCCGAGGTCTCCGGATCGCTGGCCGCCGCGCTGGGCGACCCGGTGAGCCTGGGCGAGATTCCGGGCAATCTTGCGGTGTTGCGCCGCGCCGTGCTGCAGGCCCCGGCCGGCCGCCTGGTTGCCGTCAACGCCAGCGAG
The DNA here is from genome assembly GCF_030512175.1 of Paeniglutamicibacter sulfureus. Classification (GTDB taxonomy): domain Bacteria; phylum Actinomycetota; class Actinomycetes; order Actinomycetales; family Micrococcaceae; genus Paeniglutamicibacter; species Paeniglutamicibacter sulfureus. Next base: position 25,080 of record NZ_JAULBL010000002.1, on the reverse strand, counting down.
GATGCCAAGGCCGCCGGCTGGGTTCGCCTGCTGGCCGGCTACCACCGCGCCGACCTGTTGGCCACGGTGCGCGCCTATCTGGCGGCCCGCGGCACCTGGGAAGATGCGGCGCGGGCTCTGGGCATCCACCGCAATTCGCTGCGGCACCGGATTTCGGTGGCGGGCAACCTCATCGGCGTGGACCTGGACGACCCGGATGTCGCTGCACACCTGTGGCTGGCGCTGCGCCGCGAAGCGTCAGGGACGGGGCCGCGCTAGCGCCTGGAACTCCGCCATGGATCCCACGTCGCTGCCCAGCCAGGCTCGGACGGCCTCGGTGTGTTCGCCCAGTTGCGGGGGCGACATCGTCGGGGCATCCAGTGCCGGGGTCCAGGTGATCGGGTGGCGCACCTGCCGTCCCACGGCCTCCCCCTGTGCGTTGTGCACCTCAATGAGTGGGTTGAGCCCGAGGGAATCGGCGTAGGCCAGGCCCTCGTCGATGCCCGCGACCTTTCCGGCCGGCACGCCCACGGCGGTGAACCGGGCCTGCCAGTTGGCCCCGGTGTCCGCTCCCAGAGAGTCCTCGAGCAGCGGGATGAGCTCCGCGCGGTGTGCCACGCGGGCGGTGTTGGTGGCGAAGCGGAGGTCGGTGGCGAGCGCGGGCAAGCCGATCTCGGCGCAGAGCCTGGCGAATTGTCCGTTGTTGCCGCAGGCCACGGCCACGGAGCCGTCGGCGCAGGCCAGCAGCTGGTAGGGCACGATCGAGGGATGCTCGTTGCCCATGCGCGTGGCGACCTTCCCCGCCCCCAAATAGGCTTGGCCCTGGTTGGCCAGCGCGCCCTGCAGACTGGAAAGCAGGTTGACCTCCACGTGGGCCCCGGCACCGGATGAGGCCCGTGCGGTCAGTGCCGCCAACACCCCGATGGCCGCGTCCTTGGCGGTCAGCACGTCCACTAGCGCTACCCCGGCTTTCATGGGTTCTTCCCCGGCCTCCCCGGTGATGGACATCAGTCCCCCGAGGGCTTGGACGATGAAGTCGTAGCCGGGCAGGTGCGCCCCGCCGGCAGAGCCAAATCCGGAGATGGAGGCATAGACCAGCCCGGCGTTCAGCGCCGAAAGTTCGGCATATCCCAGGCCCAGCTTTTCCATGCCGCCGGGCTTAAAGTTTTCCACCAGCACGTCGGCCCGCAGCGCCAGTTCTCTGGCCAGCTCAAGGTCAGCCGGATCGGTGAGATCCAGCGTGACGGATTGCTTGTTGCGGTTCACCGATTCGAAGTAGGTGGAGCCCGTGGCAGAGAAGGGCGGACCCCAGGCGCGGGTATCGTCCCCAGTGCCGGGGCGCTCGACCTTGATGACCGTGGCACCCATGTCGGCCAGCGTCATGGTGCACAGCGGTCCGGCCAGGACTCTGGAGAAGTCCGCAACGATGATTCCCTCGAGGGGACGGATGGTGTTCATGCTCGCTCGGATTCCTTCTCGTGTTCGTTGGCCGATGCTGCGTCCGTGCCGCTGTCGTAGCGCGGCGCCACCCTGGCCGACTTGCGCATGGCCAAGCGCGTCAACAATTCCTCTTCCGCGTGGATGCCCGGTTCGATGCCGCGCGGGACCCGCAACAGGAAGACGATGCCCAGCACCCACCAGGCGGCGAAAAGCATCCACGGCTGGATGCCGATGGCAGCGGGCATGCCCGGCAGATAGAGGCTGATCAGTGCGGCGCAGAAAACCACCGAGGTGATGCCGATGACCTGGCCGAAGTTGCCCTGGCCGCCGATGCGCAGCGGGCGTTCCATCATGGGTTCGCGCCGGCGCAGGATCACGAAGGCCACCCCGACCAGCAGGTAGGCGATCACGATCGATGGCGAGCCGGAATCGACCAACCAGCCGAGCATGGCCGTGCCGAAGAAGGGCGCAAGCACCGAGAGCCCGCCGATGAACAGCAGGGCGTTGACCGGGGTGCCGTACTTGGGGTGCAGCTTGGCGAACCAGCCCGGCAGCATGCCGGAGCCGGCCATGGCGTAGAGCAGGCGTGAGGCTCCCATGAGCAGCGAGTTCCAGGAGGTGAGGATCCCGGCGATGCCGCCGGCAATGAGGACCTTGGCCATCAGGTCGGACCCGAAGAGCGCGCCCATGGCATCCGCCGTGGCGAGTTCGGAGCCGGCCAGCGCCGATGCGCCCATGCCGGAGGAGGTGGCCAGGATGACCATGACGTACCAGGCGGTGGCGATGAGCACGGCGATCACGACGTACTTGCCAATGCGCCGCGGTTCGATGTCGCATTCCTCGGCCGATTGCGGGATCACGTCGAAGCCCACGAACATGAACGGCACGATGATCATCACCCCGAAGAACCCGGCGACCCCGTTGCTGAAGAACGGCTCCATGATTTGGGTGGATCCGCCGGTGAAGGAACCGAAGAGCAGCACCGCGCCGATGGCGAAGAGGAAGAGCACCACGAAGGTCTGCACCACCCCGGCGGTCTTGATGCCGCGGATGTTGATGGCGGTGATGACGACCCCGCCCAGCACACCGACCAACGCCCATGTCAGGTAGACCTCGGAGCCGGCGATGTCCCAAAGCTTGATGCGGTTCAGGTCTGGGAAGAGGTAGAGCGCCGTCTTGGGCAGCGCCACCGCTTCGAAGGCGACGATGGTGATGTAGCCGCCGACGATGGCCCAGGACCCGGCGAAGGACCAGCGGGCGCCCATGGCGCGCAGCAGGTAGTTGTGCTCGCCTCCGGCCCGGGGCATCGCCGCCACAAGTTCCGCGTAGGTCAACCCGACCACGGCCATGATGCCGCCGCCCACGACCATGGCCAGTGCGGCTCCGAAGGGTCCCGCCGTGGTGATCCAGTCGCCCGTGAGCACCACCCAGCCGAAGCCGATCATGGCACCGACGCCGATGGCGAGGGTGTCCCACCGGCCCAGGACCTTCTTGAGTCTGGGTGCTGCGGTGCTGCCTTGCATGTGACTGCTGGTCATCGCGGTTCCTTCCGTGAGTACGACGTAGATCACACTACGGAGGGCAGGCGAACGGCGTATTCAGACAGATCGTCCAACAATTGGTCACTTCATCCGGGACCACTGGTCGGTTGCACTCCCCTGGAATGCCGCCACACGAAGCTTGCCCGGGGCCGGACGTCGTGCGCCGGCCCCGGATGAACACCCTGACCGCGGGAACCTGGAGTTCACGGCGACACGTCGAGACCGGCCATGGTTGCACCGAGGGTGGCCTACCGGAGTCCCCGGATCCCAAGGCCGGCGCGGCCGTCTCCGCCCCGACCGCCCGGGGCGTTGGGGCGCGGGATCGCCGACATCCGATGCGAGGCCCGTCCCGCCACCGGTTCCAGGGCCGCCGCAGCCTCCCTGACGAGCCGACCGGAGTCCGGGCCCGCAGCGATGAGCACCAGCGCCGGTCGCCCGGGAGACAACTGGTCCTTGGATCGGGCGCGCGCGTCCACTCGTCCGCCGGCCAGCTGAACCTCGTGCCAAGTCCCGGCGTAGCCCCGGACAATTCCCTTGGCCCGAACCAGGCTTCCCGATTGCGCGGCAAGGGCACGGGTGAGCGCCTCCACGTCCACCGGATCCGGGCACTCCAGCGTGGCGGAAGCATGGGCCTCGGCGTGCTTCGCCCCACCGGGGCGGCGATTCCCCGCGTCGCGGCCGGCAACGTCGCCGCCGGCTTCGCGGGCCGGGGCGGCGAGGGCTTCAGCCGCGCTTACCCCCGGGTCTACGGCATCCTGCAGGATCAGCCGAGCCTGCGGCGCCGCCGACTGGCACGCCTTTGCCGCGTCCTCGGTTTCGGTCGGCAGGGCCAAATCGGTCTTCGTCACCAGCACGACCTCCGCCGCGGCGAGTTGTCGTGCCACGGTATCGCCGACGTACTCGTCGCGCAGGAGCCGCCGGATGGACGTCGCGTCCGCGCACACCAGCACCGGACCCGGGGAAAAGCCCGGGAAATCCCGCCACGTGGCAAGCTGGCCGGGGTCGCCCACTCCACTGACCTCGCAAAGCACGTGGTCAAGATCCCCGCGAGCAGCCAACGCGGTCATGGTGCGGGACGCGTCGTCGCTAATCTGGCAGCAAATGCACCCGTTGCTCAGCTCGATGGTGTCCCCGGACGCCGAGGCGATCAGATCGGCGTCGATGTTGATGCTTCCGAAATCGTTCACCACGACGGCGGTGCGCCCCGGCAGCACTCCCGCCAGCAGCCGGTTCACCAGCGTGGATTTGCCGGAGCCAAGGTAGCCGCCAATAATTCCGAGCCGGGCACTCACGGTGCGGGCACCGCGCAGGGAGCAGCGACCTTCGTGGTGTGGTGCCGGCCGCCGACGACGGTGCCGAGGACGTGGATGGAACCGATCTCCTCCGCCGGTACCGCCAGCGGATCCTGCGCCAGAACGGCCATGTCGGCGAACTTCCCCGCCTCCAGCGAGCCGACCTCGTGGTCCATCTTCAGCATGTATGCCCCGCCCAGGGTCACCGCTTCCAGGGCCTCCTGCACCGTGATCCGCTCATGCTCGCCCATGACTCGGCCGGAGACCGTCAGCCGGGTCACGGCGTGCTTCACGGCGTGCAGCGGACCCAGGGGCGTGACCGGAGTGTCCGAGTGCAGGGAGATCGGCACCCTGTGGCGCAGCGCCGTGGCGGCCGCGTTCATCCGGGCGGCTCGGTCAGACCCCACGGTGACGTCGAGGTGCTGGTCGCCCCAGGCCCAGATGTGGTTGGCGAAGATGTTGGCGCACACGCCCAGAGCCGCCATGCGGCGGTACTGCGCGGCGGTGCTCAGCTGCGAATGTGTGCAGGTGTGGCGGTGGTCGGGACGCGGGTGCGCGGTGAGGATGTCCTCGAGCGTGCCCAGGAACAGCTGGGTGGCCTGGTCGCCGTTGCAGTGCACGTGCACCAGCAGGCCGGCGGCGTGGAACGTCTCGAATGCCGCGCGGAACTGCTCCGGGCTGACGTTCCAGATCCCGTTCGGCTGTCCGCCGAAGTAGCCCGGGTCCAGCAGTCGCGCGGTGAAGCCCTGGATGGAGCCATCGAGCATGAGCTTCACGTTGCCGAAGCGCAGCTTGTCCGTGGAGATCCCGCGCAGGCGCACCAACCGATCCGCTGCTTCCGGCAAGGACAGCGCGACGGGGCCGAGCCCGGCACCGAAGTGGAATACGTTCAGGCGGGCGGGGAATCCGTCGTCCACTGTCGAGCCGTAGAGGGCGACCCCGTCATCGTCCATCAGCAGGCCCGAGCCCAAGTCCGTCAGTGTCGTGGTGCCCGTGTTGATGCCTTCCTGCGCGAAACGGCGCAGGGCATCGGGGCTGATGTTGAGCAGTCCCGAGCCCTCGACGAGCTCGGCGACAAGTCCCATGGCCGCGAATTCCTGCAGTTCCCCGGTCGGCTCGCCGCCGTCGTCCTTGACCACGCCGGCGACGCGCGTGGACTCGTCGATTCCGAAGCGGCGCAGCACCGCCGAATTCACGGCGCACACGTGCCCGTTGGTGTGTGCGACGTGGATGGGTCGCGAGGCAGAGACCCGGTCCAGTTCCGCGGCGGCCAGTGGCTGGCACGGGAAATAGATCGGGTCCAGTCCCCACGCCAGCAGCGGCTTCTCGGGGTCTTGCAGGTCGGCCGCTGCCGCCCGCAGCCGGTTCAGCACCTCGGCGATGGTGCGGCAGCCAGGCCAGCGCCGGCCGTCCGGGTCGATTCGATCCACGAGGCCCACATAGGTGTTGTCCCAAACATTGCCGGAGCCCGCGTGACTGTGGGCCTCCACGAAGCCGGGCAGCAGGACTGCATCGGCGTAGCGCTCGTCTAGGACCGCATCGGGATAGGCCATCAGCTCGGCGACGCTGCCGACCGCGCGGATCCGCTCGCCCCGCACGGCGACGGCCTCCGCCGTCGGGCGGGCGGGGTCCATGGTGCGGACGGTGCGGGCGGGATAGACGATGGTGGATTGCATGATAGTCCTTTCAGTAGGGGGTCTCAGTTGGGCCGCACGAAAAGCACTGTGCCGATGCGTCGCGACTCGCGTGTTCCCATGGTCCCTACCTTCGGGGCAAGGAACCGAAACACGAGGGCTCGTTCACGGGCGGCCCCGCTGCTCCGAAGCCCGTGCGTCCGTTTCATCCCCCGGGGAGCCGGAATCGGCGGAGACGGCGGCCACGGGAACCGCGTCGACTTCCAACAGGAGGTCTTCGCCAGCGTAAACCACCTGGCCTTCCACCGGGACGCCGTCTCCGGCAAGGCGGCCGCGCCGGAAGGCATGGAAGTAGGCGATGACTGTTTCATCATCGGAGTGTTTCGTGGCGAGGCTGACGGCGACGAGGAGCAACGCGGAAGTCAGGAGCCCCGGGGCGATCTCGTGGATCCCGAATGGCGTGCCAGCCAAGCGCCAGGCAAGCGACGCGACGAGGGCGCCGATGGTACTGGCCAAGACACCGGTCTTGGTGGCACGTTCCCAGAACATTGCGGCCAAGACCGGGGCAACGAGGGCGGATGCGGTGAACGACAGTGCGATCTGGTAGATGGCGATGATGTCCTTGACCAACAGCGCAATTACGAGTCCGAGGACGGCCATGAACCCGACGGACAGTCGGGAGACCTTGAGGATCTGAGTATCACCGGCGTTCGGATTGACCCAACCCTGGTAGATGTCTTTGGAGACGTTGATGGCACCGCTGAGCAGGAACGAGGTGGCGCCGGTGAGCAACGCCGCGAGCAAGGACACCATGAGGAGGCCACCGATAGGGCCCGGGAAGAGCTCCGAGATGAACGATGTGTAGATAAGGTCCGGAGCGGTGCCGGCCGGGAACATCTGGACCGCGGTGATGCCAATGAAGATCGCCAGGAGGCCGATAACGCCCGAGATGATGAACCCGCTGACGACGGCCGAGATGCCCACCTTGGTGGACTTAGCTGCAGTGAGGCGCTGCCAGGTGGTCTGCCAGATGAGGTAAAAGGGGCCGAATATAAGGAACCAGTTCAAAAGCTCTAGGCCACCGATGCTGCCGAAAGTGAGCAAGTGCTGTGGGGTCGCAGCGACGACGACGGCTGGGCCGCCGACGTAGGCGACTCCAACGACGAGAGTGATGATCACGCCGGCAAGGATGACAAGGGTCTGGATGGCGTCTGTCCAGGCAACGCTGGGCATGCCGCCGATCAGTGTGAATACCAGTGTGACGGCGAATCCTAGGAAAATGCCCCAAAAGAACGGCAGGTTCGTGATGGACGACAGGATCGAGCTCATGCCCACTAGCTGCATACCGAAGGTGGGGGTCATATAGAGGAATCCTATAATCAGCGCCGGAATCAGCGCCGCTAACTTCCCGAACCGGCGGGCAAACAGCTCCGGTACGGTATAAAGTCGTAGTTTCCGGATCACCGGCCCCAGGACCAGCATCGCGACGATCGTGAACAGCACGAAGCTGATGACGCTGACGAAGTACGAGATCCCCATTTCGAAGCCCTTGCCTGCTCCGCCGATAAGAGCTGCTGAGCCTGTGACGGTGGCGATGATGGAGCCGCAGATCGGAAAGAAGCCCAGCTTGAAATCGGCCATCACATAATCGTCGGCCGTCTTCACCGTTTTCGATGATCTCACGCTGACCGCAAATAATAGGATCAAAAATCCAACAATCCAAACCAGATACCAATTCACGCGCAGTGCCACCGTTCCCATAGAAGCTCGAAGTTGCTCTAATTGCACATCTTGAGGCCAAATGGGTTGCCGCGGGCGGCATTGGGTCCTTGGCTGGCCGCCAGATCACCCTGAGCGCGGCCCGTGGACATCATCGTTCAACTGCCTGCGGCCCCGACCCGGTCGGATGTGCTATAGATCACTCTCTCTTTGTCCCGGGGGTGAATCAAAGATCCAGATTGACTGGATTTTATGGGGTCCAGCGCCCACTGTTCCGCTCGCCGCCCCTTGTGTGGGAAGAACAAAGCAGGAACAAGGCCCCCGTTTTTGCTTGTGGAGTCCCCGGCTTGTCGCCTTCCACCGTGGACGAGGCGCCAGGCGGGGCCGGCCGAGAGAGGGTTGGATTTGGGTTTACCCTCGAGGTCTGGCAATCCCCCGCCGGCAGCCAACGGGACTCGGCACAACATCCGAGCCGGGCGCGCATTGTCCTCGGCACAGACGAGGTCCCAGCGTTTAGACCGTTCGGCGCAGCGGGACTTCCTTGATGAACAGGATGCACACCAGACCGACGACGGCAACGATGGCCGAGGTCATGAACACCACGCCGGTGGCATCGCCGAAGGCCGTCTCGTACATCAGGCGCACCGCAGGAGGCATCTCCGACAGGTCCAGCGACGCCCCGCCTGCGGCGACGCCGCTGGAGCCGTCCGGGGAAACCAGGTGCGCGGACTTGAGCGCATCGAGCACCAGCGCCCCGACCTTGTCCGAGAGCATTGCACCAAGAACCGCCACGCCCGCGGCCCCGCCGACGGCGCGGAAGAAGGCGACCGAGGAGCTGGCGGTGCCGATGTCGGTGACTTTCACGGTGTTCTGCACCGCAAGGACCAGGTTCTGCAGCATGAAGCCCATGCCCAGGCCGTTGAAGAACATGCCGGTGGCCAGGATCCAGTAGTTGGTGTCGTGGGCCATCATGCCCAGCAGTCCCAGGGCGCCGACATTGACGATTCCGCCGATGACCAAGAAGATCTTCCAGCGCCCGAAGCGGGAGATCAGCTGGCCGGAGAAGACCGAACCGAAGAGGTTGCCCGCGATCATGGGCAGGGTCATGACCCCGGCCAGCGTGGGGCTCGCCTCGCGTGCCACCTGGAAGTACTGGCCCAGGAAGGCGCCGGATCCGAACATGGCCACGCCGATGGAGATCGAGGCCAGGATCGCCAGTGCGGTGGTGCGGGTGGCGATGATACGCAGCGGGATCACCGGTTCCGGAACCCTGCCCTCGATCCAGAGCAGCAGCGCGATGAGCACCAGTGAGCCGCCGACCATCGCGTAGGTCTGCCAGGAGTTGAACTCGTAGAAACCTTCCTTGCCCACGTAGGAGACCCAGATCAGCAGCACCGAGACCGAGATGGTCACCAGCACCGCGCCGGCCCAGTCGATGTAGACCTTGCGCGGGACGTGCGCGATGTGCAGCGTCTTGTGGATCAGCCACATGGAGATGATGGCAATGGGCACCCCGATGAAGAAGGTCCAGCGCCAGCCCAGTGGAGAGTCCACGATGAGCCCGCCCAGCAGCGGACCGCCGGCGGTCGCCGCGGCCATGACGCCGCCGAAGTAGCCCGAGTACTTGCCGCGCTCGCGCGGCGGAATGACGGTGCCGATCACCGCCATTCCCATGGCGGTGAGCCCGCCCATGCCGATGCCCTGGATGACGCGCGCGCTCATGAGCATGGGGATGTTGATGGCGAATCCCGCCAGCACGGAACCGATCACGAAGATGACGATGCTGATTTGCAGCAGCTTTTTCTTGTCAAAGAGGTCAGCCAGCTTGCCCCAGATCGGTGTGCTCGCGGCGTTGGCCAGCAGGGCCGCGGTGAGCACCCAGTTGAAGTCGGTCTGCGTGCCGCCCAGGGCATCCATGATGGTCGGCAGGGCGATGGAAACAATCGTGGTGGCCAGCATCGCGGCAAAGAAGGAGGCGAGCACGCCGGTGATGGAGCGCAGCACTTCCTTCTGGCTCATCTGCGGCTGGTCCCCGGGACGCTCCCGCGTCCGGTCGATAGACTGCCGCTGCTCAGACAATGGGAGCCCCTTCCGGACCGTTGACCGTCGGGGTGGTTTTTCCGTGGATGTCGTCCAGCCCGGCGCGCAGCACCTGTTGAATGTCGTTCATCGTGGCTGCCGCCGCGGAGATTTTCGCCTCGTCCCAGTCCTTGAGCAGCCCGGCCAGCACCGTTGCGCGCCTGTCGTAGGCCTTTTCGACCTCCTCGGCGCCCTGGGGAGTGAGGGAAATCAATTGGGCACGGGCGTCCGTGGGGCTCGGGCTCCGCACCAGCAATCCCGAGCTTTCCAGCTCAACGACCTGGCGGCTCAGCGCCGCGGGCCCGATGCCGATCCACTGGGCAATGTCGGTGGCTCGAGTGGGTTGGTTGCGCTGGACGTAGGCCAGGACGCCAAGGGCCGCGAAGCCCACCGGCTGCTTTCCTTCGCTCAGGTGCCCGACGCAGCGCAAGGTGCGCTGGAGGGCTGTCAGGCTCTCGACCAGTTCAAGTGTTGAGGTTTCACCGCGTTGCAACGGATAGCACTCCTTCGCAAATATGGTTGACCAAGGCAAATGTTGCCCAAGGCAACCATATGGTCAATTTAGTTGCCTCGTCAAACCAATTTGGCGCATCTCACAGCGGCTAGGCTGGTGGATCGTGAGCACCGAAAATTTCAGCACCCCCGATATCGCCCTGGCTGCACGGCTGCGCTCGATCGCCCTGGATGCGGCGCGGCTGGCCGCACCGGTCCTGCGCGGGGCATTCCGCCAGGACGTGGCACGCGAAAACAAGACCAATGCCCACGACCTGGTGACGGCGTTCGACAGGCAGAGCGAAGAGATCATTCGCGGACACCTGCTGGCGGCCGAGCCCGATTCCCGGGTCCTGGGCGAAGAAGGCGGCAGCACCGGCGCGGGAAGCATCGAATGGATCGTCGACCCCATAGACGGGACCAGCAACTTCACCCACGGGGTTGCCTTCTTCTGCATCTCCATTGCCGCGGCCCGCGACGGGGTGCTGCTGGCGGCAGTCGTGCTTGACCCCATCGCCGACCTGGAATTCACCGCCGACGCGCAACATGCCTACCTCAACGGCACGATCCTGGCTCCCGGATCCAGACCCGACCAGAAACATGCGAACATCATGACCGACTACCCGTCGGCCGAGGCCCTGGAAGTCGACGGGGAGGCGGGCCTGCGCGAGTTCGGCGCGTGGGTCGGGGCCTTTGCCACCGTCCGCCGCAAGGTCTCCGCCGCCATGGCCCTGGCCCATGTGGCAGCCGGATGGTGCGATGCAACCATTGGCTTCGACACCAAGCCCTGGGACGTTGCCGCCGGTGCGCTGCTGGTGCGTCGCGCAGGTGGCACGTACCTGGGCTTCCGCTATGACGTGCACACGCTGCCCGACCACGAGGCCCCGTGCTTCCTGGCGTTGGGCCCGGGTGCCGACTACCCGGTGCTGGACGAATCGATCCACCGGATCATCGCTGCCCGCAACGCGCGGGGCGCCGTCGGCTCAGCCTAGGCCGCGGGCGCTGATTTCCTCGGGAAAGTCCAGGTCCTCGACCTTGCGCACCAGGACGTCGCTGAGCATGCATTGGGCGACCGCGTCGATGCCCACATCGGTGTTTTCCACCAACAGGTTTCCCGTCGAATCGTAGATCCGGCAGCTGATGGTGCCGCGGTTGCCGTCGAGATTCGTGACGACGATGCCGCCAAAGAGCGTCGAGGCGTCAACTGTGCTTCCGTACCGGCCGGATTCGTTGGTGGTCACGGGCAGGGCCGAGGTGGTGGTCAGCGAGAGCTCATATTCGCCGGTACCCTCGGCCTCAAATTCAAAGCTCTGCGTATTGTCGTAAAACGAGAGGATCGTGGAAAGCAACACTGCGTAGAGAATCGAGACCAGCAGCCCGAATGTCCCCGTCACCAATGCCGTGACGCTGAATCCGCGGCTCCTGAACCGCTTGGCGATGCCGACGATGCCCAACACCATGGCCAGTGGACCCAATATAAAGGAAATGAAGCCCAGGAAGGGGACCAGGGAAATCACGGCCGCCACGATTCCAGTCACCATGGCGAATGTCGTCATCCCATGCGTGCGCGGCGGCGGCTGGTTGCCACCGTTGCCGTAGTACCCGTTGGGCGGATATTGGCCCTCGTAGGGCTCCTGGCCGGATCCGGGTTGCCACGGGTACCCGCCGGGAGACGACCACGATCCGTGGTGGGGATCTCCGCCCGGACGGGCATACGGGTCAGACATGTGGCTCCTGAAAGGTACGGGGCGGGGCGGCAGCTGCCGCAACCGTTCACCTAAGAAATTACTCCCTGTCGCGGGCAGGACACAATTGCCGGGCCTAGTCCGATCCGTCGGCCAGCCGATACGCCGACCCGTCACGCTGGCGCAGCAGCATCCCGTAGTCCACGAGATAGCGGCGCAGGAGCACCGGGTCATCGCTGAAGGCTTCCAGCTTCGAGGTCAGTTCGGCCTCCGTGAGTCGTTGCCCGTGCCGCAACACCTTACCTGCCACCACACGCAGCAAGCCCAGACGTTCCTCGTGCTTCTTGGGATAGCGGTCGATGCGGCCCTCGTTGTCGAAGAAGCGGTCGTTCCCCGTCCGCGGCTCCCGCGGTGCACCCTCGGCCAGGATGCGGGCAAAGACCTCGCCGTCAATATGGCCCTTCCCATCGAGCAGGCCCGCGTTGGTCAGGTTCAGCTGCGCCTTGGCCTGGCGTTCGGGCCGCAGATCGCTCTCCAACCCCAGGACTTGTTGGGCGTAGAAACGGCGTGTTTCCTCATTGGCCAATGCGCCAAAAACCTGGCGCCAGTCGCCCGCGGATTCCTGCACTGGATCCTTCATGTTCCATCCCTCGTTTTTCCTAGATACTCGGCCTACCCTGAGGATATGGCTACTCTATTTCATCGGCATGCGCAGACTGCTGTGCATCACCACGGTGGCGGCTCGATCATCCTTGGCGGAATCCTGGCGGTGTTGCTCTTTGCGGTCTTCGCCGTCTTTCTGTTTGCTGCCCAAGGCGCATGGGAACCCATGTTGATCGGTATCGCCTTCGGCCTTTCAGCTGTCCTATTTGGCACTGTTTACCACTTCACGCACTGACCGAATCGCCCCACGCCGAGCCACGAATTTACTGCTGCCTCGACAAGGGACGGGACGTTGGTGGCTCGCACTATGTTCGCTTCCAAGCCTCGCCGGCGTGGCGGCCTGCAATCCTGCCGCTCATGAGGCAGCCACCCAGGAACGTGCCCTCGAGTGCCCGGTAGCCGTGCATGCCACCGCCGCCAAAGCCCGCAGCCTCACCCGCAGCGTAGAGGCCCGGGATCGGATTCCCGGCGGCATCCAGCACCCTCGAATCAAGGTCGGTCTGGATCCCGCCCAATGACTTGCGCGTCAGGATCCTCAATCGCACCGCAATCAGCGGGCCGGCCTTTGGATCCGTGAGGCGGTGAGGTTTGACGCTGCGCACCAGCTTGTCGCCCAGATAGTTCCGGGCCGACGTGATGGCCGAGATCTGCCCGTCCTTTCCGAAGCGGTTCGCCACCGCCAAATCCCTGTCGTCGATGACCCCGGCGACCTGCGCCGGATCCAAGAGGTCGTCCCCGGTGAGCCGATTCATCTTTGCCACCAGCTCGCCGATCGTGGCTGCCTGGAGGAAGTCGTCGCCGTGGTCCAGGAAATTCTGGACCGGGCCGGGGACATCCACGCGTGCCCGTGCCAGCACCGCGCGGATGTCCTTGCCGGTGAGGTCGGGGTTCTGCTCGGAACCCGAGAGCGCGAACTCCTTGCCGATGATGCGCCGGTTCAAAATGAACCAGCTGTAATCGTGCCCGGTGCCGCGCAGGTATTCGAGGGTTCCCAGCGTGTCGAAGCCGGGCCACAGCGGAGCCGGCAGCCGCCGACCGGTGGCATCCAGCCACAAGGAACTGGGCCCGGGCAGGATGCGGATTCCGTGGCGCGCCCATAACGGGTTCCAGTTGGCGATTCCCTCGGTGTAGTGCCACATCCGGTCCTCGTTGACCACCTGCGTCCCTGCCCGCCGGGCGATGTCCAGGCCGCGTCCGTCCACGTGGGCGGGCACACCGGAGACCATGTCCTGCGGCGGGGTCCCCAAGCGTTTCGGCCACGCGGCGCGCACCTTGGACAGGTTCCCTCCGATGCCGCCGGTGGCAACGATGACCGATGGGGCAGAATATTCGAAGTCCCCAGCCTTGGTGCGGTTGGTTGCAACCCCGCGCGGTGCCGGATCATCCGCAAGCACCGTGCCGCGCACCCCGGTGATTGCACCGTTGTCGGTGACCAATTCATCGAGTTGGTGGCGCCAAAGCATCGTCAGCTGCCCCTTTGCCTCTGCGGTGCGGGCGGCCAGGATGAAGGGGGCCAACAGCCCGGGTCCGGTCCCCCAGGTGATGTGGAAGCGCGGCACGGAGTTTCCCGGACCTTGGGCCCCGGCCCCGCCGCGTTCGGCCCACCCGACCACCGGGAAGAATCGGATGCCGCGTTCACGCAGCCATTCACGCTTACCGCCTGCAGCCCATTGGACGTAGGCGCGGGACCACTTGCGGGCCCACTCATCCTCGTCGCGGTCGAAGCCCGCGGTGTTGGCCCAGTCCCGCAGCGCGAGGTCCGCGGAGTCCTTGACACCCAGCCGGCGCTGTTCCGGCGAGTCGACCAAGAAGATCCCGCCAAAGCTCCAGTGGGCCTGTCCGCCGAGGTTCGCTTCGGATTCCTGGTCCAGCAGCAGCACGCGTGCCCCGGCCGCGGTGGCCTCGGTGGCAGCCACCAGTCCGGCCAGGCCGGCACCGACGACGATGACATCGAAGTGTTGCGAATGCGGGATGTTCGACATGGATCCACCCTAGCGCCGAAGTGGCGCGGGCCACACGCGCCGCTTCGGCGGAGGCGCGGCATGTGCCGCGACGGCGCACTCGACGAACTGGCCTCTCGGGCCGCACCCCGGGCGTCCCGGCGTAGCCGTGCGACAGGTGGCCGTCGTGGCGTGGTGCTAGCGTTCAAGGGGTGCATTTTGTCGAGATTGGTTACGGGACCCCGCTGCTGGTGATCCATGGCTTCTGCGTGGACCACCACCTGCTGGTTGGGCTCGACCCGGCGCTTGCCGGGCGTGGGGGCTGGCGGCGGGTCTACATCGATCTTCCGGGCATGGGCCTATCCGCCGCCGGGCCGGATATCCGCAGCACCGATGACGTCGCGGCGGCCGTGGCGTCGTTCGCCCGCAAGGCCTTTGGCATCCAGCGATTCGCGGTTCTCGGGAATTCCTTCGGTGGAATAATCGCGCGCCACCTCGTGGCGGAGTTCGGCGACCAGGTCCTTGGCCTTGCCCTACTTTGCCCGGTGGCAGTGGCCGACCACGGACGCCGGCGGGTGCCGCCCCGGATGGTACTGCGCACCGATGAGGACCTGTTGGCCTCCCTGGACCAGGAGGACGCGGCGGCCTACCAAGAAATGGCGGTACTCCAAACCCCGGAGAACTGGGCTCGTTTCCGCGATTCGGCCCTACCGGGGCTGCGGAGATTTGACCGCAAGGCGATCGGCAGGATCGCCGGAAAATACCCGCTGGCCATCGAGCCCGAGGACCGTGAATCGACTTTCAAGGGCCCCACCCTGGTCATCGCGGGACGGCAGGACCACGTGGTGGGATACCAGGACCAGGCCACGTTGGCGGCGCGCTATGAAAACTCCACGTTCTCGATCCTCGAGCGGGCAGGACACAACGCGCACCTGGACCAACCCGAGCTCACCGCCAGCTTGCTCGAAGCATGGATCGCCCGCATGGACGAACTGCTTCCCCTCCCAGGCGGCACCTCGACCTGAGCATTGCCGCGCGGTCAGTCATTCCCGGCCCGGGCTTCCCGCGCCGCGGCGAGGGACCCGAAGGCGGAGAAGTCCTTGTGCCCTTCCTCGCCCCAGACCGCCAGGACGCGCAGCGTGCCGTCCCCGGTGTTGCGCAGATCGTGCTCCACCCCGGCCGGGGCCAGGACGCTGTCCCCCGCCTTCAGCTCGTGGTGCTCCTGGCCCACGCGCATGGACGCGGTGCCCTCGAGCACCAGGTAAAACTCCTCGAGGGCCATGTCGTCCCGGTGGTGGGCATGCATGCCCTCGTGTCCGCCGGGTTCGAGTTCCCAGGTCTGGATGGCGACGGGCATGCGCATCTCGTCGGCGAAATGGAATTGCATGCGGGTGCCGGTGCCCTCGTGCAGGGCGTAGTCAAAGGTGTGTGCACCACGTGGTTCAAACATGAGCGCCCCCCTTCTTCGTCGGTTGTGCCGTGCTTCAACTAGGCCGGCGATGCGCCCAGGCGCATGCTGATTTGCCGCGCCGCACGGACGCAGTCGGCGCCAAGTGCGGCCAGTTGTTCCTGCGAGACGCGGTAGTACGGGGCGGCGACCAAGGCACAAGCCACGACCGTGCCGCGGTGGTCGAAGATGGGCGCGGCCACGCCGACCTCCTCGCCGGAGGTCTCCCCGTAGTTGGCCGCGTAGCCCCGGACCCGCACCTCTTCCAGGCGCTTGAGGTAGGCAGCGCGGGTGCTGGCGGTGTTCTCCGGAAGCACCACGGTCCCCGCTTCCAGCAGCGCCGCGGCGCGTTCCGCGTCCTCGTGGGCCAGGAAGACCTGCACCGAGGCGCTGAGCGCGGTGTTGTAGCGGCTGCCCATGGCCGAGGTGTGCTTGACCTGGTGGAGGCTGGGGATCTGCTCGACCGAGACGGATTCGATGCCGTCCCAGATGGTCAGCACCGCGGTTTCCCCGGTGTCCCGGGCCAGTTCCGCCAGGAAGGGGTAGGACACCCGGCGCACGTCGAGGTTTGCCAGCAACGGACCGGCAACGGCGATCAGCCCCAGTCCTAGCGAGTACTTCCGGGTGGCCTCGTCGCGGGCCACGATGCGTTCCTGTTCGAGCGTGGCCAGGATCCGCGAGATGCTTGATTTGTGCAGGCCCACCTGCGCGGCGATTTCGGTGACGCCGAGCACCGGGTGCTCAACGGTGAAGCACCGCAACACGTCGATGACGTTGACAATGACCGAGGCGCCGCGCGGTTCCGCGGTGGTGGTTTCGGCCGCTTGGGCAACCATGGGAATTCCTCCGGTGGGTGGGGTGCTGGTGGGTGCGTTCACAGTTGTACGCTACCGCGCCGGGGCCGGCGGGGCCTCGTCGACGCCGATGTCCTCATTCCAGAGGCCCGGGTGTTCGGCGACGAAGTCCTCCATCAGTGCTGTGGCCTTCGGGTCGTCGATGACCACGACCTCCACGCCGCGGGACCGCAGCAGCTCGAGTTCCCCGGGGAAGTTCTTCTCCTCGCCGACCACCACGCGCCGGATGCCGAAGAGGATGATCGATCCGGAGCACATGGCGCAGGGCGCCAGCGTGGAGTACAGCGTGGTTCCGGCGTAGGAGGCACGGCGCCCGGCGTTGCGCAGCGCGTCGATTTCCCCGTGCGCCGTCGGATCCCCGTTTTGCACGCGGCGGTTGCGGCCGGCACCCAGCAGCACCCCGTTCTCGAGGATGCTCGAGCCAATGGGCACCCCTCCCTCGCTGGCACCCAGGCGGGCCTGTTCAAGGGCGATGGCGTATCCGGCGCGGTCGTGGTCATCCAGTGTCATGGCGTGGGGCTCGATTCTTCGTCGGGATGCGACGTTCGGGTGAAATGCGGGGGGCGGGTGGAGTGCACGCATGCGCCCCACCCGCCCACCATCATGCCAGCTGGCCCTAGGCGCCGATGATGTTGTTGTCCGGACCGAAGCCGAACTTGGTGATGTTCTCCACGCCGCCGTCCTCGCCGATGACCAGGATGTCGTGCTCGCGGTAGCCGCCGGCACCCGGCTCGCCGTCAAGAATGGTGACCATCGGTTCCATCGAGACAACCATGCCCGGCTCCAGCACCGTGTCGATGTCCTCGCGCAGCTCCAGGCCGGCCTCGCGGCCGTAGTAGTGCGAGAGCACTCCGAAAGAGTGGCCGTAGCCGAAGGTGCGGTTCGGCAGCAGGTTGTGCGAAATGAAGATCTCGTTGAGCTCGGCGGCGATGTCCTTGCAGACCGCTCCGGGCTTGATCAGCTCCAGGCCGCGCTTGTGCACCTCGACGTTGGCATTCCATACCTGCAGCGAGCGCTCGTCCGGCTCGCCGAGGAACAGGGTGCGCTCCAAGGCGGTGTAGTAGCCGCTGGTCATCGGGAAGCAGTTCAGCGAGAGGATGTCCCCACGCTCCAGCTTGCGGGTAGTGGCCCAGTTGTGGGCGCCGTCGGTGTTGATGCCGGACTGGAACCATACCCAGGTGTCGCGCACTTCGCGGTGCGGGAAGGTCTTGGCGATCTCGTGCACCATCGCCTCGGTGCCGATCAGTGCAACCTCGTACTCGGTGATGCCCTCGCGGATCGCGGCCTTGATGGCTTCGCCGCCGATGTCGCCGATGCGTGCACCGTGCTTGATGACCTCGATTTCCTCGGCGGACTTGATCATGCGCTGGCGCATGGCATCCTGCGAGACATCGACCAGGGTGGCTCCGTCGAAGGTGGCCGCGATGGCCTGGCGGGTCATCAACGGAAGGGCGTCGTCTTCGACGCCGATGCGCGAGGCCTTGACGCCGTTGCGCTTCAGGGCTTCCTGCAGACCGAAGTAGAAGTTGTCGCGCTTCCAGTCTGTGTAGACGATGTTGTCGCCGTAGCTGGTGCGCCATGGCATGCCGGCATCGATGTTCGCGGTGATGGTGGTCGAGCTGTCGGCGGTGACAACCAGCGCGTAATTGCGGCCGAAGGTTGTGTACAGGAAATCAGAGTAGTACTTGATGCCGTGGTAGCTGGTCAGGATGACAGCGTCGAGCTCCTTGGCGGCCATGATCCGGCGCAGGCCGGCCAGGCGGCGCTCGAACTCTGCGTCCGAGAAGGTCAGCTGCTGCTTGGTGCCGTTGTGCAGCGTCTTGAGGCGCTCGAGGTCTGAAACGTTGGTGGCGCTGTGAGCGGTGGTGGTCAAGGTATTGACTCCTTAGAAGTAATCAGGTGGCAATGCAGACCGGCCCAATCCAATGGATTGCGTGGATTCTTGGGAACCGCCGGAGAAAGGTTCGGGTTGTTGCATTCATTGCAACGCCGTTGCACTCAGGTTATGTGTGCTCTATCTCACTGTCAAGTGCTTTCCGGCTAACGTCGAAAGATTTCCAATTCGCGGGACTCGACCGGGCCTTTTTGCAGGTACCTTCAAGGGCGCTTTCCCGCGCAGCAATGGCGAAGGCCGTGGTCTCCGCCATTGCGGACACCACGACCTTCGCGCGATCACTTCTTCTCTGACAGTCCAGTTCCCTCGTCGACCTCGGAGGCGACCCTGCGGATCGCGCCCTCCTCCCTCGGATCGGGAACGAACACCCGTGTAGGGTCGGGGTCGTTGATGAACTTTTCCAGCTGCCTAATTGCCTTGTCACGCTTGAGCAGCCTTCGGATCAGGTTCACGATCATCAAAAGGATCACAAACGAGAACGGGAATGCCCCGATGATGGTACCGGTTTGAACGGTGTCAACCACCGCAGTTCCGCCCAACGTCAACAACACCGTGGTGACCGTACCCACGGACAGCACCAGCACCACCCGGAACACGGGTCCGGACTTGTGCGGTGCCGAGACAAACTCGCTCAGCGCGTAGATGCCAGAGTCCAGCGAGGTGACGTAGTAGGTGGCGACCAGGATCGTGGCAACCACCAGCAGGATGGTGCCGACCACTGGAACGGCGTCGAGCATCGCGAACAGGCCGGCAGAGGTATCGGCCGCCACTGCCGCACTGATGGCGCGGTCGGACTTGTCGTCGTAGTAGATGGCGGCCGAACCGATCACTGCCACCCAGACCATGACGATCAGGGTCGGGATGACGGTCACGCCCAGGACAAACTCACGGATGGTGCGCCCGCGGGAGATCCGGGCAATGAAGCCTGCAACGAAGGGTGAGAAGGCAATGACCCAGCACCAGATGAATACCGTCCACCAGCCATTCCAACTGTCCTGCCAGCTCGTGAGAGTGGTTGCCGCCAAACCGGAGTCCGTCCACAAGCTCATGTCCACGAAGTTCGCCATGAAACTGCCGAAAGTTTGGGACATATTGGAGATGATAAACAGCGTCGGGCCGAAGATCAGCACGGCTACCACCAGCACGATGCTGAGGATCGAGTTCACACTACTGATCCGGGCCATGCCCTTGTTGATGCCCACGATGGCCGAGACCGAGGTGATACCGGCGAAAATCAGGATGACCATGAACCACATCACCGGACTGGCTGCAATGCCAGTGAAGGAAGTGATGCCAGAGCTGAACTGCATGGCTGCGAACCCGAAGGACGTGGCGAGACCGAGCACAGTGGCTATGATGGCCAGCAGTTCAACAATGACGCCGGCCCCACGGCGCGACCATCGCGGAAGGATATCGACGGTTGCCTCTCGGAAGGTCAGTGTCTTGCCCAGGTTGTGGTGCGAGTAGGCCAGACAGACCGCCACCACGCAATACATGGCCCAGGCAGTCAGGCCCCAGTGGAAGTAGGTCCACACAATGGCGCCCTCGGCACCGCCGCTGGGCCCGGCCGGGATGACCGGGTTCTCGTCACGCAGCATGATGGGTTCGGCGACCGACCAGAAGATCAGCCCGATGCCTTGCCCACAGGCGAAAAGCATCGAGTACCACGCGAACTTGCTATGCTGCGGCTTTGCATTGGGTCCACCCAGTCGAACCTTGCCCACCTTGCTCACGGCGAGCCAGATGCACACCACCACGGTAAAGACCGAATACAGGATGAACAGCCAGGTGAACTTGCCGGTCACGAAGGTTCGCATTTCGGAGATCGCCGCCGCGGCGCCCACGGGGTTGGCCAGCACCCAGATGATCACCCCGACGATGAGCACTGGCGGAATGACTCGGATCAGCAACCTGTCAAGGGGCGGGATGTGCCGCCCCATGAAGCGGGGAAGCTCCACCAGCGTGGCGGACTTGGGATCGTTATCGCCTTCGGCACTCGCAGCCGGATGCGGGTTCGTCTTGTCCAGTGACATGTTATGACACCTCCAGGGCAATGTCCCCGAGCAACAGTTCGCCCTTGAGGGCGTCTGCAATCTGCGTGACAACCGCATCGAGCAAGAGTTGCCCACGCTCGGCACTCGCGCCCTTGGCGCTGGAAAGGCAGCCGCTGTCCGGGGTTCGCGCCGGGTCCTCGGGGAAGATGTCGTAGGGGGTAAGTTTGGCCGGCGGGTGGTCCACAACGCGGGACATATCCACCTTTTCCGGGTGAAGCAAGAGCATCAGGGAGGTTTCCAGCACCCCGCCGTGTTCGATGTCCCAGCCGAGGAAGCCATCAGGGAAGACCTTCTCCAAGGTGGTTTCGTCCACGAAGTCCCAGTAGGAAAGCAACAATGCCCGCGATCCGGTGCCATGTTTGCGGGCGCGGGCAACCGCGTTGTCCAGACCCTCGTAGATGAACTGGTAGTTCTCGAAGTGGCCATTAAGGACGACCACATGATTGAAACCTTGGGCCAGGAACGAGGAAACCACATCATCCACCATTCCGGTCAATGCTGCGGCACCGAGGCTGGTGGTACCTACCCGGTGGTTGCCACCGCCCGAACGCGGCTGGGATTTGTAGCCGTATGCGAATACCGGGGCAACCACTGCGCCGGTCTTTTCGGCGACCACCCCGGCAATTGCCTTCGACAGCATGGCGTCCACGCCCAACGGCATGTGAGGGCCATGTTGCTCCGTGGCACCGGTGGGGATGATTACGGTCGATCCTTCCCGGGCCACAACGGCGGCGTAGGTTTCTGCGTCAAGGTCTTCAAGAAATACTGAGGCCATCGTTGTCTCCTATATATTCACAGCGAACGAGGAATGTCGGGACTTCGGCGGAACGTCACGAGTCCCGCGAATGGAAACTTTTTGTTGCATCTATCACAACATGGTTGCATTGAATCCTTTCAGTGGTTCAGCTCACAGTCAAGCTTCGCTACTCAGGATGAGAGGCGTAAGTCTCGGGCATAAACATCGACGTAACGTCGACTGAGGTGCCGCCACTGTCGATTGACCACCGGAACAGCGATTTGCCTCGATCCAGGGTCACAGCAGTGGAGTTCCGGCCCTGATACATGGTGGGCGCGGGGAGCTGATCCCCGTCACCCCTGTCCGCGCCTGTACCCGCCGGGCATAAGTGTCTTGAGCCTGGTTATGAGGTGCATTCAACTGGCCAATGCGGCAACCCAGGCCTGATCGAGACCCACCTCGCGCGTGAGGAAAATGCTCGTCGACTGGCTAGGCCAGCGGCTTCTTACTGGTTTCAACCGAGAAGGACACGGCCACCAGAGAGATGATTGCCGCTCCCATGAGGTACCAACCGGGGGCCAGATCGGTGCCAGAGCTGGCAATCAGCACGGTTGCCACGAAAGGTGCGGTGCCCCCGAAGAGCGCATTGGACAGGTTGAAGCTCACCGCGAATCCGGAGTAACGGACGCGGGTGGGGAACATCTCGGCAAGGTAGCTGGGCAGCGTTCCGTCGTTGAGGCTAAGCATTGCGCCGAGCAAGATCTGCACAAGAACCACGATGAGGAAGTTGCCCGTTTCCAACAGCATGAACGCCGGCACCGTCAACAGCACAAAGAGGATCGACGCACTCATCAACACCTTCTTGCGCCCGAATCTGTCCGAGAGGATGCCCACCACGAAAATGAAGCCGATGTACGTGGTCAGCGCCACGGTGGTGGCTACATAGGATGCGGTTTCACTGAGCCCGATGTTTTGCGAAAGGTGTGTGGGCATGTAGCTGAGGATCAGGTAGAAACCCACGGCATTGAGCAGCACCGCACCGACGGCCTGTACGAGCTGACGCCAGTGGTTCTTGAACAGCGAGCTAACCGGGGCATTGTCCGCGTTGTCTTCCTTGGCCAGTTCCTTGAATACCGGTGAATCCTCGAGCCGGGTCCGGATATATCGACCAATCAGACCCATTGGTGCAGCCAGCAGGAATGGCAGACGCCAGCCCCAGGACTGCATTTGCTCGGGTTCTAGCAGGCCCGTGAGCAACGCCGCCAGCAGCGAGCCGAGCAGCAGGCCGGTGGCGGTGCTGGCCGGAACGACGGCGGCGTAGAGGCCGCGACGGTTGGCCGGAGCATATTCCACCAGGAATGCCGAAGCCCCCGCGTATTCGCCTGAGGCGGAGAACCCCTGTACGACGCGGATGATCAGCAACAGGATCGGGGCCCAGATGCCGATGGTGTCGTAGGAGGGGATCAATGCAATGCAGAAGGTCGCCGCGGACATGATCAGGATGGACCAGGAGAGTGCCTCACGTCTGCCGATCTTGTCGCCCAGGTGCCCCCAGACGAATCCGCCCAGCGGGCGAACCAGGAATGAGATCGCGAAGAGTGCGAACGTGAGCATCAAGCCTGTCGCAGGGTCCGACTCGGGAAAGAAGACCGCCGTAATGGTCACAGCCAAGTAGCCGTAGACGGCGTAATCGAACCACTCCACGAAGTTGCCGATAAAGCTGGCAGCCACGACCTTGGTGCGCGTCTTCTTGTCGACTCCTGCGGGTCCCTGGCCGCGATCGATGTCCAGGTTATTGGCCTGTGCGCTCGTTGCAGAAACCGAGTGGGCGCCGTGGCCGTTCGCGGAGTTGGTGCGGTGCATCATGGGTAACCACCAGAAAGTTTTTGAAGTTGCATTGCATGCAACACTGTTGCGTTGACCCTATTTGTGTCCCGTGTCACTGTCAAGTGTTTTTTAGGTACCCCTCAAATCGGCTATCGACCGGGCGTGCGGCCAGGATCGGAAAACCCCGTGGTCCTGTTCCGCTGGACGCCACGGAGCCGTTGCCCATGGGCAGTCCGAGGTAATTGCTAGTTCACGGGCTGGCCTCCTCCTAGACGCATCAGTGGCCGGGGTGCGTGCCGGATCCCACGGGCAGATTCCAAGGGGGCTCAACCCCTCTTGAACGGCTGGGCCAAGCGTTCGGCGCAGGCCTCCGCATCGACGCCTTCCAAAAAACAGATCGAGAAGGCACTAGGACTGTTGGCGACATGGCACCTGTGCGAACCCCGTGGAATGGACAGTCGTGGCAACCGGAGCCTGCAGTCGACATTGTGGGCGCCCCACGGCCAATCTCTCCGCCGGGGGGCCCGCTGGTTCTCAAGAACTGCTACGAGCCGATTTTTTGCTTCACTGGCGCCGACCCGGACTGCGGCTCGGTAGGCGCCCGTGCGAACGCGAACTCGGGCCAAAAAAATCGACCACTACATCCAGGAAATCCTTTCGGACCTGCTGGTCCACGACAGCATGCGATCCGGCGATTTGGTCGCCACCGTGGAGACTTGGCTGTCGAGCGGCTGCAATTCCACCGCCGCCGCTGCGCTGTTCACGGAACGTCAGACCCTCCACAAGCGCCCGAACAAGATCATCGACCTGCTAAGCGGCGATCCGCGCGGAACCTCGCGCCCTGCGGCGCTCCACTTGACGACCCGGCTGGCCCTCGCGAGCCTGGACACGCGCAATTGAGGCGCGGCACCCACGAGCATGGCGGAGTCGGCCTCTAGAGCACCGCCCGGATCGTCTGCTCGAAGCTGGTGATGTGCGCCAGCGCCATGGCCTCCGCCTTGTCGGCTTCGCCGGCAACAATGGCCTCGAGCAGGTCGACGTGTTCCTCGATGTGCCCGGCGACGGACGGGACCTTGTCCAGCACCAGGCACCAGATGCGCGTGGCCAGATTGTCCAGGCGGATCAGCGTCTCCTCGAGGTGGGGGTTTCCCGCCGCCCGGTAGATCAGCCGGTGGACGCTGAGGTCGTATTGCATCAGCCCGCGCTTGTCGACCCTTTTCTCCCCCAGCCGCTCGATGTCGCGGGCCAGGGCGCGCAGGGCATCGCGGTCGGACCCCGAGGCACCGAGCGCGGCTTTGCGGGCGGCCAGGGGTTCCAGCGAGCGGCGCATTTCGGAGACGTCAGCCAATTCCGTGATGTCAACGATCGTGGCAAAGGTGCCGCGGCGCGGATAGGAGACGACCAGGTGGTCGATCTCCAGCCGCTTGAGCGCCTCGCGCACGGGGGTTCGCCCCACACCCAGCTCAAGGGCCAGCTGGCCGTCGTTGATCGGTTCCCCGGGACGGATGTCGAGCATGATCAGTCGATCCCGGAGATCGCGGTACGACTGCTCGGCCAGGGAAAGGGGCTCGCCCAGCACCTCCGGGCTTGCGGAGATAGTACTCATGCGGATGTCTCCTTCACTTCGCCGAGGTACGGAATCACTGTAGTTCGGTCGGCCGCGCGACTTATTCGGGACGGCCATTGACACTATGTGATCCCCATCATAGCATTGCAACCAGTTCTGATATATCAATCATAAACAACTTGTACTTCAAGGAGTGAACACTGGATGACCGCCACTAACGCCACGCTTGTTGAGACA
>NZ_JAULBL010000016.1 GCF_030512175.1 Paeniglutamicibacter sulfureus | reverse complement strand
CGGGTACAGCGGGTGGGCGTTGGCCAGGGCGTGCACGCGGTCCAACAGGTCCGCGAGCGTTGCCTCGTTGTTCTCCTGGGTGCCGGCGATGAGGGTCTCGGCGATGATGTCCGCGACCTCCACGAAGGCGGCCTCGGAGAAGCCGCGGGTGGCCAGCGCCGGGGTGCCGATGCGCAAACCGCTGGTGACCATCGGCGGACGCGGGTCAAAGGGGACCGCGTTGCGGTTCACCGTGATCTCCACCTTCGCCAACAGGTCCTCGCCCTGCTGCCCGTCCAGCTGGGAGTTTCGCAGGTCCACCAGGACCAGGTGCACGTCGGTGCCGCCGGTGAGCACGGAAATGCCCGCCGCCGCGACATCCGGTGCGGTGAGGCGCTCGGCCAGGATCTTCGCACCGGCCAGGGTGCGTTCCTGGCGTTCGCGGAACTC
>NZ_JAULBL010000015.1 GCF_030512175.1 Paeniglutamicibacter sulfureus | reverse complement strand
CTTGCATCGGCACCGAACTCGACGGCTCATCCCCAAACAACGCGACGCTCAACACCAGTGAACGCTTCCCATGACCGCCAACAGCCGAACAAGAAAATCATCTGTACTCGGTATGTGTAAGGCTACTGCGGCAAAGATAGCCATTCACCAAACGGGGGTATCCGGATGCTCATTCCACTTCTTTTCAACGCGTGGATGTCCACGTTTTCCCTCCGTGTCAAAATAGAAAAGCGGGCCTTTCTCAAGAACTGGTGTGTGGTCAGAGACCATCAGTTTCGAGGAAGGCCCGCCCTCATGGGCGGATCAACACGAGGTGGGGAATTTCAGTGAGCAGAAGTGGGGAATTTCGATGAGCGCGATCACGGTGGCCTTCCTAAACATGCTTCCCACTGGGATATGCCGTCACCCGTGGAAGGCTGATGATTTCTGGCCGACATGGGGACAGGTTGGATCGGATATTCGAAGGTGCGGCACGAGAGTTCTTGCTCCCGAAACCTTCCGTTGTTCGCGCACCACTTCTCCTGGCAAGCGCACGTCTTGGCTCAGGCCAGGTGCCTGGCCGCCCTAATGGTGCGGACCTTCCGACGAC
>NZ_JAULBL010000014.1 GCF_030512175.1 Paeniglutamicibacter sulfureus | reverse complement strand
ACACGTCCCGAAACCCCCAAGCCCCACCGGCTTGGGGGTTTCGATGCTTAACCACCACACCCCCCAAAAACCACGGCCCCCAAAAACCACGGCCCCCGGACACACACCCCCGGGGGCCGCACCCCGTTAAGGCGCCCCGGCCATCCACAGACACTGTGGGTAGCCGGCCCCTATCCACAGTGTCTTGTACGGGTTCGGAACCGCGAGAAGTTTTCCTGCATCGTCGGTCCGATTGCGGGGAGCGAATCTGACGCGGAAGCTTACAACACGGCAGCCATTGGCTTCGCGCTGAATTTCCTTAACGGCCAGAGTCGTAAACAACTCTTGGTTTGCCACGCGGTTGCCGACGAAGGGTTGTCGTTTGCCATTCGATCGAGCCGCAAGCAAATGCACGTGTGGGCAAATAGTGGATCCGGAATGTTGAGAAATTCGAACCTTCCAGGGCAACGGATGCAGCGGTGAAGCAACGCTTTCGGCCGATGACCTAGTCAAGCCTGCCGGCACCGGATATCTGGGCGCAATCTCGATGGCTGCAACATAGATGCCCAATCTCTCTGAGTCCCCGGCCGCGTACCAACCCATCCGCACGGCGACACTTTTCTGAACGACCTAGGCGTGGTTGTGACGGTCATCATGGCCTGAAAACCAAGTTTTGGTCGCCGCGGCGCCTAGGTTCCGCTATAGTTATTTATGAAGAACCACAGCATGTGTTGTGACTCGATAAAGCCACCAGTGTTCCTGAATAAGGAATACGCGGTAAT
>NZ_JAULBL010000013.1 GCF_030512175.1 Paeniglutamicibacter sulfureus | reverse complement strand
CTGCGTCGCGGCGATCTTGAACGCGACGGCCTTGCCGGCGATCACGTGCTCCAGCGGGCCGCCCTGCTGGCCCGGGAACACCGCCGAGTTGATCTTCTTGGCGATGTCCGCATCGTTGGTCAGGATGATGCCGCCGCGCGGACCGGCCAGGGTCTTGTGCGTGGTGGAGGAGACCACGTGGGCGTGCGGCACCGGGTTGGGGTGCAGACCGGCGGCGACCAGGCCGGCGAAGTGCGCCATGTCCACGAACAGGTACGCGCCGACCTTGTCCGCGATCGCGCGGAACCGCTCGAAGTCCAGCTGCCGCGGGTAGGCGGACCAGCCGGCGACGATCATCTTCGGCTTATGCTCCAGGGCCAGGGCCTCGACCTTGTCCATGTCCACCACCAGGGTGTCCTCCTCAACGCCGTAGGGGACGATGTTGTAGAGGCGGCCGGAGAAGTTGATCTTCATGCCGTGGGTCAGGTGCCCGCCGTGGGCCAAGTTCAGGCCCATGATGGTGTCGCCCGGACGGATCAGCGCGTGCATCACCGAGGCGTTGGCCTGCGCCCCGGAGTGCGGCTGCACGTTGGCGAACTCGGCACCGAAGAGCGCCTTGACGCGCTCCAGGGCCAGGGTCTCCACCACGTCGACCTCCTCGCAGCCGCCGTAGTAGCGCTTGCCCGGGTAGCCCTCGGCGTACTTGTTGGTCAGCACCGAGCCCTGGGCCTGCATCACGGCCAGGGCCGTGTGGTTCTCCGAGGCGATCATCTCCAGCCCGCGCTGCTGGCGCGCCAGCTCCGCGTCGATCCGCTCCGCGATCTCCGGATCCAGGGTGGCAATGCTTTGCGTCAGCGA
>NZ_JAULBL010000012.1 GCF_030512175.1 Paeniglutamicibacter sulfureus | reverse complement strand
GCCTTCCTTCAAAACCCCGGAATACCAGCCCAGAACGGCCCCTTGGAGGCCGCTCCGGGCATGGAAGCCCCAAAAATGACATTGTGACCCCCGCGACATCTTTAGAGAGCCGTGCTGCCTGCGGTCGCCATGAGTGCGGATATCCACTGGAGCAGTCGACTCTAAATGACTTGCACTGGCTACTTGTTCCGATTCCGGACCATCAATGCAAGGAATCTAGGCGTGGTTATATACCCTGCAGTCGGCCGCCCCTATTCGGCGCGGATGCACCAGGGCACCGAATTGCGCGTCAGGTCCCAGTCTTCGGGTCGAGATCAAAGCCCCTGCAGTACGAGGTTCGGCTCAACGGATTGCCAGGGGCATCACTGGGAAGAACGCATGCCTTCTGCGAACTTCCGGCCGGGTGCCGGGTCGACCCCGAAGCTTTCGGCATAGCGCTCATGAATCTCCGCCCATTGCTCGTGGGCCGTAGCTTCCGTCAAGTGCTCGCCACGCAAATGTGGGTCAAGTCGAGAAAGATAGGTCTCCCAACCGGCTGCCGTCTGCGCTGCAAGTGGGAGGTCGTCAAAGACGTGGGTGAACGTTAGACGGCAGCGGTCGCCCTCCCCGCTGAGTTCGAAGCTTTGCAGCTGGCCGGCGTAGGACCACGCCAGATGATGCGGAGCATCAACGTTGGTCACCTCGAGAGTCGCCCCACCGGCATCGAAGGTCTCCCCCACTGCCGGAGTCCAGTCAACGGCTCCCGGGAACCAGCTTTCGAGTTCAGATGGCACACTGACGGCCCGCCAAACGCGCTCAACGGCATGGCGCAAACTCAAGTTGAAGTGCAAAACCACGCGTCCATCGATCATTTGCATGGTTCCGTGGATTTCTGGCTCTCCTGCAATTGCCGATTCCGAGCTTTCGTTGCTCATGGTTTCTCCTTCAGTTGTTGTCCGAGGCGGT
>NZ_JAULBL010000011.1 GCF_030512175.1 Paeniglutamicibacter sulfureus | reverse complement strand
GCCCTTCCCCACTACCTTGAAGAGGGCACACCGCTCAGGTGCCAGGTATCGGAGGACGACTACCGCATCGCTCTGTCATCGGCCCGACTCAGCTACGATCATGAAATTTACTCGGAGGTTGCCCCTTGAACCGTAATGCCCCACGACGAGGCGCATCAAAAGGCAGCCCTCTGAGGTCGATCAAGCGACCGCAGTCAGCTGGCAAGAAGGCCGGGGCCGCCTCGAAAAAGCAGGCCGCTGCCAAGGCAACGCCCAAACCGGAACGGGTGGAGCTGCCGACGCTGCAGCTCGGCTTCGTGCGCGGCGTGGCCCCAAGCAAGTGGGCCGAGCGTTGGGCGCGAGCAGTGCGAGAACAACCGTTGGAACTCGTGCCTGTGGACCTGCACGAGGTTGAGAACGCCCGCACAGAGTTCGATGTATTGCTAGAACGAGTTGCACCCGGAGCTATTCCCGCGGGAAGCGAGGCGGCAGCGCGCACCCGGCACGCGATGCACCTCTACAACGAGACCATCGCTCTTGTGGTTCCGGCAGATCACGAGCTCGCGAAGCTGGGAGAGATTGATCTCGAGGATCTCTCCTTATTGACGCTCCTCGCACACCCGGATCACTTCGCCGAGTGGCCCGAACCCCAGGAGTGGAAAGACCCTTCTTGGACGCCACGAAACGCCAAGGCAACACTCGAGCTCGTAGCGACTGGGCTCGGCGGCGCGCTCATGGCGCAGCCCCTGGCCAGGCACCTCTCTAACAAGCGTGTGCACGCCGTGATTCCGGTCACACACAATGGGGAAACGCTTCTGCCTGGAACTGAAATCTGGGCAAGCTGGCGCATTGAACGGGACGGACCTGACGTGCAGCACCTCGTCGGGGTGCTTCGTGGCCGCACTGCTCGAAGCAGCAGGTAGAAGCAATCCCGCCCACTGGGCATCTCTCTTGACTCGCTGCGTTCGGGCCGACGCGCGACTCCCCACCTGCAACCCCGACCATAACTGCCGCCAAAAGCAGCAACCCG
>NZ_JAULBL010000010.1 GCF_030512175.1 Paeniglutamicibacter sulfureus | reverse complement strand
CTTGCATCGGCACCGAACTCGACGGCTCATCCCCAAACAACGCGACGCTCAACAGCGGTTCCCCGTATCGCAATCAGTACCCCCGGTGATGCAATAGGCTCCGACGTCGAGCCGGACGCCACGACGTATCGGGATCCAAGGATGGCTACTTACATCCCGGCATTATTGGTACTGATGAGTTCATCATTCCCCAAGCAAATGCCGACCAGCAAGGTGGTGCATGCAGGTTTTCGCAGGGGTGCGAGCCGGTGTCGGTCTCGTGCGCGGGGCCAAGGGGCGTTAGCTGAGCGGCAACATCATGTGCAGAGCAGGCTGCCGTGGCTAGGTACAGTAACCCGGTCCATGCAAGCTTCGCAGTTTGCATGCCATTGAGTTTGAGTCGTCGGAAGTAGGGTCGACGCCGATGAAGGTTCAAGTGCTGCAGAATCGCGAAGTCCACCCATAGCACGTGATCTTAGAGCCAACGATGAAATGCGTCGATTACGATGGGCTGGTTCCGCGCGGCAGGAGAATTCAAAGGCGCCGCTACATCAGCGATCAGCCCGGCCCGTTCGAAGATGTAGGCGAGCCGCCAGATGTCCTGGTGGTTCGCAACCACGCTTGCGGTCCTGTCGCAGACATCGCGTATGGGAATCCATCACAGCTGTTTCGGTATGGGACACCAATATGCGATGGGCACCTTTGCATGGCCCTTGACAAGTGGCGGCAGAGCTACGAATTAACAAGAAGATCAGCCCGAGCCTCGCCGCATGAGGGTTCGCTGGAGGCGGTCAGCGCCAGGGTCGTGTTGCCAGCTGATGGGGTTTAGCAAGCACAGTTCCGCTCGTGCGCTTTCCGGAGCCCGATCCCGATCCAATCCAGCCGACACGTCCTGGTTACGATCGTCGTTCGAGAATGTGCATCCAAGTCGGACGCAGAACCGGGCAACTGACTCCAGATTATGCGCCAAGACTCCCATGTCGATGAACGCCATCGATGCCTCGCCGGCTGGATAGGGCCCGCGCTGCCAGGGCGAAGGGCGGGCATAAGCCGGCCATAAGCCCCCGGGTCTTATTTGCTTGTTAAACATCGGAACCCCTGAACAATTCTGTTCAGGGGTTCCGGGACATTTA
>NZ_JAULBL010000001.1:1092509-1510148 GCF_030512175.1 Paeniglutamicibacter sulfureus | reverse complement strand
CCGTTGGCTCACGCCCGGGGCGGTACTGGCTCTCAACGGCGATATTGGTGGCTCCGACGGGCAATATCCGGTGGCTCTCAAACCACCGGATATTCAGCCAGCCGCTAGGCGTTGGTTGCCCGGTGCGGGAACTACCATTCGGTGCCGCCGGAATTCCCCCATGCGAAGGATACAGTGCCGCACCGGCTGGGCATCACGCAATTGCATAGAACATCACCGCGGTGGACGGGACCGTAATCGCTCCGCGCCAACGTGCCATCAACAGCCTGGGCGCCATCATCGCAGGATGGCGGGCTAACAGCTATTGCCGGAGCCCGCACCCTCAAACCACACGGGCGCAAGTAGCGCATCCCGTCAGGAATCGAGGCCCTGTCTGCCGCCGCCATCCTGCTGTGTGGGACACCCGAAACCACGCCGGAACCGGCGGCAAATTCCTTGGCTGTCTATGAACGTGGCACCTTGGACACACCCACCTTGCACGATTGCCGAAACCACACCCAGCCATGCACGCATCGACCACATCTGCAGAATAACTGGGCGGCCGAAGCCCACCCGGGTCAGTTGGTCGAGGCAACCCCTGCGGGCGGCCCACCACCGAAACCCTCGCCAGTCCTGGACTATGCCCACGATCCCGACTACTTGCTCATACCTGCTCCCCCGGCCGTTCTCTTGGCACCAATCGCTGGGCATGCGGCATTTTCCCTGCGATGGTCATAGGAGCCTTTCTACAGGAATCGGGCCGTCTGTTCGCGCATCTATGACCGCCATACCCGAGGCTTGTCTTTTGATCCTCATCCACGAGGAGTCGGAAACGTCCCATGGATGCAACTACTGAGAGATGCCAGGCCGGCATACGACCGATGGCTGCAATCACATTGCCTTCCAATGGGCAGCAAGCATATCCATGAAAATAGACGGCATTATGCTGGGCTAGAAATCTACGTCTTCAATGTAGCTGTGACCCGCTGGCTGTCTTCATGTGGAATGTCCCGCGGACACAAGAAGAGTTCGACAGGATTTATGGCGCTTATTCAAGTGGGCTCAATGGTCGATCACCAATGCGTGTTGGAAAATGGCTAATCATCACCGACAATCTTGATACCGCCGAGAATCGGCATCAGCCGGGTCGTTTCACGTGAAACATCGTCACTTGCAGGGCGTCCCCATCATTCTCTGCTCTGCGCAACCGACATTTCGGGTCGCCACAGATTCTTGGTATTCGTGAATATTTGACTCTTTGAGAGGCAACAATATTGCCGCTCAGAGGCACTTCGCCAAAAAGCGAACATTCTCCTTCAGAGCCACTTATAGCGATCTTGAGAGCCATGAGTTAGCTCCTTAGGCCAGGTAAAAGACACATCGTGGATGGAACAGTGAACAGCTGCGCGGCCGCACAGGGCGAGGACTGCACCAGCGGCTCAGGTCTTGGGCTCACCACGACGCGATCATGGACCGGATCATCCACAACACCATCTGGATCGAGACCGGAAGCTTCAACATGCGCGAGAAGATCGGCCCCGATTAGGAATAGATAGGCCCGTAGAAGGCCGCTGGCTTCCTCCCAGGAAGGTACTTGCCCCCAACGTCAATAATGGGCGCTCCCCAAAGCGTCGGATACTCAGGAAGCTCGTGTCAGTATCTTTAAGGAAAATTTTCCTCTCCAGCATCCAACAAAAGAGACGTTGGAGACTACCTCGGAAAGACCAGAAACTTGTTCTTGGAATTCACCTGTAGCGTTCCTGGGTGCCACGCTGTCCCTGAGTACGCGTCGTACAAGGTGGTGATTGGTGTGGGGCCGCTCGATTGTCCCTCCAACGCCCTTCTCGGCGGGCTTCTGGCGCTCGCGGTTCACGCGGTGCTGCCCTTCACGCATCATCAGCAGAAGGACTTACACCAGCGACTTGGTTTCGGCGTTCCTGTAGAGGCGATCATCCGCATCACGATTTCCATTGAGCCCCAAACAAGCAGCATCCGGGAGCAGACCAAGGCGGAGCTGGAACAGATAGGAACTTCGGTGGCCCCGTCTCCCCCAAAGAACGTGTGGCCCCCAGTGGCAATATCTGAAGGCCCAAACCCGCGGATACACATTGGAACGCAGGCTTCAGTCACGCAGCTTCCGGACGAACGCTTGATGATTTCCGGCCGGCGACATGCCGAGTCAGATGCAACGCAGCGCAGCGCATAGGTAGATCGTCGTCCAGCCCATGCAGCATCACCTTGGTTCAGGTTCATCTCATGACCACGAAAGGATCCGATGTTGCAGATGTCGTACGACGATCCACGCGATTTGCCCCGCACGCTCCCTGCGGCCCATACGCGCCCCTCACCGCAAGGTGGGCGGGTCGTGTCACCGTTGGGGCTCGTGGAGCCCATCAGCGGCTTCTGAGTGGTCTTGCGCGGAGTGGTGTCACGCAATTTCCGGCGTGGTCATCGCGCGGGGCAATACTGCCTTAAGCAAAAGTTGGAGTGTTTCACGTGAAACACTCCAACTTCGCAAGTCTTGCTCCTTACTCCACTTGGGAATCCGGTGACAACACGCTCATGATGCGGTTCAGGTCGTCGACACTGGCAAATTCGATGCTTACCCGCCCTTTCCGAGCACCCAACGAGATCTTCACGCTTGTATCCAGTCGATCGGAGAGCGAGGTTGCCAGGAAATCCAAGCGCTCATGGCGCGGGGTCAGCTTCGGCGTTGCGCTCTTTCGAGGCTTTTCCTGTCCGTCACTCAGGGCTACGGCTTCTTCGGTGGCCCGGACGGACATGCCCTCGTTGACGATACGCTGGGCCAGCTGCTCGATCGCTGCAGCGTCAACAAGTCCCAGTAGTGCACGGGCGTGTCCGGCAGATATAACTCCGGCAGCCACTCTACGTTGCACGAGGGCAGGCAATTTCATCAGACGGATGGTGTTCGAGATCTGAGATCGTGAACGCCCGATTCGTTCTGACAGCACTTCTTGTGTGCAAGCAAATTCGCTCAGGAGTTGCTGGTATGCGGCGGCCTCTTCGAGAGGGTTAAGCTGCGAACGATGGAGGTTCTCCAGTAGTGCATCCCGGAGTAGATCATCGTCTTGCGTTTCCCGGACGATTGCCGGAATTGTTGTCAGACCTGCTGCCTGAGTTGCACGCCAGCGGCGTTCACCCATGACGATCTCGTAGGGTTCCTTGTCATTCTCCCGTGAAGGACGAACAACAATCGGCTGAAGTAAGCCCACTTCGCGAATGGAATGGACCAATTCGGCCATATGTTCTTCGTCGAAGTACGAACGCGGTTGCTTCCGGTTCGGGTGGATCTGATCGACGGAAAGCTCCGCAAAGCTGGCACCAGGAACCTCAACCAGACTGCTGGAATCGACGTCGTTGGCGTCTAGCTCCCCCGCGCGTCCGGAGGAAGCAATGAGACCGGGCATCTGGGCCCTACGCTTTTTGGCCGCTGCAGAGGGAGCCGAAATCGATTTGGAATTCTCCGCGGCGACTTCTTCCTCGGTCTTCCCCGGCACGAAGAACATATCGACCGGCCGCGCTTTTTTGCCATTTGCCGCGCTCACGGCGGGCTTGCCTTTGGCAGCGGTCAGTTCCGGGCTCTTTGCAGACCTTGCGGTTGCCGGCTTCGATGTTCCACGTGAAACATTCTTCGGAGCATCCTCCTCGGTTTCCGCGACAGGGCTGCTCGAAATCAAGGCACCAAGACCTCGTCCTAAACCACGTCGCTTTTCCGACATTGGAAGTTACTCCCTTTCGACACCGTTGCTATTTGAACCCAAGGCAATTCTACTGGGTGGTGATTGATTGTTGAGGACGCGGCTCACGGGTATGCCCCGCGGACGTCAAAAGCGGTCATCTGCACCCTACCTGACCCCGGGGCATACATCTAGCCGCCGCAAAAACGCTTTGTAGAAAATAACAGACAAAAACAACTGAAAAAGCCACTTATCCGACAGCTCGAAAAGATTCGACACTATTTCACGGGCGCGGCAAGATTCCGGGCCGACATCGGCAACTCTACTTGGTGCCGCGCTCAGCGATCTCGGCAGCTGCTTCCAAATAGGAAAGCGCCCCCGTCGAACTCGAGTCATACGTGATGACCGTTTGCTGGTAGCTGGGAGCTTCGGATATGCGGACGCTCCGAGGGATCAAGGCCTGCAGCACCTGGTTTGGGAAGTGCTCCCGAACTTCGCTAGCAACCTGCGCTGCCAGGTTTGTCCTGCCATCGTACATAGTCAAAAGAATCGTCGAGACGGTGAGATCCGAGTTGAGATGCTTCTGGATCATTTCGATGTTCTTTAAGAGCTGGCTAAGGCCTTCAAGTGCGTAGTACTCGCACTGAATGGGAATTAGGACTTCGCGTGCGGCAACAAACGCATTAACAGTCAGCAGGCCTAGGCTTGGCGGGCAATCAATGAATACATAGTCCAAGCGGTCCATGCCATGCAGATCGCGATACTGAGCGTACTGCTCCAGTGCGCGTCGAAGCCGTTGCTCGCGGGCCACCAGCGATACGAGTTCGATCTCCGCACCAGCCAAATGGATGGTTGCAGGAGCTACCGTCAGGTTATCGATGTCAGGACAAATGGCCACGACGTCGGCTAGTGGAAGATCGTTGATGAGCACATCGTAAATGCTGTCAACATCAGCGTGATGCTCGATGCCCAACGCGGTCGAGGCATTGCCCTGTGGATCGATATCGATCACAAGAACATTCAGGCCCGCAATGGCCAACGCTGCAGCAATGTTCACGGTGGTGGTTGTCTTGCCTACGCCACCCTTTTGGTTGCTGACAGTCATGTAACGCGTGGTATCCGGCTTCGGCAGTTTTCGGCCGCTGAGCTTTTCCCGCCTTTTGTGTTCGCTAGCAAGCTGGCTTGCAAGTGGAGAACTGTCGTCAGTGGTATCGAAAACGTTTCGTGCCATCGCAGGTTCCTTCGCCACCACTGGGTCCTCTCCATCGGAATCCGTCAATTCCACTGCTTCGTTCTCGTCGAGAATCGTTGCAGTGGTAAAGATTGTTTCACGTGAAACATAGTCGGGCTCGGTTAAATCAATTGTTTTAGGTTGCTCTTGAGTGTTCGACGAACCAAAACTAGCAAAAAGCGCTGCAAACGGTGGAATCTTGTTGACGCTACGCTTCAAAACAGTTCTTTCTACTATCTCTGCCGGTGGCATCGAACCACCTGATACAGCCTATCGCTAAAGCGCTAGGCTACGTTGATACGCACCACGGTCGTCGGTTCGCGAAGAATATCTTCTCCCACGGTCACGACCTCAGTCTTTTTACCACCGAGACGACGAATCATCTTCGCTGCCTTCTCGACTTCCTCAGCAGCTGAACGCCCCTTGATGGCGAGGACGGTTCCTTTGCCATGGAGCAGAGGGATCGTGAGCCCAGCAAGGTTGGTAAGAGCCGAAACTGCGCGGGCTGTCGCGAAGTCGGCGTTCACGCTTTCAATCACTTGCTCGGCACGTCCACGCATCACCGTAACGTTTTCGAGCCCGAGATCCTCAACGACTTCGTGCAACCAAATGCACCGACGCTCCAATGGCTCGATCAAGGTCAATTCTAGGTCGGCCCGGGCTAGGGCCAGGGTCAGACCCGGTAGCCCTGCCCCGCTGCCAACGTCGGCCACATGAGCACCCTGGTCAATCAGGTTGGCAACGACGGCACAGTTCAAGACATGCCGGGACCACAAACGTGGGACTTCACGGGGACCCAGCAGGCCGCGCTCCATTCCGGATGTGGCCAAATGCTGAACGTATCGCTCTGCAAGCCCCAAGCGGTCGCCGAACACGGTTCGGGCCGCCTGGCTCTCTTCGGCGGTAAGTTCTACTTCGTTGCTCATAAAGTGTTGTTCCTTGGTTCCAGGCTCAGGCGTCAGCGGGAGAGACAACGATGTGGCGACCGGGACCCTCGCCCTCGGACTCACTCTGCATTCCCAGGGCGGCCACACAATCGTGTACAAGCTTGCGTTCGTAGGCGCTCATGGGATCGAGCGCTACGCTTCCGCCGGTCGTCCCCACCTTGGCCACAGCTTCTTCGGCAATGCGCTTGAGATCGCCGGCACGACCTTGGCGGTAGCCAGTGATGTCCAAAACGAGTCGCGAACGGTTGCCTGTCGCGGTCAGGACAGCCAGTCGCGTGAGTTCCTGCAAGGAGTCCAAGACTTCCCCATTGGAACCGATAAGGCGACGCAACGACTTTTCGTCTTCCGGCTCGCCTGCGATTGAAATGTAGGTCCGTCCACCACGA
The DNA here is from genome assembly GCF_030512175.1 of Paeniglutamicibacter sulfureus. Lineage (GTDB taxonomy): Bacteria > Actinomycetota > Actinomycetes > Actinomycetales > Micrococcaceae > Paeniglutamicibacter > Paeniglutamicibacter sulfureus. The sequence continues at coordinate 1,503,907 of NZ_JAULBL010000001.1, read as the reverse complement.
ACTTCAATGTCGATGTCGCCATCGAGGTCGGCAATATCCAGCAGTTCTTCGAGGTAGTCGGCAGCGATGTCGCCTTCTTCCTCGATGTTCCTGGCTTCGTTGCGAACGTCGTCCTCCTCCACCGGGCTTACGGTCTCGGCAGCTTCGCTTTCCTCAACATTGCTCATGGCTACTTCTTCTTCCTGTTCTTGCGCTGGGGCTGGACACGCTGCACCTTTGGCTCTTCAACTACTACCGCCGCGGCTTCCGCTTCTGCCTTCTTCTGGCCAACCGGAGGCAGGCCCTTGGCTGCACGGCGCTCATTGAGTTCGCGTTCTGCCTGGGAACCCGGAGTCGGGTTGTTGCGAATGACGTAGTACTGCTGGCCCAAGGTCCAAAGGTTCGTGGCGGTCCAGTAGATCAAGACACCGATCGGGAAGTTGATGCCACCAATACCGAAGACCAACGGAAGGATGTAGAGCATGATTTTCTGCTGCTGCATGAAGGGACCCTCGAGGGCTTCCTTCGTCATGTTCTTGGACATGATCTGCTTTTGCGTAATGAACTGCGAAGCCGTCATGGCAAGAATCATGATGATGGCAACAATGATCACCGCGGCGCTCGGAGCCCCGGAATTCAAAGTGTTCAGGAAGGTGTCGGAAAGGCGAGCGCCAAAGATGGACGACGCGTCAAAGCTTTTGATGTGTTCTGCCGAAAGCGCGCCAACGGACGAATTGCTTGCGCTGGCCTTGGAAGCGTTGTTCAAAACCGTAAACAGTGCGAAGAAGAACGGCATCTGCACGAGCATCGGCAGGCAGGACGACAACGGGTTCGTCTTGTGTTTCTTGAAGAGCTGACGCTGCTCCGCAATCATGGCCTGCTGCGAAAGCTGGTCTTTCTTGCCCTTGTACTTGGCCTGAAGCTTGCGCAGGTCCGGCTGCAGGGCCTGCATGGCGCGCTGTGCCTTGATCTGCTTGACGAAGACCGGGATCAAGGCCGTACGGATCAAGAGCACCAGGAAGATGATGGACAGCGCCCACGTCCACCCCGAGTTGGGATCAAGTCCTATGAGCGTGAACAATTCGTGGAAGGCCCAGAGGATCCACGAAACTACATACCGAAACGGGCTCAGCAGCAGGTCAAAGAAATTTGTCATTACCGGTCATGCTCCTCAGGCCGCATCTGCGGCGTCTTCGTCGGCGGGAATCGGAGGATGATTCATCACCATGATCTTGGGGGTCTTGCCTTCTGGCCAAATTCGCCGGCCTTCGGGAACGTAATCGATCCCGCCATGGCTAAAAGGATTACATCTTAAGACACGCCATATGGTTAATCCGATGCCTTTGATGGTGCCATGTACCGTGACTGCTTCAAGGCCGTAGGCCGAACAGCTGGGAAAGTAACGACAGACGTCGCCGTAGACAGGCGAAATGATCTTTCGATACACCATGAGAAACCCGATGATGAGATTTCTCGGGATATCTATAAGGAACCAGATGAGCCCGGTTCTGGGCCTACGATCCTTTTTCATGCTTAGCACCCGCCTTACGGACAACCGAATCAAGCCCAGAACGGACTTGCTGGCCTAGCTCGTCCCATTCGATGTCGGCAGAACCAGGTAATGCCCGGAGCACGACGTCGAGGCCGGTGGCATCCGCAGCGAACTGCTGAGCCAATGCACGCATTCTTCGCTTGACGAGATTGCGGTGCACGGCATTGCCAACGGCCTTGGAAACGATGAAACCAAAACGGTTATTGCCCCGGGGTTCTTCAGAGCGAACCCGTGCATATAGCACTACGTTCCGGCGCCCAGTTCGGGCGCCGGAACGTACAGTGGCTGTAAAGTCCTTCGAAAGGCGCAATCGCTGATTCTTTGGCAACACGACGTCACGCGTCGAGTCTGTAAAACAAAGAATCCACGAAAACCTGCGCTATTTCAGGACAGTAGTGCTTAATGGTTATGCAGAAAGTTCGACGCGACCCTTGCCACGGCGGGTTGCCAAGATGGCACGGCCTGCACGGGTACGCATACGAAGTCGGAAACCGTGCTTCTTGGCACGACGACGGTTATTCGGCTGAAAAGTCCGCTTGCTCACGGTAGTAACTCCAAGACGATCATGTGATGCGCCTTGCCCGTTGCTAATAAGTAGGGAAGAACAGGCCGACGCTCGTATTCAGGTGGCCCTCGTGGACTGCTCCGAGCTTTCGATAATCCGAAGACTTTCGAAGGCACCTCACAGTGCCAAAAGTGCACACATAGGACTACACAACGATAGGGGTGGAAGTGAGGGTACGTCAAATTGAACCGACCATGGCCCGGCAAGGACCACTGTGCGTGATGTGATGTTAATTGTGGATAGCCCGGTGGATAAACGCTTAAAACTAGCGAATATCGGGTCTGACACCATGGTCCTAGTTGTCAATTTTTACTTGCTAACACGCAGATTTGCAAGCCCTCGGGAGATATCCACCTCAAGTTATCCACCGTCTGTGCATAACGCTGTGGATGACGGCTAGAATCATTCCGTTGGGTCCGGTCGTTGCCGGCCCCATTCGTCGCCCGTTTGGTCGATGTAAGAAAACGAAGGGGCCTAACTGTGAGCACAGACGAGACCAATAGTGTCGGCAGTGCCTGGCGCCAGGTAGTTCGCCATGTCGAACAAGACGACCGTGTCACTCCCATGCAGCGTGCATTTGCCGCCTTGGCTCAGCCCCAAGGTCTGATCGGGACAACCCTGTTGCTGGCGGTACCCAATGAGTTGACTCGTGACGTTCTCCAAACACAGCTCAAGGATCCCCTGGAACAGTCTCTAAAGCTGGTTTTCCAGTCAGATATCCGCTGTGCGTTCAGCATCGACTCGGATCTGGTCCCAGAGGAGGCTCCGGCTCCCCCCGTCGAGCTGCCCCCGGTTCCCAAGGCGCGCATCAGCGATGTCCTTCCGCAGCCGTCGCCACCGTCCAATTCCCAGGAATTTGGCCGGCTGAACCCCAAATACATCTTCGACACATTTGTTATCGGTTCCTCGAACCGTTTCGCCCACGCCGCTGCGGTTGCGGTCGCAGAGGCTCCGGCCAAGGCGTACAACCCCCTGTTCATCTACGGCGATTCGGGTTTGGGCAAGACCCACTTGCTCCATGCCATCGGTCACTATGCCCGGCATCTCTATAACGGAATCCGCGTCCGCTACGTAAATTCCGAGGAATTCACCAACGACTTCATCAACTCCATCCGGGACGACGAAGGTGCCAGCTTCAAACAGACTTACCGGAATGTCGACATCCTTCTCATCGACGACATCCAGTTCTTGGCCAACAAGGACGCCACCCAGGAAGAGTTCTTCCACACGTTCAACGCGCTACACAATCACAACAAGCAGGTCGTGATCACCTCTGATCTGCCGCCAAAGCAGCTGTCAGGCTTCGAGGATCGGATGCGTTCACGATTCGAATGGGGCTTGCTCACCGATATCCAGCCTCCAGAACTCGAAACCCGTATTGCCATTCTGCGTAAGAAGGCCACTGCCGAGAATCTCTCCGCGCCCGACGAGGTCATGGAGTACATCGCTTCCAAGATCTCCACGAACATTCGCGAGCTTGAGGGTGCGTTGATCCGCGTGACGGCCTTCGCCTCACTCAATAACCAAACCGTTGACATGAGCCTTGCCGAGACAGTCCTGAAGGATTTGATCACCGACGAGGGTGCGCAGGAAATCACCCCGGCCACGATCGTTGCCCAGACTGCCGAGTACTTCAATCTCACAATTGAAGAACTCAACAGCAAATCCAGAACCAGGACTTTGGTGACAGCACGGCAAATCGCCATGTACCTGTTGCGGGAACTCACTGATATGTCCTTGCCAAAGATCGGCCAAGAACTTGGCGGCCGTGACCACACCACGGTGATTCACGCCGACCGGAAAATTCGCGAACTCATGGCCGAGCGTCGGGCAATCTTCAACCAGGTCACCGAACTGACCAACCGGATCAAGCAACGTCAGCGAGAAGGCTAGGGGCTCCTTGACCCAATAACCACAGGTGTGGATAAACCTGTGGACAGTTAAGTGGACTACGGCGATTACCTGCGGATAACCACAGGGGTCACTGTGGATCCCTTAATTTACGCAGAAAGTTATCCACCGGGGCGTGACACTCAGTGTCACGCCCAATCACATGTTGTGCACATGCATAATTGGTGCGTTCCCGCGGCGGAGGGTACTTATCCACAGTATCCACAGGGGTTATTAACACTACTAATCCCATCTTTCTTATTCATCCAGATAACAAGACCTCTTTTCCGTCCCCGGGCCCCAAAGGCCCATATCGCCATCGTTTGCCTCGCTCCCATGGGTTCCTTGCAGCCGAGTTGCCCGCCAAGATAGACGCCCGAATTTCTGCTTCTCCGATATGGAACATCCCACTCAGGACGCCACCATCGGGCCGGACTGGATTCGCCGTTGGAAGGAACTTGTGGTCCGCTCCCCCTTGGTCAAGACGAAGAAACCTGGATTTTAGCTAGCACTCCGTAAAACGCGTATCACTCCGGCCAAGACCTCGGATACCGAAACTTCATGCTCCTTCCGTCTGCGTTTTGTGCTCTTCAGATAGTCGGGGCTGCCGAAAACAACCTGTGATATCGGCTGCCTCGATTGAGTGGCTTCTCTTGCTACAGCGCGCTTGTTCAGGACAGTGCACACCCCCGTTCGTTTCGTTGCTTCAGAGAAGCCACAGGTTTCCGGTTTCGGCTAAAGTCATCGCGTTTCACACACAAGCCACAGGCAGGATCATCGTTTGCGAGTCTCAAAAGCCGGTATGCTCGAAGGCTGTGCCGTAGTTCTGCCATCAGCTGCAGTCGGTTCAAAAGCAAGCGTGTCAACGCACGCCGGTCCAAGGATCGGTTCTGGGTTTGGATTTTTTCCGAGCCGCTAAGCTTGCTTTAAGTCAAGTACTGTCGACTTCGTCGTGAAAGGCGGACCACTTCGTGAAGTTCAGCGTTGAAAAGGATGTATTGGCCGAAGCCGTATCCTGGACCGCCCGTTCACTCTCTCAGCGACCGCCCTCACCGGTGCTTTCAGGCATCCTCATCACCGCGACCAGCGGCACTGTTTCGCTGGCAGGGTTCGACTACGAAATTTCTGCGCACCTCGAGATCGCCGCGGATGTCGCAACCGAGGGAACCATCCTGGTCTCGGGCAAGTTGTTGGCCGAAATTTGCCGGAGCCTTCCAAACGCCACCGCAGTCATCGAAACCGATGGCACCAAGGTCACTCTCACCTGCGGACGAAGCCGATTCCACCTGGCCACCATGCCGGTGGCCGAGTATCCGGAACTTCCAGTGCTTCCAGAGGTTACCGGCGTCGTCGATGGCGAGGCTTTTGCCCACGCGATCAACCAGGTCATCGTTGCAGCGTCCAAAGACGACACCCTCCCGATCCTCACCGGCGTCAAGATGGAAATCGAAGACGACCTGATCACGTTCCTGGCGACAGACCGGTACCGCCTTGCCATGCGCGAGGTCCACTGGAAGCCCTCGCAGTCCGGTATTTCCACCTCTGCGTTGGTCAAGGCCAAGACCCTGAATGAGGTCGCTAAGACCCTTGGCTCCGCCGGCGAACTGAAGATCGCCCTGGGCGAAGGCAACGAACTCATTGGATTTGAAAGCGGAAACCGCCGGACGACCTCGTTGCTCGTGGACGGGGACTACCCCAAGATCCGCTCCCTCTTCCCCGAAAACACGCCGATTCATGCCACCGTGCGCACCTCGGACCTCATGGAAGCTGTCCGCCGCGTGGCGGTCGTTGCCGAGCGCAACACCCCGGTCCGGCTATCGTTCGCCGGCGGCCAGCTGTCCCTCGATGCCGGCACCGGGGAAGATGCCCAGGCCGAGGAATCCATCGAGGCGCAGATCGACGGCGAGGAAATCACCGTTGCATTCAACCCCGCCTACCTGAGCGAGGGACTGAACGCATTCGACAGCGAATTCGTGCGGTTCTCCTTCACCAGTGCCCCGAAGCCGGCCATGATGACGGCGCAGTCGTCCCTGGACGGACAGGACAGCGACCAGTACCGTTACCTGGTCATGCCGGTGCGCCTACCAAACTTGCCCAATTAGGTTGCAAGCGGGGGAAAACCTGGTTTTCTTCCCCGTTGCAATCCCGTGTTCGACCGCTCCACGTCCGCTCCAACCGGAGCGGTCGAACACGACTTTTCTTGGCGGTTTCCGCCAGGCCTTCATCACCCGATCGACGGCACCCCGCCCCTTGATCCCACCGCAGGACGTCTAGGTGTATATCTCACATGTCTCTCTCACCGACTTTCGCTCCTATGCGCAAGCCGATGTCGAGCTGGGGCCCGGCACCAATGTCCTGGTAGGTTCCAACGGCGTCGGCAAGACCAACATCGTCGAAGCCATCGGCTACCTGGCAACCCTTTCCTCACACCGCGTCACCAACGACGCGCCACTTCTGCGTTTTGGCACCGACCGAGCCTTGGTTCGGGCGCGCGTCCAACGGGCCAAGCTGGTGACCACCATCGAGGTGGAAATAACCGCCGGCAAGGCAAACCGTGCCCGCATCAACCGCGCCAACCCGGTGCGGGCGCGAGACATCCTGGGAATCGTCCGCACGGTGCTCTTTGCCCCTGAAGACCTGGCCCTGGTCAAGGGGGATCCGTCCAATAGACGCCGTTTCCTCGACGAACTGCTGGTCACCCTGCGTCCTGGCGAGGCGGCGACCCGCGGGGACTATGAGCGGGTGCTCAAACAGCGCAATGCCCTGCTGAAATCCGCCCGGGCCGGGGGAAAACCCTCCACGGCCCACGAATCCACGCTCGATGTCTGGGACACGCATCTTGCCCGTGCCGGGGCACGGGTGCTGCGCGGGCGGCTCGAGGTGCTCCGCCTGCTTTCGCCCTACATGGGTGCTGCCTACGCATCGCTGGCCGACGCCAACAAGGAAGCCCGCGCCTACTACCAATGCACGGTCCTGGCCGATTTTGACGGCGAGGAATCCTCCTCCGGGGTCCCGGAGGAGGAAGCCTCACGGGTGGCACCCGCTGCGCTGTTGGACGCCACCACGGAGGAACTCGAAGAGATGTTCCTCGCGGCCCTGTTGAATACGCGCGCCAAGGAACTTGAACGCGGCATCACCCTTGTGGGTCCGCACCGCGACGATGTCCTGCTGACCCTGGGAGGCGCCCCCGCCAAGGGTTATGCCAGCCACGGGGAAACCTGGTCGCTGGCCCTGGCGCTGCGGCTTGCCGCGTACAAGGTCATGGGCGAGGACGACCCGCGGCCCGGGGCCGGCCCGATTCTGATCCTGGACGATGTGTTTGCCGAACTCGATGCCACCCGGCGCACCCGCCTGGCGTCCATAGTTGCCGGCGCGGACCAGGTGATAGTCACCGCCGCGGTTGCCGGGGATGTCCCCGGGGAGCTCGGCGGCACCTTCCTGAAGGTCAGTCCGGGAGCGGTGCACTCGTGAGCGAGGAAAAAGACCCGCACGCCCCGGAGGCATTGGACGCCGCCCGCGCCATCCTCAACCGCATGCGCGAAGCGGCACTGAGTCGAGGGGAGGCCCGGATCGACGCGGCGAAGGCAGCCAAGTTCGAAGAGAATGCCGCCGCGCGCAAAGCCAAGAGACGAGCGAGTTCCGCGCCGGCAAAATACTCTGACGGGCGCGACCCCCAGGAAATCGGCAACCTCTTCGGCAAGATCGTGCGCGACCGCGGCTGGAGCGCACCGGTGGCCGTGGGCTCGGTGCTTTCGCGCTGGAGCGAACTGGTGGGCCCGCAGATTGCTGCGCATTGCATCCCCGAGTCGTTCGAGGACTCCACCGTGGTGGTGCGCTGCGACTCCACCACCTGGGCCACGCAAATGCGGTTGCTTTCCCACGAACTGCTCAAGCACTTTGACAGGGAACTCGGCCCCGGAGTGATCACCGTGATCCGGGTCCTTGGACCGGCCGCACCATCCTGGCGCCACGGCGGACGCTCGGTCAAGGGCAGAGGTCCGCGCGACACCTACGGGTAGAAAACCAAAACGCGTAGCTGGCCGACTGGCGCACCGAGAGCGCGCGAACCACATAGCCCCCCACTCGAGGCGGGACAAATCGCTCCTGTGCATGATTGGTGGCCAATGACGGCATGTTGCTGCCCGTCAATGCCGGATAATATGGCGCAACACGGTAGAATTGATGAAGGTGTCTTGTCCGTGCGATGGGACGCTGGTTCATGATCGGGCACCTTCGGTGTTCGGCCTTCCACTGTTTGAGGAGTCTGTAGCACCTGTGTCTACCGATAACACCACACCCCAGGAACCCATCGATTCCGTAGAGGCCGGCGAATCCCCCGCGGCGCAGCCGGCGGATGAGAGTGTCAACGGCCGGGTGGAACACACCTATGGCGCCCAAGACATCACGGTTCTCGAGGGCCTCGAAGCGGTGCGCAAGCGCCCCGGCATGTACATCGGTTCCACCGGCCCGCGCGGCTTGCACCACCTGGTCTACGAGGTCGTGGACAACTCCGTCGACGAGGCCCTTGCCGGGTACTGCGACCACATCAAGATCACCATGCGGGCCGACGGCGGCGTCCGCGTCGAGGACAACGGCCGCGGCATCCCCGTGGACATCCACCCCACCGAGGGCAAGCCGACCGTCGAGGTCGTCATGACCATCCTGCACGCCGGCGGAAAGTTCGGCGGCGGCGGCTACGCGGTCTCCGGCGGACTGCACGGTGTGGGCATCTCCGTCGTCAACGCCCTTTCCTCGCGCGTGGAAACCGAGATCCGCCGTCAGGGCAGCGTTTGGCGCATGAGCTTCGCCGAGGGCGGCAAGCCGCAGGGCACCCTCGTCAAGGGCGAGGATTCCGACGCCACCGGCACCATGCAGACGTTCTACCCGGACGACAGCATCTTCGACTCGATCGACTTCGACTTCGAGACCCTCCGCGCCCGCTTCCAGCAGATGGCCTTCCTGAACAAGGGCCTGCGCATCACGCTCACCGACGAGCGCACCCTTGAGGTCGACGCCGACGAGATCGCCACGGAGGAAGACGAACTCAAAGACGACACCCCGAAGCACCGCGTCGTCGACTACCTCTACAAGGACGGTCTGCTCGACTACGTCAAGCACCTGAACTCCTCCAAGAAGGTCGAGCTTGTCCACGAAGACGTCATCGCCTTCGAATCCGAGGACACCTCCAAGGGCATCAGCGTCGAGGTCGCCATGCAGTGGACCAACGCCTACTCGGAGTCGGTGCACACCTACGCGAACACCATCAACACCCATGAGGGCGGCACCCACGAAGAGGGCTTCCGCGCCGCCATGACCTCGCTGATCAACCGCTATGCGCGTGAGAAGACGATCCTGCGAGAAAAGGACGAGAACCTCACGGGCGACGACATCCGCGAGGGCCTGACCGCGGTCATTTCCGTCAAGCTCGCCGAACCGCAGTTCGAGGGCCAGACCAAGACCAAGCTGGGCAACTCGATGGCCAAGGGCTTCGTCCAGGGCGTGGTCAACGAGGAACTCGGCGACTGGCTCGAGCGCAACCCGATCACCGCCCGCGACATCATCCGCAAGGCCCAGCTGGCCTCCCAGGCACGCCTGGCCGCGCGCAAGGCCCGCGACAACGCGCGCCGCAAATCGCCGCTGGAATCCTTCGGCATGCCCGGCAAGCTCTCCGACTGCTCCTCGAAGAACCCCGCCGAGTGCGAGGTCTTCATCGTGGAGGGCGACTCCGCAGGCGGCTCCGCCAAGCGCGGTCGCAACCCGCGGGTCCAGGCCATCCTGCCGCTGCGCGGCAAGATCCTGAACGTCGAGCGTGCCCGGCTCGACCGCGCGCTGGGCAATGCGGAGGTCCAGGCCATGATCACGGCCTTCGGCACCGGCATTGGCGAGGAATTCGACATGGCCAAGCTGCGGTACCACAAGATCGTGCTGATGGCCGATGCAGACGTCGACGGCCAGCACATCACCACGCTGCTGTTGACCCTGCTCTTCCGCTTCATGCGCCCGCTGATCGAAAACGGCTACGTCTACCTGGCGATGCCGCCGCTGTACCGCATCAAGTGGTCCAACGCCGCGCACGAATACGTGTACTCGGACAAGGAACGCGACGACTCGCTGACCACCGGAGCCGCCAAGAACAAGCGCCTGCCCAAGGACAACGGCATCCAGCGCTACAAGGGCCTGGGCGAGATGGACTACTCGGAACTCTGGGACACCACCATGGACCCCGAGCACCGCACGCTGCGCCAGATCACCATGGACGACGCCGCAGCCGCGGACCAGATCTTCTCCGTGCTGATGGGCGAGGACGTCGAATCGCGTCGAAACTTCATCCAGCAAAACGCCAAGGACGTGCGCTTCCTGGACATCTAGTCCTCGATCCCGCACTCCCAAAACGTTTAGACACAGACTTTTGACTAGAGGAAGAAATCGATGAGCGATCAGACTCCCGAAAACCCGCAGGACGGCACCGAACCCGCCAACGAGATCGTTGAGGGCGCGGTGATCGACGACGCCGTGGCGGTAAACCTCGGCGTCGACAAGATCGACCAGATCGACCTGCAGACCGAGATGCAGCGCTCCTACCTTGACTACGCCATGGCGGTCATCGTGGGACGCGCGCTGCCGGACGTGCGCGACGGCCTGAAGCCCGTGCACCGCCGCGTGATCTACGCAATGTACGACGGCGGCTACCGCCCGGAGCGCTCCTACAACAAGTGCGCCCGCGTGGTCGGCGAGGTCATGGGCCAGTACCACCCGCACGGCGACACCGCGATCTACGACGCCCTGGTCCGCCTGATCCAGGACTGGACCATGCGCTACCCGCTGGCCCTGGGCCAGGGCAACTTCGGCTCCCCGGGCAACGACGGTGCGGCCGCCCCGCGTTACACCGAAACCAAGATGGCCCAGCTGGCCATGGAGATGGTCCGGGACATCAACGAGGACACCGTTGACTTCCAGGACAACTACGACGGCAAGAACCAGGAACCCACCATCCTGCCGGCGCGTTTCCCGAACCTCTTGGTCAACGGCTCCTCCGGCATCGCCGTGGGCATGGCCACCAACATCCCGCCGCACAACCTGCGCGAGGTCGCCTCCGGCGTCCAGTGGTACCTCCAGCACCCGGAGGCCAACCGCGAGGAACTGCTCGAAGAGCTGATGCGCCACATCAAGGGCCCTGACTTCCCCACCGGCGCCATGATCCTGGGCACCAAGGGCATTGCAGATGCGTACCGCACCGGCCGCGGCTCCATCACCATGCGCGCCGTGGTTTCCGTAGAGGAGCTCCAGGGCCGCACCTGCCTGGTTGTCACCGAGTTGCCCTACCAGGCCAACCCGGACAACCTCGCGGTGAAGATCGCCGAGCTGGTCAAGGACGGCAAGATCTCCGGCATCGCCGATTTGCGCGACGAGACCAGTGGCCGCACCGGCCAGCGCCTGGTCATCGTGCTCAAGCGCGACGCCGTGGCCAAGGTGGTGCTGAACAACCTCTACAAGCACACCGAGCTGCAGTCCAACTTCTCCGCGAACATGCTCGCCATCGTCGACGGAGTGCCGCGCACCCTCTCGCTGGACGCGTTCATCCGCCACTGGGTCACGCACCAGATGGAAGTCATCATCCGGCGCACCCAGTTCCGCCTGCGCAAGGCCGAGGAGGAAGCGCACATCCTGCGCGGCCTGCTCAAGGCCCTGGACGCCCTGGACGAGGTCATCGCGTTGATCCGCCGCTCCAACACCACCGAGGCCGCGCGCGACGGGCTGATGGAAATGCTGGACATCGACGAGCTTCAGGCCCGTGCGATCCTCGACATGCAGCTGCGCCGCCTGGCCGCCCTGGAACGCCAGAAGATCCAGGACCGCCACGCGGAACTCGAAACGATGATCACCGAGTTCAAGGTCATCATCGCGGACCCGCAGCGCCAGCGCACCATCATCTCCGAGGAACTCGCCGAGATCGTCGAGAAGCACGGCGATGACCGGCGCACCAAGGTGCTGATGGGCTACGACGGCGACATGAGCGTCGAGGACCTGATCCCCGAAGAGGAAATGGTCGTCACCATCACCCGCGGCGGCTACGTCAAGCGCACCCGGAGCGACAACTACCGCTCGCAGCACCGCGGCGGCAAGGGCATCAAGGGCGCACAGCTGCGCGGCGACGACGTGGTGGAGCACTTCTTCGTCACCACCACGCACGACTGGCTGCTCTTCTTCACCAACCACGGCCGCGTCTACCGCACCAAGTGCTACGAACTGGCCGAGGCCGGACGCGACGCCAAGGGCCAGCACGTGGCCAACGTGATGGCCTTCCAGCCCGACGAGCGCATCGCCCAGGTCCTGGACCTGCGCAACTACGAGCAGGCCCCGTACCTGGTGCTCGCCACCCGCAACGGCCTGGTCAAGAAGACCCGCCTGTCCGACTACGACACCAATCGCACCGCCGGGGTCATTGCCATCAACCTGCGCGAGGGCGATGAACTCGTCTCCGCGCAATTGATCAGCGAGACCGACGACATGATGCTCGTTTCCCGCAAGGGGCAGTCGGTGCGCTTCACCGCCACCGACGAGGCACTGCGCCCCATGGGACGCGCGACCAGCGGCGTCACCGGCATGAAGTTCCGCGAGGAAGACGAATTGCTGGCCGCCGACGTGGTCACCGACGATTCCTATGTGTTTGTCGTCACCGAGGGCGGCTACGCCAAGCGCACCTCCGTGAACGAATACCGCGTGCAGTCCCGCGGCGGCATCGGCATCAAGGTAGCCAAGCTCGCCGAGGACCGCGGCGACCTCGTCGGCGCGCTGATTGTCCACGATGAGGACGAGGTTCTGGTGGTCATGGAGGGCGGCAAGGTGGTCCGCTCGGACGTTTCGCAGGTTCCCGCCAAGGGCCGCGACACCATGGGCGTCATCTTTGCCAAGCCGGACAAGAAGGACCGCATCATCGCCGTCGCGAAGAACACCGAGCGCGGCCTCGGAGAGAACGCCGAGGAAGATGCAGTACCGTTGAACGCGGAAAAGACACAAGAAACGGCCTCCGAGGCCCTTCCGGGTGATGAAAACCCGGCAGGAACCGAGGAAAACCTTGGGCACGACGACGAGGCCACCAACGACGGAGGTAACGCGTGAGCACCCCGAATACGCCCCGCCCGGCGGGCGGCACTGGTGGTACCCGTCCCGCACCGCCACGACAGGCACCCGTAGGGGCACAGCGCCCCGCCGGTGCGCCCCGGCCAGGAACCGCGCCCAAGCCCTCGGCAGCGCAGCGCCCGGCAGGCGCACCCCGCCCCGGGGCACCACGTCCCGGCGCACCGCGACCCGCCGGCGCGGCACAGGGACGCCCACAGCAGCTGGTCCGCCCGGCACCCAAGGCCAAGGTCCGCAAGGCACGCCTGCTCATTTCCAAGGTCGACCCCTGGTCGGTGTTGAAGATGGCGTTCCTGCTCTCGGTCGCCCTTGGCATTGTTACCGTCGTTGCAAGCGTCGTCCTGTGGTCGGTGCTTGACCTGACCGGCATCTTCGAGGCCATCAACGGGTTGCTGCGCGAAATCATCGGCTCCGAAACCGGGTTCGATTTGATGGAAATCGCATCGCTGGGCCAGGTTGCCTCGTTTGCCACCATCATCGCCGTGGTGAATGTGGTATTACTCACGGCCTTGTCGATGCTCTCAGCGGTGCTTTACAACCTCTCGTCGACCCTGGTTGGCGGCATTGGCGTGACCTTGACCGACGATTAATTCGCGGAAACACGCCAAAGTCGGCCCCCAACGCCCTTGATAAAGGGACGTTTGGGGGCCGATTTGTTTCTTTGGTGGTTTCTCGGGTAAAGTTTTATCTCGTTCCCGGCGGGAACATAGAGGGCGTATAGCTCAGGCGGTTAGAGCGCTTCGCTGATAACGAAGAGGTCCCTGGTTCAAGTCCAGGTACGCCCACGGATTCCCTCGTCCGAACGATAGGTGAAAGGAAATCTCCATGCGGAAATTTCTGGTGTTGGTGGCAGTAGCCGCGGGCGTTATTGGTTATCGTAAGTACAAGGGATCCACGGCTGAAAAGGCCACCTGGAGCCAGGGCACCGATAAGGTATCCTGAATCCGGGGCAGGGCAACCTGCCATGCAAGAAGTTGATGCACAACAAAATACGGGGACTTAGCTCAGTTGGTAGAGCGGTAGCTTTGCAAGCTTCAGGTCAGGGGTTCGACCCCCCTAGTCTCCACCGAAATAAAAGACCCGGAACGCAAGTTCCGGGTCTTTTATTCTTTAACACTCGCGCCCAGCCAGCCGCTTGAATTCTAGGGGTTGTCGGCTCCCCCGCTGCCCGCATTCGGTGGCCCGGCACGCGAAACCATAGAGTGGGCAGGTGACCTTTCTACTGGCTCTGGTGGGCGTCCTGGGAGTTGCCGCTTCAGGGCCGCTCATTGCCGCGTTCCCGGCCGTTCCCGCCCTCTCCATGGCCTTGTGGCGCAATGCCATAGGCACTGCAGTCATGGCCGTGCCCGCCCTGGTGAATGATCGGCGCGGTTTCGGCCGGCTGCGCCGCCGGGAATGGGGATGGAGCGCCCTCGCCGCCCTCTCGCTTGCGCTGCATTTCGCCTTCTTCATGACGTCGATCCGAATGACCACCGTCGCTGCATCCACCGCACTGGTGTGCCTGCAAGCGGCGTGGATAGCGCTGTTCCAATCCCTGCGCGGAACAAGGTATGGCTGGAGGGTCGGTCTGGGAGTGCTGCTGGCTTTTGCCGGCGTTCTGGTGATCACGGGATTCGACATCGGGTCGGGCACGGAGGCACTTATCGGTGACGGGCTGGCCCTCATAGGCGGCGTCCTGGCCGCCGCTTACACTCTGGCGGGGTCCAAGGCCCGCGCGACCATGAGCACCAGTTCCTACACCACCATCTGCTACGGGCTGACTTCTGTCCTGCTCTTGGCAATGTGCCTGCTGGCCGGCGAACCGGTCTGGGGATTCGACCTCAACGGGTGGATCGGCATCCTTGCACTGGCTCTCTGCTCCCAGGTCCTCGGGCATTCGGCCCTGAACCATCTGCTGAGTTCGCTGGGCCCGCTCACCGTTTCCACCCTGGTCTTACTGGAAATCCCGGGGGCGGCCCTGCTGGCCGCATTGTTCCTGGGGCAGATATTGCCGGCCGGAACGGTGTTTGGGCTGGCGGTAATCCTTGTCGGCCTGTTCTTTGTCGTGCGGGGACAGGCGCACGCCCAGAGCAAGGCCCTCGCGGAACCGCTGACAAAGGAACAGGGCACCACCTGATCAATCGCATCCCGGGTTGCCGGATGCAGTGAAGACCACGTGCTGCCCTGTTGCTCTATGTCTGCCCGGGGCATCCGTTGCGGATGTCCCGGGACCGACCGAAACTACTTCTTGGTGCGGGGACCCGGCTTTGGCGCGGTGTCCCCAGTGGAAGCCTCGGCTTCGGTGAGCCTTGCTTCGCTGGAGTCCAGGCTTGCCTCTGCCTTGTGCTTGGCGGTGGTGGCCGCCTCCGAAATTTCCTCAGCCGATTCGGAAAGCTGCTTCTTGTTGTCTGCCACCGCTTCGTTGGCTTGAGCTGAGCTGTTCTCCTTGGCGGCGGCTGCCGATGCGGCCACTTCTTCGCGGACTTCCTCCACGCTGGCGGGAACTTCCACCGGGCCGCTTGCGCGCACGGTGGTCGGTTCCACCGGTGCCGGGGTCTTCCACGGGTCGTCGATGGGCTTCGAGGCACGCCAAGCAGCCACGGCCGCTGCGCCCGCGGCGGCAATGACGGCTACGACAAGCCATCCCTTTTTCTTCTTCGCAGGCTTCTGCACCTTGTTCAGCTCCTTGCTGACTCGGCCCACGGCAGCGCTTGCGCTGTTCTGGACACGTTCGACGGTTTCAGGACTAGGCGTGAGTTTTTCGGAAACCTGGTGAAGTGCCTCGGGGACCCTGGCCTGCTCAAGCTTGCGCGTGGTGAATTCGGCCGCCTGGCCGATCTTTTCATTGGCCGCCGGCAGGTAATCGTTGAGAACGACATTGCGCGCATGGGTGAGGGCAGGCGTCGCCTTCTCGAGCGCCTCGTTCAGCGCGGGAGTGGCACGATCTACGGCCTTCTGGACCCGGGGGGTGGCTTCGTCAATGGCCGCGGAGAGTCGTGGACCCACGCGCTCCAGGGACTCCTGGATCATGGGACTGACCCGCGCGACGGTCTCCGAAAGTTCGTGGGCGGCCCAGTTCAGGCTCTCCTGGATCTTCGGGGATGCCGTCTCGATGCCCTTTTCTATACGAGGAACGGCCCACTTCACGGCCGTGTCCACCTTTGGAGCTGCCCAATCCAATGCCTGCTCGGCACCAGTGGCAACACTTTCACCAAAGTCTCGAGCAATACGTTCTGACTTCACAGTGAACCCCTTTGATCGTTTCGTAAGCTTCGTCCTAGCCTACGACCTACGCTTGGCTTACAGCCATTACCTGACCGGCATATAAACAATCGTGTGGCCGTGTTCACTGAACGCGTAGCCATTCGCAACAGCGGTTAGAGCGCTCATGGAAGAATGACTGTATGACTGCAATCCCAACGCATACAGCCACCATCCACACCAACTTGGGCGACATCGTCGTAAACCTCTTTGGCAACCACGCCCCCAAGACCGTGAAAAACTTCGTGGGCCTGGCCACCGGCGAACAGACCTGGACCGACCCGCGCAATGGCGAGGAGAAGGTCAACACCCCGCTGTACAACGGCACGATCTTCCACCGCATCATCTCCGACTTCATGATCCAGGGCGGCGACCCGCTGGGCCAGGGCACCGGCGGACCGGGCTACCGCTTCGACGACGAGATCAATCCCGAGCTCGATTTCCGCGAGCCCTACAAGCTGGCCATGGCCAACGCAGGTATCCAGATGGGCCAGGGCACCAACGGTTCCCAGTTCTTCATCACCTCGATCCCGACCACCTGGCTGCAGGGCAAGCACACCATCTTCGGCGATGTCACCGACGAAGCTTCGCGCAAGCTCGTTGACCAGCTAAACGTCGTTCCGACCGACGGCCGCGACAAGCCGCTCGAAGACGTCTCCATCAGCAGCATCGACGTCACCGCGCTCTAGGCACGTGATCCGGGCGCGGTTCATGCGCCTTTAACCGTCGAAGGCTCCATCGGCCGCCCCGCCGCATCGTCCCTCACCTCGCCCTGCAAGGTGAGGGACGGCGGCGGGACGGATGGATGGGGCCTTTTGCTTTTGCCCGGCACGCACGTCTTGCAACGTGCGCATACCCGGTCCCGGCGCGTGGACCGCCGCGCCTGTAATCCGTCCCGTGGCAACGGGGCAACGAATGTACTTACCCAGGAGCATCGATTCCATGTCATATGGACTGTCCAACCCGAACCAGGCCGCGCAGGCACCCGTCTGCCCCAGGCACCCCGACCGGATTTCGTATGTCACCTGCCAACGCTGCTTGCGTCCGGCCTGCCCCGAATGCCAAGTCACGGCGGCGGTAGGAACCCAGTGCGTGGACTGCGTGCGCGAGGCCAACAAGCAGTTGCCAAGCACCCGTACGGTCTTTGGTGGCAAGGCGACGGACGGCCGCCCCTTGGTGACTTATGTGTTGATCGCCATTAACGTGGTTGTCTTCGGCCTGCAAATGATACTGCGCGACTTCAGTGACTACGTTGTGTACGCAGGGCTGTACACCAGCCCGTATCTGGAACCCGAGCCGTGGCGCATGCTCACCTCGATCTTTGCCCACTCCACGACTTTCATTGGGCACATTGCCTTCAATATGTACGCGCTGTACATCTGCGGACGTGTGCTGGAACCGATGCTGGGGCGGCTGCGCTTCCTGGCCCTGTACCTGGCCTCCGGTCTTGGCGGCTCCGTCGCCGTGCTCTTGATCACCGATCCACGGGTTCCCGTTCTGGGTGCCTCCGGTGCGGTGTTCGGGCTCTTCGCCGCGATGTTTGTGCTCCTCCGCGCACGCGGAGTCCAAACCATGCAGATCGTCATCTTGATTGCGATCAACTTGGCCATCGGCTTCATCATCCCTGGTATCGCATGGGAGGCCCACGTGGGCGGGCTGGTGGTAGGTGCTGCAACGGCAGCCGTCATGGCCCACGCGCCCAAGGGAAAGCAGCAGGCCCTGATGCAGTGGGCCGGCACTGCATTGTTGATTCTGTTGCTATGTGCGCTGACTTTTTACGGTGCCGCAAACATTCGACTCTGACAGCCAAATAGGACCGCTGGCCATGAAAGTTGTCCACATGGGTTATCCACACTGTTAATAACTCACAACCATGTAATTCATAAGAGACGGACCGGCTCCAGCGCCCGCGCTGACGCCGGTCCGTCTCGTTTGTGGATAGTTTTTGGCAAGTATTCACAATTTCATCCACACCTGTGGATAACTTAGTGCACAACCTGTGAAGTGTTGGGGATCCGATTCGAAGGTCCAGCAGAGCGTACTTGTCGAAAATTTAACCGAATCCGTGAGATTGCGCGGAAATCCGGGCACTTCGAGGAGGGTTTGCCGTCCGTTGTCCACACGGCTTATCCACAGTGTTAATAACTTACGCACATGTAATTCACACCCCGCAAGACCGCCCAAACCGCGAAACTGGCGCTCCAAAAGGTTGAACCCACAGCTTTGTCCCCACCTGTGGATAACTTTCGTGCACAGCATGTTACTAAGTTTCGCGTCTACTCCCCCGCCCACTTCGCCCTGTGATTAGTGGGGGAAAACTGCAAAAATGGTGCTCATCAGGTTTCCGCACCCACCGGGTGCATCCCCATACCGGAGAGTCCCCATGCGCCAGGATTGGATCCACCCCGAGCATGTCGCTGCGTGGGCAGCCTTGACCAACCGCTTGGCAGCGTTCGATGAAACCGGGGAATTCTACGAAGTCGAGGATCTGGCAGAGGAACTGGACGAACCTGGCGTGGACCCCCTACAAGACACGATTGGACTCTGGGACGGCGATGCCATGATCGGGTTCGGTCAGCTCCGCCTCGGTGAGCAGCTGCGCGACGGCCGTGGGCGGGTTTCCATCGACGGGGGCATCGCACCCGAGTACCGCCGTCGCGGCCACGGGTCCGGAATCATGGACACCCTTGAAACAAGGGCAGCGGAGAAGATGGCGGAACGACTCCCCAAGATCGACTTCACCATCGATGTGTGGGGGAATGCCCCAGGCCATGGTGCTGGCGCCATGGCCAGGAGCAGGGGGTACGAGCCAGCACGCTATTTCCAGGACATGTCCGTGTTGCCTGACAGTTTCAGGCCCCGGGGACGCCCTGTGGCGGCCTATGGCGACGCGCGGCTGGTCGCATACTCTCCCAGCTTGTCCGAGTCGGTTCGGCTCCTGGACAATGAGGCCTTCGCCGATCATTGGGGCTCGACCCCGAAGAGCGTCAACGAATGGGCGGCCATGACCGAATCCCGTTCCTTCCGGGGAGCGTACTCCCAGGTGCTGCTGCAAGCGGACGGCGGCTCGGTTCCGACCACCGCTCTCTGCTACGTCTTGGCGGCCGAATGGGTGCCGGGAGAACTGTACATATCTCGCGTGGGTACGGCACGTTCCTCACGCGGACGAGGGTATGCGGCTTGGGCGCTCTCTAAGGCTGTTCAGACGGCATTCGACGCCGGGTATGCAAAGGTGGACCTGTCGGTGGACGCGCAAAGCCCAACCGGTGCGGCGGGGCTGTACCGACTCTTGGGGTTTGAGCTGGTTCGGCAGGGAACGATGTATCGAAAGATCGTCCGGGCCCGTTGAATAACTACGATGCGCGGCGGGGCTCCAACCCGTTCTCAGCCAATGAGCGGGAACAGCAGCGAAATGGCCAGTACTGCCATGAGCGTCGCGATGACGGCATCTAGGATGCGCCAGGATCGGGGACTGGCAAAGAACCCGCGCAAGTAGCGTGCCCCAAAACCCAAGCCGACGAACCAGAGAATGCTGGCTAGCGTCGCGCCCGTGCCAAAGACCCAGCGCCCAGGGTCGCCTTGGGCTGCGGCTATCGAGCCGAGGAGAATGACCGTATCGAGGTAGACATGCGGGTTGAGCCAAGTCAAGGCCAGCGCCGTCAGGACGGCAGTGCGCCGCGGGGTTGGCGGCGTCGATGCGCTTGTGTCCATCCCCCGCGGGCTGAGGGCCCGCCGGGCAGCGAAGAAGGAATAAACGAGCAAGAAAGTGGCTCCACCGATCCGGGCCACGTCAATAAACCACGGGGCGATCGACAGCAGGGCGCCCAGTCCGGCGATCCCGGCAAAAATCAGGACGGCATCCGAGACGAGGCAAATCAACACGGCAAGGCCGACATGTTCCTTTCGGATCCCCTGTCGCAGGATGAACCCATTTTGGGCACCAATGGCAACTATCAAGGAGAGGCCAGTGGCCAGACCGGATATAAAGGGAATGAAGATCACCAACCGAGATTAGGCGAACCAGCAAAGACGTGTCGAGCTAAAGATTCTTAGGGTCCATTAGGATTTCTAACTATGGACTTTTCAACGGAGCAACTACAAACGTTCAAGGCCGTGATCGACGCCGGAACCCTGGAGCGAGCGGCAGGACACCTGAACATCACCCCGTCGGCCGTCAGCCAGCGTCTCAAAGCCCTGGAAAAACGGGCAGGCAGCGTGCTGTTCATTCGTTCGCGACCGATTCGCACCACCGGCAGTGGGGACGTGCTGCTTCGTTTGGCTAGGGAGATCCAAATGCTGTCCACGGAGGCGCATCGCTCACTCGGATTGGACGCAACGCCCGACCGTGTACGCCGTCGAACGGAACTCAGCATTGCCGTGAATGCCGATTCGCTGGCCGGTTGGTTCGCACCGGTTCTTGGAGGGCTGGCTGTCCAGGACGTCATGGACTGCGAGATCCTGCGCCATGACGAGTCCCATTCCACCGCCTTGCTTCGATCGGGACAGGTCATGGGAGCGGTGACGACGAAAAGCAACCCCGTGCAGGGATGCTCTTCGGTGTATCTGGGAACCATGCGCTATCAAGCCATGGCCAGTGCAGATTTCATGGAGCGCTGGCTCCCGGGTGTCGATCAAGGGGCCGAGCTCGCGTTTGCGCCAATGGTGAGTTTTGATCGGACCGATGACTTGCAACGGGCGCTGCTCAGAAAGGTCGTGGGCAAGCGGATCGCTGAAGCGCCTGCGGAGCACTTCGTGCCGGACTCGAGGATGTACGTGGCAGCCGTGGTCGCGTCGTTGGGTTGGGGCATGATCCCTGAGGTCCAGGATCCTCGTGACGGATCGCTGGTATGCATCAACGAGGCGTGGACAAGCGATGTCGCTCTTTACTGGCAGCGGTGGAAGGTTCCCTCCGTGGCACTGGATCTGCTCACCGGTCTGGTGCTGGATGCTGCGGGGGCCGCCGGCCTGCGCCAGGAATTTTGAGTTTTCCGGCAGGAACGCGATCCGTGGTCCACCTCGGATCCTGAACGGCTCTAGCTTGTCCCGCCGGGAGGACCGATGACCAGAAGTGCTGCTGTGATGGCAGCGACCGCGACTAGGCCAACAGCTGCCGCCAGCCAGGGGCTGCGTAGTGCCGTTGCCTGCAGTTTCTCGATGGGCCCCTGTGGTGCTTCCCCGCCAGGTGCCAGCCGCCAAGTGTCACTGAGCAGCCCCCGGCGCAGCATTGCCCGTTCGAATGGCAGAGTGGCAAAGGGAACGACCGCCGAGACCAAGCCCAGCACGCCACGGGCCACACTCCAGCGCTCATTGGCCCAGACAAAGAGCGTCACCAGGCCGTAGGCGATGAAAACCACGCCGTGGACCATTCCAAAAATGCGGACGTAGATTTCCGGCCCAAATCCATACTTGATGACCATGGAGATGATCAGCAACGCCCAGGTCACCATTTCGGCGACAGCCAGTAATCCGTACAGGCGCTTGGGTGATAATTTTGGCGCGGCGGCAACGGAGGTAGAACCTGGGGTGAGATCGGGGCGAAGCATGGGGACTGGCATGCCTTTCTGGAAGTTGGTTTGAACGGTGCGTTTTCGGGCCCACGCACATTGCTAGGCCGTCCAGAGCGCACCAGCGCCCCCGTACGAGGGAGCCGTACCCGGACAGCGACAAGACGGCCACCGAAAGGAATCGGTGCTTACGACATATCGTGGATAGTACTAATCATCTCAGGTCTGTTCGAGGCGGTCTGGGCAGTTGCCCTGGGAGCCTCGGAGGGAATCACCAGGCTCGTCCCCACCGTGGTTTTCGCTGTGGGTCTCCTTCTCAGCATGGCCGGCCTGGCTTGGGCAATGAAGGAGATCCCCACGGGAACCGCCTACGCATTCTGGGTGGGAATCGGGGCCAGCCTTGCGGTGGCCTACGGCATGGTCTTCGGCGGTGAGACCTTCAGCGTGGTCAAGGTTCTGCTGATGATCGGGTTGGTTGGCTGCATCGTCGGCCTGAAGGCCGTGAGCTAGCGCCACCCCGTGGTCATGAAGAAACCAATCATGGCCACGCCAAATCCGATCACGATGTTCCAGCCGCCGATGTCGGGGATCGGAAGCACGGTCTGGGAAATGTAGTAGACCATGATCCAGACCAGCCCGAGGATCATCAGGCCGAACATGACCGGTTTGTACCACTTGGGCAACGGCTTGTCATAGGTCTGGGAATGGTCGCCGTCATGTGGCTTGCGGTTTTTCCGACGTGTCTTGGATTCAGGCATTGCTGCTCCTAGAGTCTTCAGGGCGCCGACACGATCCAACGAGTACGTGTCCGAACGGTAGGCTGGTCACTGTGTGTCGGCGAGGTTTTCTCCTCACCGCCACGCTTACATCCAATACTATCCGCTCAAACTGGACGTCACAGGGTTTCCCGATGCTCCAAGTGACAGTGAGGGAAGTTCGCATGACACGATCCGCATTGCGGACGCGGGCCAAAGCCACGGCCGGCCAGCGACTCATGGGGATATTTGGCGAAGTCCTCATCACGCTCGGAATCGTTATGTTGCTCTTCGTCGGTTGGGAACTATGGTGGACCAACATCGATGCCGGTCGCACGCAATCCCAGCTGACCTCGGAATTCGTCCAGGATCTGACGGACGGGGGAACCGACGCGTTGAGTGCGCCGGCAATTGCGGATAAAGATTTCGGTCCCGCGCCGATCACCGAGATCCCCGATGGGGAAACCTTCGGGATCTTCTACATCCCGAGATTCGGCAAGGACTTCGCCCAGCCGGTGACCAACGGTGTCGGAATGGATGTGCTCAACACCGTCGGCATCGGACACTATCCCCAGACGCAGGCCCCGGGCGAGCCCGGAAACTTTGCCGTTGCCGCCCACCGCCAGACCCATGGCCAGGTGTTCTGGAACATCGACAAGTTCCAGGACGGAGACAAGATCTATCTCCAGACACGCAAGGGGTTCTACACCTACGAGTGGCGCGACACCGAGATCGTTCACCCCTCGCAGAGCGAGGTGCTCCTGCCTGTTCCTAACCAGCCGGGTGTCGATCCGACGGCCTCCACGCTGACGCTGACCAGTTGCCATCCGCCATTCACCACCCGGATGCGCATCATCGCCTATGCGGAACTGGAGTCCTGGCGTCCGGCAGATGCAGGACCCCCGCCGGAAATCGCCAACCTGGTGAAAAAGACGATGGAAAACTAGGAACACCACACATGTATGCATGGATCTTCTCCAAACTTCCCGGACCGCTGTGGTTCCGCGTCATCCTGGCGGCGGCGCTGATCGCGGGCGTCGTATTATTGCTCATGACATATGTCTTCCCGTGGCTGAGCCAGTACAGTCCGTGGACCGAATCAACGATTGGCCTGATGCTGCTGTGACCACCCCCAAGATCCTGGTGATCGACAACTACGACAGTTTCGTATACACCCTGGTGGGTTACCTGCAAGAGCTTGGAGCGGAAACCACGGTGATCCGGAACGACGACCTCTCCGTGGCGGAGGTCATCGAGTTGGCCGAGGCCCGAGACGGAGTCCTGGTCTCCCCCGGCCCCGGCACCCCTGCCGAAGCCGGCGTCTGCATCGAGGTGATCCAGTGGTGCGGTGCGCAGATGAAGCCCATGCTCGGGGTCTGCCTGGGACACCAGGCCCTGGCAGAGGCCTATGGCGGTGTGGTCACGCACGCGCAGGAGCTCATGCACGGCAAGACATCTCCCGTTGTCCACACCGGGCACCCGATCTTTGCCCACATACCCAGCCCGTTCACTGCCACCCGTTACCATTCGCTGGCGGCAGTGCGCGCCAGCATTCCCGATATCCTGTCGATCACCGCTGAGACGGAAAACGGCATCGTCATGGGCCTGGCGCACCGAAACGCACCCCTCTGGGGTGTGCAGTTCCATCCAGAGTCTGTCCTCACCGAGGGAGGCTACCAAATGCTGGGGAACTGGCTGGAATCTCTCGGCCTGACCGGCGCCGCGCAGCACGCATCAACGCTGAGTCCGCTGATCCGCGAAGCCGGCGTTTAAGACACCTCAACAAAAAGGGTGCCGTGTTGCCGAAGAGAAATCTTCGGCAACACGGCACCCTTTGTCGATTCATCCACCTTGCGGTGATCTCCGGCGGGCTAGGGGCTTGGCACCGGGAGTACCGGGAGCGGAAGTCCCTGGTCCTGGCCCTGCCCCTTGCCGTTTCCGTTGCCTTTGCCCTTGCTGGAGGTTTCCGTTGGCGTGGGGGTCGGCGTGGAGCCGGTGGATTCCCCCGGGGTGCTGGGAGATTTCGTGGCGGGGTCGCTCGGGGTTGGTTCCTCGGGTTTCACGGCAACCACGACGCTCACGGTGCCACCCTGCGGAGTGGGCGATCCGCTGGTGGGGAGCTGGTCGATGATCGTGCCCGGTTCAGCCGCCGCGGTGGCTTCCTCGGTGGTCGTGATTCCCAGCCCGATGTCGGGATCCTCAAGCAGCTTGGTGGCCTCGGGAACCGTGAGATTAATGAGCTGTGGAACGTTGACCATGCCCGTGGACGTGACCAAATCGATTTTGGTGCCGACCTTGACCTTCTTGCCCAGCTTCGGCTCCGTGTTCACCAGCCAGTCGGAGGGTATCGAGGGATGGTTGACACGGGAAACCATGCCGATCTCGTATCCCAGGTCCTGTAATACCTGGCGGGCACCTGCCTCGGATTGTCCCGCCAGGCTCTCGGGCAGGACGCGGGCCTCCGGCCCCATCGAGACCATCAGCCGCACCGTGGTGCCCTTGCGGACTTCCCTGGAAGCGGCCGGATCGGACTCCACGACCAGGCCGGAATCGATCTTGTCGTCGAAGACCGGTTCGACCTTCGGCACCAGCTGCAGCTGCGTGAGGGTTGCTTCCGCCTTCTCTTGTGTCATTTCCCCCAGCGCGGGGATTGCGACAGGTGCGTTGCGTTCGGCCTCCGCGCGCATCCAGTTGAAGAAGAACAGTCCGGAAACCGCCAGGGCCAGGACCAGGACCAGCGAAATCGCCACGGTCCAGTTGCGCTTGGACCTGGCACGATGCTCATTGAGCTCGCGCTGCAGGTTCTGTTCCCAGATCGGCGGAGTTTCCCAGTGGTCGTCTCGACCGACCGGTTCCAGGTATCCGGTCTGGTTGACCGAGATTGCCGCGGCGCTGTCGGGGCTTGACGGGGGGAAGGCCGCTGCTGGTGCGGCAAAGGGCGCAACGGAAGCCAGGTTTCCCCCGTTCGCCTGCGACTGCGGCATGGGTGCGGTGAGTTCCTCCGGGGCCAACGCAATTCCTTGGCGGGCGTTGTTCAGTGCCGCGGCAAACCCCGTGGCGTCCGCGTAACGGTCCTCACGGTCCTTGGCCAGGGCCTTGAGCACCACGGCGTCAAAGATGGGGTCCAGGTCCTGCACCAGCGTGCTGGGGGCCGGGGCATACTCGCCCACGTGCTGATAGGCAACCGCGACCGGCGAATCCCCCGTGAAGGGTGGCCGTCCGGTGAACATTTCATAGAGCAGGCAACCGGTGGAATACAAATCGGTGCGGGCGTCGACGGCCTCCCCGCGGGCCTGCTCGGGTGACAGGTACTGGGCGGTCCCCACCACGGTCTGTGTCTGGGTCATGGTGCTGGAAGAATCTGCCAAGGCCCGGGCAATGCCGAAGTCCATGACCTTCAAGTCGTCCCGTTCTGTGACCATGATGTTTGCCGGCTTGATGTCACGGTGCACGATTCCCATGGAATGGGAGTGCGACAAAGCCTCGAGCACGCCCAGGACGTACTTGATGGCCAGCTCGGTGGTCATTTCCCCGGACTTGATGAGGTCCCGCAGGGTGCGTCCGCGGACGTACTCCATCACGATGAAGGGCAGTTCAACGGTTGAACCGGAAAATTCCTGCTTTTCCTCTCCAGTGTCGAAGACGGAAACGATGTTGGGGTGATTCAGGCCTGCCACGGCCTTGGCTTCGCGCCGAAAGCGCGCCTGGACCATGGGATCGCGCGCCATTTCGGCCCGGAGCAGCTTGATGGCGACCTTGCGCCCCAAGATCTGGTCAACACCCAGGTGAACGTCGGCCATGCCGCCGCGTCCAATGAGCTCCCTTACGACATAGCGGCCGTTGAGAATTCGTTCCTCGGTCACTGTTATAACACCATCATCTAGTTGGTTGCCCCGGGCAGGCCCGGGGAAGAGGCGGTGCGGCTGGCCTCTGCGGCCGGCGACGAGGTGGAGGTTTCACTGGTCTCGACGTCCGCCGAAGGACTTGTCTGAGTTTCGCTGGGGGTTTCTGACGGAGTAGGCGTCGGGGTGGGCGTGGGCTCCGCGGGGCCAAGCGACAGGATGTAGGTGATGGTTGTGCCAGGCTCGACCTTCACTCCAACGCGTGGGCTCTGGTCGATCACGGTGCCGGCCACCAAGTTGCTTTCCTGGGCTTCGCCTTCGTTCGGCGTCAAGCCCAATTCACGCAAGGCCGCCGCCGCCTGTTCGCCATCCATGCTGAAGAGGTTGGGCACGGCCACGGTGGTGACCGGGGGTGGAGTCGAACGCGTCGGCGTGGGGGTAGGCGTAGGCGACGGGGTCTCGGAAGGTGTCTCCGAGGTCGCCTCGCTGCTGGTTGTGCTTGATTCGGCAGTGATGCTGGTGCTGGGACTCTGGCTGGTTTCCGGATCGTTGGAGCCGGTCAGCAGGGGCAGCAACCAGGCACCGAGGACAGCAAGGAGAACCAGGACGATCAACGCAATCAACGGAATGGTCCAGGGGTTGCGGTTCTTCTTTTCCGGGGTCCGACGGTCAGCAAGGTCCTGATCGTAGTTGCCGGCGGATTCCTCTTCCCATTGCTGCGAGGCGCCGATGAAGGAATCGGCATCACGGCTTCCAGATCCCTCTACAGGGACCTGCGGCAGGGCGTTGGTGATGGGGGCGGGGGCCGCCACTGTCGGGTCGACAGGGGGCAGAGCAACGGTTTCGTTCCCGCGGGTCACCGGGGCGTGGTTGATGGCCTGGGTGGCGGCATCCGATCCCGAAAAGAGCAGCATTCCGGGCACGGCAAGTGTTGCCGTCTCCGGGTTGCCGGCGCGGATGGCGTCTGCGGCCACGGCCAGCGAATCTGCATCGGCCGGCCGGTCTGCCGGGTCCTTGGCAAGCATCGACATCACCAGCGAACGGACCGGCACAGGGATGTTCTCCGGCAACGGCGGCGGCGTGTCATTGACCTGGGCCAAGGCGATCGCGATCTGGGACTCGCCGGTGAACGGGCGACGCCCGGCCAAAAGCTCGTAGCCGATCACTCCCAGCGCGTAGATGTCCGAGCTGCCGGTGGCCTGCTGGCCCGTGGCCTGTTCCGGGGCAAGATACTGGGCCGTTCCCATGACCTGCCCGGTTGCCGTGAGCGGAACCTGGTCGGCGATGCGGGCAATGCCGAAGTCGGTGATCTTCACGCGGCCGTCGGGAAGCATCAACAGGTTTCCGGGCTTGACGTCGCGGTGCACCAGGCCTTGCACGTGTGCAGCGGCAAGTGCCTTGGCTGTCTGCGAAATGATCGACAGGGTGCGGTCGGGCGAGAGCACCCGTTCGCGCTCGATGATGGTGGACAGCGGCTGTCCGGGCACCAGTTCCATGACCAGGTAGGCGGATCCCTCTTCCTCGCCGTAGTCAAAAACGCTGGCTATGCCATTGTGGTTCAGCAGGGCGGTGTGACGGGCCTCGACCCGGAAACGCTGGAGGAAGCCGGGATCGCCGGTGTATTCCTCCTTCAGGATCTTGATCGCCACCAGGCGGCCAAGGACCTGATCCCTGGCCCTCCACACCTCACCCATGCCACCAATGGCAATACGGTCGGTCAACTTGTATCGACCGCCCAGGGTGATACCGGAAATTGGCCTCACTGGTTGAACACCGCCTCTAGAATCTTCTTCAGGTTGGGACTGGTCAACGAGGAACCAGTCTTGAAATCAATCTTTTCAAACACAATCGTCACGGCGACCTGGGGGTCGTCCGCCGGGGCGAACCCGGTGATCCAGGAGTTCACCTTGTTGTCCTTGAGCACCGAGGTGCCGGTCTTCGCGGCAATATCCAGACCCGGTACCTGCGCCCGGACAGCGGTGCCCTTCTTGACGGGGCCGCGCATCATGTCGGTCACCTGGTCGGCGATCTCCTTGCTGGTCGCGGTGCTGAATTCCTTGGGCTCGTTTTCCGCCAGCACCCGCAGGTCCGGGGCGATGACCTGCTTGACCAGGTTCGGCTGCATGATCACCCCGTCGTTTGCAATGCCCATGGCAGCCATGTTCATTTGCAGTGCCGTGGCCTTCACATCGAATTCGCCGATGACCGACTGGCCAAGTTGCGCCGGGTTCAACTCGGCAGGGAAAACGCTGGGTACCACGCGCATGGGGATCTCCAGCTGTTGGCCGAAACCAAAGCGCTCGGTGACATCCTCAAATGGCTCCCTGCCCAGTTTCTCGCTGATGCCGACGAACGGGGTGTTGCAACTTTGCGCCACGATGTCGGCGAAAGTCGCCTCCGGAATCGCCGCGCAATTGCCGCCGAAGAAGTTGTTCAAGGGCGTTCTTGTTCCTGGGAGGGTCACGCTCGAGGGGTTTTTCAGGACCGTGTCTGCCTTGTACTCCCCCGATTCAAGGGCCGCGACCATGTCGAAGATCTTGAAGGTGGATCCCGGGGCCGTGAGGTTCCCAATGGCCGGGTTGCGGTACGGGCTCAGGCCCGGAACCGTCAGAAGTTCCTTCATGTTCGCGGCGGCCTGGCCGGAGCTGTGCACCGCCAGCTTGTTGGTGTCATAACTGGGCTTGGACGCCATGGCCAGAATGTTCCCGGTCTTGGGCTCCGACACAATGATGGTTCCGAGGGTTCCGTCGGGGATCAGGTCGTAGACGAACTCCTGCAGCTCTCCGTCGATGGTGAGCTCGACCGAGGCGCCCTCGGTTGCCTTGCCCGAGAAGAGGTTGATCATGCGGTCAAAGAACTGGTCCTGGCTTTGGCCGGTCAATTCCTCGTTCATCACCGATTCGAGTTGCGTTGAACCATTGGCCAGCGAATAGAAGCCGGTCAGGTGGGAATAAAGTTCCGGATCGGTGTAGACGCGCTGGTATTTGAACTGCCCTTCGGAGGGTTCGGACTCGGCAATGGGCTTGCCGTCAACCAGGATGGCGCCGCGCGGAAGGTCGAATTCACTGAAGAGCTGGCGCTTGTTCAGCGCATTGTCGTTGAGGTCCTCCGATGCCAGGAACTGGACGTAGCTCAGCGCGCCGAGGCACAGCACGAACAGCAGCATGACGGCGATCCAGGTGTTGCGGATGGCTTGGTTCATCGCTGGGACTCCTTTCGCGGCCAGAGCAGGCCCGGGGAACGACGCGGCGCCTTGGTGGCCACCTCTGCCGTGGCCGAGACCCCGGAAAGCATGGGGCGGCGGGAATTATGCGAAATCAACAACAGCAAAGCGACAATGATCCAGTTCGAGAGCAGGGACGAGCCGCCGGCGGCCATGAACGGCGTGGTGAGCCCCGTGAGCGGGATCAGGCGCGTGACTCCGCCAATGACCACGAAGCACTGCAACCCAATGGTGAAGGAAAGCCCCGTGGCCAGCAGCTTGCCGAAGGTGTCTCGCGATCCGAGGGCAGCACGCATGCCGCGGCTCACCAGGATCAGGTAGAGCAGGACGATGGCGGTCAGGCCGATGAGCCCAAGTTCTTCGCCCAGCGAGGCGACGATCATGTCGCTGTTGGCCAGGGGAACCATATACGGGGTGCCGTTGCCCAGGCCGGTGCCCATCAGTCCCCCGTTCGCGAGCCCAAAGAGGCCCTCGACGATCTGCCGGCTGCCGCCGCTGGCGTGGTAGATGTCGGGATCGAAGGCGTTGAGCCAGCCATCGATGCGCCGGGTCACGTGACTCATGGTCAGGTAGGCAAATGTTCCGCCGCCGACCAACATCATTGTTCCGATGACGATCCAGCTCACGCGGGCGGTGGCGACGTAGATCATCACCATGAAAAGACCGAAGAAGAGTATGGAGGAGCCGAGGTCGCGCTGGACGACCAACACCCCGATGCTTACCAGCCACGCCACGACCATGGGGCCGAGGTCCCGAGACCGGGGCAGCTGCAGTGGACCGATTTTTCGGCCCGCCAGAAGGATCAGTTCCCGGTTCGAGGACAAATAACCGGCGAAGAATATGGCCAGCGTGATCTTGGCCAGTTCGCCGGGCTGGAAGGACAGGCCGAAGAAATGCACCCAGATCCGGGCGCCGTTAAGCACCACGCCGACCCCCGGGATCAAGGGCAGCAGCAACAACAGGACTGAGACCGCCAGGGCGATGTAGGTGAAGCGACGCAGCACCCGGTGGTCGCGGATGGCCCATAAGGTCACACAGGCCACGGCCATCGCCACCCCGGTCCAGAGGATCTGGCGGAATGCCTGGTCATCGTTGCGGGCCAGGTCGATCCGGTGGATCATGGCCAGGCCAATGCCATTGAGGGCAACAGTCACAGGAAGTATTACCGGATCGGCATATTTTGCCCAGATGCGCAGGAACACGTGGAAAACCATGGCAAGCCCGGCGAGGACCAGGCCCTGTGAGATGAATTCCTGGCTAAGCCCGGCATCACTGTTGATGCCCACCATATAGTAGGCACCCATGGCTACACCGAGGGCCAGCAGCAGCAGCAGCAATTCCATGTTGCGCCGGGGGACGGGCGCGGTTTCCAGCTCGCTCACGGTCTGATCTCCTGACAGTAAGGGGGCAGGATCGGAAGGGTGCCGGCCTCACCCGGGTTTTCCGGAACGACCACCGGGCAGCGTTGCTTGGCCGTCACCAGCAGCTCCCCGACAATTGTCTGGGCATGTGCCAGGTCCCGTGCCGGGAGTGCCGAATCAATGCGCTGTTGCGTGTACTCGGGAAGGGAATCAAGGGGAATCTCGGTGACAGTGTCAACATGCGAGAGTTTCAGTGGACCCAGGTCCTGTGAAACGCCCTTGAAGATTGCCACGCGCCCATCCTGGTTGCCCACGAAATACTGGGTCTGCGTCCACAGGTACCCCCAGACGCATACCGCGGCCAGGATCAAGGCCATGAGTGCCAGGAACGTGGGCACAAGCCAGCGCCGGGGTCTGCGGTCCAGCGCCGCGAAATCCTCTTGTTCGGCGGACGCCTGGCCGGCCGGAGTCTTGTGTGTGAGGATCGCCGCTGCACGTTTTTCGCCAGAGCGCTGAGTGACGACGGGAATCTTGCCGGTTTGTGTGGCGAGCTCGGCCGCGCCAACCAAGAGGTGGGGGCGCTTGGCCATTTCGTGGCGGATCAGTGCCGCACTGGCTTCCAGGTCGCCCTCGGCAGCGATGTTCAGCTGCCCGGTGTCCGGGGCCGGATCGTCGGCCGGGGCAATGTCCGTGGCGGGCACTGGCTCTTCGGCGCCGCTGTCCTCGACGACCTCGAAGACCACGATGGTCACGTTGTCTGGCGACCCGTGGGCAAGCGTGGTTTCAACGAGATCCTCGACGGTTTCGTCGAGGGAAGCGGTGCCGCGCATGATGCGTTCGGTGATGGAATCGGGCACGACGGCGTTCAGGCCGTCCGAGCACAGCATCCAGCGCTCCCCGGCCTCGACCGGGTACTGGCTGACATCGAGTTCCGGACTGGCGTCCGAATCGCCCAGGACCCGAAGCAGCACGTTCTTGTGGGGGTGCAGTTCGGCTTCCTCGGGTCGCAGGCGGCCCTCGTCGACCAGGCGCTGGACGAACGTATGGTCGTGGCTGATCTGCTCGAAGACGCCGTTCTTC
Organism: Paeniglutamicibacter sulfureus; assembly: GCF_030512175.1. Taxonomy (GTDB): domain Bacteria; phylum Actinomycetota; class Actinomycetes; order Actinomycetales; family Micrococcaceae; genus Paeniglutamicibacter; species Paeniglutamicibacter sulfureus. The sequence continues at coordinate 1,471,778 of NZ_JAULBL010000001.1, read as the reverse complement.
AGGCGGTATGCCCGCGAGTCGCCGATGTGCGCGAATTGCAGTACGTCGCCGGTCAGTAGCATGGCAGTGACCGTGGTGCCCATTCCCGACAGCTTGGGGTTGGCGTTCACGAGTTCGTTCAGGACCAGATTTGCAGCCTGGATTTCATCGGGCAGCACCGTTTCGGCATCGGGGGTGTCGGGGACATCCAGGTGGACGAGGTCCAGGACGGTGGATGCACTGGCGACATCGCCGCCCACGTGTCCGCCCATGCCGTCGGCAACCACGGCCAGATAGCGTCCCACATAGGCGGAGTCGTCATTCTTGGACCGCACCTTGCCAACATCGCTTCGCGCCGCAAATTTCAGCATCAACGCCATGTCTAGGGCCTCAACTCCATGACCGTCTTGCCGATCCGGATCTTCTGGCCAAGTTCAACCGGCTGGGCGCGGGTGAGCTGGGCCTCGCCCAGGAACGTTCCGTTGGTCGAACCCAAATCTTCGATGAACCACCGGGTCCCCTGGGGGAACAGGCGTGCGTGGCGGCCGGAGGCATAGTCGTCTTCCAGCACGATGGTTGCTTCTTGGGCGCGACCCAGCAGGATCGGGCTGGCCGTGAGCTGGTGCTGAAGGCCCGTAAGGGGTCCCTCGAGGATGGACAAGGTCTTGGCCTGCTGCTTGGCGGGGACCTCCGGTGGCGGTGCCAACGAGGGGTCCTTGCGGATCTGCCGGGACGACGGGCTGCCGACGCCTGCCCTTCCGCCAATGGCAAGGTCGCGGCGAAGCGCGCCGACGATGCTCAAGACCAGCAGCCAGAGCAATATGAGAAATCCGAGCCGCAGCACGGTGAACACTAGGTCGTTCACGCACGGTCTCCTTGAGATTGGGGGAGGAGTCTGAAGATGATGCGTGTTTGTCCCATGGCGATGTTGGAGCCGTCGTGGAGCTCGGTTTCACCAACGATCTTCTGTCCGTTGACGAAGCTGCCGTTGGTGGAGCCCAAGTCAACGGCCCACGTCGCGGCGCCGCGCTGCTCGATCTTCAGGTGCCGGCGGGAAACTCCGGGATCCTCAATGGGGATGTCGGTCTCCGCGGAACGGCCCAAGACGATGTTGGGATGGTTCAAGGCGTATCGTTGGCCGGCAATGTCAAGCACCGGCTGCGTCTTGGGTACCCCACGCGGTGGAGAGGCGGGTGCCGGCGGAGCGGCGGGGGAGTTGCGCACCTCGGCGGCGGAGTCTTCGGAAAAGACCGAGTCGATCTCGAAGTCTCCAGGCTTGAGCTCGCTGTCTTTGCGAAAGTTGACCTCGACGGCGCCCTGCAGTGTGTATCCCTGGCTCTTGGCGTGATCCAGGGCTGTCGTGCAGAGTTCCCTGGCCAACGGCGCCCCCCATTCCCGTGCCCTGGCAAAATCGTCGTCAGAGAGGCGAATGGTGAAGAGGTTCGGCACCAGGGTGCGCGCCTGTGAAATGGTCAGCGACTTCGCATCCATCTGGTTGCGCATACGTGAAGCGATTTCCACGGGCTTGACCTCGGAACTGCCGGAGCCGCGGAAGACGCTGGTGACAAGCTTTTCAAGTCCGCGCTCAACATTGTCGATGAGGCCCATCGCTTCGCTCCCTTCCTGGTTCTAACTCGTGTCGTGGCACGGTTATTGGCATTGCGTCGCAGGGCCTGGATGCCTTGCGCCTTGTTCGATACTACTTGGCTTGAAAATCATCTGGGGCGAAATGTGTTGAAAGCGGCCCCCTGTTCCCCAACGAACGACCGGTGCCATTGGTTGCCCGGGCGTGGCACTGATCACAAAAGCGCCCTCGATTAGTCGTTCAGGGCAACCTGTGTATATGATTGATCTCGCTGTTGAAGTCAATGACTGAAACGCAGTGAATATGCGCGAATGGCGGAATTGGTAGACGCGCTGGCTTCAGGTGCCAGTGCTCGCAAGGGCGTGGGGGTTCAAGTCCCCCTTCGCGCACATATGGAAACACCCCCCGGTCTGATGACCGGGGGGTGTTTTGTTTCTGGTTGGTGCCCAGTAGGCAAGCTGTATGGGCACCGTTGTCGGCCAATTAGCCGACCATGTCTAGCGCTGTGGCGGCTCCCGTCCGCCGCGCGGACGCGGATACCGCACGAGGGGTCCAATATCCCGGTCCTTTGTGATTTGGGGTGGCCCTGCTCCTCGGGTCCGCAACCATTTGTCCGCACCAGGCGGCGGACGCGGGAACTACTTGGCGCCGTTTCCCGCTATGGCCTCGGCCTTGGTGGCTTCTTCCGTGAGGGTCGGATTCGGCTTGCCCTCCCCGGATTGCAGGGCCGCATCAATCAGCGGCGAAGCAAACAGCAGGGGATAGGTCATTCCGGCAATGGCTGCATCTATCAGCGGTGCGGCGATGAACCGCCATACCTGCCCCAGTGCGTCCGGTCCCGCAAACCATGCCACACCCGGGGAACGCGCCGGGTTCACGGAGGTGTTGGTGATCGGAATGGAAACCAGATGGATCAGCGTCAGGGTGAGACCGATGGAAATGCCGGCAAGACCCCGGGGCGCCCGCTCACCGGTGGACCCGAGGATGACATAGAGGAACACGGCGGTCAGGATGATTTCCGCCAGCAACGCCGCAAGCATGCTGTAACCGTCGGGCAAGCGGTCGGCCTAGCCGTTGGTGGCGAAGCCGGAGGAGACTGGATCAAATCCATGTTTACCGCTGGCGATGGCAAAGAGGACCAAGCCGGCGACGGACGCACCGACAACCTGGGTGACCATGTATGCGGGGACTGCTTTCCACTCGACCCGACCCGCCAATGCGGCACCCAATGTCACTGCCGGGTTGAAATGACCACCGGAGATGTGGCCGACCGCATAGACCATGGCCAGAACGGTCAGGCTGAAGGCCAACGCCACCCCGAGGAACCCGATTCCCATGTTCATGGTGTTCGAGGCGACGACCTTGGCTGAGAATATGGCAGCGCCGTAGCCTCCGAATACGAGTACGCCGGTGCCGAGAAACTCGGCGGTCAAACGCGATGACATGGGATGGGACATATCTGGCTCCACACGTGAAAACGCACGGCTATGCAACGTACACGGTATTCCGCAAGACGCGGCGACATCACCACCCGCTGCGAAAATTCATCACGAGAAAGGGGAAATTCATCTGGATTCCACGGTTTTGCCGTTCGTCGATCCGGCGTCGATGTGAGGAAACTACCGGCGATTCTTGGCGAGGAGCCCCATATCGGTGCATAGACTGGGAGAAGATCGGGCGTTTCCGCCGGCAATGAAGCATGTAGGACAGGAGCAGTCGGAAGTATGGCGTCCCAGACACCGCACCAAAACGTTTCGTTTCCCTCCGAGGGACAGCGTGCACACGGATATCTCGCGTTGCCAGAAGCCGGCCAGGGCCCGGGCGTTATCGTCATCCAGGAATGGTGGGGATTGACTGACCACATCCGGGACGTGGCCGACCGCCTGGCTGCCGAGGGTTTCGTTGCCCTTGCGCCGGATCTCTTCGGCGGATCGGTCGCCCACGACGGGGCAGAGGCCGCGGAAATGATGTCGAACCTGCCCGAGGAACTCGGTGCGAAGCTGCTGGCGGGCGCCGTCGACTACCTGCTTGGCCTCGAAGCCGTCACCAGTTCGACCGCGGGAACCATCGGATTCTGCATGGGCGGCGGTTTTGTGCTGGCCCTTGCCGCCCAGCAGGGGAAGAAAATCTCCGCCGCCGTCCCCTTCTATGGCGTCGGACAGGGTGTTCCACAGAGCTATGCAGGGGTGCGGGCCCAGGTCCAGGGGCACTACGCCAATGAGGACTCGTCCTACCCGGTGGCGAAGGCGCATGCCCAGGAAGCCCAGATCCGCGAGGAATCCGGTGCAGAGGTCGTGTTCCACTACTACGATGCCCCGCATGCCTTCCACAACGATGCAAACCCTTCGGGCAACTACCGGCCCGAGGCCGCGCGCCTGGCATGGGACCGGTCGGTGGACTTCCTCCGGCAGCATATTTCCTAACCAATTTTTCCCAACAAACCCCGGCCGCCGCAGGTGGCCACACCTAAAGGAGCGTCAGAACATGGCAGAAACCATCATCGTCGGTGTTGACGGCAGCGAAACCGCACAGCGTGCAGCAGAACGCGCGGCGCGCATCGCCACCAGCATGGATGCGGAACTCGTCGTCGTGACCGCCCACACTTCGGACAACACCGAGGTCGTGAAGATCGGCACCGACACCTGGATCCTTGACGACGCGGAGCAGGCCGGAAAGGTCGCCGAGCAGTGCGCTGCAGGCCTGCGCATCACCGAGCCGACCGCCAAGATCACCGCAGCCGCGGCGCACGGCAAGCCGCAGGAAGTATTGGTTGCCGAGGCCGAGCGCCTGAACGCCACGTTGATCGTTGTCGGCAATGTCGGCATGAAGGGCCTGGGGCGCGTTCTTGGCTCCGTGGCCACCTCAGTGGCACACGCAGCCCCATGCGATGTCTACATCGTCAAGACGGTCAAGTAGTCACCGCACGATAGTGAATCGTGGTTAGCTGCGGTCGCCCTTGGCGGCCGCAGCATCACGGACGCGCTTTTCCTCGGCGCGCACCGCGGCGAGTGAGGCACGCTCTTCCTGCAGCCACTCCGGACGATCAGCCAGCAACGCCTCGATTTCCTTGGTGGTCAGCGCCTCGGTGATTTCCGCCCGGGCCAGGCCGGAAATCGAGACATTCAACTTGTGCGCCACGACCGGGCGCGGATGCGGGCCGTTGGCCCGCAATTCCTCAAGCCACTCAGGCGGGTTCGCCAGCAATTCGTCGAGCTCGGCCCGGGACACCGGACCCTCCTGGAACTCGGCCGGAGCTGCGGGCAGGTAGATGCCCAATTTCTTTGCGGCAGTCGCCGGCTTCATGTTCTGTGGGGTTTTCTCGCTCATGTGAACAAGCGTACCGGTACGCTGGGGTGGTGACAGGACTAAAAATCGCCTATGTACCGGGTGTCACGCCCGGCAAATGGCTGAGCCGGTGGAACGAACGCTATCCACAAAACCCCTTGCTTGCCCTGCGCTACGACGGCGGGGAGATCTTGGCGCGCCTGCAGAACGGCGAATCGGACATCGTCTTCGTCCGCTTTGCCGCAGGCTCCTCGCCCAAGACCCCCGCGATCCACGTGATACCGCTCTATGAGGAGCAACAAGTCGTCTGTGCTCCAAAGGACCACGACATTGAGCTGCATGAAGATGTGGTTCCCCTCGCCGAGATCCAAAACGAGAACTTCTTGGACCTTGCCGACTACCCGGAAGCCGTTGGCGGGACGGCCATGGCCATGGAGGTGTGCTCCTCCGGGGCGGGCCTGCTGGTCCTGCCCCTGGGCGTGGCGCGACTGCACAGCCGCAAGGACGTCGTGCACCGGGAACTGTCCGGCGTCCCGCAAACCGCCATCGGCATCGCCTGGCTGGCCCCGGAGGGCGACGACCCCACGGACCCGGTGATCGAGGAATTTATCGGGGTGGTGCGCGGCCGCGGGGAAAATTCCTCACGGCAGGCATCGGTGGCCCAGAAGCAGCAAGAGCAAGCTGCAGAGGCGCGCAAGAAGCGGCAGGCCGCCGACTCCGAGGCCGCCAAAAACGCGAAAAGCACCAAGAACGCCCAGAAGAAGTCAGGCGCACGCGCGGGTCGCCCGGGTGCCAAGCGCGGGTCGAAGCCTGCCTCCCGGGGGCGCAAGCGCTGATCCGGCGCCCGGTCCCGCAACCGCCCGTCGTGCTGGCTTAAACACGGTCTCACCTGCGCGCCAACGGGGCGGTGCCGAGGCAAACATGAGACGCTGGTTTCGAGACGCCAATCACAAGGGAGTGCACATGGATTTCGGGACCTACGAGACATTGCTCGTCGAGCAGCGCGGCAATGCCCTGCTCGTGACCATCAACCAGCCGGCCTCGATGAATGCACTGGCCGCCGCCGTGGTCGAGGACCTGCATGCGCTGACCGGGGTACTGGCCGACATCGGCACCGATGCACGGTGGCCCGTGCGCGGCATCATCGTTACCGGCGCCGGGGACAAGTCCTTCGTGGCCGGCGCCAACATCGTGGAGATGAACGCCATGGACCCTCAGGCCGCCTTGGCCTACGGGCGGCGCATGCACGAGGTCACGTTGCGCCTGGAGGCGCTGCCGGTACCCGTGATCGCCGCCGTCAACGGCTTCGCCCTGGGCGGTGGCTGCGAGCTGGCCATGGCCTGCGATTTCCTCTACGCCTCGGCGAACGCCAGCTTCGGCCAGCCGGAGGTCAACCTCGGATTGGTTCCGGGCTTCGGCGGATCCGTGCGCCTGCAGCAGCGCGTGGGCATCGGCATGGCCCGTGAACTGATCTACACCGGCCGCCGCATCAAGGCCGCCGAGGCACTGCGCATCGGGCTGGTGAACCGGGTGCTTGAGGACAACGCGGCGCTGCTTGCCGCCGCCGAGGAAACCATCGCGGAGATCGCCGGCAAGGCCCCGACCGCGGTGGCCAACGTGAAGAACGCGCTCAACGAGATTGCCGGGCTGAACGTGGTCGACGGGCTCGAGGCCGAGGCCCGCTCCTTCGTCAAGGCCTTCGAGACCGAGGACTCTGTGGTGGGACGCGCCGCCTTCGTGGCGAAGTCGGCCCCCGAGTTCCCGGGCCGCTAGTGCCTCCCGCGGCACAACCGGTGCTGCACGTCTACGGGCGGCACGCCAGCCAGTACGCCGAATTGTGGTTGCCGGAGACCCGGCTGCACGACGTGGTTGCCGTGATCGTGCACGGAGGCTTCTGGCGACAGGCCTATGGCGCCGAACTGGGCCGCCCGCTGGCGGCAGACCTGGCCGCCCGCGGCATCGTGGCATGGAACCTTGAATACCGCCGCATGGCCGGGGGAGACGGCGGCTATCCGGAGACCTTCATGGACGTCGCCGCCGGCATCGACGCGCTGGGTGCAGCGCTGGCCCAGGCGGGCATCGAGGACGGCCCCCGGATCGGCATCGGGCATTCGGCCGGCGGGCACCTGGCGCTCTGGGCCGCGGGCCGCTCCCTGCTGCCCGCCGGTGCTCCCGGCGCGCTGCCGGAGGGCAGCAGGTCCCTGGACGGGGTGGTGTCGCAGGCAGGGGTGCTTGACCTGGGCCTTGCCCATCGGCTGTCCCTGGGCAACGACGCGGCGGGCGAGCTGATGGGCTGTTCCCCGGAATCCGGCGCAGAGGCCTGGCTGGCTGCCGATCCCGCCGCCCGCGACCTGCCCGCGGTGCCTCTGGTGATGCTGCACGGCCGGACGGACGCCGACGTGCCGGTGGAACTGGCCCGCTCCTTCGCCTCCCGGGCCTTGGCTGCCGGGGCGCGCGTCGACTACCGGGAGTACGACGGGGACCACTACGGGCTGATCTCCCCGGGCGACCCCGCCTGGGAGGCCACCGTGGAGGCCCTGCTGGAAGTCGGCGGCGGCGCTGCGCGGGGCGAGGAGCCTCACAAACTGCCTCTCCACCGGCTACCGACCGGTATATTGAAGTCGTCACCCCCGGAAAAACGATGAGGAGCCCGATGTGCTGACGGTCATAGGCGAGGCCCTGGTCGATGTGCTTTCCGGCGGCATCAGCGCGCCACGGACCTTCGTCGGCGGCAGCCCGCTAAACGTCGCGGTGGGCCTGGCCAAGCTGGGGCACCCCGTGACATTCATTGGACGCTGGGGGGACGACGAATTCGGCGCGAAGATCCTGCACGCGCTGGAATCGAACAACGTGCGGCACATCTGCGGACCCGACGACCACCCGACCTCCACCGCGCGCGGCATCCTGGACCCCGTGGGCGCCGCCAGCTACACCTTCGACGTGCACTGGGACCTGCCGGAGCTGCCCGCGGACACCCCTGCGCTGGCCGACGCCCAGTTGGTTCACACCGGTTCGCTGGCCACGCTCGTGGAACCGGGCGCGGGCAAGGTGCTGCGCCTCATCGAGGCGGCCCGACCGCACGCCACCATCACCTACGACCCCAACATTCGGCCTTCGCTGATCACCGACCACGGCCAGGCCGTCGCGAACGTCGAGCGCTTCGTGGCGCTTGCCGACGTGGTGCGGGCCTCGGACTCCGACCTGGAATGGCTCTACCCGCACCGCAGCGTGGAGGAGACAGCGGCGGCCTGGCTGGCCTCCGGACCGGCAATGATCGTGGCCACCTACGGTTCGGCAGGCCCGTGGGGCCTGGTCGAGGCCGGCACCGCAAGCGCCAAGGCACCGGTTGTCGATGTCGCCGACACCGTGGGCGCCGGGGATTCGTTCATCTCGGCAATGATTTCCGCCCTTGAGGTCCGCGGGCTGCTGGGCAGCGCGCGGCGCGAGGCCCTGCACCAGCTGGACACCGCCACGCTCACCGAGGTCCTTGACTACGCGGCCAGGGCCGCCGCCATCACCGTCTCGCGGCCCGGCGCCAACCCGCCGACCCGGAACGAAATCCACTAACGGGGCGCAGCGGGCATGGATGTGCGGTTGGTCGCCAGCGACCTGGACGGAACCATTATTCGCGCGGACGGGACGATTTCCCCGCGCACCATCGAGGCCTTCAAGCACGCCCGCGAGTCGGGCATGCACATCGTGTTCGTCACCGGACGGCCGGTGCGCTGGCTCGAACCGGTCCGCGCGGCATTCGGCCACCTGGGCACCGTGATCTGCTCCAACGGAGCGGTGCTCTACGACCTGGAGACCGAGCGGCTGCTCAGCGCCGAAACCATCGAGCCCGAGCTGCTCATCGAAACCCGCCGGATCATCCTGCACGCCGAACCAAGCGCCACCTTCGCCGCGGAAACCACCCGCGGCCTGCACCTGGGTTCCGGCTTCGCCGACAGCGCCGAGACCTCCCGGATTCAAACCTTTGACGCCCTTGACCTGCGCTCGGAGTCGTTGCGCGAGGAGGGAGTGGTGAAGTTCCTGGCCAAGTCGCGCACCCGGAATGCCGACGACTTCATGGCTGCCGTTGCCGCGGACCTTGACCACCTGGTCTCGGTGACCCACTCCGCGTTCGATGTCTCGCTGCTGGAAATGGCACACGTGGATGTCAACAAGTCGGTGGCGCTGGCCGCATACGCCGCGGGCCTGGGGATCGACCCGGGGGAAGTCGTCGCGTTCGGGGACATGCCCAACGACCTGCAGATGCTGGCCTGGGCCGGTCACGGGTACGCGATGGCCTCCGGGCACGCATCGGCGCTGGACGCAGCCGCCTACCGGGCGCCGGGGGTGGAGGACGACGGGGTCGCCTGCATCCTGGAGGGCATCCTTGCGCGCAACGGCCACGTACCGGAACCGGGCTAGCAAACGGGGGCCCCGGGCCCGGCCGCTGCCAGGCGGCGGCGAACACCTCGATCCGAACCGATGAAGGGAACGCGATGGACTCCGCACGTGTCGGCACCGCACCCTTCCTGCTGAACACCGTCGGCTCCGCGATGGCCGGCTCACCGCTGGCGTTCTCCCACCGCGGCTTCGCGCCCGACGGGGCGGAAAACACGCTGAAGGCTTTTGCCGCGGCGCACGACCTGGGGTTCGGCTACCTGGAGACCGACGTCCGTGCCACCAGGGACGGGGTGCTGGTGGTGTTCCACGACGAGGATCTGGCCCGGCTTGCCGGGGAGAAGCGCAAGCTGGCCGACTGCACCATGGCCGAACTTTCCGGACTGCGGATTGCCGGCGAACCGATTCCCACCTTCGACGAGCTGCTCCGGGCGTTCCCGCAGGCGCACTTCAACGTCGATGTGAAAGATGCCGCCTCCGCCGCGCTACTGGCCGATGCCATTGCCGGCCATGACGCGCACTCGAGGGTGCTCGTCGCCTCCTTCGGAGGTCGGCGCCGGCGCAAAGTCCAGCACCTGCTCGCCCGCGAGGGGCTCCCCGGACCGGCTGTCGCCGCCAGCCCGGGCGTGATGGGGACCGCGGCGGCCGTCCTGTTGGCCAAGCTTGGCCCGCCGCGGCTGCCACGTGCGGCATTCCGGGAGTTGGCGGCCCTGCAGGTCCCCGAACGTCGCGGACCCGTCCGGGTGGTGACGCCGAGGTTCATCTCCAAGGCCCACGCCGCCGGGCTGCAGGTCCATGTGTGGGTCGTCAACGGGGAGTCGGACATGCACCGGCTGCTGGAAATGGGTGTCGACGGGCTCATGAGCGATCGCGCCGACACCCTGGCCCGGGTCATGGCCGAACGCGGCTGCTGGCCGCAAAACGGGCACGCCGGCTGAACGTGCACTGCGTGCCGGCGGGGGACTCAGGTGGTGGCTGTCGCCAGGGACGCCAGTGGCTCCAGCACCTTTGGCGCCCAGCGGCGCAGCTGCGGCTCGTCGGCGTCGGCCAGCAGTTGCAGCCAGGTCTCGTGGGTGTGCAACGGGGAAATCCGCAGGGCGGGGGCCACCAGCTCGTAGAGCTCGTCGGGGGATCCGTAGTCGTCCCACGCGGAAAGGTACGCGCCGATGGCCGCAAGGATCCTCGGGTCGTCGGCCGTGGCACGGAAATCGATGCGCATCCGCTCAAGGGGCCGGGCCAGCGAGGCAAAGGGGTGCGCCCAGTGTGCGTCGCCCAGGTTCAGGATCCGCGGTGCGCTCTTGTCGTCGGTGGGCGCAAAGACCCGGCGGCGGTCGAAGGAACCGTGCTCCAGGCTCAAGGGGATCGGCCCTGCGATCAGCTCCGCGCAGGCCAGTTCGATGTCCTTGAGGGCGCCGAAGGCGTGGTCGGCGTCGCGGGCGGGAATGCCCAGCGGGTGATCGGCGGGAAGTGAAGCATGCAGGGTGAGCGCGTTGTTGAACTCCTCGGGAAGCCACGCCGGATCCTGGATCTGCAGGCCCGCGTCGAAGAGTGCCTCCTCGGAATCGACAACCTCGCGCTGCAGCGCGCCCAGGGCACCGAGCGCACGTACCCACAGCTCGGGGGTGGTGGCCAGCCCGTCCAGCGTTGCACCGTAGTCGGGGGAGAGCATCCAGCCGCGTTCAGGGTCGATCGCCAGGGGCATGACCAGCCGGTCCGGGACCAGGTTGGCTGCAGCGGCGGTGACCGGCGGCTCAAAAAGCTGCCCGGGGGCCACCGCCTTGAAGAAAAGTATTCCGGAGTCGGTGGGAACGCGCAGGTACTTGGCGCGGAGCGACGAAGTTGCTTCCTGAAGTGCTCCTATGCGCTTGAGGGAATATGCCTCACAGGCCATGTCCACCCAGGCGAGCACCTCGGTGCGCCATTCGCCATCCGTCCAATTCTTAATCCACTGAGCCACGCCCACTATCCTAGCCAGTGAATCGTCGGCTTTCCTGTGAGGCCGAGGCGGCCGGCCAATGCTGGCCCGTCGAACCAGCCCCCTAGCCCTTGGCGGATCCCGCCATGAGGCCGCGGACGAAGTAGCGCTGCAGGGCGAAGAACACCGTCAGCGGCACGATGATTGCCAGGAACGCCCCGGCGGTGAGAAGGTGCCAATCCTGCCCGCGGGTCCCGGTGATTTCCGCCAGCAGCTTGGTGATCGGTGCGACGGGGCCGTCCGCGAAGATCAACGCGACCAGCAGGTCGTTCCAGACCCAGAGGAACTGGAAGATCGAGTACGCGGCGATGGCCGGGGCACAAAGCGGCAGCACGATCCGGAAGAAGATCTGCCCGTGGCTGGCTCCGTCCACCCGGGCCGCCTCGATGATCTCGTTGGGGATCTCGGCAATGAAGTTGTGCAGCAGGAAGATCGCCAGCGGCAGCCCGAAGATCGTGTGCGCGATCCACACCTGCGCGTAGCCGGCCTGGCCGAACGCCCCGATGACCGGGTAACCGAAGAGCTCCCCGGCCGCGAACAGCCGCAGCAGCGGCACCAACGCCATCTGGATCGGCACGATCTGCAGCGCGAAAACCAGGATGAAGAGCAGGTCCCTGCCGGGGAAGCGCATCCAGGCAAACGCATAGGCGGCCATGGTGGCCAGCAGCAGCGGGATCACCGTGGCCGGCAGGGTGATCGCGATGGAGTTGATGAACGACCCGGCCATGGTCAGCTGCGAGTTACCGGCCTGCAGGACGTCGGTGTAGTTCTGGGTGGTGAAACCCGGGTTTTCAAAGATCGTCCACCAACCGGTAGTGCGCACCAGCTGTGCCGGCCGGAAGGAGGAGACCAGCAGGCCGATGGTAGGGATGGTCCACAGCGCGGCAATCACCAGCGCCGCTAGCGTGGCCCATTTATTCGTCAGCCGGGACTTGGCCAGGGAGGCGGTTCGGAGGCGCCGGGAAGTCCCGTTGGCCGGTTCGGGGGTCAAGGGCGTGGCCTTGGCAAGCGTGGACATCAGCGCAGCTCCCTTTGCATCTTGATCTGCCGGGCGTTGTAGATGACGATGGGCAACACCATCACGAAGAGGATGACGGCGAACGCCGCGGAGCGACCGGCCTCGAAATTGCGGAACTGGGTGTACATTTCGTTCGCGATCACCGAGGTGTCGTTTGCGCCGGCAGTCATGGTCCGCACGATGTCAAAGACCTTCAGCGAGGCGATCGAGATCGTGGTCAGCACGACCACGAGCGTGGAACGGATGCCTGGCAGCGTGACGTTGGCGAAGCGCTGCCACGCACTGGCCCCGTCGATCTCGGCAGCCTCCAGTTGCTCGACGGGCACCCCCTTGATCGCCGCGGACAGCAGCACCATGGCGAAGCCGGTTTGCACCCAGATCAGCACCACGATCAGTGCCACGGTGTTGAATGGCTCGTTTTGCAGGAACCGGACCGGTTCCCCGCCCGCCCAGACGATCAGCTGGTTCAGCAGCCCGATCTGTTCGGCGTCGGCGGGCCGATCGGTGTAAACAAAGCGCCAGATGATCGAGGCACCGACGAACGAGATGGCCATCGGCATGAACACTAGGACCTTAAAGAACTTCTCGCCGCGGGACTTGTCGATGAATACCGCGTAGGCCAGTCCGGCGATGGTGGAGACCACCGGGGCGATCAACACCCACAGCACGGTGTTCAGCACCGTGCGGACGCCCGACGGCTGGGTAAAGATCCAGGCGAAGTTCTCCAGCCCCACAAATTCGGTGCCACGGGAATTCATGAACGAGGCGATGGTGGTCTGGATGGTCGGAATGACCAACCCGGCAGCCAGCAGGATCAGTGCTGGGGCGAGGAACCCCACGAGTGCGAAGACGTACCCGGCCCCGTGCCGCGATCGAAGGTCAAGCCAGAACAGCAGCAGGCCCAGGAAGCCGGCGGCGATGATGGCCCAGGTGTAGGAATCCAGGATCGCGACCATCGCCAGCGGGAACACGACGCAGGCAACTGCGCGGATGATGGTGTATTTGCGCCCGCGTCGCGGCGCCAGCTCGATGAGGAAGAGCAGTAGCACCACCACGGCCAGGAACACCCCGATGACGATGGGGATCTGCGCCAGTGTGGGCAGGGTGCTGAGCCATAACAGGAACATTGTCATGATCCGGTTGCGCCTTTCGGAAAAGTTCCGGTGCCGGGTCCGCCGCACCGGGCGGCTAACCCGGCCAGGGAAGCGGGACGGAAACGCTTGTGGCGGTGGCGCCGGTCAGGGTCGGGTCGGACCCGTCCCTGACCGGGCGCTCGTGCCAGCTAGCTCGAGGGCCAGCCGTTCTCGATTTGATTGAGCACCGTCTCGGAATCCGAGCCGTTGATCCAGTCGACCATGCCCCTGAAGAACGTGCCGACACCCACGGAGCCGGGCATGAGGTCCGAGGCGTCAAAGCGGAACGTCGTTGCCGGATCCTGCAGGATCTTCACCGCTTCCTCAAGCAGCGGATCCGAGGCATTGGCCGGATCCAGGCCCTTGTTGGCACTGAGCACACCGCCGAGTTTCACCCGGGAGTTGGCCCATTCGGGGCTGGAGAGGTACTCCTGCACCTTCACGACCGAGGGATCGTCGTTGAACGCGCCGACGATCTCGCCACCGCCGGTGACCGAGTTGCCGGCCCCGTCCATGGACGGGGTGACGAAGCCCCACACATCTGCATCCGGTCCGACTTTTCCGCCCGCATCGGTGATGAAGCCACTGAAGAACGACGCCTGGTGGGTCAGCGAGCAATCGCCGTTGACCATCACGTCGGCCACGTCGCCGAAGGCGGTCGAATTGATGGAGGTGATATCGCCGTAGCCGGCGTTGACGTACTTCGGGTCCTTAAGGATCTTGCCGACCTCGTCCAGTGCCGACTTGATCTGCGGATCGGTGAACTTGACCTCGTTGGCGACCCATTGGTCGTAGACGTCCTTGCCGGACTGGCGCAGCACCAGGTCTTCTACCCAGTCGGTGCCCGGCCAGCCGGAGGCATCGCCTGAACCGAAGCCGGCGCACCAGGGAGCCTCCCCCTTGTCCTGCTCGATCTGCGCGGTCAAGTCCAGCAAACCCTGCCAGGTGGTGGGGACTTCCCAGCCGTTTTCTTTGAACTCGGCCGGCGAATACCAGACCCAGCCCTTGACGCTTGCCATGAGCGGCGCCCCATACAAGGTCCCGTCGACGGTGCCGTACTTGGCCCAGTCCTCGGACCAACCGGAGGCGACATTCGCCTTGACCCCTTCGGAAGCGGGCTTGAGGAATCCGCGGGTGGCCAGGTCGCCCAGCAGCCCCGGCTGGGGGAAGATGGCCAGGTCCGGGGCGTTGCCGCCCTGGGCGCGGACGGCGATCTGCGTTTCGAACTCCTTGGAGGATTCATACTTGATCGTGATGTTGTTCTCCTTCGACCAGTCGGCCCAGGATTCCTCGAGCAGCTTGGCCTCCGCATCGGCGATGGTGCCGTAGAGGGTGACCTCCGACTTGCCGGTGGCAGTGGCTCCGCTGGTGCTCGCCGGACTGGTTTCCGGGGCTCCCGGGCCGCCACCGCAACTGGTGAGAACCAATGCGGCTACGCCGAGAGCCGCCACGGAGGCGTACGCCTTTCCCCGTCGTAATGTTTTCATCATTCCTCCTGCTCGGTCGGGTGGCAGTTGCCGCCCGGTACATTTGGGACGGGGGAAGAGTACGATCCGCCGGCCCCTGCCTCCGCGGCAGCACCGGCAGGCGGGGACGGACGTCCCCCCGGCAGGATCACCGTGAAGTCCCCCATGAAGGTGAAGCGCCCCTGGATGGTGAAGTTCTCGAGGCTCTTCTACTGCTCATCTTGTAGAGCCGGTAGATGGTTTTCAAGGGTTGGGACCATAAAAGCTGGGTAACAATTGCGAATTGACTTGAAGTTTTGGGCACGAATACCGAACCATCGGGTTTGTTTCCTCTTTGTCCCGCCAGACGACGGCCAACGCGGCCGCCTCCGCCGCGGGGGGTGATCTTTGCCCGGCGTCGCGCAGGCACGTGCGAAACCGTCTTATTGTCCCGCGCGCTTCACGCGCGAGTTGATCGGTGACTAGGCTGGAGCGTGTAAGGCCCGTCGGCGCGAACCGGGGGGAGCACATACGCCCCCCCTATCCGCGGCCGCGGGAATAGCCGTTGTGGCGGCGCCGCAACCGATCGCCCCAGCACGCGCCGGGGTCCGGAAGCCGCCACGAGACAGAGAAGGGAATTCAACACCATGCGTGAAGCCCTCGCCACCGGCGCCGCCTATCGGCGCCGGGATTTCAAGGCCGTGCTCTTTGACCTGGACGGTGTGCTGACCCCCACCGCCGAGGTCCACCGCGAGGCTTGGCAACAACTCTTCGACGGCTTCTTCGCCGAGGCCGGGGTTCAGGGACCCTACACCGAGGCGGACTACTTCGCCCTGGTCGACGGGCGGCCCCGGTACGAGGGCGTCGCGGCGGTGCTGGCCGACCGCGGCATCGAACTGCCGTGGGGCCAGGACACCGATGCCGCCGGGACCAACAGCGTGTGCGCCCTGGGCAACCGAAAAAATGTGGTCTTCCGCGCGATCCTGCACGAAGCGGGGATCGAGCCCTACCCGGGGTCCCTGGCCTACCTGCGGCAAATCCAGCAGGCAGGGCTCGAGGTGGCCGTCGTCTCCTCCTCCCGCAATGCAGAGGAAGTCCTGGAGGCCGCCGGGCTGCGCGGTGAATTCAGCGTGGTGATCGGTGGCCACCAGGCCGCCGCGCGCAACCTGCCGGGCAAACCCGCCCCCGACACCTTCCTGGCCGCGGCCAGCGACCTCGGCTGGTCGGTCAACGAATGCATCGTCATCGAGGACGCGATCTCCGGGGTCCAGGCGGCGGTTTCGGGCGGCTTCGGGCTGGTGGTGGGAGTGGCCCGGGACCAGCCGGAAGCGGCACTGCGGGCGGCCGGGGCAGACATCGTGGTGACCGACCTTGACGACCTGGTCAACCAGCAGGCACGCGACGACTGGGAACTGGACACCTGGTCCTACACCCGGGTGCACCCGCGCCCCATCGACCCCTCGGTGGAGCAGACGATTTTCTCCCTGGGCAACGGTTTCCTGGGAATGCGCGGCGATTCGCTGGGCATCGGCGAATGCACCGACGGGATGTTCATCAACGGGCTGCACGAGACCTGGAAGATCCGCCACGCCGAATCGGCCTTCGGGCTCGCGGAAGCCGGACAGACCATGGTCCCGGCACCCGATGCCCGGACCGTGCGCGTCTACATCAACGACGAGGCACTGGAGATCGGGCGCACCGAGATCCTCAAGGACGAGCTGCGGCTGGACTTCAAGGACGGGACGCTGATTTCCGACACCCTCTGGCGGACCGCCGAGGGCCACCGCGTGATGGTGCGCACCCGGTCCATGGTCTCCTTCTCCGAACGGCACCTGGCCCTGTTCCGGGTCACCGTGAGGTTGCTTGACGCCCCTGCGCACGTCTTCGTGCAGTCGGCGCTGATTGGCCAGCCGCGCGCCAGGCCCGTGCCCACCGCCGCCGAGTCGGACGCCGGCGAGGTGCCCTTCGACCCGCGCAAGTCGGCCGGCAGCGGCGAGGAATCGATGCTGCCGGGGGGCACCTACGAACAGGACGGGATCTGCGCGCTGAGCTACTACGTGCGCGGTTCGCACATGTCGGTGGCCGCCGCGATCTCGCATGTCACCCGCATCGCCGGGGACACCCGCGACTTCGACGAGCGCTCCTCCGTCCTGCCCGATCGCGTCGAGCACACCGTCTCGGCCTACCTGGAGAAGGACGAGGCCCTGCACATCGACAAGTTCGCCTCCTTCCACTCCTCGCGGCGGCACGACACGCAGGAGATGGTCAACCGTTGCGTGCGCGCGCTGAACCACCTGGTCCCGCGCGGAGCCGACGCGCTGTTCTGGGCACAGCGCGAATTCCTCACCGATTTCTGGAAGCACGCCGACGTGCGGGTGCGCTCCCACCCGCTGCTGCAACGCTCGATCCGCTGGAACCTCTACGCCCTGGCGCAGGCCTCCGCCCGCGCCGACGGGCTGGGGATCTCCGCCAAGGGGGTCTCGGGCAACGGCTATTCCGGCCACTACTTCTGGGACACCGAGATCTACGTGCTGCCGTTCCTGACCTATACCAACCCGCAGTGGGCGCGCAATGCGCTGCGCGCGCGGGTGTCGATGATCCCCGCGGCCAGGCGCCGCGCGGCGACGCTGAACGAACACGGCATCCTCTTCCCGTGGCGCACCATCAACGGCGAGGAGGCCAGCGCCTACTACCCGGCAGGCACCGCGCAGTATCACATCAACGCGGACGTGGTGTATTCCCTGGCCCGCTATGTGGGCGCCAGCGGGGACACCGGGCTGCTGCTGGGCGGCGGGGCGGAAATCGTGGTGGAGACCGCCAGGCTGTGGAATTCGCTGGGGTTTTGGCGCGAGACCAAGACCGGGCGCAGCTTCCACATCCACGGGGTGACGGGTCCGGACGAGTACACCGCGGTGGTCAACGACAACACCTTCACCAACGTGATGGCGCGCTTCAACCTGAACTACGCGGTGAACCTCATGGGCTACCTGAAGGAGGAATTCCCCGAAGAGCATGCGCGCATCGTCGAGGAGCTGGACATCGGTCGGCGGGAAGTCCGTGACTGGTCCGACGCCGCGCTGGCCATGCACATCCCGTTCTCCGAGAAGGTGGGGATCCACCCGCAGGACGCAGGGTTCCTGAACCGGGAGGTATGGGACGTGCCGGGCACCGGCCCGGAGCACCGCCCGCTGCTGCTGCACTTCCACCCGCTGGTGATCTACCGCTTCCAGGTGCTCAAGCAGGCGGACACGGTGCTGGCCCTGTGGCTGCGTTCCTCGGACTTCACGCCGGAGCAGAAACGTGCCGACTTCGACTACTACGATCCGCTGACCACAGGGGACTCGACGCTCTCGGCCACGGTGCAGGCGATCCTCGCCGCGGAGGTCGGCTATCAGGACCTGGCCTACGACTACTTCGAGCACGCGCTGAACGTGGATCTGCTGAACCTGCACGGCAATGCGGCCGACGGGGTGCACGTGGCCTCCACCGGCGGGGTGTGGGCGGCACTGGTCTACGGTTTTGCCGGGTTGCGCGACGACACCGGGGAGTGGCTCTTCGACCCGCGGCTGCCCGCGGAGTGGGACGAGCTGGAGTTCTCATTGCGCCGCAACGACTCCTCCGTGCACTTCCGGCTCGAGGCGCGGTCCCTGACCGCGTCGTTGCGCGAAGGCGCGGACGAGGCCTCGTTCAGGGTGCGCGGGGTGCAATACACGGTGTCCCCGGGCAATCCGGAGGTGTCTGTCGCCCTGGACGGCCAGGGGCCGGTGCTCGAGGGCGAGCCGTCCATCGACGCGGTCTTTGCGCTGCAGCGCGAGGACGGCTCCCCGCTGACCTCCAACATGAAGAAGCTCACGCGCGAGGAGGAGCTGGAGAACGAACCGCCGATCAGCATCATCGGATAACGGCCCCGCGATCCGGCCGCGACCCAATGGCGGCATGAAAGAACGGACGGGGAACCCCCATGAAAGGGTGCCCCGTCCGGTCTTTTTTTGGTGCGGATTGGGGGGGTTGCGCGCTCTAGCCGGGCGTTGGGCGCGGAATTCCCGGGCCCCTGCCTTTCCGCTGCTGCCGCGAGGGCCGCGCCGGGCTCATCCAAGGATTCCTTCCCCTGTGCGGCGGACTTTCTGTGTACCGGCAGCCACTGTCCAGGACGCCGTCCGCTGCGCCGGCGACGCGGCGTCCGTACGGTCTGCCAATCGATACCAGTCCATCCGAACTTCGGCCGGCGTCACCTCGAGTACCGAGAATCCGTGCGAATCAAAATCCAGGTACTTGATGTGCGGGTTCAGCGCCCTGATGGCGGATTCGACGGACAGGGAGGCGGTGCGCTCCGGAACCCGGAGGATGTCGTCCATGTTGTCGCTGGTGACCGACGTGCAGACCAGTTCCGTGCCGAGGGAACGGCCGGTGAGCGGGTAGGTCAGCGGGTCGGCCGGAAGATCGCAGGCCCAGCCCGAGTGGATGTCACCGGTCAGGAAAACGGTGTCTGTCACGGCGTTGTCCCGCAGATGCCCCAGGACCCGGTTCCGGTCGGCGACATAGCCGTCCCATTGGTCCACGTTGTAGGGAACGCCGTCGATATTGCCGTCCCCCATCAGTTCGCCCAAGGCATGCAGCTCCTGCGCGTTCAGCGTGGAAGGGATCCGAACCGGGGTCATCATGACCGGGTTGCCCACCAGCTTCCACTGCTGCGTGTCATTGCCGAGCCCGGCCAGCAGCCAGTGAATCTGCTCCGTGCCCGTCATGGTCCGGTCGGGATCGTCGATGGCGGGCTCTGCCTGGCTGTCGACCTGCCTGCTCCGGTAAGAGCGCAGGTCCAGCATCGATAGGCTCGCCAACGACCCGAACTCCAGCCTGCGGTATAGCTGCCCGTCGGTTTCGTAGCGAACCGGCATCCACTCCGCGTAAGCCTGCCTGGCGTGCCCCGAACGCGTTGCCCAGCTTCCTTCGGCACCCTCGGTGTGGTTCGCGGCGCCGCAGGAGAACGCATCGTCGGCGAATTCATGGTCGTCCCAGGTCACCACGAACGGCGCGGCGGCATGCAGTGCCTGCAATTCAGGGTCCGTCTTGTACTGGGCGTGGCGCCGACGGTAATGCTCCAACGTGGTCATCTCCACGGCCGGATCGTGGGGACGAACAACGATGTCACGCGCCTGGTACTCGCCGGGTGCGTACTCGTAGACGTAATCGCCCAGATGGAGCACCAGGTCCAGGTCGCCGCGGTCGGCCAGGTGCCGGTAGGCGGCGAAGTGGCCGGCCTGGTAATTGGCGCATGAGACCACGCCCATCCGCAACCGGTCCACGGCCGCACCGGCCGCCGGAGCAGTGCGTGTCCGGCCCACCGGGGAATACTCCTGGCCGAACTTGAACCGATACCAATACGTCGTACCCGGCGACAGCCCGGCGGCCACCACCTTGAGGGTGTGGTCCCGCCAGGCACCCGTCTGCGCCCATCCGCCTGCCACCACCCGCCTGAAATCCGGATCGGGGGCTACTTCCCAGCGGATCCGGGCATCGCCGCCGAGTCCCGAGCCGGGCGTCGCGACTGTCTCCGGGGTCAGCCGCGTCCACAGCAGCACCGACTCCGGATAGGGATCGCCCGAGGCAATCCCGTGCTGGAAGTGGCCAGTGGCGCCATGCGCCGGCAGAGCGGTGGAAAAAATACCTGTGAGGGTGGCGGCAGCGGCAATAATGCCGGTTGACCGAAGCACTTGACGGCGCGGAAGCGCCGTAGCTGTCGACTGGGATGGCACGAAGGATCCGGTGGATGAAGTCACCTTGTCCATTCAACCCCATCGTCGCGCCCATGGGTACGGATCGCGGCCGGTCGCGGGCTCGGGGTGCCATGCGCCCAGGAGCCAGGGTTCGGGGATGGCGCCGTGCCGCCACCTGGTCCATGCCCGGGCAGCCGGCCACCGGACGCATCGACCTACGGCGCCCGGCTTCAGCCCCGAGGATGGAGGCAGCCTTCCGCCGCACTGGTCCTTGGGATTCGGCGACGGGATTCGGCGACGGGACCGGGCGACGGGACCGGGCGACGCCAAGGGCTGCCTCCGTGAAGTCCTCGAGCTCGGCCCGGACGCCCCTGGCGGCCATGCGCACAGGCTTGAATCAACAGGATTGGGCGCCGGTTGAAGGAGTCCAACCGAAAACGTCCTAACCGAGCTTGGAGTGCGTGGCTCCGCCGACGGCCTCGACGTCCGTCGGCTCGGTGCCCCGGGCCCGGGCAATGGTGCGCATCAGGTGGAAGATCACCAAGGTCGCGATGGTGCCCAGGGCGATGCCGCCGAGCTTGACCTCGCCGAAGGCCAGTTCGCTGGTGACGGCGATGGCGATGATCAGCCCCGTGCCTGCGGTCATCAGGTTGATCGGGTTGGAGAAGTCGACCTTGTTCTGCACCCACAGGCGCGCCCCGATGATGCCGATCATGCCGTAGAGCACGATGCCCGCGCCGCCGGATACCCCGGCGGGGATGGTGTTGATGACGGCGCCGAACTTCGGGAAGAACGCCACCAGGATCGCCACGATGCCCGCGATCCAGTAGGCGGCGGTGGAGTAGACCCGCGAGGAGGCCATCACCCCGATGTTCTCTGCGTAGGTGGTGGTGCCCGAGCCGCCGCCGAAGCCGGCCAGCAGCGTCGCGGCGCCGTCGGCCAGCAGCGCCCGGCCGTTGACCGCGTCCAGGTCGCGCCCGGTCATCAGCCCCACGGTCTTCACGTGGCCGATGTTCTCGGCGATCAGCACGAACACCACCGGCAGGAACACCAGCAGCGTGTCCAGGTGGAAGGTGGGGGCGGTGAACACCGGCAACCCGATGACCGGGGCGTCGGCGATGGGCTGGAAGTCGACCTGGCCCTGTGCCAGTGCCACCAGGTAGCCGATGACCAGGCCCAGCAGGATGGACAGCCGGCCCAGCAGGCCGCGGAAGAGCACCGCGGAGACCACGATGGCCAGCACCGTCGCGAAGGTGGTCAGCGGGAATTCCTGCATCGGCTTGAGCGTGGCCGAGGCCAGGTTCAAGCCGATCAGCGCGACGATGGTGCCCATGACCACCGGCGGCATCAGCGCGTGGATCCACCCGGTGCCCGATTTCTGCACGATCAGCCCGACGACGAACAGCGCCGCACCGGAGACCACGATGCCGCCCAGCGCGCCTGCCATCCCGTGCCCGGCCATGGCCGCGGAGACCGGGGCGATGAACGCGAAGGAGGAACCCAGGTAGCTGGGCACCCGGCCCGCGGTGATGAGCAGGAACAGCAGGGTCCCCACGCCGGAGAAGAACAGCGTAGTGGTGGCCGGGAACCCGGTGATCGCCGGAACCAGCACCGTGGACCCGAACATCGCCATGACGTGCTGCACGCCAATGGAGATGGTCTGCGGCCAGTGCAGCCGCTCGTTCGGGGCCACCACCGTTCCGGGGGAGATGGACTTGCCGTCGCCGTGCAGGTTCCAGCCAATGCCGAATCGGTTGCTCATGGGTGCCTTCCGGGCGCAGGGTGGGAAAAAATGCCGGGGGGCGCGCACGCGGCGCGCAAAACCCCCGTGTGCATTTTACTCACCCCACGGGCAGTGCGACACCCGCGGTGATGGAACCCACCCCGTCCCCGGCGCCGGGCGCATCGGCGGCCGTCTGCGCGAAGAAGTCCAGCTCGTGCACGGACGAGGCCTCGAAGGCGCGCCACATGGCCGCCCGCGTGGACTCGTCGGCCCGTGCGTGAACGCCCCGGACCAGTTCGATGGCCCGCGCCGTGACGTCGTCGAACTGAACCGAGGAATAGGTGGCCAGCCAGTCCGCGTAGGGGTGTGCCGGGTGGTTGGCCGCCGCCAGCCGCTTGCCCACGTCCTGGTAGATCCAGAAGCAGGGCAGCAGCGCGGCCGCAAGCACCGGGTAGTCGTCGCTGCCGGCCCGCAGGTGGTTGAGGTACGCGGTGGTGGCGTTCGAGGGCTCCGGGACCTGATCGGCGAGCCGGCCGCGGTGCAGCGTCATTTCCTCCTCCAGGCAGCTGGCGGCGCTTCCCGCCCAGAAGCGCTGCTCCTCGGTGGTCGGGGCGAGTTCCGAGGCCCGCGACATGACCCGCGCATAGCTGCGCAGGTACAGGGCGTCTTGGCCCAGGTAGTCCTCGAAGTCGGCGGGGGCCAGCGACCCGTCCTTGAGCCGGCGGATGAACGCCAGCTCGTCGATGCCCGCGCGGATGCCGGCGATCGCTTCCCACCAGTGCGCCAGCGGGTCCCGGGCCGGTGCCGGGCGCACCCCGTCCCAGAGTGCTGCCAGGTGGTTCACCGGGCCGTGCCCGCCGCCGACCGCCAGCTCGTCCGCCCGGGCAATCGCCTCCGACAGCCAGGCCTTGGCCTGGCGCAGCGCCTGGGCCCAGTCGCCGCCGCGGGCGTAGAAGGTCGCCAGGGCGGAGGAGAGCGAGCAGCCGGTGCCGTGGGTGTTGGGGGTGGCCAGCCGCGGCGAGGCGACCTCGAAGAGCACGCCGTCGGGAGAGATGAGGGCGTCCCGGCAGGTTTCGCCTTCCAGGTGTCCGCCCTTGGCCAGCACCAGGACCTGGTACTCGGCGGCAACGGAGCGCGCCTGGGCCACCGCCTGCTCCCAGTTCCCGGCGACCTCGGCGCGCGCCAGCACGGCAAGTTCCGGGATGTTGGGGGTGATCACGTCGACGTGGGCAAAGAGGCGCCGCAGCGCGTTGGTTGCCTCTGCATCCAGCAGCGAATCCCCGCTGGTGGCGACCATGACCGGGTCCAGCACCACCGCCGGGGCATCGGAGCCCGCGGCGATCCGGATCCCGGCCAGCCAGCCGCCGAGTTCGTCGATGACCGCCGCGTTGGCGAGCATCCCGATCTTGATCGCGTCGATGGCGATGTCCTCGGAAACCGCGCGCAGCTGCGCCAGCAGGAAGCCGGCCGGCGGCACGTGCACGGCACTGACGCCGCGGGTGTTCTGCGCGGTCAGCGCGCTGATGGCGGCCATTCCGTAGCCGCCGGCGGCGGCGATGGATTTCAGGTCTGCCTGGATCCCGGCGCCGCCGGAGGGGTCGGAGCCGGCGATGGACAGGATGTTCTTCACGGTGTTCGGGGTGCTCATGGCTTGCTGCCCTCCCAGAGGGTGCGTAGGTTCCTGGATGCTTCGCGCGGGTCATCGGCGGCGCAAATGGCGCGGACCACCGCCACGCCGGCGGCCCCGGAGCGGGCCAGCGGGGCAACATCCGCGGCGTCGATGCCGCCGATGGCGATGACCGGGAGGTCGCTGAGTCCAACGGCGCGGGCCAGGCCCGCGTGGCCCAGCGGCTCGGGGTGGTCCTTCTTGGTGGGGGTGGCGTGCACGGCGCCGACCCCCAGGTAGTCGATGGTGCCCGGGGCAAACGCGTTGAGTTGGTTCGCGGTGCGGATCTCGCCATCGCCGGCCGCGGAGAGTCCCAGCACGGAGCCGGGGCCGATGAGTTCGCGCACCAGGTTTGCCGGCAGGTCGGATTGGCCGATGTGAACGCCCTGCACGTCGGCGCCGGAGGTGCGGGCGGCCAGGAACACGTCGACGCGGTCGTTGACCAGCAGTGTCGCGCGCCCGGCGGTGTGGTGGGCGCATTCCATGACGAGGTCCACGAATTCTCCGGCCGGCATGTCCTTGCAGCGCAGTTGCACCGTCGTGATGCCTCCGTCGACCGCGGCCTTCACAATGTCGGCCAGCGGACGTCCGGCGGTGGAGGCCGAGTCCGCGACCAGGTACACGCCGTAGCCGCTCATGAGAGCACCGCCGCGGCGCGCAGCTCGGCGGGGGAGATGGCTGCCAGCGCGTCCAGGAAGAGCGGGGCGAAGGTGCCGGGTCCCGCCGCGTGTTCTGCGGCGCGTTCGGCGGCGGCGGAGTAGAAGGCGTGCGCGGCCACCGTGGCCACCAGCGGGTCGGGGCCGGTGGACAGGAAGGCGGCGCAGACCGCGCCCAGCGCGCACCCGCCGCCGGTGATGCGGGTCAGCAGCGCGCTGCCGCCGTGCACGTACACGATGCGCACCCCGTCGGTGACCAGGTCAGCCTCCCCGGAGACAGCCACGACAGCTCCGCTGCTCCTGGCCAGCTCCCTGGCGGCGTCGGCCGCGGCGGCAACCGAATCGGTGGACTCGACCCCGCGCCCGCCCCCCGAGACGCCGGCCAGCGCCAGGATCTCCGAGGCGTTCCCGCGGATCACGCTCGGTCCGGCGGCGGCAAGTTCGCGGGCGAGGGCGGTGCGCACGCGCAGCGACCCGATCGCCACGGGGTCCAGCACCCAGGGCGTCGAGGCGGCGCCGGCGCCGGTAACGGCCTCGCGCATGGCGGCCGCCTGCTCGGTGTTCGGGGTGCCCAGGTTGACCAGCAGGGATGCCGCCACCGCGGCAAAGTCGCCGGCCTCCCCGGGGACGTCCACCATGGCCGGGGACCCGCCGGCGGCCAGCAGCACGTTGGCGGTGAAGTTGGTGACCACGGTGTTGGTCAGGCACTGGACCAGGGGCGAGGAGGCGCGCAGCGCGCCCAGGGCATCGGCGAGCTCGCCGGGTGTTACAAGTCTTGAAGGCGCCATGGATTCCATGAGCAACATCCCTCCGCTAGTACGAACTAGATCAGGTTCTACGGGTTTCATCTCAGCCGGTCGCGTGCGCGCCGACACCCCGTGTCACTATGCGTGAGCCTATCCCACCGGGCCCCGGGGCGGGAAAGCCGAGTCCGCGTCCTTCCTGCGCGAGGCGCCTCCCCGCAACCAGGGCGCGGCGGCCTGTTGGAGATGCCGCGCTGGCCGTAGGCTCGGGACATGGGCACATCCGACACTCCACACAAATCAGCTGCGTCTCGCGAGTCGACGGCGCTGAACGAGCTCGAGCTTCCCGAGGTGGTGCCCGAACTCCCGGAAAACATCGTGGAGATCGTCGCCTCGATGCACGACGTGGTCGCCACCCGGCTGGCCCACCCGCGCCGCTTCCGGGCCTCGCAGCTCAAGGCCCTCGAACGGATGCTGGATGCCCACGAGCAGGATTTCACCGATGCGCTGGCCGACGACCTGGGCAAGGGCACCGTCGAGGCGAAGCTGACGGAAATCGACATGGTGCGCGCGGAAATCGACCACGCGCAGCTTCACCTCTCCGAGTGGATGGAGTCCAAGGCGGTGAAGATCCCGTTGGCACTGCATCCGGCGGCAGCCAAGATCGAGCCGCAACCCCTGGGCGTGGTGCTGGTGATCGGCGCCTGGAATTATCCGCTGCAGTTGATCCTCGCCCCGCTGGTTGCCTCCATCGCGGCGGGCAACGTCACGGTGCTCAAGCCCTCGGAGCTGGCACCGGCGACCTCCGCGGTGCTGGGCAGGCTGATCCCGAAGTTCCTCGACCACCGGGCCTGCGCCGTCGTGCAAGGCGGCGCATCCACCAGCAAACACTTGCTGGAACAGCACTTTGACCACATCTTTTTCACCGGCGGTGAGCGGGTTGGCAAGATCGTGGCCCGCGCCGCCGCAGAGCACCTGACACCCGTGACACTTGAGCTGGGCGGAAAGTCCCCGGCCCTGGTGATGGACGGATCCTCCTCCACGGTGGCGCGCAGGCTTGCCTTCGGGAAGTTCATGAATTCCGGGCAGACCTGCGTGGCGCCCGACTACGTGCTGGCGGTCGGCGATGCCGCCCGGGACCTGGAAAAACAGCTGGCCAAGGCGATCACCGGGTTCTACGGGAAGAATCCGCTGTCCAGCCGCGACTACGGCCGCATCGTGAACACCGCCCACTTCGACAGGTTGGTTTCCTACCTGGACCACGGCGAGATCCTCATCGGGGGCGGGTACGATGCCGACACCCTGAAGATCGAGCCCACCGTGATGGCCAACGTGGATCCGGACTCGCCGCTGATGCGCGAGGAGATCTTTGGCCCGATACTGCCGATCATCGCGGTGGAAAGCTTCGATGCGGCCGTGCGCTTCATCAACGCACGCCCAAACCCGCTGGTCGCCTACCTCTTCAGCGAGAACCCGCGGCTGCAGTCGGCCTTCGGGGACCAGGTGCGGGCGGGGGCCATCGTGCACAATGCGCCCAATGTGCACCTCTTCGTCCCGGGTCTTCCCTTTGGCGGCGTTGGCGCATCCGGCATGGGTGCATACCACGGGCGGCATGGGTTCGAGCGGCTATCGCAGATGCGCGCGGTGATGGGCAAGACGACAGTAGTGGACACGCTCAAGGCGCTCTACCCGCCGTACACGTGGGCGAAATCCAAGCTCATCGACAGGCTCATGTAAGCATTCCGCAATCCGCATATTCACCTGTGGAAGCCGCTTTTTGGCAGAACGTCCGGAATGCCGCAGTCAGCCATGTAGGCCCGCGGGGCCCTCCCGCCGGGGGCGGCTCGCAGTCCTACATCCGTGCCACGCCGTGGTGCTTTCCGGGTGGCAACGCACCGGGAACACGACGGAACCTGTGGTCCCCTATCCGAGCACCGCGGAGACAATGTCCTTCGCCTCGGCCTGCACCCGGGCCAGGTGCTCGTCGCCCAGGAACGACTCGGCGTAGATCTTGTACTTGTCCTCGGTGCCCGAGGGGCGCGCGGCAAACCAGGCGTTCTGCGTGGTGACCTTCAGCCCGCCGATCTTCGCCCCGTTGCCCGGCGCCTCGGTCAGCCGTGCGGTGATCTCCTCTCCCGCCAGCATCTCGGCGGCCACGTCGGTGGCCGCGAGGTTCCCCAGCCGCGCCCGCTGCTCCCTGTCGGCCGGGGCGTCGATGCGCGCATAGCTCGGGGAGCCGTGCTCGGCTGCCAGCGCGGCATAGTGCTTCGAGGGGGAAGAGCCGGTGACGGCGGTGATCTCGCTGGCCAGCAGCGCCATCAGGATTCCGTCCTTGTCGGTGGTCCAGGTGCGTCCGTCGCGGCGCAGGAAGGATGCGCCCGCGGATTCCTCGCCGCCGAACGCCCCGGAACCGTCCAGCAGCCCCGGCACGAACCACTTGAAGCCCACCGGGACCTCGACCAGGGTGCGGGCCAGTGAGGCGGCAACCCGGTCGATCATCGAGGAGGAGACCAGCGTCTTGCCGATGCCCGCCTCCGCGGACCAGCCGGTGCGGTTGGTGTAGAGGTACTCGATGGCCACGGCCAGGTAGTGGTTGGGGTTCATCAGCCCGGCATCGGGAGTGACAATGCCGTGGCGGTCCGCATCGGCGTCGTTGCCCGTGGCAATGTCGAAGGAGCTGCGGGCGGCGATCAGCGAGGCCATCGCATCGGCCGAGGAGCAGTCCATGCGGATCTTGCCGTCGGTGTCCAGGGACATGAAGGCAAAGCGCGGGTCCACGCCCGGGTTGACGACGGTGAGGTCCAGCTTGTGGGTTTCGGCGATCGCGCCCCAGTAGTCGACGGCGGCCCCGCCCATCGGGTCGGCGCCGATGCGGATGCCGGCATCGCGGATCGCGTCCAGGTCCAGCGCGGAGGGCAGGTCGTTGACGTAGGAGGACATGAAGTCAAAGGAGCCGATCTTGCCGCCCAGCCGCGCGGCGCCCAGCGGGATCCGCTTGACCCCGGCCAGCTTGGCCTCCAGCAGCTCGTTGGCGCGGTTCGCGATCCACGAGGTGGCGTCGGTGTCGGCCGGCCCGCCGTGCGGCGGGTTGTACTTCAGTCCGCCGTCGGCGGGAGGGTTGTGCGAGGGGGTGATGATGATGCCGTCGGCGCGCGGAGCGGCCGGGTCGGCGTTGTGCGCCAGGATGGCGTGGCTCAGGGCCGGCGTGGGGGTCCAGCCGGTGCGTGCATCGGCCAGGATCGACACGTCGTTTCCGGCCAGGACCTCGAGCACGGTGTCCTGTGCAGGATCCGAGAGGGCATGGGTGTCCTTGCCGACGAAGACCGGTCCGGTGATCCCGGCGCCGCGCCGGTATTGGACAATGGCCTGGGTGATGGCGGCGATGTGGTCCTCGTTGAAGGAACCGTTCAGCGAGGTGCCGCGGTGCCCGGAGGTGCCGAAGGCCACGCGCTGGGCGGGGTCGGAGGGATCCGGGTGGATGTCGAAGTACGCGTCGCGCACCGCTGGGAGATCGATCAGGTCTTGGGGCAGTGCCGGGGTCCCGGCGCGAGGATGGGCCATGCCCCCCAGTTTCTCATTGATTGCGTTGCCGTGGCCGAAGACGCCGCGGTGCGGGTTCATGATTTCGTGTCGGGCCCCGCTGTGCGTCGGTCATCCCTGCTCGGCATCCTTCACCCGGGGGACCACGCCGACGGTGTCCCAGGCATCGGCCAGCGCAAGCTCCACCTTGGAACCGGCCCCGTGGTCGCGGCGGGCCTGGAGCAGGGTCTGTTCGGCAAAGGTGCCGAAGTCCGCATCCTCAGGCAGCGCGCGCATGGCGACCACGTTGAACCACAGGGAACCGGCGGTTTCCCAGGCCTTGCCGCCCAGGGCCGTGGCAAAGAGATAAAACGCGTGGTTGGGGATGCCCGAGTTCAGGTGCACCCCGCCGTGGTCCTCGGCGGTTTCCACGTAGCCGGACATG
Organism: Paeniglutamicibacter sulfureus; assembly: GCF_030512175.1. GTDB lineage: Bacteria > Actinomycetota > Actinomycetes > Actinomycetales > Micrococcaceae > Paeniglutamicibacter > Paeniglutamicibacter sulfureus. Next base: position 1,442,503 of record NZ_JAULBL010000001.1, on the reverse strand, counting down.
GTCGCCGGCTGCGGGTCCCTGCCCAGGATCGGATCGTCGTAGGCGGTTCCCGGGGCCGCCATGGAGCGCAAGCCCAGCCCCCGGACCTTGTCGGTGAACAGCCCCTCGCCGATCAGCCAGCTGGCGCCCGCCGCGTCCTGGCCGGCGGTGAACTGCTCCACGAGTGCGCCCAGGACATCGGCAATCGACTCGTTCAGCGCACCGGATTGGCCCCGGTAGGCCAGGTTGGTGGTGTGCTGCAGCAGGCCGTGCCCCAGCTCGTGGGCGATCACCGACAGGGAGGACGTCAAGGACTCGAAGATCTCCCCGTCCCCGTCGCCCATCACCATTTGGGTGCCGTCCCAGAACGCGTTGGCGTAGTGCAAGCCGTAGTGCACGGTGCCGCCCAGGCCCAGTCCTGCGCCGTCCAGCGAGTTGAGCTTGAGCATCTCGACCAGGAACGCGTGGACCGCGCCCAGCCCGTCGAAGGCGCGGTTCGCGTCCTCATCCGCCACGGGGTCCAGGCCCTCGGTGCGGGCGTCGGTGCCGGGGGTGGTTTCGGCGCCCTGTGCGTCGCAGATGGTGCGGATCAGCCGCCCGGATGGTTCTATCAGCCGATCGAGGTCGGTGGCTGTGGTGGCCCGGTCGTGCAGCAGGGCCTGGTCCAGCAACAGGGTCCGGCGTGCCCGGGTGGCGATGCGTGCACGGGTTTCGGCCCCGGGCCCTTCCGCTTCCCCGGGTTCCCGGGGCGGGGCGATGAACTCGCGCATGCCCTCGGATGCTTCCCAAGCACCGTCGCAGGCCGCCATCGACATCAGCAGGTAGGGGGGTACGGCATGGTGCCGGGGGTGGGGGTCCGTATCCGGAAGGTATGTTGCCTTGTGCATGGTGCCAACCCTCCCACCGGTTCCTGAGCGGCGAATGTGAGCATGCTGTGCCGGGCAATCGTGGCTAAACTGAGGGCCAGAGACGGTGCCGGGCCGGTGCATGAAGGTGCATGGGCAGGCGGGCACAAGTGAGGAACAGGAACCATGGGGAATCCCGAGGACGCAGCGCACGATCCAGTGAACCGGCCGTCGTTTGGGGATCCCAGCGACCCGCGCTGGTCGCACAATCCGCATGCGGCTCCGCCGCGCAATCCCTATCTGGACCAGCCACTGGATGGCCCGCCGATTGGGCTGAACCGCGGTCCGGGCAGTCCTGGCAATGTGGGCCAGGCGGGCCAGAACGGTAACGGGCAGCCCGGCTACACGCGGCAGGGACCTGCCCAAACGGGGTCACCGCAAGCCGGTTATCCGCAGCCCGGCTACCCGGTGCAGGCCCAGCGCCCGGCCGGCGTGTTGGCCATTGTTTCGCTGGTGACCGGAATCATCGGGTTGGTCAGCGTCGGGCTGTTCTTCTTCCCCCAACTGGCGGCGATTATCTGCGGCCACCTTGCCCTGCGCCGCGAACCGCACATGCGCGGTGTCGCCATTGCCGGCCTGGTCACAGGCTACCTGGGAGCCGCGATCTTCCTGCTGTGGATGGTCGTGCTCATCTTCCTGGGCAGCACGCTGGGGGCGTACGCCTACTAGATGAGTCAGTCCTAATTGACGCTTGGAACGAGACAGGGTCCGGGAACTTGTTCCCGGACCCTGTTAATCGCTGGCGGAGAGTGCTAAGTCTCGTATGTGAACCCAAAACTCAACACTCTCCTGACCACACTCTACGTCCTACTCACCGATCGTGTCCTGCCGGATTTGGGATACGACCGCTCGAGCAAACCCGGCCGCAAGGCCATCTTGAGCGATGCCGAGCTGCTGTGCCTGGTCGTGGCCCAGCACCTGCTGCACGGGCACTCCTCCGAATCGCGATGGGTCCGCTACGCCCGCACCCACCTGCGGGAACTGTTCCCCGGCATCCCGCAGCAATCCGGCTACAACAAGCGCGTGCGCGCCGCCGGAACCCTGATCAGTGCGGTGATCACCGCCCTGGCCAAAGACACCGAATCCTGGCACGAGATCCTCCGCCTGCTGGATTCGACCCCCGTCCCGTGCGGCACCAGCCGCGAAACAGTCAAGCGCTCGGACCTGGCCGGGCACGCCGGCTACGGATACTGCGCCTCGCATTCGCGCTACTTCTGGGGCTTTCGCCTGTACCTAGTCAGCACCCCCGAGGGCATGCCGGTGATCTGGGGACTGGCCAACCCCAAGCTCGGGGAACGCGAGGTCACCGAGGCCCTGCTGCGCCACGACCACCATCTGGTCCGCGACGGGCAGGTCATCCTTGCCGACAAGGGTTTCGCCGGAAGGGACTTTGAGCGGTTCATCGCCGAGGACCTCGGCGCCAACCTGGTGCGGCCGGACCGCAAGGACGAAAAGCCCAGGTTCGGGAAGTTCGGCGGCATCCGCCAGTGGATCGAGTCCGTCTTCGACAGCCTCAAGGGCCAGCTCGGGCTCGAACACCACGGCGCCAGAACCCTCGAAGGTCTCTACGCACGCGTCGCGTCAAAGCTCCTGGCCCTCGCGGCAGGAATCTGGCACAACTGGAAAACCAACGCACCCCGCAAACGCTCCCTCACCGCCTACGACCACTGAAATGATTAGGACTTAATCATCTAGGTCAGGATCCGCGGGCAAAAAGACAGCGGCGGCAACCGGCAAGAATGCCGGCTGCGGCCGCTCTCTGCGTTCGTGGCCCGCCCACCTCGTGGGAGCGGGATGCCGAGGGTCTAGCGGACCTCGCCCATCAGCCTCTTGAGGGCCGGGGTGGCCAGCAGCAGGCCAACGCCCAGCACGATGGCGGTTCCTCCGAGGGCAAGGAAATAAGTGATCTCGTTGCCCTCGGTGTAGAAACCGGCCAGGATGCCTGCCAGCGTGGTGCCCAGTGACACAGAGAGGAAGAACAGCGCGATCATCTGCGTGCCGAAGGCCGCCGGGGCCAGCTTGGTGGTGACGGACTGGCCGATGGGGCTCAGCAGCAACTCGGCCAGCGTGCAGAGCAGGAGGATGCCGACGAGCGCCGGCAGCGGCGTCTTCTCCAGCGAATTCATCGGGATGAAGACCAGGAATGCCAGGCCCACGAGAACCAGGGCCAGGGAGAACTTGACCACGGTTCCCGGCTGGCGGGTGCCCATCTTGGTCCACAGGGCGGCGAAGATGCCGGCCAGCACGATGATGAAGACAGGATTGATGGATTGGACCCAGGAGGCGGGCATCTCCCAGCCGAAGAGCGAGCGGTCCAGGCGTTCCTGCGAGTACACGGCGATGAACGTGAACTGCTGCTGGAACAGCGCCCAGAAGGCGGCCGAGGCGATGTATAGCGGGATGAAGGCGAGAACGTGCTTGCGCTCAACCGCGGAGACGCGCTTGGAACGCAGCATCAGGGTGAAGTAGATGACCGAAGCCAGGATGACGGCGTACGCAATGGTGCGTGCCAGGGACTCGGCGGTGACGATCTTCAACGCGAATGCCGCCACCACGACGACGACGAAGGCTAGGAAGCCGATCAGGTACTTCGTGCGCTCGTTGGCGGGCAGCGGGTTGCCGACCAGCTTGACCGAATCGGGCAGGTTCTTGCGGCCGCTGAGGTAGATGGCAACGCCAATGGCCATGCCGATGGCCGCTGCGGCGAAACCGAAGTGGAAGCCCCAGCGCTGCTGCAGGAATCCGGTGAGCAGCGGGCCAAGCAGGCCGCCGATGTTCACTCCCATGTAGAAGATCGAGAACCCTGCATCGCGACGGGTGTCTTCCTTGGAGTACAGGGAACCGACCAGTGCGGTGGCGTTGGCCTTCAACCCGCCCGAGCCCACGGCAACAAGGACCAGGCCGACGGCCAACCCGGTCGCGCCGGGAAGGGCTGCCAGCGCAATGTGTCCGCCCATGATCAGGAAGGCGGAGCAGAGCAGGACCTTTTCGGATCCCAGCAGGCGGTCCGCGAGCCAGGCGCCAAGAATGGTGCTCAGGTAGACGGCTCCGCCATACGCGCCGACCAGCGACAGCGCCAGGTCCTGGGGGATCCCGAGTCCGCCATCGGTGACGGAGAAGTACATGTAGTACGCGAGGATCGCTTGCATCCCGTAGAACGAGAAGCGTTCCCACATCTCGATGCTGAACAAATTCGAAAGCGTTTTGGGGTGGCCAAAGAAGCCGGTCGAGGACGGATCCTTCAGCGAGGTGGATATAGACATGTCATCAATTTTTCGCCCGTGATGCGCGTCATGCCCACTTTGTAGATCAATCTCACATTTCGGACAGTTGTTGCGCCAGGGCCAGGAGCTGGCTTTCCGACCCCGCCCGGCCAATCAGTTGCACGCCCATTGACAGGCCGTTGGCCGTCGTGAACGTCGGTACCGTGATCGCCGGAAGGCCCGAGACGTTCACCATGGATGTGTAGGGGGTGTACTGGCATTGGCGCATGTAGTCGGTGTCTGCGTCCTGCGAGGTGTAGAAGCCGATTGCCGGGGGAGTGGACGCCATGGCGGGAGTCAGCACCACGTCGTAGCGGCCCCACTGCGTGCGGAAATCCGAGGCAATCTCCGTCAGGCGGCGGGCCGCCGCCACGGAGGTCATCAGGTCGCGGTGCGTGGCGCGTTCGCGGAACGACCGTGCCAGGGTGCCCAGTTTCGCTTCACTGCCCGCCGGGATGGGAGCCGCCGCAAGGCCGCCGGTCCACACCGTGGAAAACGTCTCGGGGTAGGCCGCATCGTAGAAGATCTCGGCTTCCTCAAGATGGTGGCCCCGGGCGCCGAGCGCCCTGATCCCATGGTTGAGCGCCGCGTGGGCGTCGGGAGCGAGCTTGATTTCGTACGCCGAGGCAAAGGGGCTGTCGGTGCTGACCCCGATCCGCAGGCCGCGCAGGGCATCGACGGCACCGTCTCGCAGGGCATCCAGATAAGTTTCGCGCGTGGGGTCGACCATGGCATCCATGAGCAGTGCCGCATCCAGGGCGGTGCGGGCCAAGGGTCCGGAAACGGTGAGCCGAGGTGCACCGAAGGCGTCGAGGGTGCCGTCCAGGACGTCGCTGGGGATGGTGCCCATGCCGGGCTTCAGCCCAATCAGGGCGCAGGCCGAGGCCGGGATGCGGACCGAGCCCCCGCCGTCGCTGCCTGGACCAAAGGGCAGCATCCCGGCCGCCACGGCCGCCGCTTCTCCGCCGCTGGAACCACCGGCGGACAATGCCGGGTTCATCGGGTTCCGGGCAGGCGGCGCCACATCGTTTTCCGAATGGCAGCTCAACCCGAACTCGGGCACCTGGGTCTTGCCCAGCGAAATTGCGCCAGCCCGCGACAGCGTGGCCACCAGGGGCGAGTCCTTTGTGGCAACGGCGGGGCCGAATGCGGCGGTTCCGAAGCCGGTCGGCACGCCCGCCACGTCCAGCAGGTCCTTGTAGGCCAGCGGCATCCCGTTGAGCATCCCCACGGGCTCCCCGGCGGCATAAAGCGCATCGGAGTTAGCGGCCGCGGTCATTGCCTGCTCCGCGGTGACGGTGACGAACGATCCCAGGACGGGGTTGAGTTCCTCGATCCGCCCCAGATAGTGCCCGACCGCATCGCGTGCAGACAGATCCCCGCGGCGCAGCGCATCGCGAAGTTCCAACGCGGTCATTTCGGCAATCTCGGACATCAACGACTCCTTCTGTGGTGATGGAGCGCCAATGCCTTCCGGCAGCGGTCCCCACCACCGATCGTAGTACGGCTCGATGCCCGCCAACGCGGGTGCGGTGCGGCGCAACATCCGCTTCACCGAATCCATGGCCCATCACGCCCGGGCGCTAGGCTGTTGGGCAACACAACAACTGGTGAGCCAAAGGAGAGTCATGAGTGATTTTGAAACGGTATCGGTCGATCAGGTTCCCGCCGACGCGTTGATCCTTGACGTCCGCGAAGAGTACGAATGGGTCGAGGGACACGCCACGGGCGCCGTTCACATCCCGCTCGCCGACCTGCCGCTGCGCCTCGAGGAACTTGACCCGGACACCGACGCCTACATCATTTGCCGCACCGGCGGCCGTTCGGCACAGGCCGCGGCGTGGCTGGTCTCCCAGGGATACTGCGCCTTCAACATTGCCGGCGGTTCAGGTGCCTGGCTCGAAGCCGGGCTGCCTCTGGAGAGCGAAAACGGGCAGGAGCCCACCGTCCGATGATCTACACCTATTTGGGTCCTGCGGGAACCTTCACCGAGGCCGCCCTGCTGCAGGTTCCCGGTGCCCGGGACGCCGAACGCATCCCGTCGGCCAACGTCAACGCGGCACTTGACAAGGTCCGCAGCGGGGAAGCCGACGCGGCCATGGTGCCCATCGAGAACTCGGTGGAGGGCGGGGTGTCCGCCACGCTGGATGCCATAGCCACCGGGGAGGCCCTGCAGATCATGCGCGAGGCCCTGGTGACCATCAGCTTCGTGCTGGCGGTGCGCCAAAACATCGATTCCCTCGAGCAGATCCGCTCCGTTTCCACGCACGGCCATGCCTGGGCGCAATGCCGCGGCTGGGCCGAAGCGAATATTCCCGGAGCGGAATTCGTTCCCGCCTCCTCCACGGCAGCAGGTGCGCTCGCACTGCTGGACGATGAAACCGGACACGATGCGGCGATCTGCTCGCCCCTGGTGGCCCGGGAACGCGGACTGAAGATCCTGCGCGAAGGCATCGAAGACTACCAGGGAGCCGTCACCCGGTTCGTCCTTGTCGCCCGCCCGGGGCCGATCCCGGCGCCGACCGGAGTGGATAAGAGCACCGTCATCTTGCCGCTGGCCGAGGACCGGCCCGGCGCCCTCATGGACATCCTGGAACAGTTCGTGGTGCGCGGGGTAAACCTCAGCCGCATCGAGTCCCGACCCACGGGTGAGGGCATGGGAAAGTATTTCTTCTCCGTGGACGTCGACGGGCATCTGGCGCAGGAACGCGTTGCCGACGCACTGGCCGGCCTGCACCGGGTCTGCCCGGACCTGCGGTTCCTGGGTTCATACCCGGCGGCCGAAGGGCTCTCCTCTTCGGTGGATGCGCACAACTCCGACAACGCGTTTTCCAAGGCGCACGCGTGGGTTCACGGCCTCAAAACGCGTCTGGCCACCTAGTTTCGAGGATTTCCGGCGCGGGCGCTGCCCGCCCCGGAAACCTTGGAAGGATCGCTAGCCCAAGCGCATCTTCAGCGACGCGGGTTTCACCTTGACTTCGAGCCCGGTCACCAGCCCCGTCGCGTCACCGTCGATCTGGGTGTTCATGGGCTCGTGGCAACGGACGTTAAGCGTTGCGGTCGGATAGAAGCCCATCACCGGGATTGCACCGCGGGCACGGAATGCCGTCTTGAGGAAAATCCAGCCCCACCCGGCGGCGCTGCGCGGGCTGAGAACGACCACGTCCAAGACGCCGTCGTCGATCTTTGCCTCCGGAACCAGGTCCAGGCCCTGCAGCTTCCCGCAATTGGCAAAGAGCACGGAACGAACGCTGCGGGTTTGCTCGGACCCACCGTCCAGGGCGATGGAGATCTTCTTGCGCTTGCCCGGGAGGTGCCGGAAACCGGCCTCCGAATAGGCCAGCCAGCCAACCTTGGCCTTGAGTTCCTCGTTCGTGTCGTCCATGACATCGGCATCCGTGCCAACGCCCGCGATCACCAGGAATGCATGCTCGCTGGCGCTTCCGTCGAGGTGGTTCAAGGTGATCGATCCGGTGTCAATGGTGCGCACGGGTCCCCGAACGGCCCCGAACGCCGCGGTGTCAATGTCCTCGAGCGGCACGTCCACGTTGCGGGCCAGCAGGTTCCCCGTCCCCAGCGGAATCAACCCGAGGGTGGCATCGGTGTCACGCAGGACCTCGGCCACGGCGCGGACGGTGCCGTCGCCTCCTGCCGCAATGACAACGTCACAGCCGGCTTCCAGGGCCTCTCGGGCGGCGCCCTGTCCCGGATCGTCAACCGTGGTCTCATAGACCAGGGGATCCACGAGGCCGGCCTCGGCACACACATGATGCACGGCGGCTATCGCTTCGTCCATTCCCAGCTTGCTTGGATTCACCACCAGCGCAACCTTGAGTGCGGACGTGGCGATGCCCGCGACGGGGGCCAGGGATGCCGGCCGATTCCGGTCCACGAGCCGGCGCACGGAGAGCCAACTAATTGTTGCCGCCGTGCCCGCGGCACCCGCGCTGATCAGGGCAAAGAGTCGATTACGTTGCATAGTCTCCCCAGACTAACGGGGATTGCTAGGCTTAGGACGTGATCGACGTAAAAGTACTCAGTGAAAATCCAGATACCTTCCGCGCATCGCAGCGCGCCCGCGGGGCGGATGAGTCCCTGATTGATGCGATTTTGGCCGCAGATACAGCGCGCCGCGAGTCGATTGCATCCTTTGAGGCGCTGCGTGCCCAACAGAACGCCTTCAGCAAGAGGGTCGGCGCGGCCAAGGGCGAGGAAAAGCAGGCGCTACTGGCCGAGGTCAAGGACCTGGCCAGGAACGTCAAGGAGGCACAGGCCGCCTCGGACGCTGCCGCAGAGACCTACACGAAGCTGCAGCGCTCCATCCCCAACCTGATCCTGGACGGTGTGCCCTCCGGCGGCGAGGACGACTTCACCGTCGTCAAGCACGTGGGAACACCCCGCGACTTCGCCGCCGAGGGCTTTGAGCCACGCGACCACCTCGAGCTCGGCGAGCTGCTCGGTGCCATCGACATGGAACGCGGCGCGAAGGTCTCCGGTTCCCGTTTCTACTTCCTCAAGGGCATTGGTGCCCGCCTGGAAATCGCACTGATGAACATGGCCCTGGACCAGGCCGTGCAGAACGGCTTCATCCCCATGATCACCCCGACGTTGGTGCGCCCTGAAACCATGCAGGGCACCGGCTTCGACGTCGAGCACGACGACGAGATCTACAAGCTCGAGCGCGACGACCTGTACCTGGTGGGCACCTCCGAGGTCGCCCTGGCCGGGTACCACGCCAACGAGATCCTCGACCTTTCGGACGGTCCGACGCGCTATGCAGGTTGGTCCTCCTGCTACCGCCGCGAGGCGGGCTCGGCGGGCAAGGACACCCGCGGCATCATCCGCGTCCACCAGTTCAACAAGCTGGAAATGTTTGTCTACTGCTCCCCGGAGCAGTCCGAGGCCGAGCACGCCAAGCTGCTGGCCTGGGAAGAGGAAATGCTCGCCAAGGTCGAGCTGCCTTATCGCGTCATCGATACCGCGGCCGGGGACCTGGGCATGAGCGCTGCACGGAAGTTCGACTGCGAGGCATGGGTCCCGACCCAGGACGCCTACCGCGAGCTGACCTCCACCTCCAACTGCACCACCTTCCAGGCCCGCCGCCTGAACATCCGCGAACGCGAAATTGGCGCCGACGGCAAGCCGGGCAAGACCCGTGCTGTGTCGACGCTCAACGGCACCCTGGCGACCACCCGATGGATCGTGGCCATCCTTGAGCACCACCAGAACGCCGACGGCTCGGTCAACGTGCCGGTGGCGCTTCGCCCGTACCTGGGCGGAATGGAAGTTCTTCCTCTCCTGTAAGCCAAGGAACGAAGGCGCGAACCATCCCGTTGGGAGGAGGCACATGCCTCCTCCCAACGGCCGTTAACCACCGGAAACGCTGGCAGGGAACCCGGCGGTTCGGAAGACATTCATGCATCGTTCACGACACATTGTGGGCTGGCTCATCCCCAGGAAGTGATTTTGATGCTTCACTGGATAAATGACAGTTATGACAAGAACCGGCATCGAAGACCGGTCAGAAGCAACCGAAACCTACATGATCTGCCTTGATGTCGACGGCACCCTCGTCAACCACGTCGGGGAGATGAGCCCGGCGGTCAAGGATTCGGCCCGCGCCATCGTCGCGGCCGGACACGAGGTCGTCATTTCCACGGGGCGCTCCCTCGGCGCAACACTTCCGGTCATTCAAATGCTCGGCATCGAGAACGGTTATGCCGTCTGCTGCAACGGCGGCGTCACTGTGCGCATCGACACCACCCTGGAAGACGGCTACGAAATCATCGAACGCAAGACCTTCGACCCGGCTCCCGCATTGCGTGCACTGCTCAAGGCGCTGCCCACAGCGAAGTACGCACTAGAAGACGACAAGGGGCAGTTCCTTTCCACAGAGCGCTTCGAGGATGCCAGCTTTGGCGTCGTCGCAACCCCGGTGACGCTGGACAAGATGCTTGAAGCCACGGCCGTTCGCCTGGTGGTCTTCTCCACCGACGCCACCGCCGAGGAATTCGGCGATGCAGTCGGCACGCTCGGACTTTCAGGAGTCACCTATTCGGTGGGCTGGACGGCGTGGCTGGACATCGCCGCCGAGGGCGTCACCAAGGCCAGTGGCCTCGAAGCGCTGCGCATGGCGCGCGGGTTCGACATCGAGCGGACCATTGCCGTGGGCGATGGCCGCAACGACATCGAGATGCTGTCGTGGGCAGGTCGGGGCGTGGCCATGGGCCAGGCCCCAGATGAAGTCAAGGCCGTGGCAGACGAAATCGCAGCCGGCGTGGACGATGACGGACTGGCGAAGGTCCTGCAGGATTTCCTCATGCCCAAGGCAGCCTGAGGTCTCGGCTGAGACCCAGGACGTCCGCCATGGCACCTTGCCGTGGCGGACGTTCAACTTAAGCCGCCTTAGGTTCCGGAGCAATCACATGGATTCCCCTGGCCGTTCCCTGGTGCAGGTGATGGGCCGCTGGCACGTGCATCCGATTCACTGGCTATGCTTAAACCCATGAAACGCGCCGGAATCCTTGCCCTGTCCCTTTTCGGTGCCGGGGTTTTGGTGACAGGATGCACTTCTCCCGATGCCATCTGCAACACCGGAAAACCCGACATTGAACAGGCCATGGACCATCTGGTGGACTCGACCCTTGCAGGGGACCAAATCGAGGCGTGCAGGGTGACCACCACGGGCGGGACCGATACCGTGGGCGAACAATTCGACAGGCTGGGTGCAGAGTTCGAGCGGCTCGGCGTTGCCGCCGGCTATAGCGTGGAACCCGTGTCGGATTCGACCATGGGTCACTGGTCCCAACTGACCTTGAGTACCCCGAGCCACCCCGAGGGCGAGCGTTTTGACGTGTTCGAGCGCGGCGGAAACTACACGATCGGATGGCTCGAATTCGAGCAGGAACCGCTGCCCTCGCCGACCCCGAGTAAGTAATCCCGCGGGCTACGGCTTCCGATCAGACGCCGAATAGCCCGATGATCAAGCCCATCACCATGAACGTCACCAGCTCGTGGAGGCAGTTCAGCGCGGTGAGTCCCACGGGTCGGCCCTCGAAGGCATCATGGGTGATGAAACGCGTCGCTGTGAAGCCGCCCCACAGGATCAATGCAGTCAACAGGGCGTTGGTGAGGTAGGAACCGCCGTAGAAGTCGAAGGACAGATACGTGGCACCGGCCAGGACCCAGGCGCTGATGAAGCTGACGATGAGAGTCACCACGATCGGGATAACGGCGCCCTTGGCCTCACCCGGGGTTACCTTGGCCGCCTTCATCCAGTAATTCCCGAACACCTTCGGGGTGTACCAGATGCTGCCAACCACCATGGTCGAAAGTGTGGCAAGAACTACGGCAATCCAATTGATTTCGGGAACCATCGTTTGCTCCTCATGTCATCGTGCGGGGCGGAATCCCTCCCCTCGTATGGGACATCAATATCGCCGATACTACGTCCAAAACCGCAGGGTGACTAGGGAACTGGAAAAACCTGACATCGTCTAGAGGTCGGCGGCCGCGTGGGGCGAATCAAGCCAGCGCAACAGCCTGGCGGCCGCCGGGCGCGCCGCCCATTCCTCGACCCATGCGGATCGGACCACGGCCTTGGAGACTGCTTGGGCGGTGATGCCCAGCTCCGTCGCGACATGTTTTTGCTGGCCGCGAGCCCCTGGGGTCAGCAAATCGAGCACCGCCCACTCGGCACTGCTGCGGGTGCTGACAATCTGTCCGAGCAGGCGCAGCACCGCCTCGGCTTCGGCGGCGACGGAAGCCTCGGGGCCAACGACACTCAGCGGTACCCGTTCCCCGGTGTGTCCGGAACGCTCGACGGCAGTGTGGGCGTAGCCCAGCGCTGTGCCCTGGAGGTATTGCGCCTCGCGGGGCACCGGTTCGTACAGGCTGCCGACGCCAAGGCCGACCAGCCATTGGTTGCTGCGCAGCGCGCGAAGAGCCGCCTCGACGGCGTCTTCGGCGCGTTCGGGGACGCCGACGAGCAGGGACGGCCCGGAGCGCTGGAACGGGGCCAATGTGGCAATTCCGGCCAGGGTGCGGAGCATTTCATCGGTGAGATCGCCGTCGGAACGCCGGTCACGTTGTCTGAGGGTTACGAGGTACACAGTCCCAATTATGCAGCGAAACGCCGACTCCGTCTGGATAAACGCCGGTGAGAGTGCCCTGGCCAGGTGACCGCCGGGTGGCCTGGGAGCCTAGGGTGTGGCCGCGGGGGCTTGGGCGGTGGTCCTTGCGGGCAGCAGCTCGATGATGCAAAAGCGCAGGAAAAATTGGGTAACCGGGCCGATGGCGAGCGCGTACAGGATGGTGCCGAAACCGACGATCCCGCCCAGGAACCAGCCGATGACCAGCACAGTAACCTCGACGCCGGTGCGCGCCAACCGCAGGCTGACTCCGGTGCGCGCATGCAGCCCGGTCATCAATCCGTCACGCGGGCCAGGGCCAAGCTGGCTGCCGATGTACATCCCTCCGCCGAGTCCGTTCACCAGCAGTGACCCGGCAAAGAGGGCCAGCTGTGCGGGCAGGCCGTGGACTTCGGGAAGGAGCGCCAGCCCAATGTCTGCCGAAACGCCGATCCAGACGACGTTGGCAATGGTGCCCAGGCCAGGCATCTGCCGCAAGGGGATCCACAGCAACAGCACCAGGAATCCGAAGACGATCACCACGGTCCCCAGGCTGAGTCCGGTGTGCAGGGTGACGCCGTAGTGGAGCACGTCCCATGGGGCCAAGCCGAGCCCCGACCGGACGAACCCGGCCATGGCCGCGCCAAAGAGTGTCAAGCCCACGAACAGCTGAACCAGGCGCAACGGGAGCCGTCCGGCGCGTAATTGTTCGATGGGGGTTAGCTGGGCTAGTTCACGTGGTGCGGCCTTGGTCATGCCATCAGCATCTCCCACAATCCGTGCCCGAAAAAATCCTTCGTCATGGTGTGGGCCCTGGCCCCGGGAACCGGGGGGTGCCGGATGTCCGTCCCTAGAAGAGAGCGGCCTGGTTCTGCGGCCAATAGGTGTTGCGACGCGGTAGCCGTTCGGGGTCGAGGTGCTGGGGCAATAAGACGTGCGGGATGCCGTTGTGGATGACTAGTTCGAGCAGTCCGTTGTCGGCCATGTGGTGGTGGCTTGTGCAGCCGGGGGTGAATTTGTGGACGCTCGTGTGCCCGCCTTGGGCAAAACCGTCGATGTGGCACATTTCCAGGTGTTCGGGCGGGACGGTGCAGCCGGGGTAGAAGCATCCGCCGTCGCGGGCCAGCACGGCCCGTCTGATGTGGTCCGGGGCGAAGCGCATTTCCTGGCCGACGTCGAGGATTTCCCCTTGGCCGCCCAGGACCAGCGGAATCGTTCCGTCGGTGGCCAGCCGTCTTCGGATTTCGCTGATCGGGATTTCGAGTCCGTGGGCGCTCCAGCCGTTGCCCGTGGCTAGCCCGAGGAGGGTGTCGAGGCGGCAGTGGATGATCAGTTGGGCGGTGGGCAGCCCGGTGGCTCCCTTGCCCGGAGGTTTGGTTGGTGCGCGCATGAGGTTCAGCACGGTTTGCAGGTGGCGTTGGGGAGGGGTTAGCCCGTCCTGGCCGGGAAAGAGGCTATTGGGGGAGTCTGCGAGGTTCGGATCGAAACCCGGCGGCGATCCGGAGCCGGTTGCCGGGCCGTCGAGGGTTTCGACGGCGACTCCCTCGGGACGGGTGAACCAGTCAGGGCCATCAGTGGCTCCGGAGGTGCCTTCCGCGGTGCCCTTGTCAGCGGAATCAGGGGTAGCAGATGCACCGCCTGCAGCGGCGGCGGGGTTCATTCCGGTGGCTGCGGCCGCCAGGGCGTCACGGTTGCCGGCCAGCGTGCGGGGATTGTCGGAGGCCGCGAAATGGGAAAGGAAGACTTCGGCGTCGGTGTTGAGCAGGCACAGGGACATAAACGTGAAGTGGCGGGTGCGTTTGGTGATGAAGATGCCGGTTTTCGCCTGGATTTCCTGCGGGGTGGGCAGCTGGTCGGCGGAGGTGGCGTTCTCGAGTTCATCGGACAGGGCAGTGAAGAGACGCCGGGTGTCCTGGGGGATGCCGGCGGCCACGGAGCCGGCGACCCTTTCCTCGATCCTCTCGGCGAGCCGGTGCGGCGCGGGTTGGGCGGCGATGGCCGGTGCAAGGGCATCGAGATTGCGTGCTGCGGCGGCCGTGGCGCCCAGGCACGCGGTTCCGGCGTGGAGCTGTTCGGCGAGCTTCGGGTAGCGCGGTGCGCACTGGTTGCCGTGGACATCGGCGTGCGGGAGCAGGGCGTTTGCGGCGTGGAGCCGGTTCCGGGCGGCGAAGCGGGGCAGGTGCAGTGAATGCTGCAGGAAATCGCAGGTGTCCTTGAACGGCATGATCCCGGTTGGGACGGTGGCCGGGTCCGGGGGCAGGGCCCGCTCCCCGCGGATGAACGCTGCGGGATCCGCCGCGGTGGCACGCGCCCATTCAAGGTTTTCAGCGGGCAGGTCTTGTACGAGGGTGCGTTGGGCGGTATGTGCAGCCCGGATCTGCGCGATTTCGGCCTGGCGGTGGGTGCGCTCGACGTCGTGGGCAAAAAGGGCGGCCTCGGTGGGGGAGGAGATCTCCGTGGCCAGTTCGGCGGCAAGTTCCGCGAGTCGCAGGGACAGCGCGGAAAACAGGCGCAGCTTCCGGGCCGGCGACACTCGGTGTCCCGGATCGCCACCATCGCCGGTGAGGGCCTCAATGAGCCGCCGCGTGTCCATGTTCTCCAGTGTGCGACGCCGGGGCCGTGGCGGGGCAAGGGTGCGCGGGGATGTGGACAACCGCACAGGCACCGCAGGAAACAACGCGGGGCCGGGTCCGGAGATCGCGCCGGTGGCGCAGCCTTCGGACCCGGCCCCGCGGGTGTGGTGTGGTGGAGCGGTTAGGCCTGGGCCTTGTAACGCTCGATCGAGCGTTCCAGCTCGGCTTCGGCCTCGGCACGACCCATCCAGCCCTCGGCCTTGACCCACTTGCCCGGCTCCAGGTCCTTGTAGCGCAGGAAGAAGTGCTCGATTTCCTTGACGAGCCACCCGTCGAGGTCCTCGAATTCCTGGATGTGGTCAAAGCGCTTGTCCGCCGGAACACACACGAGCTTGGCGTCTCCGCCGCCGTCGTCGGTCATGTTGAACACGGCGATCGGGCGGGACTCCACCACGACGCCCGGGAAAAGGTCGACGCCCGGGATGAAGACCAGTGCGTCCAACGGATCGCCGTCTTCGCCCAGCGTGTCATCGAAGAAGCCGTAGTGCGTCGGGTACTGCATGGACGTGAACAACACGCGGTCCAGGCGCAGGCGGTGGGTCTCGTGGTCGATCTCGTACTTCACGCGCGATCCGGCGGGGATCTCGATGGTGACGTCGTGGCTCATAAAAAGTCTCCTCGACTCTCGTGACCAGCGGCATGTGCGGACGCGGGCGCGTCCGATTGCCGTCTAGTCTTAGGTAGCTGCGCTTAAGGGTATATGGCGCACGCAGACTACGACGATTTCGGGGATGTTGAATGAAGCATGCGAGCCAAATCCAGCGTCTGGGCATCACCTCGATCGTTGCCGGCGTGCTGCTGGGGCTGCTGGCGTTCTTCCTCATCCCGGTCATGGCCTCGGGTGCCGCGTCGAAGCCGTCGGCCGCACAGCCGGTGGCCCCGGACCTCGCCGCCGTCGGCGCCATGGCTCTGCCGCCGCTTGATCCCGCGGCCCCTGCACCCGTTGCCGGAGCGCTTGCCGCGACACTGGATCCGATCCTGTCGTCTTCCCCGGCCGACGTCTCGGTCAGCGCCGGCGTCCTCGACGTGGCAAGCGGCGAGGAACTGTATTCGCTTTCCGGCAACCAGCCGGGCATCCCGGCCTCGAGCCTGAAGGTGTTCACGGCCATCGCCGCCACCCACGTCTTCGGCGAGGGCCATCGTTTCACCACTAAGGCCGTGCTCAAGGACCCGGACACCGTCGTGCTGGTGGGCGGGGGAGACGTGCTGCTGGGATCCGGCACTGGCTCGGCATCCACCAGCGGCAGGGCAGGTCTCGAAACCCTCGCAAAGCGGGCCGCGACCTCGCTGCGCCAGGCCCACGCGGCCGGGGAAACCGGGGATGCCTTGTCCGTCGAGCTCGACGACTCGCTCTTTGCCGGCCCCGCGCTGAACCCCGACTGGGACGCATCGCTGGTCAGCACCAACAACATCGCGCCGCTTTCCCCCGTCGCCATGTACGCGGCGCGCGCCAATGCCAATCCGAAGGCGGAACGGGTGGGCGACCCGGGCATGCATGCGGCTAGGACCTTTGCCAAGGCATTGCGCGCGGCAATGGGCGCGGCGGACGGAGGCCCTCAGGTCGCCACCGAGGTCACGCGCGCCGACCCCGGAGTCCAGGGCACCGAGCTGGCCGCCGTCAGCTCCGCCACCCTGGGTGAACAAACCAGGTTCATGCTGGAGGTCTCGGACAACTACGTGGCCGAGGCGCTCGGCCGCCTCGTCGCTCTGGAGCTGGGGCAGACCGGCGACTACGCGCACGGCGCCGCCGCGGTGACACAGGTGATCGCGGACCTGGGCATCGACACCACGGGAATTGAGCTGAGGGACACCTCCGGGCTGGCCAACACCAACCGCGTCGCACCCCTGGCCCTGGCCCGGGCACTGGCGTATGCGGCCACCTCCGAACATGCGTCGCTGCGCAACCTCAGCTACGGCCTGCCGGTTGCAGGCGCCACCGGGACCCTGTCCACCCGGCTGGGTGCCGCGCAGACGCGCGGGCTGGTGCGCGCCAAGACCGGGTCGCTCATGGAGGTCTCCAGCCTCAGCGGGCTCACCGTGACCCGGGACGGCCGCTTGCTGGCCTTCTCGTTCTTCGTGAACACCAGCGACCGGTCCATCGGGCCAAACCGGGCAACGCTCGATGCCGCGGCCGCGGCGCTCACCGGCTGCGGATGCCGCTAGTCCCGCCGGCCGGGCCGCCGGGCGGGCACAAGTTTTTTGGCCCAGCGCGCAATCACGCCGTGCGGGACAAAAGCGTGATGGGATGGAAGGCATGGACACCACCGAATTCCGGCTGATCAATTGGGACCTCGCCGCCGGCACAGCGGCCAAGCTGGTCGGTGCGGGCCCGAGCCTCACCGGCACCGAGATTGCGGCAGTGGTCGCCGACCTGCGAGCCAAGGCCGACGAATCGGTCGAACACGTGCACCGCATCACCGGGCTGGAGGCGGCTGCGGACCTGCGCGACTCGCAGGTGCTCATCGTCGATCGGCCCGGCTGGGCCAAGGCGAACACCCAAAGTTTCGAGGCGATGCTGGGACCCGCCATGGAACACCTGGCCGCCACCCGCGGCGAAAAGATCAGCGAAGCCGCACAGGTGCTTTCCTCCACGGCCACCGGCGTGGAAATGGGCGCCATCCTGGCCTTCATGTCCTCCAAGGTGCTGGGCCAGTACGACCCCTTCGCGGGCCTGCTGCGCGCGGACCTGCCCTCCGGCGGCCGGCTGATGCTCGTGGCGCCGAACATCGTGGCCATCGAGCGGGAACTGAAGGTCGACACCGACGACTTCCGGCTCTGGGTCACCCTGCACGAGCAGACCCACCGGGTGCAGTTCGCCGCAGCACCCTGGCTGCGCGAGCACCTGCAGTCAAAGATCGCGGAGCTGTTGGCCTCGCTGCTGGCAGAACCCGAGGCCCTGGGTGAGCGGCTGCGTGCCGCCGCGTCCGAGGTCATCCGCGGCAAGAAGGACCTGGAAGCAGTGGACGCCGGCCTACCTTCAAGCGGGGACACCGGGCTGCTGGCGGGCCTGCGCACCGGCGAGCAGAAGGCGATCCTCTCGCACATCACCGCGGTGATGTCGCTGCTGGAGGGACACGCCAACGTGGTGATGGACGCAGTGGACTCCTCGATCGTGCCCTCGGTGCGCACCATCCGCCAGCGTTTCGGCGCCCGCGGCAAGGACCGCGGCATGGTGGAGAAGTGGCTGCGCAAGCTGCTGGGCCTGGATGCGAAGATGCGCCAATATGCCGACGGGCAGCGCTTCGTCTCCCGTGCCGTGAAGCTCATGGGCATGGAGGGCTTCAACCGGGTCTGGGAGGGTCCGGAGAACCTGCCCACCGAGCACGAACTGCACCACCCCGCCGCGTGGGTGGCGCGCATGGGCGGATCACCTGCCGGGGACCAGACCCCGGCAGGCAACTAGCGGCAAGCCCCACGGGAAGGACGACGATGGGCGGAAAGCTGCCGCGCGTGCTGGCCGATGCCCGCAACGCGATCCGGGCCATGGTGCCGCCAGGCGGCAAGGTGCTGGTGGCCTGCAGCGGCGGGGCCGATTCGCTGGCGCTTGCTGCCGCGGCGGCCTTCCTGCACCGGGCGCGGGAGATCGACGCGGGGGCGGTCGTCGTCGACCACCGGATGCAGCCCGGCAGCGCCGAGGTGGCACAACGGGCAGCAGCCCAATGCCGGGCCCTGGGCCTGGGCGAGGTGCTGGTCCTCCCGGTGGAGGTGGACGGCGGCAGTGAACAGGCGGCGCGCACCGCGCGCTATGCCGCCTTTGCCCGGGCGCTGGAGGACAGCGGCGCCGGCCACGTGCTGCTCGGCCACACCCTCGACGACCAGGCCGAACAGGTGCTGCTCGGCCTGGCGCGCGGCTCCGGGACGCTCTCCCTGGCAGGGATGCCGGCGGCCCGCGGCCAGTACCTGCGCCCGCTGCTGGGCCTGGCACGGGTGGATGTCGAGGCGATCTGCCGGCACGAAGGGCTCGAATACTGGAGCGACCCGACCAACACCGACCCGCGCTACCTGCGCAACCGGGTGCGCCACGAGCTGATGCCGGTGCTGCGCTCGGTGCTGGGGGACCAGGTGCCCGCCGCGCTGGCACGCACCGCGGCCCTGGCGCGCGCCGACGCCGAATACCTCGACGGGCTGGCCGCCAGCGCGCTGCACGACGCCATCCTCGCCCCGGACCCAGCGCTCGCCGACGGGGCCTCGGCGGCCGCCTCCGCGGTGTCCTCCATCGACCTGGCCCGGCTGCGGGCCATGCCCGAGCCCCTGCGCTCCCGCGCCTTGCGCCTGTCCGTGGTGCGGCTGGGCGCACCGGCACCGGACTTCGAACGGCTGCGGGCATTGAACGCGCTGGTCCTCGGGTCGAAATCCGCCGGCCCCATCCAACTGGAGGGCCCGGTGGAGGCCACCCGGATCGCCGGAACCAGGCTTCCCGCCGGCGCCGCGCCCTTCCTGCGGCTGGACGCCAGCGGCCTGCGGCCCGGCGACGGGTGAGAATTGCCTCACAATCCCGGGCCGCCAGCCCCAAGGCCGCGGCAACACCGGGGTGCCGCGCTCCCCACCGCAAGCCAGACTGTGGCACTCTAGTTCGTGGGTGGAAAACCCCCTTCGACCGGTATATCGCCGACCCCAGAACCAGGAGCCCTCGTGGATTCGAAAGATGTCAGCGCCGATTTGGCGCATGTCCTCTACACCAAGGAAGAAATCCAGGCCAAGATCAATGAGCTTGCCGCCCGGATCGACGCCGACTACGAAGGCCGGGACATCCTGGTTGTCGGCGTCCTCAAGGGCGCCGTGATGGTCATGGCCGACCTGGTCCGCGCGCTGCACAGCCACGTGACCATGGACTGGATGGCGGTCTCGTCCTACGGTTCGGGTACCCAGTCCTCGGGCGTCGTGCGGATCCTCAAGGACCTCGACACCGACCTGCTGGGCAAGGACGTGCTGATCGTCGAGGACATCATCGACTCCGGCCTGACGCTGTCCTGGCTGCTGGCCAACCTGCACTCCCGCGGCCCGGCCTCGGTCGAGATCTGCACCCTGCTGCGCAAGCCGGAGGCCGCAAAGGTGGAGATCGACGTGAAGTACGTCGGCATGGAGATCCCCAACGAATTCGTTGTCGGCTACGGCCTGGACTTCGACGAGAAGTACCGCAACCTGGACTTCATCGGCACCCTGGCACCGCACGTCTACCAGTAGCAGGCGGCACCAGCCCGCTCCAGCATCCCTTGTGCGGTGTGCCATGGCCGTTTCCGGTTCCCGGGGGCGGCCATCGGTGTTCTTACGCCCAAAGGGGAACTTATCGCCTTGCCCATCCGTGGGTATCACATAGGGCGTTTACTTAATGAGCGTGTAGCAAGATTACCGGCGTCGCCCAGGCGCCCGGGCCGCCAGTGCCCGAAAGCAGGAGGGATGGGGCGGGACCCCCAATCAATGAACGCGAAAAAGATCTTCAACAGCTGGATCGTATGGGTGCTGCTTGGCGCCGCGGTGCTGCTGATTTTCCTGCCGACGCTTCTGGGCGGCAACTCCGGGCGCATCGACACCTCCGTTGGCATGCAATTGCTCAAGGACGACAAGGTCACCGAGGCGAAGATCTTCGACGGCGAGCAGCGCGTGGACCTGACGCTGAAGGAACCGCTGAACCTCGACGGCGAGGACAAGGGCAAGAACGTCTCGTTCTTCTACTCACAACCGCGCGGCACCCAGGTGGTGACGGCGGTCAACGAGGCCAACCTCTCCGGCTACACCGACCAGCCGGTGCAGAGCAACTGGTTCACCTCCATGCTCGGCTTCATGATCCCGATGATCCTGATCGTGGGCCTGTTCTGGTTCATCCTTTCCCGCTCCCAGGGCGGCGGATCCAAGGTCATGCAGTTCGGCAAGTCCAAGGCGAAGCTGATCACCAAGGACATGCCGCAGGTGACCTTCGTCGACGTTGCAGGTGCCGAAGAGGCCGTGGAGGAACTCCACGAAATCAAGGAGTTCCTGCGCGAACCGGGCAAGTTCCAGGCCGTCGGGGCCAAGATCCCCAAGGGCGTGCTGCTGTACGGCCCTCCGGGCACCGGCAAGACGTTGCTGGCCAAGGCCGTCGCCGGCGAGGCAGGCGTCCCCTTCTACTCGATTTCCGGCTCGGACTTCGTGGAAATGTTCGTCGGCGTCGGCGCCTCGCGCGTCCGCGACCTCTTCGAGCAGGCCAAGACCAACTCCCCCGCCATCATCTTCGTCGATGAGATCGACGCCGTGGGTCGCCACCGCGGCGCCGGCATCGGAGGGGGCAACGACGAGCGCGAGCAGACGCTCAACCAGCTGCTGGTTGAGATGGACGGCTTCGACGCGACCACCAACGTCATCCTGATCGCCGCGACCAACCGCGCCGACGTCCTTGACCCGGCGCTGCTTCGCCCGGGCCGCTTCGACCGCCAAATCCCCGTCGAGGCCCCCGACATGATCGGCCGCGAGCAGATCCTCAAGGTCCACGCCCAGGGCAAGCCGATGGCCACCAACGTCGACCTCAAGGCCGTTGCCAAGAAGACCCCCGGCTACACCGGCGCCGACCTGGCCAACGTGCTCAACGAGGCGGCGCTGCTCACCGCGCGCTCCAACGCCCAGCTGATCGACGACCGCGCCCTGGACGAGGCCATCGACCGCGTCATGGCCGGCCCGCAGAAGCGCAGCCGCCTCATGAAGGAACACGAGCGCAAGATCACCGCGTACCACGAGGGCGGACACGCGCTGGTGGCAGCCGCCATGCGCCAGACCGCACCGGTCACCAAGGTGACCATCCTGCCGCGTGGACGCGCACTGGGCTACACCATGGTGGTGCCCGACGACGACAAGTACTCGGTGACCCGCAACGAGCTGCTGGACCAGATGGCCTACGCCATGGGCGGGCGCGTGGCCGAGGAAATCGTCTTCCACGACCCCTCCACCGGCGCCTCCAACGACATCGAGAAGGCCACCGCCACCGCACGCAAGATGGTCACCGACTACGGCATGAGTGAGCGCGTGGGAGCCGTGAAGCTGGGCTCTTCCTCCGGGGATGCCATGTACGGCCAAGCGGCCAGCCGCGACTACTCCGACGCCATGGCCAACGTGGTCGACGAAGAGGTCCGCGCGCTGATCGACACCGCGCACGACGAGGCCTACGCCGCGCTGACCGAGAACCGCCACGTGCTTGACCGCCTGGCCCTGGCACTGCTCGAGCATGAGACGCTGAACCAGAAGGAGATCGAGGAAATCTTCCACGACCTCACCAAGCGTCCCGAGCGCGACGTCTGGCTGAGCAAGGACAGCCGCCCCGTCCACGCGGCCGGTCCTGTCCTCTCCGCGAAGGAAATCGCCGCCGATGCGGCAGCTGCAACGTCAGGCGACGTCACCGGCGAGTAACCCATCGCACACACACGCTAGGATCTGAGGGTGAACGAGATCGATCAGCTTGAAGACGACAACGTCCAGCGCGCCGGCGGCGTGGACCTGGTCCGCATTGAAAACGCCGTGCGCGAGATCCTGCATGCCATTGGCGAGGACCCCCAGCGCGACGGCCTGTTGGAGACGCCCAAGCGCGTGGCCAAGGCCTATGCGGAGTTCTTTGCCGGGCTCCACGAGGACCCGGCGGACCTCCTGGCCACGACCTTCGACATCGAACACGATGAGTTGGTCCTGGTCAAGGACATCCCGTTCTACTCGACCTGCGAACACCACCTGGTGCCGTTCCACGGCAGCGCCCACGTCGGCTACATCCCCGGCCCGGAGGGCAAGGTCACTGGCCTGAGCAAGCTGGCCCGGCTGGTGGAGGTCTACGCCCGCCGCCCGCAGGTCCAGGAACGACTGACCACGCAGATCGTTGACGCACTTGTCGCCCACCTGAACCCGCGCGGCGCCATGGTCGTCGTCGAATGCGAACACATGTGCATGTCCATGCGGGGCGTCCGCAAACCGGGCGCCAAGACCGTCACCAGCGCCGTGCGTGGCCAGCTACGCGAACCGGCCACCCGCGCAGAGGCCATGAGCCTCATCCTCGGAAAGTAGGTAACACCCCCATGTCACTTGGAGCAATCCCCGGAACCGGTCCGGCCACCAGCCCGCTGCCGGTCATCAAGAAGATCACGGCCCGCACCCTGGCCGACCTGCCCGCCGACCGCACCCTGGTCATGGGCATCCTGAACATCACCGAGGATTCCTTCTCGGACGGCGGGAAGTACAAGAGCGCCGACGACGCCATTTCCCACGGCCTGCGCATGTACTACGGCGGGGCGGACATCATCGACGTCGGAGGCGAATCCACCCGCCCCGGCGCCGAGCCCGTGGACCCCGACGAGGAACAGCAGCGCATCCTGCCGGTCATCACGGCACTGGCCAAGGCCGGGGCGATCATCTCGGTCGACACCATGCACACCTCCACTGCCCGCGCCGCCCTGGCTGCCGGCGCGCACATCATCAACGACGTCTCCGGGCTGACCCACGAGCCGGACATGCCGGCTCTCATGGCCGAGACCGGAGCCCCCTACGTGCTGATGCACCGCCGCGGGGACGCCGCCACCATGGTCACCGAGGCGAACTACACCGACGTGGTCTCCGAGGTCATCGAGGAGATGCTCGCGCTGCGCGAGCGCTTTGTTGCCGCCGGCGTCAAGCCCGAGGCATTGATCCTGGATCCGGGGCTGGGCTTCGCCAAGGACCACGAGCACAACTGGGAACTGCTCAACGCCCTTGACCGCTTCACCGCGCTGGGTCACCGCGTCCTGGTGGGCACCAGCCGCAAGCGCTTCCTGGGCGCCCTGCTGACCGTCGACGGCAAGCCCGCCGCACCGACCGAACGCGACGCAGCGACCGCCGCCACCAGCGCGCTTGCTGCCGCCAACGGCGCCTGGGGCGTGCGTGTGCACGACGTTCCCTCGTCCCTCGACGCCATCAAGGTCGCCCACGCCTGGTCCGCGGCCCGCGTCCCGGCACTCTAGGAAGCCCGGCCGGGGGAACACCATGCGCAGCGACACCATCACCCTGAGCGGCATCACCGCCATCGGGCACCACGGCGTCTTTGAGCACGAGAAGCGCGACGGCCAGCCCTTCACGCTCGACGTCGTGCTGCACACCGATATCCGGAAGGCGGCGGCCAGCGACAACGTCGCCGACACCGCGCACTATGGCGAACTCGGCGAGCTCGTGGTCGCCCAGATCCAGGACGGACCCTGGGACCTGATCGAGACGCTGGCGGAAAAGACCGCCGCGGCGATCCTCGGTTCCTTCCCCACCGTCTCGGGGGTCGAGGTCATCGTGCACAAGCCCAAGGCCCCGATCACCGTGACCTTTTCCGACGTCACGATCCACATTTACCGCGAACGGGAGTGAACCGAATGGTTTCCTGCATCCTTGCCCTGGGTTCCAACCTGGGCGAACGTGCCGGAACGCTCCAGGCCGCGGTTGCCGAACTGGCCGCCACACCGGGAATCGAGGTGGTGTGCGTCTCCGACACCGCGGTGACCAAGCCCGTGGGAGGGCCCGCAGGCCAACCCGACTTCCTGAACCTGGTGCTGCGCATCAACACCGACCTGGCCCCGCTGGGGCTCCTGGCAGCCTGCCAGGCCATCGAGCAGGCACACCACCGCACCCGCGAGGTGCGCTGGGGCCCGCGCACCCTCGACATCGACGTGATCACCTACGGCGGGCAAACCAGCGACGACCCGGTGCTGACGCTGCCGCACCCGCGGGCCGCGACGCGCGGCTTCGTGCTGCTTCCCTGGTCCTGGATGGAACCCGACGCCACGCTGGACGGGACGCCGGTGGCCGAGCTGGCCGCCGCCGCGGCGGACACCCCGGGCATCAAACGTGCCGAAGCGGAGGCCTAGGCCGATGAACTCGCTGCGGCCCCTGTGGGTCTTCACGGTGCTGGTGATCGGCGTCGTCGCCGGCTACGCCTTGCAGATCCTTGCCACCACCCGCGGCTACCCGGTGCCGGTGCTGCACTGGACCTCGCTGGTGTCCATGGGCGCTGCCTGCCTGATCACCCTGGTGATGGGCATCCGCATCAAGCTCTACACCTCCGGGCGGACCAAGAAGCGGGTGGACCCGATTGCCGCGGCCAGGACCCTGGTGCTGGCCCAGGCCAGCGTGTATGCCGGGTCCATCATCGCCGGATGGCACGGCGGGATCCTGTTGGGGCTTCTCACCGCGGCAGGATTGGGCAGCGAGGCGGTGAAATCATCCTTGGTGATGATCGGCGGTGCGCTGGTGATGGTTATCGTGGGATGGGTTGTGGAACAGTTCTGCAAGCTGCCCCCGGAAGATCCTTCGGACCCGGCGGCCAAGACCGAGGGCGAGGACGAGGAAGGCTATGCAGCAGGAACCAATTGATCCGGCCGGGATCCACTGGACCCGGGTGTCCCCGAGCTACGCAAAGGTCCGCATGGTGGGCTGGGGCATTGGCGCGCTGGTGACGCTGGCGGTGCTGTGCATGCCGCTGGTGCTGAACCGGTTCGGGGTGTGGACCGGCTTCCCGCTCTGGCTGGCCATTGCCATCCCCGCGGTGGCGGTGGCCATCGACATCATTCGCCTGGTGCTGATTCCGCGCCAGGTTGCAGCGATCGGCTATGCAGAGCGCGAGGACGACCTGCTGGTGCGCCAGGGGTTGATGTTCCAAAAGGTGCTGGTGGTTCCCTACGGCCGGATGCAATTCGTCGACGTGGCCGTCGGACCCATCGACAGGATGCTGGGGCTGTGCAAGGTCAAGCTGCACACCGCGGCGGCCGACGCCACCGCCGAGATCCCCGGCCTGCCCCTGGCAGAGGGCACGCGCCTGCGCGAGCAGCTTGCGGCCCGCGGCGAATCGCGTTTGGCCGGGCTGTGAACCCCCCACCCGCACCGGAGCCCGGTGCACCCGAGGTGCCGTGGCACCGGGTCCACCCGGTCTCGCCCTTGGTGCGCGGCTGGCTCGCCGTGGTGGCCATCGCCTTCGTCTACGGGCAAAACACCCTTTCCTCCTTCTTCGGCGAGGAGGAACCAAGCAGCGGACCCGATTTTGTCTCCGGCGCCCCGCTGCTGGTTTCGCTGCTCATCGGCGGCGGCATCCTGCTGCTGATCCTGCTGGGCTTCTTCGGCTCCTGGTGGTTCACCAAGTACCAGATCACCGAGCGCCACGTGAACGTGAATTCCGGCATGGTCTTCCGCCAGCAGCGCCAGGCACGCATCGACCGGGTGCAGTCGATCGACATTGCCCAGCCGCTGGTCGCCCGGATCTTCGGGCTGGCCGAGCTGCGCTTCGACGTCGCAGACTCCGGCTCCGCCGCCATGAACCTGGCCTTCGTGAAGCTCTCCGAGGCCCACGAACTGCGCAACTCCATCCTGGCCCGCGCCGCAGGACTGCAGGCAACCAACGATTCCCCGCCACCGCTTGCACCGGCCGGCGAGCAGGGGCCTGCCGGTGGCCAGTCTCCGGAACCCGGGCAAATGGCGGATGCGCGGTTCCCGCCCGCCGATGCGGCGCCGCGCGGCCCCCGGGCAGCGAGCGAACGCGTGGTCGCCAGCGTCCCGCTGGGCCGGCTGGTCGGTTCCATCCTGTTGCGCCCGTCCACGGTGTTCATGCTGCTGGGCCTTATCGGGCTGGCCATCGCCATGTCCAACATCGAGGGTTTCGCGCCGTTCTACCTGCTCCCGGCGCTGCTGGGCATGGCCGGCGCGCTGTGGAACAACCTCAACACCGGCTACAACTTCAAGGCCGCCACGAGTGCCGACGGATTGCGCGTGGGCTACGGGCTGCTGGACACCCGCCACCAAACGGTGCCCCCGGGGCGGGTGCAGGCCATCAAGGTTTCCGCCCCCTTCTTCTGGCGTCCGATGGGTTGGTACAAGGTCGCGGTCAATGTCGCGGGCATCGGCGGAGGGGCCGCGAACGATGCGGAGCAACGCAGCGTGCTGCTGCCGGTGGGCACCTACGAGGACGTGCTCGCGGTGCTCTCGGTGGTGCTGCCGTCCCCCGGGGTGGAGGCGCCGCGCGAATTCTTTGCCGCCGCCATCAACGGCAGCGGCACAGCGCACGGCTTCGTGGTTTCCCCGCCCCGGATCCGCCCGCTCGCGCTCCTGGCCTACCGCCGGCAGGGCTACGCGCTGACCGACACCGCGTTGGTGGCACGCAACGGCGCGCTGCACCGCACCATCGCCATCGTTCCGCACGCCCGCACCCAAGGGCTTTCCCTGCGCCAGGGCCCCCTGGCCCGGCGGATGGGCGTGGTTGACCTGGCCCTTGCCACGATCCCCGGGCCGGTGGTGCCGGTGGTGCGCCAGCTCGACATCGATGCGGGACGGGACCTGTTCCTTGAACAGGCAGACCGCGCCGCCGCGGCGCGGAAGCAAACGGATTCGAACCACTGGCTGGGAGACGCATGAGAAACACGGGCAAGCCGGGACGGCTGGGAGTGGGCGTCATCGGCGCCGGCAAGGTCGGCGCCGTGCTGGGTGCGGCGCTGCGCGCGGCCGAGCACCAAGTCATCGGGGTCCACGCGGTCTCCGAGTCCTCGCTCGAACGCGCGGAGCTGCTCCTTCCCGACGTCCCGGTGCTGCAGATCCCGGAGATCCTGCGCCGCGCCGAACTGGTCATCCTGGCGGTGCCCGACGACGCGCTGGCGG
This sequence comes from Paeniglutamicibacter sulfureus, assembly GCF_030512175.1. Classification (GTDB taxonomy): domain Bacteria; phylum Actinomycetota; class Actinomycetes; order Actinomycetales; family Micrococcaceae; genus Paeniglutamicibacter; species Paeniglutamicibacter sulfureus. Next base: position 1,414,988 of record NZ_JAULBL010000001.1, on the reverse strand, counting down.
ACCTGGTCTCCGGGCTCGCCGCGGCCGGACATTGGCAGGTGGGCCAGCTGGTGGTGCACACCGCCGGGCGCTACGGCACCGAGGTGCTGGCTCCGGCAATGGCAGCCGGCGCCATTGGGCTGGCCATCCACCCGGCCATGACCTTCACCGGGATGAGCATGGACCTGGAGCGGCTCGGCGATTGTGTCTTCGGGGTCACCGCCTCGAACATGGTTCTTCCCATCGCCCAGGCGCTCGTGGTGGAAATGGGCGGCGAGCCGGTGGTCATCGCCGAGGAAGACCGGGTCAAGTACCACGCGGCCCTGTCACACGCCTCCAACCACCTGGTGACGGTTGCCGGGCAGTCGGCGGGCATCCTGGCGGGCATCGGCGTCGAGCATCCCGAGCGGGTGCTCTCGGCGCTCATGCGTGCCTCGCTGGAAAATGCGCTGGCCTCCGGGGAGGGCGCGCTGACCGGGCCGGTGGCCCGCGGGGATGTGCAGACGGTTGCCGCGCACCGGGCCGCACTGGCCGGGGAGGACATCGGCGAGGACACCCGGGAGGGCTACCTGGCGATGAGCCGGGCGACAGCGCTGCGCGCCCATGCCCGCGGGTTGATCAACCGGGAGACCCTCGACGGGATCCTGGCCGCATTGGGCGAACCGACACACTAGGGCCATCGGCGGAACCCGCGGATAAACTGGGCCGGTGAGCACACCAGCAGATACAGCCGGCCGCACCCCCCGCATCGTCCGCACGGCGGCCGAACTTTCGGCGGCGATTGCCCGGGCCATCGAGTTCAATGCCCCGGAGCAGGGCACCGCAACCTTGGGACTGGTGCCCACGATGGGAGCCCTGCACTCGGGCCACGAGTCCCTGGTTTCCACCGCCCGGGCGCACAACGACGTGCTGGTGGTCAGCATCTTCGTCAACGAGCTGCAATTCAACGATGCGCAGGATTTTGCCAGATATCCGCGCACCCTCGAGGCCGACGTCGAGATCCTGGCCCGCGCCGGTGCCGACATCGTCTTTGCCCCCCAGGCTTCGACGGTCTACCCCGACGGCCGCCCACTGATCAAGATCGATTCGGGGGAACTGGGATCCAAGTTCGAGGGCGCTTCGCGACCGGGCCACTTCGACGGGATGCTCGCCGTGGTGGCCAAGCTGCTCCACTTTGCCATGCCGCCCGCCACGCTTGGGGTACCAGTTTCCTATCGCGCATATTTTGGACAGAAGGACGCGCAGCAGCTGGTGCTCATCAACCGCATGGTGGCCGACCTGAACTACCCGGTCGAAATTTGCTCGGTGCCCATCATCCGCAGCGCCGAGGGACTGGCCCTTTCCAGCCGGAACCAATTCCTCACCGCGGAGCAGGCCAAGGCGGCCCTGGTGATCCACCGGGCATTGAGCTTGGTCAAGGAACGGGCCGAACGGCACGAACCGCTGTATCTGGAGGACGCCGCGGGACTCTTCGAGATGGAACCCCTGGTGGAGCTCGACTACTTCGAACTGGTTGACCCGCGCACCTTGCAGGAGCTGGCCTTCAATTGCCAGGACACCCCGTTCACCGGCGAGGGGTTGCTGCTGGTGGCGGCGAGGGTCGGCGAGGTCCGGCTGATCGACAATATGCCGCTGGGCTACTGAGCCTGCCGGCCCGGGTGGCCTACTTCGTGTCCCATCGGCTGGCAGCCTGCCGCAACAGCGACCGGAAACGTGAAAGGTCCGCGATGATTTCCGCGGCACTTTGCCCCGTAGTCGAAAGCCCCGCAGACTGGCCGGCATAGACCGGAGCAAGGGAAGTGTCTCCCTCGGCGCGGGCGCCGTTGATCGATGTGGTCAGGGAGTCGTCTGCCTTCACCGCGGCACCGAGGGCCTCGAGGTTCTCGGCCCAGGTATCGCTGAAGTCGTTGCGCAAGGCCCGGCCGCCGTATTGAACCGGCCAGTCAATGCGCTGGGCAATGTCAAAGGCGCGGGTGTAGACGGTGTCATCCAGGCCGGCCGCCCCGATGGAATCCTTGATGTTGCGGTGGCTGGTCGATTCCGTCGCGGCTGCGAAACGCGTTCCGATCCATGCGGCCGATGCGCCGGCACCCAGTACTGCGGCGACCCCGGCGGCCGTGGCCAAACCTCCCGCGGCAATGACGGGCTTGCCGGTTCGTTCCAGTGCCAGCTGAAGCAGGGGAAGGGTGGACACCTCATTGCGTCCATGACCGCCTCCCTCATTCCCCCGGCAGATCACCACATCGATGTCGTCTTCCAGTGCGCGGGAAAGCTCTGCTGCATTCCCGACCTGCATGCCCACCAAAGCACCGGACTGATGCGCAAGGGAGGCGGCGGGTCCGGGTTCCCCAAAGCTAATGCAGACGAAGGAAGGGCCGTGATCCAACACCTGTTCCAGCGGTTCAAGGTTCTTCGCCAGGACCCAGGCCATGAGTCCGGCGCCCCACCCCCGACCGGATGACGCGGCAAGTGCTGCCTCGTTGTCGATCCACTCCTTGGTGGCATTGCCACCGATGCCCAGCATGCCAAAGCCTCCGGCGGCAGAAACAGCTGCAGCCAGTGCGCCGCCGGCCGCACCGGCCATCGATGCGTTGAAGATTGGCTCGGTGTAACCGAGTATCTGCTGCAATGGGTTGAGGGATTGCTGAATGGGCGATGCGTTTACGGGAAATTCAGGCATGTTTTCAGTCTATGGCCGACCCCTGACGCTGTAGTGATGCAGGGCTCATTTGACGCTTTTGGCCGAATGGCCGAAAAACGCAGCCGCAGCAGGGTCTGGGCCCCGTATTTCCGGGGGTTTTGGCCTTCCGGTATGATGCGTTTCACCGCTGGAGTAACCGTGAAAAATAGTCTCAAATTCTCACTTCAGACGCGTACAGTGAATCGTTGAGACGTGGAACACGATGCGTATGCCCTGGTTGCTTCCCCGCGGTGCGGACGCGATTCTGCCCTACCGCTGAAACGGCCACGGTGTGCGCGCGGATGAATGGATGGGACAGATATGAGCACAGATTCGTCAGTTGCTACCAACGCAGCAAAGCCGATGGCAAACGCGAACCACCGTGACAACAACGTTCGACCACAGGATGATCTGTATCGTCATGCCAATGGGGCTTGGCTATCTACTGCACAGATACCCGCGGATCAAGGTAGCTACGGCTCCTTCATGGCCCTGCGAGACGATTCCGAGGCAGCCGTGCGGGCAATCATTGAAAGCGCCCAAGACAACCGGATCGCTGCTGACGGGACCCCTGACGCACGCAAAGAGCGCATCGCGAACCTCTATGAAAGCTTCATGGACGAGGAGCGGATCGAAGCCAGTGGAGTCGAACCCATCCGGACCGATCTGTCATCCATTTATGCCACCACGTCGATTGCCGAACTTGTCACCCTCAGCGGATCGTTTTTCCGGCGAGGTGTGTCCGGTTTCATCCAGGCAGGTGCCAGTTCGGATGCCGGATCGCCGGAGCGAAATCTCCTCACCCTGATTCAGGGTGGACTTGGGCTGCCGGATGAGTCCTACTACCGCGAAGAGCAGTTCGCCGAACTCCTTGGCGAATACCGGGAGCACCTGGGCCGTTTGCTGGCACTTGGGGAAATCAAGGACACCGAGGCCGCAGCGCGGGACGTCGTCGCGTTGGAAATTGCGTTGGCTTCCCATCACTGGGACAGAGTCAAGTGCCGCGACGCCCAGGCGCGTTACAACCTGATGGATGCCTCGACTCTCCTTGAACACATTCCTTCTCTTTCCGAATGGCTTCGTGGCGCCGGCATCGAGGAAAAGTATTTCGCCGAGGTCGATGTCTGGGAGCCGAGCTATCTCACGGGGCTCGAGCAGGTGCTGAACAGCGAATCGCTGGCTTCATGGCAACACTGGCTGGCAGTGCAACTGATCCGATCCAACGCACCTTACTTGTCCAGCGCATTCGTCAACGAGAACTTCTCCTTCTATTCCGCGAAGCTTTCCGGAGTTCAGGAGCTTCGTGAGCGCTGGAAGCGAGGTGTGGCGTTCACCGAAGGAGCCGTCGGCGAGGACATCGGCCAGCTGTATGTAGCCGAGCATTTTCCAGAGCGCAGCAAGGACAAAATGGAAGCTCTGGTTGCCAACCTCATTGATGCCTACCGTCAGTCCATCGGGGAGCTGGAATGGATGAGCCCTGACACCAAGGACAAGGCGCTGGAGAAACTGTCCATGTTCCGGCCCAAGATCGGCTACCCGAACGAGTGGATCGACTACTCCGCCATTTCCACCGTGGCCGACAATGTGATTTCCAATATCGCAGCGGCAAACGAATTCGAGTTCCTGCGTGAACTTAAGAAGATCGACGACGGTGTGGACCGTGAGTTGTGGTTCATGTTCCCGCAAACCGTCAACGCCTACTACCACCCATTGTTGAATGAGATTGCCTTCCCTGCTGCAATCCTCCGCTCACCCTTCTTCGACGCCGACCGGGATGCCGCTTCCAACTATGGCGCCATAGGCGCGGTGATCGGGCACGAGATAGGACACGGCTTCGATGACCAAGGGTCCCAGTTTGACGGGACGGGCCAGTTGAAAAACTGGTGGACCGACGAGGACCGGGCAGCCTTTGAAAAACTCACCGGCAAACTCGTCGACCAATACGAAGCGCTGGTACCGCTGGAAGCGCCGGAACACCACGTCAACGGAAAGCTCACCCTCGGTGAGAACATTGGGGACTTGGGCGGACTTGGCATTGCATACACGGCCTACAAGCTGGATTTGGCTGCCCGCGGCGTGGCTGCTGACGAAGTTATAGATGGTTTGAACGGTGACCAGCGGTTCTTCTATTCCTGGGCCGAGTGCTGGCGTACGCTGACCCGCCCGGAGACCATGGTCACCCGCATCACCACTGACCCGCACTCACCCGGTGAGTTCCGTTGCAATCAGGTGCCCAAGAATATGGATGCGTTCCATGAAGCCTTCGATACCAAGCCCGGCGACGGCATGTGGATGGACCCCATGGACCGCGTCAGGATCTGGTAGTCAGGAATGCTTCCGTTGCCCCTTTCCACGCGTGTGCAGGGGCAACGGAAGCGGTTTCGCCGCGATGCTGTAACGCGGCGACGTGGTCGCCGGTGTCATCTAGCAATGCCGCGAAGGCTGCCGGAACGGAGCCGTGAATGCCCTTGGTCGTTTCGAGGAATGTGGATCCTGGAACGACCTGATGGAGCTTGCGCGCCGTAGAACGAAAATATGCTGCGCTCTTGGCACCTGCCATGAAATGCGTATTACGCGGAAGAACCGCAAAGCTGTCTGCGGACTACGGCTCTGCCAGAGTTGCCCGCAGTTCTCCCACCTCGATGGGAAGCATGCTCCGGGCAAGCTCTCCGTCCTTGGTTGACTTGCCACGCCCACGACGGTCGTAGAAATCCACTGCCTAGGCGTCGCCCAGCTGAGCGCTGAGGGCAGCGGCGAATGGCCGAGGGATGAGCGCAGTATGGAGAGTACCTCCCATGGCTAGGATTCGGCGGTGGCCGGGAGCACGAGGGTTGCCCTAGGAATACAGGGCGAGTGAACCACCGTGGGGTGTTTGAAGAATGGCTTCTTCCCCGATCCCTTCATTCTATTCGGGGTTCGAAGAAGGCCTTGAGGTGTTGCTCCCCACCTCTCAGCCCGCACGCAGAATATTCGGACTAGAATTGGATATTGTGACTGCCGAAAAAACTGCCCCAGTAGCTAACCCCACCGAGACCAACGACCAGCGCCAGGTGCGCATGGACAAGCGTGCCGCTTTGTTGGCCCGTGGAGAAGAAGCCTATCCAGTGGGCGTTGCACGGACTCACTCGCTTCATGAGATCCGGGAGCAATTCCCGGACCTTGCCCCCGACACCGCCACGGGCTTCCAAGCCGGCATCGTCGGGCGCATTGTCTTCATGCGCAATACGGGCAAGCTTTGCTTCGCCACCTTGCAGGAGGGCGGCCCCGAAGGTACGGGTACCCGGCTCCAGGCCATGCTTTCTCTCGCCAACGTGGGCGAGGAAAGGCTCGCCGACTGGAAGGCCCTTGTGGACCTGGGTGACCACGTGCTGATCACCGGTGAGGTCATTGCTTCGCGCCGAGGCGAACTTTCGGTCATGGCAAGTGATTGGCAAATGGCTTCCAAGGCGCTGCGTCCACTGCCGGTGTTGCACGCGGACCTCAACGAGGAAACGCGCGTGCGCCAGCGCTATGCCGACCTGATCGTGCGCGATGAGGCACGGGAGATGGTTTACAAGCGCGCGGCAATCACGCGCGCGGTCCGCGACACTCTGCATGCCCGCGATTACGTCGAGGTTGAAACCCCGATGCTGCAGCTGATCCACGGTGGTGCCTCTGCTCGTCCGTTCGAGACGCATTTGAATGCCTTTGACCAGCCAATGACGTTGCGTATTGCCACCGAATTGTTCCTCAAGCGTGCAGTCGTCGGCGGTATTGACCGCGTCTTTGAATTGGGGCGGATCTTCCGCAACGAAGGCGTGGATTCCACGCACTCCCCGGAGTTCACGACCCTTGAATCCTACGAAGCCTATGCGGATCAATTCGTGATGGCCGACCGCATCAAGGAAATCATCCTTAATGCCGCCGATGCCGTTGGCGCCGGCCGCCAGATCGAAACTTCCAAGGGCACCATCAACCTTGATGGCGAATGGGCATGGTTGGGCGTCTATCCCGGACTTTCCGAAGCAGTGGGCCAAGAAATTACCCCCGACACCGACGTCGAAACCCTGCGAGCAGTTGCCGAAAAGCATGGCGTGAAAGTCGACCCAAAGTGGGAATCTCAAAAGCTGGTCATTGAATTGTTTGGCGAAATCGTTGAACCGACCCTTATCGACCCGACCTTCGTCTACGACTATCCGCCGGCTGCGCAGCCACTGGCCCGCCCGCACCGCAGCACGCCGGGAATTATCGAAGCTTGGGATCTGGTCATTGGAGGGATGGAACGGGGAACCGCGTTCTCCGAGCTGATCGACCCCGTGATCCAGCGAGAACGACTGACCGCGCAGTCCCGTATGGCTGCCGACGGCGACGACGAAGCCATGCAGCTGGACGAGGACTTCCTGCGTGCGCTCGAATACGGAGCCCCGCCGATGGGTGGCATTGGGTTGGGTATTGACCGACTGGTCATGCTCTTCGCAGACACTGGAATTCGAGAAACGATCCTCTTCCCACTGCTAAAGCCGGAGGCCTAATATGCCATATATTGAGGAACTTCTTCCAACTATTGTTGTTGCGCTCGTGTTTTGGTTTGTCATTCGTGCCGTATCCAATGTGGATCGCAGTGAGCGTGCTGCAGAAGCCAAAGCGGACGAACAAATCAATATAACGGCGCATCACGAGGACAACAAAAGCCCGAAAGCTGATAATTAGCCCAATATCTGAATTCCCACTTGCTGGATGATCCGTTGTTATGATTATGTTATGGGTACACACAAGGGCACAAACCGTTAATGTGTTCATGTGAATTCCCACCACAGCAAGGAGAAGCTAATGGCGCGTCAAGTCCAAATTGCATTGATTGATGATATTGATGGTTCCGAGGCGGTCGAATCTATCGTATTCGGTATCGGCGGTCAGCATTATGAAATCGACCTCAACGAGGAACATGCCGCGGCATTCCGCGAGGCTTTCAAGCCGTACATCAAGGTCGCACGCACCTCGAAGCAGTTCACTCCGAAGGAAGCCCCGGCCATCCGTGCTTGGGCCAAGGAGAACAACGTCAAGGTCAACGCCCGCGGACGCCTGCAGGCCGATGTCATCTCCGCCTACCATGCAGCCCAGGCGAAGAAATCGCGTTCCAAGTCCAAGTAGAACTTTCGACTTCTGATATTTCTGGGGAGCCTGCGGGCTCCCGCCGCTGTGGGGGTAGGCAATAGACGTCGGGGGATCGGATCCATTGAAATGGGTCAGGTCCCCCGAGTTTGTTTAATGCGAAGAAGAACGCCGAGGGTGAACAATGTTATCCCTTGGGCGAACATCCAACACGAGCCCTAATTTGATGCGTAGCATCGAAATACGTGTTAGCTAGGAGTGTGCCGCATGTTTGAGAGATTTACCGACCGTGCCCGTCGCGTTGTCGTGCTTGCCCAAGAAGAGGCGCGCATGCTCAACCACAACTACATCGGAACCGAGCACGTATTGCTCGGCCTCATCCATGAAGGCGAGGGAGTAGCGGCCAAGGCCCTTGAGTCGCTGAACATATCCCTTGGTGCCGTGCGTGAGCAGGTCCAAGAGATTATCGGACAGGGCCAGCAGGCTCCTTCCGGCCACATCCCCTTTACGCCCCGCGCCAAGAAGGTTCTCGAGCTCTCGCTGCGCGAAGCGCTGCAGCTGGGGCACAACTACATTGGCACGGAGCATATCCTGCTCGGCCTGATTCGCGAGGGCGAGGGTGTTGCCGCCCAAGTCCTGGTGAAGCTCGGTGCCGACCTGTCTCGCGTGCGCCAGCAAGTCATCCAGCTGCTCTCCGGCTACCAAGGCGGCAAGGAAACCGCCGGTGCCGGTGTTAGCTCCGGTGGACAGAGCGAGGGCACTCCTGCCGGTTCGGCCGTGCTCGACCAGTTTGGCCGCAACCTCACGACCGCTGCCCGCGAGGGCAAGCTTGACCCGGTTATTGGCCGGGAGTTCGAGATGGAACGCGTCATGCAGGTTCTCTCGCGCCGCACCAAGAACAACCCGGTGCTCATCGGTGAACCCGGTGTCGGCAAGACTGCAGTCGTCGAGGGCCTGGCCCAGGCGATCGTGCGCGGAGATGTGCCGGAAACCATCAAGGACAAGCAGCTTTACACCCTTGACCTCGGGTCCCTGGTTGCCGGTTCGCGTTACCGCGGTGACTTCGAGGAACGCCTGAAGAAGGTCCTCAAGGAAATCCGCACCCGCGGCGATATCATCCTCTTTATCGACGAGATCCATACCCTTGTCGGTGCCGGTGCGGCCGAGGGCGCAATCGACGCTGCCTCGATCCTCAAGCCGATGCTTGCCCGTGGAGAACTCCAGACCATCGGTGCAACCACGCTTGACGAATACCGCAAGCACATCGAAAAGGACGCGGCCCTCGAACGCCGGTTCCAGCCGATCCAGGTCAAGGAACCCTCGGTGGAGCACACTACGCAGATCCTGCGTGGATTGCGCGACCGTTACGAGGCCCATCACCGCGTCTCGATTACCGACGGTGCCCTGTCCGCGGCCGCCGAGCTGGCACACCGCTACATCTCGGACCGCTTCCTTCCCGACAAGGCCATCGACCTGATCGATGAGGCCGGCGCGCGACTTCGCATCCGCCGCATGACCGCCCCTCCGGCGCTCAAGCTCATGGACGAGGAAATCGCCACGGTTCGCTTGGAGAAGGAAGCCGCCATCGACGCGCAGGACTTCGAGGGTGCCGCCTCGCTGCGCGACAAGGAAGGCAAGCTCCAGGAAGCCCGTGCGGAGAAGGAGAAGGCCTGGAAGAACGGCGAACTCGACGAGATCGCCGAGGTCGATGCCGACCTGATCGCCGAGGTCCTGGCCAACTCCACCGGCATCCCGGTGGTCAAGCTCACCGAGGAAGAGTCCACGCGACTGCTGAACATGGAAGACGAGCTGCACAAGCGGGTCATCGGCCAGGATGAGGCAATCAAGGCGATCTCCCAGGCCATACGGCGCACCCGTGCCGGGTTGAAGGACCCGAATCGCCCAGGCGGCTCGTTCATCTTCGCCGGCCCCACCGGCGTCGGCAAGACCGAGCTGGCCAAGGCGCTCGCGGAATTCCTCTTCGGCGAGGAAGACGCGCTGATCACCCTGGACATGTCCGAGTACTCGGAGAAGCACACTGTCTCCCGTCTCTTCGGTGCCCCTCCGGGCTATGTCGGCTACGAGGAGGGCGGCCAGCTCACCGAGAAGGTCCGCCGCCGCCCGTTCTCCGTCGTGCTCTTCGACGAGGTCGAGAAGGCCCACGCGGACCTGTTCAACTCGTTGCTGCAGATCCTGGAAGACGGCCGCCTGACCGATTCCCAGGGCCGCGTGGTGGACTTCAAGAACACCGTGATCATCATGACCACGAACCTTGGCACCCGCGACATCTCCAAGGGCGTGATGACCGGTTTCCAGTCGTCCGCGGACACCAAGACCGGCTACAACCGGATGCAGGCGAAGGTCCAGGAAGAGCTGCGCCAGCACTTCCGCCCCGAGTTCCTGAACCGTGTTGACGACGTTGTGGTCTTCCCGCAGCTGACGCAGGACGAGATCGTGGAGATCGTGGACCTGTTCCTCGGCCGCCTGAAGAAGCGCCTGGTCGACAGGAACATGACCATCGAGCTGTCGCAGGCCGCCCGCGTCCTGCTGGCGACCCGCGGTTACGACCCGGCCATGGGCGCCCGTCCGTTGCGCCGCACCATGCAGCGCGACATCGAGGACCAGCTTTCGGAGAAGATCCTCTTCGGCGAATTGGTTCCCGGCCAGCACATCAAGGTCGACGTCGAGGGCGAAGGCGACGACGCGACATTCACCTTCCACGGCGAAGGCGGGACCCCGCAAATCGAGGGCGAGTCCGCCCCGATCGCCATCGAAGGCTAGAAGGACCAAGCAAAAAACGCCTGGGGCAGGCATCCGCAAGGATGCCGACCCCAGGCGTTTTTGCGTCAACGGACCTCGGGGCCTGCTACACAATTCACGATGGGCGCCAACGCCGGGCATAGGATACAAGAATGGAATCCTTTACCGTCAGGCGTGCGAAGACCAGCGATGTAAAGAGCATCCGCAACCTCGTCAGGCCGCTGGCGGAGGACCGAGTGCTGCTCGAAAAGGAAGCTGTCGCCTACTACGAAAACCTGCAGGAATTCTTCGTTGCCGAGGACGCCGAGGGCAATGTCATCGGCTGCGGGGGACTGCACGTCATGTGGGAGGACATCGCCGAGGTCCGCACCCTGGCCAGCGATGCTGCCTGGCGTGGCCACGGCGTGGGACACCGACTGCTGGCGAAATTGCTCAACGAGGCGCGCGAGCTGGGCGTCTCACGGGTGTTCTGCCTGACTTTCGAGGTCGATTTCTTCCTGCGCAACGGGTTCACGGTGATGGCCGAGCAGAGCGCCGTCGACCCGGAGGTCTACTCCGAGCTCCTGCGTTCCACCGACGAGGGCGTGGCCGAGTTCCTGGATCTCGCGCGGGTCAAGCCCAATACGCTGGGCAACACCCGGATGATCACCCACCTCTAGTCGGATCGGCACCGGGATCCCGGGCTCCCCTAGCGCGGCAGGGCTATGCCCGCGGGGGATTGCTGGGCCAACCCGTCGGCCAAGAGGGAGGCCAGGGCGCGTTCACGCTGTTCGGCCGGTGCGTCCAGCGCATGCAACCCGACCCAGGCCCGGTGCTCGTCGTCGGCCTCGCGGGCCGGATTCAGTGGCCGTGCTTCCGCGGCAGCTGCTGCCAGGTCGACGGTGCCTAGCAGGTCTCTGCGCTGGACCGGGGCCGTGGAATGGCGGAGCACCGCCATCATGGCCCCACGCACCTGCCTGTCGGTTCCGTGCCACGGTTGGCCCTTGGGCTTGTAATGCGGCTCGGGGCGCCCGGCGGCGATCCAGGCGCACTGGTTGACGACAGGGCAGTCCTCGCAACGCGGGGAGCGCGCCGTGCACACCAACGCACCGAGCTCCATCACCGCGATGTTCCAGTCGTTGGCCAACGCAGTGCCGGCGTCGTTGCCCTCCCCGGCCTGAGGCAGCAGTCGTGCGGCCAGCGCGAGTTCCGCGGCGTTCTGGCTTTGCTCGGGCAACGCCTTGCCACTGACCAGCCGGGCATGGACGCGGCGGATGTTGGTGTCCACCACCACCGTGGGGACCTTGAAGGCGAAACAGGCGATGGCTGCTGCCGTGTAGGTGCCGACGCCGGGCAGTGCCAGCAATTCGGCCTCGGTCCCCGGGACCTTCCCGCCGTGTTCGTTGGTGATGACGACTGCGGCGGCATGCAGTCGCAGTGCACGGCGCGGATATCCCAGGCGCCCCCAGGCCCGCACGGCTTCGGCGACCGGCTCTGCCGCCAGCGCCGCGGGTGTGGGCCAGCGCTGCATCCAGGCTTCCCAGACCGGGCGCACGCGCACCACGGGGGTCTGTTGCAGCATGAACTCGGAAACCATCACGGCCCACGGGCCGGCCGCGGAGCCGCGCCAAGGCAGCTCGCGGGCGTTGGCGGAATACCACGCGGTGATGTCGTGATGGATTTTCTCCAGGGCGGGGTGGGGCACGGCGGGGGCAATCCTTTGGACTTCGGGGCAAATGCTGGCGATATCACTCTATCTGGCGGCGTGGGAGTCGACGGCTGGACGCTTGGCTTCGTAGCCTTGAAGTATGGCACAAAAGCAGGTCCGTTCCACCCGCCCCTCCGCACGGGTATATCGGCGTCGTCGACTCGCGGTGCTGATCACCACGCTCGTACTCGTCGGGCTTTTGGCGTGGGCGGGCGTCGGCATCGCCTCCCTTCTGCGACCTGCGGCCCCGGCAGAGAGCACGGCGGATCCCGCGGCGACCGCGCCAGGAGCGGCTTCCTCGCAGCCATCGGGTGCTCCCTCCCCGGAACCTTCCGAGCCTAACGGCTGCCTCGATGAGGAGGTGGTCGTTTCCGCGTCAACCGCCCAGACCACGCACGGGCCCGCGGATGATCCGGTGCTGGTGATGACCATCAAGAACGCGGGGACGGCCGACTGCATGGTCAATGTGGGAACCAGTCAGCAGGAGTTTTCCGTCACGAGCGGGGCGGACCGGATTTTTTCCACCTCCGATTGTGTGGAGGATCCCACCGACACCGAGATCACTATCAAGCCGGGTGCCAGTGAAACCGCGCGCTTCACCTGGACCCGGGTGCGCAGCGCCCCCGGGTGCAAGTTCGTGGCAGCCAAGCCGCGACCGGGAACCTACGGCTTCACCGCGAAACTGGGGGACGTGAGCAGCGAGACCGCGAGGTTCGAGCTGCGCTAGCCGCCCTCGCCCTGCCCCGCCCAGGTGGTTTTTTAGATGAAGCGGTCCAGCAGGGATGATTCAGCGACGCGGGACAGGCCCTCGCGGACCGTGCGGGCACGCTGGTCCCCGATCCCGTCCACCGCCATCAGGTCCTCGATATTGGCGGCCATCAGGCGCTGCAAACCGCCGAAGTTATTGACGAGCCGGTCGGCCACTGCCCGGGGAACCGACGTGATGCCTGCCAGCAGCCGGTGGCCCTTGGGCGTGACAACCGCGTCGAGCGAGTCGATGCCGGGGCTGATTCCCAGGATCGCGGCGAACTTCCCCAGGTCGATCAGGTCCGTGGAGTCGAGGTTCTGCAGCTTCTTCAGCGCCGCCTCGATGTCGAGCTCCTTGCCGCCCAGGGTCGAATAGTCCTTCAGCAGCAGGTCGGCACCGGGGCCGAGCCCGGCCGAGAGTTCGTCGAGCTGCAACGCCAACAGTCGTCCGTCAGCACCCAGCTCGAGCACGTACTGGGCGATCTCCTCGGAGATGCGCCTGACCATTTCCTGGCGCTGCAGCACCGCCGCGACATCGCGGACCGTGACGACTGCCTCGATCTCCGCAGCGGACAGCGCGCTGGTGACCTGGTCCAGCCGCGAGCGGTAGCGCTCCAGCGTGGCAAGGGCCTGGTTTCCGCGGGCGAGCACCGGCTCGGAGCCCTCGAGCAGGTAGCGGATGCCTTGGACGTACAGGGCGATGATGTGCATCGACTGCGAGACCGAGACGACCGGGAAGCCGGTCTGGATGGCGACGCGCTCGGCGGTGCGGTGGCGGGTCCCCGACTCCTGGGTGGGGATCGAGTGGTCCGGGACCAGCTGCACGCCGGCGCGCAGGATGTTTGAACCGTCCTTGTCGCAGACGATGGCCCCGTCCATCTTGGCAAGTTCGCGCAGGCGGGTGGGGGAGAAGGCGATGTTGATGTCGAAGCCACCGGAGCAGATCGAGTCCACGACCCTGTCGTGCCCCAGCACGATCAGTGCGCCGGTGCGGCCGCGCAGGATCCGTTCGAGGCCGTCGCGCAGCTCCGTTCCGGGTGCAACACGGGCCAGGGTGGCGCGCAGCGCATCTTCGGGGCTTTTCGACATGGGCCGGTTCCTTCCAAGGGGGTGACTACTACCTATGGTATGGCCAAGGCGGACCCACCAAGCCCGGAAATGCACCCCGGTGAGCGACTTCGGCACCCTTTTGTTACCGAAAGAACATGGATTACCCGGTTTTGACGCGTTGCTCGAAGGCGATGTCCAGTGCCTCGTGCACCGAGGAAACGGTGAAGACGCGGATCGAATCGGGGATGTTCTTGGGAGGCTGCGGGGAGGCCGGCACCATGGCGTAGCGGAAGCCGAGCCGCTCGGCCTCGATGATCCGGCGGCCGATCTCCGGAACGGGGCGCACCTCGCCGGCCAGACCGACCTCTCCGAACGCCACGAACTGCGGTGGCAGCGGATGGTTGTGCATGGAAGAGGCAAGCGCCAGGGCCGTGGCGAGGTCGGTGGCCGGTTCGCTGAGCTTGACCCCGCCCACGGTGGCCACGTAGGAATCAAGCCCGCCCAATTCCATCCGGGCGCGCGACTGGAGCACGGCCAGGATCATCTGGGTGCGCGCAGCGTCCAGGCCACTGGTGGCCCGGCGCGGGATGGCGCTGGTGGCCCTCGAGAGCAGGGTCTGTACCTCGGCGACCAGCGGGCGGCGTCCCTCGAGGGTGACAGTGATGCAGGTTCCGGGCACCGGATCCTTGGTGCGGGTGACAAAGAGCCCGGAGGGATCGGCCAGTCCCTCGATGCCGCCCTCGGTCAGGTCGAAGCAGCCGACCTCGTCGGTGGGGCCGTAGCGGTTCTTCAGCGCGCGCAGCAGGCGCAGGCGGGAATGGCGCTCGCCGTCGAACTGGCACACTACGTCCACGAGGTGCTCGAGCAGCCGGGGCCCGGCGATCGAGCCGTCCTTGGTGACGTGTCCAACCAGGATGGTGGTCATGTTCCGGCGCTTGGCGGCGTTGATGAGGGAGGCCGCCACCTCGCGTACCTGCGAGATGCCGCCGGCGGTGCCGTCGACCTCGGAGGAGGCCAGGGTCTGCACGGAGTCGATGATCAGCAACTCCGGGTCGATCTTTTCCACCTGGCCCAGCGCGATGCCCAAATCGGTCTCGGCGGTGAGGTAGAGCGTGGTGGCCATGGCGTCGATGCGTTCGGCCCTGACCTTGACCTGGGCGGCGGATTCCTCGCCGGTGATGTACAGGACCTTGCGGTCCGAGCGGGCGGCGCGCGCCGCAACGTCGAGCAGCAGCGTGGACTTGCCCACTCCGGGTTCCCCGGCCAGCAGGATGACGGCTCCCGGGACCAGTCCGCCGCCGAGCACCCGGTCAAGTTCCTCCACGCCGCTGGAGCGGTAGGAAGCTGCGGAGGCATCGACGTCGCCGATGGGCTGGGCCGGGACGGCGATGCTGGTGGCGGCGGTGGTCTTTGCCGAGACGGCGCCCATTTCCTCCACCGTGCCCCAAGCCTGGCATTCGCCGCAGCGCCCCACCCATTTCACGGTGCTCCACCCGCATTCCGCGCAGCGGTAACCGGGGGTGGATTTGGTGCGGGTGCTCTTGGCCATGCCTTTGATGCTAGCTTGCGGTGCCCACGCTTTGGGTGCGCGGCAGCCGGGTTAGGCTACAGGCGCGGCAACAACGCCACGGCTTCCTCGTGGCTGGTGCCGGTGGCCTCGAGGAGGTCAATCACCAGCGGGCGCAGCAGCAGCACCATGCCTTCACCTTGCAGGCCGCTGACCTGGAGGGCCGCGGGATCCAGCCGGGCTGCGCATTCGGCAAGCTCGCGTCGGGCCCGACCCACAGCCCTTCGGTATCCGGACTCCTTGGTCTCCAACACTGCGTAGCCAAGGGCGTTGACCGCCTCGGACAGTTCGGTCAACAAGCCCGCCACGGACTCGACCCCCTGGTCGGTCAGGGAGCCCTGGGTGATCACGGTGGTCAGCCTCCTGGCCAGGACCCGGGAGTTGCGCACGGCCAGATCGGTCTTTTCCGCCGCAACCTTCAACCGGTCAAGGTCGGAGCGGTGTCGGCGGTGTGCCGGGGCCAGGGTGGCCACCTCGCGGGCCATGTTCAGGGCCGCGGGCAGGGAATCCAGGAGCTGCTGGGTTCCGCGGGCGCGGACCAGTGCGTGGAATGCCAGGGTGGTGTCGGAGGCGCTGACGGCGCGCCCGCATTCGTGCAGGATGCCGGCGAGCTCGCCCAAAAGCTTGCCCAGCTCGGCAGTGGGGGTGCGGCGCGGGTCGCGGGGAAAAACCATCATGATCAACAGGCCGCACAGCGAACCGATGACCGCGTCGATTGAACGGCTGAACGGTCCCGCGGCACCGATGGGCAGAAGGACCACCAGCACCGATTGCAGTCCCAGCTGGGTGGAGAAAATGGGGCCGGAATCCAGGAACCTGGCGATCACCAGCGACAGGAAAAGGACCAGGGCCGCCTGCCACAGGCCGCTTCCCAGAAGCGTCAGCAACAAGTCTCCGACAGCCACGCCCAGGGTGCAGCCAATGGCGACCTCCATCGAGCGGCGCACCGTGGTGGCGGTGCCGAATCCCAGCACCAGCAGCCCGCTGGTCGCGGCAAAGATCGGGTCCACGTGGCCCAGGAGTTGCTCGGCGATCCAGTAGGCCAGCACCGCGGAGACGGTCATCTGGATGATCTTGGGGAACGATGTCCCCACGCGGCGCACACCCACGCGGTTGCGGCGCATGACGAACGTCCACGCGCCGCCGGCCGATGATCCGATACCCATGGACAACAGTCTGTCATGGCGCGCAAATACCACTGGCAAGTATGAATCGTGACGCGAAACACTGGGCCATGCCGGCCTTGTTCACCTTGCGTTCACCTTCGTCGGAAGTGCTGGTTACTTCCGGGGCCTAATTTCGTATTGAAGCGATGTGCCGGTGTGCGCATCCTTGGGAAAGACCAGGACGACACGGTTCGTCATTGACAGGCATGTGAAAGAGGATAACTCGTGAAGCTTCATCGCATTGGCAGCGCGGCTGCAGTTCTTACCGTGGCAGCACTTGCCCTGACCGCTTGCGGTTCGGACAGCCCGACGGCCACGGCCGGAACCGGCGACGCCGGCAACTCGTCCGCAGGGGCAGTCTCCGGCACGTTGACCGGTAGCGGTGCTTCCTCGCAGAAGTCCGCCATGGAAGCCTGGAAGGCTGGCTTCGAGCAGGCCAACGCCGGCACCATGGTCCAGTACTCCCCGGATGGCTCCGGCGCCGGCCGCAAGGCCTTCCTGGCCGGAGGCGCGCAGTTCGCAGGCTCGGATGCCTACCTGAAGGACGAGGAAGTCGAATCCTCGAAGGAAATCTGCGGCCCCGAGGGCGCATTCAACGTCCCGGCCTACGTTTCCCCGATCGCCGTTGCCTTCAACCTTCCGGGCGTTGAGACCCTGAACCTCGATGCAGCCACCATCGCAAAGATCTTCAAGCTGGAAATCACCAAGTGGAATGATCCGGCCATCGCCGCGACCAATGAAGGCGTGGAGCTTCCGGACACCGCGATCACCGTGGTGCACCGCAATGACGAGTCGGGCACCACCGAGAACTTTGTCGACTACCTCGCGGCCGCCGCGAAGGACGTCTGGGACTACGAAGTCTCCGGCGACTGGCCCAAGGACCTCGCCAGCGAGAACGCCAAGGGCACCTCCGGCGTCGTGGCAACCACCACCGCCACCGAGGGTGCAATCACCTACGCGGACTTCTCCGCCGTTGGCAAGCTCGGCACCGTCAACGTGAAGGTCGGCGACGAGTTCACCGAGATTTCCCCCGAGGCAGCAGCCAAGGGCGTCGAGGCAGCCACCCCGGTCGAAGGCCGCGGCGCACTGGACATGTCCCTGGACCTGAAGCGCGACACCACCGAATCGGGTTCCTACCCGATCATCCTGGTCTCGTACCACGTGTTCTGCTCCACCTACAAGGACCAGGCCACGGTTGACCTCGTCAAGAGCTTCGGCGAATACGTACTCTCCGAGGAAGGCCAGAAGCAGGCTGCAGGCTCCGCCGGCAACGCCCCGCTGTCCGCCAAGATGAGCGAAGCCGCCATCAAGGCTGTCGACTCGATCAAGGTCGCGTCCTAACTTTGCACCCAGGCCTTCGGGGGAATATCGATGACTTTTCTTCGATATTCCCCCGAAGGCGCAGTAGCATCTGATTTGACCCCTCCATATCCCAGCGCGAACGGCCGTATGATCCCCCTTGCCGCTCGCTCAACTCCCTAAGGCTCACCCATATGACTACCAACGCGCTACGGCGCAGCGGATCCAAGGGACAGGCCGGAGACAAGATCTTCTCCGGAGCCGCGCTAGGCGCGGGCATCCTGATCCTCGTAACCCTCCTTGCGGTAGCGGTCTTCCTGCTCATCCAGGCGCTGCCCACCTTCACCGCCGACCCGACACTCGTCAGTGGCGGCGAAGGTTTCTTCAGCTACATCTATCCGATTGTCATCGGCACCGTGATCGCAGCGGCCATCGCCCTGCTCATCGCCACTCCGGTCGGCATCGCCGTTGCATTGTTCATCTCCCACTACGCCCCGCGCAAGCTGGCGGCGGGCCTTGGTTACGTCATCGACCTGCTGGCAGCCATCCCGTCGGTGATCTACGGCGCCTGGGGCTACCTGGTGCTGGCCCCGGCGCTGGTCCCCAGCTTCCAATGGCTGACCGCGAACCTCGGCTTCATCCCGATCTTTGAAGGCCCCGCCTCGCAGACCGGCAAGACCATCCTCACGGCCGGCATCGTGCTGGCAGTGATGGTACTTCCCATCATCACCTCGCTGAGCCGCGAGATCTTCCTGCAGACCCCCAAGCTGCACGAGGAAGCCGCCCTGGCATTGGGCGCCACGCGCTGGGAAATGATCACCATGTCGGTGCTTCCCTTCGCCCGCCCCGGAATCATCTCGGCCGTCATGCTCGGCCTGGGCCGTGCACTGGGCGAGACCATGGCCGTGGCCCTGGTGCTCTCCACCGGCAGCCTGATCCCATCGCTGATCAAGTCCGGCAACCAGACGATTGCCGCCGAGATCGCCCTGAACTTCCCCGAGGCCTTCGGCCTGCGCCTCTCCGAGCTGATTGCGGCCGGCCTGGTGCTGTTCGTGATCACCCTGGTGGTCAACTTGATCGCCCGGGCAATCATCGCCCGCCACAAGGAATTCTCGGGAGCCAACTGATGAACACCGTTACCGCCAACAAGCTCCCCAACGATTCGCGCCAGCAGCCGGGCAAGCCTCCGGTTGCCCGCAAGCGAAACTCCCTGTCCAAGGGCCACCTGCCGCGCTGGGCCATCCCGGGCATTGCCGTGGGCGCACTGATCCTCGGCGCCGCGGCTTCCACCCTCGGTGGATTCTCCGTGGCAAGCTTCGCCATTTACACCGCAGTCATCTTCGTGGTGGCCTCCAGCGTCATCACCACCCTGGTGGAGGGGGCGCGCCGCGGCCGGAACGCCCTGGCCACCTACCTGGTCTATGCAGCCTTCCTGGTCGCGCTCATCCCGCTGGCTTCCGTGCTGTTCACGGTGCTGCAGAATGGGCTGCCGGGCATCAACACCCACTTCCTGTTCCACTCCATGAACGGAATCACCGGTGCGGCCGACAACGCCAGCGTCGAGAACGGCACCCCGGTTCTCGGCGGCGCCTACCACGCGGTGATCGGCACGCTGCTGATCACGCTCTGGTCCACCCTGATCTCCGTTCCGGTGGGCATGCTGACCGCAATCTACCTTGTCGAGTACGGCAAGAACGGCCCGCTCGCCCGGGGCATCACCTTCTTCGTCGACGTGATGACCGGCATTCCCTCGATCGTCGCCGGTCTCTTCGCCACCGCGCTCTTCGCGGTGATCATGGGCCCCACCGCTCGCATGGGCATCGTTGCCGCCGTCGCCTTGAGCGTGCTGATGATCCCCACGGTGGTCCGCTCCACCGAGGAAATGCTCAAGATCGTCCCGAACGAGTTGCGCGAGGCGGCCTACGCGCTGGGTGTGCGCAAATGGCGCACCATCGCCAAGGTCGTCATCCCGACGGCAATCTCCGGCATCGCCTCCGGCGTGACCCTGGCCATCGCCCGCGTCATCGGCGAGACCGCACCGATCCTGGTGACCGCCGGTCTGGCGAACAACATCAACGTGAACGTCTTTGGCAACTGGATGGCCACGCTGCCGACGTTCATCTACTACCAGATCCTCACCCCGACCTCGCCGACCAACGTGGATCCCTCGATCCAGCGTGCCTGGGCTGCTGCACTGTTGCTGATCGCCATGGTCATGGTGCTCAACCTCGGCGCACGCCTGATCGCCGGCCTGTTCGCCCCCAAGAAGGGCCGTTGAGCCTCAAAGGCTCCGGACCCTCAGACACACAAACTTCCTAAGGAAAAAACACATGTCTAAGCGCATCGACGTCAAGGACCTCAACGTCTACTACTCCAGCTTCCTGGCCGTGGAAGACGTCAGCATCGAAATTGAAGCCAAGTCGGTGACCGCCTTCATCGGTCCCTCCGGCTGCGGCAAGTCCACCTTCCTGCGTACGCTGAACCGCATGCACGAGGTCATCCCCGGTGGCCGCGTCGAGGGCGAGGTGCTCCTGGACGGGGACAACCTCTACGAAACCGGTGTCGACCCGGTCACGGTCCGCAGCCAGATCGGCATGGTCTTCCAGCGTCCCAACCCGTTCCCGACCATGTCCATCAGGGACAACGTGCTCGCCGGGGTGAAGCTGAACAACAAGAAGATCTCCCGCTCGGATGCCGATGGCCTGGTCGAGAAGTCGCTGCGCGGCGCCAACCTCTGGAACGAGGTCAAGGACCGCCTGGACAAGCCAGGCTCCGGGCTTTCCGGCGGCCAGCAGCAGCGCCTGTGCATCGCTCGCACCATCGCGGTGAAGCCGGAGGTGATCCTCATGGACGAGCCGTGCTCCGCCCTGGACCCGATCTCGACCCTCGCGATCGAGGACCTGATCAACGAGCTGAAGAACGACTACACCGTCGTGATCGTGACCCACAACATGCAGCAGGCCGCGCGCGTGAGCGACAAGACCGCGTTCTTCAACATCGCCGGCACCGGCAAGCCCGGCAAGCTGATTGAGTACGCCGAGACCACCACGATCTTCTCCAACCCCGGGGTCAAGGCCACCGAAGACTACGTCTCGGGCCGCTTCGGATAATTCCTGACTGCACTCGCCGCAGAAAAATTCGCCCGGGACCGAACAGGTCCTGCGGCGGTACCGGAAGGGGGATCTTCCGGGGATCCCTGGAGGGGGATCGCAACGGCGGAACCACGCGCATGAGTCTTGCGCGGGGTTCCGCCGTTGCCTTGTTTAACGCCCGGGGGAGCCATCGCTGATCGGGGGCCCGCGAGGATGCACGTGGAGCCCGACAGCGCGACCCGGGGAATGGGACCACCCGGCCGCACCGGAGGCATCGGGGGTGCCGCCGAAGCCTTGTGGCGGGGGCAGTGGCGCTTGTGCCGGCGCCAATGGCCGGAGGCGCTCGGAGGCGCCCCCCGGGCCCGGTGCAGGGGGCCAGGCGTCGAGGGTGGATCCGGTCAGGACGAAGCGGGCAAGAGCCGCCTAATAATCAGCTGACCAACGGATGAATGGCCAGGCTTAGGATGCCGCCGAGCAGCGAGCAGACTACGGGGGTGGCCACCCAGTGCCGCAGTACGCGCTTTACCTGCCGCCAGGTAACGGACTCGAACCGCTGGTTGGTGCCCGCCCCGACGATCGAGCTGGTCACCGCCTGGGTGGTGGAAATGGGCAGGTGGATCAGCATGGCACCCAGGAAGAGCATTGCGGCGGAGACCGATTGGGCCACCATGCCGCGCAGCGGGTCCAGGTTGACCAGGCGGTAGGCCAGGGTATGGGCGATGCGCCAGCCGCCAAAGAGGACCCCTGCCGCCAGGGCGGAAGCGCCCAGCAGCTGGGGGCCGAGCATGATGGTGCCGGGCTGCGCGGCGCCCGCCGTCACCAGGGCCAAGGTCAACATGGCGCCGGTGCGCTGGCCGTCCTGCAATCCGTTGCCCAGGGCCACCGCACACGCCGAGATGGACTGCCCCGCGCGGGATGCCCCGCTGACGTCGGAGGCGGTGGAATGGCGCACCAGCCAGGTGGCCGGGATGACCAGGACGTATGACACGACGAAGGCAAAGACGGGAGTGAAGAGCAGTGGCAGCAGAACTCCGCCGGCAAGCATTCGCCAGGCGTCGTGCACCCCGTCATCGCCCAGCAGGGCAGACGCGCCGCCCGCGCCGGCAAGGGCGGAAACCAGGGAATGCGTCGAAGACACCGGAAGTCCGCGCCACCAGCAATACAACGCCCAGGCGCCGCCCGCGAGCAATGCGGACAGCAGCAGTGCCAGCCCGGGAACCCCGCTCGGGACGTTCAGCTCGACGGCCGAAATCAGGTAGACGCCGAAAGAGGTGGAGAGCATGGTGCCCAGAAAGGTGAAGAACGCAGCCACCAGCACCGCATAGTTGGGGGTCAAAGCGCGGTTGCGCACGGCGACTGCGATTGAGTTCGAGGCATCGCGGAACCCGTTGAGGAACGCGAAGGCGCAGGTGAACAACAGCACCACGAACATCATGAAGGATTGGCCGGTAACCACGCCCGGCTCAGGATTCCTTGACCAGGACGCGTCCCAAGTGGTCGGCCACGGCTCGCAGGGATTGGGAACAGGAGTGGAGCTGGTCAGCGACCGAACGGTGGCGAATGATGGTGCCTGCCTTGTTCAGTTCCCCGATCTCACCCAGCCACGTTTGGTGCGTTCGGTGCGCGCGCTTGGAAATGCGCACCAAATCAAGCCAAACGTCTTCCAGGTCGTCCAGTCGCTGGAGCTTGCCCAATGCCTCGGTGGTGAGCTCGGTCTGGCGGCCAATCAGTTCCAGCTGCTCGGCCGCACGATGTGAGAGGTGTCGCTTGCCCAGGTGCGCAATGAGGATGCCGCCTCCGCTGAGTTGCTCGACGGCCTCATGGAGCAGCCGCGAAAAAGTGTAAACGTCTTCGCGCGGCAACGGGTTGACGTAGCTGGTGCGCAAATGCGTCAGCACCGCGTAGTGCAGGTCGGTGGCCCTGGCTTCGGACGCGTCCAGCGCATCAAGCTGCACGGCGCGGTCTTCGCTGGAGCCCAGCATTTCGGAAAGAACCCCAACGCATAGGTTGACTTCGGAGGCCAGGTCGCGAAGAAGCCCAAGGCCGCGCATGTCCGAAGGGAACAATCTAAATTTCACGAGGAAACCACCGGATGGAAAGGAAAAAGCGGGACTCTGCCCAGTTTACGCATCCAAGGTGAACAAGCCCGCCCGGGGCGGTGTGAAGTGCGTCCCCGTGCCAGGGCGGGGAGTGAAGTTGGCGGTGCCGAACCGGGAGCGCCTCTCGGCGGAAGGCCGCTCGTAGCGGCTGAAAGTTGGAGCCCGGGGCTGCCGCGGTCCGGCACCGTGATTCCAGTTTTCTAGGAAACCGGCCCTCCTGTCAACACGCCGGCGCAGTATTCGCGCTCGGCGTGAAGGAACTCTCAGTCCAGTTCCCCGCGCCTCCAGGATGCGGCGGCAGCTTCCAAGTCCTCGGCGGTCTTCAACAGGGCATGGGCGCGACCGGTCATCAAGGCGGCCCGTTCCGGGTGCGAAAAATCGGCCGCATCCGCCTGTTCGGCTTGCCCCAGGGCTATGACCCGGCAGTACGCCGCGGTGCGTTCCAGGGCCACATCGAACTCGCCGTCAAAGGCGCCGGTGAGGATGGAGCTGGTCATGTTGCACAGTTCCTCGGCCCCCGGCGGTTCCGCGGCTCCGGCAACCACACGCGAGACCTGGGCCTGGCGGGCGCCGGCGGCGAAGAACGAGGCCATGGCCTCGGGATTGTTGACGGTTGCGGCGCGGATTGCGTACAGCCGCCACAGGGCGCCGGGAAGCGAGCGGGCGGGGGCCTTGGACCAAAGCTCGGCAATGACCTCCAGGCCTTCGTCCTCGGCGAGCCGCACCAGGCGCTCCCGGATCTCCGGATCGTCATTGAGTTTTCCTGCCTGCACCAATGCGTGGGCGGAGAGGTGCGCTGCCTCGGACACGCGCGCCGGATCGGCACCGCCCTCGAAGGGATCGAAATCCATGGGAGCGAACGGTTTGGGTTTGTGGTGCCGGAATGTGGTTGCCGGGGGAGTCAATGCTGGGTGGCCCTTCATGGGCTCGAGGATACTCTGCCCAGCTGGATACTTGCTCATCTCCGGGATGGGTGAGCCGTCGGAAGGGAGTCTGCGTGCCGGCAGGCTGGCAGCAGGAAAGCCCGCGGCGGGGCAAGTCCTGCGAACCCCACGTGTTCGGACACCAGTTGATTCCAGCAAGCTTGTCCAAGCGGGGCCGGATTATCCGCTAATATGGTGTTGGCTAAGTGCCAAGCGCGCCTTTAGCTCAGTTGGTAGAGCACTGGACTTTTAATCCATTGGTCGCGGGTTCGACCCCCGCAGGGCGCACAGAGAAGCGGTTCTGACTAGGAGAAATCTAAGTCAGAACCGCTTTCTGTTTAAGTCGTTGCCCCCAAATTCAAGGGAAACCCAACGAATTCGATTATCTGGCTGGATCCGGGAGTGCCAGTTGATCTCGGACAATCTTCCTGCTGCCTGCACTTTCTCAACGACGTCGAGGGCCGGAGTCTCTGAACCGAAGATCCACAAGGCCCGATTCGCTTCGCATTCTTCTAGCTCGCTCAGATAGAAGTATGTGGGGTCCCAGCCGACCTTGAACTCGCTCGGCATACCGTTCAAGAACGTGGAGGACAGCTCGACCGGTCCGCTTTCAACAGGTTGCGTCAGTGGTCGTCCTCAACGGGCGTGCGCTGTTTGTGATGGCAACCGCCTTATTGCCGACATGCCCCCGGGGACCTGGAAGTCCGTCTGTGCTTCCGGCGCTTTGTGGTCCGCGGATGTGTAGGCTTGGAGCAGTATATTGCTGTTGTGTCCAGGACAGAGAGGCACGTTCATGGCCAGGATTGGGAAGTCGCTCCCGATTGCGGACGAGTTGGCCGCTGCGGCGGCGGGTGCCGCCGGGTTGCTCATGTCCGAGGCCACCGTGGCCGAAACGCTGAAACTTATCACCGCCGCGGCGAAGTCCAGCGTCCCCTTCGCCATTGGTGCCGGGGTAACGTTGATGGATGCCAATGCCCGTCCGACCAGTGCTGCCGCCTCGGACGAGGTCGTCGAGCAGGCCGATAGTCTGCAATACGATCTCGAGCAGGGTCCTTGTCTCTCCGCCTGGGCCACGGGCGAAACGGTGGTGGTCCAGGACATTGCCGCCGACGATCGCTGGCCCGAATGGTCAAGGTTGGTGGCGCCGCTGGCCGTCGCCGCCTCCATCAGCGTTCCGCTGAAATCCTCCTCCGAGTCCTTTGGCGCGGTGAAAGTCTATGCCGCCGAGCCCCAGGCCTTCACTGAGCGCTCTCGAGGTGTCCTGGAGCTGCTGGCCCGGCAGGCTTCGGTGTTGCTGGAGCATGCCATCACCGCGGAACAGGCCAAGAAGGTCAGTGACGAGTTGCGCAGTACCCTGTATTTGCGAGACGTCATTGGCATGGCCAAGGGCATCATCATGGAACGTCATGGCGTTGCCGCCGATGACGCGGTGCGGCTGTTGTTGAAGCAGGCCATCGCGGAGGGCCGGACCCTGGGCGAGTTTGCCGCCCGGTTAGTCGAGGCCGCCACCCCGCAAGGTGCCTAGCGACGGGGAACAGGCCATGGAGATGGATGACGATGATTTGCAGCTGAAGCAGCTGCGCCAGGCGCTGCCGCTTGCGGGCCTGACGGTGGGCGAGTTATGGCTAAAGTACTTCGGCCTTGGCGGGTCAGCCGGCCAATTCGAAATCGAGGCTTATCTTTTTGCCGCCCATGCGTTGCCCACGTTGGAGCGCGATCTGGTGGCCCACGCGATCAATGAACGCTTCATGGACCTGGACATGGATCTCAGGGTCCCGTACTCCACTGACCAGGACCCGGGAAAGACGGAAACCTAAATGGGCGCCCGAGGCCACGACGCACGCAGCCAAGACGAGCTGCAAGACCTGCTACTTGAGAGCGAGGGCTTCAGCGACTTCATGCTGGAGCTGGTGCTGATTGCCGCGGCGGGGCTGGGCAGCGGCAAGCCGGTGCTGTGTTCCATCACGGTGGAGCGCGAGGGCTTCCCGCTCACGGTGGCAAGCAGCGAGCTCGATGCCATGGTCCTGGATGAACGCCAGTACGCCTTTGACAATGGTCCCTGCCTGACCGCGCTGCGGCAGCAGCGCAAGGTCTTCATCCCGGAAATGGACGAGTCGAGGACTTGGCGGGATTATGCGCGGGAGATCGGCTCCAGCGGAGTGCATGCCATCCTCGCGGTCCCCGTGGAAGCCGGCAGCGGCACCCAGGCCGCGCTGAACTGCTATGCCCGCGAACCCGGAATAATGGATTCGGACTTTGTTTCCGCAGTGGAGGCCTTCGCCGGATCGATTTCGCGCATCCTGCGCTTGGCCCTGCGATTCCACCTGCCTGCCCTGGCCGGCGCCGACCTCGGTTCGGAGCTGCGGGCCCGCGGGCTGGTTGACGGGGCGGTGGCGGTGATCATGGTCCGGGACAAGTGCAGCCGTGCCGAGGCTTTCGCTCAATTGAGTCGCTCGGCATTCTCGGCGAACGTGCGCCTCGGCGACAGGGCGATCGAGGTCCTGCGTGAGGCGCGACGCGCCCGGGGGATGGAATAGTCCTTCGTCCCTTGCCCGGGACCAGGGCAAGATGGCAGCGGCACGAAACCGGGAATTTTCCGGCTCCGTGGCCGGACAACCCCAAAACCTCGTTTTTGAGGGTTCCGGCCTCGCGGACTTCCTGGAGCAGCTGTGCGGATTCTCCGCCGTGCGGGCGTCGGCCGTGCTGCCGGCCCACCGAATATGCCAATGCCCTTGGCAACGGGCTGACCCGCTGGCCGGAGTAGGCCGGGGCTCACCGCGGTCCCGCCGTCCGCAGGGGCATGCGGCTCAGGCACAAGGTCCACCCGCCCGCCGGCGCTATGGCTCGCCGCGCGTCAGCATGAGTATGCGGATCCGCAGCAGACCCTGAGGTCGCGCACCCATCGATTTGGCGTCAACATGGGACGGCGGGTCGCTCCCGGGAAGAGGCGTTCAAGTTCTCTTCGCGGGCGGCTTCCATCCGCAACCAGAAAGGCGTGGTCCTGGCCACCGGACTCGCGGACACCCTGACCGCGAAACACGTCAAGACCTACTTCGGGCGAGGCCTGGGAGCCGGCTAGATGTCGGTGCCGTAGCCCCGCAGCAGGAAGGAGTGTGGCAGCGCGGGCAGGCGGTGGGTGCGGATTCCCTGGAATTCCTCGCACCGGCCACACCAGCATTCAACGTCCCAGGCCGAGGGCGCGGGCCCATGCGGTGGTACTGGCCTGACCTGTTCAAAGACCAGGTAATTGTCGCTGTGGCAGGTTCCGCAACTGATCGGCGGCACGCTCTCCTGCGTCGATGGTGAGACCAAGGTGATTTTGGCGGTGTCCGCGGGTAGCTCGCTGCGACGTTGCGGGGTGGCGAACAATTGCTGGATGGTCATGAGCCCTGTCCTCGAATTTCCGAATTTCCGATACGCGGATGACGTGCTTCCCGGGGTCTGGAGAACCACGTGCGGCCGACAAAAACCCCGCCGGCCGATCGATAAATCGATTATGCCCAACACGTGTTGCCGAATTCAAGGGGATTTCACCTCGTGCCCCGCGGTGTCCGGACCCGCCATCCGCCCCGCGGGGTCCCGGGCGTGGCGCGGGCCAGGGGCCGGTGTGGCCCGGGGCTGAAAGCGACGAGGCTGGCGGCGGTCGGATCCGTGGAGGCTACGGGAGGGCCACGATGCAAACAATCCTTCCCGAGGCGGATAACAAGTGGCACAGTAAAAGGGAAAGGTAGCCATGGTGCGGGCGGGCACTTTCGTCGAATGGCTGCGCAGACCCGGAAGTAAGGGGACCAGCGATGGATAGCGACCAACTGACCAGCCTCGGCGAGTACCTCTATGGGAAGGTGCTGGATACCGAGCAGATTGAGGGGTTTCTCAATGCGCTGACGCACGTGGCGGTGCAGGAACTTTCCGGCGGGGACCCGGGGCGGGTGCTGTGCGGGATCACGATGGTGCGCCGCCACCGCGCGGGCACGGTGGCCAGCAGCAGCCTCGAGGCCCAGGAAGTGGACGAGGTCCAGTACGGCTTGGGCGAGGGGCCGTGCCTCACCGCCGCCCGGGACCGGGGCTTGGTCCTGGTCCCGGACTTGCGCGTGGAACATCGCTGGCCGAGGTATGTCGGGCACATGGTATCCCGGGGGATTGGCTCGGTGCTGGCGGTGCCATTCGATCTACAGGACGGGGACGGCGCCGCATTGAACTTGTATTCGCGCCAGGTCCACGGGTTCGACCCCCGGCAGGTCGAGGCCGCGCGGGGATATGCGGACCAGGCGTCCACCGCGCTGGCCTTGGCGCTCCAGGTGGCCAGGCACCGGGAGGAAGCTGAACAGTTGCTGGAGGCGATGAAGGCACGCACCACCATCGACCTGGCTGTGGGAATCGTCATGGGGCAGAACCGGTGCTCGCAGCAGGAGGCCTTCGGCATCCTGCGGGCAGCGTCCAACAGCCGCAACATCAAGCTGCGCGACGTGGCGGCCGCCGTGGTCGGCTCCGCGACCCCCGAGGCCCCCGCGACCCATTTCGACAGGTAGCCGCCGCCGCAAGGACCCTCTGCGGCGTTCTCCGTGGGGGCAGTGCCCGCCCGGGGAGGATCTGGCCAGTGATCCTCGCGACGGCGGAGCAGGTGCCGCACTGCCGCGGACGGCAGCGATGGCGGGCCTCATTCGGATGCTATCCGCTCTGGCCTAGGTCGGCGCGTGCAAGGCGCAGGTGCCGCGGGATGCCGGGCGGCCGTGAGGAACTCCCGCACGGCGCGGGCAGGAATGCGGAAGGACTTGCCGAAGCTCACCGCCGGCAGCTTGCCCTCCTGCACCAGGTCGTACACGGTCAGCCTTGGCACGCGCATCGCGGCGGCGGCCTCGGCCATCCGCAGGTATTCGGTGTCCCCGGGGGGCTAGTGGTTGGAGCATGTCATCCCCCAATCCATGTAGCCTTCATCATCCCCCCGGCTGAACGACTGGTCCGGAGGCACCGTTCAGGGGACCTGCTGGGTTCCCATCGTAGGCGCGGTTTCGGCGGCGCTTCAATGTTTTGCACACCCAACCGGCGGGGCATTCTGCACGCCTTGAGCCCTTGAAAATCTGCCGCACATTCCTAGCCCGCCGGATACGGTCGGTCACTGGGCAGGGCGGCCAAGTGCACCGTCTTCGTTGCCGACCACGGCTACCATCGCGACCTTGCCGAACAGGATCGGACGGCCTTGGCAGTCGGTCTCTGAGATTTCGGCATCCAGCCTCTCCAGCACCCGCTGGGCCAGGCTGGAGGGGTGTCCCACCCAAATCGGGACGGCCGGCACCAGGATTTGTGCAGCCATGAGCTTGTCCCGGATGGCGGGCGCGGATTTACAGTGGCGGTCGCGGACTGCTACAAATGTCGACAACTAATCCATTGGCCGGGGGGGTCGACCCCGCGGGGCGCACAGAACTACCTATCCCCGCTCTCCTCGTGAGGGCGGGGATCATCTGTTTCCTGGTTCCCCGATCCATGGTGAGCCGCAGCAACAATCTTCACCTGGCCTGCCGTCTAACGGTTTGCCGGAGCGCAGCCACTGGGATGGCATTCGCAGAAGCGGTCGATGTTGCGCAGGACACATTGGTGCGGTTATGGTTGCATCGTCAGGCGGAACGTTTCTGAAGTTCCTGCCGTCGCTCTAAAAATGGGCGAAATCCGGGTTCGCTGCCCGAAGACGAATATGGCCTTAGTTCTTTTTGCTGCATTCGAAAGTCACAAAAAATGTCTACAGTTTCCGCTGCCCTTTCCCGCGCCCTCCTAACCTGCACTTCCGAGATCTTCGGAGTCATGGGAAACGGTAATGCCCACTTCCTCGACGCCGCGCTGCGCACCGGGTTCCGCTTCACCGCGGTACGCCACGAGTCGGCCGCCGTCACAGCCGCCGATGCCTACTTCCGCATCACCGGGAAGCCGGCCATAGCCACCACCACCTACGGTGCAGGGTTCAGCAACGCCATCACCCCGCTGGCAGAGGCCGCCAAGGCCAGGATCCCGATGGTGCTTGTCACCGGGGACCAGCCCTCCACCGGCGCCCGCCCCTGGGACATTGACCAGGGCGCCATCAACGACGCAGTGGGCGCCACGACCTTCGTGGTTGATGCGCAGCGCCCGATGGCCATAGCGTTCGAGGCGGTCGCCCACGCCCTGCGCGAGCGCACCGCGGTGGTGCTGTCGATTCCCTATGACATCGTTGCCGACGAAGCTGCCGAAGAGGGCCCGCTGTCGTTGGGCGACTTCGCGTTGGATCCCGGTTACCCGGCCGCCGCACCGGAACTGCTCACCCAGGCGGCCGCCGCCCTGAACGAGGCCAGGCGTCCGTTGGTGCTCTATGGCCGCGGGGCACGGCTGTCCGGTGCGGCGCTAGCAATCACCGCGCTCGCCGATTCCCTGGGGGCACTGAGCTCAAGCACGGTGCTCGCGCCAAACCTCCTGGCCGACCGCCACGGGGACTTGGGGATCGCCGGCGGGTTCTCTTCCGGGGAAACCGCCGCCCTCATCCACGAAGCCGACGTGGTGCTGGTGCTCGGGGCCGGGCTGAACCAGTTCACCACCCGCTTCGGGGAGCTTTTCAACGTCGGCGCCCAGGTGATCCAGGTCGATGTGGCCACCGCCGCAACGAGCCCGCGGGTTGACGTGTTCCTCCGGGCCGACGTGGCAGCGGTTGCCGATTCCCTGCTGCCGCTGGTGCATCGGCGCCACGGCGGCCTGCGCTGGGTGGATGAGGTGGGCGACCGGTTGGCGAGGATCAACGACCATGCGCCCGGCGACGAGGCGGCACCGGACGGATTGCTCGATCCGCGGTCGGTGGCGCGTGCCCTGAACGCGATCATGCCCGCGGACCGCGTGGTGGTGCAGGACGGCGGGCACTTCATCGGCTGGGGCCCCATGTACTGGGATGTCCCCGGGCCGCATGCCCTGAACCTGGTGGGCACCGCCTACCAGAGCATCGGACTGGGCCTGGCCTCCGCAGTGGGTGCCGGGGCCGCGGCACCGGAGTCGACGATCGTGCTGGCCAGTGGCGACGGCGGCTTCCTCATGGGCCTGGCGGACCTCGAATCCGTCATTCGCACCGTGCGCAGCGGCATCGTCGTCATCTACAACGACGCCGCCTACGGGGCGGAGATCCACCAATACGGATCCATCGGGCTGCATGAGGGGCCCATGCTGATTCCCGAGGTCGACTTTGCCGCCGTGGCGCGCGGGCTCGGTGCCTCGGCCACGAAAGTGCGCAGCCTGGAAGACCTAGCCGGGTTGCGCGACTGGGTCGCAGCGGGGGCCGACGGGATCCATCTGGTGGACTGCCGCATTTCCCCGGATGTTCGGGCACCGTACATGGAGGAAGTCCTCGAGGCCAACCGCAAGGCCGCCGGCGTTCGCGGCTGAGCCTTCCGGCCGTACGGGGCGGGCCGGTGGGTTTCGCCGACAGAAAAACCCCTGACTGGATAAAATACCGACCTACCGGAAAGTAGGTTCCACCCCTAATGTGGAATGGTGCGACATTCGATCCGGACGGCCCTGGCCGCCGCAACACTCATCGCCTTGGGGGCGGCAGGTACCCTCCCTGCGCAGGCGCACCCAACGGCCGAAGCACGGTCGATCTCCGTGCAGCCGCGCTCGGCAGCCCCCATTCCCTATGCCGAAGGGCGTGACGTCATGGCACCCTCCCTGCGTGTGGCGACGTTCAACGCCGCGCTGAACCGGCCGCAGCCCGGCCAACTTGCGCTGGACCTCTCCACCCCGCTGGACGCCCAGGCGCAGGCGGTGGCGGAGATTGTGCAGCGCAACTCACCCGACGTGCTGCTGCTCAACGAATTCGACTACGACCCGGAGGGTGCCGCCGCGGAAGGCTTCAAGCGCAACTACCTGGAGCGCAGCCAGGGCGGACAGGATCCCATCTACTACCCCTACAAGTATCTGGCCCCCTCCAATACGGGGATCCCCAGCGGTGCGGACCTCGACGGGGACGGCATTGTCGGCGGCCCCGCCGACGCCCTGGGCTACGGGGAGTTCGAGGGCCAATATGGCATGGTGCTCTTCTCCAAGCACCCCATAGAGGCCGCGAAGATCCGTACCTTCCAGAAGTTCCTGTGGAAGGACATGCCGGACTCGCAAATGCCGACCCGGCACTACGGCGAGCTGGTCCGCGGCGTGCTGCCCCTGCCCAGCAAGTCCATGTGGGATGTGCCGATCACCGTGGGGGACAAGACCATCCACGTGATTGCCGCCCACCCCGCCCCGCCGGTCTTCGATGGCCCGGAAAAACGCAACAGGGCGCGCAACCACGACGAGATCCGGCTCATCAACGACTACCTGGGCGGGGAGGGCCGCGGCGAGTACATCTATGACGATTCGGGCAAGCGCGGAGCGCTGGAGCCCGGCAGCGACTTCGTGGTGCTGGGGGACTTGAACTCCGACGCCGGCTCGGGGGACTCCGATCCGGCGGCCATCACGAAGCTGCTCGGCAACCCGCTGCTGGTTGATCCGCTGCCGGCCGCTGCCGAGCGCACAGGCGACCGCGAAGCCAGGGGCATTGCGGGCATTACCGGCAGCGCCCTGGGCACCGCCGACTTCGGCCGGGGAAGTGCAGGGGTGCTGCGCGTGGACTACGTGTTGCCCTCGGCAACGCTGCCGGCGCGGGGTTCGGGTGTCTACTGGCCGGGAGCCGGCCAAGACGGTGCCGGGCTTGTCTCCGGCTGGCCGCCGGCCAGCAGCGACCACAGACTGGTCTGGGTCGACGTCACCGTGTCCGGCTGATCCCCCGGCAACCAATCGGCAACGGCCGGGACCCAAAATAAAGCGGGGCCCGGCCGTTGAATTGGTTTTCCTGCCTGTCATGAAACCCTGTGGTCGCCACGCGACTCGACTGCGGAGGCCGGCGTTTCCTCTGGGGTGCCAAGGCCCCCGGCCAGGCGGCGCCTGGAACGGCGCTGGGCCACGGCGTTGAGCACCCCGATCGCCACGGTGAGCCCGAGGGTGGCGAGCAACTGGGTGCGGGACGCCGGATCGAAGAGCGCCAGCACCACGATCCCGGCCAGCATCGCCAGCGCCAGGATCGAGAGGTACGGGAAGAGCGGCATCCGCACCGGCAGGTGGATGCTCGGGTCCCTGTCCGCACGGATGCGCAGGATGAGCTGCGAGAGCGCAATGAATCCCCAGGTGACCAGCAGCGTGGAACCCACGGCGTTGAGCAGCATCGGCATCACCAGATCCGGCGCGAGGTAGTTCATGACCACCGCGATCGTGCACAGGATGACCGAGGCGCTCACCGCCACGTATGGCGTCTTGTTCCGGTTGCGGACCTGGATGACCCGCGGGGCGATCCCGCGCTCGGAGAGCGAAAGCAACATGCGCGAGGCGGCATAGATGTTCGCGTTCATGGCCGAGAGCAGGGCGATGACCACCACCAGCGCCATGACGGAGTCGATCCACGGGATGTGCGCGAAGGTGAGCACCGCAACGAACGGGGAAGCGGCTAGCTCCGGCGAATACCAGGGCAGCACCGAAACCATGACCAGGGCGGAGCCCACGTAGAAGACCAGAACGCGGAACAGGACCCCGCGCACGGCCTTGCGGATGGAGGTTCGCGGGTCATCGCTTTCGGCCGCGGCAATGGCCACGATCTCGATGCCGCCGAAGGCGAAGATGACCATCAGCAGCCCGGCGCACAGCCCGACCACGCCGTTGGGCAGGAAGCCGTCGTGGGCCACCAGGTTGGAAAGGCCGGTGGCTTCGACGCCCGGCACCAACCCGAGGATGATGGCCACGCCGATGCCAAGGAACGCCACAATAGCGGCGACCTTGAGGAAGGAGAACCAGTACTCGAATTGGCCGAAGCGTGCCACGTTGGCCAGGTTGACGGCGGTCAGCAGGGCCACGAAAACCAGGGACCAGGTGCCCTGCGATACCCCGGGGAGCCATCCGCCGACAATGGCCGCGGCACCGGTGGCCTCGGCGGCGATGACGATGACGCCCTGGATCCAGTAAAGCCATCCGATGATGGCCCCGGCGTTGGGGCCCATGGCCTTGGTGGCATATACGGAGAAGGATCCGGACGAGGGGTTCGCCGCGGCCATTTCGCCGAGCATGTTCATGATCAGGATGACCAGGAAGCCGGCCAGGGCGAAGGCCAGGACGATGCCCGGCCCGGCCACGGCAACGGCCTGCCCGGAACCGATGAACAGGCCGGCGCCAATGGCGCCGCCCAGGCCCATCATGGTGATCTGCCGGGTGCTCAGGCTCGCGGACTTCGGGGCGGTCTGGGTGTTAGACATGGGCGGGGGCTTCCTGCAGTGCGGAGATGACGGCGGTGGCGATGGCCGCGTTGGCTT
Source organism: Paeniglutamicibacter sulfureus (assembly GCF_030512175.1). Classification (GTDB taxonomy): domain Bacteria; phylum Actinomycetota; class Actinomycetes; order Actinomycetales; family Micrococcaceae; genus Paeniglutamicibacter; species Paeniglutamicibacter sulfureus. The sequence goes on along the minus strand of NZ_JAULBL010000001.1, from coordinate 1,380,511 downwards.
CTGGGGACCCGATGGAGATCCGGATGCCCTCCCCGGCAAAGGCGCGTGCCCAGATGCCGGCGGCCCGTAGTCCCGCATCGACGGCCTCGGTGTCATCGCCGGTGGACAGCCAGATGAAGTTGGCCTGGGATTCGGTGACGGTGACTCCGGCTTCGCGCAGCGTGGCCAGCAGGGATTCGCGGGCGGTCACCAGATCGTCAATGCGTACCTGGAGTTCGTCTTCATGTTCCAGGGACAGCACCGCGGCGCGCTGGGCCAGCGCGGTGACCCCGAACGGGACGGCGGTCTTGCGCAGGTTTGCAGCGACCGCGGGAGGCGCCACGGCGTAGCCGATGCGCAGCCCGGCCAACCCGTAGGCCTTGGAGAAGGTGTGCAGCACCGCGACGTTGGGGTAGCGGCGGAAGAAGTCCAGCCCGATGGCCGAATCGCGCGCGGTGTTGAAGTGGACGTAGGCCTCGTCGATGACCACCAGCACGTGTGCCGGGACCTTGGCCATGAAGGCGTCCACGGCTGCGGCGTCAACCACGGTGCCGGTCGGGTTGTTGGGGTTGCAGATGAAGACCAGCGCGGTGCGCTCGTTGATGGCCTCCGCCATGGCGGCCAGGTCGTGGGCCCCGTCGGCATCCAGCGGAACCATCACCGGGGTGGCCCCGGCGACATGGGCGAGGATGGGGTAGGCCTCGAAGGAGCGCCAGGCAAAGACGACCTCGTCGCCGGGATTGGCGGTCGCGTGGATCAGCTGGCCGGCGACCTCCACCGACCCGGCTCCCAGGGCAATGGTCTCCGGTTCCACGCCGAGGCGGGCGGCCAGCGCACCGACAAGTTCGGGGGCAGCGGCATTGGGGTATTGGTTGATGGTGCCCAGCTCGGAGGAAAGGCCCGCGATGACGGAGTCCAGCGGCGGATACGGGTTTTCGTTGGAGGAGAGCTTGAAGGCCTTCTGGGCCGCACCCGGTGTGGCACCCTGCCTGTAGGCCGGGATCGAGTTAAGGGAAGTGCGCTGGGCGAGGGTCATCGGTGGGTGCCTTTCGAAAAACAAGCTGCTCGCACGTCGCCGGTGACGCGCCTCACAAAAGCTACGAAAATGAGCTTCGGCCGGTCAAACGCCCGGCAAAAGACCGCACAAGTTGTACAGAAAGATCAGTGCGCGTGGTGGATCACTGGACATTGTGCCCAATGTTTTTTCTAGCCGCATTCAGGGTACCGCCATTGCGCAGCGAGCTGCTTCGCAAGCGGTTGCCCGGCTCTGCGGGGGACTCGGGATTGTGCAGCGCTGCATCCCGCGCCAACGGGATGACCCGGTTCTCGAAGTGCGTTGCCAGCACGATGGAGGAGGCAGAGCGGCCCATGCCCTCGGTGGCGGAGATCGCATCGATGACCCGCTGCAGGTCGGCGGTGGAGCGGGCCACGATCTTCACCAAAAAGTCGCTGGATCCCGAGACGGTGTGCAGCTCGAGGATCTCCGGGATCTGTGCGAGCTTTTCGGCCATTCCGTCGTGGCCTAGGTTCTGCTGGATCTGCAGCGAACAGAAGGCGGCGACCGGATAGCCCATTGCGGCTGCATCGATTTGCGGGGCGATGCGCGTGATCACCCCGGATTCATGCAGCCGGTTCAGCCGGTTCTGCACCGTGCCGCGGGCAACTCCCAGGCGCTTGGAACACTCCATGACCCCGATGCCGGGAAAGTCGGTGAACAGCTCGATCAGCGACACGTCCAACGAATCGATTCTCATGCGCCCCAGTATGCGGCTGAAGCCGCCTTGCGCGCGAATCGGCCGGCGGCACGGGCTACGGTGGATGAATGGATGAGGGAATCTATTCCCGGCCGGCGGGCCGGCGGGCGGGCACCGACCTGGTCATGATGCTGCATGGCTACGGCTCAAACCCGGAACGGATGACGGGCTGGTTCGACGAGCTTCCGCCGGATGCCACCGGGGTGGCGTTGCGCGGGCCGATGGAGGTCGGAGGGGACCGAGGCTGGTTCCTGCTGGATTACTTCCTCGCCAATGACTTTGCCAAGGTGGTCTCCGCCGCACAGCAGGTGTTCGATTGGCAGGACAGGTATGCCCGCGGCTATCGCTCGATCAGCCTGCTGGGGCATTCGCAGGGAATGGCCATGGCCACGACGCTGCACCGGCTGCGGCCGGGAAATTATGCCACGATCACGGGACTCAGTGGCTTTGTACTCTCCAACGAGCTGCTTTCGCTTACCGACATCGTTCCGGAGCCCGGGGAAGCGGTTCCGTTTTTCTGGGGCAGGGACCCCTTCGACCTGGTGATCAACCCCGATGCCGTTGCCTATGCGGGACAATGGCTCGCCGAACACACGGCCCTGACGTCACGCACCTACCCGGAGATGGGGCATGGCTTCGGTGCCGACGAACGCCGCGACGTGCGCAACTTCTACCGGCACTACCTCGCGGCCAAGCCAACGGCGTGATTCCCTCCCGCTGCACGCACAATCAACCGGATGGTTGATCCGGCCGGGGGCGCATCCGGGCACAGTGGATGGTGAGATGCGGCAAGGCCTCGTGCCCGAGGGCCCTGCCGGCACAACCGCCGTTTGCCCGGGCACCAGCGAAAGGAACCGCAACGCCATGATGCGCCTGATGTACACCGCCTTTGTCTTTGGAATCACCGGAGTGCTCTCGGGCCTCTATTACCGTGAGCTGACGAAGGCCAGCGACGTCGCTGACCGTTCGGCATCCCAGTTGCCGCTGGTGCACACCCACCTGCTGGTGCTTGGCTTCGTGTTCCTGCTCATCGTGTTGGCGTTGGAGCGGCTCTTTGCCATTTCCGCCGCCGCTCCGCGGGCCTTCACCTGGTTCTACTGGATGTGGACGACCGGCGTTGCGGTGACCGGCGGCATGATGCTCGTCAAGGGGACGCTGGTGGTGTTGGGCAAGGACGCGAGCTCGGCGGCCTTCGCCGGAATTGCCGGCCTGGGGCACATCTCGTTGACCGCTGCGGTCATCGTCCTGTTTGTTGCCTTGCGGGCTGCCCTCAAGGCCGCTGAAACCGCCGGGTCAGCCGCGCCGGCGCTCGCCGGGCGCTAGCCGAATCAAGGCGGGCACCTGCGCCCCGGGGCGCGACGGAACATTTACTGCCGGCGCAGCGACACGCCATGACTGGACGCAGTGGCCCCCTGATGCGACCGTCCTGCCTTGGTCTTCCGGATCTTGAACTGCGTCGAGCCAGATCGCTATCCGCCGCCAAGCCATGGAAATGGCGTGCAATTGCGGTTTCCGAAACTTCCCCTTTTCCGCAAGAAGCCTCAGCCTCTCCTTCTTACGGCATACGCCCAGCGGCGATTTGCTTACGTCGACAGCCCTGTACCCATAGAGTGGGAGACAGGATGAAAAAGAACCCCATTACCTCCAGTGTCATCGGCCCGGACGGCAAGCCCAAGCCCGGGGTGCAGAGCGCCGTCATTAAGGCCGTCAGTGTGCAGCGCCCGTTGGTCCTGGCCTATTTGCGCCGCCTGCGCCGCAAATACCCTGCCCACACCGCGGCGGAGCTGGCCAAGCTCGTCGAACGCGACTACCTGCTGGCCATCACCGGATCCGGTGCGGCAGTTGGTGCGACGGCAGCCATCCCCGGTGTCGGAACCGTCGCCGCCCTGGGCTTCTCCGCGGCTGCGACCATCGGTTTCCTTGAGGCGAGCGCGCTCTATGCGCAGTCGCTCGCCGAACTGCACGGCATCACCACCGAGGACCCGGACAAGGCCCGGCTGCTGGTCATGGCGATACTCATGGGGGACGAGGGAAGTTCGATGATTTCCGCCCTGACGCACCAGGTTGCGGGACGCGGCGCCGGACCCGTCCAGGGATGGGCAGCAATGTTCGGGGCCAACAAGCCCTCCAGCTTGTGGGTGACCATGCAGAAAACCATGCAACGAACGTTCCTGAAGAAGATGCTTGCCACCCAGGGGGCTTCGATGCTGGGGCGGGCGGTTCCCTTTGGCATCGGTGCGGCGGTGGGCGGATTCGGCAACCGGTTCCTGGGCAGGAAGGTCATCGAAGCGGCCTCCCTTGCCTTTGGCACCCTGCCCACGACCATCCCCGGCCAGTTGGTCAGCGAGGGGGAGCGTCTCGAGGCGCACGCCGAGGTCGAAGCCGGCATCGAAGCCGAACGTCGGCGACGCGGAACCATTCTTGAGGCCGGCGAGGAACGCTAACGCAGCAGGGCGTTGGCCAAGGTGAAAATGGCCAGGCCGGCCAGGGAGCCAACCACGGTGCCATTGATGCGGATGAATTGCAGGTCCCGTCCGACCTGAAGCTCGATTTTTTCGCTGGTTTCCCTGCCGTCCCAGCGGGCGACGGTGTCGGTGATCAAAGACGTGATCTGCCCGCTGTAGTTTTCCACGACATAGACCACGGCGTTCGCCACCCACCCGTTGACCTTGGCTGCCAGCCGGGCATCGTCGCGCAGCCTCGCGCCGAAGTCGCGGATTGCCGCAATCATGGACCTGCGCAGCTCGGAACCGGGGTTTTCCATCGCATCGACGAGTGCGGCCTTGATGGATGACCAGCTGGTGGCGGCCAATTCGCGCAATTGCGCATCGCCAAGGAGCGAGTGCTTCATCGCCTCGACCTTGGCAATCATTTCCGCATCGGACTGCATGTCCGCGGCAAACCTCTCCAGCCACCGATCGATGCTCGAGCGCATGGAATGGTGCGGGTCGCTCCGCACCGACTGTACGTACTTCTGCAATTCGCGGTGAAGCTTTTCACCCAGCAGCGTGTCAACCATCGCCGGGACCCATGAGGGCGAGCGCTCGGCGACCAGGGAAACGACCATCTCGCGGTTGTCCGCCACCCACTGCCCTGCCCGTTCGGCCAAAAGGTCCACTGCCGGCTTGTGGTGGCCGTCGGCAACCACCCGCTCCATGATCCGGCCCAAGGTCGATGACCATTCGGGGGCAAGCATGTGCTTCTTGGCCAGGGATTCCAGCAGCGCCAGGACATCACGGTCGTCCAGGACCTCGAGCATCGCCCCGATCACCGTGGAGGCCTCTTGGGCCACCCGGGTGGCCGAGTCCTCCTTGGCCAGCCAGCCGCCGACAGTGCGCGAAACATCGAATTGCTCCAACTTTGTGCCGACGACATCCCGGGAAAGGAAGTTCTCCTGCACGAACTGCCCCAGGCTCTCGCCGATCTGGTCTTTCTTGCGCGGGATGATCGCCGTGTGCGGGATCTTCAGCCCCATGGGGTGCTTGAACAGTGCCGTGACGGCAAACCAGTCGGCCAGCGCGCCGACCATTCCCCCCTCGGCGGCTGCCCGTACATACTCGAGCCACGGATAGCGGTGCTGCAGGGCGAAGGCCACGGCAAAAATCACCGCCATGATGACCAGCAACCCCGTGGCGAGTCGTTTCATCTTGCGCAGCGCGACCGCCTTGGCGGCGTCGTTCACGGGGGCGAGGCTGAATCCGGTTGACGACATTGACTGCGGCTCCCTTGGCCTGGACATGTGGATGGAACAGGTTTCCACGATAGTTCACCCTGCAACGGGCGCGGCAAGCGGCGCGGGCTTCGGGGACGGCGGTAGCGTAAAAGGCATGCGAACCCTTGTCTACGCCCACCGAGGTTCATCGAAGGCCTATGCCGAAAACACGCGTGCCGCATACGTGCAGGCTCTGGCGGACGGGGCGGACGGCATCGAATGCGACATCCACCTGAGTTCCGATGGTTTTGTGGTCTGCCATCACGACCCGACAGTGGACAGGACCTCGGACTCCAACGGAAGGGTCGGGGACAAGACCCTCGCCGAGTTGAAGTCACTTGATTTCTCCTCATGGAAGAACCCGCGGATTCCCGCATCCCATGGGAAGATCCATGAGCAGTTGGTGACCCTGCGCGAATTGGTGGAGCTGCTGCAGGCTGCCGATCGCCCCGTGGGCCTCGCCGTGGAGATCAAGCATCCGAGTCCCTACGGGCGGCAATTGGAAGAAGCGATGATCGCCGAGCTGTCGGACATGGGGTGGCAACCTGAACAATCCATGGTGGACGACATCTACATTTCGTTCATGAGCTTCGACCCCGGATCGGTGCGCTACCTGATGGAGCGGATCCCACCGGCGCATGTCTGTCAACTGGTCACCGAGGTCGACGAGGACTGGATCGACGAGCTGGTCAAGGCAGGGGAAAGTGACCGTGCAGGGGTGGCGGCCGTGTTGGCCAAGGCCATGACCGAGGGGGTGGAGTTGCTGAATGCCGGGGTTCCGCAATTGGCGGGACCCGGCGTCGCCTACATGCGCAAGCATCCCACGGTAACCAGTCAATGGCTGGCCCGCGGCGCAACATTCCGGGTGTGGACGGTGGATGATCCCGAGGACGCCAGATATCTCGTTGACCGGGGCGTCGCCCAGCTGACCAGCAACGTTCCGGCCCTCATCAAGGCGCACCTCGGCCTGGCCTAGGACAAGGGCGCGGTGGAGCCGAGCACGGGGACGCACAGGCGTAGACTCGCGGCGTGGAACAACAAGTGAATGCGTATTTTTCCGATACCTACCTGTTTGAGGCATCAGCCGCCGTCATTGCCGCCGGGCGTGATGATGAGGGCGAGCCCTGGATTGCTGTCAGTCCGAATATCTTTCACCCGCGTGGAGGCGGGCAGATGGAAGACTCCGGAACGGTGGAGGGCCGCGCGGTCGCGGTGACGCGCATCGCGGACGGGATGGTGGTCCTCACCGGTGCCGGGCAATACGACGTGGGAGCGGTCGTGCGCACAGCGGTTGATCCGGAAACGCGGCTTCTGCACGCCGCATTGCATACTGCCGGGCACCTGGTGGGATTCCTGGGCGAGGAGCGGGGCTGGCGGCACAGCGGCCACAGCCATTTCCCGGGTCAGGCTCGGCTGGATTTCCATCCCGATTCCGTTCCCGAGGATCTCTCCACCGCGTCCTCTCGCGAGCCGGTCATCGCCGAGATCCAGGAAAGTGTGGACGCGCTGGTCGCCACCGGGGCTCCTGTCACAAGTAGCATCGACGAGACCGGCATTCGCACTGTGGTGATCTCCGGGGTCAACGCGGAACCGTGCGGCGGCACGCACGTCCGCGATCTGGCCGCGTTGCGGGGCACCCGGATACTGGAGGCCAAGATCAAGCGAGGAACGCTCAAGGTTCGCTACGAGGCGACCCATGGCTGAGCCGGGACCGGAGGGCGCAACTGCGGGGCACGGATCGTGCGGAGCTGCGCTCGCGACTAGGCTTGATACCGTGACACTGCAACTGACTCCTGCCACCAAGACGGCTCTCTCGATCTCCGTGGCGACGGGTCTCTACGGGATTTCCTTTGGTGCCTTGGCCATTGCCGCCGGCTTGAATCTCTGGCAGACCGTGGCCCTGAGCCTGCTCATGTTTACCGGTGGCTCGCAATTTGCCTTCATCGGCGTGATTGCCGGTGGCGGCGGCCCCGGGCCTGCCTTCGGTGCGGCCACGCTATTGGGCGTGAGAAATGCCGTCTACGGCATGCAGGTCAAGGCCATGCTCAGGCCGCGTGGACTGAAAAAGCTGGCTGCGGCGCAAGTGACCATCGACGAATCCACCGCCACCGCCGCCGGCCAGACGGAACCCGGCGAGCAGCGGCGCGGGTTCTGGGTGGCAGGAATTGGCGTATACGTCTTGTGGAATATTTTCACGGTGGTGGGCGCACTGCTGGGCGACGCCTTGGGCGACCCGAAGGCCTGGGGTCTTGACGGTGCCGCCGTTGCCGCATTCCTGGGCCTGCTGTGGCCTCGCCTGAAATCAGCGGAGCCCGTGGCCATCGCAGCGGTCTGTTCGCTGGCCACAGTCCTGGCGATCCCGCTGGTGCCGCCGGGCGTGCCGATCCTGGTGGCCGCCGTCGTCGCCGGGGTCTGGGGCTACTTTGGCCGCGGACCGGCCACCGAAGGACTCGAACCAGATGTCGAGCCGCACAACAGCACGAAGGGCAAGCGATGAATGAATTGTGGTGGTGGGTCCTTGCCGGCTGCGCCGCGGCCTACGCGATCAAGCTCCTGGGGTACCTGGTTCCGGAGAAAATCCTCGAAAACGAGAAGGTGACCCGCGCCGCGGGCACCCTGACCATTGGGCTGCTGGCCTCGTTGACCATCGTCAACACCGTCGCCAGCGGGACCAGCGTGGAATTCGATGCAAGGCTTGCCGCCTTGGCCGCCGCCGGCGTTGCGTTGCTGTTGCGGGCGCCGTTCCTCGTCGTGGTCATTGCCGGCGCGGGCGCGGCGGCCTTGGCGCGCTACCTGGGTTGGGGCTGAGCGAATCCCCGGGTCCACGCCCTACTGTGGCGGGTCCGCGGCATAGACGAGCGTCGAGTAGGTGTTGCCCGGATCGAGCACGATTGACACCTTGCTGGGACGTGCTCCGGAGGTGACGGGGATGTCGACAGTGGCAATTTTTTTGTCACAGGGGAGCGCCACTGCGCCGCCATGGTCCAGGGAGAGCTGCAATTCGCCCTCGCCCTGGCAAACTGCCACCACGGTCAGCCGGGTTGCACGGTAGTCACCAAGCTCCGCGGTGGCCATGACCTCCGCATGGTCGGTCGAACCCATGCCCATGAGCACCCGGGCCTCGCCCGGAACCACCGCCAACAGGTCATCCAGTTCGGGAGCACCCGCGGCCACCGACCGTGGTGCGGGTAGCGCCGAACATCCGCACACGACGCCCAGCATGCACAATGCCGCACCGATCCGTACGAGTTTTCCCAAGATCCGGTCCCCCAAGCTTTGTCACGTGGATCGAGCCTTGCAGAGCCGTTGGCCCTTGGCAAGGAAAATGCCTACCGATTGCCCTGAAAGTCTTTTTGCGGTGCAGGCAAGTGACATGTCGGGGCCTCGGTGGCAAAGTGGAACCATGATTGTTGCCTTTTCCGTAGCCCCCAGTACCGACAACACCGACGGGTCGGTCCACGATGCGGTGGCAGCCGCCGTCAAGGTGGTCCGGGAATCGGGCCTGCCCAACTCCACTTCATCGATGTTCACCGAGCTGGAAGGCGAATGGGACGAGGTCATGGATGTGGTCAAGCGCGCCACGGAAGCCGTGGCAGCCTATGGCTCGCGCGTATCCCTGGTGCTCAAGGCCGATATCCGCCCCGGTTACAGCGGGGAGATCACCGGAAAGATCGAGCGTCTGGAAAAGGCCATAAACGAGCAGGAGTAGCAAGCATGGACACCTCCGCGACCTCCGCCAACCCGGTCGACGTCGACAAGTTCCTGGTGGAAAAGTTGCTGGCACCGGAGCCGGAAATGGCGGCGGCACGTCGGCGTGCCCACGAGGCCGGGCTGCCCCACATTGAAGTCAGTGAGGTGCAGGGGAAGTTCCTGATGTTGCTGACCCAGATCGCCGGTGCCAAGCGCGTGCTGGAAATCGGCACGCTAGGCGGCTACTCCACCACCTGGCTGGCGCGCGGCGTCGGCCCCGAGGGGCACGTGACCACCTGCGAATACGAGCCGCTGCATGCCCGGGTGGCCGCTGACAACCTGGCAGCCAGCGGGGTAGAGGACAGGGTGGAGATCCGCATCGGCGCAGCCCTCGACACCCTCGACTCCCTGCTGGCCGAGGACGGGGAGCCGTTTGACCTGTTCTTCATCGATGCCGACAAGGAAAACAACGCGCACTACATCGACCTGGCGATCATGTTGGGCCGTCCCGGCAGCGTCATCGTGGTGGACAACGTGGTGCGCGAAGGCGCCGTGCTGGAAGAAGGGGACCCCCTCACCGATGCCGGGCGCCTGGTCAACGGCGTGCGGAGGGGGATCGACGTGCTGGGTTCCAATCCGCGCGTGGATGCCACGGCCCTGCAGACCGTGGGCGTCAAGGGCTGGGACGGCTTTGCCGTGGGGATCATCCGCTAGCAGGTCCCGGTGCGCCGTCATCCCCGGTGGCGCCCGTTGATGTGCATCACGGCTTTCGTCCCCCGGCCCCCGAAGCACATAGGCTTGCCCCTGTGACTACAGAGCCCTACGCCATTCGACTTGCCGTACCCGAAGACATCCCCGCTGCCCTTGAGATGAAGCTGCAGGCGTGGGAAGAGACCTACGGCAGCCAACGTCCGGAATCCTTCTTTGCCAACGCCCGCGCTTCCCTCGAGCAGCAGGGCGACTGGTGGATCCGTGGACTGGCCCAGGGCGCCGAGCTGTGGATCGCCACGAACCCCGCCGGGGACATCGTCGGAATTGCCGGAGGCGGGCCGGCTGCCGAGGACGATGCCGACACCGGGATCGACATCGAGCTGCAGCTCCTCTACGTCCTGGCCGCCGAACACGGCACCGGGCTGGGCCGGCGGCTGCTTGACACCGTGCTGGGGGAACGCGCAGCCGTGCTCTGGGTCCTCGAGCACAACTCGCGCGCCCAGGCCTTCTATGCCAAGCACGGATTCGATGCCGACGGCCGGATGGAACCGCTGGCCGACGACTGGAGCGGACTGAACGAAATCCGCATGGTCCGCCGTGGCGCACACCGTGGCTAAGGGCAGGAACAAGCGCGGCGGCAACCTCGCCACCGCAACGGCCAACACGCCTGCTGCACCGCAGGACGGCCCCGTCGAGGGGATCTACCCCATCGACACCGGCACCGCGGAACTTGAACGCGACCATTATTCGCCCACCGGCTGGCTGCTGCGGATCAACGACGTGCCGTCTTCGCACGTGGATCTTGCCGTGCCCGGACATCTCGACTTCGAGTACATGCGCTGGATCGCCGCACTCATCCGCTCCCGCTTCAACCCCGGGCAGATCGAGGCCAACGGGCACAAGCTCCGCGCCCTGCACCTGGGCGGCGGCGCCTGCTCCATGGCGCGCTGGGCGTCGGTGACCTACCCCAACGCGCGCCAAGTCGTGGTGGAGCTGGACGGCAAGCTCGCCGCCTTGGTGCGCGCCTGGTTCGACCTGCCGCGCGCGCCGCTGTTGCGCATCCGCGTCGGGGAGGCCGGAGCCGTGCTGGCAACGCTCACCGACGCCACGCGCGACCTGGTGATCCGCGACGTTTTCGCCGGGGACCAGACCCCCCGGGACCTGACCACCCTGGCCTTCACCGCCCACGCCGCCAGGGTCCTGGATGAGGCTGGCCTGTACATCGTCAATTGCGGGGACACCCCGGCACTGGAGAATGCCCGGCGCGAGGCCGCCACCATCGGCGCGGTCTTCAAGCACGTGGCCATCGTGGCCGACCCGACCATGCTCAAGGGCAGGCGACACGGCAATGTCATCATCGCCGGTTCCAACGCGCCGATCCCCGCGGGTCCGGAGTTCATCCGGGAACTGCTTGGCGGCGGAGTCCCTGCCCAGCACTGGGACGATGCCACGGTGCGCGCCTTCGCGCGCCACGCCACCGCGGTGTAGCGCGGCCGCAGCCCGCTTGGTGCGGCAACGGGTGCCCGCCGGCCGCTATAGGCTTGGGGTTCACAGGGCCTTTTGCCTACCGCGGTATCCACCCCCCACCCACGTTGAGCAGGAGCGCCAGCACCGCCATGAACACCCCCGCAACAGTCTCCTGGACACACGACGGCCTGGAAAAGGCGGCGCTGTGGTCCTCGGCCAATGACGTTCCGCCGCCCAAGGCCATCGTTGAGGTCGACGACTCACTGGGAGCCGACGATGCCTACCGGATGGCGACCAACGGCACCGGCATGCTCTTCACCGGGGACTACCACAACGCCCGCCAGCTGCTCAGCGCCATCGCCCGCCGCATTCCCGCCGGAGGCAAGGCCAAGCGCACCGCCGCGGCACCCACGACCGCTGAGCGCTTTTACAAGTACCGCCAGGCACGCACGCACCGGGCGCGGATCCTGTCGATGCTGCTGGTTCCGGTGGGCCCCGGCCCGGTCGTTGCACTGCGCCGCGCCCCGGATGTCACCGAGGCCTGGACCAATGCCTTTGGGCAGGTGGCCGAACCCGTGGTGGTTTCCCTGCAGGAACTGCTCGGCGCGATCGGCGCCCAGCAATGGCGCACCACCGGGCTGCACGTCGCCGCGCTGGATGCGAAGATCCACCCGCACTACGGTACATTCGCCCCGGTGCGCGGAGAATACCTGGACCTGGTGGCACGGGCAGAGCTCCCCGGCCTCGGCCGGGCGTTCGACATCGGCACGGGCACCGGCGTGCTTGCGGCCATCCTGGCCAAGCGCGGCGTCACCGAGGTCATCGGCACCGACTCGCAGGAGCGCGCCGTCGCCTGCGCGCAGGCGACCTTCGCCTCGCTCGGGCTGGGGGAGCGGGCACGCGCAGTGAAGCAGGACATGTTCCCCGATGGAAGGGCCGATGTGGTGGTGTGCAATCCGCCATGGCTGCCGGGAACCCCGCAGACACTGCTTGACTACGCGGTCTACGACCCCAAGTCGGCGATGCTGCGGGCCTTCCTTGCGGGGTTGCCCGACCATTTGGCGAAGGATGGGCAGGGGTGGCTGGTCATCTCGGATTTGGCCGAGCGGCTGGGGCTGCGCACGCGCGCGGAGCTGCTGCACTGGATCGAGGGTGCCGGCCTGGCGGTGCTGGGACGCGAGGACACCGTCCCGTCCCATGGGCGCGCGGCCGATACCTCAGACCCGTTTCACGTGGAACGCTCGGGCGAGGTCACCTCGCTGTGGAAACTCGGCGTCAAGTAGCCATTTCCCGCCAACGGGGGGGGGGCAGCAAAGCGGGCAGGGGACTTTCGTCCCCTGCCCGCTTCATTGGTTTTCGCGCGTGCCTAGATGCCGATGGCCTGCTCGATGACGCCGATACCGAAGAACAGCACGAAGGCCCCCGCGACGACCCACATCAGCGGGTGCACCTCGCGGGCCCTGCCCTGGATCGAGCGGATGAAGACGAAGGCCACGAAGCCCGCACCGATGCCGTTGGCGATCGAGTAGGTGAAGGGCATCAACACGAACGTCAGGAACGCCGGGATGGCAACGCCCCAGTCGTTCCAGTCGATCTTGGAAACGTGCGAGATCATCATGAATCCGACGACCACCAGGGCCGGGGCGACTGCCTCGAAAGGCACCAGGTGGATCAACGGGGTCAGGAACATGGCGGCCAGGAACAGCACGCCGGTGACGATGGAGGCCAGGCCCGTGCGGGCACCCTCGCCGATGCCCGCGCCGGATTCGACGTAGATCTGGCTGGAGGAGCCCGAGGCCCCGCCGCCGACCACTGCGCCCATGGCGTCAACCAGCAGCACCTTGTCCACGTCCGGGATGTTCCCGTCCTTGTCCACCGTCCCGGCCTCGTTGGCCAGGCCCACCATCGTGCCCATGGCGTCGAAGAAGATCGACAGCAGGATCACGAAGGCCAGCAGCAGCGCGGAGGTGGCGCCCAGGGTGCTGAACGCACCGAAGACGTTGGCCTGGCCCACCAGGGACAGGTCAGGAAGCGCCCAGGTGGGCATCGAGGGGGCCACCAGCGACCAGCCCTGCGGGTTGGCCGTCCCGGTGGCGGCATCGAAGGAGGGCCCGATGTCGAACACGGCCTCGAGGATGTTGGCCAGGATCGCGGAGACCACGATGCCAATGAGGATTGCACCCTTGGTCTGGCGCACCACCAGGGCGATGGTGAGCAGCAGGCCGACGATGAAGACCAGGATCGGCCAACCGGTCAGCGAGCCGTCAAACCCAAGGCCCACCGGGACCGTGGTGCCGGCGGCATCCGGGACGCGGCGCACAAAACCGGCATTGACCAAGCCGATGAGGGCGATGAACATGCCGATGCCGACCACGATGGCCGACTTGAGGCTGGTTGGCACGGCGTTGAACACCGCGGTCCGGAATCCGGTCAGCACCAGCACCAGCATGGTCACACCGGAAATGATCACAAGTCCCATGACGTCGGGCCAGGTGAGTCCCGGGTTGGCGGCAACCGTCACGGCGATGAAGGCGTTGACGCCCAGGCCCGCGGCCATGGCGAAGGGGTGCTTGGCCCACGCGCCCATGAGGATGGTCATGATGCCGGCGACCAGGGCGGTGACCGCGGCGACGCGGGCCGAGCCCAGCGAGTCTCCGTTGGAGTCGGCGCCGGAAAGAATGAGGGGGTTCAGCACCACGATGTAGCTCATCGCGAAGAAGGTGGCGAAGCCGCCACGGATCTCCCGCGAGTAGTTCGAGCCGCGTTCGGTGATCTTGAAATACCGGTCCAGACGTGACACGTCGGTCCTTGGGGGGAGGGTCTTTTCCTGAGGGGACATGTGGGAATTATAGTTCGGCTTTACGCCCCTAGGCGAAAAATCAGGGGAGAAATGCGCCACGCTCAACGGCAGATAGACCCACGTCACACTGTGGTAGACAATGGGAGTACGGGACCTCGTACGGGGAAGCCCGCGAGGACTCAGACCGTGACACGTAGGAGTGAAGACGATGAGCGAAAACAACAAGGCCCAGGGTGACGCCGAGGTCATCGAAGGAATCGTTGTTGGTGTCGACGGTTCAGACCAGGGCCTCTGTGCCCTGAAATGGGCGGCGCAGGAAGCCAAGAGGCGCGGAAGCGTCCTGAATATCGTGACCGCCTATACGATCCCGGTCTTCGCCGCCTCCTCCATGGACGCCGGCTACGCCACGCTGGATGACCAGTTGATCCGCAACGGCGCGGAGGAAGTCGTCCGCCAGGCGCGGGCCACCATCACCGACGAAAACATCACTGTGCGCACCTACATCGAGTCAGGCGACCCGGCGGGGGTGCTGCTGGACCTAAGCCGTCAGGCCGAGCTCGTCGTGGTCGGCACCCGTGGCCGCGGCGGCTTCGTGGGAAGGCTGCTCGGCTCGGTATCCAGTGCGCTGCCGGCGCACTCCAAGTGCCCCACTGTCGTGGTGCCACTGTGCGTATCCAAGCGCGACGAGCACGACACCCAGGTCCAGGACCGGGTTGTCGTCGGTGTCGACGGATCCGACCGGGCGCGCCTGGCCGTACTGGTGGCCGCCGAGCTGGCAGCCACCCGCGGCCTGACGCTGCGCGTGGTGTGTGCCCTGGCACCGATCAGCGGAGCGCTGGCCTGGATGCCGGCAACAGTTGACCAGGAAGCGGTCACCGCCGACGTGCGCCACCAGATGGGCATCGGAAAGGCTTGGCTACAGAGCCTGTTCCCGGGCCTTGAGATTGAAACCGATGTCATCGACGGCGCTCCGGTGGAGATCCTGATCCGCGAATCCGAGACCGCACTGCTGCTGGTGACCGGCTCCCGCGGTCGCGGCGGTTTTGCCGGGATGCTGCTGGGCTCCACCAGCCAGGGCGTGCTGCACCACTCCAAGGGTCCGGTCATGGTGGTCCCCGACGGGGATGACCCGCGCTTGGCCTCCCGCCAGGAGTTCGAGGACAGGGCCAACGGGGGGCTCTAGGCTTCCTTGACCACCAAATGAGTGAGGGCCGGGCAACCAATGGTTGCCCGGCCCTCACCCATTTGATCTAGGTGCGGTGAATCCTTAGTAACGTCCCGCGTAGGGGTGCAGGTTGTTGATGTAACCCAGAGAGGTGACTGAGATGCCGCTAGCGGGGTTGCGTGCATGCAGGACCTGTCCGCCGCCCAGGTAAATGGCGACGTGGTAGAACGAGCTGCCTCCATTGGAGGAGGAGAAGACCAAGTCGCCCGCGCGCAGCTGGCTCAGCGGGACCTTGGTCGGCGCGGCCGCATATTGCTGCGACGAGGTTCGCGGCAGGTTGATGCCGGACTTGGCATATGCCGCTTGGGTGAAGGACGAGCAGTCGTAGAAGTCCGGGCCGTTGGCGCCGTACCTGTATCGCTTGGATTCGTCGTTGGCGATCATGTGGCCCCAGGAGAAGGCCGCGTTGTAGCTGCGTGACGACTGGGGCGCCTCGGGCTCCTTGGTGGGCTCGGGCTTGGGTTCCGGCTTTGGCTTGATTGACTGCTTCGGGGCCTGCGGAGCGATCGTCGGCTTCGGTGTTGGCGTCGGCTTGGGCTTGACCGTTTCCTTCGGCTTCTCGGTCTCGGGAGCCGGCTTGGGCTTGGGCTTAACCGTTTCCTTCGGCTTCTCGGCCTCGGGAGCCGGCTTGGGCCTGGGCTTGGCGGTTTCCTTCGGCTTCTCGGCCTCGGGAGCCGGCTTGGCGGTTTCCGTTGGCTTTTGGGGTTCGGGAGCAGGCTTCGGAGCGGACTTGGATGGCTCCGGATCATCCTTCTGGGGAATCGCTACGGAGAGCTGTGGAGGCTTGGGCGCGGAGGGCTTGGGAACCAGCGAGTTGCCCTGCGGGCGTTCAGTGGGGACCTTCGGCGGGGCCGCCAGCGGCTTGATCTCGGGTGCCTTGCTCAGCTCGACCTCTGGGGGTGCGGACTGGGGCTCATTCTCGATCAGTTCCTGGAGCTTTTTGGCTTCCGCAGCAGCTTCCTTGGCGGCAATGCGCTCGGTTTCCTCGCTGGCGTCGACCTCGTGCAGGTACGCCAACTGGCCGATGAGCTCTTCGCGGATTTTTTCCTGGGGAGCAACGGAGTCTTGGAAGCTCGAAAGCGTCGATGAGGCCGCTGCCGCGGCGGTTTGCTGGGCGCTGGTTGCTTCGTCGGCGGCCTTGGCCGCTGCGGCGGCATAGTCCTGCCAGGCAGTCCAAAGAGCTGCGGCGTCCTCGGCGTTGCTGACGGTCAGGGTGCGGTTGGCACTCAGTGCGTCCATGGTGGAAGCCTTGTAGAGGACATCGTTGTCCTCTGAGTCTTCCAGCAAGGTCATAACGCCGGGATTGATGCCGCCATTGCGGTAAAGGTTGGATGCCAGTTCCCCGACATCCTTCTTGCTCGAGAGCAGGTATTCGGTGGCCTTGTCCGCTTCCGCGGCGGCTTCCGCAGCGGCCTCGGTGCGTTCGGCGAGCAATTCATCAGCGGCCAGCAGGTTGTCCTGGGCATGCAATGCGGCTGCCTCGGCAGAGATGATTCCTTGGCGGCCGGATTCGATCTGGGCTTCGAGTCGCTCGACCAGGGAGTTGAGCGCCGCCGGGTCAGATTTAGCCGCGTCCAACTGCGCTCGGGTAGGGAGCGCGATGCTGGAGGTGCCGGGCTCCGCCACGATGGTGAGGGCGCTCGGAGCGATTGGTGCCGCTGCTGCCGGCAGTGCGCCCGTGAAGCATGTGGCAGCCAATGCAAATGAGCAGGCGGCGACGCCGAGTGTTTCCCTGATTGCCATGCCTTGATGTTCCTTACCTCGGCGATCGGTTAGCAAGTCTCGCAACAGGCGCGGGAAATACGGCCGAAACGGTGCGGCCAGATCGCTGCTTCCTATAGCACCCTATGGGAAAACTATTCACACTGGCAACACCAGTCACTTCAATAACGGCAATTACAACAGTGTAATTATTCGTCAATTTGCGCGGCATTTTGGAAATTTTGGAATCGAACTCGTTAACCCGCAGGAATAGAGGCAGGTCAGGCCGGAGTGTTGCATCATCGTCACGAAGCGATGGAGGCGTTGGAAGCGCTTCGGGGATGGATTAGGCCCGGATGAACATCCGCCCATACAGGACCAGGGGCCTGTTGCCCCAGGCGAAGGAACCCGGCTTTCCACTACGGAGCGATGTCCGCCTTGATCGGTGCGCCTAGCGTGCGCGGTACTAGCCGGCCCCCGCGAGGTGTAGCGCCCTAACCCCAGCCAAGTTCATGCAGTCGTTCGTCATCGATGCCAAAGTGGTGGGCAATCTCGTGAACGATCGTGATGCCGACTTCTTCAACAACCTGCTTCTCGGTGGAGCAGATTTCGAGAATTGCATTCTTGAAAATGGTGATGCGGTCGGGCATGGCCCCGGCGCCCCATCCCGAATCGCGCTCCGTCAGTGATGTCCCCTCGTAAAGACCCAGCAATTTAGTCGCAGGGTCTTCGCTGGGCAGGGGCCTGTAGGCATCCTCGATGAAGATGGCGACGTTTTCCATCATGGCAAGGAGGGCCTCGGGGATTTCATCCAGGGCACGCTCGGCCACCAGTTCAAACTCGTCGTCAGTCATTTCGTACCCCATGCGTTGCACTCTACCTAGCTGCCGTCCTGATTTCCGGCGGCCGTTCGACGACTCGAAGGGGCGGGATGAGCCGCAAACGGGGTTGTGTCGACTGTCACGCGTTTCCGGTTTTGCACGGAGGGAAGTTTGCCTCTATAGTTATTTGAGTCCACTGCGGCGGAGTAATCCACGGCAGAGGTTCCTGGCCCCCATCGTCTAGCGGCCTAGGACACTGCCCTTTCACGGCAGCGGCACGGGTTCGAATCCCGTTGGGGGTACGCACGAAATCTGGATTTTGCTCGAGCGAAATGCTCTGGTAGAGTTCTTGTCTTGTGAGCGAGGGAGACTTCGCGAATAAGGCCCTGTAGCGCAGTTGGTTAGCGCGCCGCCCTGTCACGGCGGAGGTCGCGGGTTCAAGTCCCGTCAGGGTCGCTTAGGTTTTTCGGTTCGCCGGAAGATCGGGTGATCATCTAGCCTGATGATGCCAGGCTCTGTAGCTCAGTTGGTAGAGCGTTCGACTGAAAATCGAAAGGTCACCGGATCGACGCCGGTCGGAGCCACCATCTAAAACCCCCCTTGGAAACAAGGGGGGTTTTTGCTTTGTCCACGCGAATGTTGAAGCCCGACTTGTGTGGGCCAAATAGGGGCAAGAAATTGGGTCGGGCCTGGGCCTGCCAAGGTCTTCCGATTCTTGGCGAAAGGCATTGGAATAGTTCCCGGAACCCTTGCCCACCTGCCGATTCTTGCGATGTCCATCACATTCGATTGTAGGCTGGTGGCGTACGCCGAGCATGACGAGGCGAGCGCAGAGAGGACCGGACCCATGGATCATGAACTTTCGGTGCATAGCTTGCCCGAAACCGAAGCCAGCGGAACCACGAGGATCACCGATCTTGCCGTGGCGAAGGTTGCCGCCGCCGCCGCCCGAGGCATTCCGGGAGTGCATTCGCTGGGATTGGGAACCTCGCGGGCGTTCGGCGCCCTGCGCGGCGCCGTGGGTTCCGCCACGGAACCAGCACATGGCGTCAGCGTGGAAGTCGGATCGCGGCAGGTTGCCATAGACCTGGTCCTCACCGCCATATTCGGCTATCGCCTTCACGATCTCGCGACGGCGGTGCGCGAGGCGGTTTTCAGAGCCGTCCAGGACCTCACGGACTTCGAGGTTATCGAGGTCAATATTGAAATCGGAGACGTGCATATTTCCGCCTCCGAACCCGACTCTGAAAAGCGACGCAACTCTGCAGGGGAAGGACCGGCATGAAGGCAACACTCATTGGCGCACTTCTGGGGGCCATCCTGGCCTGGGCTGCACTGGAACACGGCCTGGGGGGTTTCCTTCTGATGGCGCTGTTCATGGCGGTCGGTGCGCTGGCGTCCAGGACCGTGGGCGGGCGCGTCGACATGCGCGCGATCCTTGATGCCCTGACCGGACGACGATCTTCGTCATGAGCCAGAGTGCCGTTTCGCCGGTTCAGGATGCGGGGTCAGTTCCCCGCGCGGGTCACACCCGGGTCAATGCGCAGGCACTCACCGCCACTGCACGCGCTGTGGCTGCCAGCGTCTTTGGCGTCGAGGCCGGCCTGGTGCGGGCGTTTCTCCGTGATGACGCGGGCTACCTCGCGCTGACAGTCCACCTGCCCTTGCCGCTGTCGGGCACCTCAGGCACTGCCGGATCCACCGTCCTGGACAGGGTTCGCGACCGACGCGCGGAGATTGGCGAACAATTCAGCGGGCTGACCGGCTCCTTGGTCAGCAGGGTGGACGTACGGGTCACCGGGATCGTGGGTTCCGCCGCGGAACGGAGGCACTGATGGGACAGGAGCACACGGACATCAGGGAGCGCGAGCTCACCAGCGGCCGTTCGCCGGCGGCCGTCACCGTCGCGTTGCTGATCTTGCTGACATGCATATACGTCCTGCTGGAAACGACGCTCAAGGCCCTGGGGCAGGAACCCTTGCTTGCCGCCCCGGATACCTGGTGGAGCCGGGCGTCGGCGCTACCCGGTGGAAGTGAAATCGCAGGGCAGGTGGCCGTTGGCCTGTGCGTCATGGTCTTTGGCCTCGTGCTGCTGGCGCACGGGCTGCGCCGCGGGCGACGTGCCCGCCACGCACTGGCCTGCGAGGACGGGGTCCTCATTGTCGATGACCAGGTGCTGGCCGCGGGGCTGGCCCGACGCGCCCGCGCGGAAGCCGGCGTTGGCCGTGGACAGGCGCTGGTCACGGTGCACCGGGACCGTGTCGAGGTGCAGCTCAGCCCAACCTCGGGAATACCCGTCGACCCCGCACGTGTCGTTGCCGGACTGGAGGACGAGCTGCGAACCAACCTGGTGACTCCATTGCCGAAGGTCTTTGTCAGGGTTGCCGAGCGCGGGGTGATCGGCCAATGAACCGCACGCCACGTCTGCTCAACCGGATCCTGCTGGCCGTCCTGGGTCTGGCGTTGCTGGTGTGCGGCGCGCACATGGTGCTGGCTGCCCTTTCACCCGGCTATGCCGATGGGTGGCGACAGGTCGCCGGCCAGCTGGGTGCGCGCACCAACGAGGTGCTGGAGGCCACCACCCTGCCGGGACAGCGGGAATCCTGGATGTGGATCCTCATTTCGGCGTTGCTGATCTGTTTCATCCTCTTAACGCTGTGGTGGATTGCGGTGCAGGGCAGCGGCAGGGGAGGCGACTATGTTTCGGCCTATTTTGACGACGAACCGCTGCCCGGCCGGGTGGAGATATCCCAAAACGCTGTCGAGCAGGCGCTTCGGCACGTCCTGGGGCGGCGCCACGACATCATTTCGATCGGCGTCAGTGTCTGGGTTCTGGAGCCGGAGGCCGGGCTGCGGATCAAGATCCAGCCCCGCAAGGGCACGGCTCCGGGCCCGCTGGGCCGGGATGTTGCCCGGGCCGCGAAGCTGGTCCAGCAGTCCATGGGTGTAAGCGGGCCCGTGGTGGTTTACCTGGCTGTGGGCACCCGCTCCCGGTTCGCCCGGGTTGAACGCGTCCTGTAGCCGCTCTCGGTTAGCCCTGGCTTTTCATGACGGCCATGACCAGCAGCGCAGTGAATGCCATGAAGGGGAGGCACAACAGCGCGTGCAACCATCTGTGTTCCACCAGTACCGCCACATACTCGCGCAGGAAGGCACCGGGCAGATAGTGCTTGGCGGTCGGCGAGCCAACCACCTCGGCATCGACCCCCAGCCGACGTGCCAGCAGTGCGGCCCTCAGTGCGTGGTAATTGTTGGTGACCACTAGCAGCGGTCCGCAGCCTCCCGATTCCCGGAAGAGATTCGCGGAAAACGTGAGGTTTTCCTCCGTGTTCACGGCATTTTTCTCCACCACGACATGCTCGCGAGCCACCCCGGCGCCAACCAGGTAGTCGGTCATCGCCGTGCCCTCGGCCAGGACCCCGTCAGGGCTCTGTCCGCCGGAGGGGATCAGCAGCGGGCGAGGTGTGGTGCACCGGTAGATTTGCAGTGCCTTGTCTAGCCGGTTGCGCAGCAGTGGCGGGACTCCACCGTCGTCCAGCCGCGAGCCCAGCACCACGATTCCCTGCGGGATCCCTGTAAAGGTCCTGCGCCCGTAGGCGACTGCGTAGGCAAGAAAGACCACGAAAGCCACGCCGAAGTAGCTGCAAAGGAAGAAGAGCAGGGCCGCCAGCCCGATCGCCATCGGCTTTAGCGTGAGCACCAGCAACAGGGCCAGGGGAGGCAAGGCGATGAGCAGCAGCCCTGCCACAAGGAACAACAGGTTGCCCAGCCGCCGGCCCTCGGACTTGGACATCACCACCCCGTTCCGAATCAGGGTCGCTGCCAGTGCCAGGACCGACAGTGGAGCCAGGGCCAAGATCCCCAGGAACACGTAGGACATGCCAGGGACCCAGCGGGAAAGCAGATTGCCAATTTCGATCAATGCCAGGTAGCAGGCAGCCACCAACACCACACCGTTGCGCAGCATCCGGCGGTCGCGGTGGCGCAGATAGAAGTACAGGAAAATAAGCAGCAACGCTGGGACAAGGAACACTGTCCGAGACTATCAAGGCCGCACGGTGCCCCCGCATGGGGTTGCAGGCTAGTTGGCCCGCGCGAGCTGGCGGACGGCCAGCCACCGGTTCGAGAGTCGGCGATAGGAAGCAGCGGCGCCGGTCATGTCGGATTCGGCCAGCGACTCGATGCCCAGGCGCAGGTCGTGAGGCGAATCGTCGGGCCAGACGAGCGCTGCAATGCGTCCGTAGTCGAGCTCGACCACCGACTCCTTGTCAAAGAGCTGCAGCCATTCGCTCAGCGCCGCAAGCTCGTCCAGAAGGTCCATTTCCGGGGCATGGATGGCCAGGGTTGCCGCGGCATAGCGGACCCGGTCCAATGCCTGGGGCAGCGGGGTGTAGATGCGGCTGGCGAGCAGTTCCTCCCCGTCCTCAATGACATCCACCTCGTCGTCCTCGTGCACCAGGATCAGCCAGCCAAAGGGGATGCCCCAGGTCGCAGTGCGGGTGTGCAGGTGTGCCAGGTCGTCGGTGAAGCGTTGCCGGTCCACGCGCAGCGCATTGGCCGCCCGGGCGGCATCGGGAACCAGCAGCTCCAGGAGCTGGGGGCGCATGGAGCCGTCGAGCTGTTCCGAGGCCAGGATGGTGCGGGTGGCCAACTGGTCGGGGCAATACAGGGTGTTGACGGTGCCGTCCCAGGTGGTGGTGACCAGTTTGCGGAAGGTCTCGGTGTGCCGGTGCGGGAACGGGTCGGAAGCCGGGCGGGTCAGGCGCTGCAATGCCGCGCAGGCGCTGGCGTCCTCCATGGTTTCGCGGTTGATTCGGCCGCTGGCCACGGCCAGCCGCTGATCGGCATCCGAAAAGGCCCGAAGTGGTTCGAAAATGCGCAGGTACGAGGTCGGCGGGAGGGCCCGTCGGTTGGTTCCGTTGACCTGCACCATGGCCTAGTCCAGCTCCACAATCACCGGGACGTGGTCGGAGGCGCCCTTGCCCTTGCGTTCGTTGCGGTCGATCTCGGCACCAATCACGCGGGAGGCCAGCGCGGGGGAGGCCAGCGTGAAGTCAATCCGCATGCCCTCGTTCTTGGGGAACCGCAGCTGGGTGTAGTCCCAGTAGGTGTAGGTCTTGGGGGTGTCGGTATGCGGGCGGACCACGTCGACGAAACCGGTCTGCAGGAAGGCGTCGAAGGCCGCGCGTTCCGGGGCCGAGACGTGGGTGAGTTCATTGGCGATGAAGAAGTCGATGTCCCAGACGTCCTCGTCGCGCGGGGCGATGTTCCAGTCGCCCATCAGGGCAACCTGCGCCTCGGGGTTTTCGGCCAGCCAGCCGGCGGCCTGGGCGTTGAGGTTTGCGAGCCAATCGAGCTTGTAGGGCATGTGCTCGTCCTGCAGGGCGCGGCCGTTGGGCACATACAGGCTCCAGATGCGCACGCCGCCGCAGGTTGCGGCAATCGCGCGCGCTTCCTGCACCGGGTCCTTGCCGCCCTTGCCGAAGGCCGGCTGGTCTGCGAAGGTCCGCTCGACGTCGTCAAGGCCCACTCGGGAGGCGATGGCCACGCCGTTCCACTGGCTGAGGCCGAAGTGGGCGACCTCGTAGTCGTTGTTTTCAAACAACTCCCAAGGGAAATTCTCGTCCTTGCACTTGGTTTCCTGGATCGCCAGGACATCGACGTCGGAGCGGCGCAGCCAGTCCTCGACGCGGTCGGCACGGGCACGAAGGGAGTTCACGTTCCAGGTAGCAATCTTCACATACCCAACCTATCAACTCTCATCACGGCGGTCAGTTCTGCGCGACAGCGGGTTGCCGCCCTGATGAACACCGCCCGTGCCCCGGCGCACGGGCGGTGTGCGGCCATGGGGTGCCGGCGAGGGTGGCCAAGACCTAGCAATTTAGTAGGAAGTCCGAGTATATTTTTGGGTAACAGGCGTGGTGCGCATCACAGGCCGCTGCCGCGTTCAGGCGAATCTTGCATAGGAGCATCAATCACATGACCCGTGAACTGACCCACTACGTGGGCGGCGCCCACGCCAAAGGAACCTCCGGTCGCTTCTCCGATGTGTACAACCCCTCCACCGGAGCCGTGCAATCCAGGCTCCCACTGGCTTCGCCCGGCGAAGTCCGAGACGCCATCACCGTCGCCGAGGCCGCACAAGTCGAATGGGGCCAGACCAACCCGCAGCGCCGGGCCCGCATCCTTAGCAAGTTCGTCGAGCTCGTCTACGCGAACATGGATGAGCTGGCGGCGCTGCTGACCAGCGAGCACGGCAAGACGTTCCCCGATTCAAAGGGAGACATCCAGCGGGGCCTGGAAGTCATCGAGTTCTGCGCCGCCGCCCCGCACCTGCTCAAGGGCGAATTCTCCGACAGTGCCGGAACCGACATCGACGTGCACTCCCTGCGCCAGCCACTGGGCGTTGTCGCAGGCATCACCCCGTTCAACTTCCCCGCCATGATCCCGCTGTGGAAGGCCGGACCGGCCCTTGCCGCGGGCAACTCCTACATCCTCAAGCCCTCCGAGCGCGACCCCTCCGTCCCGCTGCGGCTCGCCGAGCTCTTCACCGAGGCCGGGCTCCCGGACGGTGTCTTCAACGTCGTGAACGGTGACAAGGAAGCCGTCGACGCCTTGCTTGAGGACCCGCGGGTGAAGGCCATCGGCTTCGTGGGATCGACCCCGATCGCCCAAAGCATCTACGCCACCGCAGCAGCCAACGGCAAACGCGCCCAGTGCTTCGGCGGGGCCAAGAACCACATGGTCATCATGCCCGATGCGGACCTGGAAATGGTGGCCGATGCCCTCATGGGCGCCGGATACGGATCGGCAGGCGAACGCTGCATGGCCATCTCTGTTGCCATCCCCGTCGGCGAGGCCACCGCCAACGCCCTGGTGTCCAAGCTGAAGGAACGCGTGGCCGGGCTCAAGGTCGGCGACGGCATGGACAAGGAATCCGACTTCGGACCCGTTGTGGCCCAAAGCGCCAAGGAACGCATCGAGAACTACATCCAGGTCGGCGTGGACGAGGGCGCCTCGCTGCTGGTCGACGGCCGCGGATTGAGCGTTTCGGGCCACGAAGACGGATTCTGGGTCGGCCCCACCCTCTTCGACAACGTCACCGAAAACATGCGCATCTACAAGGAGGAAATCTTTGGACCCGTGCTCTGCGTGGTGCGGGCCAAGGACTACGAGGAGGCCCTGCGCCTGCCCTCGGAGCACGAATTCGGCAACGGCGTCTCCATCTACACGCGCGACGGCGACACCGCCCGGAACTTCACCTCGCGCGTCCAGGTCGGCATGGTCGGGGTCAATGTTCCCATCCCGGTCCCGATCGCCTACTACACCTTCGGCGGGTGGAAGGCCTCCGGCTTCGGGGACCTGAACCAGCACGGGGCCGACGCCTTCCGCTTCTACACCAAGACCAAAACCGTGACCACGCGCTGGCCCTCGGGCATCCGCGAGGGCGCGAGCTTCGTCATGCCGGAAGGTAGCTAAGCGACGTGGACGAGCCGCAGATCCTTTCCGAAGTGCGCGGATCCCTCGGCGTGATCACGCTGAACCGACCGCGCGCCGTCAATGCCCTGACTGCTGGCATGGCCGCGACCATGCTCCAGACCCTCGGCGAGTGGGCCAGCGACCCGGCGGTGAGCCAGGTGCTGGTGCGAGGGGCAGGCGATCGCGGGCTGTGCGCCGGCGGCGACATCGTGGCGATCCACCGCGACATCGCGGCAGGCGGCAGGGAAACCGAAGCCTTCTGGGCGACCGAATACCGGCTGAATTCCCTGATCAATGCCTATCCCAAGCCCTACATCGCCTACATGGACGGTCTGGTCCTGGGCGGGGGAGTCGGGATTTCCGCCCACGGAAGCCACCGCCTGGTCACCAGCCGAACCCGCAGCGGGATGCCCGAAACCACCATCGGCTTTGTCCCGGATGTCGGCGGCACGTACCTGCTTTCCCGTGCCCCCGGGGAAACCGGCACCCATGCCGCGCTCACCGGCGAGCACCTGGGCGCGGCCGAGGTGCTCTACCTTGGACTGGCGGACCACCTCATCGACTTCGCCCGCGCCGAGGAGCTCTTCGCGGAACTTGAGCGCAGGCCGGTTGACGAAGTGCTGCCGGCATACCTCCTGCCCGTCCCGGCCTCGAACCTGGAGGCCTGGCGGCCTTGGCTCGATGACGTCTATGCGCGGCAGGATGTCGAGGAAATCGTCTCCGCGCTCCAGGAACTGGCAGACGACGGAAACGCTGAGGCCCAGTACGCCGTGGCGACGCTGGCGAAGAAATCGCCGACCGCGCTCAAGCTCACCCTGGCCTCGCTGCGCCGCGCCAGGGACCTGGGATCCCTCGAAGAGACGCTGGAGCAGGAATACCGGGTCGGGTTGCGTTGCCTCGAGTCCAGGGACTTCCCCGAGGGCATTCGTGCCCAGGTCATCGACAAGGACTACGCCCCGGCGTGGAATCCCCCCACCCTGGCCCAAGTGCGGCAGGAAGACCTTGATGCCTGCTTCGCCTCGCTCGGGGAGCGCGAACTCAAACTCAACCCACGCGCCCTGAGCGACGCGGTCGAATAACGCTGGAGGAAGAACATGTCTGAACAATCGCCCGCCTCCGCGGGCCGGATAGCATTCCTGGGGCTCGGGCACATGGGCGAGCCCATGGCCGTGAACCTCATCAAGGCGGGTTTCGACGTGGTGGGCTTCGACGTCGTCCCCGCGGCCGTTGACGCCGCCGTCGGGGCGGGCGTGCCATGTGCTGCCTCGGCCATCGAGGCCGCCACCGGCGCACGCATCGTGCTGACGATGTTCCCCTCCGGGGACATCCTGCTCGATGCCTACCGGGGCGTGGGCGAACCCGGGTTGCTGGAAAGCGCCCCGCCGAATACCCTGTTCCTCGACTGTTCCACCATCGACGTGGCCCAGGCCCGCGAGGCGGCGCAGCTGGCGCTGGCCGCCGGGCACCGGTCGGCAGACGCCCCGGTTTCCGGTGGCGTGGTCGGAGCCGAAGCCGGGACCCTGACGTTCATGATCGGCGCCGAGGAGGGCGATCTCGCGCACATCACCCCGCTGCTGGAGGTCATGGGCAAGAAGCTGGTGCACTGCGGCGGACACGGCGCCGGACAAGCCGCGAAGATCTGCAACAACATGCTCCTGGGCATCTCCATGATCGGCGCCGCCGAGGCGTTCGTGCTCGGCGAGAAGCTGGGCCTGACCCACCAGGCGCTGTTCGACGTGATCTCCACGGCCTCGGGACAATGCTGGTCGGTGACCACCAACTGCCCGGTCCCCGGACCGGTGCCGGCTTCCCCTGCCAATCGCGACTATGTCCCCGGTTTTGCCGGTGCACTGATGGCCAAGGACCTTGGCCTGGCGTTGAACGCCGTGGAGACTGCGGGGGTTGCCGCGCAACTGGGCCCAATGGCCGCACAGATCTACCGCAAGTTCGCCGATGAGGGCGGGGCCGGCCGCGACTTTTCCGGCATCATCACCGAGATCCGGGACAAATCGGGAGGCTAGGCAGGCCGGCAAGCCGAAGCGCGGCAAGGTCGCCCGGGTGCGGGAGCGTCTATGACGCGCCCGCACCCGGGGGACTTGACCTCAACGCACCTTGAGGTTCGTGGGATGTGACCACGACCTGCAAACCGAGGGGAAAGGGGCCCTGATGACCATCTTCAGTTGCTTAACCTGCGCCATTGAACACGGCGATGGCGCCGGCCCGCCCAAGAGCTGCGCGATCTGCGAGGACGAACGCCAATACGTGCCCGCGACGGGCCAGGCCTGGACCACCCGTGATGAGCTCGAATCCAAGGGGTACAAAATACTGGTCGAGGAACTGGAACCCGACCTCTACTCCGTCACCACGACACCGCGACTGGGCATCGGGCATCGCGGGCTGCTGATCCGCACTCCCGACGGCAACCTGCTTTTTGAGCCGCCCGGATTCATCGATGTGGCCGGTGCACTTCGTATTGACGAGCTCGGCGGAGTGGCGGCCATTGCCTCCAGCCATCCGCACCTGACCGGATCCTCGATCCAGTACAGCCATCGCTTCGGACATGTCCCTGTGTACGTTGCCGCGGCAGATGAGCAGTGGATCCGGCGCCCGGATCCGGTCATCAGGCTTTGGGAAGGAAAAGTCGAGATGCTCCCCGGCCTCTGGATGTACCAATGTGGCGGCCACTTCGCCGGAAGCAGCGTCGTGCACTGGCCGGCCGGGCAGAATGGTGCCGGGGTGCTGGTCAGCGGGGACACCATTGCCGTGGGGGGTGACAGGACATCGGCAAACGCCATGCGCAGCTACGTCAACAACATCCCGCTGCCCGCCAGTGCCGTTGAACGCATCCTTGGCATCGTGATGCCACTGGCGTTCACTCGGATGTACAGCGCCTTCGGCGTATTGGAACAGGACGCCCACACCGCTGTCAAACGGACGCTGCGCCGGTACATATCGTGGGTCAATGGGGATATGCCCGAATAATGGGACAGCCTGCACCAATCGACCATATGGTCGATGTGCAAGGGAGGCTGCAGACGGAGGATGGGAGATAAGAAGGGGGAAATTGCCGGTCGCAAGGCCCCCCGCACCATCCACTGAGAGAGAACCTCCTACCGTGTTTCTTGCAATCCGCGACATCCGCTTCGCCAAGGGCCGCTTCGCCCTCATGGGCTCGGTGGTTGCGCTCATTACCTTGCTGCTGGTCATGCTCTCCGGTCTGACCGCCGGTCTGGGAGACCAGTCAACCTCTGCCCTGAAAAACCTCGGCTCCGGGACCACCCCGGTGGACACCCTTGCCTTTGGCGCCGCCAGCGGCAACGAACCCAAGGCCTCGTTCACCGAAAGCCAGGTCACCGCGGAACAGGTTGACGTCTGGGGCAGCCGCCCGGGTGTTGCATCGGCAGAAGCCATCGGCATCACCCAGACCCGCTTCCAGGGCTCGGCCGCGGGGTCGGAAACCAGCACCGGAACCACCAACGTCGCGGTCTTCGGCATCCCGGAAGGCAGCTCGCTGGCCCCGTTGCCGGTTGCCGAGGGAGAGGTCGTCATCGGCGAATCGGTGGCCGAGGACCTGGCGCTTCAGGCCGGGGACACCGTCTCCATGGCCGGGATCGACCTGGTCGTCGGCGGGATTGCCGCGGACAACTGGTACTCGCACACCTCTGTCGCCTACACGGACCTCGATTCCTGGGCCGGCCTCGCCCACCTGGGAGACGCCACCCACGCCGGAACCGTCATCGCCGTCACCAACCGGGACGGGGCAACGGTTGATAGCGAGGCGGCCAACGCCGCCGCGGGCACCGTCAGCACCACCCGCGCCGGCTCCTACGCCGCGCTGGGCTCCTACAAGAGCGAAAACGGCTCGCTGCTGATGATGCAGGGCTTCCTCTACGGGATCTCCGCCCTGGTGATCCTGGCCTTCCTCACGGTCTGGACCGTGCAACGCACCCGCGACATTGCCGTGCTCAAGGCCCTGGGCGGCTCCGGTGGGTATGTGCTTCGGGACGCCATCACCCAGGCGAGCATCGTACTGCTGCTCGGTGCCGGGATCGGCGGCGGCATCGGCATCCTCGGCGGCTCCCTCGCCGCCAGCGCCGCGCCCTTCCTGCTCGGCCCCGCCACCACGGTGCTACCCATCCTCGGCGTATTTGTGCTCGGCCTGGCCGGGGCAGCGCTCGCCGTCTCCCGCGTCACCAAGGTCGATCCGCTCATCGCCCTGGGCGGCAACTAGCCCCACAGGCCACGATGACGTCCGCGCGTCTTTCCCAACGTCTGCCCCCACCTTCCCCGCAAAGGATTTGAATGAACACCGCCGCCACCGGCATAACCGCAACCGCCAACATGCCCCTGCAATTGATCGACCTGACCCTGGAATACCCGGACGGGCAGGGCACCGTCAAGGCCCTGGACGCCGTCAACCTCGGCGTCGGTGCCGGCCAGATGCTCTCGCTCATCGGTCCCTCGGGGTCGGGCAAGTCCTCCCTGCTGGCGGCCGCGGCAACATTGATCCGCCCCGCCAGCGGGCTGGTCATCATCGACGGGACAACCGCCAGCGACCTGAACGATGCCCAGATGACCACTTTGCGTCGCGAGAAGGTCGGCATCATCTTCCAGCAGCCCAACCTGTTGGCCTCGCTGACGGCAGTCGAGCAACTCATGATTTCCGACCACTTGCGCGGCAAGCCGCTGAAGCCCGCGAAGGCCCGGGCCCTGGAACTGCTGGAAATCGTTGGTTTGGCCGACAGCGCCAAGAAGCGCCCGCACCAGCTTTCCGGCGGTCAGCGCCAGCGCGTGAACATCGCCCGCGCCCTGATGGGAGAGCCAAAGGTGTTGCTGGTCGACGAGCCCACCGCGGCACTGGACAACACGCGCAGCGAGTCCATTGTGCGGCTGTTGGCCCATGTGACCAAGGAGTTCTCCGTGGCCACCGTGATGGTCACGCACGATACCGAATTCATCTCGCTCACCGATGCCGTCGCCTCAATGCGCGACGGCGTGCTCGGACTCCCGGAATTGGTCGGCGTCTAGACCGCCGAAAATAGGCGGGCCGTTTCCCTCCGCTACTCGGAAGCCGGCTCGTCCCCGGAGAAATCCCCGGCTTCGCGGCGGAATTTGCTGAAGATCCGGATCAGTGTGGAGATGTCGCGGTCCGAAAACCCGGAGTCGGCAAAAACCTGGGAATTAAGCTCGATGGTGGCGGCCGCGGCCAGTTCGCGGCCCTGCCGCGTCAGGGCAATGAGGGTGGTGCGCTTGTCGGTCGGATGCTTGGTGCGAGCCACCAGGCCGGCACTCTCCAGCCGGTCCACGGCGTTGGTCACCGAGGTGGCGTGGACCTGTAACAGGGCGCTTGCCCGATTCATGGCCAGCGAGCCCTCACGGGCAAAGCTGAGTAAAGCGAGCATCTCATAGCGGGCGAAGGTGAGGCCGAATGGCTTGAGGACCGTTTCCGCGCGTTGCAACAGGATCTGTTGCGTCCTCATCAGGGCCGTGATCGCAGCCATGGGCTCGGCAACGTCCTCCCACCCCCGGCGTTCCCAATTGCGTTGCGCTTCCAGGATCGGGTCGCGCGATAGTGGCTGGCTCAATGTTCCCTCCGGATAGAATTCGTGCCCCAGCTTATCCAAGCCTCTCCGTGCATCAGGATTTCAGGGACGGGAAATCGTCGTCACGGTACTCGATGCCCTGGGGCTGGAGCCCAGGGGCCGCGTCGTGGCGTGCCGCTTCGTTGTTCCGCAGTTCCACGCGCCGGATCTTCCCGGAAATGGTCTTGGGAAGCTCGGCAAATTCGAGTCGACGGATCCGTTTGAAGGGAGCCAGATGTTCCCGGCAGTAGCCCAGGATGCTTTCGGCCAACTCCGCCGAAGGCTCATGGCCCGCGGCGGTGACCACGAAGGCCTTGGGGACCGAGAGCCTGAGCGCATCGGGGGAGGGCACGACGGCGGCCTCGGCGACGGCGGGATGCTGGATCAGCACCGACTCCAGCTCGAAGGGACTGAGCTTGTAGTCGCTGGACTTGAACACGTCATCGCCGCGGCCCACGTAGGTGATGACCCCCTGCTCGTCCATCTCGGCCATGTCTCCGGTGTGGTAGACGCCGTCACGGAAGGCATCCGCGGTCTTCTCCCCGTCCCCGTAGTACGACTTCATCAGCCCCAGCGGGCGTGGATCCAGCCGCAGGCAGATTTCCCCCTCGCGCCCCTCCGCTCCGGTGGCTGGGTCGATGAGGACCACGTCGTAGCCGGGCATGGGCCTGCCCATGGCACCGATCTTGATGGGCATCCCCGGCGGATTGGCGATCTGCACGGTGGTTTCGGTCTGTCCGAAGCCGTCGCGAATCGTTTGCCCCCAGGCGCGGCTGACCTGGTCGATGACCTCCGAGTTCAGCGGCTCGCCGGCAGACACCAGCTTGGCCGGAGGGTTCTTCAGTGCCGTCAGGTCGGCCTGGATCAGCAGGCGCCACACGGTGGGCGGGGCGCAGAAGCTGGTGACGGATTCGGCATCCATCTGGGCCATGAGCGCCTTGGCGTCGAAGCGTTCGTAGTTGTAGAGGAAGACGGTTGCCTCGGCAATCCAGGGGGTGAAGAAGTTGCTCCACGCGTGCTTGGCCCAACCCGGGGATGCAACATTCAGGTGTACGTCACCGGGCTCCAGACCGATCCAAAACATCGTGCTCAGGTGCCCGGCCGGGTACGAGGTATGGGTGTGTTCCACCAGCTTGGCCTTGGAAGTGGTGCCGGAGGTGAAATACAGCAGCAGGGTTTCATCGGCCTTGGTTGCCACCTCGGGCACGAATTCGGTGGGATGCCCGGTGCTCTCGGTGTAGTCCACCGCGCCCACCGGTGCGTCGCCGTCCACGTGGATCACCGTGTAGTCGCCGGCGACCCGGCAGAACTTTTCGGTGTCGCCGTGCCCGGCCAGCGCCCAGCGCGCACCGCCCCGCTCAACCCGGTCCTGCAGGTCGACGTGGTTCATCTGCGTGGTGGTGGGGATCATGACCATGCCCAGCTTGATGCCGGCCAGCATGATCTCCCAGAGTTCCACGCGGTTGCCAAGCATGACGATCATCTTTTCGCCGCGCTTCATGCCGATCGAGCGCATCCAATTGGCGACCTGTCCGGAGCGGGCAGATAGTTCGGCCCAGGTGCGGCGCGTGGACGTTCCGTCCTTTTCGACGATGACCAGTGCATTGGTGTCGGCGCGCAGTGGATCCTTGGCAACCTGGTCGAACCAGTCGAGGCCGAAATTGAACTCCGTGAACTCGGGCCAGCGAAATTCCTTGCGGGCGCCGTCGTAATCGGTCCGCAGTTCCAGGAGTCGGTCGCGTGCTGCACGGAATTCTTCGGTAACTGTCATTGCCGTCCTTTCGCCCGGACACCCAATTAGTAGGAAGCCCTAGTGATTTGAGTCACTGGCAAATATACTTGGATATCCAAGGGTTTGGAAGAGCTCGCAAACATCGAGCCAAACATTTCACCGGACAAGGAGTTACCCCTCTCATGCCATTGAGTGAGAACCAGGCAACAATCGCCGTTGCCGACACCGAACGAAGCTTCACTTCACTCCCGTTTCCGGACGTGGACCTCATGCACATCTGGCAGCTGCTGGAGCCGTCCGAACGTCGACGCTTGCGGGATATCCGCACTTTCCTGCAGGACCGGGTGCGCCCGGAATCCCTCGAGTACTGGAACCGCGAGGAGTTTCCGCACCACCTCCTGCCCGAGATGGCAGCCCACGGCCTCGGAGGAATCCAGCTGGATGGCAGCAGCGAATTGTTCAAGGGCCTGGTCTATGTCGAGGCGGCACGCGCCGATGTCTCACTCTCGGCCCTCGTTGGCATCCACAACGAACTTATCGTCGGCATGATCCGGGAACTCGGATCGGCGGAACAGCAAAAGAAGTGGCTGCCTGGACTATCCCAATTCACTGCACTGGGTGCCTTTGCCCTGACCGAGCCCGAGCATGGCTCCGACATCGCCGGAGGGCTCGCCACCACGGCGACTCGCGACGGGAATGAATGGGTCATCAACGGGGCCAAGCGCTGGATCGGCGCGGCCACGATGGCCGACTTTTCCCTGGTTTGGGCACGCGACACCGAAGACAATACGGTCAAGGCCTTCATCGTCGAGTCCGATTGTCCGGGCTTCAGCGCCACCAAGATCTCCAACAAGGTCGGTTTGCGCATCATGCAAAACGCGGACATCCGTTTGGACGCTGTACGTGTTCCGGAAACCAACAGGCTGCCCGGGGCCAAGAACTTCGCGGCGGCCAACGAACTGCTCAAGCACTCCCGTGCCTGGGTGGGATGGCAGGCGGCGGGCGTCCAACTGGGGATCTTCGACATCGCCAGGGACTACGCCTTGGCACGCACGCAATTCGGTGCGCCCATCGCAGGCTTCCAGTTGGTGCAGTTGCCGCTGGCCGAGATTCTGGGCAACGCCATGGCAAGCCTCTCACTCATGTCGGACGTGGCCAGGATCCAGGGGACCGGGGATCTCGAAATGGTCCAGGCCGCCATGGCCAAGGCGACCACCACCCGCCTGGCACGCGAGTCCGCGGCCAAGGGACGTGCCCTTTTGGGAGGCAACGGCGTCACCAGCGACTACGAGATGGCCAAGCTATTTGGGGACGTTGAAATCCTCTACACGTATGAAGGCACCTACGAAATAAACTCATTGATCGTCGGCCGGGCCGTCACCGGCGTCTCGGCGTTTGTCAGCCGACACTGACGAATGCGGTCGCGGAACCGGGGGTGATTTCGGTGCGCCCGGCATCGTGGATCACCGGGCCGTGGGCAGTGCGGGCGTTCTTCCTGAACGCCCTGGAGTCAAGGCGTTCGATGGAAAGCGGGCAGCCGGCCGCACGCCAGGCATCGAGCTCCTCGGGCTTTCCCTCCAGTACCCAGGCGAACAACGCGTGCGCTGCCTGCGCGGCGGCCTTCCCGGTGCTCATTCCCAATGAATCGTTCAACCCAATGCGAACCGTCGTCGGGACCATGGGCGCGCCCGGAGGCAAGGTGGTTCCCGAGACCTGCAGTTTGGCCAGGCGCTTGGGCAGGGAGTCGGCCTGCATCGGGGCAAAACCCATGGCCCGTGCGGACCCAATCTGCGCGAGCGCGTGGGCGGGGAATTCCTCGGCGACCTTGGCGAACATCTTGGCATCCGCCCGGCGGACGCTCTTGGCAAACGCTCCCTGCGCCCATGGCCGCCAATACGGGTGGCGCGGATCTGCCAGCAAGGCGCTGACCGAGGCCAGCGCCGCGACGGCGATGCCCTCGTCCTCGGGGCAGGGTTCCTCGCGATCCACCAGCAAGATGATGGGCTGCACCAGCTCGCCGGTCGGTTCAGGGAATTCCTCGACCGGACTCTCTGGTGCGTCGGGACGTGGGGATGGTTCGTTCAGGCTGCTTTCCACGGGTTCCAGCCTATGCGGTAGTGGAACCGATCAGGACTTCCACCACGTGTCGGAGATCGTGACGGGAGTGGTGCGCTTGTGCCGTGTCCGCAGGAACTTGCCCTCGATCAGGGTTGCGGCGGCCTCCGGGATCTCCCGTCCCTCCAAGTAGTCATCGATGTTCTCGTAGGTGATGCCCAGCTCATCCTCGTCGGTGCGTAGAGGCTGGCCGTCGAGCAGATCGGCCGTGGGGACCTTTTCCCATAATTGCCTCGGGGAGTCCAGATGCCGCAGCAGCTCGCGGTTCTGGCGCTTGTTCAGACCGAAGAGCGGAAGGAGGTCGGCCCCGCCGTCTCCGAACTTGGTGAAGAATCCGGTGACCGATTCGGCGCCGTGATCGGTGCCCAGGACCAAAAGGTTTTCCTCGCCGGCCAAGGTGTACTGGGCGATCATGCGCATGCGCGCCTTGATGTTGCCCTTGTTGAAATCCGAGACCGGTGTGCCCACAGCCTTGTGGAAGGCGGCTTCGAGTCCGTCGACACCCGCCTTGACGTTGAAGGTCCGTTCCACGTCTGCGGCCACGAACTCCATGGCGGCCTGCGCGTCGTCCTCGTCGAGCTGGGTTCCGTAGGGAAGTCGAACGGCGACGAACTTGGCGTCGGTTCCTGCAGCCCGGAGCTCCTCCGCGGCGAGTTGTGCCAAGCGCCCGGCCAGGGTGGAGTCCAGGCCGCCAGAGATGCCAAGCACAAACCCGCTGGTGTGCGTGGCGGTGAGGTATTCCTTGAGGAAATCAATGCGGGCACGGACCTCCGCGGCGGGGTCGATCCGGGGCTTGACACCCATTTCCTTGATGATGGCAGCCTGTAGTTCGCGCATGTCCCTAGCCTAACCTGTCAAGGGAACCCAACCATGGCGGATTCGTCCTACGCGTCCGCGGGAGGCCGGTTGGGATCCCATCCAAGGTTGGTGGCCATTTTCTGCAGGGATGAGACCGTGGTGGAATACTCCTCCGGCGTGATTCCGGCGCTTGATTCCTCGCGCATCGCATCGACGATCTCTGTGAGACGGTTCAGGGACACCGACCCCTGCTCGGTGAGTGCAAAGGTGTGCCCTTCCTCGGCAACCCAACCCGATTCAACGAGCTCGGCCAGATGCTCGGATGGGCTGGTGGGTTCGTCTTCGATCTGGACGTCCCCGAAGAACGGGGCAAGGGCTGCAGTCAGCTCGCCTCCGGTGGCGGGTCCGCGCGTCAGGACATTGAGCAATTGCCATTGCCGGCGGGTGACGCCGTGCTCTTCGAGGGAGTTGGCGAACTGCTCGGAGATGAGCGAGTCAACCAATTTAAGCCAGTAACCCAAAGGGCGAGAATCGGTCATGACCCCACCCTAACCCGGGGACCACCTGCCTGTCTGTAGCCGGGTTGGCCACGCAGCGAGTGAGGGAAGGCAGTGCGGGCGATGCCGGCTTCTCAATGACACACACTCGCTGCGATCACAGGTATGCCGTCGACCAAACTAGAATTGAACTCATGACCAACACTGCCGCGCGCACCCGCCTGCTCGAACTCATCAAGGAACTCGCCGTGGTCCACGGCAAGGTCATCCTTTCCTCCGGCAAGGAGGCCGACTACTACATCGATCTACGCCGCATCACCCTGCACCACGAGGCGGCCCCGCTGGTGGGCTCCGTCATGCTGGAAATGCTCGACGAGGCAGGCATCGAGTTCACCAATGCCGGCGGCCTGACCATGGGTGCGGACCCGGTGGGCACCGCGCTCATGCACGCCGCCGGACACGCCGGACGCTCCATCGACGCGTTCGTGGTCCGCAAGGCCCAGAAGTCCTACGGCATGGGCCGACAGGTCGAGGGCCCCTCGGTCGAGGGACGCAACGTCGTGGTCCTCGAGGACACCTCCACCACCGGCGGTTCCGCACTGACCGCCGTCGAGGGCGTTCGCAAGGCAGGCGGCAACGTCGTGGCGGTGGCAGTGATCGTTGACCGCGACACCGGATCCAAGGAACGCATCGAGGCCGAGGCGGGTGTGCCCTACCTCTATGCCTTCGGCAAGGACGAGCTGGGCCTCTAAGCCCGCCACTTGTGACTTCCGCTGACGCGCCAGTCCTGCGTGCAGTGCGCCGCGGAGACCCCGGGGCAGTCCTGGCACTTATCGAGTCCGACCGCCCCGGGGTGCTCGCGGCCAAGCGTCCCGTCGCGGCGCTGTACCGCTTGATGATGAGCGCCCCGGGGTTGGCCACCTCGCCCGAGGGGCACTGGACCGGTGAACTGGGCAAGCACGTCGACGCGGTGGTGTGTGCCCATGCAGCATGCATCGGCCCCATGCGGGCAGCCGACCTGGTCGCTATCCCGCGGAAAGTACTCAAGAACGCCTACCCAAGGATCTTTCCGGAAGAATTGCCCGCGATCCTCGAAAGGCTGGGAGAGAACTACCAGCGCGCTCCCAAGAACTGGGACAAGATCAGTCCCTACGGGGTGATGTTTGATTGGGTCGTTTGCGGGCTCGCCCCCGCTCCCACCGGTGACGGCACGGTGAACCACCTGCTCTTTACCCTTCGCTGGAGCAAGCCGCGCGAACGCGCGGCGCTGTTTGCGGCAGCTCCGGCCTTGGCCGCGATTACCTTGCCGAGGCTTTTCGACGCCGAAGTCAGGCCCTCCCTGGGCGCCGCCGCGCTGGACTGGCAGCTGGATCCGGCCAGCGAGGACCGTATCGATCGACAGATTTTGGGCCTGCTCCGGACCGGAACGTGGGATTCGGAACAGGTACACGATGGGATTGACCGCTTCCGGACGCGCCACACCAGTGCCTTCCAATTGCGCTGGGCTGACGGACTGGAACGATTACTGGCCGCAGAACGGGCTGAGCCCTGAGGCAAGTGTTTATTGCGGGCCCGGAGATGGAGGTTTTGCTTGCCTCGGGCAGGGTTCGGCGCAACCTGCTTCCCGGACGCGAATCGCTACATCTACGTTAGACCGAATGCGGGCTGGTCAACTTACGGTTTACGCTCGCGAAACCGGGGGTGGAACGCCATGCTGCCGCGCTACCACAAGTCGTAGATAGGTGTCGGTTTTCTTCTGCTATTCTTGCCCTATCCACGGACCTCCCGGCGCATCTGCCCGCCGGTTGAAGATAACGGGTGGCGCATTTTATTACCGCTGTTGAGAACTGGAGCCCTAGATGCATTTGACCCCGCGTGAGCACGAAAAACTCATGGTGGTTGTTGCCGCCGACCTGGCGCGCAGACGTCAATCCCGCGGACTGCTGCTCAACCATCCCGAATCCGTGGCCATCCTGACCTATGAACTGATTGAAGGCGCCCGGGACGGGCGCACGGTGGCGGATTTGATGAGCTACGGAACTACCATCCTGACCCGGGAGCAGGTCATGGAGGGGGTCGCCGACATGATTTCGGACGTGCAGGTCGAGGCGACCTTCCCCGACGGCACCAAGCTCGTCACCGTCCACAACCCGATTCGCTAGGCAAGGGAGAGAAGAACATGAAACCGGGAGAATACATCCTGCGTGACGAACCCGTGCTCTGCAATTCGGAGCTCGAAACCCGAATCCTGAACCTGGTGAACCACGGCGACCGTCCCATCCAGGTCGGATCGCACTACCACTTTGCCGAGGTCAACCCGCAGCTGGACCTGGACCGGGTGGCCGCCCGCGGCTTCCGTCTGGACATCCCCGCCGGCACCGCCGTCCGCTTCGAACCCGGCGATGCACGCACCGTGCACTTGGTCGAATTCGCCGGGCGCCGGCACGTCTATGGGTTCCAGGACCGCGTGAACGGCCCGGTCGGCGAGACCATCCCGGCCGTGGAGACCGAGGCCATCGGCGGCTCCGCCGGCATCAACCCGGTCACCGAAGCGGAATTGGTCGCCGACTACGACATCGATCTGCCCAACCTGGGCGGGGAATCGGTGGGCTTCCACACCGACTTCGGCGTGGACCCCGTGGACGAATCGCTTCCGCCGCACCCCGAAGAGGTTCGGCGCGCCACCGAGGAAAGCGAAAAGGCCGAGGCCGATGCGGCCTCGAAGGATCAGACCCCGGAGGAGGACCAAGCATGAGCTTTGAAATGAGCCGCAAGCACTATGCGGAGATGTACGGACCCACCACCGGCGACGCCATTCGCCTGGCCGACACCGAGCTGCTGGCCGAGATCGAGCACGACTACACCAACTATGGCGACGAAGTCGTCTTCGGCGGCGGCAAGGTCATCCGCGACGGCATGGGCCAAAACGGCCAGATGACCCGCGATCAGGACATCCCGGACACCGTCATCACCAACGTGGTGGTGCTGGACTACACCGGGATCTACAAGGCCGACGTCGCCTTGCGCGACGGCCACATCTTCAAGATCGGCAAGGCCGGCAACCCCGACATCACCAACGGGGTGAACATCACCATCGGCGCGGCCACCGACATCATTGCGGGCGAGCACAAGATCTTGACCGCCGGCGCCATCGACACCCACATCCACTTTGTGAGCCCCGACCAGGTTCCGGTGGCCCTGGCCTCGGGGGTCACCACCATGATCGGCGGCGGCGCCGGGCCTTCCGATGCCTCGAAGGCAACGACAGTGACCCCGGGCCCCTGGCACCTCTCCCGGATGCTGCAGGCTGTTGAAAACCTGCCCATGAACATCGGATTCCTGGGCAAGGGTCACGCCAGCGCCAGAGGCCCGCTGGCCGAACAGATCCGCGCCGGCGCCATCGGCCTGAAAATCCACGAGGACTGGGGAGCAACCCACTCCTCGATCGACAACTCGCTGAAGATCGCCGACGAATTCGACGTGCAGATCGCCATCCACGCCGACACGCTGAACGAGTGCGGCTTCGTGGAGGACACCATCGCGGCCATCGACGGGCGGGTCATCCACACCTTCCACACCGAGGGTGCCGGTGGCGGCCACGCACCGGACATCATCCGCATGGCGGGGCTGCCCAACGTGCTGCCGGCTTCCACCAACCCCACTTTGCCGTACACCAACAACACCGTGGACGAGCACCTTGACATGCTCATGGTGGCACACCACCTCAACGCCGACATCCCGGAGGACGTAGCGTTCGCCGACTCGCGCATCCGCGCCGAGACCATTGCGGCCGAGGACGTGCTGCACGACATGGGCGTGTTCTCCATGACCTCCTCCGACTCCCAGGCCATGGGACGCGTCGGGGAGACGGTGCTGCGCACCTGGCAGGTCGCCGACGCCATGAAGCGCCAGCGCGGCAAGCTGGAGGGCGACCCCGAGGTGGGAGACAACTTCCGGCTCAAGCGCTACATCTCGAAGTACACCATCAACCCGGCCATCGCCCACGGCATCGCCGATTCCATCGGCAGCATCGAGGAAGGCAAGTTCGCCGACCTGGTGCTCTGGGATCCCGCGTTCTTCGGGGTGAAGCCGGACATGGTCATCAAGGGCGGGCTGATCGTCCAGTCGCTCATGGGGGACTCCAACGGATCGATCCCCACCCCGCAGCCGCGCACGCTGCGCGCCAACTTCGGCGCGCTGGGCACCGCGGTGCACCACTCCTCGATCACCTTCCTGTCCCAGGCGGCCATCGAGGAGGGCGTGCCCGAGCGCCTGCGGCTGCGCAAGGTCATCCGGCCGGTTTCAGGCATCCGGACGCTGACCAAGTCCGACCTGAAGTTCAACGGGGAAACCCCTGACATCCAAGTCGACCCGCAGACCTACCAGGTCACCGTGGACGGGGTGCTGGCCACCTGCGAGCCCTCCAGCGTGCTGCCCATGGCCCAGCGCTACTTCCTCTTCTAAGCCGACGTCGAGCATTTCAAAGGAGTTCCATGATCATCGAGCAGCTTTCGGGCAACAAACGCGATGTCCCCGAGGCCGAACTGGCAAAGCTGCACGAGGAAAAAGTCGTGCTGCCCTCCGCAGCCCTGGTCAAGCGCATCCAGCGCGTCACCACCGACCACGGCCGGGAGCTGGGCATCCGCCTGGCCCCGGGCGCGGACCTTCAGGACGGCGACATCCTGCTGCGCAACGAGAAGGAAATCATCACCGTCTCGGTGCTTCCCACCGACGTGTTGGTCATTGCCCCGGGCAGCGTCTTCGAGATGGGGCAGGTGGCGCACGCCCTGGGCAACCGCCACCTGCAGGCGCAGTTCTTCGACGCCGATTCCGACTATGGCGCGGCGGTGATGGTGGTGCAATACGACCACACCGTCGAGGATTTCCTCAAGCACCACAAGACGCCGTTCCAGCGCCAGGAACGCGTGATGCCGGTGCCGTTCCGCCATGCCGAACACACCCACTAGCCCCGGGCCGGGCCACCTGCTGACGCTGCTGCAGCTGACCGACTCGGCGCTGCCCACCGGCGCCTTCAGCCACTCCCTGGGCCTGGAAAGCTACCTGGACGCCCGGACCGTGCACGATGAGGCCAGCTTCACGCTGTGGCTCGAGAAGTTCATCGCACAGTCCCTGGCCTACACCGACGGGCTGGCGGTGCGCTTGGCCCACGAGGCTGCCGGGGGAGAGGAGCTGGCGCGGATTGATGCGCTGGTCCATGCCTCGGCCGTGCCGCGGCAGATCCGCGAGGCAGGGGTGAAGATGGGCGCGCGCATGCTGCACGTGGCCACCAGCGTCTTCCCCACCAAGGAGCTCGAGGACTACCGGGAGCAGGTGGCCTCCGGCACCTGTTTCGGGCACCCGGGCATCGCCTTTGCCCTGGGCGCGCGCGGCGCCGGCGCCCCGTGCGCCGACACCGTTGCGGCTTACCTGTTCTCCACCGTGACCTCGCTGACGCAGAACGCGATCCGCGGGATCCCCATTGGGCAGAACGCCGGGCAGCGGGTGCTGCGTGCCATGCACGCCCCGGTGTTGGCGGCCGTGGAGAAGATCTTCGCCCTGGACCTCCAGGACCTGGGAGCGGCTGCCCCTGGCCTGGAAATTGCGCAGATGCGCCACGAACACCTGCGCGCCCGCATGTTCATGTCCTGACCGGCAGTGACATGCGGCGCGAGAAACCTACGACAGAAGGAGTGCATGATGGAACCGATTTGCATTGGCATCGGCGGACCCGTGGGAGCGGGCAAGACCCAGCTGATCGAGCGGATCACCCGCAGGCTGAACGACGAGGTGTCGATGGCCGCGATCACCAACGACATCTACACCATCGAGGACGCCAAGATCCTGGCGGCCAACGGCGTGCTGCCGCTGGATAGGATCGTCGGCATCGAGACCGGCGGCTGCCCGCACACCGCGATCCGCGAGGACACCTCGATGAACTCCGCGGCCATCGAGGAACTGAAGGCCAAGCACCCGGACCTGCAGGTCATCTTCGTCGAGTCCGGGGGAGACAACCTCTCCGCGACGTTCTCCCCGGAACTCGTGGACTTCTCCGTCTACATCATTGACGTGGCCCAGGGCGAGAAGATCCCGCGCAAGGCCGGACAGGGCATGATCAAGTCCGATTTGTTCATCATCAACAAGACCGACCTGGCCCCCTACGTGGGCGCCGACCTGTCGGTGATGGAGCGCGACTCCAAGGAATTCCGCGGGGACAAGCCGTTCTGCTTCACCAACCTCAAGACCGACGAGGGACTGGACACCGTCATCGACTGGCTCAAGCACGAGGTGCTGATGCTGGACCTGGGCTAGGGAGGATGGCACCGAGAATGCCCGAGCAGCCAGCCATCAAGGAGCTGGGGCCCTCGCCCTTCGCGGGAACCAAGCTCGTGGGCGAGCTGCGCCTGCAGGTGGGGAACCGCGCCGGAAAGGCGATCGCCACCCGGCAGTACCACCAGGGCGCCCTGCGGATCCTGCGGCCGCACTACCTTGATGACACGGCACAGGTCTGCTACACCATCGTGAACCCCGGCGGCGGCTACCTCGGCGGGGACAACTACGGCATCGAGGTCTCTGTGGACGAAGGCGCCTCGCTGCTGCTGACCACCCAGTCGGCCACCAAGGTGTACAAGACCCCCGGCACCTTTGCCCGCCAGGACCTGGTGGTGCGCCTGGACGCCGGGGCGGTGCTCGAATACGTGCCCGACCAGCTCATCGCCTACCGCGGGGCCGACTACCGGCAGTTCACCACGGTGGACATGCACCGGGATTCCAGCCTGCTCTTCTGCGAGGTGCTCACCCCGGGGTGGAGCCCGGACGGGAAGCTCTTCCGCTACGACGAGGTGCGCCTGCGAACCGAGGTCTGCGTGGACGGCCGCCTGGCGGTGCTGGACAACCTGCTGGTGCGCCCGGGAGCGGACTCGCTGGATTCGTTGCTCTTCCTGCAGGACTACACGCACGTGGGAATGCTGCTGGCCATCGATGCGAACATCGGTTCCGGAGACGTCGAGCGCATCCGCGACCTGGCTTACCGAACCGGGAAGGCGCAGCGCACCGAGGTGCATCTGGGGATCAGCAAGGTGCCGGGCCCGGGCGTCGCCGTGCGTGCCCTGTCGAACTCCACCGAGGCCATCACTGCGGTCCTGATGTCCGTGGTCGACGAGCTGCGCCACCACCTGAGGGGCCAAAAGCCGCTGAACCTGCGCAAGTACTAGGGGCGTGCCCCACCTGTGCGTTTGCGGTGCAGGCAACGCGCGTCCTGCGTGGCGGTATGCGCCCAGGTATCCCAACCCGTCCCGGAGGCCGCCTACCTGTCGAAAATCGTCATCTCTGTGCTCGGCACGCCCCCAAGTTTGGTCGTGCCGAGTACGGAGGTAACGGTCACGGGACCGTCTTAGGTCTGAACCCGAGCCGCTTCAAAGCGGTTAGTGGCCACACGTTCCCCGTCATCGAATACTGCCGTGGATATCGGCACCCGGACGTTGGTGCTCGATCGCCAGAACGG
Source organism: Paeniglutamicibacter sulfureus (assembly GCF_030512175.1). GTDB lineage: Bacteria > Actinomycetota > Actinomycetes > Actinomycetales > Micrococcaceae > Paeniglutamicibacter > Paeniglutamicibacter sulfureus. The sequence goes on along the minus strand of NZ_JAULBL010000001.1, from coordinate 1,336,947 downwards.
CAAATTCCACGTGGGGAATATATCGAAAAGTGGAATATTCGAGGATGCTCCCCGGCTGCCGTTGGCCAGGGCCAGCCACCCCGCAAGATCCGCGACAACAAGCATGATCGCCCCTCCGTGGTGCACTGCGTGATTTGCTTCCTTGGTGGCGCCGATCCCCCCTGCTGCCCCCAAGGCTGCAACGGGAAGTCCAACGAGCCGGATGCACGGCTTCGGGCCGCAGGGCGGGCGGCACCTGTGCCCGGGTGCCCCCATCAAGTACCAAACTAGCTGACGCGACAAGTGGAAAAGCGCGGCCAGCGAGTTCTCGAACAACCCCGAACAAAGCCGGATATTCCGAACGGGACGTAACGGCTTTCCGGCTGGGGTCACCGGGTGCCTAATATTCAGGTGGGGCCTTGTGCGGCATGCACGCGGCGGTAGCTAAAGAGGACTGAATGATTGACGAACCCCCTGCAGCGGAGCGCCCGGCGAGCTCATACGATGAAATCGCCCATGACTTGCAGGTATTGCGTTTCGCCGCCGGTGATATTTCCTATGCCGAGATAGTCCGCCGGATTGCGGCCCACAGGGAGCTCGGCGGCGTGGATGCCGGCAACGCCCGTCCCGCCCGCACCACGGTCTACGACGCATTCCGGACCGGGCGAACGCGAGTCAACCCACAGCTCGTCGGTGAAATTGCGCGCGTCCTGGGGGCGTCCGAAGCCGAGGTCGCCCAGTGGGAACACCGTTGCCTTCATGCCAGGCGCAACCCGCGGGAAGTTCCCGCCGCGATGCCGGACGCCGAAGCGGAACCAGCAACTCCGCAGTCGGCCGTGGCTGAGGCGGCGGTTCCGGCGCGACGTCGGAAACTCATGCTTCTTCTGGCATGTGTTTGCTTGAACGTCCTGGGATTCACGCTGGTGGCCTGGTTGGGGTTGCCGCTCTATTTCGACATGGTGGGCACGGCCATCGTCGCCATTGTGCTTGGCCCCTGGGCAGGCGTGGCCGTGGGGCTGACCACCAACGCGATTGGCTTGGCCATCACCGACTCGTCGTCGATTGCCTTCGCGCTGGTCAACATTGCCGGCGCCTTGGTGTGGGGATACGGTGCGCGGCGCCTTCGACTGTGCCAAACCTTCCCCAGGTACGTGTTGCTCAATGTCCTCGTTGCCCTCAGCTGTTCGCTGGTCGCATCCGCCTTGCTGGTCCTGCTGTTCAACGGCGGAACCGGCCACGCATCGGAGTCGACAACCCGGAATCTCGCGGCGATGGGCAATTCCTTGTACCTTGCCGTCTTGGGGTCGAACCTGGTTCATTCCCTGGCCGACAAATTGTTGACTGGTTTTGTCGTTCTTGGTGCTTTGGGCGCCGTTCGGCGATGGATCGAGGTTCCGTTCTACGAGGCGTTGAGCACGGACGTGAAGCTCCTTCTGAAGGCGGTTGGCGACCCCGCCCGGAACGCCGGGCCCGGCTCCCGGCGTTGGCAGGCTCCCTTGCCGGTGCGGGTGGCTGGTCCCGATCCCGGGAGGAACGAGTCGGAATCGACCGCCGACAAGCCCTGAGCCTCGTGCCCGTCAGGAAGGGCATCCGGCGTGGTTGACGTCTGCGAGGTCCACCATGGTGTGGGCAACCCTGGACAGCGCGGCGCGGTCGTGCGAGGCGATGAGGACGGCGGCGCCGGCCGCGGCGCGGACGGACAACAACTCCAGGATGACGGCTTTGGTCCCGGCGTCGAGTTGGGCGGTTGGCTCGTCACAGATCAGCACCTCCGGATCCAGTGCCAGGGCACGGGCCACCATGGCCCGCTGGAGTTGCCCGTCCGAGACCTGGTGCGGATAGTGCCGCAGCAGTGCCGGATCCAATTGCACCGCCTCGGCCAGCTCGGCCAGCAGTTTGGCATGGCGACGTGGTTGCGGGCGCAGGGTGCGGTCGCGGATGGCCAGCGGGGCGCAAATCAATGCGTCAAGGCGCAGCCGAGGATCGGCGGCGGCACGCGGGGACTGCAGGACCATGCCAATGGACTGGCGCACCCGAGGCGGGACCGGGGTACCTGGTGCAAATGCCTGGCCGTTAACGAGCACGGCCCCGGAAGCCGCGGGCGTCATCAACGCGGCGATGCGTAGCAACGTCGATTTGCCCGCCCCAGAGGGGGCGCCAAGCCCCGTGATTTCGCCTGCTCCGACCCGCAGGTTCAACGCCTCGAGCAGCTTCCCGGATGTCGGTGCGGTGCCGGGGTGGGTGTAGGAAACGTCCGCGAGCTCCAGGCTCATGCCAACGCCCCCAGCAGCGAATCGGTCGCCGGATGCGCCGGGTTGCCGAGCACCTCCGAGGCGGGGCCCGATTCAACGACCAGCCCTTCCTGAACCACCGCCAGGTGGTCCGCGATGCGGCGGGCCAGCTCGAGGTCGTGGGTGACCATCACGATGGTGGTTCCCGCTGCGGCCAGGGACCGCAGCAGCGTTTCCACGTGGCCAACCGTGTCGGAATCCAGGGCGCTGGTGGGCTCGTCCACCAGCAGGATCCGCGCGCCGACGGCAACGCCCAGGGCGAGTGCAACCCGCTGCGCCTGCCCGCCGGAAAGCTCGTGCGGGTAGCGTGCGGCCAAGGATCCGTCGATGGCCGCCGCCGCCAGTGCCGCGAGGGCATCGGCGGAGGAAGATGGCCTCTTGGCGGCCTTGAGCGTTTGGCGCATCTGTGAGGCAACCGTCCGCACGGGGTTCAGTGCGGTGCCGGACGAGCCCGGAACCAGTACGGTTGCGGTGCCCCGCACCGCGGCCAGCCCCGCCGCGTCGAGCGTGCGTCCGCCGACCGTGATGTTGCCCGTGAAACTTGCGCCGGCGGGCGGCAGCCCGGCCAGGGTGCGCAGCAGCAGGGACTTTCCCGCCCCGGAGGCGCCAATAATGACATTGATGCGCCCGGCCTCGGCCCGGTAGTCGATCCCCTTGAGCACCAGGGACGCTGCCCCGGGGGCGGTGGTCGAGGGGATCCGGAGGCCCAGGCCGGAGACCCGGATTGCCGAGCCGTCCAGGGATTGGTCCGGATCGGTGTGGGGGATTGCGCGCGCAACGGCCGGGGCCGTTGCCGGCTGCGTCGTGGAGCCTTTGCTGAAGGCACGGGCCGGCCCGCTGCGCAGGCGCCGCGTTCCGGCCGTGCCCGCCAGGGCGGCGGTGGACCAGCTGACCAGGACCAGCATCCCGGCGGGGAAGACCAGAAGCCACCAGGCGCCGGCCAGGAGCCCGCCGCGGGCGTCGTCCAGCAGCAGGCCCAGCGATGCGGATTCGGGCGGCAGCCCAACGCCCAGGAAGGACAGCGAGCTCTCATGCCAAATGGCATGGGGCAGCTGCAGCACGAGGGCAATGGCGGCCTGCGGTGCCACTGCAGGAAGCAGGTGGGTGAACCAGATGAAGGGTGTCCCCGCGCCGGAGGCCCGGGCGAGCTGCACGTAGTCTGCCGTGCGCTCGGCCAGCAGCCGCGAACGCACGATCCGTGCCACCTGCGTCCAGTGCGTCAATGCAATGGACAGCACGATCGCCCACCACTGCCCGCGCCACAAGGCGACAATCACCACCGCCAGCAACAGGTGCGGCAACGCATTCGTCGCATCAACCAAGCGCATGGCAATGCGGTCGACAAGCCCGCCGCGCCACGCTGCCAACAGCCCGACGCCCACCCCGAGCACGGTGGAGAACCCCGAGGCCAAAAGGGCCAGGAACAGGGACATCCGCAGGCCCTGGGCGGAACGGGTCCACACGTCCCGGCCCAAGGTATCGGTGCCAAAGAAGTGCTGGCCCGAGGGTGCCTGCAGCACCGCGGACAGGTCCACCGCACGCGGATCCAGCGGTTGCAGCCACGGGACCAACACGGCATAGCTGACGGCCAGGCCGAGCAGGGCAAGGGGAAGCAGGCGGGGCCTAGACATCGCTGACCCGCGGATCGAGGAAGAGGTAGCAGGCGTCTGCCAGCGCGGACCCGGCAAATACCGCCGCGCTGGTCAGGGCGGTGACCGCGGCCAGCAAGGGGAAATCTCCCGCGATCGCCGAGGACACCGTGGCCGAGGCCAGGCCCGGCCAGGAGAACACCGCCTCGACGAGTAGCGCCCCGGTGACAAGTTCGCCCAGCTTCGAACCCACCACCGTCATGAACGGCAGCAGTGCCACCGGCAACACGTGGGTGCGCAGGACCGTGAACTCGCCCAGCCCGCGTCCGCGCGCGGCCAGCACCGCATCGGAATCCAGCGCCTCGAGCACCGAGGCCCGCAAGTTCAACACCAGCCACGGCAGCAGGGTCACCGCCAGCACGCCCGCCGGCAGGACCAGGTGCAGTGCAATGTCGCCGAGGGTGGGGTCCACCCCTCCCGACGCGGCGCCTCCGGCCGGCAACCCCAGGACGATCGCGAAGACGGCGATGGCCGCCAGTCCCAGCACAAACGGCGGGATGGCCTGGGCAAGGTGGACGAGGCCGAGCACGACGGCGTCAGCGGCCGAGCCGGGTCGGCGGGCGGCACCCACCGCCAGCACCACCGAGAGCGCCATGGCCACGAGCAGCCCCGAGGCCACCAGCAAGGCGGTGTAGGGAAGCCGTTCGGACACCACCTGTGCCACCGGCTGGCCGAAGACCCGGGAGGTGCCCCAATCCCCGCGGAAGATGCCGGAAACCCAGCGCCACCAGATCGCGTACCAGGCATCGTTGAGCCCCAGCTGCGCGGTCAGTTCACCGCGTTGCGCCGGGGTCGCGTGTTCGTATTGCGAGCCCATGTACAGGGCCAGCGGGTTGAAGGGGGCGAGGGAGGCGAGCCAGAAGACCGCGGCGGTGATCCCGGCCGTGGCCGGAACCGCCACGAGCGTGCGCCGCCCCAGCAGGGAGAGAACCTTGCGGGCACGTATGCGCCCCAGGGTCAGGAGCGCCGGCGGTGCCTGCATGCTCATTGCCGGGGGACCCATTGGCCGATCTTGGTCCAGGGGCCCCACGCGGTGCCGTGGTCGTGGGGCTCCAGCAGGGTCCCGGTGCCCTGCCAGGTATCTGCGACGGCGGCGCGTTGGACGTAGGTGTGGTCGATGAACGCGAGCAGGACCATGGACGGTTCGCTCGTGTACAGCCGTTGGACCTCGCGGTACGCGGTGGCCCTCTTGGCCGCATTTAGGGTGGTGCGCCCGGTTTCCAGCGCTCGGTCCATGGCCGGGTCGGCATACCTGCTCGGGTTGTCGTAGTAAGCACCGGTTGCCGGATAGGAGGAATGCAGCATTTTGTACAGCTGGGTGTCCACGTCGTAGGGGGTGTCCCCGCCGCCGAGCATGATCGCGTCGGTGCCGGCCCGGGGCTCGGCTTGGTCGAAGGTCGCGGCTTCGACCGAGACATCGATGCCGAGCTGCTTCATTTGGGCGGAGAACGCCAGGGACAGGTCGCGGCGCAACTGGTCCCCGGGGTTGTACATGAGGGTGAACGCGGCCGGGTTCCCGTCCTTGGAGCGCATCGAGTTCTCGCCGACAGCCCAGCCCGCCTCATCCAGCAATTCTGCGGCGCGCTGTGGGTCGCGGGCGAAGACGGCCCCGGGATCGAAGGCATCGCCGTATTCGGCGGGCACGAAGGTGTGTGCCGGTCGCCCGGCACCGGCCAGGACGCCGTCGATCAGCGCTTGCCGATCCACGGCAAGGTTCAGCGCCAGGCGCACCTTCGGGTCGCCGGTCAGAGGATTGTCCGCCGGGAGTGAGAGCCCGCGCCAGTCTGCGGAGGTGGCCGTGACCAGATCGAATTCGGAGTTCGCGGCAAAGGTCTGGGCCAGCCGCGAGGGAAGTGTGGTGCCGTCGAATTCCCCGGCCAGCATGCGTTGGGCACGCGCGTTGTCATCGGGTGCGGCCTCGTAGGTGACACGTTTGAGCGCGACTTCACCACCGCGGTAATCCGGGTTGGCCGACAGGACCAGGCGCGAAGGGCCGATCGAGTCCACCAGGTAGGGGCCGGTGCCCACGGGTGCACGGTTCAAGGCCGATTCCTCGACACGCTGGCCGGGCACGATGGCCTCGGAGGGGGCGATGCCGACGAGCATGGCCGACTTGAAGGACACCTGGGACTCGTGCAGCGTGAACCTGACAGTGTGCGAATCCAGCGCCTCCACGCGCCGGAGGTTCGATAGGCTGCCGAAGATCGGCGAGGCGCTCGCCGGATCCATGATGGCCTTGTAGCTTGCCACCGCATCGGCGGCATCAAAGTCGGTCCCGTCGCTGAACCGGGCGTCTCGGCGCAGCGGAACCGTCCATGTGCGCGCGTCGGCGGAGACCGTCGGTTCCGCCGCGGCCAACAGCGGTACGATCCGGGGCAACTCGTCGGGGGAACCGGCCAGGGTGTACAGCGATTCGTTGACCTTGCCCGTGCCGTTGTTGTCGAACCCCGCCAGCGGGTTGAGCGTCTCCGGCAAGGCCGCGGTGAGCAGTGCCAGGGAGGACCCGGCGGGCTCCGCACCGGCGGTCCCGGGTGCCGCGGGCGCGCATGCGGTCACGGCCAATAGAATGGAGGCAAGAAAGGCCAGCGTCGTCAGGCGTTGTGGATTTCGCACGTTCGGGGTTTGGGCCTTTCATCCGGGTCGCCGGCGGGCAAACGGGATGCGGCAACGCCCCTACTGTACATCTGTCTGGGCAGACAGATGAAGGGTTCGGGGGATGGGTCCGGTGAGCTTGGGCACCAGCCCGCAACGAAGGGAAGGAGGGGACCACGTGCCGGAAACGGAACGCAGCAAGATCGGGGCGGACGCGGTGGCCGCCTCGGAACCGAACATGCCCGAGTGGATCGATGTCTTTGCCTTGGTTGCGGATGCCACGCGGATGAAGATCCTCATCGCCATGCACGCCGCCCCGGACTCCTCGGTGAGCCAGCTGGCCACCGCCACGGCGCTGGGCGCGAACACCGTCACCCAAGCCCTGGCCACCTTGCACAAGGCGGGCGTGGTGAGCGTGCGTGCCGACGGCCGCTACCGCCGTTGGACCCTGACCCATCCCGAGGTCCATCGGCTGCTGCACCAGATGCAGGCGCCGCATTCGGAATTGCACCCCGAGCACTAGCGGCCGGCCGCACGCCGGGGCAGCCTGTGGACGGAGGTCCGTCTGCCGTGCCGTGCACATGGCGGATGGCGCCCGCCCCGGGGGACGAACGCCATCCATCGTGGTGACTGGTTACTCGATGGGGATCAGTACCCCAGGCCGAAGCCGAACGGGTAGAGTTCCCCGTCCGCGGTCTCCTTGTAGCCGGGCAGGTCGCTGTACTGCTCGCGGATTGCCTCGGCCGTTCCGGCCAGCGCGAACGGCATCCGGCCTTGCGGGGCGACCTTGCCGGAGAGGATGTCCATCAGCGCGGTGTCGCTCATGCCGAACCCTGCCACGATCGCGCCCGCATCGCGCAGCCCGCTGGCCTCGTCCATGACGAAGGGCTGGCGGAAGTACACGTGCAGGACCACCTTGGACGGATCCTCGACCTCGCTCATGACCTGCTTGATGGTGTCCAGCGACGGGGTGATCTTCCACGACTCGGACTCGGCCATGGACGTGAAGTCCAGGATGCTCGACTCCCAGGGCAGCGACCCGCCGAAGCGCAGGCCGTCATCGGTGCAGGTCGGTGCTCCCTGGGTCACGCAGGCGTCCGCCGCACCGTAGGGGCTCTGGCCGTCGAGTCCTTCAACGCCCTCCAGCACGGAGGGGTTGATGTGCTCGGGGTTCATGCCGGACTCTGGGCTGTTGCTGACGTAGGAGCCGGTGTTGGCGTTGTTCACCGTGATGTTGAGCAGGGCCACGTCGCTGTCCTTGGCGCTGGGCCGGGCCGCGGGGTCCTTGGTGTTGCCGTTGGTGACGTTGTAGCCGTACTCTGCGACCTTGTCCGCGGAGATGTCTCCCAGGACGTAGACGTCGGACTCGGGCTTCAGCGGCAAGACCTTGTCCCCGTCGGCGGTTTCCTTGTTCTGCAACAGGACCGCGGACTTGCGCTGCAGGTCCAGGCCCACCTCGCGGTTCGTGGCACTGCCGACAGTATCGCCGGCAGCGGCTTCACCGACGTATGGGTTCTCGAACAGGCCCATGCTGAACATCGGTTCGGTCAATCGCGTGGCGGCGAGCGTGATGCGCTCCTCGGTCAGCAGCCCTGAATCGACCAGGTCGGTGATCGTCTTGACGTCGTGGAAGCCGGACAGGGTGTCGGTGCCGCCGTTGATGGCAGTTGCAACGCGCTCGGGAACGGACTTGTCCTCCAGGCCCCAGGCTCGGTCGTTGATGATGCCGGTGTCCGAGTTGACGTAGCCTTTGAATCCGAGCTCGTCGCGCAAAAGGTCATTGACGATCTGCTTGGAGAAGGCCATGCCGGTCTGGTCGTAGGTGACGCCGTTGTGTGTGACCTCCACCGGGGCGCCGTAATACGGCATGATCGAGGAAACGCCGGCCTTGATGGCCGCCTCGAAGGGCTTGAGGTGTTCGGCGAAGGCGTCACCCGGGTAGACCTGGGTCTTGCCGAAGGAATAGTGGGCATCCAGGCCAAGCTCCTGCGGTCCACCGCCCGGGAAGTGCTTCATGGTTAGCGCCACGGAAGTGTCAGGGCTCAGCGAGGAGCCCTCGGCGTCGAGCGGTCCCTGCAGGGACTGGACGAGCGTGGACATGATGTTGGAGTTGAGGTCCGCGTCTTCGGTGAACGTTTCGTGGGCGCGGTACCAGCGCGGCTCGGTGGACAGGTCGGCCATGTAGCCGTACATTCCGCGCAGCCCGATGGACTCCCATTCATCGCCCATGACGTTGGCGAAGTCCTCGACCACCGACATGTCTCCGGTGGTCGGTGCCTGCCCGGTGCTCGCGGCCTCCGCGCCGAGTGCCGCGGCGGCGATGCCCGCCTCCTTGGGGAAGGCGGTGAAGGCGCCGGCGGATTCGTTGATGCCGGCCCGCGCGTTCGGGTCGATGTGGTTGCGTGCATTGGACTTGTAGAGCATCGGGATGCCCAGGCGGGTGGCCTCGCCGAGCTCCTGGATGGAGTTCATGTACGTGGCGGCTTCCTGCGGAGTGAGGGACGTGCTGGCCTGGAAGCCGTCGCCGGTTGCCCCGCAGACGGCCTTGTCCTCGCTGGTGACGGTGTTGCGGAAGATGAAGCGGTGCATCTTCTGGTCGTTGATGTAGCCGGCCGCCGCCGGGTCAAGGGCGCCACGCTCCTTCGTGACGGGGTCGCAGGCGGCATTGAGCGTGTCGATCAGCATGAGGCCGGACTTCTCCTCCAGCGTCATCAGCGACACCAGGTTCGCCGCGCGCTCGCCGGCGGAAAGCCGCCAGTCCTCGTAGGCGTCGAGCTTGCCGTTGGCGTTGAGGTCCTTGAAGGTGCGGCCCTTGACCGTGATGGTGTCCTTGACGCGGACACCGATCGTCGGCGGCTTGCCGTGGTTGCCTTCATTCTTTTCAACCGCCATGGGGGCGGGCTTGCCACTGCCCTCCTGCGGCGGCAGTGCGCTTGCGGACGTCGCGCCCAGGGTGAGTATTAGGGGCAGTGCCAGGGCCGCCGCGGTGCGGCGCCGTTTCGAAGACGGCGGGAACATTCGAGTCATGGTGAGCTCTCCGTTGAGTCAGGGTCCGAGGACCAATGACGGGGCCGTTGTGACGCCCGCCATTGGATGCAGATCCACTGTGACGTGAATCACTGCGAAAGTGCACGTGGTTGCCATATATTGCCCTCGATCCACGGGGCTTCCGCCTGCCAAAAGCGCCGGTCGGCCTCCGGAAAAGCGACTTTGACATGCTGCGCCGCCTTAACCGGCGCGCAAGGCCGAAGCCCGAAAGGGCGCCGGAAACCCGCCGCCGGTTTCGCCGAGAACCCCCGACGACCGGGGAGGTCTTGGCTCAATTCCTTGACGCAATCCGGGCTTAAAAGAGTGCGGTGCCGGAACCTGTAAATGGTTCCGGCACCGCATCGGCGCCAAGGCGGTTGAAGCGCTCGTCGTTACTCGGCCAGCAGGCCCAGCACGTCCGGCAGCCACATGGACAGCTGCGGGATGAAGGTGACGACGAAGAGCATCGCCACCAGGGCCAGGAAGAACGGCACCAAGGCCTTGATGACAGGCTCGGCACGCAGGCCCGCCACCCGGGCGCCCACGAAGAGCACGTTGCCCACCGGCGGGGTGATGGTGCCCAGGCACAGGTTGAACGTGACCATGATGCCGAAGTGGATCGGGTCCACGCCGAAGGTGGTGACGATCGGCAGGAAGATCGGCACGAAGATCAGGATCGCCGGGGTCGGGTCCATGAAGGTGCCTACGATCAGTAGGATCACCATGATCAGGATCAGGATCATGGTCGGGGAATCAGTCAGGCCTAGCAGCCCGGAGGAGATGGCGCCCGGAATGCCGGAGAAGGCCATGACCCAGGCCATGATCGTGGAAACGCCGACCAGAAGCATGACGATGGCGGTGGTCATCGTGGCATCGATGAGGATGCGCGGCAGGTCGGCGACCTTGATGGCCTTGTAGACGAAGCCCAGGATCAGGCAGTACACCACGGCGATGGCCGCCGACTCCGTCGGGGTGAAGACGCCGGCGAGGATACCGCCGATGACGATGACGATCATCAGGATCGAGGGCACCGCGCGCCAGATGGTCAACAGTGCCACCGGCAGCGCGACCTTGGTATGGTTCTTCAGCTCAGGGCGCTTGCGCACGTAGAGCCAAACCACCAGCATGCAGGCAAGGGCCCACAGGATGCCCGGGATGTAGCCGGCCACGAAGAGCGTGGCGATCGAGGTGCTGGAGACCAGCGAGTAAACGATCAGGGTGTTCGACGGCGGGATCAGCATGCCCGAGGGTGCCGAGGCGATGTTGACGGCCGCGCAGAAGTTCCTGTCGTAGCCTTCCTTGCGCTGGCGCGGGCCGATGACTCCGCCGACCGCTGCGGCCGAGGCAACGGCGGCACCGGAAACCGAGCCGAAGAGGGCGTTGGCCACGACGTTGGTCTGGGCCAGGGAGCCGGGGGTGCGGCCGACCAGGACCTTGGCCGCATCGATGAGGCGCCCGGCAATGCCGCCGTTGTTCATCAGCACGCCGGCCAGGATGAAGAACGGGATGGCCAAGAGGGTGAAGGAGTTGATGCCGGTGAACATCCGCTGCGCGGAGACGAAGGCTGCCTTTTCCACGCCGATGACCGCGGCCACGGCCAGGAAGGCCGAGATGCCGACTGCGACGGCGATCGGGACGCGTGCCAGCAAGAGCACGGCGATGCCGACAACCAGGACAATGCCTGCTACAAGTGCTGCATCCAAAGCTAGATCGCCTCCCGGATTTCTTCGTCGTTGTCGTTGGGCAGGCCGCGTCCGTGCAGCGCCTCAACCAAGTGGTAGATGGCATAGAAGGCCGTAACGACCCCGGAGATCGGCAGGGCCAGGTACATGGCGCCGATGTTCAGGGGCAGCCCGGAGATCTTCTGGGACCAAGTCAGGTCCACGCCGCGGATGCCGCCGTAAACCAGGACGAACACGGCAAAGAGCAGGATGACGACCTGGACGAAGACCTCGGTGGTGCGCTTCTCGTTGATCTTGAGGGCGCGCACCAGAAAGTCCACGGCGATGTGGCCTCGATCGGAAAAGACGTAGGCGGAACCGAAGAGGGCCAGCCAGACAAAGAGGTACTGGGCCAGTGACGTGGTCCAGGTGGCCGGGTCGTGCAAGACCTGGCGGCTGAAGACCTGCCAGCAGACCACCAGCACGAGGAAGCTGAAGAGAATGACGCACAGCCACTTCAGCGTGACATCGAGAACTGCCTTGATTGCGTTCACTTGCCGGCCTCCTTGATGTCCTCGTACAGCGCGTGGGCCTTTTCGCCCTTCAGGGCGCCTTCGACCACGGGGGCCAAGGCCTTGCGGAATGCCTCGTCGTCGACGTCGTTGAACTTGGATCCGGACGCGGTTGCCTTGTCGATGGCCCCCTGCGTGTCCGTCAGCCATAGCTTGACGTGCTCGTCAACGGTCTTTTGCCATTCGGCTTCCAGGATCTTGCGGTCCTCCGGGTTCATCGTCTCCAGGAGCTCCGAGTTGATGAGCATGTAGTCAAGGCCCACCAGGTGACGGGTGCGGGCCACGTACTTGGCAACCTCGTTATGCTTCTGGGTGGTGTACGAGACCTCGTTGTTTTCCGCACCGTCCAGCACGCCCGACTGCATTGCCGTGTAGACCTCGCCGTAGGACATCGGGGTGGCCGAACCACCCATGGCATTGAGCATGGCGATGTGGATGTCGGATTCCTGGACGCGGATCTTCATGCCGGCCAGGTCCTCCGGCGTCCTGATGGGGCCCTGGGCCGTGTAGAGGTTCCTGTCGCCCTGGGTGAGTCCGCCCAGGACCGTGAGGTTCTTGGATTCCTCGAGCGAGGAGAACAGCTCGCCAACGATCTGCGGGTTGCGCAGCACGGAGATCTGGTGGTCGATGCTGTTGAAGACCGTCGGGAGATTCAGTGTCGCGAACTCGGGGTTCAGGTTTTCCAGCTGGGTGCCGGAGGCGATGAGCATGTCGACGGCGCCGTCGGAGACGAGCTGGATGACTTCCTGCTGGGCGCCGAGGGTTTCGTTGGGGTACACCTTGATGTCCCAGCGGCCGTCGGTGGCCTGCTTCAGTCGTTCGCCGAAGCCGGTCAGGGCAATGTAGGACGGGTGGGTTTCTGACTGGTTGAGGGAAAGGACCATGGTCTTCCCCTCCTCTGCGGTGCCCGAGATACCAGCGGTGCACGCACTTAGGCCAAGTACGGCTGCTGATGCCAGGGCGACGGCTCGCAATAAGCGAAGTTTCATCTCTGGAGGCTACTTTCCGGCCGGCGAGGAGGCGACGTTGCCCCATTGCCCTTGCGAGGCGGTGCCTGCAAAGGCACCTCCCGGCCACATTGACGGTTGCATTGATGATGTACGCCACAGCGCGCGGGGAGCCAATTGTTGCCACTAGTTGCCACAGACTTTCAACTATTGGCCGGGCGCGCAAGGATAGGGGTGTGATCCCCAGACCCGAAGAACCCCGCCCGGCAACCATCTACGATGTTGCGCGCATCGCGGGAGTTTCAGCATCGACCGTTTCGCGGGCCTTTGCCCGCCCGGGGCGGGTCAGTTTCGCCACGGCCGAACGCATCCGGAAGGTGGCCGACGAGATCGGCTACCAGTCGGTGAGCGTGCGCCGCCCCATGGCCCAGGGGCGAAGCCGGCGCGGGACCATTGCCCTGGTGGTGGCCGACATTTCCAACCCGGTGTACTTCGAGATGATCCGCGGGGCCGAGGAGGAGGCCGCCCTGAACGGCTACACCATGCTTCTGGCCCACACCCGGGAATCCGGGGTCATCGAGCGCGAGGCCATCGAACGGTCCATGGACATCGTGGACGGGATCGTGCTCAGCAGCTCGCGCATGTCCGATGCGGCCATCCGCGCCATGGCCAAGCAAAAGCCCACGGTGGTGATGAACCGCGGAGTCAAGGGCGTGGCCAGCGTGATCACCGACAACGTGCGCGGGGTGCGCCGGGCGATCGAGCATTTCAGGGAACTGGGACACCAAGAGGTTTCCTACCTCGCGGGCCCCGAGGCCTCCTGGGCCGACTCCATGCGCTGGGGGGCCGTGAAACAGGCGGGCCTGGAGCTCGACGTGCGGATCACCAAGGTCGAATCCGCCGCACCCACCATGGACGGCGGGGCGCGGGCCGCGGACAAGGTCGCCACGGGCAAGGCCACCGCAGTGCTTGCCTACAACGACCAGCTGGCCCTTGGGCTGATGCGCAGGCTGCAGGCCAACGGCTTCGGCGTCCCCGAGGACTTCTCGATCATCGGCTTCGACAACTCCTCGGGCGCCTCGTTGATCGTGCCGGGACTTTCCAGTGTGGCGGCACCCTTGCACGCCCTGGGGGCCACGGCCGTGCGCAGCCTTTTGGCGATCTCGCGGGGCGCGGTCTCCACGCACGAACAGGCCGTGGTGCTGCCGACGCGGTTGGTGCTGCGCGGCTCCACGGCACGCCCCCGCGGCTAGCGGAAATCCGCGCCTCCGCGGTAGTGGTGCAACTCATGGCAACTTGTTGCCAATACGTGCCAGGGATACGGACGATCAATACATGTCTTCCTCGATTGCGAACCACCCCGATCGGCTTCTGCCCGCAGACCCCGGTGTCCGCGCGATAGCCCGGTCGCTCCACAAAGACGTGGAAAACCTTCCCATCATTTCGCCGCACGGCCACGTGGACGCGGCCATGATCGCCAACGACACCCCGTTCCCGGACCCCACCGCACTGCTGCTGAGCCCGGACCACTACGTGACCCGCCTGCTGCACGCCAACGGCGTACCGCTTGAACAGCTGCGGGTCGGCGGCACCTCCGAGATCGGCGCCCTGGATGCCTGGCGTACCTTCTGCGCCAACTGGAAGGCCTTCGACGGCACCGCATCGGGGTACTGGCTGCGCCAGGAATTCGTCGACGTCTTCGGGATCGACGACCTTGACATCCGCGAGGAAACCGCCGAGGCAACCTTCAACGCGCTGCAGGCGAAGATCGACGAGCCGGGCTTCCGCCCGCGGGCACTGATGGACTCCTTCAACATCGAGGTCATGGCCACCACCGACGACCCACTGGACGACCTGTCAGCGCACCGCGCACTGGCCGATGACGCGTCCTTCACCTCCCGGGTGCTGCCGACCTTCCGCCCCGACGCCTACATCAAGTTCTGGGGCGCCGACTTCGCCGCCAAGGCCGACGCGCTGATCCAGGCCGCCGGCCAAGGGGCCACCGGCTACGACGGCTACATGGCCGCGATGGCCAACCGCCGTGCCTACTTCGTCGAACACGGCGCAGTGTCCTCCGACCACGGTTCGCATTCGGCCGCTACGCTGAAGCTTTCCCGCGACGAGGCCGCCGCACTCTTCGCCAAGGGCATGGCCGGCACCGCCTCCACCGCCGAGGCCTTCGCCTTCGAGGCGCACATGATGTACCAGCAGGCCGCCATGGCAGTGGAAGACGGACTGGTCATGACGATGCACCCGGGCGTGCACCGCAACACCCACGCAGCCACGCTGGAGGCATTCGGCCCGGACACCGGGCATGACATCCCCTTTGCCGTGGACTTCGCCACCGGACTGCAGCCGCTGCTCAACGACTTCGGCACCGCCAAGGGATTCCACTTCATCCCCTTCACCATCGACGAAACCGTGTTCTCCCGCGAGATCGCACCGCTGGCCGGGTTCTACCCGTCGGTGTTCATCGGGGCGCCGTGGTGGTTCCTGGATGCGCCGGATGCCATGATGCGCTTCCGCTCAGCCGTCACCGAGACCGCCGGGTTCTCCCGGTCCTCGGGCTTCATCGACGACACCCGTGCCTTCTGCTCCATCCCCGCCCGGCACGACGCCTCGCGCCGTGTGGAGGCCTCCTTCCTGGCCCGCCTGGTCGCCGAGCACCGGATCACCGAGGAACGCGCCCACGAGATCATCGTCGACATCGTCGACGCCGCACCGCGCCGGGCGTTCAAGCTGTGAGCGCCGGAACCTTGAAAGCCCGGGAGCTGAATCGCGGAACGCACCCGGCCGCCAAGGCCGAGGTCCGCATCGTGCACATCGGGTTGGGCGCCTTCCACCGCGCCCACCAGGCCTGGTACACCGCCAGGGCGAACGACGGCTGGGGGATCGCCGCCTTCACCGGACGCAGCGCCACGGCAGCCACCGAGCTTGCCGCCCAAGACGGACTATTTACCCTCATCCGGCGTGAAGCCGAAGGCGATACCTTCGAGGTCATCGACTCCATCGTGGAGGCGCACGACGGCAATGACATGGCGGCCCTGACCACCCTGCTGGCCAGCCCCTCCACCGCGATCCTCACCCTGACCATCACCGAGGCAGGCTACAAGATGGCGGCCGGCGCCGGCGAACCGGCCCTTGACCTCAACGACGCGGCTGTGCAGGCCGACCTTTCGGTGCTGCGCGAGCGCTACGACGCCAGTCTCTTCGCCAGCTCCGCGGCGGACTTCGGGCAGCTGAAGCTCTCCACCCCGGCGGCGCGGATCCTGGTGGGCCTGGCGGCCCGCCGCTCCGGGGACGGATGGCCGCTGGCCATCGTCTCCTGCGACAACCTGCCGGGCAACGGCACCGTGACCCGCGCCGGAATCCTGGGTTTTGCGCGGGAAATCGACGCCGAGCTGGCACGCTGGATCGACGCGAACGTGTCGTTCGTCGACACCTCCATCGACCGCATCACCCCGCGCACCACCGACGCCGACCGCGCCACCGTCGCGGAGCAGACCGGCTTCGCCGACGTGTCCCCGGTGGTCACCGAGCCGTTCTCCTCCTGGGTGCTCTCCGGTGAATTCCCGGCCGGGCGTCCGGCCTGGGAAAAAGCCGGAGCGCAGTTCGTCGATGACCTCGAGGCCTTCGAGCGCCGCAAGCTGTGGCTACTCAACGGCGCCCACACGCTGATGTCCTTCGCCGGGCAGCTGCGCGGACACGCCACCGTCGCCCAGGCCCTGGCCGACCCGGCGGTTTCCGGATGGGTCGAGGAATTCTGGGATGCCGCCTCCGCGCACCTCAACGAGCCGGAACTCGCCGTCCCCGAGTACCGGAAGGCCCTGCGCGAACGCTTCGAAAACCCGCGCATCGCCCACAACCTGGCCCAGATCGCCACCGACGGATCGATCAAGCTCGCCGCACGGGCGCTGCCGGTGTTCCGCGCCGAGCGGGATGCCGAGCGCGACGGCAATGCGGCCTTGCGCCTGCTGGCAGCCTGGTGCGACCAGCTGGCCGCGCAGCACGCCTCCGGCACGGCAGTTGCCGATGCGAACGCAGCCGAGTTGGAAGCGGTTCTCGCCGATTCGCAGATCGGCACCGGGACCCCGCAGCAGACCGCGGCACTGGTGGCCGTCGTCGATGCGGAACTGTCCCGGGACGCCGACACGATCGCCTCGGTCCACGCCCTGCGCGGAAGCTTCACCAACTAACTTTTCTCCCCGTCACCACCGGTGCACCGTTGCACCGCGCATTTGAAAGGATTGCCATGAAAATCATCAAGGCAGAAGTATTTGTGACCAGCCCGTCACGCAACTTTGTGACCCTCAAGGTCACCACCGAATCCGGCTTGGTCGGCATCGGCGACGCCACCGTGAACGGCCGCGAACTTGCCGTCGCGTCCTACCTGAAGGACCACGTCGCGCAGTTGCTCATCGGCAAGGACGCACATCGCATCGAGGACACCTGGCAGTTCCTCTACCGCTCGTCCTACTGGCGCCGCGGGCCCATCACCATGGCAGCCATCGCCGCCGTGGACATGGCCCTGTGGGACATCAAGGGCAAGGCCGCCAACATGCCGGTCTACCAGCTGCTGGGCGGCGCGTCGCGCAACGGCCTGCGCGCCTACGGCCACGCCTCGGGCACCGACACCGAGCAGCTTTTCGACTCGATCCGCGAGCACCTGGAACTGGGCTACAAGTCCATCCGCGTGCAGACCGCGGTCCCGGGCATCAAGGCCGTCTACGGCGTTGCCGCCCAGACCCAGGCCTCGGGCGAACGCTACGACTACGAGCCCGCCGGCCGCGGCGCATTCCCGCAGGAAGAGGACTGGGACACCCGCGCCTACCTGCGCCACCTGCCGACCGTCTTCGAAGCCGTGCGCAACGAATTCGGCCCCGAGATCCCGCTGCTGCACGACGGCCACCACCGCATGACCCCGATCCAGGCCGCCAAGCTGGGCAAGTCGCTGGAGCCCTACGACCTGTTCTGGCTCGAGGACTGCACCCCTGGCGAAAACCAGGAAGCGCTGCGCCTGGTCCGCCAGCACACCACCACCCCGATCGCCATCGGCGAGGTCTTCAACACGATCTACGACTTCCAGTCGCTGATCAAGGAACAGCTCATCGACTACGTGCGTGCAGCCTCCACCCACTTCGGCGGCATCTCGCCGCTGAAGAAGGTCATGGACTACGCTGCCCAATACCAGGTCAAGTCCGGCTTCCACGGCCCGACCGACATCTCCCCGGTGGGCTTCGCCGCCCAGCTGCACGTGGGCCTGGCCATCCACAACTACGGCATCCAGGAATACATGCAGCACTCGGACGCCACCAACACGGTCTTCGAGCAGTCCATGACCTTCAAGGACGGCTACCTGCACCCGGGCGACAAGCCGGGCCTGGGCGTCGAGTTCAACGAAGAAGCCGCGCTGTCCTACCCGTACCAGCAGGCCTACCTGCCCTACAACCGTCTCATCGACGGCACCGTTCACGACTGGTGAGCGCCGAAACCATGGAAGCCGCCACCGACAACGCCGTCAACGGCGCGGCGGTCACGCTGCACCGGGTCATCGTCATGGGTGTCTCCGGCTGCGGCAAGTCCACCGTGGGCGAGCTGCTCGGCGCGGAACTGGGTGCGGGATTCCTCGACGGGGACTCCCTGCACCCGCAGGCGAACATCGACAAGATGGCCGCCGGACACCCGCTGGACGACGAGGACCGCGAACCGTGGCTGCGCGAGGTGGGCGAACGCCTCGGCTCGGCCGAATCCGAGTCGATGGTCATTGCCTGCTCGGCCCTGAAGCGGAAGTATCGCGACTTGATCCGGGCCCAGGCACCTGGCACGGTGTTCATCCACCTGCATGGCACGGTCGAACTGCTCACCGAGCGGATGGGCGCCCGCCCCGGGCACTTCATGCCGGTGGGCCTGCTCGAATCCCAGCTTGCCACGCTTGAGCCGCTGGAAAGCGACGAGGCAGGTGTGGTGCTGGACATCGCGGCCACGCCGGCACAGCTGGCGCAGGAAGCCGCCGCCTGGCTGGACGCGCAGGCCTGATTCCACATACAAGGTCCGGCCCCAGGAAAATTCCTTGGGCCGGACCTTGTTGCATCGAGCGCCCTGTGCAGGGGTACGCGGCTACCCGGCGGCCGGCTGGCCCGCCATGACCGCCTCGAGCGTGGCTAGCGAGCCGTGCTCGTGCAGCGCGGCGAGGACCGCGCGGTACGGCGCGGCAAAGGCCTCGTCGTCGGCGATGTCGCCGAAGAGTTCGCGCTGCTCGATGAACGCGTTGGGGTTCTCCCTGTTGTTCGCGGCCGTTGCCTGCAGCTGCCCGGCGAGCCGGTCGACCACGGTGATGGGATTGCCCTGCTCGTCCACGCCCTCGGCGTAGCGGGCCCAGGAGGCGACGATCGCGGCGGAGAGGCCCACGGGGCGGCCGGCGGCCAGGTTTTCGCGGACCACCGGGATCAGCCACTTGGGGATGCGGTCCGAGGACTCGGCGCACAGGCGAGCCACGGTGTCCGCGACGTACTCGTTGCTGTAACGCTCGATGAGCTTGCGTTTGTAGGCCTCCAGATCCACGCCGGGAAGCGGCGCCAAAGTGGGGGTCGCCTCCTCATCCATGTAGCGCAGCAGGAAGTTGGCGAACAGCGGGTTGCGGGCCACGTCGTGCACCGCGCTGTATCCGGCCAGGTGCCCGAAGTAGCACAGGCCCTGGTGGGTGGCGTTGAGCAGGCGCAGCTTCATCAACTCGTACGGGACGACGTCAGCGACGAGCTGGACCCCGGCCTCCTCGTAGGGCGGCCGGCCTGAAACGAACTTGTCCTCCAGCACCCACTGGGTGAAGTCCTCGCACACCACCGGCCAGGCGTCATCGATTCCGTAGGTCCCTGCCACGTCCGCGCGGTCGGCGTCGGTCGTGACCGGGGTGATCCTGTCGACCATGGAGTTGGGGAAGGGCACGTTGGCCTCGACCCAGGCACCGAACTCGGCGTCCAGGGCAGTGGCGAAGGCGCCGAACATCTTGTGTGCGACCTCGCCGTTGCCCTGGATGTTGTCGCAGCTCATCACGGTGAACGGGGCGATGCCGCGCTCGCGGCGCAGCTTCAGCCCGGCGCTGACCAGTCCGAAGGTCGTGGCTGGGGCCGCGGGGCTTGCCAGGTCCGCGGCGATGGCGGGGTTTTCCAGGTCGAACTCGCCGGTGACCGGGTGGACGTTGTAGCCGCCCTCGGTCACGGTGAGCGAGACGATGCGGATGGCGGGGTCGGCTAGGGCCTCGATGGCCGCCTTCGGATCCTCGGGGGCGAAGACGTAGTCGACGATGGATCCGACGACGCGGACCTCGCGGGTACCGTCGGGGTTCTTCACCACCAGGGTGTAGAGCCCGTCGCTCGCGGCCAGCGCGTCGCGCATCCGGGCGTCGGAGGGCATCACGCCCATCCCACGGATGCCCCAGTCCAGGGCCCTGCCCTGGTTCATCAGTTTGTCCAGGTACATGGCCTGGTGGGCGCGGTGGAAGCCGCCGACACCGAAGTGGATGATGCCGGCACGCACCGCGGAACGGTCGTATGCCGGAACGGCGACGGGGGAGGCGATGTGCGCCAGGGCGTTGTTTTTCAGTTCCATTCTCGGGGGTGCTCCTTGGATCAGGTCTGCGGGGAAAGGACGAAGGCGGAGAGGCGCGGGGCTAGGACAAACGCTCCGGGGCCGGAAGAGGCACTCCGTTGAATCCGGGCTGGGTGCCGCGCAGGGCGTGGGACATCAGTGCCGCGACCAGATACAGGGCGGCAAAGAGGTAGACCATGCCGGCGGCGCCAAGCACCGAGTAGAGCACCGCCACCAGCAGCGGGCCGGCGAATACCGCAGCCCCGATGCCAAGGTTGTAGGAGGCCATGGCGGCGCCCGGGTTCTTCGGCGCCAGGGACACGGCGATGGCCGAGAGCGGGACGAACCCTGCCAGCCCGATCCCGAAGAATGCGCCGACGAGCAGGGTCAGGGCGTAGGCCGAGTCCCAGCCCCGGTCCACGGCATAGGCGGGCACCACGTAGAGGCCGAGCATCGACACGGCGCAGAGCACCGCTCCGCACCAGGTCACCGTCTTGCTCCAGCCGAGCCTGTCGCCCAGGGCGCCGAAGAAGAGGTTGCACGGGATGTTTACCGCGTAGATGACCGTGGTCAGGATCAGGAACTGTCCCACGGTCCAGCCGAACCGGTCGACGAACAGCGCCGGGAAGAAGATCGCCATGCCGTAGGTGGGGATCGAGTTGATGGTGCGGGTGAGCATGACCATCAGGGCCTTGCGGTTGGTGCGCAGCAGGGTGAAGCCGAAGACCAGGGTCTTGAAGACCTTCTCGGAGTCGGCCACCAGCGGGCCGCGGCCGGTTTTTTCCTTCACGCCGAGAAGGGCAACCGCGGCACCCGCAACCACCAGCGCCAGGGAGATCCAGAGCGTCTGGTAGTAGTCCAGGCCGAAGATGGTCAGGGAGGCGCTCGCCGTCAGGGCGCCGAGGGTGGGAAGCCCGGCACTGAAGGCGACATAAAACCACCCAATGGCCACGGCCAGACGTTTGGCATTGGCGGTGGCGCTAATCCAGACCAGGAACCCATAGGCGAAGAAGGGGTAGCCGAAGCCGCGCAGGCCGTAGGCGATGAAGATCAGCGCCACGCTGGCGGAATTCAGGGCCACGACGAGGAAAAGGAGCTCGAAGGCCACCCAGATGCCGGCACCGATGAACATGACCTTCCGCGGTCCCCAAAGGTCCGAAAGCGAGGCCGAAAGGAAGGCCGCGATGGCCACTGCGATGCCGTAGACGGTGACCAGGGTGCCGGCCATGGGGATGGAGAATCCGTGGTCTGCGGTGAGGAACGGGGTGAGGATGTTGGTCTCCACGCCGTCACCGATCATGAAGAGCATCAGCCCGACGAAGCCCCAGAGCAGTGGCCGGGGCAGGCCCATGCGTTCGAGGATGCCCTCGCGGGCACCTGTCGCACCGTTGTGCGTTTCTGGCTGCGCTTTCACGGTCATGTCGCTCCCTTGCGTCCTGCACTTCGTCGTGGTGATCGCCTCAATCTAACACCAAACAAGACAAATATCACAAGAAATCTGTTAAATTAGATAGATGTCTTGTACTTTTTGTTTCACCGGGTGACGGATCTATCATGAATGTTGTGACTATTGAAGAGTTTTGTGTGGAGGCCTCGGCGCAGCCCGCGCGCATCGGCCTGCCCCCGGAAACCCGCCGCGACGAGGTCACGCAATACGTTGCCAAGGCCCAAGACGTCAAGGTCGAGGAATTGGCCGAGCGCTTCGGCGTCAGCGCCATGACCATCCACCGCGACCTCGAGCTTCTTTCCAGGGACGGCCGCCTCGAACGCGTCCGCGGGGGAGCCCGCGCCATCACCAGCCGCATGGCCGAACGCGATGTGCGGCTGCGCCGGCACATGAACGCGGCCGCCAAGGATGCACTGGCCCGGGCAGCCGCCGCGCTGATCCCCGCCGGCGCCGTGGTGGGACTGGACGATTCGACAACGGTCGGTGCCATGGGCGCCTACCTGGCCGGGCGGCGTCCCTCCACCGTCATCACGCATTCGCTGCCGCTGATGAACATCGTCGCCTGCCAGCCGGACATCGCCCTGGTTGGCCTGGGTGGCCAGTACTACACGGAAACGGACTCGTTCCTCGGCTCCGTCGTGGTCGAGCAACTGCACCGCATCACCGCCGACGTGGTCTTCGTGTCCACCACGGCGGTGAAGAACGACGCGCTGTTCCACCCCGATGCAGAGGCCGCGCTGACCAAGCGAGCCATGATCGCAATGGCCGCGCGCAAGGTGCTGCTGGTCGACAGCTCGAAGTTCGAGTCCACCGGCCTCTACCACGTCATGGACGTGGAGGGCTTTGACGATGTCGTCATCGACGACGCGTTGCCCGAACACCACCGCGCCCGGCTGCGCGAGCTCGGTGTCACCATCCATGTCGCCACCGCACAGTAACGAAGGGGCCTTCGATGGGTTCGCAGTACGTCCTGGGAATTGATTCATCCACCCAATCCTGCAAGGCGGTCCTGGTGGACGCCGGGACCGGCGAGGTCGTCGACCAGCGCCGCATGCCGCACCCCGAGGGTACCCAGATCGACCCGGCCCGCTGGCTCGAGGCCATGGATGGCGCCACCGACGGGCTGCTGGAGCGGGCAGCGGCAGTGTCCGTGGCCGGCCAGCAGCACGGCATGGTGGCGTTGGATGCCGACGGGGAACCGGTGCGCGACGCGATGCTGTGGAACGACACCTCCTCCGCACCGCAGGCCAAGGACCTGGTTGCTGAACTCGGCGGGCCCGCCGGTTGCGCCGACGCGGTGGGCTCGGTCATGGTCGCTTCGCTGACGGCCTCCAAGCTGCGCTGGATGCGCGAGGTCGAACCCGACAACGCAGGGCGCACCGCCTCGGTGCTGCTGCCCCACGACTACCTCACCTGGCAGTTGGGCGGCCGCCAGGAGATGACCACCGACCACGGGGACGCCTCCGGCACCGGGTACTACTCAACCTCGAAGCGGGAATTCCGGCCGGACCTGGCGGCCTCCGCACTGGGTCACGAGGTGATCCTGCCCCGGCTGGCCGGTCCCCGCGAGGTCGTCGGGAACACGCGCGGCGGCGCGAAGATCGCTGCGGGCACCGGGGACAACATGGCCGCGGCTCTGGGACTAGACCTGGGCCCGGGCGACGTCTGTGTATCCATCGGCACTTCGGGTGTCGCCTCGGCCGTCGTTGAGCACAGCGTGCACGACGGCAGCGGGCTGGTCACCGGGTTCGTCGATGCCACCGGGCGCTACATGCCGCTGGCCTGCACCCTGAACGGGGCCCCGGTGCTGGACTTCGGGGCACGCATGCTCGGGGTCGACCATAAGGAATTCACCCGCCTGGCACTGGGTGCACAGACCGGTTCCGGAGGTGCGGTGCTGCTGCCCTACCTCGGCGGCGAACGCACACCCAACCGGCCCAACGCCAGCGGGCTGATGCACGGGTTGCGGGCCACTACCAGCCGCGAACAATTCGCCCGCGCCATCGTCGAGGGCCTGCTGTGCTCCATGAAGGACGCGGTGGCGGCCCTGGAAAACGCCACGGGCGTTTCCACCGGGCGGATCCTGCTCATCGGCGGCGGGGCGCAATCCGAGGCCGTGCGCCGCATCGCCCCCGAAGTCTTCGGGGTCGCAGTCGACGTGCCGGCCACCGCCGAATACGTGGCCCTGGGCGCGGCACGCCAGGCAGCCTGGGCGATGAGTGGCGCGGCAGTGCCTCCCTCGTGGGAGCCTGTGGGTTCGAAGCGCTACGAAGCGGCGCACCGGCCGGACATCTACGAACGCTATGCCGTGGTTCGGGATGCCACAGAGGGCTGGGAGTAGCACCAGCGCCAATCTCCGCGGCAGCCCGGCGACCGCGCAACGCCAATTCGCTTGCATTCCCGGGCCGATGCGGCATGGAAGAGTGGAAACCGCGCCGCCGGACGCCGACGGGCCACCGAACGAAGGGGAATGGGCAATGCTCGTGCGCAACGTGAGGCCATGGGGCCGGGACGCGGTGGACCTCGAGCTCGCAGACGGGCGGATCGGCGGCATCGCCCCACACAACCCGGATCTCCCCGTGGCCGCGGGAATCGACGGCCGGGGCCAGCTGGCGCTTCCGGCGTTCTCCGATGTCCATGTGCACCTGGACTCTACCCGGATCGGGCTGCCGTTCCGCGAACACACCGGGGCCCCGGGGGTCTGGGGCATGATGCTCAACGACCGCAACAACTGGCGCCACGCCGAGGTTCCGCTGCCCGAGAGGGTCGAGGGGACCCTCCGGCGCATGATCGCCCACGGCACCACCCGGGTGCGCAGCTACGCGCAGATCGATGTCGACTGCAAGCTGGAAAAATTCGAGGCGGTGCTCGCCGCCAAGGAAAAACTTGCCGCCAGCGTCGACGTGCAGATCATGGCCTTCCCACAGGCCGGGCTGCTGCTCGAGCCCGGAACCGTTCCCTACCTGGAGGAATCGCTGAGGCTCGGTGCCACCGTGATGGGCGGCATCGACCCCTGCCATCTGGACCGGGACCCGGTGCGGCACCTGGACATCGTGTTCGAATTGGCGGAAAAATACCAGGTGGATGTCGACATTCACCTCCATGAGCCCGGCCACCTGGCGCTTTTCAGCACCGAACTCGTCATGGAACGCACCCGGGCACTGGGCATGGAGGGACGGGTGACACTCTCCCACGCCTACGAGCTGGGCAATATTTCGGAGGCGGCCACGGCCCGGGTGATGGAGGGCATGGGGGACCTGGACATTTCCTGGGCAACAGTGGCCCCGGCGACCTCGGGCAGGCAGTTCAACCTGGCCGCGATGACCTCGGCGGGCATCCGGGTGGGGCTGGGCGAGGACGGCCAGCGCGACTACTGGAGCCCCTACGGGGACTGCGACCTGCTCTCGCGCACCTGGCAGCTGGCCTTCACACACGGGTTGCGGCAGGACGAACTGATCGAACACGCCGCGGCCATTGCGACCTGGGGCGGGGCGGGAATCATGGACCGGGGCCTGGCCCGGCTGGGTTCGACGACCGACCGCCCGGGCCTGGCCGTGGGGGATCGCGCCGACCTGGTGTTGCTCGCGGGCGAAACCGTGACCAGCGCCGTCATGGACCGCGGGTCCGACCGCACCGTCATCCACGATGGGCGCGTGGTGGCGGACCAGCTGGAGCTTGCCTAGCCGGGGTCGCCGGTGCAGCTGTGGCCGTGCCCGGATGAGCCGGGCACGTCCACCGTGTCTTGGCTACGGATCAGTCTTCGTGCGGCCCGGAGGTAACGAACGAATCCTCGCCGACGCGTCCCTCGCGAAGCTCGGCCAGGATCTCGGCCACCGAATCATGTTCCACATCCGGGCGGAACGGGAACGATGCCACGTCGCCGGGACGGGTGATTCCCGTGTGGACCAGGATGGTCAGCAACCCTGCCTCCATGCCCGCGACGATGTCAGTGTCCATGCGGTCCCCGATCATCGCGGTGGTTTCCGAATGCGCGTCGATCCGGTTCAGTGCAGAGCGGAACATCATCGGGTTCGGCTTGCCGACCACGTATGGGGCGCTGCCGGTGGCCTGGGTGATCAGCGCCGCCACGGAACCGGTGGCCGGAAGCAGGCCCTCGGGCGAGGGGCCGGTGACATCCGGGTTGGTGGTGATGAAGCGGGCGCCGCCGGCGATCAACCGGATGGCCTTGGTGATGGCCTCGAAGGAGTAGGTGCGGGTCTCGCCCAGCACCACGTACTCCGGATCCTGGTCGGTCAGGATGAAACCGGCATCGTGCAGCGCGGTGGTCAACCCCGCCTCGCCGATCACGAAGGCCCGGCCGCCCGGCCGCTGGCGGCGCAGGAACTCCGCGGTTGCCATGGCCGAGGTCCAGATGTTGGCCTCGGGGACGTCCAGCCCGGAGGAAAGCAATCGCGCGCGCAGGTCCCGTGGGGTGTAAATCGAGTTGTTGGTCAGCACCAGGAAGCGCTTGCCGGAAGAGACCCAATGCGCGATCATGTCCGCGGCGCCCGGGATGGCCTGGTTTTCATGGACGAGCACCCCGTCCATGTCCGTGAGCCAGCATTCAATGTCATGGACGTTGCGTGGTTCATGCGTTGACACGTGTGGGTGTTCCTTTCGAGAGGTTTCCTGCTGCCACTAGTCTTTCAGGTTTCCCGGCATTGCACGAAGCCCCGGGCAGACCTAGAGCCAATTGTTCTTCTTGAAGATGGCAAAGAGTCCAACTCCGAGGGCGACCATCAGCCCGATCGCGGCCGGATAGCCAAAAGTGAAGTCCAATTCAGGCATGTGCGTGAAGTTCATGCCGTACACGCCGGTGACCAGGCTCGGGGCAAAGAGGATGGCGGCCCACGCCGAGATCTTCTTCATCTGCTCGTTTTGCGCCAGTCCCGCCTCCGTGGCCCGCTGGGAAGCCAGCGTCGAGGACAGCGACAGGGCGTTGGTCAGCAGGGCGCGGAAGGAGGTAATGCGCTCGGTGAGCCGGATCGCGTGGTCCTGGACGTCGATGAGCTTGCGGTCAAGTTCCAGGGCGTCGTCCTCGGAAATGTCGCTGAGCCTGAAGTCCCTGCGCAAACGGGTGAGGACGTCCTCCAGCGGCGCGAGCGCGCGCTGGAATTCAATGACCTCCCGGGACAGCTCGTAGATGCGCCGCGAGACGTTCGGGGTCCCGGAGAACAGCTGGTCCTCGATCTCGTCGATGTCGTTGCTCAGGCCCGCAAACACCGGCTCGTATTCGTCCACGACCTGGTCAACGACGGCGTAAAGGACGGCCTCGGGACCGATCGCCAAGAGCCCGGCTTCGTCCTCGAGCCGGTGGCGCACTTGCGCCAGTTTGGGAGACTCCGCGTGGCGTACCGTCACCACGAAATCGGCACCGACGTAGACGTGCAGTTCCCCGAACTCGACCTTTTCCGATTCGTCAATGTAGCGGGCCGGTCGAAGCACCACAAAGAGGTGGTCGCCGTAGTGCTCCAGCTTGGGACGCTGGTGGCCGGCGAGCGTGTCTTCCACCGCCAGTTCGTGAAGGCCCAGTTCCTCGGAGACTTCCCGCATTTCGGCCTCGTCGGGTCGATAGAGTCCCAGCCAGGCCATGCCGCCGGACTCCTTCATGGACTCGAACGTGGAGCTGAGGTCCGGGGGATGGATCACTCGCTTGCCCTTGACGTAGATCGCGTTGTCGATGATGGGCATGGATCCTCCTTGCGTTCCGGGCCGGAGGAAAACCCGGCGAACCAATCGTGCCTTAGCCAAGTTTGCCATCAACCGGCCGCACGCCATTGCACGCGTGGTTTCCCGACCTGGTGTTTTAGGGCCGGGATCCGGTGCGGGACCATTGGCGACTACCCTTGAGGAGTGACTTCCGCCGTTGAAACCCCCGCACCAGAACCCACCGAGTACGATCCCGTCTATGAGGAACGCCCCGAGGTGGGTCTCGGCCCGTGGGAGGGCGAGTTTCCATCCGGCGAGCACTTCGACCGTGAGCTGCTGGAACTGGGGGACCGGCGCAATGTGGCGGACAAGTACCGCTACTGGTCCATGGAGGCGATCATCGCCGACCTTGACGAGCGCCGCCACGACTTCCACATTGCCATCGAAAACTGGCAGCACGACATGAACATTGGCACCGTGGTGCGCACCGCCAACGCCTTTCTGGCCAAGGAGGTGCACATCATCGGCCGACGGCGCTGGAACAAGCGCGGGGCAATGGTCACCGACCGCTACCAGCACGTCCGCCACCACCCGACGGTCGAGGATTTCGTTGCGTGGGCCCAGGGTGAAGGGTTGGCGATCATCGGTATCGACATTTTCCCGGATTCCCAGAAGCTGGAGACCTATGAGCTGCCACGCAATTGCGTGCTCGTCTTCGGCCAAGAGGGGCCGGGGCTGAGCGAGGAAGTCCACCAAAGCGCCGAGGCAACATTGTCAATCGAACAATTCGGTTCCACCCGATCCATCAACGCTGCTTCGGCAGCCGGAATCGCCATGCATGCGTGGATCCGACGCCACGTTTTTAACCAGACGGTTTAGCCCAACGTAGCCGCTTGGCCAGAATGCCAGGCCCATGGCCAATATCCCTTCTTTCCGTGCCGTCCTTCAGTTAGCGTAAATATTGGGCGCTCGTTCCCGTGCGGTGGGCTTGTGCAGTCACCGTTCCCAAAGCGGGACGACGCCGACGCTCGTGCGACGGGACCGGCCCTGGTGTCGGACCGGGGAACGGAGAGGCCCGCTGGTGAAGAAGCATCGCGTCAATCATCCGTTTCCGCTGCCCAAGTGTTGACCGTCGCGTTGTTTGACGATCTTCGCGTCACCGGGTTTGACGACGAGCCGCCCATGGAAATGCCCTGCCGAGGGGTTTCGGCAGGGCATTCGTTGTCTTGCTGACGGCGTGGTCGTCGTCGGTGCCGGGCTCCTATTCGCTGTTTTCGGTGATCGCGGATTGCGCCGCGGCCTGGTCGACGATGGTCTTGTTGCCGGCGTAGGTGGCGATCAACGCGGAGACGGCGAGGTTGTTCACCGCTCGCGGGTAACCCCGGGAGGCCTGGTGGATGGCGGTAACGGCATCCTCGGAGAACAGCGTGTCCGATCTGCCCGCAAAACCGAGATGCGCTTTGATATAGCTGGCTGTGTCGGCAAGGTTCATGCCGGTGAGGGTGAAACGGGTGCCGATGCGCTGGTCCAGCGCGGCCAGGACGGCCATCTTCAGGCGCCTGCGCAGCGTGGGTTGCCCAATGAGCAGCAATGCGAAGTGGGACCCGGTATCAAGGGCCGTGTTGGTGAGCATGCGCAGGGATTCCAGCTCGGTGTTGCTCAAAAGGTGCGCCTCGTCGATGACCACGACCGGCAGGCGGGAACGCTCGTCCAGCTCCCCGGCCAGCAGTGCCGCGGTTTGGGTGGCCAGTACCCCGGAATAGAAGGATGGCTGGCCGCCCAGGGCCGAAACGATGGTGGCATGGATGCCGCGCATGGTGATGGTCGGGTCCGGAAGATAGATGACCTGGTGGCGGGAGGCCTCGAGCCCGGCCAGTGCCGCGCGCACCGCGACGGTTTTCCCGGCACCGACCTCCCCGGTGATCACACCCATTTGGCGTTGGCCGATGCACCAGTGGATCCGGGCGATCGCCTCGCGGTGCCCGGGGTGCGGATGCAGCGCCTGGGGCGGGATGTCCGCGCTGAAGGGCATGCGGGAAAAACCGTAATGGCTTTGCAGTGACGTGATGCTCACGGCGTGTTCTCCTGGCGGTGGTGCGCTTTGGCGGTGTCGGTGTTTCTGGACGGGGTGGCGAGTTTCTCGAAGCTGATCGGAGCCCCGCTCATGGTGTGTTTGTGTTGGTCCTCGAGCAGGCGCAGGTAATCGATACCGGTGGAAACGTTTTGGGCTCCGGCGTCCCGGTCGGCGGCCGCATTCTTGGCCTTCGGGTGCACGTGCCGACGAATCTGAAGCAGGGTCGCGGTTCCGGCCGGGACTCCCAGGTGGGAGTGCACGGCGATGGGGGCGGCCAGGTCGAAGGGATCATAGATGAGTTCGACCCGGGTTCCTGCCAGCACCGGGTCCACCTGGTAGGTGTTGCCCAGCAGGGAGATCGTGGCAGTCTTGGTGACCTTACGTTTCTCGGACCAGAGGAATGCCTCACTGACCTGGTCCGGGGATTTGCGTACCGGGGTGCGTTTGACCCAGCTGGCATCCCAGCGCTCAAGCGGTGTTTGCCCGGTGGTGGAGTGGATGGTGCGGTGATAGAGAACCTGCACCCAGGAGGTGAAGAGCGCGTTCAGTTCTTGCAGGGTGGAGATCTCCGATCCCTGCCCGGTGCCCGGAAGCGAGGGCTGGTTGGTGACGGTGATTTCACCCAGGAATTGCTGGGTCACGGTATTGAAGAACCGCTCAATTTTGCCCCTTCCCTGCGGGCGGTAGGGGGCCGAATGAACCAACCTGATCCCCAGCTTCGCCGTGACCCGCTGAAGTGCCTTGTCAGCAAAGGCACTGCCGTTGTCGACATAGACCTGACGTGGTATTCCGTGGGTTTGCAGGGCCGGACGCAGCACCGCGGCCAGGCGGACGGTGTCCTCGGCGAAGGCCCACCGGGAGGCGACCACCATCCGGGAATGGTCATCGAGGAACGCGAACAAATAGGTTTTGCGTCCCTCGATCCGCGGCCCATGCAGGGCATCTCCCACCCAGATTTCGTTGGATTCCTCGGTTTCGAAGCGGCCGGTGGCGGCCCCGGGAACGCCGGTGGAAATGTCCAGGGACCGGAAGTGGCGCAGCAGCGTCGTTTCCGAGGGTGCATCGCCCAGCGTGGTGGCGATGATCCTTTTGATTTGGGCGGCAGTGCGGTGAGGCTTCTCCCGCTTCAAGGTCTCGGCCAGCAGCAGCACCCGGGGCTCGGTGATCGGGCCTTGGGCGCGTTGGGTTGGCTTCAACCCGTCAAAGCCGTCCTTCTTCCAGGCCTTGATCCAGCGATCGATACTTTCCCGGGAGAACCGCTTGGTGCCCCCGAAAGGCCAGGGATGGTATTGGATGGCCAGTGCGCGCACCATGACACCTCGGGCCTTGGCACCGAGCTGGTCATCGGCTGCTTCCCGGATGAGCTGGTAGCGGAACAGGGCGATCTGCTCGGCGCGTTCGCTGCGTTTCACCGGTCCTTTCACCGGAGCCGAGGACGGTGCCGGTGTTGCCGGTGGAGGGTCGGCTGCAACGAAGGTTTCCGGACGCTGTTCCGGGATCAGGGCAAGTGGCATCAAGGCGGTGTCCTTTCAGGGAAACGGTATTTATCGGCACCACCTGCACCGGGGCGCAGGTCATGCTTGTTGCCCACTTTCGCCCATCAACACCCCGCCCTATCAGGGCCAATTGGTGTTGCAAGCCTTTTCACCCACCAGGTGCCGCTGAACACCCACGGCCCGGCGCTGGCCAACGCGGCAGCATGCCAAGGAACCGCACTGGCTTCCGGGACCGCAAAACGCTCGCCCACCACCCGGGCATAGGCCAACAGAACCCCCAAGGCCTGGGCAAGAATTCCACGGGCGGACTGCGGCCAGAGCGACGCGGCATCCGACGCGTCCCGGAGCAGCAGAGACCGAAACCAAGAACACAGGGACGCGGCGGAAGAGCCGAAAGACCGCAGCCAACCACGCACCGTGCTCACCGGCCGGCCCACCCGATCCGCGATGGAGCGGTGGCCGAGCCCCTCGAGGGCCTTGGCTTCGATGGCTGCGGCGATCACCAAAGCCTCATCAGCCTTCCGTGCCGCCAGAACAACCGGCAACAGCACATGAGTCATCCGGCATCCGGTGCACCGGGCCCGCAACGGGCAAAACACCGACACGGACGGCCCCGCGGTTCCCATGCGGATCCGTCGTTCCCGTGCATGGCCCCACGGACGCAATGCCCCGGCGCATTCGGGGCATGAAAGGAGGCCGCCACGCAGATCAGATTCGACAGCGGCGGGCGCATAACTTACCGTGATCATTAGCGCGACTCTTTCGCGTTAGAACGACCCGGCGCAGCCTTCGAAATCTGGCGCTGGGTCGTTTGCCTTAAGTTTGGTTATCGTCAGCTTGCCGCCGCCAATAACCGAAGATCAAGACCTACAAGTCGAAACCTTGCATCGGCACCGAACTCGACGGCTCATCCCCAAACAACGCGACGCTCAACACCCAAGCCATCCCAGATACGTAGGCAGCCGAAGTCAGCCCGAGTAGCTGCCGCGGGAATCGCCATCGTTGCCGCACTTGCAGTCTCGAGCACACCGACACTGGCCGACCGCCAAGTGGCCTCCATTCCCGTGGCATCGTCCCCGCTTGCGATCGAGGGGGCCGCCTACAGGCAACCTGTCGAGCTCTCGCTGCTGAGCGGGATCGACGCCATAGCCTGGGACACGGAGAACATCACCAGCGCGGCCGAAGGCCTGCCTTTGCCCGATGCCTCCGACCCGGGATCGGCACAGGGCTCCGGGGGGACAACCGGGCAATTCGCCGGTCAACTCGTGGGACAAAATGTGGGGCCGTTGGGTGTACTACCAGGTGGGATCCAACTGATCCACCCGGTTTCCTCGAGATTCATCACCAGCCCGTATGGCTGGCGGAACAACCCGACCGGTCCGGGGACGCAGATCCACATCGGACAGGACTACGGCCTGCCCTGCGGTTCCCCGGTGTATGCGACAGCGGACGGGGTGGTCGTCCAGTCGGCTTGGGCCGGCCACTCTGGGATGCGCGTGACGATCGACCACGGCTCCTCGGTGCGCACCGGCTACAGCCACAACTCGCGGCTCATCGCCAGGGCGGGCGACACCGTCAGCCAGGGTCAGCTCATTGCGCTCAGCGGCACCACGGGCAACTCGACCGGCTGCCACGTGCACTACGAAGTGATCATCAACGGACGCTGGAACGATCCCCGGAACTTCCTGCCCGTCATCCCCGGCCAGCCAAGTGCGAAAATCGATTCGCGCCGTACCACCATTGCCGCCGAACCGATCCGCAACTTGGGGGCGCCGCGGACCGAGAGCCGGAACGGCCACGACATCGAGGTGGAGATGCCGGAACCGACCACGACCCCGCCCAAGTCAACGGCACCAGGCAAAGAATCCCCACGGCCGAAACCGAGCCAAAAGCCCACGCCCACGCCCGACACAAAGCCCTCGACAAAACCGACGCCTACGCCGAGCTCCACACCCTCACCGACCGACACTCCCGATCCTTCTCCCACAAAGTCGGCGACACCCGAAACGAGTCCGACGCCTACGCCGAGCTCCACACCCTCACCGACCGACACTCCCGATCCTTCTCCCACAAATTCGGCGACACCCGAAACGAGTCCGACGCCTACGCCGAGCGACGAAACTACTCCGCCGACCAGTTCATCCCCGGCCACCACGGAACCCACGGTTTCACCGTCCGTCGAACCGACCGAGTCGTCAAGCAGCGCGTCAACCGAGTCGTCGACGAGCACCTCGACCGAGTCGTCGACGAGCACCTCGACCGAGTCGTCGACGAGCACCTCGACCGAGTCATCGAGTAAATTGCCTGAATCGCGATCCGGGACTCCGGCCACGGAATCGTCAAGTGGCGCGTCGACCACAAGTGGCGGCATGGAGACTCTGTCTTCGTCCGCAAGCACAGCGAAATAGCCGTAGTTTTTGGTTTTCGGCGACCCGGGCCTGACCCAGATCCGCCGCTGAAGTGACCGGCGCATCCGGGCTGGCCGGGGCCTCCCGGACTCAATTTCGGGAAGAAAAAGCGGCCCACTAAAGTTAGCCGCAATTGCTATCCTTCTCTTTGAAAAGATCAACGCGCGCTTGGGGCTAGAACGCAACAGTCCTGGGCGAGGACGGGGGGAAACCCTCGGTAATACGGAAAAGATCAGTGGGTGGGAAGGCCGATCGGTCACCTACGTGTCCTCGCTCGGGGTCGAGGCGATCACGGACAAACTACACAAACCCACCACGCAGAGCCGCCCTTCGGTGGCCTCGCGTCATCCCGTAAGCGATCCAGCACACAAGTAGATAGGATGGGAACAGCCAACGAGGTCTACTCCCCACATATTCCTTTTCTACATAGGAGTCAGTATGCCCATCGCAACACCGGAAAAGTACAACGCCATGATTGATTCTGCGAAGGCCGGCGGCTACGCCTTCCCCGCAGTCAACGTGACGTCGTCGCAAACCCTGAATGCCGCAATCCGCGGCTTCGCGGAAGCAGAATCCGACGGAATCATTCAGGTGTCCACCGGTGGCGCAGCCTACTGGTCGGGTGCCTCCGTCAAGAACATGGTCACCGGTTCGCTGGCCTTTGCCGCGTTCGCGCGCGAAGTGGCCAAGAGCTACGGCGTGAACATCGCGCTGCACACCGACCACTGCCCGGCCGACAAGCTCGACGAATTCGTCCTGCCGCTGCTGGCGGCCTCCGAGGCCGAGGTCGCCGCCGGCCGCAACCCGTACTTCAACTCGCACATGTGGGACGGTTCCGCAGAGACCCTCGAAGAGAACCTGCGCATCGCCAAGGAGTTGCTGCCGCGCACCGCCGCGGCCAAGCAGATCCTTGAGGTCGAGATCGGTGCCGTGGGCGGCGAGGAAGACGGCGTGGAAAACGCCATCAACGACAAGCTGTACTCCACCGTCGAGGACGCCATGGCCACCATCGAGGCCCTGGGCGCCGGCGAAAACGGCCGCTACATCACGGCTCTGACTTTCGGCAACGTGCACGGCGTCTACAAGCCGGGCAACGTCAAGCTGCGTCCGGAGATCCTCAAGGACATCCAGGAGCAGGTCGGGTCCAAGCTTGGCAAGGCCAACCCGTTCGACCTCGTCTTCCACGGTGGCTCGGGTTCCTCCGACAAGGAAATCGCCGACGCGGTTTCCTACGGCGTCATCAAGATGAACATCGACACGGACACCCAGTACGCCTTCACCCGCCCGGTGGCCGGCCACATGCTTGCCAACTACGACGGCGTATTGAAGATCGACGGCGAAGTCGGCAACAAGAAGACCTACGACCCGCGCGTCTGGGGTGCCGCCGCCGAGGCTTCGATGGCCGCCCGCATCGTGGAGGCCGCACGTCAGCTCGGTTCCGCCGGAAAGGCGCTGAAGTAACCATGGCAGATCTTGGAGCAAACCTGCTCGGCATCCCCGCAACCCTGTTGCCGGAGGAGACCGAGGTCAAGGCGCGGCTGGAAGCCGGAGACGAAGCGGTGGACATTGCCGCTGCCTTCCCGGCATCCTCGCTGGGCTGGGCCCTGCTGGCCAACGACGCGCATGCGGAGGGCCGCACCGTGGAGTCCTACGCCTACGCCCGCGTCGGCTACCACCGCGGACTGGACGCCCTGCGCAAGGCCGGCTGGCGCGGCCAGGGCCCGGTGCCCTGGGCGCACGAGCCCAACCGCGGTTTCCTGCGTTCGCTGTATGCGCTGCAGCGCGCCGCCGCAGCCATCGGCGAGGCCGAGGAAGTCGATCGCATTGGCCGCTTCCTCAACGATTCCGATCCGCTCGCGGCCGCAGCGCTCGAAGCGGAGTAATCCCGTCGGGCCGCCTTAGGCCCCGCTGGCAATTGTTCGTGCCGACCCCCGGGTCCGGCACGAACAATTGCTGCTTAACCAAGGAGCAGACGAAAAAGAATGGCAAACGTGCAGCCCGGTGACGCGCTTGGCGCCTCCTACCGCTTCGTCGAGCCCCTCGGCTCCGGTGCGGTGGGCGAGGTGTGGCGGGTCAGCGCGCTCCCGGGCGACCCCGACCTCGCGGCCAAGGTGCTGCGCCCGGAACACGCCCACGACCCCGCCCTCGTTGAGCGCTTCGTGAAGGAACGTTCGGTGCTTTTGGCACTGCGGCACCCGAACATCGTGGCGGTCAGGGACCTGGTGGTCGAGGGTGAAAGGCTCGCCATCCTCATGGACCTGGTGCCCGGAGGATCCCTCCGCGACCTGCTCGAAGACCGCCGTACGCTTCCCGCTTCAGACGCGTTGGCCATCTGCGCCGAGATGCTGGACGCCATTGCGTATGCGCACACCCGAAACACGACGCACCGGGACATCAAACCCGACAACGTGCTGCTGGCCGAACCGTGGAGGCCAGGACTTGCAGGAGCCGTGCGGGTCTCGGACTTCGGCATCGCCTCGGTCATGCACGAGAAATCCCGACACACCACCGGCATGGTGGGAACTCCCGCCTACATGCCGCCCGAACTGCTCAGTACCGGCGAGATCGGGCCCGCCGCCGATCTCTACGCCACCGGCATCATGCTCTACGAGATGCTTTCCGGACGGACTCCGTACGCCGGGACGGGAACCGATTTCACCCTCGCCTACCGCCACGTGACCACCTTTCCGCCGCGGTTGGCGGTGCCCGACGCTCTGTGGGAGGCGCTCGAGTCGCTACTCGGCAAGGACCCGCGCCAACGGCCCGGCGCGCCCGAGGCCGCGGCGCGGCTGCGCCGGCTGGCTGCCCAATTCGACGACCTGCCGGCCCTGCCGTTGGCCGCCGAACCCGAGGACTTCCAACCCCTTGAGCGTCCGGCCACGGTGCTGCGCGGCGCGGCCACGGCGCCGGATCCAGTGTCGGAGGAGGTTCCGGATTCCGGATACGGTGCCTCCGCGCTTCCCGAACTGGGTCCGGTGGGCCAGCACACCGTGGTGCGGTCGATGCCGCGGCCCGAATTGCGGCCCCGCCCACAGCAGGCACCCACCCCTGTACGCGCCGGGTCGCGGCCTGCATGGCTGCACGGCAAGTCCATCGCGATGATCGCCGGCGGCCTCGTGGCGGCCATCGCCATCGTCATCGGGGCCGTGGCGCTGGCGAAGCCCGAGGCCCCCGCGGCGGCACCGGCAGCAGATTCCACCGCGAGCCAGCAGGACGCCCCGTTGCCCAGTGGGTTGTCCGTCAGCCGCAGCGCCCAATACGACGCCCAGGCGCACGAAGTGACGCTGACGATCACCTATGCGGCGCAAAAATCACCGCTGGGCGGGCCCTTCCTCGAGGTGCTCCCAGGCGCGTCCGCGTCAGCCTCTTGTCCACCGGCGACCTGGGAGAAGCTCGAGGCAACACGCAACCAGCCGAGCCTGAGTGGCATCTCCGCAACCTGCGGGTGGAGTCTTGCCGGGATCACCGTCCCGGCCAAGGGCAGCGTCGAGGCCAGCGCCAGGATTCCGGTGGAACTGGTCGGTGAGAACGCCCTGGAGCAATGGCTGGAAGCTTCGGCCGCGGCAACCACCGCAGCGGTGTCGGACCCTGCTGCGGCCGGCTCGGCGTATCCGGTGCAGCGGCTGCGGGACATCAAGGTCATCACCCCGGCGCGAACGGTGAGCCAGACCGCGCTTCCGGTCACCCTGGTGCCGGTGTGGCCCGGCGGCGAAGACGTCCTGAACCCGCTCTACACCTCCCCGTCCACGGGCAAGGCCTCGGCAATGCTCGCCGCGGTGGCCGGGGGCGAGAAGGGCGTGCGCTTCTCCGACGGCTGTTCCGGTTCCCTGGCGGTCTCCGCCGACGGGCTGGTGGTCACCGCGTTGTCCGTCACCCCGAACTGCATCCTACGGGCCGGGGTCGGCAACTTCACCGACCTGGCCAGCGACCCGTTTGGCATCACCACCCGCGGGTAGCCGGTAGTCGCGGACTGCCGAACAGGCAGCGATTGATACCCTCACGGTCTCGATGACCCGGCGCACCGGGACGGAGGATCAGTGACCCGCGCCCACCTCCGATTCCAGGAAACCCGGAAACCATGCCCCTTCCCCGTTCCAGGCAACTGCCATGGCTGATATCCCATCGCTGTGCCCGACGGTCCTGGTCACCGCGTTGTTGATGTTCACCCCGCTGAGGTTCCCGCAGGTCTCCTGGCCCCACGCGTTCGTGGCCACCACCTTCACCATGCTCATCCCGTGGGCGGCCCTCGTCTGGGCCCGCAAGACCGGGAAAGTCAGTGACATCCACATCACCCGGCGCGAACAGCGGTGGCCATTGCTGTTGACCGCGTTGGCCGATCCTGCTGGGCCTGGCGCTGATGGTGTGGCTTCGGGTCGAACCGGTCCTCTTGCGTGAGGTGTTGCTGATCTTGGCGGGCCTGCTGATCACCGGAGGCATCACGCTGCGCTGGAAGATTTCGATCCATGTGGCCGTGGCCGCCTTCGTGGCCCTCCACATCCTTGAAGACCAGCCTTTTGGGGCGGCCGTGGCGGTGGCCGTGGTGGGAATACTCAGCTGGTCACGGGTTCAGCTCAGGCACCACACCAGCAGCCAGGTCTTTGCCGGGGCCGTCGTGGGGGCGATGGTCAGCCTTTTCGCCTTATTACCCATGTCGGGCTGAGAAGGCCCGCTTTCGCGGGCCTTCCTGGGCATCGGTTATTCGTATCCCTGGGGGCAGGCATCAGGCGCCGGGCGTTGTCCCCGGCCCCATGGACTGGATGAACGCCGGCGTCCCTCCCACGCAAAGGTAGCCGCGGCCGGGGGTCACCGCCACCGGGGCGCGGCGCGGCAGCGTGACACCGAGCAGCTCCCCGTCGTAGTCGACGTCGGGCTGCAGCAGCACCCCGCAACGGGACTTGCGCAGCGTCTTGGTCCAGTGCGCATACAGGGCCCGCAGGTCAGCTGAGCGGCCCGCGGCGATCACGCAGACCCGCTGCCCGGAGGCCAACAGGTTGGCCAGGGATGCATCGGAATCCTCGAAGCGTTCGGCGTCGTCCACCAGCAACACCACGGGTCCGCGCTCTAGCCGGATCGAGGCCAGCAGCGCCGGCAGGTCCTCCGGTCCCACGGACACCTTGTCCAGGCCGGCGTTGGCCAGCGGGGAACGCCGGCCGCAGGCGCCCCACACTGCCACCGGCTCCCCGTCGGCGGCGGAGGAGGCGCGGATCGACTCGGCAAGGGCCAGCAACAGCGTCGACTTGCCCGAGCGTGCGGGCCCGGAAATGAGCACGTGTTCGCCCTCGTAGACCTCGAGCACTCCCGGGGCCAGGTCCTCCTCGCGCAACCCGACCGGGAATCGCCATGGCTCGCCCTGAAGCTGCGCAGGCATGCCGAGTTCGGCGACGGTCAGCTCCTCGGGCAGCCGGCCGATGGCGGCGGCCTTCGGCGCGGTGCCGGGCCAGCGCGCGGCGACGGATTCCACCGCTGCGGCCAGGTCGGTGCCGGGGGTGGCGATGTGCATCTGCCGCAGCGTCCCGGCATCCACGCAGCGCCCGGGCACCGCAGCCGGGATGTTGCTCCCGCGCACGCCCAGGGCCGAGTAGTCGTAGGGATCGGCCAGCCGGTAGAGCCATTTCTGGATGGTGACCTCGTCGATCGCCGAGGGCACCGCCTTGGCGCGGGTGGTGGCCACGGCGAAGTACAGCCCCAGGGCCGGTCCGTCGGCATAGGCGCGGTTCAGGGCATCCAACAGCCCCTGGCCGTCGTAGTCCTGGAATTCGTCGCGCAGCGTGGCCAGCCCGTCGATGAGCACGAGCGTCTCGCGGCGTGAACCGGGGTCGGCGCGCCTGCGCGCCAGCTCGGTGCGCAGGTGCCGCAGGAAGCGGGCCTGCTGCTCCTTGGCGCCGGGTCCGGTGCCCACGTAGGCGGAGGTGTGCGGCAGCGCCGCCAGCGGGGCCAGGGCGCGGGACCCCATGTCCAGCACCAGCAGGTCAAGTTCCCGCGGGTCCTTGGCGGCCGCAGCGGCCAGGGCCAGGGACGCCAGCGTGGTGCTGGTGCCGGAACCTGCGATGCCCAGCAACAGCAGGTTGCCCATGGCCAGGTCCCAGCCGGCGGGGGACTGGCGCTGGGCCTCGGGCTCGTCCTTCAGCGCGACCTCGATGCAGCGCGCGCGCACCGAACCCACCACCGGGATCGTTGAGGCCCGGTGGGCGGGACCGGAGCCGGTGCCGTCGGCGGGGAAGCCGGCCAGCGGGACGCGCTCGCCCAGCGCCACGGGCCAGACCGGCCGAGGCTCCCCGAACCCGGCAGCCCGGTGGGCCTGGTTGATGGCCTCGATGAGCTCGTCCAGGTCGCTGTCCTCGGATTCGGCTCCCGGCGCCGGGGCCCGCGGCGGAACCGCGATGCCAAAGTGCCCGATCTCATCGAGCACCAGTTCGTCGGAGGATGCCCGCGAGGCGCGCCCGGTGACCAGTGCCGTCTGCACCGGGGTGATCTCGTCCTGCCCCAGCTTGATGTAGGCCCGCCCGGTCTGCGCGCGGGAAATGCCGGCGGCTGCCGGGACGCCGATGACGTTGGAAGAGTCGTCGCGGCTTTGGACGCGCAGGGCCACGCGCAGGTTGGTGTTGGCCAGGATGTCGTCGTTGACCACGCCGGCGGGACGCTGGGTGGCCAGGATCATGTGCACGCCCAGGGTGCGCCCGACCGCGGCGACGGAGACCAGCGAGGAAAGCACCTCGGGAAAGTCCTTGGCCAGCATCGCGAATTCGTCGACCACCAGCAGCAGCCGGGGCATCGGCTCTTCCGGGTTGGTGGCCAGGTAGGCATCGAGGTTGTCGATGTCCTCGCCGGCGGCGGCGAAGATGCGCTGGCGGCGGGCCATCTCCGCCTCGAGGGAGCGCAGGGCCCGGTCGGCCAGCTGCTCGTCGAGGTTGGAGATGGTGCCGATGGTGTGCGGCAGGGCCTCGCAGGCGGCGAACGCGGCGCCCCCCTTGAAGTCGATGAGGATGAAGTTCAGCCGGGTCGCGTCGTTGCGGGCGGCGAGCCCGGCGACCAGGGAGCGCAGGAATTCGCTCTTGCCCGAACCCGTGGTGCCGCCGACCAGCCCGTGCGGCCCGTCCTTGACCAGGTCAAGGGACATCGGCCCGGATTCGGAGGTGCCGATCGGGGCGGAGAAACCGTTGGCCTTGGCCCACTGCGCGCGGATCGACTCGGCGTCGCTGGCCGGCATGCCGGCCAGCTCGGGCAGACGCACCAGGGAAGGCAGCGCGGCCCCGGGGACCACCAGCTCCGGGTCGTCGAAGCGCGCCAGGTCCATGGCGCAGCGCTCCGCGGCCTCGAGGCCGATGCCGGCCAACACCGTGTCGCCCACGTTCGTGAGCTCGCCGAGGTCGTGCACGGATGCCGCGGCGTCGGTTCCCACGGTGATGACGGTGGTGCAGGAGGCGGGCAGCTGCTGCTCGGAGGCGGCGATCACGATGCCCGAGACCCGCGGTCCCTGCGCCGTGCCGCGACCGCCGAGTCCCGGGACCGAGCGGCCGTGGCCCAGCAGCTCGCGTGCCGGGGCGTCGCGGCCCTCGGTAAGCACCTCGGAATCCAGCACCAGCAGCGTGGTGCCGCCGGTGGACTCCTCGAGCCCATCGCGCAGGGCGCGCAACAGTGCCGCACTGCGCCGGCGCTCATCGGAGAGCCAGCGTTCGGAGGTGCCGGTGCCCAGCCGCCGGGTGTGCGGCAGCCAGGAGGCCCAAGACCATTCCTCGTGGCGTCCGCGGTCGCAGAACACCGCGATGGACAAATCTGCGGGCCCCGCGTGCACGGCGGCCTGGGTGAGCAGGGACCTGGCCAGGGCCAAGGCTCCGGCGCGGTCCCCGACGATGCCCACGACGCCGGCATCGGTGAGGTCCACCAGCACGGGGGCCGCGGGGATCCGGCTGGCCTCCAGTGCCTCGCGCACCAGGCGGTCGGGAACGGGGGCGGATCGGTCATCGAGCCGGGGGGCCCAGGGCACGTCGCCGATCCCTGCGTTCAGGGCCAGGAATCCCGCGGAGCCGGCTCTTCGCTGCCACAGCCCGGTCGTGGGCAGCGCGGCGATGCGCATGGTCGTGGCGGGGTCGGGGATTTCGCTGTGGCGGCGCGTGGCCTGGACCGCCGCCGCGTCGGCGATCTCGGTGGCGAAGTCGGCCAGGGCCGCGGTGAAGCGCTCGTCCTCTTCCTTGAGGTTCTTGGCGCGGCGGTGCTTCTGCTCGAACCACATGCCCACGGCCATGACCGGACTCAGCGCGGCGAACATGGCGAAGCGGGCATCTCCCAGCATCATCACCATGGCCCCGGCCAGCAGCAGCGGGGCCAGCACGGTGATGTAGCTGAACTTGGAGGCCGGGGGGACGTCCTTGCGCACCGGCGGGGACAGCGGATCGGGTTCCGGCGGGTTTCCGGGGCGCGGGGGCCGGTTGAACGGCGCGGTGGCCGCGGGCGTGAGGTTGTGCAGCGACCCGGGTTCCGGGGCGCGGTTCTCCGTGATCTCCGGCCGCAACAGCACCGTCGTTCCGCCCATGACCAGGGTGGCGCCGGCGGTGACAAGTACGCCGTCCCCATCCACCGCTTCCCCGGCCAGCAGCGTTCCGTTGGTCGAGCCCGAGTCGCGGACCCGCACGCCGTCGCCCTCGAGTTCCAGGCTGGCATGGTTCCACGAGGCGCTTTCGGTCTGCAGGACCAGATCCGCCTGCGGGGAACGGCCGATGAGCAGCGGCCGGTGCGCGGGAAGCGGAATAACAGCACCCGCATCCAGGCCGCCGGATAGGGTGGCGCTCCAGCCGCGCAAGGGCTCGGGTCGGGGGAGGGGTGCCAGCGAAATGGTGCTGCCCTCCAGCAGCAGCAACTCCTCCAACGGGGTATCGGCGGGCACCGCAGCGGCGTCCACGTACAGCGTGGAGCCGGGGGGAGGAGCGGTGCCGCCTGCGGCGGTGACCAGCTGCGCGAGTGTCGTGCCGGGAGCGAAGGTTCCCAGCTCCCGGTCAAGTCGCTGGCCATCCAGCCGGATCAGCACGCGCACCGCGCGCTCCTTTCGTCGTTGGGACGTGGGGTCAGTCGGCGGCGGGGCTCGAGAACCAGGAAGCCGGTCCGCCGCTCCCGGATACCAGCGGGCGCAAGCCCAGGTCCTGGGCCGAGAAGTGCAGCACCGCAGGTTCCCCGTCCATGCTATCGGGCCGGGTGAAGTCCAGTCCGGGGCCGGCGATGCCGTCGGCCGGGCCAAGCTTCAGCGTACCGAGTGCCTTGGCCACCTTGGCCGGATCGCCGCTGCCGGCGGTTGATACCGCCCGCACCAGAGCCACCACGGCGTCGTGGCTGCGCGAATCGGCGGCGTTGGCGACCTCGCTGAAGGGCACGTCGCCGGTGAGGTTCTTGGCTTCCTTGTCCTGCGCGAGGACCCGCAGGCCGGCGAGGAACCCGGACATGGCCCGTCCGGAGGCATCGGGCCGCAGGGCGGCCGCGTCGCCGGCGTCGGGGCCGACGGTGGAGAGCCGTCCGGAGGCGGTGCCGCCGGCCTGGGCCAACCGGGAGGCGAAGGCGGGGCTGGTGGCCCCGGGTGTCAGCACGACCGGGACCGTGACGTTGGCCGATTGCAGGGCATGGACGACCGTTGCCTGTTGCGTCGGGTTGCCCGAGAGCAGCACCGCGTCGGCGGGGTTGGCCACCGGGGCGCGTCCAGGGGTGCCGTCGGCCTTCGCCGGTTCAACCACGCCGGTGCGGCGGGCGACATCTGCAGCGAGCTGCTCGGCATCGGCGCCCGGTTCGAAGGAGATTTTCGCCGCGACGTCCACGGATGCCGGGGCACCGCCGCCGGCGTCGATCAGCAGCGTCCGCTTCGCGCCCGCCAGGGCGGAAGTCAGTGACTTGGACACTTGGGCCTCGGTGGGTGCGGTGCGCCAGGCGGCGCCGTCGCCATCGACCTTGTCGGCGTAGTAGGGCAGCAGTACCGGGACCCCGGCGCTGGCGGCGGCCTCGAGGGCTCCGTCCACCTGCTCGCCGTCGGTGGCCACGATGATCCCCGAGACGCCCTCGGAAACCAGTTTCTCCACGGCCTTGCGTG
The DNA here is from genome assembly GCF_030512175.1 of Paeniglutamicibacter sulfureus. GTDB lineage: Bacteria > Actinomycetota > Actinomycetes > Actinomycetales > Micrococcaceae > Paeniglutamicibacter > Paeniglutamicibacter sulfureus. Next base: position 1,293,505 of record NZ_JAULBL010000001.1, on the reverse strand, counting down.
CGCCCTCGGTCGTTCCGCGGTCATCTGCGGTGGACAGGGCGATGGCGGTGCCCGAGAGGGAGAAGCGGTGCGCGGCAACCGCCGCGCCCTGTGCCGCATCCTTCCACGCGGCGCCGGAACTGGACCCGAGCGTCACCACGACACCGAGCTTGGTCTCGGCAGGGACGTTGGCTGCGGACAATGCCACCGGGACGCTTGCCTCCACAGGGTCGCCCATGGCCGCGTCGGAAGGACGGAACAGGAAGACGGACATCGCGATGATCGCGGCCACGGCCACAATGGCCACCGCGCCGGAAATCAGGTTCCGGCGCGTGGCGAGACGGCTCACTTGGCACTTCCGAGGCGGAAGGCGTACAGCGTCTGCGTCGCGGTGCCCGCCGGCACCTCGAGGTGGAAGGTCGGCAGGGCCGAGACGGCCTCGAGCGAAGCCTTGAACTGTGCCTGGCGCAGCAGGATCCCTGCAACGTCCTCGGCGCGCACGTTGGCGTAGCCCTGGGCGTTCTTGGTGGCCAGGGCCAGCTGGTAGTCGGCCGTGTCGGCCTTCGCCGCGCTGGTGGCCATGGATCCGAGCAGTCCGGACCCGTTCACCTTGCGGTCGCCCAGGTCGAGCATGACCTTGGACAGGCCGGCGGCGAGCAGCTTCGAGGCAACCTCGACATCCCGCGTCGAGGCTCCTGTACTCTGCGCGATGCCCTCGAGCGAGGCAGCGGTCTGCTTGCTGACTGCCTCCGAAAGGCCGGCGTCCTGCTTGGCTAGTTCGGCGTGCTGCTTGTCAACGGTCGTCTTGGCGTTGGCCTCAACGTCGACGGCAGTCGCGGACAGACCCGCAACCGAGCGGTCGAAGGCCTTTACGACTGCGTCGCTGCCTTCGGCGCCTTGGGCGGAGACCACGCGGATCTGGCTGTCGATCAGCACGGTGACCTCTTCGGTCATGGCGTTCTGGGTGTCCGCGAAGGCCTTCTTGATGCCAGACTCGAGCTCGTCCTGCTGCTTGTCCAAGACCAGCAAGCCCTCGCCGAGTCGATCCCGACTTCCCTGGGCAGCCTCCAGCGTCTTGCGCAGGTTGGCGATGTCACCCTTGATGCTGCCACCGTTCTTAACCGTGAATTCCAGCTCATCGATGCTCTCGCTGATGGCCTCGAGACTGGCCTCTGCGTCCTTGATGGATTCCTTGAGCGGCTCGCCGTCGACAGGCGCATCGGTCAATGAGGTCACCTTATTCAGTGCCAGGGTCTGCTCCTTGGCACGGTCATCCCAGATCTTGGCCTGCTTGCTTACCCAGGTATCCCAGGCCTCGGCCTGGTCCTCTGCCTGTTTGGCGCGAGCGCCAGCTTGCCTCTCCAGCTCGCTGGCGTGGTCGGTCAAATCCTGGATCTGGTTGGCCAGATCGGCTTTCTGCTCGGCCAGAGCAGCTTTCTGCTCGGCCAATTGCTCGTCCAACGGATCGGCGATCAGCCTTAGCTTGCCGCCGGTCCCGTCGTCACAGGGGACGGAAGTCACGTACGCACGAAGTTTCTCGAGGGCCAATTTCTCGGGAATGCGGTCCTCTCCCTCGATCCGGGTGCAAAGGTCCCTGGCCAACGTAGCGGCCTGCTCGTCCATGTCCACAGTCTTCGTTTCCATGGCCGCATTCTGCTTAAGCATGTCCTTGTTCCGCCCGAGCATGGCGCCCAGGGGATTTTCTTCTTCGATCGGTTTGTAGATCCAAGGATTGGTCAGCTTGTGGTCGCCGCCCTTGACCAGCTTCGCGGCGGCCTCGCTGGCGGTACGAATGTCATTGAACCTGGTCTGTTCGGCCAAGACGAAGGAGTCGACGTCTCCATTCAGGTCGGCCAACGGTGTCCCGGCGTCGTCGACAGTGGTCCGGAGCGCCTTGACGGCGTCATCGAAGGCCTTCTCGTCGTTGGCTTTTCCGTTGGATTCGGCCTGGTCCAGTGCGGTGAGCTGGTTGGAAAGCTCATCGATTCCATCCGAAAGGCTTCTGTGGCGTGCCAGCGCGCCAGTGATGATCTCCGGATCCAAAGAGGCAACCAGCTTGTCGCCCTGGTCCACCAACTTCAGCAGGGCGCCGGTCACGGTGATCGACGAAGCGTGGAACGCACAGGTCAGTGATGCGACGGCGCAGTTCTCGGCGTTGGGCTCGGAAGGGCCAACGGTGCTCTGCAGTGCGGTGGCAACTTCGTCGCGGCAACCGGCGGTCGAGCGGGCATAGCCGTCCAGCTGGGCGGACATCAGCACGAGGCTGGAGTAGACCGTCGCGGTTTCGCCTGCGGGTGCAACGATGGCGGCGCAGCCGTTGCCCTTGATCGTTGCCTTTGGCACGCCGACCGAGGTGTCGCCCAGCATGGCGTCGACCGTGTTCACGGTCTGGGAAAGCTGCGCAAGGGTCGTGGTCTCGGCGCCGGTGACAGTGGAATCGAGGTCGGTCTTGAGCGATCCGAGTTGGTCCTTCAAGCCGCTGAGGGTCCCGGCCAAGGAGTCGCTGCTCTCCTTCAGGTGGGCGGCGGTGCTCACGCCCAGGGTCTGTGAGGTGCTCTCCAGGTTGCCGCGCACGTCGGTGATGGTGGAGCCCGCACGGCTCAACACGTCATTCACTTCGGCAATGAGGTCGATGGTGCGCCGCTGCAGGGCGAGCTCGGAGGTCGGGCTGGTGTCGAACGCGGAGGCCAGCACGCCGTCCACCGAGAGGTCAGTGGACATGCCAGGCTGCACGGCCAGGTCGATGCTCGGGGTGGCGAAATCGGTGACGTCTGCGACCAGCCGCAGCGTGGTGCTGGCGCTGGTTGCCGGAGGTGCCAGAAGAGTTGCCCACTGGATGACCGTCTCCCCGTCGGGCGAAGCGCTGACGATGCCGTTGGTCCCGGCCGCGCCGGAACCGGATTCGGCGACAATGGCGCCGGGCGAAACCTCGGGAAGCACCGTCGAGGCGGCAATGGTCATCGGTGCGCCAACGAGTGCAGGTTCGGTGCGGGACTGGCCCGCGACGTCGAATGTCACGTCGTTGGGCGCCACCGTGAGGTTTTCCACGGTCAGGCCGATCTCGATCCGGCCGGTGTAGCCGGCCAGCTCCTCGAGATTGGTGCCGGTCTTCTCCGCGGTGCGGTACTGCGTGCTCACGCGAACGGGAAGGTCGTTGGCGACTTCACCCGGAATATAGGCGGTATCTGCGCTCGAGGAACCGCCGGTGGCGTCGTCCACGGAGATGGCGGTTCCGTTCACCGCCGAGATAGAGCCGTTGGAGGCAAGATCCACGTTAACCGACTGCAGCACCCTCGTGGGGTTGTCGATGGCCTGTGGTGCGTTGGTACACGATGTGGTGAAAGCCAAGGCAGCAACCGTGAGTACCGCGCCCGCGCCACGACGGAGTCGGAGGGTGCGTTTGGTTGTGTCGACATGCTGCTGGCGTGTGCGCGTACTGGCCACTGGGGTCCCTTCGTTTGCAAATTCCTATTGAATAATAGGCGGTACGCCACCGAAATGAATAAACGGACAAGGTGCCCCGCGTTCATATCACCAAGGGGGTCCGGTGCGCGACGAAATCCATTCATGACGTTGATCCCTGGAGTTCATGCCTCGGTTGCTTGGGGTGGGCCATGTCATGTTGATAGAGTTATTCTCGTTCAGGTCTCCAAGTAGCGCGTTTGCGCGGGGACATCACCAGGATTCTTGGAGGATTTCATGTCGCGTGTCCTATCAACGGAGCAGGCAAAGACTGCCATTCAGCAGATTCAGGCGATCATCAACGGTGGCTTCACCGACCAGATCAGCCAGTTGGATGCCCAAGGACGGGTCCTGTCGGACCCGAACGTGTGGGACGGGCCCCTTGCTTCCCAGTTCCGCGGTTCAACCTGGCCGGAGACGAAGGCCGCGCTGGACAAGGCACGCACAGAGCTGGAGCAGCTGCGTGGCCAGCTGAACCAGATCTCGACGAACATCTTCACCGCGGGCGGCGGCAACTAGCCAGTTCTGGGCCTCGCCCCCGCTGGAGCCAGGTCGCTGAAGGAAGAAGCCCGCAAGGAAACCGAACGGCGCCGGCTGGCCAGGGAATGGAAGCAACGCCGGGACGAACGCCAAGCAAACTGGATCGACCGGACAGTGGATTGGTGGATCAGTGCTGAGGATCCGCCCGTCGGGCCTCCGGCGCTGGAAGTGAGCATCCAAGCTTCGGCCCCGGTGACCGGGGTGCGACAGACACCCGCCCTGGGCGGAGGCGCCAACGCGGGCGTTTCCGCGGCGCGGCCCAGCGACCTTCGGTCATTCGCCACCGGATCGGCGAACCTCAATAGTGAACTTTGCCGGCAAGCCCGCATCATTGCGCAGCCACCTCGCGGACTTAGTGGAGCGTGTTGACATCGCCCGGTAGCGATCCGGGACAGGTCGAGGTGATGATTGGGGACATGCTTCTTTCTCAAGCGTCCTGGGAAACCACGACTCTGGAGAAAACGTTGGCTGCGGTACGGTATTTCCACCGAAAGGGCGGTGCCGATCCCCAAATGACGTGGTTTAGATCGCCGACGATTGCTGATTGGAGGACCTTGGCTTCATGATTTTAGAGGAGCGTCGACTGACGCCGGTTGCTCGGGTGGCGGCGCCCACGCCGGGACGTTACGTCCTTGCGTTCGCTGCGGCGGCTGGGGGCCTGGCGATTTCATTCTTGTTTGGTGCGTTTCCGATTCTCGTCGTCCTTTTCTCTGCAGTTGTCCTGCTGCTCTCGTTTCTTTCCGGAGCACGGCAGGACCCCTACCAGCGCATGATGGCCTATCCACTGGTGATCGTTCTTTCCATGGTTTTGTTGATCAATTTCGGGCCGATCACTTGGACGATTGCGGCGCTGGTGGGCTGTGCCGTTCTCGGAATGACCCTCGGGCGTGGACTCCGGGCGGCGAGGCAGGGGACCGAGGTTCTGCCCGATCCTCCGACGGATCCGTTGGCCGTTCCGGGTAGGACCGTGGCCACTTGGGCGATCGGCAAGGACCGCTTCGAGGAGATCGACCCGGAGGGGGAGAAGCTCGACGAGCTGTTGGCTCAGCTCAATGGCAACTTTTCGGCCTTGTCACTTCGGCGGGGGTCGGCGCGGTTGGATGCTGTTGGTTTCGCGCCGGACTCCGTTGAGGTCTATGTGACCGACGACGTCGAGTCCGCGGAGTGGCACAGGCCGCTTCCTGCGGGGCAAACGATGTTGGGTGGGCAAGTGACTACTGTCGGTTCGCCGGATGGTCAGGCGAAAGGCGAGTCGTTGCGCCGGGCGCAGGTGGCTGCGCGCTATTTCGCGGTGTCCGGATCGCGTTCGCGCGATGTTGTCTGGTCGGCAAGCCGCCGCGCAGACTGATCGAGGAAGCCTCAGGGATCCAAGAAAGATGGGTCAGGCCATCAGCGGGTTGCATTCGAAGACACTGAGCCAGGCATGCCATCAGGGGCGTCCGATCGCTTGCCAATAGATTCGGGGGACAGGTGCTAGGGGCACGTTGGTTCATGTTGATGCGTTGATCGGCAAGTCATTCCGCCTACCCGATCATGCCCCAATGCATGACGGTCACTCCTTGGCGGCTTTCGCGTCGTTCGAAACCGTACGGACACCAACGTGAGTAGTCGAAACGGCTGTGTCTGTCTGGCGGTTGTATTTCTCGCCAACACGAGAAATTTATGGGCTCATTACTTGGAACGCGGCATGTCATCTTGTTAGAGTTATTCTCGTTCGAGTCTCCTAGTAGCGCGTTTGCGCGGGGACATCACCAGGATTCTTGGAGGATTTCATGTCGCGTGTCCTATCAACGGAGCAGGCAAAGACTGCCATTCAGCAGATTCAGGCGATCATCAACGGTGGCTTCACCGACCAGATCAGCCAGTTGGATGCCCAGGGACGGGTCCTGTCGGACCCGAACGTGTGGGACGGGCCCCTTGCTTCCCAGTTCCGCGGTTCAACGTGGCCGGAGACGAAGGCCGCGCTGGACAAGGCACGCACCGAGCTGGAGCAGCTGCGTGGCCAGTTGAACCAGATCTCGACGAACATCTTCACCGCGGGCGGCGGCAACTAGCCAGTTCTGGGCTTCGCCCCCCGTTGTCTCCGGCCGTGATGCCGCGCAGGCGGCGGGGGCGTTTTCCATCCTTTACCGAGGTTTCGACGGTGCCTCGGATCGTTTTTCGGGACCTCCGGGTCCCACTGGTCTGATGAGGGAGTTCTTGCGTGGCCGATCTGGGTGCCTTTGAACATGACGTTGTGTTTGACAACGGGACGGCAGACGCATTGATTTCGGCGTTCAACCTCGCCGCATCCAATATTGAGGGACAGTCCGGTTCCCGGTCCTCCCTGGTGGCGACGGCGGGAGCCGAGTTCCAGGGGCATTTCTCAAAGCTTTTTGCCGACAACGCCCGCGTCGCGTCCGCTGACGCGACCGAGCTCGCGGCACGTTTGCGCGAGGCTGCCACCGGCGCGAAATCGCTGAAGGAAGAAGCCCGCAAGGAAAACGAACGGCGCCGGCTGGCCCGCGAATGGAAGCAGCGTCGAGACGAGCGCCAAGAAAACGCCCTCCTGAGGGGCTGGGACATGGTCTTCGGCGAGGAGGATCCGCCCGTGGGGCCCCCGGCCCAGGAAGTGAGCATCCAGGCCTCGGCCCCCGTGACCGGGGTCCGGCAGACACCCGCCCCGGGCGGCGGTTCCAATGCCGGCGTCTCCGCGGCACGCCCCAGCGACCTGCGCTCCTTTGCCACCGGGTCGGCGAACCTCAATGGCGAGCTTTCGGGCAAGCCCGCGGCCTTGCGCAGCCACCTCGCGGACTTTGCCGCCCGCTGCAGCCATGGCTCGCTGAACGCCAATGGGGTAGTCAACGGCTTCGACAAGTGGCTCGAGGCCAACGACCAGGACGTGGCGTGGGCCCTGACCATCGCCAACGCCTTCGCTGCCGCCGGCGGCGAAGGAAACGTTTCGCGGCTGGCCGACTCGGCGCTCTTGGCTGCCCTCGCCACCCAAGGGGTCGGGGCGACCCGCCAGGACATCGCCATCGACGCGGCATTTGCCCTCGGTGCCGATCCGACGACCGGCTACTCCAACGACCCGGTCAACACCTCCACCGGCAACTTCCTGGAAACCGAGGTGGACCTCGGCTTCGCGGGCGCCGCGGCGGCACTGGTGGCCACGCGAACCTACAACTCCCTGGACGAGCGGGTCGGTGCTTTCGGGACCGGTTGGGCCTCGGTGTTCGACACCCGCCTAGAGCTGGAGGATGAGGGCGCATGGATGGTCCTGGCCGATGGACGCCACCTGTGGTTCCCCCGCCTCGGCGAGGGGTGGGACCGGGCCGACGGGGAAAGCTCCTGGCTGCATCGCGAAACCCTGAATGACGAGGAGCTCGACAAATACGCGGCGGATTCCGCCGAGGTTCTCGTGGTGCGCGACAATGCCGGAGCCCGCTGGGTGTTCACCGCGGCCGGGACCTGGCTGTCCTCGGACACCGGCCCCGGGACCGCGCTGCTGGTGCGCCGGGATGATGAGGGCCGCATCGCCGAGCTTGCCCACGAACGCGGCCGTTGGGTGCGCACCGAATTCGCGGGCGATCGGATCGCCGTGCTTATGGCCTCGGACGGGCGCCGCGTGGAGTTCGAGTACGACGAGAACGGGCACCTGATTTCCGCCGCTGGGCCGGGCGGGGTGCGCAGCTATCGCTGGAACGACGCAGGCCTCATCGAGGCTGTCACCGACGCCGCCGGCGTCGAGGAGGCGGTCAACACCTATGACGAGCACGGACGGGTGCTCACCCAGGTCTCCGCCTTCGGCCGCGTGACCCGGTTCGCCTACCTGCCGGGCCGCCTGACGGTGGTGTCCGATGCGGACGGGACGCGTTCGAACGCCTGGATCGCCGATGCCCGGGGCCGCCTGGTGGGCGTCATCGACGCCAACGACGCGCGCCAGTCGATGAGCTATGACCGATACGGCAACCTGGTCTCCGTCACCGAGCGCGACGGTGCCCTCACGGTGCATGCCTACGACCAGCGCGGGCGCAAGGTCCGCACCCGCACCCCGAGCGGTGCCGACATCACCTACGGCTACGACCACGCCGACCGTCCGGTGACCGTGGTGACCGAGTCCGGCGCCCTGGTGACCTACGAATATGCCGACGACTCCTCCCGCAACCCCTCCCTGGTCATCGACCCGGAGGGTGGCCGCACGCAGCTGCACTGGCGCGACGGCCTGCTGGAGAAGATCGTCGACCCGGTCGGGGTGGCCGTGCGCTTCGGCTACGACGGCTTCGGCGACCTGGCCACCATCACCAATTCCTTCGGGAACACCGCGACGCTGGACCGCGATGACGCAGGACGGGTCACCGAGGCGGTGTCCCCCGGCGGGGCCCGGACCACCTACCTGTATGACGCCAACGGACAGCTACGCTCCCGCCGGGACGCGGACGGCGCCCTGTGGAAGTTCGAGTACGCCCCGGGCGGAGCCCTGACTGTGGTCATCGACCCGCTCGGGTCCCGCACCGAGATGCATTACGGTTCCCACGGGCAGCTCACCCAAACCGTCGATCCGCTGGGGCGGGCCGTCACGCGCAGCTTCGACGACCTGGGCAACGTGTCCGGCCTCGAGCTTCCCGACGGCGCCCAATGGAGCTTCGTCCACGATGCGCTGGCCCGCCTGACGCAGGTCACCGACCCCGCGGGGCACGCGTGGTCCCGCGAGTACAACAAGAACGGCGAGCTCACCGCGGTGGTGGACCCCACCGGCGTGCGGCAGCAGATTTCCGCCGACGCGGCCACCGGAACCGTCACCGTCCAGGATGCGTTCGAGCGCAGCAGCGTGCGCTGCGACGAGTTCGGACGCCCCGTGGCCTCCGAGCGCGCGGACGGCAGCACCGAGCTGACCACCTACGATGCGTGCGGACGCCCCGTGGAACTGGTCGACGCCGAGGGAGGTCTCACCCTGCTGCGCCGCGACGCGGCCGGACGGGTCATCGAACACCGTTCCCCGGGCGGGGCCGTCACCCGTTTCGAATTCGACGCCGCCGGGCGGCCGGCAGCAAGCATCGACCCGACCGGTGCGCGCACCACCCTGGAATACGACGCCGAGTCCCGCGTAGTGGCCCGCGTCTTCCCTGGAGGGGAGATCGAGCGCCTGGAATACGACGCCGTCGGCCGAGTCGTTTCCCGTTATACCCCGGGCCTCGGCACCTCGCGCTTCGAATACGACCTGGCCGGACGCATGGTCCGGGCCGTGGATTCCTCCTTTGGCCGACGCAGGTTCCGCTACGATGCGGCGGGGCAACTCATCGAGGCCGTCAACGGACTGGGCGGCAAGACCCGCTTTGAGTACGACTCGCGCGGGCGCCTCACCACCGTCACCGACCCGCTGGGCGCCACCACGCGCCGGATTTACAACGAGACAGACCAGGTCGTTGCGGAAACCGATCCGCTGGGCCGGACCACGACGGCGGGCTTTGACCCGGCCGGCCGCCAGCTGTGGCAGTGCGACCCGGAGGGCCGGCGCACCGAATGGAGCTATGATGCAGCCGGGCGGCAGGTCTCCCTCGGCGTCGATGGGCATTCATTGATGCAGATCAACCGGGATGCACGTTCCAGGAGCGTGCGCATCACCGACCACACCCGGGAGGACGGCGTGCAGGTCGAGCAACTCTTGCGCTTCAACCGCCGCGGGCAGCTCATCCAGCGCTTGCGTGACGGGCGCGGCCCGTCATGGGAATACGATGCGGACGGGAACCGCACGGCAATGGTCGACCCGCACGGGACGCGCACCGAGTTCGGCCATGACGCCGCCGGACGCGTGGTGGTTGTGAAGCACCCGGTCTTCGGGCGGATTTCTTACGAGCGTGATGCCGCCGGACGCATGGTGGGCGCAGTCGCCAGCAATGCGGTCCAAAACTGGGACTATGCCGAAGGCGTCGTGGTGCGCCACACCACGACAACGGTTGAGGGTGTGACCGAGACCGTCATTCGCCGGGACGGGGACGGGCGCATTGCCGCGATCCTTGCCGATGGCATCGAAACCCGTTTCTCCTATGACGCGGCGTGCCAGCTTGAGCGTTCGGTGCGCGGGGACGGTCTAGTGTCCCAGTGGCGCTATGACCTTTCCGGCCGCCTGGTTAATGAATCCATTGACGGGTTCACCGCCGAGCTTGCCTATGATGCTGCCGGCCAGTTGCGTTCCCGCACGGACGGCGCAGGGACCAGCACATATGCCTACGACGGGTTGGGCCGTCGGATCGAATCAGTGGAGCCCGATGGCTCGGTGCGGTCATTTGAATGGTCCTTGCGCGGTTGGTTGACCGCGGTGACCGCGGAAGACTCCTCCGGGGCTCCCTCGCGCAGCGAATTGTGGGTTGACGCCCTCGGCGAGTTGGCGGACGTGGACGGCGCCGAGGTGTGGTGGGATTCGGCGGAGGTCGCTCCCCGGGTGATGTCCGCCGGTGACCAATCTGTGGTGGCACTGCCCGGCGGCGTGACGGCGATAGGCGGCACGGTGCTTTCCGCCGGGTGGCGCAGTGCGCATCCGACGAAGGCAGGCAGCCCGTGGGGGATGGCATCGGACGCGATTCCGGGCCTTCCTTCCGGGCTGGCCGTGGGTGCGTCCGGCGGCTTGCAGGTGGGCGGGCTGGATTGGCTCGGCGCCCGGGCCTATGACCCGATGACGCGCGGGTTCCTGTCGGTTGATCCGCTGGATCCGGTGGTGGGTTCCGGTTGGTCCGGAAACCCGTATTCGTATGCCGGGAACGACCCGTTGCATGCGATCGATCCGCTGGGCCTGCGTCCGGTCACCGAGGATGAACTGCAGGCGTACCGCGACGGCAACAACGGTGCGATGGCAGCCGCAGGCGATTGGTTCGCGGACAACTGGGAGTATATCGCGGGTGGTGCTGCGGTGCTTGTCGGTGGTGGGCTGGTGATCTTCGGTGGGCCGGTGGGCATGATGGTCGGCGGGGCGCTGGTTTCTGCTGGCGCCCAGACAATCATGGAGAAGGCGCAAAACGGCTCTGTCGATTGGGGCCATGTTGCAGTCGCCGGCGCCTTGGGTGCAGTCGGTGGCGGGGCAGGAGCCCTGGCCACGCGGGCCGCGACAGTGGGATTCGGAGCGACGCGTGTCGCTGCCACCTCGGCCGCGGCGTCAAACACAAGCAAATTCGTGGCTGCTGCCTCAGTAAATGCCGGCGTCAACGGTTCCTTTGGCGCAATCGCTGGCGGGACCTCGGAGCTGATGAAGAACGACTGGAAGATCGAGGACGGGTGGGGATTCGCCGGTTCCATGGCTGGCGGTTTCGTGGCCGGTTCGGTCGGTGGTCTCGCCGGCCCGGCCGGAGGGTCGATCGCGCGATCCTTCGGGCAGACGGCCACGGGTGGCCTGGCCAAGATTTCAACGATCAGTCTTTCCGCTGGTGGTGGCGCCGCAGGGTCGATCACAACGGATCTTGTCGGAGGAAAAGACGTTAACCTCCGCAACGCCGGCGTGAGTGCTCTCTCCGGAGGCATGGCGTCTGCAATTCCGGTGGACAAGATCCCGGGCGTTGGCATGAACGGGGTCAGTACCTTAAGGCAAATGCCCAATTTCCACCCCAGAACCCTCGGTGGAGCTTTTGACGTCGCGCGAACCAACACCAATGGGTTGTGGTCGGAAGCCTTTACAAGCAGCTCCGCCGGATTTGGGGTAGATCAATTCACCGAAGGTCTGAAATGATGGTCGATGTGTATATGAATCGTGTAGGTGAATTCAATCGTGGCGCGTAGTTCCTCAAAGAATGCTGATTTCGTCGGAATGGCGATGGCGGCGATCGGCGTCCTGAGTGGTTTCTTAATCCCGGTTATCTGGTGGGACGCCAATATTTCCATCGTCCTCATGGTTTTGTTGGTTGCCTTCGCCGCTGGCGCGGGTACCTTCATGTTCGCCAAAGGCAGGTTGCCAATCCTGCTTTTTTTCGTCGTCTTTTTTGGGGTTCTGCTGTGGTTCCGGAACATCCAAAGCATTCAGGGAGGAACCGGTGGCCTCGGCCTGACTTGGTTCACATGCGTGATTGCCGGAACCATTATTGGCGCCAATTTTCGACCTGACAAAAAGAAGAAGGCGAAGAAACTAGCCTCGGGTGCACTTCTGGTCACCGGGAACGATGGGAGAAAGCTGTTCGAGGAGGAGGCCCCGTCCGCTACTTCCCTCGAAGGCCGCGTACGGTCCTTGGATGGCAAGAAACGGACGCTTGTCAGCGCGATGCGTGGCGGTGCGCGGATGGACTTCTGTGGGGGTGCGGAAGGCGCGATGGTTGTCTATTTCTGTCCCGACACATCGGATGACCGGCTGTGGAGCATGATGACAACGCCAGGGTCCGAGCACGGCCAGACCGAGGTCGCGATCGGGGATTTGAAAGGTTCGTTCGAGAACTGGGAAACGACAACAGTGGAGCGTGCGATTGCCGCTGCGCGCCATTTTGCTTCCACGGGTCAAGCAGATCCGACTCTGACGTGGTATGCCTCAAAGGACGTATGCGAACGACGGCCATTGGCCTCGTGATTCTCGGCCAGCGCCAATTGACGTCGGCTGCCCGGGCGATGGCTCCCACCCGGACCGATAGGTTCTTGCTGTGGTGTCTGGGTGAACCGCGAGAATACCGGCGGCCCGGCACCCGACGGCTCATGAGTCCTTTGCATTCAATGGCGGACTGGCAGCAGGCTATTAGAGGACGTCGCAGAAAACTATCCGCTCTCGAGCACCGGATTCGTGTCCTGGATGGAGCGGGTTACTGGCCCGGTCAGCCCGACGAATTAGTTTTCAAATCGTGACTAGGCGAAACCCTGTCATTGCCATAGATTGATCTGACACGTGGCGCACGTTCCACGTTGACTGCAGGGCACGGTCCAAGGGGACGTCACGTGGCACCGGATCCTGTTTCCACCGCACCAATCTCTGGGACAGGACTGACATGGCACCTCGAATTCGTATTGCGTTGCTCGGAACCGTGATGGCCTCGGGCCTGATGCTTAGCCCCTTGGTGGCTCAAGCCTTGCCGCTAGAGGAGGGCTCAATCACCGCGACTGAGAACCCCCAGATAGCTGGCGCGAACGATGGAGATAGCGCAGCGGCAGCTGGGAACACCGAATCGGCCCGAGATTCCGTGCAGCAGTCGGGTGATGCTCTCAGTGCGGGGCAGGATGTGCCGGCTGGCGCCCCACAGATCCCGGAAGACGATCCGGGCACGGCAGAAGTGATTGCCACGACCGTCTCCCCGGAGGCTGCGGATTCATCGGTCGTCGAAACGCAGGTTCCCGTTCAGGTTGGTAGTGACGATCTGAGCCTGCCGACCGTGGAAGAAGAAAACGCCGTCACGGAGGAACCCGGCCTATTAGACGCCGTGCCATCCGGCCCTTCGGTGGAAGTCAGCGGTCAGGTCGTTAAAGTTGCGAGCCCAACTGGAACGACCGAATCGGAGGGCGCTGAGGGAGGCAGTACCATCGAAATCGTTGAAGAGTCGGCCTCTCCGCCGATGGCCGAGGACCCTGCAGAGGGACCAGAAATGCCGGCCTGGATGCCGACCCTGACGATGCCCGAAGGTTCCGAGGCGTGGGACGAGAGCCAGTGGAATGAATTCCTGGATTCAGACGAAGGCCAGGAATTCATCGATGAATACAACAACGCGATGATGGATTCACCTGAACTCCAGACGATCATCGACATTGTGACTGACTTTGCAACGACCGGCGACGAGTACTATCTGGACGAATTGTGGGAGTACCTCAACGGACTCTTCCCGGACAACCCTGAATGGGCGCAGGAAGCATACGACGGAATCCTGGCGGGTTTGGGCGAATGGGAAGTCACCGAACAAGAATCGCCGGAGCCGACCACGCCGACGCAAGAGCCAGAAGAGCGAGATATTGAAATCAAGCCCGCTGCGACCGTCACCAAGCCCGTGGTCCAGAAAAAGCAAGTTGCCCAGGCAGTCGCCAAACCCCTCGTCGATTCCCAACGGCATGAACTGGCAAATACCGGCAGCAACGGCACCGTCGTCATGGGTGGGCTCGGGGTGGCACTACTGCTGGGCGGCGCCTTGATGCTCGGGACGCGCAAGAGGCAAAAGGGCCTATAGGCGTTTCATTTTGGGCTGCGGCGTGACACGATTCGGCTATGACACAGTTTCAGGCTTTGGATTCCCAGGAGCTGATTCACCTCTCGGTGCCGCGAGTGTGGGAACTGCTTACCGATTGGGTGGCCGCGCCCAAATGGATGCCCGGGGTTGATTCGATGGAGGCCGAGCAGCTCACGAGCCTCGGGACAGTCCTCGACTACCGTTCCGGATCCCATGAACGTCAGTTGCTGATTTCGGAATTGGTCGATGAGAAGGCCATCACCCTCACTTCCGGCGGCGGGGACATCAGCGTGCACTATAGATATGCGCTCGCCAAGGATTCCGGGCAGACCCAGGTGCGACTAGTCATCACCGTGGAAGCAGCCAAGAAACTTCGGAACGAAGTCGGGGGTCTCCTGGCGGCGATTGCCGGTTCCGAAGCGGATACCTTGAAATCATTGCGGGCTTATGCGGAATCCGCGCCTTAGCTCCGGGTCCGCCGGAGTATCGACTTGCTTAGCCAGCCGGTGATAGATGCTCGAAGACGATGTTCGTTTGCGTCGAGGAGAAAGTGGGATTGGAGCCTAGGTGCTCGGCCACGAAATCCCGCAGTGTTTCGATGGAATCGCTGACGACATGAACAAGGATGTCAGGTGTTCCGCCGAGCACAAACACGTCCTGCACCCCTGGAAGCGCCCGCAAGGCTTGGGCTGAATCAAGCATGGCGTTGCGCGATTCCGGGTGCACCATCACTGAAATCATCGCCGTGATTCGAAGGCCGAGCATCATGGGGTCGATATCGGCGTGGAATCCGCGTATCACCCCCGAATCCTGCAACGCTCGAACGCGCCCCAGGCATGTCGAGGGGGCAATCCCGGCACGCGATGCCAACAAGTTGTTGGGCGTACGTGCATCCCTGCCCAGTTCCCGCAAGATAACCAAGTCGATGTCATCGAGCCGAACCGTGTTCTGCTGACTGTAGTGATTCTTGATGGATTTCGAATTTAGCACGAGGATCCCCTGTAGGTTTGAGCATTTATTCAGAACGCTATCAAGCTGCCGACTGATAATTCTATGATGGGGTGCGTCGATATCATGTATTTTTTATTTGCGTCGAAGATCCACGATGCGCCAAGAAAGGCCCATAGCCAATGAGCACGCCCACCCACCCCACCGATCGCGCGAGCTTGCAGGAAACAGACAAGATCGATGGCCTCGCCAGCTTTCGTGAGCGATTCTCACTTCCCGAAGGGCTGATCTACCTCGATGGAAACTCGTTGGGTCCCCTTCCGCGCGGTGCAGCCGAACGGGCAACTGAAGTCATCAACAACGAGTGGGGCCAGGGCCTGATCCGTTCCTGGAACACCTCTGGGTGGTTCGAGCTGCCCAGCCGGCTTGGGGACAAACTCTCCAAACTCATCGGCGGAAACGACGGCGAAACCGTCGTCACGGACACGACCAGCCTGAACTTGTTCAAGGCACTCGCTTCGGCGGTGCGCATCCAGCAGCAGGACGCGCCGGCCCGCCGGGTCATCCTGACCGAACGGGACAACTTCCCCACCGACATCTACATTGCCGAGGGCATCAGCGATTTCCTGAACTCAGTCAACGCCGAAACCAACGAGCACTACGAGGTGCGCCTCATTGACGAGAACCTGACGCTGGAACAGGCGCTCGATGATTCCGTCGCGGTTCTCGCCCTGTCGCATGTCAATTACCGCACCGGCGCCATGTGGGACATGGACGCCGTCACCGCGGCCGCCCATGAATCCGGTGCGCTGGTGATCTGGGACCTTGCCCACGCGGCAGGCGCCGTCCCGGTGGACCTCAACGGGGCCAACGCCGACTATGCGGTTGGTTGCACCTACAAATACCTCAACGGCGGGCCGGGCTCCCCGGCCTTCATTTGGGTCAATGCGCGCCACCAGGGCCGCTTCTGGCAGCCCTTGACCGGTTGGTGGTCCCACGAGGCGCCGTTTGCGATGTCCGACAGCTACACGGCCGCCAGCGACGTTCGCCGCTTCCTGTGCGGAACCCAGCCGATCACGTCCATGGCCATGGTCGAATGCGGGCTGGATGTGTCCTTGGAAGCCGACATGGGCCTGGTGCGGGCCAAGTCGCTCGCACTGGCAGACGTGTTCATCTCCCTGGTGCGCGAGCGCTGCGGTGAATTCGGCCTCGAGCTGGTGACGCCCGAGAACCACGCCGAACGCGGCAGCCACGTCAGCTTCCGCCACCCCGAGGGATACTCCATCATCCAGGCGTTGATCGACCGGGGCGTCATTGGCGATTACCGAGAGCCCGAGGTGCTGCGGTTCGGTCTCACACCGCTCTACCTTTCCTACACGGACATCTGGGATGCGGTCGAAATCCTGCGCGACATCCTGGAAACCCGAGCCTGGGACGTCCCCGCCTACCGAACGCGCCAAGCCGTCACCTAAGAGGGCAACAGCCCAACCAAACCTGCCCAGTGGGCCGTCTGGCGAAAACGCGGACCGCCCGCGGGTTTGTCGTACCCAAAAACAACTGCACTGCTTCACTCGCACACAATGATTCGAGGATACTTATGAGCTCGTCGTTGGATAACATCAAGAAACGAGAAGGCGGCTTGTCCCGGCAGCTGACGTCCCGCCAGCTGGGCATGATTGCCCTGGGCGGCGCCATCGGCACAGGTCTTTTCCTGGGCAGCAAGTTTGCCATCTCCTTTGCCGGCCCCAGCGTCATCATCAGCTATGTCATTGGCGGTTTGATTGCCCTCCTTCTCATGGGAGCCCTCTCGGAGATGACGGTTGCCCACGCGACCACCGGGTCCTTCGGCGCCTTCGCGGAGCACTACATCAGCCCGTTTGCCGGATTCATGATCAAGTACCTGTACTGGTCATGCATCGTGCTGGCGGTGGGAACGGAAGTCACTGCGGTAGGCGACTACATGCAGATGTGGTTCCCTTCGGTTCCGCCGATTGTTTGGGTCCTCGGATTCTCCGCGTTGCTCATCGGTGTCAACATGTTCAACGTCAAGGCCTTCGGCACCCTCGAATACTGGTTCTCCGCAACCAAGGTCTTCGCCATTGTGGGATTCATTGTTGTTGCCGCGGCACTGGTTTTTGGTGGATCGAACCCGGACTTCGGCATGCAGAACTACAACGCCGACGGCGGCTTCTTCCTGGGCGGTGCAAAGGGAGTGTGGTTTGCCGTCATTGTGGCGATTTTCTCCTACCTGAGCATCGAAATGATCGCGGTGGCTGCCGGCGAGGCCAAGGAGCCCGAGGTGGCGGTCAAGAAGGCCTTCAAGGTCACCTTGTTGCGCCTCTTCCTCTTCTACATCCTGACCCTCTCCTTGATTCTTGCCATCGCGCCGGTGGGCAAGATCCTTGAAGGCGGCAGTCCGTTTGTCACGGTCATGCAGGTCATCGGCATTCCCTACGCCGATTCCATCCTGAACTTCGTGGTCATCGTGGCGGCCTTGTCGGCCATGAACTCGCAGCTCTACATCTCCACCCGCATGATGTTTTCCCTCTCGCGCGGTGGCCACGCCCCGAGGGTGTTCGGAAAGGTGCGTAAGAACGGCGCCCCGGTCAATGCACTGCTGCTTTCGGCCGGAGGCATCGCCGTGGCGACGCTGATCTATGCCGCCAATCCCGAAACGGGATTCACCGTGATGATGGCCTTGTCCATGTTTGGTGCCATGGCCACGTGGATGCTGATCTTCGCCACCCACCTGTTTTTCCGTCGTCACCATAAGCGCAGCGGCGAGGAACTTTCCTACAAGCTGCCCTTCTATCCGCTGGGTTCGCTGCTGGGCGCATTGCTGATGGCGGCCCTTCTGGTCACCACGCTGTTTACCCAGGAATTCAAGATGACACTGATATTCGGCCTCCCTTTCGCGCTGGTGGTTGCGGCACTCTATTTCCTACTGCGCAAACGAATGGTCCCTGCCGAGGAGGAGCTCCGGGAAGCGGCTGCCGTGGGGGACTTGGCATAACTCACAAGTGATTTCCTGCTCCCGGTGAAGATGCCCGGCAACGCCGGACGGTACGCTGATGCGGCCTTCGCGCGGTGCCGGGCATTCTCGTCGGAAACGCGGGGGATCCAAGGGACAGGCGCTCCGATGCGCATAGAATCGTCCACGGTGTCCAACTCGAAAGGAACGATGTGGCGAAGCTGTACTTCCGCTATGGGGCAATGAATTCCGGCAAGTCCACGGGTCTTCTCCAGACCGCCTTCAACTATGAAGAGCGCGGACAGCGGGTCCTCTTGGCGAAGCCGGGGATCGATACGAAGGGCGACTCGGCAATAGTTTCCCGCCTGGGAATGAGCCGCGACGTGGATTTCCTCATCCCGCCGTCAGCGAATGCCCGGGAACTTTTTGCCACTAAAGTCGCCGGGGACGACCCGGATGCCCTGCTGCAGCACGTGGATGCGCCTCCGGTGGCGTGCCTGCTGGTTGACGAGGCCCAGTTCCTGACGCCGGAACAGGTCGATGACCTGTTCCGCATCGCCATCCTGGATAACGTCCCCGTGCTGGCCTACGGGATCCGCTCGGACTTCCGCACCCATGCGTTTCCCGGGTCGCGGCGCCTGCTGGAGATCGCGCACAGCCTTGAGGAACTCAAGACGATTTGCCGCTGCGGAAAGAAGGCGGTGTTCAACACCCGCCGGATCGGCACCGAGATCATTTTCGATGGAGACCAGGTGGCCATCGACGGGGACGAGGTTTGGTACGAATCCCTCTGCGGAGCTTGCTACCTGGAAGCTTCGAACGGGCGTCTGGGCAGCTAACCGGCGATGGGTTCCAGTGCCATCCCTCGCAGGATCACCCGAACACCGTAGTCGAAGGCCTCGTCGCCCCAGTCGGATGATGACTCGGACGGTTCGGTGCCTGCGGCCAATGCCAGCGCCTCCTGGTGTGCGCCGATCGACCCCAGCAAATGATTGACCAGCACGTGCCGGGCATAGGTGGCATCGCTCTCCGGGACGCCCGCGATCCGCAGGAAATCCAGGATCCAGCCCAACGGATCCAAGGACTCGGGACGCATGGATTGAGCAAGCTGCATGACCTCGGCCGAGTCCGGAACCGTGATCAGCGCGGTGCGCAGCTGGCGCAGCAGCGCGGCGATGGCCATCGGTGCCAACGCAGGGGTGGGGGATTCGGGGCGAGGCACCGCGTCCAGGAGCCTGGCGGCAACATCCACGAGCAGTTCCTGCTTGGACTTCACATGCCAATACAGCGCCCCGACCTGAACATCCAGTTCCCGTGCCAGCCGGCGCATGGACAGGTCGGCCAGGCCGAACTCCGAGAGCACGCCCACGGCGGCATCAATGAGTTGTTCACGCGTCAGGGCCATGGCTCCCAGTCTAGGCGGCACTCCAAGCAAGTCTGAATGTGGGCGCATTTCTTCGCGTCATCATCTGGAGCAGCTGCAGGCGGGAGGCGCAGTCGTCAAAAGACTTTTGGTCGATCCCTCGACGCAAGGGGCAAAGGCGGGGTTTGATGGGGGCATGAGTATGCAATTTCCTACACCAGAGGCCATGAAAGAGTTCCAGCGGCTCACCCGTGCCCTGCTTGGCGAGGGAGTGGCTGCCGGAAAGATGTTTGGCAAGGACGCCTTGAAGTACGAATCAAAGGCCATCGCCTGCCTTATCGAGGACACCATGGGATTCAAGGTGGGACGCGCGAGTGAAATCATGCGCAAGGCCCTGGAATATCCCGGTGCCGGCCTCTTCGACCCCTCGGGTCAGGGGCGGCCCTTCCGCGACTGGGTATCCGTTCCCGAAACATCGATCGAGCACTGGGAAACACTGGCACGCGCCGCATTGGCGGCGGCGGTCGAAGCAGAAGACGAGCCCAAGGAAGCATAAATCCACTCATTGATGCTGCATCGGGTAAACTCGTGACGTAAGAGCCCCTTACTGTTCTTCCTGATCCTGCTTGGGCCAATCGAAGAGCGAGGGGCATTTCTGCGCCCGGCACCGCCGGGACCCGGCATTTTTGCCGGCCGCGCTGAATCGAGCAAGGGGGAGGATCCCATGCCAGCAATCGTGATCGTCGGCGCCCAGTGGGGCGACGAAGGCAAGGGCAAGGCCACAGACCTTTTAGGTGGCCAGGTTGACTACGTTGTAAAGCCAAACGGCGGCAACAACGCAGGTCATACAGTTGTCGTTGGCGGTGAAAAGTATGAGCTCAAGCTCCTTCCCGCCGGTATTCTTTCGCCAAATGCCATCCCGATCATCGGCAACGGCTGTGTGGTCAACCTCGAGGCGCTCTTCGAAGAGATCGAGGGACTGGAGGCACGCGGTGCCGATACCTCGAAGCTGCGCGTCTCGGCCAACGCGCACCTGGTCGCCCCGTACCACCAGACCATGGACAAGGTCACCGAACGCTTCCTGGGCAAGCGCGCCATCGGCACCACCGGGCGCGGCATTGGCCCGGCCTACATGGACAAGATCGGGCGCCTGGGCATCCGCGTGCAGGACGTCTTTGACGAATCCATCCTGCGCCAGAAGGTCGAGGGCGCACTGCGCCAGAAGAACGAACTGCTGGTCAAGGTCTACAACCGCCGCAGCGTCGAGATCGACGAAATCGTCGAGTACTTCCTCTCCTACGCCGAGCGCCTGCGCCCGCTGGTCATCGATGCGACGCTCGAGCTGAACAATGCGCTGGACGCCGGCAAGGTCGTGCTCATGGAAGGCGGCCAAGCCACGTTCCTGGACGTGGACCACGGCACCTACCCGTTCGTGACGTCTTCGAACCCGACCGCCGGCGGCGCCTCGGTCGGCTCGGGCATCGGCCCAACCCGTATCAGCCGCTCGATCGGCATCATCAAGGCCTACACCACCCGCGTGGGTGCAGGGCCGTTCCCGACCGAGCTCTTTGACGACATGGGCGAATACTTGCAGAAGACCGGCGGGGAATTCGGCGTGAACACCGGCCGTCCGCGCCGTTGTGGCTGGTACGACGCAGTGTTGGCCCGCCACGCCTCGCGCGTGAACGGCTTCACCGACTACTTCGTCACCAAGCTCGACGTGCTGACCAACATCGAGAAGATCCCGGTGTGCGTGGCCTACGACGTTGACGGGGTGCGCCACGATGAGATGCCGATGACGCAGACCGACTTCCACCACGCCAAGCCCGTCTTCGAATACTTCGACGGCTGGACCGAGGACATCACCGGTGCCCGCACCCTCGATGACCTGCCGGAGAATGCACGCAACTACGTGCTGGCGCTCGAAGCCATAAGCGGGACCCGTTTCTCCGCCATCGGCGTGGGACCGGACCGTGAGCAGACGATCGTCCGTCACGATTTGATCAACGACTGACAGCGACGCGCTCGGGCGCGGTGTGGGGCAGGATGAATGACATTCACCTGGCCCGGCACCGCGCCCTTGCCGTGTCCGGGGCACGGATGCCGTCTTGACCTGCCTCGGGATGCCGAACCGTCCCCCTGTCGACCGTTTTGCCGTCACATTCTTCGGGTTGGGGCAAAAATCACTGCAGCTGACTCGCCGAGTTGGCGATTGTCGTTAGGCTGGGTGAAAGAACTCAGCGACGAAGGGAATCGCCATGAAGGTCAGCGTTGGTCAATTTGCCCCCACAGGGTCGGTCACCGACAACTTGGAAACCATGGAACGACTGGTTGCCAAGGCGAAGGCCGAGGCCGCCGACCTGGTGCTCTTTCCCGAAGAGGCCATGCTCGCCGTTTCGCAGGTGACGGGCCCGTTGAATGACGCCCTCGAAGGGAACTGGACCAAATTCGTCCAACAGCTTTCCTTCATGGCCGCCGAGCACAAGATTGCCATTGTGGCCGGGGGATACGAGCAAAGTGGCGACGAACTGCCCTACAACACCCTGGTGGTGCTCGGAGAGGATGGCGCGATCCTGGGGACCTACCGCAAGATCCACCTCTACGACGCATTCTCCTACCAGGAATCGAAGTCGATCAAGGCCGGAGATGTTGCCGAGGTCCCCGTCTTCGACATCGCCGGCATGAAGGTCGGGGTGTTCACCTGCTATGACCTGCGCTTCCCGGAAATCGCCCGGAGGCTGGTCAACGAGGGCGCCGAACTGTTGCTGGTGGCCGCCGCTTGGTTCAAGGGCGAGCACAAGATCGAGCATTGGGAAACCCTGTTGCGGGCACGCGCGATCGAGAACACGGTGTGGGTCGCGGCCGCCGGAACCAGCTCGAGCCACACCATCGGCCACTCCGCGATCCTGGATCCCATGGGTGTGCCGATCGAGTACCTGGGCGACGATGCCGAGGGCTTGGTGACGACCGATGTCACGCGCCGGCGCATCGACGAGGTGCGCGAGTTCCTGCCGGTGCTGGCCAACCGCAGGCTGTAGGAAAAGGAATGCCCGGGAGCCCGTGCGTGTGCCGTCCAGGCGCCCGCACGGGCTCCCTTTGCGTCTCCCGCGGGCAGTCTGAACCCGGCCGCCGAAGCGCCGGCCGCGACCCAACGAATTTCACAGTTCTGGGCATGTACGCTTCGGGTTCCGCCCACTACTATTGGTGCTCGATGTAACTCCAATTAGGCAGGATAGGGCAGTGGGCACCACCGACACGCAAATGAATGAAGCCATCATCGAGGAATGGGCCGAGGCAACGGCGCAGGCCTACAACGACTCATTGTCCGGCCTGGACCTGGCTCGTGTGCCGAAGGCTGTGCGGGCCTTCATTGAACTGTATGGGCAGAGCAAGGACATGACCTTCAACGCCGACTACTCACCGATCGACTACTTCGAGGAACACCCTGCCTCGGCGATCGGAATCATCCTCGACACCCCCGAGGCCCTGGAACTGTTGGACGACGACGAGGAAGAAGCGCTCGAGGACATCCTCGGCTTTGCCGAGGCCTGGGCGGAGTTCGATTCAAACCAGCAGCCGGACCTCGGGGTTTCCGAGGCCGACGACGAGGACGACACCGGGTGGTAATGAGAACCACGGGCCGCCCCTGAATGGCGGGTTGCCTACGGGAATCGCTCGGGCCGTCCCGCGGTTCCCTCCAATGGGAAGGGTCCGTGCCGGAAACCATGGGGTTTCGGGCACGGACCCTTCGCATGGGGCGGACTGTCTTGCTAGGCGAGCAGCTGGCGCTTGGAGGAGATGACGCCGGTGTTGAACCCGGCCAGGCGCAGCCCGCCGTGGAAGCGTGCGTGTTCGATCTTCACGCACCGGTCCATCACCACATTCAGGCCGTTGGCCTCGGCCTTGGCCGCGACCTCCTCGTGCCAGGAACCCAGTTGCAGCCACAGGGTCTTGGCTCCCACGGCGATCGACTCGTCCAGGACGCCGGGCAGGTCGTCGTGCTTGCGGAAGACCTCCACCAGGTCCGGTGTCTCCGGCAGGTCGGCCAGCGACTTGTAGACCGGCTGGCCCAGGATCTCATCGAGCACCGGGTTGACGAAGTAGACCTTGTACTTGGAGGAGGACAACAGGTAGGTCGCCACGAAGTAGCTGGCGCGCGAGGGCTTGTTGGAAGCGCCCACGATCGCGATCGACTTGGTGTTGCGCAGGATCTCGAGGCGTTCGGCCGCGTTCGGGCCTTCCCAGGTGCGGGTTTCCACGGCGTTGCTCATTACTTGGCTCCCGTCACGGCGGCCGCGCGGGCGGCGTCGATGGAGCAGGCTGCCCCGTCGTAGGCTTCCTCGGCCGGGGCGTCGGCCACCAGCTGCGAGGCGGTCAGGGCCTGGTCCAGGTCCCAGAGGATGTCATCGATGTCTTCCAGTCCCACCGAGAAGCGGATCAGGTCCTCGGGAACGCCTGCCGCAACCAGTTGGTCGGCGGAGAGCTGCTGGTGGGTGGTGGAAGCCGGGTGCAGCACCAGGGTGCGCACGTCCCCGACGTTGGCCAGGTGGCTGGCCAACTGCAATGCCTCGATGAAGGCACTGCCGGCGGCGCGGCCGCCCTTGACGCCGAAGCTGAACACGGAGCCGACGCCCAGGGGCAACAGCTCCTGGGCACGCTCGTAGTGCGGGTGGGAGGGCAGGCCTGCGTAGTTCACGTAGGAAATGCGCGGGTCGGCCTCCAGCCATGCGGCCACGGCCTTGGCATTGGCCAGGTGCGAGTCCATGCGCTGGGGCAGGGTCTCGACGCCCTGCAGCAGCTGGAACGCGGACTGTGCCGGCAGTGCCGGTCCGATGTCGCGCAGCTGCTCGCTGCGCAACTTGGTCAGGAAGCCGTACTCGCCGAAGTTGTCCCACCAGGAGACGTTGCCGTAGGAGGCCACGGGCTCGGTCATCGCGGGGAACTTGCCATTGCCCCAGTTGAAGGTGCCGGCCTCCACGACGATGCCGCCGAGGGTGGTGCCGTGGCCGCCGAGGAACTTGGTGGCGGAGTGGATGACGATGTCGGCACCGTGCTCGATCGGGCGCAACAGGTACGGAGGGGTGAGGGTCGAATCGACAACCAGCGGGAGGCCCGCGGCGTGGGCGACCTCGGCCAGGCCCCTGAGGTCGGCGACGTCGCCGGAAGGGTTGGCCACGACTTCGGTGTAGACGGCCTTGGTGTTTTCCTGGATGGCGGCGGCGAACTCGGCCGGATCCGTGGAGTCGATGAAGGTCGTCGACACCCCGAAGCGGCGCAGCGTCACGTCGAGCTGGGTGATGGTGCCGCCGTAGAGCTTGGAGGAGGCCACGATGTGGTCCCCAGCGCCTGCAAGTGCGGCGAAGGTGATGAATTCGGCTGCCATGCCCGAGCCGGTGGCCACCGCGCCGATGCCGCCTTCGAGGGAGGCGATGCGCTCCTCGAATGCCGCCACCGTCGGGTTGCCGATGCGGGAGTAGATGTTGCCGTACTTTTGCAGCGCAAAGAGGTTCGCGGCGTCGTCGGAATCCTTGAAGACAAACGACGTGGTCTGGTAGATCGGAACGGCGCGCGAGCCGTGCTCGGCGTCAGGGGTGCCGCCGGCGTGCAGCGCGCGCGTGCGGAATCCAAATTGGTGTTCGGCCATGAGGGTGGCTGACTCCTTGCGTATATGGCTGGGGCAGCCCTGGGTGCGGACTGTCCTCGCCTGTGGTGGGGCGGGTGGTGCTTCTCCCGGATGAATGCGGTGCCGAAGTGCCCTCGGGGAGGGGTTTCCCTGCGGGCGCATCGACACCCAAGATCGCTGGTGCGTTCTCCATCGTTTCTGGCGGTAGCACCTTGTCCACCGGAGTGTGGAAGGTTGCTGCGGCGTCGTAGAGCCAGATCTCTCGGCCGCTCGGGATGGGGGTCTGGGATCCATTGTGGCAAGAAAATTGCCTGTAGCCAAAGAATGTGTGCTTAGGTTGCGTCCGGGGGGATGGGAATCGAAGGATCTGCACCGGATCCCGGCGGCGTTCCTGCCGGGTTAGGCTTGTGGCCATGAGTGCAACCTTGGTTTTGGTCCGTCACGGTGAAACGGCATGGAATGCCGAAGGTCGACTTCAGGGTCAGACGGATATTCCGCTCAATGAGCTGGGACGTGAGCAGGCACGTGGCGCGGGCCGGGAACTGGTAACCCGCCACTGGGATGTACTGGTCTCATCGACGCTTGGCCGCGCAGCGGAAACGGCGGAACTCATCGGGTATGACCTGGGGTTGACGCTGACCGAAAAATTGGGCGGTCTCCAGGAACGCCACTACGGCAATGCCGAAGGCCGTGTGGTCCGCGACCTGCCCCGCGAGGAGATCGACCTCCTGCTGCACTCGGCAGAGCCCGAGGAAGACGTGGTGAAGCGCGGGATTTCCGCCCTCAGTGAGCTGGTGCTGCGTTACGAGGGCAAGAACATCATTGCCGTGGCCCACGGGACATTGATCCGACTGACTGTTGATGAGCTGCAGGGCGGCGTGCGAACCAAACCGCTGCGCAATGGCCAGATCGTCGAAGTGGACATCAGCCTGCTGCAGCGGCACCTGTCCGCCGCCGCACACTAGGAAATTCCGCCCTCCAACATGAACCACGTTGGCATGGCTGGAACCTCCTTGGCGACCCCCTGGCCTTGCGCGGCGAGGGCCGATGACCTCCATCCCGGCCATCCATGCTTCCGAGGTCACCTCCTGGAACCAGCCAGCTAGGCGTCGATCACCAGATCGGTCCGCGCGGTCGAGCAACACGGCAGGAACTTGCCGGCCTCGATCTCCCGTGCGCGGATCCCGCCTTGGTGGTTCATCTCAACATCACCGGAAAGCTTCACGATCTTGCACGAGCCGCACATGCCTTCCTGGCAGTTGGCGCCGATCCTGACTCCGGCTCGCTGGGCAATGCCGAGGATCTTCTCCTCGGGGTCGATGCGGACATTGATGCCGGTGCGCATGAAGGACAGGGTGAGGCTTCCGGTGCCGACGGTGTCGAATGCCGAAACGTCGGGGGCGGAGGGTTCCGCTGTTTCTGCCTCGGCGGCCGGAACCTCGGAATCGACGGGGCCTGGTTCGGCAAAGTCGGGATCGGCCGCCTGGAGCGGCAGTCCCGTGGCCTCCAGCGGGCCCTCGTCATCGTAGGCCGGTTCGTACATGCCCAGGGCGGAAGGCTGGCTTTCGTAGTAGTCCTCCGCCGAATCGGAGATTTCCTCCGCGATTTCCTCGGCAATCTCCTCCGCCAGGGCAACCTCTGTCTGGTATTCCAGGGTCGTCTCGCAGTCTCCGGAGAAGAATTCCATGTGGATGGAGGTGTCGTCGACGCCGACCGCGGCAAGCAGTTCGGACACGTTGTTCAGGTAGCCCTCGGGGCCGCAGGCGTAGACCTGGCGTCCGTTGGCATCTGGCGCCACCTCATCCAGCATCGCGGTGGACAGCCGTCCGGTGAGGCCTTCCCAGTCCGCGGGCGCGCTGCGGTCGCCCAGGGAGAAGTGGACGGTGACGCGCGAATCCACGGTGGCGATGTAGCCCAGTTCCTGGTGGAAGGCGAAGCCTCCAGGTGCGGCCCCGTGATAGAGCACCACCACGTCTGCCTGTCCGGGCAGCGAGTGGATGGTCCGCAGCATGGACATGATCGGGGTGATGCCGGAGCCCGCGGCCAGCAGGAGGTAGCGCGCCCGCCGGTCGGCGTCGGGCAGGTGGAAGGCGCCGACGGGTCCGAGCATCTCGAGCACCGTGCCGGGTCCGACGTTTTCGTGCACCCACGGCGAGACCCGGCCGGCCGGGTCGCGCTTCACCGTGATGTCGAAGGTCCACGGTTTCGTGGGCGAACTGGACAGGGAGTAGCTGCGGTCGATCGGGTCCCCGCCCTCGCCGTTCACGGGGAAGGCGATGTTCACGTATTGACCCGGGCGGAACGCGAGGGGCGCGCCGTCTGCGCGGCGGAACACGAAGGTCAGCATTCCACCGACTTCCGGAACAATCTCGACGCATTCGGCCAGGAACTCCTGCGGGTGCCAGGGGCCCAGGGCGCGCGCGGCACTGGCCGGTCCCTCGGTGCTGCCCAGCACGCGGTTCCACGGCATTTCCAGGCCGCGGATGCGCTGTGGCTCCTGGTGGGGCGCGGTAATGGTCGTGGTCGTGGTCTCGGTCATGATTGTGGGCTCGGTCGTGGTCATGGTCACGACAGGTGTTCCTGCACGCGCTGGATGTACCAGTTGATGAATGCCTCGACCTGGTATTCGCTTTTCATATACGGGCCGGGTTCGTAGGCGGGGCTGCCGGCTCCCTTTTGGCAGAGTTCGACGAATTCCTTGTCCTGCAGGTTGGTCTGCTTCCAGGTGTGCGTGAGTTTCTCCAGGTCGTAGTCGTCGCCTTCCACGGCATCGTCGGCGACCAGCCAGGTGGTGCGCACCAGGGTTTGGTGCTCGTTGACGGGGAACACTGCGAAGGTGATGACGTGGTCGCCGAGGAAGTGGAACCAGCTGTTGGGTTGCAGGTGCATCGAGCAGCGGCCGAGGCGGAAGTCGCGCAGGTCCCCGAGCAGCTTCTTGGAGAGTCGGTGTCCGTCGGGGGAGAACGATTCGCCGTCGCCGTCGAGGGACTCGCGCGAGATGCGGATGCCAGCCACCCGGGTGTCTAGCTCCTCAACGACCTCGTAGGGAATGCCGTAGCGCCGGCAGCGGGCTTCGAGCGCGGCCTGCGCCTCGGTGTTGCGGTCCCACACCTCCTCGAGGTGCGGTGGGATCAGGCCCTCGGTCAAACCCCAGGTGGGGA
Organism: Paeniglutamicibacter sulfureus; assembly: GCF_030512175.1. GTDB lineage: Bacteria > Actinomycetota > Actinomycetes > Actinomycetales > Micrococcaceae > Paeniglutamicibacter > Paeniglutamicibacter sulfureus. Next base: position 1,265,364 of record NZ_JAULBL010000001.1, on the reverse strand, counting down.
ACAGGGAACAGGCCAGTTCCGGGTGCCCGTCGCAGTGGTAGCACTCCCGGTTGTTCTCCATGACGAGCTTCCAGTTGCCCTCCTCGATGATGTTCTGCTGGTAGGCGACCTTTGCCTTCGAGAGGTCGTGCGGGGCCAGGTAGGGCTCGAAGATCTTCGCAGTTTCGTCGAAGTCGGCCGGCGGTTCCTCGGCCATGCAGACGAAGATGAGGCCGGCGTATTCGCGGCTGTGGGCGCGCTTGAGCCCGAAGCAGCCCTTGTCGAACTTCGTTTCCCCGGGTGCGGAAGCGTGGATCAGGTCTCCGCTGGGGGCGTAGGTCCAGGAGTGGTAGCCGCACACCAGGTTCCCCGTGGTTCCGGTGGACTCGGTCAACACGCGCGCGCCGCGGTGGCGGCACACGTTGTGCAGGACGTTCACGCCGCCCTCGTCGTTGCGCAGCACGATCAGGGAGTAGGGCCCGTAGTCGACGGTCACATAGTCGCCCGGTTCCGGGAGCTCGGCGACGCTCGCGGCAAAGAGCCAGTGTTCGCCGAAAATGGCCTGCATGTCGATCTTGAAGATCGCCGGATCGGTGTAGAAGGGCGCGTCAAGGGAATGGCCTTCGCGGCGGAAGTCGAACAACTCGGTGATCTCGGCCAGCTGCTCCGCAGGCAATGACGAAGCGAGCTTGCCGCGTGAAGACAGGGGCACGTTCACTGATGCAGACATGTGTTTACTCCTCGGGGGAATGGGGCGGGCATGCGGGCCGGGGTCCCGGTTGGTGATCCAGGTCACCGAAATGCCGGAAACTTCTTACTCACGAGGGTATGGATCGATGCCCTGCAATAAAAGCGCAAGATTTTGGGGATAATGATGCAGAATAGGTGCATGATCGATCCGCGACTCACCACGCTCAGAGTGTTTGCCCGGACCGGCACCGTCGGGGCAACCGCGGAACTCACCGGATATTCGCCCTCAGCGGTGTCGGCACAGTTGCGTGAGCTGCAGCGCGTGTTGGGCATGGAGCTGCTGGCGAAGGAAGGGCGGGGCGTGCGCCTGACGGCCACCGGCAGGTTCCTCGTGACGGGCTCCGACGTGTTGATGACGGAATGGGAGCGGCTGCGGGCCGCGGCGCTCCAGGCCGGCGACCAGGTACAGTCCCACTTCGGGCTGGGCGGCTTTTCCACCGCGGCTGCCCAGCTGCTCGCGCCGCTGGCCGCCACCCTGCGTACGGCACGTCCCTCGGTGGACGTCCAGGTGCTCGAGGCGAATCCGGCACGTTGCTTCGACCTGCTGGTCGCCGAACGAATCGACCTGGCGGTCATCGTGGCCATGCAGTCCCAGACCCATGTTGAGGAAGATCCGCGCTTCGAGCAGACCACGCTGCTCAACGATCCCCTCGACGTGATCCTCCCCTCCGACCACCCGCTGGCAACGCGGGCAACGGTAACGCTCGAAGAGCTGGCGACCGAACCCTGGATCACCGAAGCCCCGGGTTCCACCTATCATTCCCTGTTCACTGCGGCGTTTACGGCCGTCGGAGTCACGCCGAGAATTGCCCACGAGGCCGTTGAGTGGGAAACCCAGATCGCCTTCGTCGGAGCTGGCCTTGGAGTTGGACTGCTGCCGCGCCTGGCGACCTTGGGAAACGCGGAAAACGTGACCCGACTGCCCATCTCGGGCCGCGGAAAACCGTCGCGCAGGATTGTCGCGGCGGTGCGCAAAGGCAGCCTCGGCTCACCGCTGATCAAGGAATCGCTCGGGATCCTGCAGGGCAGGGCGAAGCGAATCCTCACCGAACGGCTGGATGGGGAAGGGTGAAGCCGCGCGATCGCGGCGTTCGCGCCCGGGGGCACGACGTCGTGAGGTGCCGGAGGGCAAATACCATGTGGCGAATGCGTGTGGACGGGACCGCGTGAAGATCGGCGTGGTCCACGCCTAGAAAACACTGCCCGCGCGGGCGCACCATGTGTGCATGAGCGAATCGTTTTTTGGGGATCCCGAATACTATGCCCGGTGTGCGAAGGCCTACGACGCCATGATCGGCTCAAAGGTGTACAACAAGGTGTTCTGGGGCACCGACCCCCGGCAATATTCAATCTTCGCGGCCCAGGCCATTGCCTCCGGGAAAGGTCCGCTGCTGGAGGTTGCGGTCGGCACGGCGCAGGCCACGGCGACACTGCACGTGGCAAGTGCCCGGACGACGACGTTGGTGGACATGAGCGGACCGATGTTGAAGTTGGCCGGTGAATCCATCGTCACTGCCGCCGGTGGCACACTGCCCGATCGAATCACCCTGGAATGCCGGGACATGCTCGCGCCCCCGGGAGACCGGAGGTACGAAACAATTCTCGGCCTGGGGCTGCTGCACTTGGTCCCGGATGTCACCGCCACCGTCCGGGAGCTGGGCAGGCAACTCGAAGATCACGGGAAGCTGTTCCTGGCCTCATTGGTCAGGGGATCGGCCCGGTCCAACGCCTATCTTGCGCTGCTGAAGGCGCACGGAGACATTGCCAGGATCCGATCCGGCACCGAGCTCTTCGACGAAGTCAGGGCCAGCGGTCTTGGATCCGTCACGCTGGCCCGTCGCGGGGCGATGGCCTACGTGGAGATTTCGCGGTAGCCGGTTAGGCGTCGCAGATCTCCTTGATCTGTGCGATGCACGGCTCGTTCTGCAGGCTGGTGGTGTCGCCCAGGGCGCTGCGCTCAAAGAGCTGGGTCAGCAGCCTGCGCATGATCTTGCCCGAGCGGGTCTTGGGCACATCGGGAACGAAGACTATCTCGCGCGGCTTGGCGATGGGGCCGATCTGGGTTGCCACGTGGTTGCGAAGCTCCGCAATGAGGGCCTGTTGCTTTGCCAGCGCTTCGCCGGCCAGGTCCGTTCCCACCAAGGACTTGTCGAACGGCACCACGAACGCGGTGGCCGCGTGGCCGGTCTTGGCATCGCTGGTCGGGCAAACCCCGGCCTCGACGACTGCCGGGTGCGTGACTAGTGCCGATTCGATTTCGATGGTGGAAAGCCGGTGCCCGGAAATGTTGATGACATCGTCCGTGCGGCCTAGGATCCAGATGTCCCCGTCCTCATCGAAGCGCGCCCCGTCACCGGCCAGGAACCAGCCCTGCTGCGCGTACTTCTCCCAGTAGGAGGTGTAGTAGCGCTCGGGGTTGCCCCAGACGGTGCGGGCCATGGACGGCCCGGTCTTGGTCAGCACGATGTAGCCCTGCAGGTTCTTCTCCACTGTTTGCGCCGCATCGTCGACGATGTCCACGGCTACGCCGGGCAGCGCGCGGGTGCCGCAGCCGGGTTTGAACGCGGTGTCGTCCTGGCGCGGGGAGAGGATCGTGGCACCGGTCTCGGACTGCCACCAGGTGTCGACCATGGGGATGCCGGCGGCGGTGTCGCGTCCGACTTGGCTGCGCAGCCAGCGCCACGCCTCGGGGTTCACGGCTTCGCCGACGGTTCCTGCCAACCGGATCGAGGACAGGTCGTAGTCCTCGGGGATTCCCTCGGGGAACCAGCCCATCAGCGAGCGCACCAACGTGGGCGCGGTGTAGTAGCTGGTCACGCCGTAGCGGGCGATGATTTCGAAGTGGCGGCCCGGGTGCGGGGCATTGGGCACGCCCTCGTAGATGACCTGGGTGACGCCGTTGGACAGCGGTCCGTAGATCTCATAGGTGTGCGCGGTGACCCAGGCCAGGTCGGCGGTGCACCAGTGGACGTCGTTCTCGCGCTTGGCCGGATCCGGGTTCGAGAAGAGGAACTCGTGGCTCCACGAGGCCTGGGTCAGGTAGCCGCCGGTGGTGTGGACCAGGCCCTTGGGCTGGCCGGTGGTGCCGGAGGTGTACATGATGAACAAGGGCGTTTCGGCGTCGAAGGCCTCGGGGGTGTGTTCGGTGCTCGCGGTGTCAACCGCCTCGTGCCACCACACGTCCCTGCCCTGCACCCAGTTGATGTCGGTGTGCCCGGTGCGGTTGATGACCAGGACGTGCTCGATCGAGTTTTCGCCGGAAACGGCCTCGTCGGCGTGCGCCTTGACCGGGACCGATGTGCCGCGGCGGAACTGGCCGTCGGTGGTGACCAGGAGCTTGGCGGCGGTGTCCTCGACGCGGAACTTCAGGGCTTCGGCGGAGAAGCCGCCGAAGACCAGCGAGTGCACTGCGCCGATGCGCGCGCAGGCCAGGGTGATGACGATGGTTTCCACCAACACCGGCAGGTAGATGACCACGCGGTCGCCCTTGGTGATGCCCAAGGCGACCAGCGCATTGGCGGCCTGGGAAACACGGTCCTGCAGGTCCTTGTACGTGACGGTGGTGGTGTCGCCGGGCTCGCCCTCGAAGTGCAGGGCCACCTTGTCGCCGCGACCGGCTTCCACATGGCGGTCCACGCAGTTGTAGGCGGCGTTGAGCTTGCCGCCCTCGAACCAGCGCAACTCGGGTCCACGCCGCGTCTCCGGGTCCACGCCGGTGCTGCTGTGGACGGTGTGCCATTGGTCGGACCAGCTCAGGCGCCGCGCCGCGGCGTCCCAGAAGGCCAGGCGTTCGGCTTCGTTCCAGGTGGCCTCGTTGGCGATGCCGGGGGCGGTCGTGTTCAGGGTTTCAGTCATTGTCTTCTCCATCGGTCCTGGCGCTGGCACTCCACCGCATATGTGGTTGCTGCGCCGTCACGGAGCCGGTTCTCTTGGCCGCTCGGGATGCTTTTCTTCGGTGGTTCTTGGGCAGGTTTGCCGGGTCAGGCCCAGCGTTTGATGGCCCAGCGTTCGGCCAAGCCCACCAACGCGTCGGTGGTCTTGCCCAGCACGGCCAGCAGGATGATGGCGAGGATCAGTCGATCGATGCGGCCGTTGTTTTGAGAATCAAGCAGCAGGAACCCCAGGCCCATGGAGGATGCGATTAATTCGGCGGCCACCAGGAAAAGCCAGGCTTGGGCCAGGGCCAGCCGGAGGCCGGAAAATATTGCCGGAACCACCGCGGGAAGCTGGATGGTCGTCAACAGCTTGACGCCCTTGAGTCCGAAAGCGCGGCCGGCCTCGATCAAGTTCTTGTCCACGTGGCGCAGGGCCAGGTACACGGTGGTGAATACGGGGAAGAACGCACCAATGACAATCAGGGTGACCTTTGAGTCCTCACCGATCTTCATCCACAGGATCAACAGCGGGACCCAGGCCAGGGATGGCACCGCGCGAAATGCCCCGATGGTCGGCGCCAGCAAAGCGTCGGCTATGCGCGACAAGCCGACCAAGGCGCCGATGGCCAGGCCCAGCACCGCGCCGATGGCAAAGCCGACCAGGACGCGCTGGGTTGAGATGCCAATGTGGTTGCCCAGTTCTCCGCGACCGAGAAGATCCACCGCGGCGGAAAACACCGAGGCCGGCGACGGCAACTGAGCCGGGGTGACCCACCCGAACGAGGTCGCACCCTGCCACAGGGCGAGAATGAACAGCGGCACCAACGTGCCCAGGCCGATGCGGCCCAGCCGGGATGCCAGCAGTGGGCCCCCGGGCATGGACGCGCCGTTGCCGTTGGTCGATTCGCTGGTGTCCAGGGACAGGTCAGCGGACATTAGGAGGCCTTGACCTTGGATGAATCGGCCTTCTTGGCGAACGAGTCGTCAATCAGGGTGCTGAGTGCGGCATCTACGGCGGCCTGGTCCGTGACGTCGTGGGTTTGAACGAAGATCGGCCCGACGACGGTGAGGACGTCGATCAGCTTTTCACCGGGTACCGCCGAAACATCGAGGTTGGAACGCTCGAGGATCACCTTTTCGGCAACCGGCGTTTCCAGCCCGGCCACGTCGGCCAGGATGGTCGCGGTTTCCTGCTGGTTGTCCGCAGCCCACTCACGGGCCTTTTCGTAGGAATCCACCACGGCCTGTGCGACTTCCGGGGAATCCTTGAGGAAGGATTCGGTCGCATTCAGCGCGCCGTAGGTGTTGAAGTCCAGGTTGCGGTAGATCAGCGTGGCGCCGTTTTCCTCGGCGCCGGCCATGATCGGGTCCAGTCCACTCCAGGCGTCCACGGAGCCGTTTTCCAAGGCAGCGCGCCCATCGGCGTGCTGGAGGTTTTCCACCGTCACGTCGTCGGGACCAAGCCCTGCCTGTTCCAGGGCCTGCAGCAAGAAGAAGTAAGGATCGGTTCCCTTGGTGGCAGCCACTGACTTGCCCTTCAGGTCGGAGACCTCCTTGATGGGGGAGTCCTTGGCGACCACAAGGGCAGCCCACTCGGGCTGCGAGTAGATGTCGATGGTCTTGATCGGTGAACCATTGGAGCGGGCCAGCAGGGCGGCGGAGCCCGCGGTCGATCCCACGTCGATGGCGCCCGCGCGGAGCGCTTCGTTGGCCTTGTTGGAACCGGCCGACTGCACCCAGTTCACGGTGACGCCCTGGTCCTTCAGCGATGCTTCCAGCCAGCCCTTTTCCTTGAGCACCAAGCTCAACGGGTTGTAGGTGGCGAAGTCGATGTTGAGGGTCGTGGCTTCGTTGGCGCTGGCGCCGCCGGAGCCTTCGCCGGCGCAACCGGTCAGCAGTGCGGTGGCAGTTGCCAGCGCGGTGGTGGCGATGAGCGCGCGACGCGAGAAGAATTTGCGGTTCATAAGTGGTTTCCTTGAGTGTTCGACCGCACGCCAGTGCGGCGCTGGTTCTAAGAAGCGAGTGGAGTGGAAGTGATTGGGGGCCGGTGCTAGTGGCGGTGCGCGTCAACGCCGAGCGACGCCAGCAGCGAGCTGCGCATTCGGGCCAGGGCTTCATCGCTGCGGTGGCGCGGACGTGCGCCGGGGACCGTGAGGACCTGGGTGACGGTGGCGGAGGTGGCGCCGTTCGGGCGACCCAACACCACGATGCGGTCGGCCAACTGGAGCGCCTCGTCGACGTCGTGGGTGACCAGCAAGACGGTCGTCGGGTAGGCGCCGTGGATGTCCAGCAGCAGGTCCTGCATTTTCAGGCGTGTAAGTGCATCCAGCGCGCCGAATGGTTCATCCAGCAGCAGGACTCCGGGGCGTCGGGCCAGTGCCCGTGCAAGCGAGGTGCGCTGGGCCATGCCGCCGGAAATTTCCCGCGGCCGTAAGGTGCTGTGGGCATCCAACTCGACGAGTTCCAGGAGTTCGGCTACGCGGGTGGCGCCAATGGAACGGTCCGTACCCTGGGGAAGCCCCAAAGCCACGTTCTTTTCAACGGATTGCCACGGCAGCAAGCGCGGTTCCTGGAAAGCCACGGCGCATCGGGCGTCCAGGCCGTTGACGGCGGTGCCGTCGATCAGGACCTGGCCCGTGGAGGGTCGGTCCAGTCCGGAGACCGAGCGAAGCAACGTGGACTTGCCGCAACCGCTAGGGCCAAGGATTGCCACGACTTCGCCGCCCGCGATCTCGAGGTCGACATCACCCAACACTTTGCGACCGTCGAAGCTGCGTCCAACGCCTTTGAACGTCACGCGAAGCGCCGGGTTGGAGCCGCGTGCCGGTAGGGAAAGCGTGGGGTGGTCAAGCGTGGAAGTCATGTTCTCTCCATCGTTCCTGGCGGTAGCACCGGCCTCGGTCGAGGTGGTTGCTGCGGCGTCATGGAGCCAGATCTCTCGGCCGCTCGGGATGGGTTGTTACCTTCATCAAAGTCGATCCGGCGTCATGGAGGCAAGCCGGCCGTAATGTGACGGAACGTTCGACAAGCCGGAAAGAATCGGCAATCCATCGAATGAAATTTGATGAAATAGGGAATTTTCATCTTCTTTCCACGAGCGCCAAAGTGCCGGCGGGGGACCGCCCTCCCGGCCCGCGTATCACGCGTCCAGCCGCGTGAACCCGCTGTCGGGCGGGCCGGCTGAACCTGGGGCCCCGGGTCGCCTGACCTCCGCGCCAAGGCTGGTGTCTCGTCGAAGGAATGGTTGTCGGATCGGCGTTGGGTCGCTACCGAGCCGATGCCGCGGCGGGCCAGGAAGCCCGCTGTGCCCTGTGACGCACGTGCCATTTGTGACGAACCGGGTTGTCTCCGCTTCGCCGGGGCGTGTAGAAATATGTCCAACAACCATCCAGAGCGGCCGAGAGATCTGGCTCCATGACGCCGCAGCAACCCCTTCCCCTTAATTGGGCGGTAGGTGCTCACGCCAGGACCGATGGAGAGAATTCATGGCTATCGATTCATTTGCACTAGCGCACGCCGTCGAGGCGGACCCGAACATCTTTGGCGCCGTCAACCTCGACGCATTCACCGGCGACACCCCCGCCCGACACCTGCTCAAACTCACGCCGGGCGTTCCACTGAACGGTCACTATGACGAGTTGGCTGCGATTTTCCGCCCGGTCTTCGCCAAGATCGCGGTCGGGGCCAGCGAGCGCGATGCCAACCGGACCCTCCCCTTTGAACCTGTCGGGTGGCTGAACCGGGTGCGATTCGGGGCATTGCGCATCCCGGTGGCAGCAGGTGGCTATGGGGCAAGCGTGTCCGACTTGTTCCGCCTCTTGATCGAACTCGCCGAGGCGGATTCACAGGTGGCGCACCTGTGGCGCTCACACATCGGCTTCGTCGAATCCGTGCTGTTGCTTGAGGACGATGCCTTGCGGCACCGCTGGATCGAGCGCATTGTTGCCGGCCAGATCGTCGGCAACGCCTACACCGAGCGCGGCGGGAACCGGTTGGGCACGCTCAACACGACCATTGCCAAGCAGGGCGAACGCTGGATCCTCAATGGCGAGAAATACTATTGCACCGGCACGATCTACGCCGATTGGGTCGCCGTCGCCGTGGCGCATCCGGCCCGCGCCGGCCGCCAGATCGCGGTGGTCTCCACGCAGCATTCCGGGGTCAAGATCTTTGACGACTGGGACGGATTCGGGCAGCAGCTCACCGGCACCGGCTCGACCACGTTCGAGAACGTCCCGGTGGACACGATCCTGCCCGACGAACAGCAGGTCAACGACCCGGAATCCGCCATCTTCCAGCTGGTGCTCCTGGGGGTCCAAGCCGGAATCACGCGCGCGGTTCTCAATGACGTGCGCTCGTCGGTCCAGGCCCGCACTCGAAGCTTCAGCACCGGAACGGGCGTTCCGGTGCGCGAGGAACCCCAGGTGCTCCAATTGGTCGGCGAGATCTCGGGCACCGCGTTCGCCGTCGACTCCATCGTCCTGGCCGCCGTGGCGGAGATCGAGATCGCGCTTGCCGATGCCTCGCTGAGCCCGGCAGAGCGGTTTGCGGTGTGTGAACTCGCCGCGGATCGGGCGCAAGCCGTGGTCCAGCCGCTGGTTCTCTCGGCGGCGACCAAGCTTTTTGACGGACTGGGCGCCTCGGCAACCGCCAAGGGCTGCAACCTGGACCGGCACTGGCGCAACGCGCGCACCGTTGCCACCCACAACCCGGCGATCTACAAGGCGCGCATCATCGGCGACTACGAGGTCAATGGAACGGCACCCCAGCAGCTCAACGCCATCGGCGACGTGGGTGCAATACCGGCAACCGGCCTCCCCTAAAACCGCCAACCGCCACCGAACCACTGACTTGATCCGCGCACCATCGGATCCGCAAACTCCCACCACCTCGCGAAGGACAAACATGAGCCAGACACCCGCCCCCCGCCACATCCGTTTCAACGCCTTCGACATGAACTGCGTGGGACACCAGTCCCCGGGTCTGTGGAAGCACCCCAAGGACCAGTCGGCCCGCTATAAGGACCTGTCCTACTGGACCGACCTGGCCAAGACCCTGGAAAAGGGCAAGTTCGACGGCATCTTCATCGCCGACGTGCTGGGCACCTACGACGTCTTCGGCGGCTCCAACGAGGTGCCGCTGCGCGCCGGCACCCAGGTCCCGGTCAACGACCCCTTCATGCTGGTTTCGGCCATGGCCTCGGTGACCGAGAACCTCGGCTTCGGCGTCACCGCCGGGACGTCCTACGAGCACCCCTACCCCTTCGCCCGCCGCCTGGCGACCCTTGACCACCTGACCAAGGGCCGCGTCGGGTGGAATGTCGTGACCGGCTACCTGCCCTCCGCCGCACGGAACATGGGCCAGGAGGACCAGCTCGAGCACGACGAGCGCTACAACCAGGCCGACGAGTACATGGAGGTCATCTACAAGTTGCTCGAGGGCTCCTGGGAAGAGGACGCGGTGGTGCGCGACGTTGAGCGCGGCATCTTCACCGACCCGACCAAGGTCCATGAGATCAACCACGAGGGCAAGTACTTCAAGGTCCCGGGCATTGCCATCACCGAACCCAGCCCGCAGCGCACCCCCGTGGTGTTCCAGGCCGGCGCCTCGCCGCGCGGACTGAAGTTCGCCTCGGAGAACGCCGAGGCGGTCTTCGTGACCTCCCCGACCAAGGAAATGCTCAAGGCCACCGTCACCAAGATCCGCGACGCCGCCGAGGCCGCGGGCCGCGGCCGTTACGACGTGCGCATCTACGCCATGCAGACGATCATCACGGATGTGGACTCCGCGGCAGCGCAGGCCAAGTTCGAGGACTACAAGTCCTACGCCGACATCGACGGGGCCCTCGCCCTGATCTCCGGCTGGATGGGCGTGGACATGTCCACCTACGGCCCGGACGACGTCATTGGTGCCAACGTGAAGTCCAACGCCATCCAGTCCACCGTCACGACCTTCCAAAAGGCCAGCGGAGACGACGGGAACCCGTGGACCATCCGCCAGCTGGCCGAATGGGTGGGCGTTGGCGGGTTCGGACCGATCACCGTCGGCTCGCCGACCGAGGTTGCCGACAAGCTCATCGAGTGGGTCGAAGACACCGACGTAGACGGGTTCAACCTGGCCTATGCCATCACCCCGGGAACCTTTGAGGACATCGTGGAGTTCATCGTTCCCGAGCTGCAGGCCCGCGGTGCCTACCCGACCGAATACGTCGAGGGCACGCTGCGCAACAAGCTCTTCGGCAAGGGAGACCGCGTCCAGGACTCCCACCGCGCGGCCAACTACCGGTTCGCCAACGCCGAGGTCAAGTAACCTGTAGTCGTCCCCGTACGGGGGGGTCGGGCGGCGTTGCACCCTGCAGGGTGCACCGCCGTCCGAACTCTTTAACCCGCAGATCCTTCCGCAATGTACGTCTTGGCCGGGAAGCACCGTCTTCAGCAACCGGGGTGAGGTCGGGTTGCGCCGCACGGATTGGCGGTGGACAGGCGGAAGTTCGCGGGCCCCAAGAAAGCCACGGATCCAGAGGGCAGGGGATCCAACCAAAAAGCCCCGAGCGACGATGACGTTCGGGGCAGACGGTTTGGGACAGGTGATGTCACCTGTCCCAAACTTGTCGGATGTCAGTTGCTTGCCACGGCGAACAGTTCCCGGTCCTCGCCGGGGAGATCGCTGAAGGCCGCGGCCACCCCCGGATAGGCGATCCGGCCGGCCCTGGTGTTGACTCCGGCGGCCAACGCGCGATTGGCGGCCACCGCCTGCTCCGCTCCCTGGTCAGCCAGCTGCAGCACGTATGGCAGGGTGGCATTGGTCAGTGCCTTGGTCGAGGTTTGCGGGACGCCACCTGGCATGTTTGCCACGCAGTAGTGACGCACCCCGTCCACCTCGTAGATGGGATCCTGGTAGGTCGTCGGGCGGGACGTTTCGAACGCGCCGCCCTGGTCGATGGCGACATCCACGAGCAAGGCTCCGGGCTTGAGCAGGCCCAGCTGTGAGCGCTTGACTACCTTGGGTGCGGCCCGCCCGGGAACCAGCACGGCACCGATGACCGCATCGGCCTGCGCCAGTTCCTGTTCGAGGGTCAGCGGGTCGTTCATGAGGACGCGGGCCCGGGAACCTAGCAATTCATCGAGCTGGCGGATGCGGCGCGGGGACATTTCCAGGATCGTGACCTCGGCCTGCATGCCCAGGGCCAACTGCGCTGCCTGGGTGCCGACCACGCCACCACCGATGACCAGCACCCGGCAGGGAGCCACTCCCGGTGAACCGCCCAGCAGGCGTCCCGGCCCACCGTTGGGACCGGTTAGATAGTTGGCCGCCGCGTGGGCTGCCAGTCGACCGGCGATTTCACTCATCGGGGTCAGCAACGGCAGCCCGGTCTCGTCCTGCACCGTTTCATAGGCGATCCCGAGCGTGCCGGCCTCCAGCAGGGCTTCGGTCAGAGGACGGTCGGCGGCCAGGTGCAGGTAGGTGAACAGGGTGAGGTCTTCGCGGAGGAAACCGTATTCGGAGGCGACGGGTTCCTTGACCTTGACCAGGAGTTCGGCGTTGGCCCAGGCTTCGTTCTGGTCGACCAGGATGGCACCGGCCGCGGCGTACTGTTCATCGGGGAAGCCTGCGGCCCGTCCGGCCTCGTGTTCAACATAGACGGTGTGTCCGCGCCCGGTAAGCGCGGCGACTCCGGCTGGAAGCAGTGCCACGCGCTGTTCCTGGGCCTTGATTTCCTTGACGACTGAGATCTTCATTGAGCTTGTGCCTTCGTGTTTGGTTGTTGACGTGAAAGTGTTGCGAGACAAATTGTGGGATTTAGCCGGTGGTGCGGCGGGAAATGTTGTAGAACCGTACGTTCTGGTATTCCTCCAGGCCTTCGGCGCCGCCTTCCCGGCCTAAACCGGACTGTTTGACTCCGCCAAAGGGCGCTGCGGCGTTGGAAGGGACTCCCTGGTTGATGCCGAGAATTCCCGTCTGCAGCCGGTCCGCGACGTTCAACGCGCGATCCAGATCCTGGCTGAATACGTAGCCGGCGAGACCGAACTCGGTGTCGTTGGCCAACGAGATCACCTCCGCTTCGGTGGAAAAACGCTGAATGGCGGCAATCGGACCGAAGATCTCCTCGCGCACCACCCGGGAGTCGGGGTGTACCCGATCCAAGACGGTGGGTGCATAGAAGTTTCCGAGCGAATCGTAGCCATGGCCGCCGGTGAGGAGTTCGGCACCGCGGGCCAGCGCGTCCTCGGTCAGCGCATGCATCTGCGTGACGGCACGGTGGTCAATGAGCGCTCCGAGTGCCGTGTGGGCCCCGAGCCCCGATCCCACGGGAACTCGGGCGAAACGGGCGGTGAGCTCGGAGACGAACCGATCCGCGATCCCGTCCTGGACATAGATGCGGTTGGCGCCGATGCAGGACTGGCCGCCGTTGCGGAGTTTGGCGGCAAAGGTGCCTTCAAGGGCGCGTTCCAGATCCGCATCGTCGAAGACGATCAATGGCGCGTTGCCGCCCAGCTCCATGGAGGTGCGCAGCACGTTCTTCGCGGCGAGTTCCAGCAGTTGTTTTCCGACCGGGGTCGAACCGGTGAACGACACCTTGCGCACCCGCTCATCGGTGAGCACGCTGCGGCTGAAGGCCCCGGAATCCGAGGTGGTGACCACCTGGATGAGTTCGGCTGGAATGCCGGCCTGCACCGCGAGCTGCACCGCGAAGTAGGTGGTCAGCGGCGTCGCTGTTGCAGGCTTGACCACAACCGGGCACCCGGCGGCCAAGGCCGGGGCGATCTTGCGGGTAGCCATGGCCAACGGAAAGTTCCACGGGGTAATGAGCACTGCCAGGCCCACGGGGGAGCGACGCGTGAGGATGTCGGCTGCCCCATCCGGTGCCGGGCGGTAATCACCGCTGGGACGAACAGCTTCCTCGGCGTACCAGCGCACGAAATCGGTTCCATACTTCACCTCGCCACGTGACTCGGCCAGGGTCTTGCCCATTTCACGGGAAATCAGGTGCGCGATTTCCTCGGTGTTCTGCACCAGCAGTTGGTACCACGCATGCAGTGCGTCGGCTCGTTGGCGTGGAGTGCGCCCGGCCCAGGCGTGTCCGGCCTGGTCAGCGCAGGCTACGGCGTGCAGTGCATCGTCGCTGCTCAGGTCCGGGACGTGGGCGATGAGCTGGCCGGTGGCGGGGTCATGAACCTGGATGCCGTCGGAGGGCAGGTGCAGGGTGTCGATGACTGCGTCGGCCAGGGCCAGCGCTTTTGGGTCGGCTTCGATCAGTTCGGTGCCAACGGTGGCGGTGAGGTTCATTTGGCGCCTCGTTCGGTGATGGCCTGCGAGATTGCTGCGACGAAGTCCAGTAGCTCGGAGTCGGTGGTGATGAATGGGGGGCTGATCTGGATGGTGTTCCCGCGAAGCGGACGGCCTATGAACCCCAGCTCGACCAGATCGTCACAGACCTGCTCGGCCGAGAGCTGGTCGCTGAGCGTCACGCCGCCGAGCAGTCCGGCGTAGCGCACCTGGGCAACCAGCGGGTTCTGGCTGGCGAGGTTGTCCAGCGCACTGCCCAGCACTCCAGCCAGTTCGCCCACCCGCGGCACGAGCCGTTCGCTCTCCAGGATTTCCATGTGCTTCAGTGCGACGGCGCAGGCAGTCGCATGTCCAGCGTAGGTGGCCCCGTGGCGGAAGATCGGGGTGTTGGGGGAGTCCTGGTAGAACGGTTCCCACAACCGGGGGGCCACCATGACCCCGCCCAGTGGTGCGTAGCCGCTGGTGACGCCCTTGGCGAAGGTGATCATGTCAGGTTCGAGGCCGTAGTATTCGGCCGCGAACATGGTTCCCATTCGTCCGAAGCCGGTGATGACTTCATCCAGGATCAAAAGGATGTCGTGCTCCTTGCACAACCGCGAGATGGCTTCGAGGTACCCCGGCGCCGGCGGATTCACGCCGCCAGTGCCCTGCACGGCCTCGGTCACAAGCGCCGCGATGTTTTCCGGGCCGAGCTCGGTGATCAGCGCCTCGACCTGCGCCGGGTCGTTCAGTGAGATGCGGGCGGTCTCGGGAACCAGCGATTCGCTTCCGTAGCCTTCGCGGTTGAATTCGAGTCCCGCGATGCTCGTGCCGAAGGCGTGGAGCCCGTGGTAGGCGAATTCACGCGAGAGAATGATCTTCTTTGATCCGCGGCCCTCGCGTTGCCAGTGCCGGCGGGCCAACTTGCAGGCCACATCGATGGCGTCCGAGCCGCCGGAGTTCAAGATGAGTTTCGCGCGGTCGATGGGGGAAATCTCGGCGAGGACTTCGCCAAGTTCCAGCGCCTTGTCGTTGGCGTAGCGCGCGAAGATGTGGAAGGTTTCCAGCTGGCGCATCTGGTCGTAGGCCGCTTGGGCCAGCTCGGGGCGGCCATGTCCCACATTGGCGTGCCAGAGTCCCGCGGTGCCGTCAAAAAGTCGGCGTCCGTCGGTGGTGTACAGCCACGACCCTGCGCCGCGCTCCACCACCAACTGACGCCCGAGCACCGTGGGGGTGTGGGCCTGGGCTGGCCAGAGGGCCGGCCCATCGAGGAGGGTGGGGCTGGCGGGTGCCGGATGGGAAATGTCGGTGACTGTCATTCGGAATCGCTCCTTTCCGGTGCGGATCGGCTGAAGATAAAGGACGTGCGCGGCGAGTGTTCATCGCGTCGTAGTTCCAATCTAGAGAGCCGTACCCGTAAAGAAAAGCGAATGATACCAACGGATTACTGTAAGTTTTACTTACGTTATTTCGGGGTGTTCCATAGCCTGCAGGACCGCTTGGCGCACGGCATTCAAGGCAAGGTTCTGCTCAGCGCCGCTGCGTGCCACGAAGAGGATGGTGCGGTGCTGGTCCACGGGTAGCCAGGGGCTGGGCTGCAGCTCGCTTTGCATTTCACGCATCAGCATGTCAGGCAGGAAAGCGGCGGCCAGGCCACGCTCCACCAGTCGCAAATGGAAGAGCAAGTCGGAGGAGACATGGGCGACTTGCGGCTCGAAACCCACTTCGCGGCACACCCGCAATGCCCAGTGTGCCGCGGCGCTTTCCGGTGGTTCCATGGCCCAGGGCACCACTGCGATGGCCGCGGTGTCATCCGGATCCAAACCCAGGGGCAGATAGCCGCGCATCGGATCGGTTCCCAACACGGTGGTGTGCAGGCCGGCATGTCCGCCGGCAGCGGTTCCCGGGAACGAATCGGTGATGACCGCGTCCACCTGGCGGGAGACCAGGCGCAGGACCGCTTCCTCGGGTTCGTAGCGGTGGATGTTCACCTGAAGACTGGGATGCTCGTGGGACAACAGGACCAAGGCCGTCGGCAGCACCGACCGGCTGATACTGGCAAAGGCCGCCACGGTGACGGTGCCCTGGGCGCGCTGATGCGAAGTGGCCAGATCAGACTCGGCCCGTTCGATCGCTGCGAGGATCGCCTCGGTGTTGCGCACAAGCTCAAGGCCGGCGGTGGTTAGCTGGACATTGCGCCCAACCTTCTCCAGTAAACGCACCCCGGTCTCACGTTCGAGCTGGGCGAGCTGTTGCGAAATCGCCGAGTGGCTGTAGGAGAGATTGCGGGCGGCGGCGCTCATGCTCCCATGCAGATTGACCTCGCGGAGCAAGGTGAGCCGGTGTATATCGAGCATTCTGTCCTTCCCTGATTAGGCGGGCCGCCGGGCTAGGCGGCGACCTCGCAGAGGATCTGTAGGAAACTTTTCACGGCCGGTCGCAAATTGCTACCACGTCGACCCACGGCGTAGATGTCGCGGAACAATGCTTGCTCCGTCTCGGCATCCTCCGGAACCCATCGGGTCATCGTGCCAGGGGTGGGTATCTCGCCGTGAAAAACCATGTGCGGCAAGAACGCCGCGGCAACCCCGGCGGCGACCAATTCGTAATGCAGTCGCGGGTCCGGCGAATCGAAGGTGACCTTCGGTTCGAACCCCAGTTTGCGGCAGAAGCGTTGGGTCCACAGGTAGGCGTCGGTGCCACGCGGTTCGAACGCCCAGTGAAGTTCCCCCAGCTCGATTGGATCGGAGATCGGGTGTGGCAGATAAATGTCAACCCGGTCTCGGGTGACCAGGGTGCGCACGAGACCCTCGTCCGTTCGCCGGGGAACATGGACGAACTCGTCGACCATCGCAATATCGGCCCGGCGGCTGGCCAGGGCATCCAGGGCCTCGAACGGCTCAAGTTGGGTGAACTCCACGTCCACGTCCGGGTACACCAGACTCAGCCGGCGCAAGGTTTCCGGGAGATACGTGCGGGCAAAGGTCCCGAAGGCGGCGAAGCGAATGACGCCCTGGACCCGGCTGCTGCGGGCCTCCAACTCGGCGGACGCTCCTTCGAGGACCGTCACCGCCTCGTCGACGCGTGCCACCAGCTGCCGTGCGGCCGGCGTCAGCTGGATGTTCCGGCCGACCTGTTCCAGCAAGGGCAGGCCGGCCTCGGTTTCGAGTTTTGCCAATTGCTGGGAGACCGCCGAAGCGCTGATTCCCAGGACGCGGGCAGTTGCTGCAATGCTCCCGCGCAGCTTTAGTTCACGCAGCAAGGTCAGTCTTTTGAAATCGAGCATGGCCCCTCCGAGGTCAGGGAATATTCGAGCCACCAAAGCGTAAGTTCAACTTAATGGTACGAACAAGATTTACCTACTTTATCTGATGGGATAGCGACCCCTATTGTTTACGTCACTGGCAAAAATTTCCCGCTAAACCGTTAGGAACAAAAAGCGACGATGGTGCACAATCCGGTAGGTCACCGCGACCTCGAAATCGACGAATATGCGGCGCGTCAGCAGCGTGTTCGTCAGCGCATGGCAAACCAGGCGCTGGATGTTTTGCTGGTTTCGGATCCAGCGAACCTGTACTACTTGACCGGGTACAACGCCTGGTCGTTCTACACCGCACAAATACTCGTGCTTCCCCTGGAGGGAGCTCCCCTCCTCTACATGCGTCAGATGGATGCCCATGGCGCCCACCGAACTGCAATCTGCATGGATGAATCAAACATCCATGGCTACCCGGAACAGATCGTGCACCGCCCCGACATCCATCCCGGTGACTGGATTGCCAAGCACCTGCGCGATCTCGGATTCGGGCGCAACCTGCGCGTCGGGTTTGAAGGCGATGCCCACTACTTCTCCGTGCGCATGTTTATGGCACTGTCCGCGATGCTTCCCGAATGGCAATTGCAGGAATCACGTGAACTGGTCAACTGGGTCCGCCTGGTGAAGTCCCCGTACGAGATTGAGCTGATGCGCGCTGCAGGGAAGGTCTGCTCGACGGTCATGCGCACCGCTCTGCAGGCCCTGGGTCCTGGCCGGCCGCAAAATGAGGTTGCCGCGGAGATCATGGCGGCCCAAGCCCGGGGTGTCGATGGAATTGCGGGAGACTATGCCTCCATCGTCCCGATGCTTCCCACCGGGGAAGGGGCGGACACCCCCCACCTGACCTGGACTGATGACCCATTGCCGGTCGACTCCCCGATTTCCATTGAATTGGCCGGGGTCCACCGCCGCTATCACGCACCGATGGCCCGCACCGCGGTGATCGGCAAACCCAGCTCGGAGCTGGAACAAGTCGCGGCCGCCACCATCGAGGGTCTCGAATCTGCCTTCTCGCTGGTCCGCCCCGGAATCACGATCCACGAGGTGACCGACCGCTTTACCAGGGTCATCAAGGCCGCCGGCTTCGACAAGGAATCCCGACTGGGCTACTCGATCGGCGTGGGATTCCCACCGGACTGGGGCGAACGCACCGTCAGCTTCCGGGCCGGGGAACATACCGAGCTCCAAGAAAACATGACCTTCCACCTGATCGCCGGGATGTGGCTCGATGGGTACGGTTTCGAAGTTTCCGAACCCATCCGCGTCACCGCCACCGGCCTCGAGTTCTTCGCGGACGTCCCGCGCGAACTAACCACGATTAATACAAGGAGTACTCCTCATGTCCATCGAACCACTGCTCAAATCCCCAACATCCCGCTTGGCCTCGCGGGTTAGCCTGCTAAAGGGCTCGATCATTGACTCCTCGACGTCGCTGCTGGCAAGCCAGAAGCATGACATCATCCGGTTCGCGATGGGCGCGCCGAATGCCGAACTGATCCCCGAGGCGGAGTTCGCCCGGCTCGCGACCTATCCGGCGGCAGGCCGCTACGACTATGCCGCCACAGAGGGCAACCCGGAGCTGATTGAGCAGATCGTGGCCTACCATTCCAGGAGGGGCGTGGACTTGGATCCCAGCCGGCTGCTGGTGACCACCGGGGGCATGCAGGGCCTGGATATCGCCTTCAAGCTCTTCGTTGACCCGTCAGACCTGGTAATTGTCGAGTCGCCGACCTACACCAACGGAATCGCCACGGCACTGAGCTACCAGGGCCGCGTGTTGGAAGCCCCGGTGGATGAGCAGGGATTGATAGTCGAAGCCCTTCCCGCGCTGGTCGCCGCCACGGGCCAGATCCCCAAGGTCATTTACACCATCCCGAACTTCCAAAATCCTTCCGGCCGGACGCTGAGCGGAGCGCGCCGCATGCAGCTACTCGAACTTGCCGAGGAATGGGACGCCTTCATCATCGATGATGACCCCTACGGCCTGTTGCGCTTCGAGGGATCCGAAGAGCCAAGCTTCGCCGAACTCAGCCCGGGCAATCCACGGGTGGTCTCGGTGCGCACCTTCTCCAAGGTCCTCGCCCCGGGACTGCGCGTGGGCTGGATGGACATGGATCCGGCGCTGCGTGCCCTGGCGGTGAACGCCAAGCAGTCCATGGATACCTGCACCAACGGGCCCATGCAACAGCTGATTGCCGACTACCTCTCCGAGGGCCGGCTCGACGCGCACTTGAATACACTGCGCGAGGTCTACCGGGAACGCAAGCAGGCGATGCTGGCCGCACTCGCCGAGGCCTTCGGGCAGGACGTGGAAGCCACGGATCCCGAGGGCGGGTTCTTCCTGTGGCTCACCCTGCGCGGACGCTACGCCGCGATCCATTCCGAAAAGCTCTTCCCGATCGCCTTGGCGCACGGCGTCGCATATATTCCCGGTCCGGCATTCTCGGACTCGGGGGCGTTTGCCGACGCACTGCGCCTGTGCTTCGCGACCTCCACCCCGGCACGGATTGCCGAGGGCGTGCAACGGCTGCACGCCGCGCTGGAAGAGGCTTTGGCCAGCCGGGACGCGCGGTGAACCGGATGGCTACCGCACCCTTGAGGCCGCTGGAGACCAGCGTGCTGGCCGAGATCGACCGGGCCCGCCTGGTCGAACTGACCGGAGAGCTGATTGCCGCCGGCGGGGAAAACCCCGGTGGCACCGAAGCAGCCACCGTGGCCATCCTGGATCGGGTGCTCACCGGGCTCGGTGCGATTGTGCACCTCGACGAGGTTGCCCCGGGACGAGCCAACCTGACGGCTCATCTCGGCGGGGACCGAACCGGCGGGGGACTGCTTTTCCTGGGTCACAGCGACGTTGTTCCGGCCGGCCACGGCTGGGACGCCGATGCCTTCACGCCACGAGAGAAGCAGGGGCGGCTCATAGGACGCGGCGCGACGGACATGAAGGGTGGCCTGGCCGCGGTGATCGCGGCCATGGCCGCTGTCCATGCGCACCATCCGCAGCTGCCGCTGTCCTTGGTATGCACCGTGGATGAGGAAGCCGACGCGATCGGCATCGCACACTACGTGGCCACCGAGCCCGTTGGCTCGTACACGGGCTGCGTGGTCGCCGAACCCACCGACTTGGTGGCGATTGTCGGCTGTCGGGGAGCTGCGAATTTCGGCCTGCAGATTACCGGGGCGAGCGCCCATGCCGGACGCCCGGCCGACGGGGCCAGCGCCATCCAGGCCGCGGCAGAGATCATTGCCGAAATAGGCCAGGACACGGAGCGACTGGCGGCGGCCGCCCACCCGGTGCTTGGGGCCGCAACATGGAATATCGGAACCATCGCCGGCGGACACGGAACCTCGATTGTGCCCGACACCTGCGAAATGAGCCTTGACCGGCGTCTGCTGCCCGGCGAGGACGCGCACCTTATCCTTGAACATCTGCTGGATCGCATCCGTGAGCGCCTGCAGACCGCTTCGATGCCGGGGCGCGAGAAGATCACCGTCCGCGGCCAGCTGCAGATGCAGATGCCCGGGTTCCTCACCGACGCGGACAGCGCCGTCGTCGCCGGTATGCGCCAGGCAGTCCGCGATGTCTCCGGCGCCGGTGAGCTCGGCATTTGGACAGCTTCGTGCGAGGGCGGCTACATGGCCGAGCACCATCAGGTCCCCACCCTGGTCCTCGGTCCCGGGGAAATCAACACCCAGGCCCATCAGCCAAACGAATCGGTGGAGATCGATGACCTGCTTACCGCCGCCCGCGCGTATGCACTGTTCGCCCTGCGCCATGCCTCAAACAACGCACCGACTCCCTCCCATTAATTAAGGCCGCCAAAGGAGCACACCATGACCAGCCAAACCCAACCGCCTGCCCTGAGACTCGAAGCCGATTTCAGCCCGACAGAACTGAAGCAGGCCCGGAAGTCCGTGGCCGGATCGGCAATAGGAAACGCGATCGAGTGGTTCGACTACGGGATCTACGGGTACCTGATTGTGTACATCTCCCAACTGTTCTTCACCTTCGGTGAAGAAGGGGGAACCCTGCCTCGAATCCTCGCCTTTTCCACCTTCGCGATTTCCTTCCTCATCCGTCCGCTCGGTGGCATGGTGCTCGGCCCGCTCGGTGACCGGATTGGCCGACGGAAGGTCTTGATCTTCACCATTGTGATGATCAGTGTGTCCACCGCGTGCATCGCCGCCCTGCCCACCTTTGACCAGGTCGGCTACCTGGCTCCGGTCTTGCTGGTCCTGCTGCGCATGGTCCAGGGGTTCTCCGCCGGCGGCGAATACGCCGGAGCCGCGGTGTTCATGAGCGAACATGCCCCGGATAACCGCCGTGGCTTCTATGGTTCCTTCCTTGAATTCGGCACTTTGGCCGGCTTCAGCGCGGCGGCGATCCTGTGCACCGGGCTGACCCTGGTGGTTGGCGAGGAAGGCATGATGGCTGGCTGGTGGCGGTTGCCCTTCGCACTCACCCTCGTGCTTGGGGGGATTGCATTGTGGATGCGACGCCACCTTGAGGAATCCGAAACCTTTACCGAGGACAGTTCCAAGGACAACGAAGTCAGCACCGCGCCGCAGGCACTGGGAACATTGTTGCGCAAGTATCCCGGTCAGCTCTTCAAGCTCTTCGGTTTTATCGTGCTGGTCAACGTCGCCTTCTACCTCGTGCTGACCTATATGCCCAGTTACCTGACGACGACCTTGGGACATGGCTCGGTGGAGTCCAACATGACGCTGGTTCTCATCCAGCTGGTGATGATCGCATTGATCGTGCCGTTGGGGGCACTCAGCGACCGGATTGGACGTAAACCGCTGCTGGTGACCGCAAGCATTGGCTTCGTGCTGCTTTCGGTGCCGGCGGTGCAATTGATGCAGTCGGCCGGATTGTGGGGGCAGATCGTTGGCATCGGCACCCTGGGTCTCTTGCTGGTCATGCTGCTCTCGACGATCTCCTCGACGCTGCCCGCGTTGTTCCCGACTTCGGTGCGCTACTCCGGATTCGCCATTGGTTACAACCTGTCCACGGCCGTCTTCGGCGGCACCGCGGCGGTGGCCAACGAGGCGCTGATCGGTGCGACCGGAAATTCGCTGGTACCGGGGTGGTACCTGATGGCTGCGGGCGTGATCGGGCTGATTTCGGTGCTCACTTTCAAGGAGACCGCGGGGCGTTCGCTTCGGGGCAACGTCATTCCAGGCAGCGACGACCAGCAGCGACGAAAGCTTGGTGAAAGGCTGGTGGGGGCGGGACGCCCCTAAGCGACAGCCGCCCGGGCCAGGAATTGATCGGTCCCGCAAAAAAGTAGGACAAACAGCGAAGTGAAGGAGGAGAGCGCAGTGGGAGAAAACCAACGCGTCGCACTGGTTACCGGCGCCACCTCGGGAATCGGAATCGAGATTGCCCGACGACTGGTGGCAGATGGAATGAAGGTCGTGGTGACCGGACGAAATGAGGAACGCGGAGAGCAGGTGGCCGAAGAACTCGGCGAGTCCGGCTTCTTCGTGCGGGCTGAACTGACCGCTTCGGGTGCCGCGCAGTCATTGATGGACACGGTGCTCGAACGCACCGGAAGGCTTGATGTTCTGGTGAACAATGCGGCCATTGACCACATCAATTCCCTACTCGACACCCCGGAGGAGGAGGTGCGGGAAACCTTTGAAATCAACACCTTCGCGGCGATTTTCTGTCTCCAAGCTGCGGGGCGGGTCATGCGTGGTGCCGGTGGCGGCGCGATCATCAACGTGACCTCGCGGCTGGCAAGCATTGGGGTTCCCACCATGGGGATCTACAGCGCGAGCAAGGGCGCGATGCTGGCGCTGACACGGGCCGCGGCGGTGGAACTTGCACCGCACAACATCAGGGTCAATGCCGTGGCCCCGGGGATGACACGTACCCAGATGTTTGAGGACTGGTTGGCCGGACACGAGGATCCCATGGCCGCGGAGCGAGCGGTCTCCGAAGCGATTCCGCTGGGTCGAGTGGCGATGCCGGAAGACGTTGCCGAAGCGGTGGGTTATTTTGCCAGTGCCACCAATACTTACGTCACCGGCGTTTCGTTGCCGGTCGATGGTGGCTATTTGGCCAAGTGAGCCGACGACGATGAACCCGCAGGTACCTTCCGCCCACGCGGCTCCCGGTACCTGCGGGTTTGCTGTGGGCGGTTGCGGGTCATCGTGTAAATACCTCTGGCGATCCATGGGGTAACCACGAAAATTGGCCCGTTGGTCGCCGCGCGGTTGCCCTCGGAATTCGGTCTGCAGCGATCGGACATGGTGACGGCCGCGGGTGTCTTTGACGTCGCGCAATCTTTGTCGCCGCCGGTGACGCAGCAGTGGGTCACCGGTTGTTGTTTCGCAAATCCCACGGGTGGCGAACCTTGGTGGTGCTCAGACGAGGGTTCACCTATGGGCTGGAATTGGCTCGGCAAGACCGGGGCGCGCGCGTGGGGCGCATTCTCAACATGACGCAATCATGAAGCAAGGTAGGGCGGATCGACGCTTCATTTTCCGACTTATGACGGTTCATGAAGCAAATCAAGCGCGGAAATCGTTCTGTGAGTCGATTTGTTTCACCGGAGTGCGATTAGTCTTGGTTCGATCGAAGATTCTGCGACACACTTGAACTGTTCGGCGTTGGCAATCGACCAACGCCAACACACGCCATCCAGAGCGGCTGAGAGACCTGGCTCGTTGACGCCGCAGCAACCACTCCCGTCCTTGGGATCCGGTGCTACCGCCAGGACCGATGGAGATAGCCAAACTCTGCGCGGTCCGCCGAATACTTTCGTTCTTACGCACGTATTTGACTGATTTGCCATGTCGCGGCGTTCCTCGGGTGAACCGAGAGGAGTAGGACATGATCAGCATTCAAGGCGTGTCAACAGTTTTCCCTCCGGCGGAGGCACCCTTCACTGCGGTGGACAACGTCTCGCTGGAAATCCCGCGGGGCTCGATCCAGGGAATCATTGGATTTTCCGGTGCGGGCAAATCAACGTTGCTTCGCAATATCAATCTCTTGGAGCGCCCGACGAACGGCCGCGTGGTGGTTGACGGTACGGACCTTACGTCGCTGAACGACGAGGAATTGCGCAGGGCTCGGCATCAGATCGGGATGATCTTCCAACATTTCAACCTCCTGAACAACCGCAACGCCGTTGAAAATGTCGAGCTTAGCCTTAAATTCGCGGGAGTAGCCAAGAAAGAACGCCGCCGCCGCGCCCACGAAGCCTTGGCAATTGTGGACTTGGCCGACAAAGCCAAGGCTTATCCGGGACAGCTGTCAGGCGGACAGAAGCAACGCGTGGCCATTGCCCGTGCGCTGGCCACCGAGCCAAAGGTATTGCTTTGCGACGAGCCGACATCAGCCGTGGATCCGCGGACCACTGCGTCGGTGTTGCAGTACCTTTCGGACATCAACGCCCAGTTGGGAATCACCACCGTGATCGTCACGCATGAAATGAACGTCGTCAAGGCAATCGCCGATAACGTCGCCGTCATGGAAGAAGGCCGAGTCGTCGAACAATTCGACATCAGCGCACTTCGGAATCCCTCGTTTACACCGGCGACCGCCATCGGCCGGTACCTCATTTCCGATGACATCACCTTGGACCGCAAGCGCCAGGTCCGCGGCACCGAATCCGCAAGCTTCGGCGCACCTTTGAAGGAGGCCTCCCTTGTCTAAGTTTGCTGCGGCCGTCAGCGTGCCTGCTTCCTCCACCAACGGCAGCGGTGCAGCGGCCTTCGACCTCAACCGCGTTATCGAGCTTTGGCCTGAAATTGCCGCGGCAATCGGCCAGACCTTGGCCATGCTCGTCGTGTCCATCCCCATCGCGATCCTGGTGGGAACGCCCTTGGGTATTTGGCTCTATTCAATGGCCCCCCAAGGCCTCCGACCCCGGCCGAAGCTGCATCGCATTGTCGATGGTTTCGTCAACACCATGCGGTCCTTTCCGTTCCTGATCTTGCTGATCGCGATCATTCCTTTCACCCGGTTCGTCGTTGGAACAACCATCGGTACGGCAGCCGTGATTGTCCCGCTGACGATCAACGCGATTCCCTACTTTGCACGCTTCGTTGAACAGAATCTCACGCAGCTCGGCAGCGGCGTCGTTGAAGCTGCACGGGCCATGGGTGCGACCCGCGGCCAGATCGTCCGCGACGTGTTGCTAGTGGAAGGGAAGCCTGCACTGATTGGTTCGATCACGATCATGACGGTGAGTTTCATCAGTTATTCGGCAATGGCGGGACTGGTCGGCGGGGGAGGCATCGGTGACTTTGCCATCCGTTATGGCTACTACCGATATGAAACAGGCATGATGGTCGTCGCCATCGTGCTGATGATTCTGATGGTCCAAATTGTGCAGATCTCGGGCACCCGCATCGCATCCCGTCTGGACAAGCGGCAGTAACCATCGCCCTTCTTGAACCGACCTGCTTCTTTTGGAGAGACCCCAACCATGAGTACTTCACGGCGACCGCGCCTGCTGTTGAGCGCCTTCCTGATGAACACCACCAGCCACATCCTTGGTGGCCAATGGCGCCACCCCGAGGCACAACAACATCGCTTCAACGAGCTCAAGCTCTGGGTGGATCTGGCCAAGGACCTGGAAGCCGCAAGGTTCGATGCAATCTTCCTTGCGGATGTTGTTGGGCTCTACGGCGACCACGACGGGGGCTGGGCATCGCACATCAAGCGCGGACTGCAGGTGCCGTCCAATGACCCGCTAGTGCTTGCTTCGGCCCTGGCAGGAGTGACCGAAGAAATCGGCCTGGCCTTCACGTCCTCGGTAATCCAGTCCGATCCCTTCCAGTTGGCACGTCAGCTCTCGACGCTCGATCACCTGAGCAGCGGTCGAGTTGCCTGGAACATCGTGACAAGCGTGCTGGAGAATTCACACCGCAACTTTGGGGCTGACGGGCTAGCCAAACACGCAGACCGCTATGACTGGGCCGAAGAATACGTTCAGGCTGCGTTCAAGCTGTGGGAAGGCTCGTGGGAAGACGGCGCGTTGCTGGCCGACAAAATTGCAGGAATCCACGCTGATCCGGCCTTGGTGAACAAGATCTACCATCGGGGAGAACGCTACTCAATTGACGGCCCGCACTTGTCTTCACCCAGCCCGCAGCGAACCCCCTTTCTTTTTCAAGCCGGGAGTTCTCCACGTGGCAGATCGTTCGCGGCCGCCAACGCGGAAGCCACCTTCCTTTTCGCGCCGAACCCCGAAAACGTTCGCAAGAACTCTGAGGTCATTCGGAAACTGGCAGTTGACGCCGGGCGCGAAGCATCCGATGTGAAAATCTTTGCCGGACTCTCCTTCGTAGTGGGAAGTACAGAAGCAGAGGTCTTGCGCAAGCAAGCTGACTATGACGAGTATCTCGACCTGGACGCCGTGGTTGCGCACATAGGCGGAGGGCTCGGTATTGACCTCGGCGGCAGGCCATTGGACACCCGACTTGGTGAAATCGATACAGAGGGCGGAAAGGGTGTGCTTGAAGCCATTCGCGCTTCGGTTCCGGGAGGAAACCCCACGATTGCCGATCTCGCCCGGTACCGGGCGAAGTCCATGCAGATCTCCGGGACCCCTGAACAAATCGTTGATCAGCTCGAACTGTGGCAGGACGCAGGAACCGACGGCATCAACATCATCAACCAGATTCTGCCTGGCTCCTACACGGATTTCATCGAGGGTGTGGTGCCCGAATTGCGAGCCCGCGGCCTTGCCCAAACCGAATATGCGCCAGGCACTTTGCGCGAGAAGGTCTTTGGGCGACAAGCGACGCTCGAGGCCTCACACCCGGCAGCCGCTTTCCGCGGAGCCTTCACCCAATTCTCGGCAGCCAATGAAAATCTCGCCGCGGTCACAGCAAGTTCCTGAAAGGCATCCAGCATGACCATTACTTTGAAGGCATCCGAAATTGTTGCCGCCGATTATTCGACCCAACGCGCGCGATTTGCCGAACTCTTTTCGCGGATTGCCGAAGGCTCCCGGGAACGTGATCTCAAACGCATCCTCCCATTCAAACAAGTCGCGTGGCTGGATGAAGCGGGGTTTGGAGCGCTGCGGGTACCCCAGGCGTACGGTGGCGCGGGCGTCAGTATCGAAACCTTTGCGCGCCTTCTCATTGATCTGGCAGCCGCGGATTCGAACGTTGCCCATTTGTATCGATCACACTTTGGCTTCGTGGAGTCCCTGCAGTGGCAGGACGAGCCCATCCGACGAAGTTGGTATGAACTCGCGGCCGCCGGAAAAACTGTTGGAAATGCATCCACCGAACGCGGCGGAAATGCGCTCGGCCAGCTCAACACGGTGCTGTCCTACGAGAATGAGGCGTGGGTGTTAAACGGTGAAAAGTTCTACACCACGGGCACCATTTTTTCCGACTACACGCGCGTTTCAGCAGCCCTTCAGGGAAAGCCGGGACGTGTGTTTGCGGTCGTTGAAACCAAGGCAGCCGGCGTGAAAGTCATCGATGACTGGGATGGTTTTGGCCAACGGCTGACCGGCACGGGCACCACTATTTTTGAGAACGTCCACGTGGATGCCGTCGACATATTTGGCCGCGAGGCCAGCGGCGCGGAAGCAACCCACGAAGCGTCGTTCTTCCAATTGGTGTTGCTGGCGGTGCTCGCAGGCATCGCCCGCGCTGCCCGGGATGATGCGGCGCAGTCGGTCGCCAAACGGGCCCGCACCTTCAACACCGGATCGGGATTGCCCTTCAGGAACGATCCCCTGATCCAGGAAACCGTTGGCCGCATCGCCACGAAAGCGTTTACAGCAGAGGCCACCGTGCTGGCTGCGGCGCGAACCCTTGATATCGCCATTGATGCGGCTGTTGGGCAGGAACCAGATGAAAACGGTCATCGCCCAACGACGTTTGAAGGGCATCTGGCTGAATTGGCCGTGGAACAAGCGCAAGTCTCTGTTCCGGAGTTGGCGATCGGCGCTGCGCAGCAACTCTTCGAAACCGGGGGAGCCTCGGCTACCAGCACCTCAAAGGGATTGGACCGCCACTGGCGGAACGCGCAGACTGTGGCAACGCACAATCCAATCGCATTCCGTGCCCGAGCGATTGGTGACTACTTCATCAACGGAACCCTCCCGGAGGGTCTTAACGCCATTGGCGATGCGACGACGGTTCCGTCCATCACATAACGTCCGCCTCAGCAGAACTATTACCCATGAAGAACCGTCGGATCTTCATCGGCCACCAAATCATTGCAAATATTTCAGGAGAAGCATCATGCAGCGTCGTACTTTCCTTGCCGGAGCACTTGGTCTCGGTGCATTCGCCTCGCTTACCGCGTGTGGACTAACCGGCGGGGCTTCAACCGCCGCGACCGGCAACAACAAAACCATTAAGTTGATTGTCACCGAGTCGGCCCCAACGCAGGAACCGACTAAAATCGCCCAAAAAATCCTGGAGTCCCAAGGCTGGAAGGTTGAAGCCAAATACGTCACCGATATCGTCCAGCCGAACTTCGCCGTGGCCAATGGCGAATTCGATGCGAACTACTTTCAGCATGCCGCCTATCTTGAGCAATTCACCACCGACAAGAACCTTGAGCTGGAAACCGCGTTCTACATGTACGGATCACCAGCGGGTGTGTACTCGGCGAAACACAAGAAAATCGGTGACCTTCCCGAAGGTGCCAAGATCGCGATTCCCGTGGATCCGTCCAACAACGGACGAGCTCTGGCCCTTTTGCAGACGGCCGGACTGTTGAAGCTGACCGAGGGGAAGAACCTGATTCACCTTTCACAGGCCGACATCTTGGAGAACCCGCGAAAATTCAATTTTGTCGAAGTCGATCAGCAGTCGTTATCCAAGACTCTGCCGGATGTTGACGCGGGCTTCCTTTTCGTTCGCCTCGGCGCAGAGATCGGACTTAATCCGGAGGATGCCCTTCTCTTTGAAAAGGAAGAGGACGCACTTCCGTTCATCAATCTTGTTGCGGCCAAACCGGGTTTTTCAGCTACTGAAAAGGGTAAGGCGCTTGAAGCGGCTTATCACTCGGACGAGGTCCGTGAGTGGTTCGAGGGCTACCTCAACGGTGCGTTGCCCACTCCGTGGGACCGAGATCCCGCAGCGGATCTAAAAGCCTGGAACGTCTAAGTAAACCGTCGTGTAGCACGCAGACCTGGGGTGTGCGGGCCTCGGCAGAGTTAGGAGAATTGGCAATGGAACGACGCACCTTTATCAAAGGATCCCTGGGCATAAGCGCCTTAACCGGTCTTGCCGTGTTGACAGGCTGTGGCCTTACCGGGAATGCTGCCACGGGGGCAGAGAACATGACCATCAAACTCATCGTCACCGAATCGGCCCCTTATCAGGAACCGACCAAAATTGCCCAGAAGGTTCTGGAATCCGAGGGCTGGGAAGTTCAGGTCAAGTATGTCACTGACATCGTCCAGCCGAACCTTGCCGTAGCGAACGGTGAATACGATGCCAACTATTTCCAGCACGCATCTTATCTCGCTCAGTTCACCAAGGATAAGGACATCGACGTTGAAACGGCTTTCTACATGTATGGATCGCCCGGTGGACTGTATTCCCAGAAGCACAAGACCATCGATGAATTGCCACAGGGTGCCAAGATCGCCATTCCCGTCGACCCGGCCAACAATGGGCGTGCACTGGCGCTGCTGGCCAAGGCAGGGGTCCTCAAGGTTGACGAAAACAAGAGCGTGATCCATCTCTCCCAGAATGACATCTTGGAAAATCCGAAGGGCATTTCCTTCACGGAAGTCGACCAGCAGTCGCTCTCCAAGACCCTGCCAGACGTTGACGCAGGCTTCCTATTCGTACGGCTTGGCGCAGAGCTGGGCCTCACGCCACAGGATGCGCTGCTCTTTGAAGAGGATGCCGACGCGCTGCCATTTATCTGCGTCGTAGCTGCCAAGCCTGGATTCGCCGAAACTGAGAAAGGCAAGGCCTTGCAAAATGCCTACCAATCGGATGAGGTTCGCACGTGGTTTAAGGAGTACATTGACGGCGTGCTCCCAACTCCTTGGGACCGCGATCCCGTTGCCGACCGCAAGACCTGGGATAGCTGAGACCGTCACGCACCATTCCCAGAATGTTCGGCATGATTTCCATTCATTCCGAACATTGGATCCGGGCGCAGAATATTCCTACGGTGCGGGCCCCGTACTGTCGCGGTAGCGTTAGGAGCATGAGCAATGAACAAGGCCAGCGGCACGTCAATGACCCGGCAGTGATTCGTCGACTTCTGCAAACCCCGGCGCGGTGGGCCGTGGTCGGACTGACCAACAACCCGAGTCGTGTGGCTCCGGGAGTCTCTCGATTCCTGCAGGATCAGCTGGACATGGAAATCATTCCGGTGTCCCTGAGCGGCGAAAGCGTTCTGGGCAACGTTGGGTACAAGCGATTGGACGAAATCCCGGGGCACATCAACGTTGTGAACTGTTTCGTGAACTCGCAAAGGGTCGGCGACATTGTTGACCAAGCCATCGCCGTGGGTGCCGATGCCGTGTGGTTGCAACTAGGCGTCATCGACGAAGCCGCCGCCAGGCGCGCCAAGGAAGCCGGCTTGGAAGTCGTTATGGACACCTGTCCGAAGATTGAGTACCCCTACCTGTAGTTCCACACGATCCAACCCACGCCTGCCACGGCGGGGAACCACCGGGGGAGGCGGGCAATTCCCTGCCCACCGGGCTTAGGATTGGCAACGTGGAATACGAATCATGGCGCGGGATGCTGCTGTCGATGCCCGGCGCCTTCGAGGACTTCCCCTTCGGTGAGGACGCGGCGGTGTTCAAGGTTGCCGGGAAGCAGGGCGGCCGCGCCAAGATGTTCGGGCTGCTGATGCACCGCGGCGGGCAGCTGAACTTGAACCTCAAGTGCGATCCCGCGCTCGCCGAGCAGCTGCGGGCCGCCAACGAGCAGATCACCCCCGGTTACCACATGAACAAAAAGCACTGGAACACCGTGGTCCCGGGACTGGAGGAGGAAACCATGCTGGCGATGATCGAGGATTCGTACGACCTGGTTGTCGCCTCGCTGCCCGCCGCCGAACGCGCGGCGTTGGGCTGGAAGGGCCTCGTAGAGCGCGGATGATCCGGAATCGGTAGGCTGGATGGCATGTACTTCATCGTTGTAAAATTCCAGACCAAGCCCGACTACACCGCCCAATTCATGGACCTGGTGACCCCGTTCACCGAAGCCACCCGCAAGGAGCCCGGGAACCTCTGGTTCGACTGGTCCCGCAGCGTTGAAGACCCCAGCGAGTTCGTGCTCGTTGAAGCGTTCCTGGACGACGATGCCGCCGGCAAACACGTGAACTCCGAGCACTTCAAGGCGGGTCTGGAAGCCATGCGCCCGGCCCTGGTGGCCACCCCGAAGATCATCTCACGCAAGGTAGAGGGCGATTCCTGGGGCGAAATGGGCGAATTGCAGATCGGCTAGACCGAGATGTTCGAGCCACTTCGGCGCAAGCTGCAGCAGACCTTTTCCGCCCAGGAACACTACGATCCGGTGTGGGAACGCGAGCTGGACCGCGGGGATGATGCGGGGTACTTCCCGCACGACTCCGCGGTTTGGGTGGTGCACGGCGGGATGAGCCCGATCGCCGCCGGCATCCGGGCACTGCTGACCCAGGCCCTCCACCCGGGGGCGCTCGCCGGGGTGGCCGAACACTCGAACTACCAATCGGATCCGCTGGCCAGGCTTGCAGGCACCATCCGCTGGATCTTCACCCTCACCTACGGCGACACCGTTGCGGCCGACGCGGCCTGCGCTTGGGTGGCCCGCCGCCACGAAGCCGTCACCGGGAGCTACCTCGCCGGCACCGGGGAAGAACGCGAGTATGCGGCCAACGACCCCGGCCTCGCGGCATGGGTGCACCTGGCCTTCGCCGATGCCTTCCTGCGCAGCCACGAGATCTTTTCCGGCCCCGTCCCGCAGGGGGCCGACGCCTATGTGCGCGAGTGGGCCAAGGCCGGCGAACTCATGGGAGTGCCCAACCCTCCGCGCAGCGATGCCGAACTCCGCGAAGCCATCGCCGGCTACGAGGCCCGCGGCGAACTGGCCGGCGGTCCCCGGGTCGCCGAGGTCGTCTCCTTCCTGAAGAACCCGCCGCTGGATCCCGCCGTGCTGCCCGGATACAGGTTGCTCTTCGCCGCGGTGGTTGACACCCTGCCCGAAAACCACCGGCGGATGCTGGGGCTTCGGCGCCCGACCCTGGCCGGGATTCCGCTGCCCGCCCGCCTCGGCGGAAAGGCGGCGCTCGGGATGGCGGGCCTGGCCCTGGCCAAGCACGGCCCGGCGGAACTGGCCGCACGCCGCAGGCTTTTCCGCCTCGGAGTGCTCAACGACCTGGACTACCCCGCGGCTGGAATCACCGACTCCGTCCCGGCACCCGCGGGATTCCGGACCCTTGCGGTGCGCGAGTGCGTGGGACAGGGCCAGGCGGCCTTCGAGGCGTTGGCCTCGGGGATCATGTCCTGGAAGCTGCACGAGGGTGCGGGACTGCGCGTGCGCGCCGACACTCCGATGGTCCAATTGGCCAGTCGCGTCCGGCTCGGAATCGGCCTGGGAGCCGCACGCATCGAGGCTCCCTGCCGCGTTGTTCGGCTGATCGAGTCCGCCACTCGGCGCGGTTTCGCCTATGGCACGCTGGCCGGGCACCCGGAGACCGGCGAGGAATCCTTCGCCGCCGTGCTGGAGCCCGACGGCGCGGTGTACCTGGAGCTCAAGGCCGTCTCGCGGCCTTCGCCGGGGATCTACCGCTTGGGCTCCCCGGTGACCGCGGCCGCCCAGTCAATGGTCACGGACCGCTACGTGGCGGCAGCCCGGAGGCTTGCCGGCGGAAACTGAGCAAGCCGGCCCGGGTTTCGGGCGGTCGGCCCGCTACGGGCAGGTGTCCACCGGTTCCCGGCCCTGAAGCCTGTCATTGGCCCACGCGACCAGGTCACGGATCAACGGGGAGTCGTCCTGCACCAGCGGCATGTGGTCAAGTCCCTGATACTCGCGATACTCCATCTCCTGCCCCGCCGCGCAGCGCGCGGCAACCCAGTTGCGCTGCATCCCCGGTTTCACCAGCTGGTCGGCCAGCCCCTGGCCCACGAAGAGCGGGTAGCCGATGTCCATCGCCACCGAGTTTTCCCTCAGCTTCGCGCCCAGCGGTCCGTGCAGCGCCGAGGCGGGAAGCACCGCGTCGAAGAGCTGCGTGCCGCCAACGATTGCCGAGAGCGCATCGCGGCCGCCAAAGCAGAGTTCGCCGATGCGTTCGACCGCTCCGGCGTAGCCGGGTGTCAGCAAGGAACCGACGCCGAGCGCGGGGAAAAGCTCCTCCCAGGAGGCGGCAATGTAGGAGGACACGACCTTGCCCGCCGCGTCGTCCTTCACCCCCAGGGCCAAATCCTCCAGGTTGCTGGCCGGGGCCAGTGCCGCGACACCCAGCACCCCGATCTCCGGGGCATAGTCCCGCGCGATGGCTGCGCTGAACAGGGCACCGTGCCCGCCCTGGGAATGCCCCCAGATCACGGCGTCCCCGCGCAGCGCGATCCCCTCGAGCCGGCGGGCGGCCCGGTGCGCATCGAGCACGTTGCGCCCCTCGGCCTCGCCCACCAAGTACGGGTGCGGGCCGGCGGTGCCCAGCCCCACGTAGTCGGTCATCACCCCGGCCCAGCCCTGGGACACCAGCTCGCGCAGTGCCGCGGCGGGACCGTCCTCGAATGGCTGCGGCGAGAGGGAAGGGGCGCAGCGCGGGACTATGCCCTTGGTCCCGTGCGCCATCGAAACCACCGGCAGCGGCGCCTCGCCGCGGTCCCGCGGCACCACCACCGAGCCGGAGGCGACGGCCGGCGACCCGTCCGGGTTCGTCGTCGTATACAGGATGCGCCACGCCTCGGCGTTGGCCGGGACCCCGGAACCCAGCAGCTCGGCGCGCAGCAGCCTGCCGGGTTCGGAGGGGACGTCGGTGGGCGGGGTGTAGAACGCATCGGGCACCAGCCTCGGGTCCCCGGCATGGATGAACGCGGTCAGGGCCACCATCGCCACGGCCATCAGCAACGCCACCGCGGAACCCGCCACCCTGCCGAACTCCCGCCACCGGCCCCCGGCGCGACCCCCGGGTCCCCGCCGCCGGGCCAGGAATCCCACCAGCATGTGCAGGCCGGCGAAGACCAGCCAGCCGCCGAATACCACGCCAAAGGCCCACAGCGTCAGCCGGGGCCAGAACATCACCAGCAGGCCAGCCAGCACCGCGGCCAGGCCGCCGAGCAGCGCGGCGGCGCGGTGGACCGGGGTTTTGCGGAACAGCGCGGCGAGGGACGTGGCGCCGGTGACCAGCAGGAGCACGGCCACGCAGGCCGCGAGCACGGGCAGCGTGGTGCCGCGCCAAAGCAACGCAGCGATGCCCGCAACGACCAGGAGCGCACCGCTGCCCCCCTCGAGCCAGGGCCAGGTTCCCTCTCCGTCCCCGTCCCGGCCCAGGGCCCCGGCGATCCGGGCAACGCCCAGCGCCACCAGCCCGGCGGAGACCAGGACCACGAACACCTCGATGGATGCGGCCGAATGCAGCGCAAGGACGGACCCGAGGACCGCCAGGGCAGCGCCCAGAACGGGGCGCACCCACCCCGGGGTCCTGTGCATGAAACCGGCCATGAGGTCCTCTCGACAACGGCAAGCCTCACGCCTGCCCGCCTAAACATTCTGCCGCATGGTTTTGGGCCACGGGTGATCGGCCCGCCGCAGTTGCCGCGTCGGCCCGGACGCGTCGGGGGAACAACTTTCGTAGACTGGAAGCCACACACACGAACAGCTGGAGGTTGGGATGTCGGAAACGACCGTGGACGGGCTGCTGGCAGAGCTGGCGGCGCTCGAGGACCCGAAAATGCGCGCCGTGAACGAGAAGCGCGGGGACGACCACGGGGTGAACCTCTCCAAGCTGCGGGCCGTGGCCAAGCGGCTGAAGACCCAGCAGGAGCTGGCAGTGGAACTCTGGGCAACCGGGCAGACCCCGGCGCGGCTGCTGGCGCTGCTCATCTGCCGGCCCAGGGCCTTCGGCCGCGACACGCTGGACACCATGCTGCGCGAGGCCGGCGCCCCGAAGGTCC
Source organism: Paeniglutamicibacter sulfureus (assembly GCF_030512175.1). GTDB lineage: Bacteria > Actinomycetota > Actinomycetes > Actinomycetales > Micrococcaceae > Paeniglutamicibacter > Paeniglutamicibacter sulfureus. The sequence goes on along the minus strand of NZ_JAULBL010000001.1, from coordinate 1,230,109 downwards.
ACGACTGGCTCGTGAACTACGTGGTGAAGAAGAGCCCCCACGCCGAGGAGCTGCGCGTCGCCTGGATGGCCGACGCCGATCCCGTGGTGGCAAGCGCCGGGTGGGCGCTGACCAGCGAACGGATCGCGAAGAAGCCCGAGGGCCTTGACCTGCCGGGGCTGCTGGATGTCATCGAGGCGCAGATGAAGGATGCCCCGGAGCGACTGCAGTGGGCCATGAACCAGGCCCTGGCCACGATCGGCATCGAACATCCAGCGCTTCGCGCCCGGGCGCTTCGGATCGGCGAACGCCTCGAGGTGCTCAAGGACTACCCGACGCCGCCGAACTGCACCTCGCCCTTCGCGCCGGCCTGGATCAACGAGATGGTTCGCCGCAAGGAAGGCTGAGCGCCCGCCCAAAACATGGGGCAGCGGCCCCATGCGCCGCGGGCGCGGAATTTCTAGGCTGTGAAAACAAGCCAAGGAGACCGCCGTGAAAGACAAGACACCGCAGCACTACGCGCACCGCGCCGAAACCGCAGCGACGCTGCCGCCCGGGGACGCCGAACGCCTGGCAGGTTATGCGCTCATGGGCCTGCCTTTCAGCAGCGGCCACTACCTGGCCTACCGGCGTTTCCCGCGCAGTTCCTTCGGCCCCGGTTATCGGTCGGTGTGGCTGCGCCGGCCGGGCGGGTCCTGGAGCATATACGCCGACGCCCCGCCGGAGACCAGTTGCGCCCGCTTCTTCGGGGCGGCCGTGGACGAGACGGTGCTCGCACCGGTATCCGCCCGCTGGACGGGGCCCGCACGCCTGGAGGTCTCGGTTCCCGGAGTGCTGGACTGGCAGCTGGACCTGGCCTCGACCCCGGCCACGAAGATGCTCGGTGCGGTGGCCGGTGCCATGCCCGACGCGCTGTGGCGCAGCGATGCCATGCTCGGCGCCATGGGCAGGGTCATGGGACCGGTGTTGCGCGCCGGGAGAATGGGGCTGGCCGGGCGCGTGCCCAACGGGCAGTCCTTCCGCGCTCGCCCGATGCGGGTGTGGATGGTTCGCGCCTCGGTCGCCACCGTCGACGGAGTAGACGCCGGGATCCCGCAGCCGCTCCCCGTCCAGGAGCATCTCGCCGACGCCTGGCTGCCGCAGCGCGGCGTGTTCGTGGCCGACACCAGTCTCGTCTTCCCCTCCACGGCCCCGAGGCGGGTTGCGGCCGTAGAATGAAGGCGTGGCGGATCAGGGCGCGCGCGGCTTCGACCGGATCCCCGCGGTCACGGGGTCCGCGGGTTCGGCCGCGCGGGCCGGGGCGGGCGCCCCGCGCCGCAGCGAACTGCTCGCCGCACTCTCACTGGCCATCGACCTGGGGCTCGGCCAGCCCATGGAACACATGATGCGCGCGACGCTGCTGGGCCTGCGGATCGCTGAACAGCTGGGCGTCGACAAGCCGGCGCGCGAGCGCATCTACCACGCGAACCTCTTGGCCTGGATCGGCTGCCACGCGGATTCCTTCGAACTTGCGGCGCTCTTCGACGACGACATCGCCTTCCGCTCCGACTACTACCTCATCGATGCACAGGGCTTGCCCATGCTCTCGCTGATGCTGCGCCACACCGGTTCGCAACATGCCGGCGGGCGGCGGGTCCTGGAACGAGCGCGGTTCGCTCTCGGGGCGAAGACAGCGGTCAGGGACCTCATTGCCTCGCATTGCACCTCGGCCGGCCAGCTGGCGGCGCGGGTGGGGCTGGACGGGGACCTGCCCTCGATCCTTGCCCACACCTTTGAGCGCTGGGACGGCCTGGGACTTCCCGCGGGGAAATCCGGGACACAGATCCCGCTGGAGATGCGCATCGCACAGCTCGCCGACGCGGCCGAGGTCTTCCTGCGCTCCGGCGGCATCGACGCGGCGGTGGCCATGGTCGCAGCACGCCGCGGCACCCAGTTCGACCCGGAGATCGCCGACCTTTTTTGCGCACGCGCCCCGGAATTGTCCCGGGGCCTGATGCTGGGCGATCCCTGGCCCGCGGTGCTGGCCTCCGCCCCGGCCGATGAACCGCTGGATGCCGCCGGGCTCGATTCCGTGCTGGAGGCCATGGGTGATTTTGCCGACCTGAAATCCCCGTGGACGACGGGACACTCGCGGGCGGTGGCCACGCTCGCCGCCGCGGCCGCAGGACGCCTTGGCCTGGACCCGGTCGAGACAGTGGTGCTGCGCCGATCGGGCTGGGTCCACGACCTGGGCCGGATGGGGGTGTCCAACGCGGTCTGGGACAAGCCGGGGCCGCTCTCGGCGGTGGAACTGGAGCACCTGGCCATGTACCCGTTCCTCACCGAACGGATCCTGGCGCGGGTGCCCGGCATGCGCCGGGTGGCCGAGGTGGCCGGCGCCCACCGGGAGCGGCTCGACGGCTCGGGCTATCCGCAGGGGAGGACCGGGTCCGAGCTGGATCCGACCCAGCGACTGCTCGCCGCCGCCGAGGCCCACCAGACCTACCTCGAGCCGCGGCCGCACCGGGAGGCGCTGGGCCCGCGGGCGGCCGGTGAGCGGCTTCGCTCCGAGGCCGCGGCAGGCAGGCTCGATGCGTCGGCCGTTGATGCCGTGCTCGCCGCGGCCGGCACGCCCTTGGCACACCGGCGGCGCTCCGCCGGTCCGGCGGGCCTGACCGGTCGGGAAATCGAGGTGTTGCGCCTGCTCTGCCGCGGCATGGACAACCGGCGGATTGCCGCGGCGCTGGTCATCGCCCCGAAGACCGCACGCAACCACGTGGAACATATCTACCTGAAAATCGGGGCATCAAATCGCGTCTCGGCCACGCTCTTCGCCCTTGAGCACGGGCTGTGGGACCGCGGGCACGGCACGGCCCCGCGGTGACATCACCGCGGGGCCTGCCGGGGATCCGGTCTTGGGACTCAGTACTTGTAGGACTGGCCGCCGTCGATCGGGATGACCGCCGCATTGATGAACCCGGCGTCGCCCGAAAGCAGGAAGGCGACCAGCTGGCCGACCTCTTCCGGCTTGCCGAAGCGCTTCATGGGGTTCGGCTCGACAAAGGCCTGGCCCACGGCTTCCCAGTTCTCCGGGTCGATCTGCTTGAGTGATCCCTCGACCATGGGGGTCATGATGGCGCCCGGGGCGATGGCGTTGATCTGCACGCCGTACTGGCCGTATTCGATGGCGGAGTTGCGGGTCAGGCCGACCACTCCGTGCTTGGCGGCAGCATAACCGGACTGGTTGCCCACGCCGCGGATGCCGCCGACCGACGCAGTGTTCACGACGGCGCCGGAACCTTGCTCCCTCATGACCTTCAGGACGTGCTTGAGCCCGTAGAAGACGCCGGTGAGGTTGATGGACAGGACCTTGCCGAATTCGTCCGAGCCGAAGTCCTCGGTGGGGTTTTGCTTGCCTTCGATGCCGGCGTTGTTGAAGAATCCGTCGATGGTCCCGAAGTTCTTGAGGGTTTCGGCGACGTAGTTCTGCACCTCGGACTCGTTGGCGACGTTTGCGGTCACCGAGATGATCTCTGCGTCCGGTGCGATGTCCCGGATCTCCCGCTCGGTTTCCTGCAGCCCGGCGGCGTTCAGGTCGACCAGCGCCAGCTTGCCCTTCTCCTTGGCAATCTGGATGGCCGCGGCACGTCCCAGGCCGGAGCCTGCGCCGGTGATGATGACTGACTTGCCTTCAAACCTCTGCATGGGTGCTTCCTTTCAGTGGGTCCAGCGGTTGTGTCCGCCAGTATTCATGCAAACACATGTAATTTGCGGATTATTCCTGCTCGTCCGGCGATGCGAGTCCAGGCCGGTTCGCGCTGCTTCCAACGTATCGCGGAACCATGCCGGGTCTGCGGCTTTCGGCAGATCGAATGAAGGGTTTTGGGGAAGGGACTGTTTGCCGGCAGACGTCGGCGCCGCCAAAGCGGGCTGGCGCCGTCGACGATCAGACGTGCCCCCTGCAAAACAGGTAGTGCCCGCGGCCATCGGCCGCGGGCACTACCTCTGGTGATCCGCTGGCGCGAATCGGGTGGTTCGGTTCGGGTTGTGGCTAGACGCGCGCGCCCGAGTGGATCCGGGCGAAGAACTCGCCGAGCTCGTCGGTCGCGCCCAGCGGCAGCACATTGGCCACGTACTGGTCCGGGCGGACCACCACAATGACGCCGTCGCGGGAGAGTCCGCGTACATCAAAGATGTCGTTGCCGGGAACTGTGCCGTAGACCTTTTCGTACTCGGTGAGCTTGAACGGGCCGACCTCCGGCTTGAAAACAGCGGGGACGGCGTTGATGTCGATGTCCTCGTGCTTCTGCTGGTAGATGACCTTCACGTCGAACCAAGCGTCGATGTCCAGGCCCGCCGGGGTGGCCGCCAGCGGCGACTCGGGCGCGGTGGATAGCCACTGCGCCAGCTCGCCCACCGGGGAATCGGCCCCGGGGGCCGAGGGATCGGCGAAGACGTAGATGCGCCAGCGGCCATCGGCGGTGGCGTGGTGGCCCAGCTGCATCGGGTTGGTGTCGCAGACGCGCGATGCCATGGCCGACTTGAAGCGCTTGCCCACCGGGAACCCGGTGGCCAGCTCCTGGTGCACGGCCTCGCCGGTGAGCATGGAGGGCGCGTACTCGGTCATGAAGCCCGCGGGAAATTCGGCGGTGCGCACGTAGAAGTCCTCGAGGTCCGAGGGATTCTCGAATTCCTCGGGCTTCTTGGCCATCAGTGTCGACCATTCCTTGTCGAAGTCGATGAGGTTCTTCGCCACCACCTGGCGCTCGGCCGAGTAGGTGGCCAGCAGCGACTCGGGGCTGCGGCCCTCAAGCACATGGGCCAGCTTCCAGCCGATGTTGAAGCCGTCCTGCATGGAGACGTTCATGCCCTGTCCGGCCTTGGCGCTGTGCGTGTGGCAGGCGTCCCCGGTGATGAATACGCGCGGGTTGCGGGTGCCGCGGTCCTCCGGCAATACGTCGTCGAAGCGATCGGTGAGGCGATGGCCGACCTCGTAGACGCTGCTCCAGGCGACGTTGCGAACCTCGAGCGTGTAGGGGTGGATGATCGCGTTGGCCTGCTCGATGATGTGCTCGATGCTGGTCTTGCGTACCGCGCCGTTGTCGCCCTCGGGCACCACGCCCAGGTCGACGTACATGCGGAAGAGGTGCCCGCCTTCGCGCGGGATCAGCAGGATGGAGCCGCCGTCGTGGGACTGGATGGCGCACTTGAGGCGGATATCCGGGAAGTCGGTGGATGCCAGCACGTCCATGACGCCCCAGGCGTGGTTGGCCTGGTCCCCGGCCATGGTGCAGCCGATGGAGGCTCGGACCTTGGAGCGTGCGCCGTCGGCGCCAACGACGTACTTGGCGTTCACGATGCGCGTGGTGCCCTCATCCTTGCCCGCGCTGCGCACCAGGGTGACCTTGACGGGGTAATCGCCGCTTTCCGCCACCTCGAGACCCTGGAAGTCCCAGCCGAAGTCGGGGACCAGGCGGGTGGGGGAGTTCTTGGCGACCTCGGCGAAGTAGTCGAGCACTCGTGCCTGGTTCACGATCAGGTGGGGGAACTCGCTGATGCCCACGGTGTCGTCCAGGGCGCGGCCGCCGCGGATGATGTTCTTGGGGTTCTCGGTGTCCGGGCGCCAGAACGCCATCTCGGTGATCCGGTAGGCCTCGGCTGTGATGGCTTCGGCGAAGCCGAAGGCCTGGAAGGTCTCGACGCTGCGGGCCTGGATGCCGTCGGCCTGGCCGATTTCCAGGCGGCCGCCGCGTCGTTCCACGATGCGGGTGGTGATGTCGGGGAACTGGGAGAGCTGGGCGGCGGTGAGCATGCCGGCGGGGCCGGAGCCCACGATGAGCACGTCGATGTTCTCGGGCAGCTCCTCCGGACGGTTGATGCCGACGCCGGCTGCTGGCTTGATACGCGGGTCACCGGATACGTAACCGTGGTGGTGGAACTGCACGGGCTTTCCTCACTTCGTCGAGTTCTGTCTGCGGCCGCCGCATGGTGTTCTATAGTCGAACACTGGATTCTATAGTCGAACTTTGGCCTGTGATGTAGAACTCTACGGCAAGGCGTTGTGGGTCACAAGTGCGGGTGGCGGAGGCGCGGGAAATGCGCGTGCCGTCTGACGCTTGGGTGTGCGATCGGTTGCGTACGGACGCTCCGGCGATTGGCCGGAAATGAGCGTGAGGCCTATCGCTTTGTGGATTCCTCGAGATGCGTGGCGACTGAAGTATGGATGTAAATCGGGAGTTGATGGTTTCCTCGCGCGGAGCCATCCACTTCAACCAGTTTCGCCCGTCGAGCATTCGTGCTGGCGCGGAGAGAACTTCAAGCTATCTTCAAGTTCAAATTTGGATTTGAAGATAGCTTGAAGTTCGCTCGACTGCATCTAACTTCAAATTTTGATGCCCATTTGAAGTAGATCTGAATGAAGCGAGGTCCAATGAAGCTGCCAATGTCCGCGCCCAACATCGAAGCAGCGATGCAAAAGATCTATTCCGTTCAACCTAATCGCCTGTTTGAACTCATGAGTGCTCACCCTGACGATTCACGGTATATGCATTGGGACGAGCTTCGTTATAAGACGCCGCCTGAGGCGATGACTCTTGAGGAATGGTGGTTGTCGCTTAAGTTTGCTCGCCGCAGCCAGTATCGTGCCGTTGATTTGTCCGACAAGAACGGTCAGGCCTTTCAATTCACTATGACTGATCGCCTGCTCAAGCAGAGTGAGCAAATTACGCGTCGCGCAAGTGGTCAGATTCGAACGCCGGACGACGTTTTTGGGACAACTGGTCGAAATCAGTACATTGTGCGATCGCTTGTAGAAGAGGCGATTACTTCGAGCCAGCTGGAGGGGGCTTCGACGTCGCGACGAGTCGCCATCGAGATGCTTGACTCAAAGCGGGATCCACGCAACAAGTCTGAGCTCATGATATACAACAATTATCAGGCTATGGAGAGGATTCGAACTTCGCTCGCGGAGCCGTTGACAACAGAATTCGTCATTGAACTACATCGCATCCTGACCGATGGGACATTGGAAGACCCTAGCGACGCAGGTCGTTTGGAAACTCTCGATCATCAACGAGTTGCCGTATGGGATAACGAAATTTGTGTTCACGAGCCACCGAGTGCAGACCAACTTCCCCAGCGACTGCAGGCGTTATGCGATTTTGCCAACGGTGATACCCCGGAAGGGGCGTACATTCCACCAGTAGTGCGGGCGGTAATTGTCGATTTTATGGTTGGCTACGACCATTATTTTGCTGACGGTAACGGGCGAACCGCTCGAGCTCTCTTCTATTGGTGCATGCTCAAGCAAGAATACTGGCTCAGTGAGTATGTCGCGATCTCCAAGATTTTCAAGAAAGCACCGTCGCGATACTCAACTGCCTATTTGCTAACTGAGGACGACGAACGCGACCTCACCTACTTCATCCACTACCAGCTGGACGTTTTTATCCGAGCGCTTGACGAGCTAGATGACCACTTGCAGGCGAAGGTCCAGGAGGCCGCCGATATACGCTCTGCCCTCGCGAGCAAAACTGTTGAGTTTAATTTCCGGCAAGCGGAAATTTTGGAGAAGTTGGCTCGTGATGAGAATGAGCGGGTTTCGGTGAGGCAGTATCGGGATCGCTTCAGGGTGTCACACGAAACTGCGCGCGCTGATCTTAACGATCTCACCAAACATGGCTACCTGACAAAACAAAAGGTAGGTAGGTCGTATCTTTGGCGTCCAACGCCGCAACTGATCAATAAGCTTTCGGGCAAAATAGGTCGAGCTCGAACTTCAAGCTAGTTTCAAGTTCAAATTTGACCTTGAAACTAGCTTGAAGTTCGCTTTGCTCGATTATGAGATGCTCGCAAGCAGATCTCTCGCACGGTGAACTCAATCTGACTTGGCCGAAAAGGTGAAGATGAAGTTAAACATCGGCGGGGCGCCGGGGAAAAATCCCCGACGCCCCGCAGTGGCCAGACGTGCCTAGCCGAAGTACTTCGGCAGCGTCGCCTCGTGGGCCTCGCGCAGCTCGGCCAGGTCCAGGTCGAACTGGCCCTGGACCTCCAGCGAGGTGCTCGCGGCGTCAACCACGCCGAGGCGAACCACCGGGAACCGGCGCGCGGTGGCCATGTCGTTGAAGCGGACCTCCTCGGAACGCGGAACAGCGACGATCGCGCGGGCCTGCGACTCGGAGAAGAGCGCGGTGAACGCATCCACCCCGTCGCGCTCGCACAGGTCATCCAGTGCCACGCGGGCACCGACGCCGTAGCGCAGGGCCATCTCGCCCAAGGCTGCGCCGAGGCCGCCCTCGGAGAGGTCGTGGGCCGAGTCGATCATGCCGTCGCGCGAGGCGTTGATCAGGATCGCGCCCAGGGTTTTCTCCGCTGCCAGGTCGACCTTCGGCGGCAGGCCGCCGAGGTGTCCGCGGATGTTCGCGAACTCCGAGCCGTCCAGCTCGTCGAAGGTGGTGCCCAGCAGGTAGATGGCCTGGCCGTCGGCATCCGCGCGCCAGCCCGAGGGGGTGCGGCGCTCGACGTCGTCGAACTTGCCCAGCATCGCCACGACCGGGGTCGGGTGGATCGGAGTTGACCCGGTCTGGTTGTACAGCGAGACGTTGCCGCCGGTGACCGGCACGCCGAGCTCCAGGCAGGCATCCGAGAGGCCGCGAATGGCCTCGGCGAGCTGCCACATGACATCCGGGTCCTCGGGGGAGCCGAAGTTCAGGCAGTCGGAGACGGCCATCGGCACGGCGCCGGAGGTCGCGACGTTGCGGTAGGACTCGGCCAGGGCCAGCTGCGCGCCGTGGTACGGGTCCAGGAAGGTGTAGCGGCCGTTGGCGTCGGTGGCCAGGGCAACGCCCAGGCCGGTTTCCTCGTCGACGCGGATCACGCCGGCGTCGTCCGGGGAGGCCAGCGCGGTGTTGCCGCCGACGTAGCGGTCGTACTGGTTGGTGATCCAGGACTTGTCGCACATGTTCGGCGAAGCCATCAGCTCAACCAGTGCGGCCTTCAGCTCATCCCCGGTGGCCGGCAGGTTGGCGCCGGCCTCCGAGGACTTGAAGGTGTCGGCCTGCAGCGCATCCTGCCACTCGGGGCGGGCGTACGGGCGGTCGTAGAGCGGGCCGTCGTGGGCGACGGTGCGCGGGTCGACGTCGACGATGACTTCGCCGTCCCACTTGATGATCAGGCGGCCGGTGTCGGTGACCTCGCCAAGCCAGGAGTACTCCACGGCCCACTTGTCCATGGTCGCTTCGAAGGCTTCGATGTTCTCCGGGGAGACCACCGCCATCATGCGTTCCTGGGATTCGGACATCAGGATCTCGCCCGGGGTCAGGGACGGGTCGCGCAGCAGGACGGAGGTCAGTTCGACCTCCATGCCGCCGTCGCCGTTGGAGGCCAGTTCCGAGGTGGCGCAGGAGATGCCCGCGGCGCCGAGGTCCTGGATGCCTTCAACGAGGGATCCCTTGAACAGCTCGAGGCAGCACTCGATGAGCACCTTTTCGGCGAACGGGTCACCCACCTGGACGGCGGGGCGCTTGGAGGGCTTGGTGTCGTCGAAGGACTCCGAGGAAAGGATCGAGGCGCCGCCGATGCCGTCGCCGCCGGTGCGTGCACCGAAGAGCACGACCTTGTTGCCCTTGCCCGACGCGTTGGCCAGGCGGATGTCCTCGTGGCGCATCACGCCCACTGCCAGCGCGTTGACCAGCGGATTGCCCTGGTAGACGGAGTCGAAGACCATTTCGCCGCCGATGTTCGGCAGGCCCAGGGAGTTGCCGTAGCCGCCGATGCCGGCGACCGCGCCGTGGATCACGCGTGCGGTGTCCGGGTGGTCGATCGCACCGAAGCGCAACGGGTCCATCACGGCCACCGGGCGGGCGCCCATGGAAATGATGTCGCGCACGATGCCGCCGATGCCGGTGGCAGCACCTTGGTACGGCTCGATCATCGTGGGGGAGTTGTGCGACTCGATCTTGAAGGTCACGGCCCAGCCGTCGCCCAGGTTGGTCACGCCGGCGTTTTCGCCGATGCCAACGAGCATGTCCTTCTTCATTTCCTCGCTGACCTTGTCGCCGAACTGGCGCAGGTGGTTCTTGGAGGACTTGTAGGAGCAGTGCTCGGACCACATGACCGAGTACATGGCCAGTTCCGCGGCGGTGGGGCGGCGGCCCAGGACCTTGACGACCTCGTCGAACTCGTTCTGCTTCAGGCCGAGCTCGGCCCAGGGCAGTTCGGTCTCCGGGGTGGCCGCGGCGTTGGCCACGGTGTCCATGTTGAACTTCTTCTGCTCGGTGGTCTGCTCTGCGGCGCTCACTTCTGGCCTCCAACAAGGTGGGTCAGGACGGAGGTGAAGAAACCCAGCCCGTCGGTTCCGGTGTGGTCGGGGCCGAATCCGGCCTCTACTGCGTGCTCCGGGTGAGGCATGAGGCCCACGACGTTGCCCGCGGCATTGGTGATGCCCGCGATGTTGCGGCGCGAACCGTTGGGGTTCCAGCCCACGTAGCTGAAGGCCACGCGGCCCTCGGCCTCAAGGGCGTCGAGGGTCTTTTCGTCGGCCACGTACTGGCCGTCCTGGTTCTTGAGCACGATGGTGATTTCCTCACCTTGCGCGTACTGGTTGGACCAGGCGGTGTTGTTGTTTTCCACGCGCAGGACCTGGTCGCGGCACAGGAACTTCAAATGATCGTTCTTGATCATGGAGCCCGGCAACAGGTGCGATTCGGTCAGGATCTGGAAGCCGTTGCAAATGCCCAGGACCGGCAGCTTGGCATCCGAGTTCGCGGCGTCGATGATCTTGCCCATCATCGGTGCGAAGCGGGAGATCGCGCCGGCGCGCAGGTAGTCGCCGTAGGAGAATCCGCCGGGAATGACCACGGCGTCGACGTCCTGAAGCTCGGCATCGGCGTGCCACAGGGACACTGCCTCGGCGCCGGCCAGTCGCACTGCGCGGGCAGCATCGCGGTCATCGAGGGTGCCCGGGAAGGTAACGACGCCGATGCGGGCGCCGGACAGCGCTGCGACGGGCGTCGAATAGTCGCCGATCAGGGGAAGTTCGGTTGCGCTCATTAGTCTGCGACTACCTCGACGTTGACAACGTCTTCGATGACCGGGTTCGAGAGCAGCTTCTCGGCGGCGTTGCGGGCCTGCTCGAGGATTTCCTCGGTGACCTCGCCGTCCACGGTCAGTTCGAAGCGCTTGCCCTGGCGAACCTGGCTGAAAGCGGTAAAGCCAAGGCGGGGAAGTGCGCCGACGATGGCCTTGCCCTGCGGGTCAAGGATTTCGGGCTTGGGCATAACATCAACAACGATCCGGGGCATCCGGGTTCTCCTGTGCGCGAGGGGTGGTTAATCGCCCGCGGACGTGCCGTCTCACGCCAAGGGTGGGGGCGCTCCGCGAGCTTGCCTGCCCAGTCTACCGGCACGGGGTCGTTCCTCTGGTTTTGTGTCGGGTTGCAGGGGTCCCGGAGCGCAGGCTGGCCGCCGTTATTCCGTCGATCCGACTGCCCTTAGGCTGGTTCAATGGAAAAAGATGCGCGTTGCCCCTGCAATTCCGGGGAAACCTACGAATCCTGCTGTGGCCGATATCACCGGGGATACGAAGATTCGAATGCCCCCGCTTGGCCCGGAACCGCGGTGTCGCTGATGCGGTCGCGCTTCAGTGCCTTCGCCCTAGGACTTCCGGAATTCCTGCTGGCAACCTGGCACCCGGACACGCGCCCTGCGGAGCTGGTGCTGGACGAAGCGATCGTCTGGGGCGACCTGGCCATCATCCGCACCGAAGCAGGAGGGCCGTTCGACACCCGCGGCATCGTCGAGTTCGAGGCGCACTACCGCCTGCTGAACCAGCCGGGTTCCCAGCGAGAGGTCAGCAATTTCACGCGCGAGGGCGGACGCTGGTACTACCTCGACGGCGAGGAATAACCGCCGGCAACGGCGGCTGGGCCCCATGCCGTTCGGTTGAGATTCTGAGCATGACGTCAAGTCGGTTCGTCGCCAGGGCAGAAAGGAGTGGCTCCTGTTGAGTGGTTCGGTCCTCCAAGACTGATCCACCCATACGGAAGCCACCATGTTCGATTCCGCCATTCACCACCGCCCGGTCGCGTTCGCACCGGACCACCTCGAGGAACCAACCCCGCAGCGTTTGGCCTGTCCATGTTGGTGGGCTCGTTCTGCAATATTGACTCCCGCCAGCACAAAGTTGTTTATGCTCACGGGTTTCGCGGTTGGCTCGCCTGGTTCTGATGTTTTCCAAAAGCGTAGGGCCGGGTATTCCGCGGCCAGACATTTATTCAATTTTCGTTAGAATTGGCTGGTTCACGCCCGCATACGCCTGATTGAGTCCATGAGCCGCAAAGCCAGACCGCCCGCCCGTTCCGGCAACAAACCGAATTTCGGCCTCCCCTGGATATCCATCCTTCTCGGGGCTGTCACCGTGGTTTTCGGAACCACCGGGCTCGTGAACATCGCCACCCAACCGGATTCCGAGGTCCGGATCGTCATTGAGGGCCAGCAGCAGTGGAACATCTCCCGGGAAACGGTCGAAGCCGCACTGGACCGACCCGTCGCTTCCTGGCAACCGCTCACCCTCACGGTCACCGACCGGACGCTGAGTCTCGAGGAACAGCAGGGAAACCTCGCCCCGGGCACCGATATCCTGCTGAGCACCAAGCTCCCGAAAGCCGCAACGATCGATAACTACGACGGCTCGATCAGGCGAGCCCAAGCCCGCGACAAGGTGGCAATCCGCCCCTTCTTCGAGGATCCGGCCCAAAACCTCGCCGTCGGCCAGGGTATCCACGATGCATACCAGGCCAATGTCGGAATCGGCCACGGGCCACTGGCAGTCATCGCCGCGGCACAAGAAGCATCCCGGCACCTCGACCACGGGTCTCCGCCTTCGTACTGGCCCTGGATCATGGCCACCGCGCTGGGCCTGGCGCTGACGGCGTTCGCCCTCTCCAAGGCACAACGCCGCCGTTCCCGGTGGGAGGCCCGCTTCCGCCGGCTCACCGCCGCGCAGCGCCAACTTGCAGGCGTGGTCCTGGAGCTCGAAGCCCTCGAGGTGACCTACCTCGCCGTCGACCCGGGGCAACGCCCCCGCGGGTTCACTGCCGCTTGGGCCAAGGTGCGCAAGGCGTCGCTGGACTTGGCGCGAACCGAGGAAAAGGTCGTCGCAGCGGTGCATGCGCGCGGCAGCGGCATGACACCGGAAACCGCCCGAAAGCTCGAAAGTTTCGAATCCCTGGTGTCGCAATTGGCCGCATCGGCCGACGCCGTGATGGGTGCCGGTGCCGTCATTGGACGCTTCCGCGGCGGCGAAAACACCTTCCAGCGGTTGACCGCACCGCTGGCATTCGCCACCAGGGAACTATTGGCGCGCCTGCGCGCCGCCCCGGCCGGCGCGATCGATCCGCGGGCCGTCACCGACCTTGAATCCGCATTGGACGCCCTGCTTGCGGCAAGCACCGGCAAGGCGGGCGGGTCCGAACATGCCGTGCGCGCCTGGGACCAAGCGGAGCGTGTACTCAAGCGCCAGGCGCATGCGCTCTCCCGGAAGTTGGGCCGCCCGCGGAGGTTGCGCCGCATGCTTCGGCGACGCCCGTTGGCGGCCCCGAGGCCCGCCGAAGACCTGGGCGTGTTGCGTACGAGCCTTGGCTTGACCCCCCAGGGTTCGCGGCTGTCCCTGAACGCGGTGGACGAGGTGAATGCCATGGCCCGCGAAGCGTTCGGCAGGCTCCCTGAATTCGATGACGCCGCGGAACCCGCACGCGGCAAGACCCCGCTGCATCCCTCACTCCGCACGGGCGTCCGCCGGAGCGCCAAGGTGCTCGCCGGAATCGTCCTGGTGCTGGCCTCGGCCATGCTGAGCTCGATGGTCATCGTCGGTATCGAAGACGTGGCCGAAGCCGTGCCGACCGGAAACCGGCCATTGCAGACATTGCGCTTTGAGCCCGACGACAGCAAATTCGACGTGGATGAAATCCGCCGCGGCCTCCCGGTCGATTTCACCGAAGACCTCGTGGTGACGGTGGTTGCCCGGGACGCTGAGGATGAGCTGGAGCTCACCATGGACCCCGAGGCCCGAGCGAAGATTTACGACCCCTCCGACCCTTTCGCATATACCCGTTTCGACCCCCAGCTGCTGGTGGAATCCATGTGGACGATCAAGGCCCAATACCCCCACTTGGTTGACGAGGGCAGCGGGGAACTGCTCCCCGGACAGGTGGTGCTGCCCGTGTGGTTCTTTGATGACGGATCCACCACGGCGCCCGCGTGGTTGACCTCGGCGGTCGCAACCGGCGTAACTGCCGCGCTGGGCAGGTTCGACTGGAATACCAACCGTTTCACCCCCGAGATGTCACCCGAGTGGGCGGTGTCCAATACCCTGGATCGCCTGGCGAGGGTTCTGCCGCTGAACGGCCAGCGGGAGCTGGACTCCAATTTGGATCCCCTGTTCTGGTTGCTGTTCCCGACCAATGGGCTTGTTCTGGTCATCGGTTACCAGGTGCTTCGCTACGGCGGCAGCATGTCCATGCGCCTGGGCCGCTTCGGCAAGGGCGCTGCCAGGTTGCGCACCGTGCGCCGGGAACTTGAGGCCCTGACCATGGGGTTGGACGATTCGCGGCTCAATGCGGTGTTCATGGTCGATCGCGGCTCGGTCCCGCTGGCGGCCTCCGGCGACCAACGACTCTTCGAAAGTGCGCTGGCCGTGGCCTGGCGCATGGCCGAGGAACTCGCCGCCCGCCCGCTGGCCCAGCGCTTCGGCCCGGATTACACGGCGCAGATCCACAAGCTCGAATACCTGGTCTCGGTGCTATCCATGCGCGATGCCGATGTTGCGGGGCGTGCCCGAGCCCTGCTCGTGGCCGTGCGCGGGGCCTGATTGGCGGAATGCCGGGTGGCCGCCGGCTGTTTTTCTTCTCTGGCGCCGGCAACCATCCCTTTTCGCTGGGCGGAGTATGGGCGAGGACATCCTCGTCGACCTTTCCCGGCAGGGGGCTTGTTCCCCGGATCGGGTTGAGGTCTTCGCACGTCGAACTGATCCGTTCAATGGCCGCGCGTGGAGTCGGGTACTCGTTGTTCCGGCAACCACCGACCTTGACCCCCCCTCCCATGAGCTACGAAGGCCTCCCGGTAAAGCCCCTGAAGATGGAGCCCAGTCCGATTTCAGCGGAAGCCACGATTGGATGGCTGGAAGGCAGCCGGCTGCCCGGGCGAGCCCCTGCCTTCATCGACCTTGCACTCAACCGTGCGCCGTCCCTTGCACCCGATCCTTTGGAGGGTGGGACCCGACGAGCTGTCAGTGGTCCAGCGTGACGGTGCGCAGGTCCAAGCGGCGCAGCACCCTGTCCACCAGTTCGGGGTCATTGCCCGGTTCGTTGCGGGCCTTGAGCATTTCCTCGCGTGCGGCATCAAGTGCCTCGCGCTGGACATCGTCCATGATGGTGAGGATCTGCTTCAGGCGCAGCATCTTTTCCGGGTCCTTCTCGAAGTCGGCCTCGAGAATGGTGTGCAGCGAGGACATGCGCCGGGCCAGGGACTGGCGGCGTTCGGCAGGAAGGGCCGCGGCGGCCTTCGAGCGCTTCATGGTTTCCAGCGCGACCTTCTCCGCCCGCCGGGCCAGTGCACGCTGGGTCCGCTCTTCGACGGCGTGGTCATTGGGAAGCTTGAGCGCCCGCATCAGGGCCGGAAGCGTCAGGCCAGGCAAAACCAGCGTCACGATCAGCACCGTGCAGGCCGTTGCCACCACGAAGTTGCGCCCCTCGAGCGGTTGTCCATCGGCCATGGTCGAGGGGAGGGCCAGTGCCAGCGCCAGTGTGGCCAGCCCACGCATCCCGCACCAGGAGAGCACCAGGACTTCCTTGAGCGATCCGGGAGTCTTGTTCTTGCGTTCGGTCCCGCCGATCTTGTACATGGCCATCATCCAGCCGAAGCGCACCAGCACGACGGTGGCGCAGATGGCCGCGATGCCGGGGATGAAGGTCAGCAGGTTCTTGCCCTCGTCCTGGATGATGTAGCGCATCTCGATGCCCACCAGTCCGAAGGCGACGCCGGTGGTCAACAGCTCCACCACGTCCCAGAAGGCGGTCCGGGTCAGGCGTTCCTCGGAGTCCTGCGGGCGGGCCCTGCGCCCCAGTTCCAGGGCCGTGACCACCACCGCAACGACGCCGGAGAAGTGGACTTCCTCGGCCAGCAGGTACACCGCGTAGGGCGCCACCAGCGTCGCGGCCGAGCGGGCCACCAGGTTCGGGACGAAGCGGTTCAGGGTGCCGATCAGCCAGGCCATGGCCAGGCCCAGGACGATGGCGCCGGCCGCGCCGATGAGGAACTTCGGCACGACGTTCCAACCGACCTCGCCTCCGCTCATGGCAGCGGCAACGGCCGCCTGGAAGATCACGATGGCCATGGCGTCGTTGAACAGGCCCTCGGTCTGCAGAACGGTGATGAGGCGGCGGCGCATCTTGACCTTGCTGGCGATGGCCTCCACCGCGACGGGATCGGGCGGGGCCACGATGGCGCCCAGTGCGATGGCCAGCGGCAAGGCCATGGACGAAACCATGAGCCAGGCGACACCCGCCACGGCGGCGGTGGTCGCGAGGACCAGCAGCACGGCCAGCAGCACCAGCGAGCGCCACCGCAGCCGGAAGATCGACCAGGAACTGCGCTGGGCAGCAGCGTAGAGCAGCGGCGGCAGGAAGAGCGGAAGGATGAGTTCCGGGTTGATGTGGACCTCGGGGATGAACGGCAGGAACGCCGCCCCGGCGGAGAAGAGCAGCATCAGGATGGGGTAGGGCAGGCGCATTCGTTCGCCCAGCCCGACCACCAGCACCGTCCCGAACAGCAGGCCGACCAACAGCAGCAGGAATTCCATGGGTGTCGCCTCACTCTTTCGCGTATCCCTA
Organism: Paeniglutamicibacter sulfureus; assembly: GCF_030512175.1. Taxonomy (GTDB): domain Bacteria; phylum Actinomycetota; class Actinomycetes; order Actinomycetales; family Micrococcaceae; genus Paeniglutamicibacter; species Paeniglutamicibacter sulfureus. Next base: position 1,213,266 of record NZ_JAULBL010000001.1, on the reverse strand, counting down.
AGCTTTTCACACGTCGGTTTCGGCGAGGTTAAGCGCCACCTGTGTCACCGCACGCAGACAGAGGGGGCGGAGGTCGGTTTCCCGTCCTCCGCCCCCTCTGGCGCGGTGTGTTCCCGTGTCGGCGTGAGGTGCTTCCTAGCCGATGCCGATGGCGCCGGTGAGCACGCCGACGGCGAGCATCACCAGGGAGACGACCAGTGCGCGCCAGAGGACCTTCTTGTGGTGGTCGCCCAGGTCGACCTTGGCCATCGAGACCAGCAGCAGGATCGCGGGAACCAGCGGCGACTGCATGTGGACCGGCTGGCCGGTGATCGAGGCGCGGGCCATGTCCACGGCGGGGATGCCGTAGTGGGCTCCCGCCTCGGTGAGCACCGGCAGGATGCCGAAGTAGAACGCGTCGTTGCTCATGAAGAACGTGGCGGGGATCGAGATGATGCCGGTGAGGATCGCCAGGTACGGGCCCATCGAGGTGGGGATGACGTCGACCAGCCAGGCGCTCATCGCGTCGACCATGCCGGTGCCCGAGAGCACGCCGGTGAGCACTGCGGCGGCAAGCACCATGGAGACCACGGCGATCACCGAGGAGGCGTGGGAGGCAATCATCTTGGCCTGGTCGGAGATCTTCGGGAAGTTCACCAGCAGGGCGACGGCGGTGCCGACCATGAACAGGTAGGACAGCGGCATCAGGTCCAGGATCAGCAGCACGAAGATGGCCACGGTCATCGAGAGGTTGAACCAGAACAGCTTCGGGCGCAGGGTCTCGCGGGTCGGGTCCAGGACCGTGCCGTTCATGGTGGCGGTTTCGGTGCCGTCACCGCGCACTGCAACCTTTTCCAGCAGGGCGACGCCGCGGCCGCCTGCAGGGGTCTTGGTGTTTCCGGAGTCGGAGGAGCCGGACGTGCCGCCGGTCATGACCGAACCCGGGCCCCAGCGCAGCGGGTCTTCGCGCTGCAGGCGCTTGCGCTCGGAGATGCCCATGGCCCAGGCGAAGCCGAAGACGACAACCAGGCCGACTGCCAGTGCCGGGATCATCGGGACGAACACTGCCGAGGCGTCCACGTGCAGGGCGGCCGCGGCGCGGGCGGTCGGACCGCCCCAGGGGACGATGTTCAGCGTGCCGTTGGTCAAACCGGCAACACAGGTCAGCACCACCGGGCTCATGCCCAGGCGCAGGTAGATCGGCAGCAGCGCCGCGGTGACCACGATGAAGGTGGTGGAGCCGTCGCCGTCCAGGGAAATCAGGCCGGTGAGCAGCGCGGTGCCCATGACGACTTTGGCCGGGTCGTTGCCGACCAGCTTCAGGATGCCGTCGACCAGCTTGTCGAAGAGCCCCACATCGATCATGATGCCGAAGTACATGATGGCGAACATCAGCAGTGCGGCGGTTCCGGACATGGACTTCACGGCGTCCATGACCATGTCGCCGAGCCCCAGGCCGGCGCCGGCAAAGAGGCCGAAGACGGTTGGCACGATGATCAGCGCCAACAACGGGGTCATGCGCTTGGTCATGATGAGCGCCATGAACGTGGCGACCATCAGGAACCCGAGTGCTACCAGCATGGGGGGGTCTCCTTCTAAAGATGGTGCGTATTTCTACGCGAGTGATGGGAGTCGGTGCCTGTGGGGGCCGGAAGCGTTGGCCGCCCGATGCACCGCGGATATACACGCTACGTGGTGCGCATCACGCCAGTGTGGTTGTGCCCACAAAGCACCCTTCTTCCCCTAAATCCTTTTTTGCTCATAAAGCCCACGAAGGTCCTAAACTGGTTTCATGCCCCAAGAGCCAAAGCCCTCCCGCGGTTTCGCCGCCCGGATCATGGGCCTGCAATTTGCGGTGGTGGGAATGATGATCCTCGCCGCTGCCGCCGGCGCCATGTGGGTGACCGTGGAACGCGTCAACGAGCAGGCCCAGGAGCGCGCCCTGGCCATCGCCCGCACGCTCGCCGCCGACCCTGAGATCCGGGCACAGGTGAAGGGCCATGCCGACGACGACAACTCGCTCGACGCCGCGGCCCTGCGCGCCGGGTACGTGCAGCGTGCGGCGGAGGCGGCGCGCACGCGCACCGGGGCCTTCTTCGTGGTGGTCACCGAGGACCGCGGGATCCGGCTGGCGCACCCCACCGAATCCCTGTTGGGCCAAAGGGTCTCCACCGATCCCGTCGCGCTGTCGGGCCAGGAATCGGTGTCCCGCGAGCACGGGACCCTGGGCGAATCGGTGCGCGCCAAAGTGCCGGTCTTCGCGCCCGCTTCGGACACGGTGGTCGGGGAGGTCAGCGTCGGGGTCGGGATCCAGGAATTGGCGGCCCGGCTGCGCGTGGCCGGCTTCTGGGTGTTGGGGCTGGGGCTCGCCGCACTGGGCCTTTCCGCGGCGTCGACGCGCTGGCTGGTGCGCCGGCTCAAGGCCCAGACCCTGGGGCTGGAACCAGCCGAAATGGCGCAGCTGCTGCGGGACCGCGACGCAGTGCTCTACGGCGTGGCCGACGGCGTCATCGGCATCGGCCCCGACGGACGGGTGAGCGTGCGCAACCGGGCGGCGCGGATCATGCTGGGGCTGCCGCACCGCCACGAATCCTCCGACATCATCGGGCTGCCCTATACCGAGGCGAAGTTGCCCGCGCCGTTGGTTGCCGCCATCGCCACCTGCGACGGTGCAACGCTTCGCCTGGAAACCGAGCGCGCAGCGCTGGTCGCCACCGTCCACCCGGTGCGACGCGACGGCACCGACCTGGGCCAGGTGGTGTTGCTGCGCGATGTCACCACCATCGAGACCCTGGGCTCGCGGCTGGACGCGGTGGAGACCATGGCCTCGGCATTGCGCGCCCAGCGCCACGAATTCGCCAACCGGCTGCACACCATCTCCGGGCTGCTGCACCACGGGGACGTGGACGAGGCCCGCGACTACCTCGGCGAGGTCATCGAGTCCGGGCCGGTGCGCGAGCCGGTGCAGAACCTCGAGGCCATCGAGGACACCTACCTGCGGGCCTTCCTCGGGGCCAAGGGCGTCCAGGCGTACGAGCGCGGCGTGGTGCTGCGCGTGGGGGATGCCAGCGCGCTCTACGGAAGCCTCATCGACGCCCAGGACGCCACCGCGGTGCTGGGAAACCTGATCGACAACGCGCTGCGTGCGGCGGTGGAGGGCCCGGCCCCGCGCTGGGTCGAGGTCGACCTGCTGTCCGAGGGCTCCACGCTGCACCTGGCCGTCGCAGATTCCGGGACCGGGGTCGAACCCGGGCTCGACGTCTTCGCCGAAGGGGTCAGCACCGGGGCGCTGCCGGGCTCCCCGGAGCGCGGGCAGGGCGTGGGGCTGCCGCTGGTGCGCCGCCTGGCGCGCACCCGCGGCGGCGAGGTCTGGATCGCGGATCCCGGTGGCCGCCAGGAGCCTGCGGCACCCGAAAGCAACGCACACCCGGCGGCGGGAGCGGTCTTCGCCGCACGCCTGCCCGGGGTGCTGTCCACCGAATCAGGATCTCCCGAAAGGACCGAAGCACCATGACCGAGACAACCGACTACAAGGTCCTGGTCGTCGACGACGATTTCCGGGTGGCGGCGCTACACGCCGGCTACGTCGATTCGGTGCCGGGCTTCCGCGCCCTGGCGCCGGTGCACGATGCCCGCATGGTGCCGCGCGCCGTGGCCGAGCAGCAGCCGGATTTGCTGCTGCTGGACGTCTACCTGCCCCAGGGCTCGGGCCTGGACCTGCTGGCCACCCTCGACGTGGACGCCTTCGTGCTCTCGGCTGCCACCGAGGTCGATGCGGTGCGCACCGCCATCCGGCGCGGCGCGCTGGGATACCTGGTCAAGCCGTTCGACCCGAAGGTCCTTGCCTCGCGCCTTCGGGCCTACGCCCGCTACCGCCGGCAACTGGACACCGCAACCGGGCTGGACCAACAGGCCATCGACCGGGCGCAGCGCACGCTGCTGGCCGGTGAGGAAGGTGGCACGGCCGTGGCTACGCCCACCGAGCAGGCGGTGCTCGCCGCGGTTGCCGCCGCGGGGGAACCTGCCACCGTCATGCAGGTGGTCACCGCCGTGGGGATTTCCCGCGCCACGGCCCAGCGCTACCTGGCCAACCTGGTGCAGGCCGGATCGCTGCGCCTGGAGCTGGCCTATGGCAGCCGGGGCAGGCCCGAACACCGCTACCTGGTGCAGGGCTGAGGCCCCCTCCCTATTGCAGTTGCCCTGAAGGTTGGTCGACCAGTAGCGCCAAGGCGGCGGTCCAGTCGGAAATCGCGCAGCCGTCATGCAGGTCGAAGGTGCGCTCCACCGCCTGCCCGTCCCGCGTGCCCGTCACCCGTGCGATGGCCGGACCGCCGTATTGCTGGGTGCACATCCGCGTGGCGCCCGCCGCGGGCTCGGTGAGCAGCTGCGGGTGGGCATCCACCAGCGCGCAGGCCGCAGCGGCCCGCGGGTGGTTGCTCCGTTCCAGGGCGACGGGCCCGTCGCACAATAGGTGGAAGTGCGCGCTTTCAGCGTTTCCGTCGGCCCGGATCGAGATCTGCAGGTCGGTGTCCTGGCCCTGCCCCTGGCTGGAAGTCGACGCGCTCGGCGATCCGCCGGTTCCGCCGCCGCCGGCGCACCCGGAAAGCAACGCGACGGCACCAAGGAGCAGCGCGGGGAGAAGCGAATGGTTCATGTGCCGCATGGAGTTGCCCTCCAATCATGCGTCGGCCGCCGGTGGCGGCCGGTACCTCTAAGTCTGTGGCAACGGCAGTGATTGGGCAACGGCCAGTAGGCGCTCGCGCAGCACCTGCGCCCGATCGGCAAAGTCCTTCTGCAAGCGAACGTACTCGGCCTTGCCCGCGGGAGTCTCGATGGCGATGGGCCGGTGGCCCCAGTCGGCCAGGTCGTAGGGAGAGGCCTGCATATCCATGGTGCGGATGTCCCACGCCAGTTCGAAGCAGTCCATGACCAGGTCGCTCGGCACCGCGGGGGTCAGCTTGTACGCCCACTTGTACAGGTCCATGTTGGCGTGTAGGCACCCGGGCTGCTCGAGGTCCCGCTGGGTTTCACGGGTTGGCTGCAGTTCGTTGAGCGGCACGGCCTCGGGGGTGTAGAACCTGAACGCATCGAAGTGGGTGCAGCGGATCTTGTGCTCCTGGACCACCGCATCGGTTCCCGCCGAACCCAGGCGCAGGGGCAGGTATTCGTGCCTGATCCCGTTGTCGGCCGATTTGTAGGCCATGGCCCATTCGTGCAGGCCGAAGCATGCGAAATTGGCCGCTCGGGTGGCTGTTCCGGCCAGGATGATGTTGGCGAACCGGATCGCCTCCGTGCGGGTTTGCGCAAACGCCTCGAGGTCCACCGTGTAGCCGCGCTCGCCGGTCGACTCGTCAACGACTTCGCGATAGAACTTCCAGTCTCTGCGTTCCGTGGCGCTCTCCCCGGATAGCACCACGCCGGGCCCCGGATGCCAGCGATAGAGCTGCCCAGGCTTCTGTGTGTAATAGGTAAAGAGGAAGTCCTCGATCGGGTGCTTCTGGCGCTTCATCCTGCGCTCCGTGAACGGTTCGCCAAAACGCTTTGCGCGCACCTGATGAGCGGCGGCGGACGACAGCCACTGCTCTTCGGGCAGCCAGGCAAGCGAGGAGGAGAGCATCCATTCATTATCGCCGCGCCGGCCGGGAAAGCCTTAATTATTGAATCGCATGCTCCGATTCAACGACCTTTGTCAAGGCCCCCCGCGCAGGATTGTGAACAACCATAAAGCGTATTTGACATGAGCGTTTGGGGTAATTTCCTTTGTTTTTTGCCCTTCTTTTCGAAGGTTTTCGGGCGTAGAATGGAGGTATGTTCGATGAATATCCCAGCGGAGATTCCATAGACGAACCTCCCGACGAATACTTTCCTGTCGCACCCGCACCCGTCGCCTGTCTCCCGCCTGTCCCGGGGCGATGCCACGAGGATGACCTGGCGTTCCTGCGATACGTGCGCGACGGGTTGGCGGCCCTGGACACGGATGGCACCGCCAAGGAACATCACGAAAAGATCGCCCTGGCCGAGGAGATCAAGAGCGCCGCGGCCGGCGCCCAGGTCATATCCGCAACCCTCATGGAAGCCGACGTCGTGGCCCGGCGCACCGAGGCCGGCGTGCGGGAAAACAACCCGTCCTACGGGGTCGGGGCACAAGTCGCCCTGGCACGCCGCGAATCCCCGGAACAGGGCAGGGCCTTCCTGGGCTTATCCGGCCGCCTGGTCTCGGACCTGCCATTCACCCTCATTGCCCTGGTGCGCGGCAAGATCGGCGAGTCCCAGGCGCGGACCATTGACCGCGAAACCGCGAACCTGCCTTCGGCGCAGCGCGGCGAGATCGACGCGGCACTGCTTCGCGATCCGGAAGGGCTCAAGGGCCTGTGCGTGCGTGCCGTCGTCGACCGGGTCCGCCGGCTCGCCTACGCATACGATAGCTCCGACGCGCTGACGCGCCTGGAAGAGGCCAAGTCCTGTCGGTACCTCGCGGTGTTCCCGGCCCGGGACGCGATGATGCAGGTCGCCGGGATGCTCTCTGTCGAGGACGGGCTGGCGATCCGCCAGGCCCTCACCCTCGAAGTTGACAGGCTCAAGGCGGCCGGGGACACCCGGACACGGGCCCAAATCATGGTCGACGTCGCGGTGGACCGGATCACCGGCAGGTCCACCGCTGAAGGAACCCAGCTCATGTTGTACCTGGCGATGTCCGACCGGACCTTGCTCCAGGGCGGCAGCGAGCCGGCGTTCCTAGAAGGCTACGGCACTGTCCCCTCCACCTGGGCCAGGAACCTGGTCGGCGGACGCGAACCGCAGGACCGGGAACGCCGCCGCTCCCAGGTGGCCCTGAAGCGGCTCTACACCCACCCCGACACCGGGGCCCTGGTGGGCATGGACTCACGCTCCCGCCAATTTCCCAAGGCGCTCAAGGACCTGATCCGCATCCGCGACCAGTACTGCCGCACACCCTACTGCAACGCACCGATCAAGCACTTCGACCACGTGGTCCAACACAGCCGCGGCGGACCGACCAACGAAGCCAACAGTGCCGGACGATGCGCCGCCTGCAACCAGACAAAGGAACAGACCGGCTGGGAAGAACAAGTGCTGGACACCGGCGGGCGGCACACCATCCTGATCACCACCCCCACCGGGGCCCAATACACCTCCACGGCACCCGCCCTGCCCGGCACCCCCGCCTGAACACCGCAGAGTTCCGCCGCCGCACCACGCCCACCACCAAAAACGGTCCGCAGCACCGAAGGCACGCCCCTTGGCGTGCCCCGGTGCCACGGACCGCGTGGCGTTAAGGCATATGTACCTTAGCGGCCGGTGCCGCCGTAGACCGTTGCCTCGTCCTCAGCATCCAAGTCGAATGCCGCGTGGATGGCTCGCACCGCGGCATCGAGCTTGTTGGCGTCGGTGACGATGGAGATTCGGATTTCCGAGGTGGAGATCATGTCCACGTTCACGCCGGCCTGGTGCAGGGCCTCGAAGAACGTGAAGGAAACGCCCGGGTTTGAACGCATACCTGCCCCGATGAGCGAAAGCTTGCCAACGTTCTCGTTGTAGGAGATGTCCTCGAAGCCGATTTCCTCCTGGGCGGATCGCAGGGCCTCCTTGACTTGCTTGCCATCGACCATGGGAAGCGTAAAGGAGATATCTGTGCGGCCCGAACCTGAAGTCGAGAAGTTCTGGACGATCATGTCGATGTTGGCGTGGGCGCCGGCAATGACCCGAAAAATCTGTGCGGCCTTGCCGGGGATGTCGGGCACGCCAACAATCGTGACCTTGGCTTCGGAGCGGTCGTGGGCGACACCGGAAATGATGGGCTGTTCCAAGGGTTCTCCCTCTTGAATCTTGATCTGGTCATCGGGGCTGGGCATAACCCAGGTTCCCTCATTGGTGCTGAACGAGGACCGCACGTGAAGCGGAACCCCGAAACGACGCGCATATTCAACGCAACGCAGGTGAAGGATTTTGGCGCCGGAGGCGGCCATCTCCAGCATTTCCTCGCTGGAAATGGTGTCGATCTTGCGGGCCGCCGGAACCACGCGGGGATCGGCGGTGTAGATGCCATCGACATCGGTGTAGATCTCACAGACATCGGCACCCAGTGCGGCGGCAAGCGCCACCGCGGTGGTGTCCGAACCGCCGCGACCCATGGTCGTGATGTCGTTCGATTCCTTGCTCATGCCCTGGAACCCGGCGACGATGGCGACGTAGCCGCGATCGATGGCGCGGCGCACGCGCTGCGGCGAAACCTCAATGATGCGTGCCTTGCCGTGGATGGCATCGGTCATCATGCCGGCCTGTGAGCCAGTGAAGGAAGCCGCCTTGGCACCCAGGCCGTCGATGGCCATGGCCAGCAGGGCCATGGAGATGCGTTCGCCTGCAGACAGGAGCATGTCCATCTCGCGGGCGGGGGCATCTTCGGTCAGTTGTTCGGCGAGGTCGAGTAGTTCATCGGTGGTGTCGCCCATGGCGGAAACCACCACGACGACATCGTGGCCGGCGGACTTGGTGTCAATAATCCGACGGGCAACACGTTTGATGCCTTCGGCATCTGAAACGGAAGATCCGCCGAATTTCTGGACAATCAGGCTCATGCGTCAGCACACTCCATGGGACGGGAACAGGTGGGACTTCAAAGGGCGCGACAATAATTGGCCCAACCCCCATATTAGCCATTGTGATGCACCGGGACGCCAATGCGTGACCGATCTAGGTCATAAAGGGTGGTTTGGCTGGTCTATTTGCTCGGTTTGGTGTCGGCGAGGTCACCTCGTCCGGAAGACTGGTCGGCCCCACGCGGCGAGGGGGTCATTTGGTAACGGATTGGACGAAAGCGTGATTTGAGCAGCTTGCCAAGCCGGTATTGCCGGCTCGTCGCCGGGGCTTCCAACCCGCCTTGGCGCTGGGCGCCGGGGCGATGGCGCGCACCTTGCCGGGGCCAGCGCATAAGCTGGACGAAAGCGACCAAGTATGAAGATGAACGCAAAGGACGGCAGGCCCTTGGCAGTCGATAAATCCCATCGCCCGGAAATGGACGACGACGATGCCGTGCATGGGGGTGTCCAATCGGTGGACCGCGCCCTGGCCATCCTGGAAATCCTCGGCCGGGACGGAAGTTCCGGGGTCGGCGAAGTTGCCGAAGAACTGCAGATCCACAAGTCCACGGCTTCCAGGCTCTTGGGCTCGCTGCTGGCCCGCGGCATGGTGCAGCAGAACACCAATCGGGGAAAATACGAGCTGGGATTCGGCATCCTGAAGCTGGCCAGCACCATTCCAGGCCGGCTTTCACTGGTGGCTCTGGCCCGCCCGGTCATTGAGGCCTTGGCCGAGCAGTACAAAGAGACTGTCAACCTTGCCGTGCTGCGCGAGGAATACGCGGTGAACGTGGACCAGGCCATGGGCCCTTCGACCCTGGCGACATATGACTGGCTGGGCAGCCTCACCCCCCTGCATGCGACCTCCAGCGGCAAGGTCCTGTTGGCGGGCCTCAGCTCCGATGAACGGGGGCGGATCCTGAAAGCCACCAAGCTTCCTCAGCGCACCGCCAAAACCATTCGGACCCGGACGGCTCTGGAAAAAGAACTGCTTCAGGTCGTGAAGGACGGTTACGCTCAGGCGCTCGAGGAGTTCGAGATGGGCATCAATTCCTATGCGGCGCCAGTGCGCAACCACCTCGGCGTGGTCGTTGGTGCCATCAGCATCTCGGGCCCTGCCTTCCGCTTCGCCCCCGAAATGGAGCCCGGTCTGCTGGAGGGGCTCAAACAGGCAGGACTGCAGGTCAGCGCGTCGCTTGGCTACACCGCCGGCTGAGGCTCGCCGGTCGATGATGTCGGCGCACTCCGTGCGCTGCTGACGACGTGCCGGGCTGCATGACCGACGATGGCCTTCCATCTGGCCATCGCGTCGTGGTCGATACCACGGTCATCAACCGAGGTTTGTGATGCCAGGGTCCTGGCTCGCACCAAGTCTCCCGGGCGAATCCCGGAAGATCCCATGATGTCGTCCTGGAGGGACGGCCTCCCTTCCCTGCCCTCATGCGGCGCCCGGGTTCCCGATCTATCCGTACCAGAGAAATTGGACTCCGTGACCTTTCCCGGGGTGATTCGCGTACGGCGGAGATGCAATCGCAGTGGTCCTGCGAATGGCCGCAGATGATCATCAGCCGGCTGGCTAACCCCTGACTTCGGGGCATTCGGGAAGTCGGTTCGATTTGTACTGGGACCTCTGTTTCCCAATTGCGTAATAAACATCAAGCATCTGTAGGCGCAACTCTTCTACTGTTACGCCAATGCGTCGCCTGGGCCAGGTTCCACAACAAAGGGGTGATTCCGGTGTGGCGCGACGCAGGGCGGCCCCAGAGTCGGGATGGCCGGAAGGAAAAAGACCTAAACCTCTTGACACCCTTCTGTGGCGTGCGCCACAGTTGTTGCACAGGGCGAAGGCTGTTGATCATAGCGAGACTGAATCGCCGCCGAACCATCGAACGAAACAGCCGAAAGGAAGTCGATGCGCGATGCACGAAGCCTGTCCATCGAAACGGTTGTCCCGCAGTGGCGCCCTTCTGGACAAGCCGGCCCTGATTGCCGCAATGCCTATCGACGGCGCTGGGCTGCTCGCCAGCTACTGCACCTGAACGCAGGAGGCCCCTGTTCACCCGGTTGCAGGCTCGCATCCAATACGCCACGGTCTTGCAAAGCTCCACCACGGGCGACGAAGCCACTCCGATGCCCCGATTTCCAGGACTGCAATCCCGCGGGATAGCGGTTCTCTCGGCGGGTGACCGCCCCCGGTCCACGGACCAAAGACACGTTCGCATTCACCAGGCAAAGGAAAACACCCATGGCAGTGAACACCGACGAGACCATGTCCGAAGAACCGGACGTGCCCGACGAGTACGTGGTCGAGGATCCGGTCGCGGGTTCCGCGCCACCAGTTGACACCGCCATCCTGCAGGAGCTCAGGGACGGCGAATCGGAGCGGAAGGCAACACGGATGATTCCGCGCCTGCCCGAGGGACTGGACAAGGTCACTTTCGGGGTCGCCGGGGCCTTCGCGCTGGCCTTCGTCATCTGGGGCCTGGTCAAAACCGCCTCGCTCTCGGCGGCCTCGAACGCTGCACTGTCCTGGGTCACCGAGAACACCGGCTGGTTTTTTGTTTCGCTGGCCTCGTTCTTCGTGATCTTCGTGCTCTGGCTGGCTCTGGGCCGGTTCGGCAACATCCCGCTGGGGCGTGACGGGGAAAAGCCGGAGTTCCGCACTGTCTCCTGGATCTCGATGATGTTCAGCGCCGGCATGGGAATCGGCCTCGTTTTCTACGGGGTGGCCGAACCGCTCTACCACTACGTCTCCCCGCCACCGGGAACGGTTGACGGGAGCACGCCCGAGGCCATCCAGACGGCCATGGCCACGTCGATCTTCCACTGGAGCATCCACCCCTGGGCCATGTTCGCGGTGGTCGGCATCGCCATGGCCTACTCGACCTTCCGGCTGGGTCGCCGGCAGTTGATCTCCTCGGCCTTCACTTCCCTCTTCGGTCCGCGGGTCGAAGGGCCAGCCGGCAAGATCGTGAACATCCTGGCCATCTTCGCCACGCTCTTCGGCACCGCCGCCTCGCTGGGGCTCGGGGCCATGCAGATCGCCAGCGGCATCGAATTCAACGGCTGGGTCGGCAAGGTCGCCTCGCCGGTGCTGGTTGGGGTCATCACGGTACTGACCGTCTGCTTCGTGCTTTCCGCGGTCTCGGGGATCTCGCGGGGCATCCAGTGGCTCTCCAACATCAACATGGTCCTGGCCCTGTTGCTGGCGGTGCTCGTGTTCGTGTTGGGGCCCACGCTGCTGATCCTCAACTTGATCCCGTCGGCCATCGGCGACTTCGTCCGGGACCTGCCCTCGATGGCCTCGCGCACCGAGTCCGCCGGTGACGAGTCGGTGCGGGCGTGGATGTCGAGCTGGACCATCTTCTATTGGGCCTGGTGGGTGTCGTGGGCGCCGTTCGTGGGCATGTTCATTGCCCGGATCAGTCGCGGACGCACCATCCGCCAGTTCGTCACCGGGGTGCTGCTGGTCCCGTCGCTGGTCTCCGTTATCTGGTTCTCGATCTTCGGCGGTGCCGCCTTCGACATCCAGCTCAAGTCCGCAGCTTCAAACGGGGCGTCGGATTCGATGGTGAGCATGGTCGACGGGGAACCCTCGATCGACTTCGAGGGCGCCATGTTCGACTTGATCCAGCACCTTGGCGCCAGCCCCGGTGTCACCTTGGCCATTGCCATCCTGGCCATGGTGTTGATCGGCATCTTCTTCGTCACCGGCGCAGACTCCGCCTCGATCGTGATGGGCTCGCTGAGCACCAATGGGCGCTTGGAACCCTCCAAGGGCGTCATCGTGTTCTGGGGAGTGCTCACCGGGGCGGTTGCCTCCATCATGTTGCTGGCCGGCGGGGACAATCCCGGACAGGCGCTGAACGGGCTGAAAAACATCACCATCGTCTCCGCTCTGCCGTTCGCTGCCGTCATGTTTATCTTGTGCATCGCCCTGGTCAAGGACCTGCGCCGCGATCCGCTGGCACTTCGCAGGAAGCTGGCCGACTCGGTGGTCGAACGGGCCATCCGCAGCGGCGTGGACGAACACGGCGGAGTGCCCTTCGAACTGGTGACCAAACACGACTGCACCGAGGCCTGCGACGCCGAAGACCGCTGCCCTGGCCGAGGCGCCGACGGCGCATGAGAACGTCCGCAATCCACACACCAATATCCAGCCACAACCAACCACCTTTCAACGAGCCAAGGGAGCAAACGTGAGCACCATGATCCACGAGACGGCAGTGACCCGGGACGCCACGCACCCGCGCAGCATTCGCTTCGTCCTGACCCTTTCCTGCCCCGACAAGCCCGGCATCGTGCGGGCAGTGACAGGGTTCCTCGACGACCGCGGGTTCGACATCGCCGAGCACCAGCAATTCGACGACCACGTCGGCGGCCGGCTCTTCCTGCGCACCGCACTGGCCGGGGGGAACCCGGATGACACCGCCGAGGAGCTGGAAACCGCGTTCGGACGGCTGGCAGGTGAGTTCGGCATGGACTTCGCCTTCCACGACGGGCGCGCCCAGCGGGTGCTGGTCATGGTCTCGAAGTTCGGGCACTGCCTCAACGACCTGATCTACCGCTGGCGCACCGGAACCCTCGGCGCCGAACTGGTCGGTGTCGTCTCCAACCACGAGGACCTGCGCCCCATGGCCGAGGCCGCCGGGCTGCCGTTCATCCACATCCCGGTCACTGCCGACACCAAGCCCGCAGCAGAGGCCCGGCTCCAGGAGGTCATCGCCGACCACCGGGCAGACGTCGTGGTGTTGGCCCGCTACATGCAGGTGCTCTCCAACGAGCTGACCCGGGCACTGCACGGACGGGCCATCAACATCCACCACTCGTTCCTGCCCGGATTCAAGGGCGCCAAGCCCTACCACCAGGCCTATGAACGCGGCGTGAAGATGGTGGGGGCCACCGCGCACTACGTCACCGAGTCCCTCGACGAAGGCCCGATCATCGAACAGGAAGTGTTTCGGGTCGACCACGTCCCGGACGCCGACGCGCTGGCACGGATCGGGCGCGACGCCGAGGCCCAGGCCCTGGCCCGCGCCATCACCTGGCATTGCCAGCACCGCATCCTGCTTAACAACACCCGCACCGTCGTCTTCCGCTAAACACCCCCGAAAAGGAGCATTTCCATGAACCAAGCACCCCGCGTCGTCATCATCGGGGCCGGCATCGTCGGCGCGAACCTTGCCGACGAGCTGGCGACCCGCGGCTGGGCGAACACCACCGTCATCGAGCAGGGACCCCTGCACCTGGCCGGCGGCTCCACCTCGCACGCGCCGGGACTGGTCTTCCAGACCAACGCCTCGAAGTCGATGACCGAGTTCGCCGGCTACACCGTCGAAAAGCTGCTGTCCCTGCAAAAGGACGGCACCTCCTGCTTCAACCAGGTCGGCGGTCTGGAGGTCGCGACCACGCCGGAACGGCTCGAGGAGCTCAAGCGCCGGCACGGCTTCGCCACCTCGTGGGGACTTGAGTCGAGGCTGGTCGACCCCGCCGAATGCAAGCGGCTTTACCCCTTGCTTGCCGAGGAGACGGTGCTGGGTGGTTTCCTGGTTCCCTCCGACGGGCTGGCGTCCGCGGCGCGGGCGGTGCAACTGCTCATCGAGAAGTCCACCGCTGCCGGGGTGCGGTTCCTCGGGGACACGACGGTCACAGGGATCGAGCAGGACGGCGGCAAGGTCACCGGGGTGCGGATCGGGGAGGACGAGGTCATCGAGGCCGACATCGTGGTCTCCTGCGCCGGGTTCTGGGGTCCGGCCATCGGGGAAATGATCGGGATGGACGTGCCGCTGCTGCCGCTGGCCCACCAATACGTCACCACCGACGCGCTGCCCGAGCTTGCCGGGCGCAACGAGGGCCCCAACGGGGCGACGCTTCCGATCCTGCGCCACCAGGACAAGGACCTGTACTACCGCGAGCACGGGGATAGGATCGGCATCGGCTCCTATGCCCACCGCCCGATGCCGGTGGAGCTTCACACGCTGGCGAAGGTGCCTGCCGACCGCATGTCCGAACACGAGATGCCGTCGCGGCTGGACTTCACCCAGGAGGACTTTCTGGACTCCTGGGAGGATTCGAAGGTGCTGCTGCCGGCGCTGGGCGACAGGTCGATCGACGACGGCTTCAACGGGATCTTCTCCTTCACCCCGGACGGTGGCCCGCTGGTGGGCGCCGCACCGGAGCTGGAGGGCTTCTACCTTGCCGAGGCCGTCTGGGTGACGCACTCGGCCGGCATCGCCCGCGCCATGGCCGAGCTGCTCATCGACGGCCAGTCCTCCATCTCCCTGCACGAGGGCGAGGTGACCCGCTTCGAGGCATTGCAAACCACGAAGGAATACGTCAGCGAGACCTCCCAGCAGAACTTCGTGGAGATCTACGACATCCGCCACCCGCTGGAGCCGCGCACCTCCCCGCGCGACCTGCGCTCGAGCCCGTTCCGCGCCCGCCAGGACGAACTCGGCGCCTTCTACCTGGAATCGGCAGGCTGGGAACGTCCGCACTGGTTCGAGGCGAACCGGCACCTGGTGGATACCCTGCCCGAGGCCTGGCGCGGTCCCGAGCGCGACGCGTGGTCGAACCAGTTCCATTCGGAGATCTCTGCGGCCGAGGCCTACACGACCCGCACCGCCGTGGCAATGTACGACATGACCCCGCTCAAGCGCCTGGAGATCACCGGCCCCGGGGCCCTGGCACTGCTGCAGCGGCTGAGCACCGGCAACATCGCCAAGAAGCCCGGGGCCGTCACCTACTGCCTGCTGCTGAACGCCGACGGCGGGATCCGCTCGGACGTGACCATTGCGCGGCTGGGGGAGGAACGCTTCCAGCTCGGCGTGAACTCGAACATTGACTTCGACTACTTCACCGTGGAGGCGCGGCGGCAGGCAGCCGCGGACCCCGCGGCGTGGGCCCACGTCGCGGACATCACGGGAGCCACCTGCTGCATTGGGTTGTGGGGGCCGCTGGCCCGCGAGGTCATGGCCAAGGTCAGCGACGACGACTTCTCCAACGA
Source organism: Paeniglutamicibacter sulfureus (assembly GCF_030512175.1). GTDB lineage: Bacteria > Actinomycetota > Actinomycetes > Actinomycetales > Micrococcaceae > Paeniglutamicibacter > Paeniglutamicibacter sulfureus. The sequence goes on along the minus strand of NZ_JAULBL010000001.1, from coordinate 1,197,687 downwards.
ATCACTGAAGTACTTCCGCAGTGCCGAGGTGGTCATCGGCGGGATCCGGGTCACCGCGATGCGCCTGTCCTACGTGGGGGAGCTTGGCTGGGAACTCTACGCGAGTGCCGAGACCGGGCAGCGGCTCTGGGATGTGCTCTTCGAGGCAGGGGCCGAACACGGGATCATCGCAGCAGGGCGCGGGGCGTTCAACTCCATGCGCTTGGAGAAGGGCTACCGGCTCTGGGGCACCGACGTGACACCCGAGCACCACCCGTTCGAGTCCGGCCTGGGGTTCTCCATCGCCAAGGGAAAGACGGGGTTTGTGGGGGCCGACGCGGTGGATGTGCTGCGCAACAAGCCCTCCACGCGGGCGCTGCGCTGCCTGACCGTCGACGACGGGACGTCGATGGTGCTGGGCAAGGAACCGGTGTACCTCGATGGTGCCCCGGCCGGGTATGTCACCTCCGCTGCCTACGGCTACACCGTGGGCACGCCGCTGGCCTACGCCTGGCTCCCGGCCTCAACGGTGGAGGGAGACCAGGTGGAGATCGAGTACTTCGGCCGCCGGATTCCCGCCACGGTGGCGGCAGATCCGCTCTTCGATCCGAAGATGGAGCGCCTGCGCGGCTAGGCGGGGCACCCCGCCGGCCGGATCAGGAGGCGGAAACCGCTTCCTGATCCGGCAGCGGGGTACGCACCAGGGGTGCGGCGGGTGCCGCCGGCGCGGTGTTGCGGCGGCCCTCGATGGCGCGGGCGAGGGTGACCTCGTCGGCGTACTCGAGGTCTCCGCCCACCGGCAGCCCGGAGGCCAGCCGGCTGATCTTGATGCCCAGCGGGCGCAGCGTGCGCACCAGGTAGGTGGCCGTCGCCTCGCCTTCCAGGTTGGGGTCGGTGGCCAGGATGATCTCGGTGATGCGCTCATCTCCCAGGCGGGCGATCAGCTCGCGGATGTGCAGTTGTTCCGGGCCGATCCCGTTGATCGGGTTGATGGCCCCGCCCAACACGTGGTATTTGCCGGTGAAGGCGCGCGAACGCTCGATGGCGATGACGTCCTTGGACTCCTCGACGACGCAGATGATGTCATCGCCGCGACGTTCGTCCCGGCAGATCGAGCAGGTCTCGGACTCGGAGACGTTGAAGCAGACGGTGCAGAACTTTACCCGTTCCTTGACCACGGAGATGGACTGGGCCAGGCGCTTCATGTCCTCCGGGTCCGCCTCGAGGATGTGAAAGGCAATGCGCTGGGCGGACTTGGGGCCGATGCCCGGAAGCCTACCCAACTCGTCAATCAGTTCCTGGACTGCGCCTTCGTACACTTGGATTCACACTGCCTAATCTTGCTGTTCCTGGGAATTACGGTTCCGTGCAGCAGACACTACACGTTCGCGGCGACGCTTCACCGTGCAGGTTCCGGCCTTCCGGTCGGGGTCCGAACGGATCAGCGGGGCCGGTTGGGTCGCTCGATCACGTTGCCGGCGGCATCCCGTTCCTCAATGACACGGCCGTTGAGGATTCGCTCGATGGCGGGGACCCCGATCAGCGAGGAATCCTCGATGGCGATGTCGTCGTCGCTGGGGACGAACTCCGTCTCATCCAATTCTACGGGTGCAACAGGTGCCGGGGGGCGTGAGTCTTCAACGGGTGCGGTGGGTCTCGGGCGTGCGAGGTCCGGGGCCTCGTCGGGGTTTCCCCATGCGCCTGCGGCCGGGTCCGTGGTGATGCGGGCGTGTGCGGGTGCCGGGGCGGAGTCGGCGATCCCCGCGGCGCGGTTCATCAGCCGCTGGTAGCGGCTGAGCTTTCCGCCGTTGGCGACCGGGGCGGAGGCTGCAGGTGCGCCGGGTTCCCCGGAAGAGGCAACCGAGGGAGCCGCAACCGGCATGCCCCAGGTTGCTGCCGATGCGCCTGGGGGGGGTGCCACCGGACGATCCGCATCGCCCAACGACGGCGCCGGGGCTACGTAGCCCTTGGGCGCGGCAGGGGCGGGGGCGGCCGGCCGCGAGGTTTCGCCGGCACCGTGTAAGGGTGCTGCAGTGTCGGTGTCGAGGGCAGGTTCCGCCGAGGCGGAGCCGAGGTCGGCTTCCCAATCGGGCACCGGAACGGAGGAGGCATCCCAGTCTCCGCCGCCATCGTCCCATGGTTCCGAGTCCCAGGTGGGTTCCGGTCCGAAGCCCGGATCCTCGTCGGACAACGGCGCAGACGGGGACGGCGCCGAGACCTGGACGGGTTGCTCGGTAGCGGAAACCGGGCGCACGGGCTCGGCGGCCAGCCGTGGGGCTTCCTGCTGGACAACCGGCCGGGGAGCAGCGGGCTGGGAGACAGGCGGCACTGCATCCTGCTCGGTCGCCGCAATCGGGGCGGTGCCGTGTCCGGGTTCGCCGGGAGCGGGCGCACTGGAGGGTGTCGGGGCGGTGTGCTGCTGTGGTGCGGATTCAGCTGGACCTTGGGTCACCGCCGGCTCGGGCCGGCGATCAACTTTTGGGCCAGAACCACCCGCCGGTGCGGACCCTCCCGCTGCGATGGCCAATTCAACGTTCACGCCGAGCACCCTGTTGACGCTCTGTCCCAGGATCGCGACGTTTTCCTGCCGCGCGGTGAACGCGGTCAGCGCGCCGGTGTGCGCAAAACTGACGGTCAACGTGCGACCGTCAAACCCGGTCACAGAGGCGTTGGGCGCCACCATCATCCAGACGAACTTCTTGTTGCTCTTGAGTTCTTCCAGGATGTCGGGCCATGCCCGGCGGAACATCTCAACCGATCCCGTGCCGCCGGAGGTTCCAGCCGGGGCCTGGCCTTGTTGCGGGCCCTGGCCTTGCTGTGGAGCGTGACGTTGTTGCTGGGGGGCGGGCTGCCGCTGGGGTGCAGGCGATTGCGGCGGCTGTTGCTGCTGCGGTTGCTGTGGTGCCTGGTGCTGTTGCGGCGCGTCGGAACGCTGGGCCTGGTGAACCTGCGATGGCGCATGCTGTTGCTGTTGCTGTTGCTGTTGCTGTTGCTGTTGCTGCGCGGCGCGTTGCTCGGCCGCTGCACGTTCCTGTGCCGCTCGTTCCTGGGCGGCGCGTTGTTCGGCTGCCGCCTTTTCCTGGGCAGCGCGTTGGGCCGCTGCCTGCTCCGCGGCGGCCCGATCCTTGGCTGCCTGCTCTTCCTTGACCTTCTTCGCGAAGTCGGCCATGGCCTGGTTCTGTTGGATCGGCGCGGGCTCCGCTGCCGGAGCGCTGGACTGGCCTTCACCCTCGGTCTCGGGGGCGCGGTCGGGCAGGATGCTGAATGGCGGGACGTTTGCCGGAGGTTGAACCGGGGTGCCCTGGACGGGCGACACCGGCTCGGTCACCGGGTTGGCGGGGGCGTCGGGAACGGGTCCCCACGTGCCGCCCCAATCGGGGGAGTGCCCGGTGGAATCCTCCATCGGGGGAGCTTCCTGGGTGGGAACCGACGGTGTTGGAGCCGCCGGTGCGGAAGCGGTTGCCGCTACAGGATCGGCCGGTGCAGGCGGCTGGGCCGATTCCGGTGCTGGCTCGGAAGCCGGTTGGACCGTCGGTTCCTGCGCCGCTGGAGGGGCAGAAACGGCTTCGGAAGCCGACGGCGCATCGGGTGCCCCGCCTTCCTTCTGGGCGCGGGCGGCACGCAGTGCCTCGCGGACCGCTGCAGCACCGGCGCCGGAGTTCTCGGCCTCGTAGCCGGAGGCTCCGGAAGACCCTGCCGAACCGTCGGCATGCGCGTAGGCTCCATCGCCGGACGGCGCCGGGGGAAGATCGTCGCCGGCGTACGCCAAACGGCGCTCGACCCGGTCCATGCGCGCATTGAAACCGCGCTCGGTGGCGTCGGATGCCGGAAGCAGCAAACGGGCGCAGAGCAGCTCGAGGTGCAGGCGCGGCGACGTCGCTCCCGTCATCTCGGTCAGCCCGGCGTTGGTGACATCGGCCCAGCGGCTGAGTTCGGCTTGGCCAAGTCCCGCTGCCTGGGCGTGCATGCGCTGGAGCTGGTCCTCGGGCAGGCCGCGGATGATCTGGGAGGCGTTTTCGGGCACCGCACGCACGATGATCAGGTCGCGGAAACGCTCGAGCAGGTCCTCGACGAATCTCCGCGGGTCGTGTCCGGTCTGCACCACTCGGTCGACGGCGCCAAACACCGTCGCGGCGTCGCCGGCGCCCAGGGCATCGACCACGTCGTCAAGCAGCGAAGCGTGGGTGTAGCCCAGCAGCGAAACCGCCAGCTCGTAGTCCAGCCCGCCCGGTCCGGCTCCGGCGATCAGCTGGTCCAGCACGGACAGCGAATCACGCACGGAACCGCCGCCGGCGCGAATGACCAGGGACAGCACACCTGGGGCAACCGTGACGCCTTCGGCGGTGCACAGGTACTCGAGGTACTTGATCAGCGGCTCGGGCGGCACCAGCCGGAAGGGGTAGTGGTGGGTGCGCGAGCGGATCGTGCCGATGACCTTGTCCGGCTCGGTCGTCGCGAAGATGAACTTGATGTGCTCCGGCGGTTCTTCGACAATCTTCAGCAGGGCATTGAAACCGGCCGAGGTGACCATGTGGGCCTCGTCGATGATGAAGATCTTGTAGCGATCGCGAACCGGGGCGAAGGTCGCACGTTCGCGCAGGTCGCGGGCGTCGTCGACGCCGCCATGGGACGCCGCGTCGATCTCAATCACATCAAGGGAACCCGGACCGCCGCTGGCCAGTTCGATGCAGCTGGGGCAGGTGCCGCACGGGGTGGGCGTCGGGCCTTGGGCACAATTCAGGCAGCGGGCAAGGATGCGGGCGGACGTGGTCTTGCCACAGCCGCGCGGACCCGAGAAGAGATAGGCATGGTTGACCCTGTTTTTTTCCAGGGCTGTCATCAGCGGTGTGGTGACATGTTCCTGCCCGATCACGTCCGCAAAATTGTCTGGACGGTAGCGACGGTAAAGAGCTGTACTCACGAGGGCCACCCTATCGGTTTTCCGGTGCCGCGTGCATCCGGACTTGTTGTGAAGACCCATGGGTCGGTGGGCAACGAGGCCGGCCTAAAGACCGCCAGGGCCGCGTCGATCGACGACGTCGGGAGACCCAACGAGGCCAGGATCACCGTGCGGGCCGCATCGGCGTCGATTCCCTCGGCCGCCAATTGGGCCAGCGTGACCGCACCGTCCCGTTTGGCAAGGCGCTTGCCTTCCGAATTCAGGGCCAAGGGGACATGGGCATAAGCGGGAATCCCGTAACCGAGCAGTTTTGCCAGGTATGCCTGCCGCGGAGCCGAAGAGAGCAGGTCGTCGCCGCGGACCACCTGGTCGATGCCCTGGATTCCGTCGTCGACCACCACCGCCAGGTTGTAGGCGGGAACCCCGTCGTTGCGCAGCACCACAAAGTCATCGACGACTCCGGTGTAGGCGCCGTGGAGTTCGTCGGTGACGGTGAAGGAGCCCACCTCGGTGCGCAGCCGCAGTGCCGCCGGGCGCATTTCGCGCTTCGCGGCGCGTTCGGCCTCGGTGAGATCACGGCAGGTTCCCGGGTAGGTTCCCGGGGCGGCATGCGGGGCGCTGGGGGCGTCGGCGATGTCGCGCCGGGTGCAGAAACATTCATAGAGCAAGCCACGGTCCCGAAGGCCGTCAAGTGCGGCTGCATACAGGTTGGATCGCTCGCTTTGCCTCACGACCTCTCCGTCCCACGACAGACCCATGGCCGCAAGGTCGGAAAGTTGCTGGGCTTCGGCTCCGGCGCGTGCGCGGTCAAGATCTTCCACCCGCATGAGGAACTTTCGTTCGGTGGACCGAGCAAAGAGCCATGCCAGGATCGCCGTGCGCAGATTGCCCAGATGCAGATCCCCCGAGGGGCTGGGGGCGAAGCGTCCGGCACCCATCGACAACTCCCTTTCGACTCCCGGATTCGAGGTGAATGGGTCAACGATCCCCGGGCAAATAGTAAAGGCCCCTCATGCACCTGCCAGAGCCCATCTACCCTTGCTACCTTCCGGTCCTGGGGGAGTTCAACAGGATGACACCACATGAGGGGCCGACAAGTAGTCTACCCGAGGGAGGGCCTTGGCCCGAAATCCGCGCTCCCCGGGTCGCCCGCCGGGTCCGATCACGGCTCCGGTGAGTTGTCTGGAAACCCCGGGATGTCCTCGGTCTCATCCCAGCCCAGCAACCTCTTGCTCTGCGCGTCGATCGTGGTTCCGGGCAGCATTAGTTGGACGGGTGGAGGTTCGGGGCCCAGTGCGCGCGGGAAGAGCAGGCCGTCGGGCAGTTCCAGGTGTGTCACCCCGTGGGGAGTGCGCCATTGCAGTGACCCGTTGCCCAGATGGACCGCCTGCCAGCCCAGCACATGCTTGTAGATCTGGTGTCGCTTGCACAACAGCTGCGCATTCTGCACCGAGGTCGTTCCGCCGGTCGCCCAATCGTCGATGTGGTCGAATTCCGAAGTCTCCGGCGCCCTGCGGCAGCCGGGAAAGCGGCAATGCTCGTCGCGGACGCGCAGGAAATCCCGCAACGCCTTCGAGGGCTTGTAGCGCTTGCGGCCCAAATCCAGGATTGAACCTGTCCAGGGGTCGGTGAGGATGGGTTTGAGTGATGGCGCGTTGGCGGCAAGGCGCAACGCGACCCCCAGGGGAATCGGGCCGTATCCCTCCAAGTTGGCGATGCCTCGTTCGGGGTTGGTCAGCAACTCCAGCGCGGGAATCGTCAGACCAACAAAGAGCGAGGGCTTCCTCTTGACCTGTCCGGGCCAGCCATCGAGCAGCGAATCCCGGAACACATCGGCCCTCAGCTGGCCCAGGGGCCGCTCCTGTTCGCTTGAAAGCAGCAGGTTGGCGTGGGTGGTTACGGTGTTGAAAATGGACAAGACGTCCTCGGCCGGCAAGTAGGCCTGCAGAACCGCCATTCCGTCATCTTCGGGCCACCACATCAGCGAGCGCCCCATTTCGGCCCGGGTGCGGCGATCCGCGGCCGGTTGCGGATGTAGCCGTTCCCGTGCCCGCTTGATGCGCAGGGACATTGAGGCGTCGGAGGCAGTGGTCGCCGTCGGCAGTAGGCCCGCTTCAATTTGTTGGGCAGTTGCCCTCGGGATGCCGCGCGTCTGCTTAACGAGCGCGGCAGCAGTGCGTGAGGTGATGCTGCCGGTGTAGAGGGCGAAAAGGGAATGTTCGTGAACGTACCGTAGGCCCTCCGCCGTGGCCAGGCGGTTGAAGGTGGAGCGTTCGGATGTGCGGGTGACCATGGCGGCCTCGGCAACGAACGAGGAGCGATTTAGATCCTGGTCCGCCCGGGAAAGCGGGAAACCGTGCTCTTCGATCTCGCGCTTGTAGTCAAAAAGCGTGGGATTTTCCTCCGATAGAGGAGTGGGCATTCCGCGCTGCACCATCTCGCTGGTATCTGCCAGAAGCGTGGATTCCAGTCCGTCGAGCATGGCCCGGATCCTGCTGATCTCACGAAGCTGTTCGAGCCCCTGCGCCGGGCTTCGAGGGTGCTGGGCAGATGTGAGCTTCGTAACGGCCGTCATAAGGGGGTTCCGCTCAAGAAAACCTTCCACGCATGCCGTCCAGGCACCGTCCAATCCGGTGTAATAGCGCGACCCGGGCGGTGGTACGCCACCGCCCTCGGGCCCCGTATTGCCGTGGTGAGCCGCGAACTTTCCCATAATCCAGTACAGCCCCGATACGTCTTGCCAGGGCGGTGGCCTTGGCTGTCTGTGGCTCAGGAGCGACCGCGGCCAAGGCCTGTGGGGGAAGGTGCGCCAGGGCGCTGGAACGGTCGCATGGCGAGGTTGAACATGCCTCGATTAGTTGTCGTCGAAAATGTCCGCTATGCTGGAACCTGCTCTTTGGAGCAAGCTGGAGGATTCGCCTAGCGGCCTATGGCGCACGCCTGGAACGCGTGTTGGGTTCACGCCCTCGGGGGTTCAAATCCCCCATCCTCCGCGGATACGGAATCGGTCTTGACTTGAGAAATCTGGTCAAGGCCGATTTCGTTTAAGCCACCTTTCAGTCGGAAAATCGTTAGACTAACGAACATGCCCTTGGCGAACCACTGGAATCGCCGATTGGACCCAGCTGGAGAGGTAACCGTCGTGACTAGAGCCCGTACCGCAGTGGTCGTTGAAGATGATGCAGACATACGGGGTTTGCTCGAGGTTGTCCTGCAGCAATCCGGGTTTGACGTGCACTCCACTGACTCCGGAGTTTCCGGCGTGGAAATGGTTGGTTTTCACGAGCCCGATCTGGTGACCTTGGATATCGGGTTGCCTGACATCGACGGATTTGAAACCGCACGCCGCATTCGCATGATCTCGGATGCGCACATCCTCATGTTGACCGCCAGGGCCGATGAGATTGACACGGTCCTGGGACTTGAATCCGGTGCCGACGAATATGTCACTAAACCATTTCGTCCCCGTGAGCTTCGCGCCAGGGTCGATGCGATCATGCGCCGCCGCACCGCACGCCCGGCGACCCATGAAGATACGGGACCTGTCGAAATGCCGTCAGGCGAAGGTGTGGGCCCCGAGGCCGACTCGGAACTTGTGCGCACCCTCAACGGGCTGGTGATGAACGTTTCGACGTATTCGGTCCAGGTTGACGGTGAAAACTTAAGTGTCACCCCGACGGAGTTCACTCTTCTTGATTTGCTCTTGGGTGCCAAGGGCCACATTCGCACCAAGGCCGATCTGGTCAGGCGACTTCGCAACGAGGACTCCGACGCCGGGACCTTCGTTTCGGCGGCGGATGAGCGGTCGGTGGAAGTGCATGTGGGAAACCTGCGTCGCAAGCTGGGTGATTCCGTCCACGAGCCGCGCTGGATCGAAACAGTGCGCGGCGTGGGGTACCGAGCTGTGATCGGGCGCTAGGCGGACTGGCGGTACATATCCAAGGCATGCTCGGGGAAGCCTGGCTTGGTCAACTCGGCCAAGATGGCATTGCCGGCTCCCTCGATGCGGCCCACGAGAGAGCCCTGCAGAGCCTGGTTGTCCGTACGGAAGGCCGCCTGCAGCTGGACTGCCAGCGTGGCCAGGTCGTGCGCCCCGACCATGGTCGCCGCCGATTTCAGGGATAGCGCCGAATCCTCGCCGGCGGCGCGGTCATTGTCCGCGATCGCCTTATTCAGTCGACCGATTCGTGTGGGCCACAGCGACCTGAACTGGGAGATGAACTCGTTGACCGACTCCGGGCCGAGCTCGGCGCACAGTTTTCCCAGGGTCTGCGCGCACACGACGGCGTCCGGGGAAATTGGCTGCAACTCCATGTTCCCTATCATGATGGGTGAAGCTCACGATCCGACCCCAAATATGCTCAAGGCAACCTCAAGGTATGCCCCTGAATCTTGAGCATACTGTGCGTCAAAATTGTTGCCGATTGAGTGGAAACTTGATGTCGACAAGGAATAGTCCTTGGTAGGCGGTGGTTTGGTCCACCAGTTCCGCCGACAACGGGGAAGTTTTCGATTCCCCGGTACAGGACAGGGTTCTTCACTCGCTTCATGGGGGCGTGAGTGGACATGACGAACCAGACAAAGTGTGGGTTTCCGGCGCGTCGAGAACCCACACTTTGGCGTTAATACACCGGATCAGTGCCGCGATTCCGGATGCATCGTCGGGAATCCTATCCTGCGGGTCGAGGAGGCCGAATTGCCGTCCGCATCCTTGCGAGGCAGCACGACTGTCATCGTTGTACCCTTCCCCAGCTCGCTCTCTGCCGAGATCCGCCCGCCATGGGCCATGACAAGCTCGTTGCTGATCGCCAGCCCGAGACCCACCCCTGGAAGCCCGGAGCGCCGTGCCCCGTCGGTGCGGAAGAACCGGGTGAAGAGTTTCTTCAAGTCCTCGGCGGCCATGCCACGTCCGGTGTCGGCAACCCGCAGAGAAATTTCCTTGCTGTTGCAGTTCATGTCAACGGTAACCGTTCCTCCTGCCCCGGAATATTTGATGGCGTTGGAGACTAGGTTGTCCACCACCTGGCCCAATCGCAGCGCATCGCCCAACACGGGCTCATGGCAAAGATTCCCCTCGACCAGTTCGAGGCCTTCCGCCGCGGCACGCGGGCGCATGGATTCGATTTGTCCGTGGATCACCGCACCGAGGTCAATGGTGCCGATATTGACCTGGTGCTGGCCAGCTGCCGCGGTAAGCAGGTCGTTGACCATGTGCAGCATACGCTCGGAATTTCGGGACAGGACATCGACGGATTGCCGCTGGTCGTCGGTGAGCCGATGATCGTCCTCGAGCAATTCCAGGTAGCCGAGGATGGAGGTCAGCGGGGTGCGCAGTTCATGGCTCACGTTGGCGAGGAAGCGGTCCCGGGTCTTTGAAGCCTCGATGAGCGGGGTGATGTTCTTGAACATGGTCACCGCGCCGTCGTACTCTCCGTCTTCGTTAAAGAAGGAACGGGCCGAGGTCGAGAGGTACATGGCGTCGTTTAGCGGGCCAAGCGCAAAGAGCTCGTCAGTGAATTCTTCCTGGCGGATGGATCGAATGACGGGACGGTCCTTGGGGTCCAAGAGTTCCGGGACGGGCTCGTAGGCGCTGGACACGGCGCGCACCAAAAGCTGCGACTCGTCGGGGTCGGGATTGCCAGGCGGAGTGGCGTGCCGATGCTGGAAGCGCTGGACATCGTTCATGAACAGGTCGTGGCCATCGCGGTCAACTACGACAACGCCGACGTTGGCGGCATTGAGTACCGCATTGAGCAGTCGGGTCTGACGCCGGCTCGTGGCCAGGGTGGCGCGCAATTGTCGTTCCGCCAGCGCGGAGTTGTGTTCGACAATGACGGTGGTGGTGGCCAGCGCGAGGATGGTCAGCGGGATCAACATCGGCTTGGCCATGGTTTCCAGGGAGAAGGGGGTGCCCGAGTTCCACAATTGCAGCAAGGTCGTCGTCAGCGGAACCAGGAACGAGAGCATGAGCGTCAAACGCGGGACAAATCCCGACCAAGCAAACCAGAAGATCGGGAAGGCAATCAGCAGGGACACCCCGTTGAGCCACGGGTAGGCGCCAGTTGCCATCAAGGCTGCCGAGACCAGCCCCAGCGCCGGAATGGCCAGATAGGTCGGTTCCGGACCGATGGACTTCCACGGGATGGTCCACGCCAAGACGCTGTTAAGCAGCGTCAGCAGCACACCCGCAACAAAGTGCCCATCCCCGAAGATCTCCGTCGGGGAAGTGATGAGCGCTAAGAAGCAAGCGGTGACCACTGCAATGAGCATGGGGGCCTGCGACCACCCGACCTTGCGGCGCACAGGCAACTGGGAAAACGGCACGCCCTTGGTGATGATCCGGGGGAATAACGACGACAGCCAAATGCCTCCATGGCGCTGGCGGCCCGTTCGTGCGGCGCTCATGGACATAGCTTAGTGACTGATTGCCTGATCAGCACCGATATGACGACGGGGCGGGGTGAATTCGGACCGTTTCGGACCAACTCCACCCTGCCCCGTCGGCGCTTGCGCTACTTCACCAGGTGGGGGTAATGCGCCTTGGCCGTTTGCGGGTGGGCGCGGAGCCAACCCTTGAGAACGTTGGCGCCATAGGAAGCCAACATGGGGTTGTGCGGATCGTCGGAGACTCCGCGGGCATCGGCGGCAAGCTTCTCCGGGAGCGGCACGGTGCTGATGACCGAATCCAGGCGCGGCGAGTAGAAGAAGGGGACCGAGTAGCGGTCCACACCGGCCGGCGGGGCGATGACACGGTGAATCGTGGCCATCAGGTAGCCGTTGGTGGCGACCTCGAGCATTTCTCCGATGTTGACCACGAGGGCGCCTTCGATCGGCTCCACTGAGATCCATTCGTCCTGGCCGTAGGGCTTTACTTCCAGACCTCCGACCGCATCTTGCAGCAGCAGGGTGATGAAACCATAGTCGGCGTGCGCGCCAACGCCCTGGGTGCCCGCCTCGGGAACAATGTCGCCACTGACGTAGTGCACCAGCTTGCCCATCCACGCGGGACTCTCGGCGAACGGCTCGTCGAAGTACTCCTCCGGCAATCCCAGGCCCACGGCCAGGGCCGAGAGCAGTTCGGCACCCACCTTGTTCATCAGCTGCGCCCAGTCCATGGCGGCCGATTCAAGTTGCGGGAAATTCTCCGGCCACTGGTTCGGCCCCTGCAGGTTCAGGTAGGGGGCGTCGGACGGGACATCGGAAAGGACCTCGCGTTCGGGTCCGTAGTCAATCTGTTCGCGCGAGTCTGCACGCCCGCGGGTGATTTCGGCCCCAAGCCGGGTGTAACCGCGGAACTGTGCCGAGGTGCGATTGTCCAGCTTTAGCTTCTGCTCAACGGGCAGGGCGAAGAAGTCGGCCAGGGTCTTGAGCAAGTTCTGCGTTGTTCCCGGACCGGCGCCAAAGCCGGTGATCTGGAAGAAGCCCACGCGGTGGGCTGCATCGCGCAATGCCGTAATGAAGTCTTCATCAAAAGTGCCATCGGCGCGACGTGCGGTAGACATGTCAAGGACCGGAACGGTGGTGAGAACTGTACTCATGGTTCAAGAATGCACCCGCGAGACCGGTTTGTGACAGCGGAAGTTACTTCACGTTCCGTACTGTGAATCCATGAGTCGTAGCCCTTGACGCGGACCCCGAAGTCGCGTAGCCGAAGGACGACTCGCACAAAAATCTGCCAATCGCCCCAATAGGCGTCAGAAGTTTCCTAAGCTGGTCAAGTGATCTTCAAATCTGTCGGCGATTCGCGCCCATACCCGGAACACGGCTACGTGACCCCCAAGGACTGGGCCTCCGTCGCGCCCATGCAGGTTCGCTTGGATGAGCTGGTGACCACCAAGAGCACCCTGGACCTTGCCGCGCTGCTCGCCGAGGACTCCACGTTCTTCGGCGACTTGTTCCCGCACGTCGTGCAATGGAAAGGTACCCGCTATCTTGAAGACGGGTTGCACCGGGCAGTCCGCACCGCCCTGCACCAGCGTTCGATACTGCACGCCCGCGTGCTCGTGCTGGAAGACTAGGCAACAGATTGGCACGCAACACGGATCCGAATGATTGGCACGGCCACCACATCATCTCCGAGGACGAGCTGGGAAGCCCCCAGTTCACCACCGATAGCCGGATCAAGCGCCGCCGACACATCCGCCACGGCGTCATCTTGGTGCTTGTGGTCCTGCTGCTTGCCGCCGCCCTGGTCCTGGCCTACATGGTCAATACGCGCACCCTGGTCATCGATGCGCTCGAACCCAAACCGGCAGCCGAGGCTCCCGCATCAGTGAACGAAGCATGCCCCACCAAGCAATTCAGCTACGTCGACCCTGCCAAGATGAAGGTCAACGTGCTGAACGCAACCCAGATCTACGGCCTGGCAGGGGCCACCGCGACCAAGTTGAAGAAGCGCGGATTCACTGTGGGGGAGGTGGGGAACGCCCAGCTGTCCAACGTCCAGGTCGTCGGTGCGGTGAGGTCCGGGCCCGATGGTTATGCCGAGGCCATGACGGTACAGCGGCACATCAAGGGCCTGACCTATGTCTACGACGCGAAGCGTCCCGGGAAAACCGTGGACGTGGTCATCGGTACCAAGTACAAGGACCTGGTCAAGGAGAAATCCGTCAACAAGAAGGCCGGCAAGCTTGGTTGCACGCCGCCGAAACCGAAGGCCGATGTAAAAAAGTCGACGGCCCCGGCCAAGCCGGAACCGTCGACACAGAGCAAGGGCGACTAGCCCCTAGTTGCAGCCCTCGGGCCCGCAAACCGCGCCGTCTTGCCCCGTGGTACCGATCATCTGCAGGTTCTCGCCGCCGATTTCTTTCCAGACCTGGCTCAGTGCCTGCTCAAAGACCTCCGAGGGCTGGGCGCCGGAGATGCCGTATTTGTTGTCCAGGACGAAGAACGGCACGCCGCTGACGCCCAGCTCGCGGGCACGTACGCCGTCGGCCCGCACCGCATCGGAATACTTGTCGCTTGCGAGCACCTCGGCGGTTTCCGCCGGGTCCAGGCCAACGGAGTCGGCGATGCCCTGCAGAGCTTCATTGCTGCCGGTATCCACACCTTGCTCGAAGTGCGCAGAGAGCAGTGCTTCCTTCATTTCGTTGCCGAGGCCGCGTTCCTTGGCCAGCGCCAGCAAGCGCAGCGCGGTGAACGAGTTGGCGACGTGCAGGGCATCGAAATCGTACTTCAGGCCCTCGCCGGCGGCCTGGGTGGTGACGTGCTCGAGCATTCCGGCCACCTGCTCGGCGGGCATGCCCTTGGCCTGGGTGAGGTAGTCCAGTTCGCTTCCCTCAAAGTGGTCGGGCAACGAGGGGTCCAACTGGAACGCATGCCACTTTACGTCGACCTTCTCGCCAAAGGGGAGGGCCGCCAAGGCGGTTTCGAAGCGGCGCTTGCCAATGAAGCACCACGGGCAGGCAATGTCGGAAAAAATGTCAACGCTCAAGCGGGTTTCAGTCATACCTTGGGCAACAGCGGGTCCAGGGCGCGTATTCCCCGCACGCTGCGGGTGCTGGCGTGATCTTTCCGGCAACGGTACGCGGAAAGCCGAGCCGCTGTGCAAGCGGCTCGGCTTCGTGACGATGGGAAAGTTGGGGGTTGGGAGGACTTGCTAGTGCGAATCGACCGGCACGTATTCGCGCCCGGTCTCGTCGACCAGCTCGGCGCGCTCGTGCCCCTTGCCGCGGACCCAGACCTTGTAGGCAACAAACAAGAGCACGATCCACACGAGGCCGACCACCATGGCAACGCGGGTTGCGGGGATGATGCCCAGCAGCACGATTACAAAGGCCATGAAGGCAAGAGCCGCATAGGATGCCGCAGGCCACCAAGGCGAAGGGAACTCGGACGCCGGGAGGTTCTCCCGCGCAATGGTTCGCTTCATGGAGATGTGCGAGAGCAGGATCATGACCCACACGAAGACCGTGGCGAACGTGGCGATGGAGGCAATGATCAGGAACAGCGACTCGGGCAACACCGCGTTGAGCACCACGCCGGCCAGAAGCACGATGCCCATGGTCAGGACCGTCATCCACGGCACCCCGTTGCGGGAGATCTTGGCGAAGGAAGCCGGGGCATGGCCCTGTTGGGCCAGCCCGAACATCATCCGTCCGGCGCCGAAGATGTCGGAGTTGATCGCGGAGATCGCGGCGGTGATGACCACGGCGTTGAGGATGTGTGCGGCCGCGGGGATGCCCAGGTTGTCGAAGATCTGCACGAACGGGCTGCCTTCGGAACCGATCTGGTTCCACGGGTAGATCATCATCAGGATGCCCAGGGTGCAAACGTAGAACAGCAGGATGCGCACCGGAACGGTGTTGATCGCCTTGGGCACCACTGACTTGGGGTTCTCTGCCTCACCGGCGGTGATGCCGATGGTCTCGATGCCGCCAAAGGCAAACATCACGATCGAGAATGAGGCCAGCAGGCCCCAGAATCCGTTGGGGAAGAACCCTCCGGCGGCCAACAGCGTGCCGATGCCCGGGTTTGCCTCGGCGGGCAGTCCGAAGCCGAAGAGCACGATGAGGACGCCGCCGGCAATCATGGCGATGATGGCAGAGACCTTGATCAGCGAAAGCCAGAACTCCGTCTCGCCGAAGACCTTGACCTTCATCATGTTCAACGCGGCAATGAAGAAGACCACGGCCAGGATCCAGATCCAGCGTGGGACATCCGGGAACCAGAAGCCCATGTAGATGCCGAAGGCAGTGACGTCGGCAATGGCCACGATGGCCATCTCGAAGGCAAACGTCCAGCCCGTGATGAATCCGGCGAACGGGCCAAGGTACTTGGAAGCGTACTGGCCGAACGAACCGGAGACGGGGTGGCGTACCGCCATCTCGCCCAGCGCACGCATCACCATGAAGACGGCCGCGCCGCCGATCATGTAGGCCAGCAGGACCGCCGGTCCGGCGGCCTGGATGGCGGATGCGGAACCGTAGAACAGACCGGTTCCGATGGCCGAACCGAGGGCCATGAACCGGACGTGGCGGACATTGAGTCCGCGGGCAAGCGCCTGGGCAAATTGGGGCACGAAAACAAACCTTTGGTAGGAAAGGGGACATTCAATGGTAAGTCGATGGCCCAGATCCACCATGATCCCGTGGCACGGATCACCTGAGGTGCGGAGCCGGTTTTGGGCGCCGTGAAGGGATACCCGGGGCATCGCCCGCGTGGGACCGAACGGTGCACTTCGGTTGGATCACTAGACTGGGCAGGAGCCCGATGCCGTTGTGGATGCCGGCCGGTACCAACGACCGTGACGGGGCCGCAGGGCGGAGCGCTGCTTCGGGTCTGGGACGGATGAAGGAGAAAACACGTGGCGCGGTCGTTGGGTTGGCGGGGGATCGCGTATGCCAGTGGACTAACTGCAATTGCAGGTTTCGTCGATGGCGTGGCGTTCATTCACTTTGGCGGATACTTTGTCTCGTTCATGAGCGGGAACTCGACCCGTTCAAGTGCGGGACTGGCAGAAGGCAACTTTTTGGAGTGGGCGCTGGCCATCGGGCTGGTGCTCGGCTTCGTGCTGGGCGTGGCCGCGGCGACCCTGGCCAGCCAGGTTCCCTCGGTCCACAGGCGCGGGGCCGTGCTCTCGGTGTCCTCGGCCTTCTTGTCGGCTTCGGCATTCACCACCCTGGGGTCGGCTGGTGGGGTCTTGACCGCCATCTTGATGGCCATGTCCATGGGGGCAATCAACGCGACCTATACGCGCCGCGGCGAAGTAAGCGTGGGATTGACGTACATGACCGGTGCCCTGGTGAAGATGGGGCAGCATCTTGCCGCGTCACTGATCGGCGGTCCCAGGTGGGCGTGGCTTCCGTACGGCGCCCTATGGGCCATGATCACGCTCGGATCCTTTGTCGGTGCCTTCCTGTACCTGCACGTAGGCCTGCAGATCCTCTGGGGCGCAGCGCTGGCGCTAGTGGCCTGGACTGCGGTGGCCTTCGTGCGCGACAGCCCGGGCATGGGCTTCGGGCACCGAACCTAGGCTCCCTGCATCCCGCGGGCGTGGCGTCCATGCACCTGGAAGTACAGGGCGATGCCCAGGACCGAGAGCACGGTGAGCATCCCGAACATGCCCGTGTATCCCAGATGGGGGATCAGCAGGCCGAGGGCCACCGGCCCGAAGCCGATCCCGACATCAAGCATCAGGAAGAATGTCGAAGTGGCCACGCCAAGTTCCGCGGGTGGCACCGCTGAAACGGCAATGGCCTGCGCGCAGGGCATCAATGCGCCGAAGCCGAAACCCGTGAGGGCGGCAGCGGAAGCCACCGTCAGGATGCTCGGGTCGAACGCGAGTGCCGCCATGCCCAGCGCAAACACCAGTAGCAGGGGATACATGATGGCGTTGTCGCCCCGCCGGTCTTGGATGCGCCCGGCAAATAGCCGGGAGATCAGCACGGTGACGGCATAGACAATGAAGAACCAACTGGCGGCTTCCGCCATGGACTTGGAAATCAGGAACGGTGCCAGGAAGGAAATGATGCCCGAGTAGGCGATGCCGCAGATCAGGATCACCAGGGAAATGGGCAGTGCCGCGGGGCTGATGATGGACCGGATAAAGCTGCCGCGCCGGGCGTGTGCATGGGGTTTTTGGGCCGGCCTCGGCGGTTCGGGCATGCGGACGAGCAACGTGAAGAGCAGGGCCGCGGTCGAGAATGCGGTACAAAACACGAAGACGGCCGTGTAGTTGCCGTTGCCTGAAAGCAGGACCGCCAGGAAAGGGCCGACAGCGGTGGAAAGGGTGGTGGAAAGGCCGAAGTAGCCTGTGCCCTCGCTGCGTCGCGCTGGCGGAATGGTCGACTGGACGGCCGTGGCGATGGCGGTGTTGCCCATGCCGAACGCAACCCCGTGGACTAGACGCACGATCAGCAAGAGAAACAGCGTGCTGCTGAAGATATAGAACACGGAGGCAAGGGCAAAGAGGCCCAGTGAGAGTATGGCGAGCCGCTTCCGCCCCATGGTCCGGAGCAATTTTCCGGCGAAGAGCCGGGCGATGACCGAGCCGATAACAAATACGCTCGAGGCCAACCCTGCGGCGCTGTCGGAGGCCTGGAACCTGTCCACCGCGTAGAGCGCCATGGAGGTCATCAATAGGTAGAAGACCATGGAAATGAATAGGTTTGCGACGCCGGCGAGCAGGAAATCCCGGGTGAAAAGCTTCGTGGGGGGAATATGTGGCTGGCTCACCGCGCTCCTTCTTGGGTTTTTCCGCATTCGGCCCGGAGGAGGAGCCATGTCCCATTATTGACCTTGATTAGAGCCAGCTTCGGCATTTATAGGTGCCCAAGGTGGTGTCATTGGCGACAGCCCCGGGAGACGTTGACCGCTTTTGGTGTCGAGGCGTTGGCGGTTTCCGGATTCTCCAGGGTATTTGTGGCTATCGGTGTATGGACGGAGCTTTCGGTAACGCCTGTGGAACGAACCGGTAGCACTGGTGCGAGGACCCGGTAGTGCCCGAACCCTCGCACCAGCACCCCACCGCTTTAGCTTGCAGGCTCAGCTCCTTGATCGGCGTGGGCGCGCCGGCGCATATTCGGCCCGTCAAGCTGGATCAGTTCACTGCTGGAAACAATGCGGTTAAGGATTGACTCGGCGATCACCGCATCGTGCAGCGACTTGTACCAGTCCTCGGGATCGAACTGCGACGTCACCACCGTGGCGCCCCGGTGTTCACGTCCTGCAAGGATATTGAGCAGTTCGCTCGCAGTCTCCGGGCTGATCGGCGTGGTCAGGAAATCATCCAGGACCAGGACATCGCAGTCGTGCAGGTCTCCGAGGAACTTCAGCCGTTCGGAGTCCGCCCGATGATAGACCGCGAGCTTATTGGCCAGGTCATCAAGCCGGAAGTAGCGTGCCGTGTGGTCGTGCCGGCAAGCCGCGTTGACCAAGGCCTGGGCCAAATACGATTTGCCGACACTTGATTTCCCGAGGATCACCAGATTCGTCGTCTGCTCAATCCACTGGCACGACGCGAGCCGTGCCACGACCTCCCGGTTCAGCGTCCTATCGGGCAGATAGTGGATCTCTTCAATGCAAGCGGCCGGGTTGGGCGTTTTCGACTCCTTGAGCAGTTTCACCACCCGACGCTGGGCCCGGGCCGTGGTCTCCTGGTCCAAGGCGTGACGGACCTTGCGGGAGAACGTCCATTCGTCATAGGCCGGATCGTTGGCCATGTCGATGACAGCCTGGCCGAACGCGGTCATCCGCAACCTGGTAAACAGCCCCATGTCATCTTCCGTCAGGTGGTGGTCAAGCACGGCCTTCCCCCGTCGTCGGCTCGGTCAGGCTTGCGTTGGTCAGCGCCTCGAGACTGAACTGCGAGATCCCGTCCAGGTGGGCACGGCTGGTATCCCGGACGCCCACCGTTCTCCCCGTCGCAGCGGACGGCCCCGGGCCAGGAGCGAGAGTTGCAGGACGCCCGGCATGGTCCGCACGCAGGACGGCGATGCGATGCTTGACCGCGGTATAGCTGATCGGGTTCCTCGCGTCGTGCACGCAGAGGTCGTGGCAGGCCTGTTCCAACAGGCTGCGGTTGTTGCCTTTCCCCAGCTCGAGGATGTTCAAGCACGACCGGTAGCCCTGGGCTTCGATCTTCTTCCGCTCCAGCAACCGGGTCAAAGCCTGGACCGTGTAGGGGCCGACCTTGGTCGCTTGCCGGATGAAATAGGCCCGGGTCCATAGCAGTGAGGTGTCCTCATACCCGTGCGGCGCATGGTCGGCGTCGGTGACGTAGGAATGACGCCGCGCCCCACGCTGGTGCGAAGCGATCACTGCCCCGCCGGCAAGGATCGTGACCTGCTCACCGACCACCCGCACGTCCAGGGTCTGCCCGGCGTGCTGGTGCGGAACCGAGTATTTGATCGTGTCGACCTGCACGTGCCAGTCCCGCGAGACCTTCGCCTTGCGCCACTGAACTTCCCGCCACGGCTCATCCGGGAGGCCGATCAACTCGGGGCGCTCGGCTTCCTCGAACCACTCACGCCGGGAGCGGGGCTCACCGCGGAAGGGCGTCCGTTCGTTGATCATGTCCATCTGTTCGGCCACGGCCTCATTGAGCTCATCCAGGGTCGTGAAGCGCCGGTCGGCAAGATAGTGGATGATCCAGTTCGTCACGATCTTCACCCCGGCCTCGACGTGGCCTTTCTCTTGCGGCTTGTAGGATCCGGTCGGGACTGCCGCGCTCTGGTAATACTCCAGGAAAGCCTCATAGGACTGGTTCACGTCCCGGGCCTTTTCATAGCGGCTGATCTGGTTCGAGGCGGTCGAGGCATTGTCGGGAATGACCAGTTGGGTCACGCCTTGAAAATATTCAAAGGCCCTGCGGTGCATCTGGCACCACGCTGGAAGCTTCTCGTCCAGGGACCCGTACGCGAAGATCATGCCCGAATACGGCAACGACGCCACGAAGACCGAGACCTTCGTGGTTTCCCGGGTGATGGGGTCGGTCAGCTGCATCTTGGTCCCGGCCCAGTCGACCTGCATCGTGCGTCCGGGTTCGTGCGTAAGCGGGCTGGTCAGGTCGTTGGCCTTCACGTGCTCGGCAACGATCTGGCAGAACCGTTCATACCCGTAAAACCGGGCGGAGCCCGTGTGCGGGGTGTCCAGGTAGCGGGCCCACATGACCTTTAACGGTGGCTTTTTCCGGCCGATCCGGGCCTTCACCACGGCATCGATGTTGACGGGAACGAACTCGCTGGACACGTTCTTGCGGCCATCGCTGAAAAGCCGGTCAAGGTCCTCATCGCTAAGCGCACCGACCTGATCAAGGGTGGTCAGTTTCTGGTCGTCAAGGACCTGGCGGGCCTTGGAGATCGTTCGATGCGAGCAACCGGCTCGCGCTTGGACCTGCCGATACGAATTGCCCTGCACCAGCAGGGCCATGATTTGTTTGTAATCAGCCACTACGGTCGGTTTCCTTTCACTGTCCACGACCTGTTGCCGTGGGTGAAAGCAATCCTGACTCTGAATCCCCCGAAGCGCTACCGGATACTTACATTTTTGCTACCGGTTCGTTCCACATGCGCTACCGAAAGCTCCGCCTAAACACTATCGGCCCAAATGCCACGAATAGGATGCATCATCCCAGTTCATGGTGGCGGTAAAGACATATCCGCTTTCGGTCTTGTCTTTGTTCGTTTCATTGACAGCAATGCACTCGAACGTTGTCGTGAGGCTGGTGAGGTCGTCAAGAGACCCGCCGCCAGTGGGCGTGCAGCTGACGCGTTTGATGGGGCCAGTCAGACTGCCCTTTTTGACACGGGCCTTGGAGTCTTTCTCGATACTGGATTCAAGTTCTGCCACATAGACCTGGCGGATTGCACGTTCTGTGTCTTCGGACGCGGCAGCTGCGGAAGCCTCCGCAGCTGCCGCTGCTTGGGCGGCCGCAAAAGCCGCGGATGAACTGGCAGCTGCGGATGACGAGGCGGCTACTTGTGAAGCCAACGCGTCTTCGGCCACCTGTTTGGCAGCCGCCTGTTGAAATACATAGATGATGCCTACAACCAAAAGTGCGACCGCGACCGCTGCGATTATGAGCACCATCATTTTTTGCGATCTAGGATTCTTCTTTTCGAAGGGCTTTCCGCAATTGGGACAGAAATTTCCAGCAGATGTGGACTGGACGCTGCAATCTTGGCAAACGCGAGTCAGAGTGGACCCGTCAACTGAATTATCTGCTTCGTGATCGTCCAATTGGATCTCCTGATTTGCTTTGCGAGTGCGTGTATTGGTCGATCCTGGGATCCCCCAATTCACATCATCCCAGCACCCATAGTCAGTTCGGGAAATGTGTATGCCAATGAATCCCAAAAGGTGGATTGTACGAATAAAAAACGATCGTCCCCGCCTGGGGCAGTTCTGCCGGTGGGGACGATCGAAGGTTATGAAGTTGTTTCTTGGTGGCGGGATCCAAGGGGTGGTCGCGTCGTTGCGCTTGCCCCCTGACCCCGCCACCGAAGACTGTTTACGCGGCGGCCGTTTCCAGGGGCTTTGCCTCTCGCAGGAAGCGGTTGTACGCCTGGACGGTGAGGAAGGTCGGGAAGTCCTCTCGCAGGGCACAGGCCTCGAAGATCTCACGGGCATCCTCGAAACGGTCGCCCTCGAAGCGGGAGAGCTTCTCGAATTCCTCCTCGGTCATGGCCTCGACCCAGGCGCGGGAAACCAATTCACCGGTGTCGGTGATGGCTGCCTGCTGGATCCACTGCCAGATCTGCGAACGCGAGATCTCCGCGGTTGCAGCATCCTCCATGAGGTTGTGGATGGCAACGGCACCATTGCCGCGCAGCCAGGCCTCCATGTAACGGATGCCCACCTCGATGTTGTTGCGGATGCCGCCCTCGGTGATCTTGCCTTCGGTGCCGGCGATGTTCAGCAGCTCCTTGTCATCCGGGGTGACGTCCTCGCGGGTCCGCTCACGCTGGTTGGGGTTCTGGCCCAGGACCGCGTCGAAGACCTCTCGGGCCACCGGAACCAGGTCCGGGTGGGCAACCCAGGAACCGTCGAAGCCGTCGTTGGCCTCGCGGGTCTTGTCTGCACGGACCTTCTCGAAGGCCATGGCGTTGATGGCCTGATCCTTGCGGTTGGGGATGAAGGCAGCCATGCCGCCGATGGCCATGGCACCGCGGCGGTGGCAGGCACGCACCAGCTGCTCGGTGTAGGAGCGCATGAACGGCGCCGTCATGGTCACCATGCCGCGATCCGGGAGCACAAAGCGCGGGCCGCGGGAACGGAAGTTCTTGATGATGGAGAAGATGTAATCCCAGCGGCCAGCGTTCAGCCCGGAGGCGTGCTCGCGCAGTTCGTAGAGGATCTCTTCCATTTCAAAGGCGGCCGTGATGGTTTCGATGAGGACGGTGGCGCGGATGGTGCCCTGCGGGATGCCAATCAGGTCCTGTGCCAGCACGAAGACGTCGTTCCAGAGGCGTGCCTCCAGGTGGTTCTCGATCTTCGGCAGGTAGAAGTACGGGCCCCTGCCCTGGGAGATCAGGCGCTGCGCATTGTGGAAGAAATGCAGTCCGAAGTCGACCAACGCACCGGAAACGGGCTTGCCGGCAACCAGGAGGTTCTTCTCCGGCAGGTGCCAGCCGCGGGGGCGGACCACGATGGTGGGCAGGTCGGTGAGCTTCTCGCCGGCCAGCTTGTATTCCTTGCCCTCGGGGGAGGTGAAATCGATGGTGCGGTCCAGCACCGCGCGCAGGTTCAGCTGCCCGTTGATGACGTTGGACCAGGTGGGGGTCGACGAGTCCTCCAGGTCCGCCAGCCAGACCTTGGCGCCGGAGTTCAGGGCGTTGATGGCCATCTTGCGGTCGGTGGGGCCGGTGATTTCCACGCGGCGGTCCTCCAGGCCGGGGGCGATGGGGGCGACCTTCCACGACTCGTCGTCGCGGATCGACTTGGTCTCGGGGCGGAACTTCGGGTCCGAGCCGTTGGCGATCCGGGCGCGGTTCAGCTGGCGGGTCTGCATGAGTTCTGCACGGCGACCGTCAAATGCCTTGTGGAGTTGGGCCAAGAAGTCCAGCGCTTGGGGCGTGAGGATCTCTTCCTGCCGGCGGACTGGGGCAGCGACCAAAGTAATACCGTTCAGGGTGATTGGATCGTTCATGGCTGTGACTCCTTCTTGAATCAAATGCTTGTGGGTGGTGGTGTGCCTGGATGCTGGTGCTCCGAGGCGGGTGCCCCGGCGGGGCCGACCGTGTGGGGTCGACCCCGCCGGTGCCGTGGGCGGGAAACCGCCCGGTGGGTGTTTAGTGGAACTGTCCGGCTTCGGTGGATCCGGCCAGGGCCAGGGTCGAGGCGTTCGGGTTCAGTACGGTGGCGATGTCGTCGAAGTAGCCGGTGCCGACCTCGCGCTGGTGCTTGGTGGCCGTGTAGCCGCGTGCCTCGGAGGCGAATTCCGCTTCCTGGAGTTCGACGTAGGCGCTCATGCCGTCACGGGCGTAGCCGTGGGCCAGGTTGAACATCGAGTGGTTCAGGGCGTGGAAGCCGGCGAGGGTGATGAACTGGAAGGTGAAGCCCATGGCGCCGAGTTCGCGCTGGAACTTGGCGATGGTTGCATCGTCCAGGTGCTTCTTCCAGTTGAAGGAAGGGGAGCAGTTGTAGGAGAGCATCTGGTCCGGGAAGTCGGTCTTGACCGCCTCGGCGAACTTGCGGGCCAGTTCCAGGTCCGGGGTGCCGGTCTCCATCCAGATGAGGTCGGAGTACGGCGCGTAGGCCTTGGCCCGGGCGATGCAGGGTTCGATGCCGTTGGTGACCTTGTAGAAGCCTTCGGCGGTGCGCTCGCCGGTGATGAACGGCTTGTCGCGGTCATCGACGTCCGAGGTGATCAGGGTTGCTGCCTCGGCGTCGGTGCGGGCGATGACAACCGACGGGGTTCCGGCGACGTCGGCTGCCAGACGGGCGGCGTTCAGGGTGCGAACGTGCTGCTGGGTCGGGATGAGGACCTTGCCGCCGAGGTGGCCGCACTTCTTCTCCGAAGCGAGCTGGTCTTCCCAGTGGACGCCCGAGGCGCCGGAGGAAATCATCGACTTCATCAGTTCGTAGGCGTTCAGCGGGCCGCCGAAGCCTGCCTCTGCGTCGGCCACGATCGGGACGAGCCAATCCTCAACGGTCTTGATGCCCTCGGCATGTTCGATCTGGTCGGCCCGAAGCAGTGCGTTGTTGATGCGGCGCACGACCTGCGGTACCGAGTTGGCCGGGTAGAGGGACTGGTCCGGGTAGGTCTGGCCCGAAAGGTTTGCATCGGCCGCGACCTGCCAACCGGAAAGGTAGATGGCTCGAAGGCCGGCCTTGACCTGCTGCACTGCCTGGTTGCCGGTCAGTGCGCCCAGGGCGTTGGTGTATCCGCCGGACGGGGCTTCCTCGGTGAGCTGCTTCCAAAGCTTCTGCGAACCGCGCTTGGCCAGCGTGTGCTCTTCCTGCACGGAGCCCTGGAGCTTCACGACGTCTGCTGCCGAGTAATCACGAGTGGTGCCGGTCCATCGCGGGTTGCTTGCCCAATCCTCTTCGATTGCAGCGATGCGGTTCTCGGTCGAATTTTGCTCGGTCATTGCCTTCTCCTTGCTGGATTGCCGGGTGCCGGGCCAGGATCGTCTTCATGATCCCGGTAGGTTGTTCCGGCGTTCTTTCTGCGTAGGAATTACATTTCCGCACTTTTCCAGAGTCAGCTAGGGGGTATCGGAAGAAAGATTTGCACTTCTTCGCGAAAGCTAAATTTGTGGCCGTCCACACATGTATTCCAGCAACAAAAGCGAAAGTGGCCTCCTCATCGGCGGCAACCGTAGAAGAAGGAAGGGATATTTGAGGGTCGACAAGAATCGGCGATCTGTGGAAGTGCACGCCGAAGGATCGCACTACGTCAGGAGCAAAGGGCCGTGCCGCTCAGCCGTCCGGGAACCGTGGCACAGATGGTGCCGAGCGCCGTGGTCAACCGTTGCTTGTCGCGGCCCGTCGCGTTGTGGCGGCTACCTGCTGCGGAGTGCCGGAACCGTCGATGATGTGCCAGCCTCTGGCCAACGCAATCTCCAGGTATGCCTCTCGCGCCGACTGCAAGTAGGAAAGTGTTTCGCTATCCTCCCCGCGCGCAACGATGCGGGCGTGGGCAATTCCGGCGGGAACATCAATCAGGATCATCGCGTCCGGCTGCGGCAGGCGGGAAAGCAGCCATGGCAACAGCACCCCCTGGGGCAGTCCGCGGACTGAACGCAGGACCAGCTGGCACGCCACGTGCCGATCCATCACGGTGGTGCCGGCGAAGCCCGATGCTCGCGCGTGGGCGAGCAGAACGTTGACAAGGCGCACGACAGATTCCAGCCGGTTAGCCCAAACCGGAGTCAAAGCGGTTCCGAATCGTTCTGCCACACGCGACATCCAACGGCGTCCGGCCGGATTGCGCAGGAGTTGGGCCGGCGTTCCCGCTTCCCGGAGTTCGGCCACCAGCGTTGTCCCGACGGTGGTCTTGCCTGCTCCATCGATGCCGAGCAACACGACGGTCCGGGCGCGCGACGGCACGACCGATGGGATATCGTCATGCCGCGGATCCGGAAGCATGGCGGTAGCCGTGGTCGAGGCTGCGGGCGTCAAAAGCAATAGTCTCCGTCGGTTGATTTGCTGGGTTCGCTATTGGGTTCAACGACGAGGCCACGCGAATCGATGCCTGCACCGGCCTGTGCGTTGTCTGTGAATGGCGCTCGCCCCGACTAGCGTGGCCCTGGACGCGTTCGGGTTGCCGGTCGTCCCCACGAAAGCTCCCGCACGGCTCTCATTTGCCTCTCACTGACCCATCATTGTCCTCTCACAAGGCATTTCTAGTGTTGGGAACATGATTCGCCGCATACTTCTCCTGCTCGTCGTCTTGGCCATTCCGGCCGGACTGGCGACCGCCAGCCAAATACTGGCCAATACCGCCAACCCGCCGTTGCCGCACCAGCACCCTATCGTGGTTGAGCTTGCCTCTCCGTCGGGACCGTCGGCCCAGGCCCCTTCCCAGGAGCGCGACCATGACCAGGACTGAAACCCATGAGCGCCAGGGCTCGGCCGTGTCGGCGCGCTGGCGCATAGTGGGCTGGATCGTGCTGACCACCGCCCTGGCACTGCTCGCTGTGACAGTGACGATGCGCTCCGTCATGTCCGGACAGGTCGCTGAGGCCGCCAACGTGGGCGTCGTGCAGGAAATCGAGGAGTTCCGCACCTTCGCCGCCGAGGGACGTGACCCCAGGACGGCCCTGCCCTTCACCTCGATGGGCGCACTGATGGAGCGCTATCTCGCCCGGCAGCAGCCGCTGGCCGGCGAGGAGATCGTCGGCGTGGCCGGCGGGACAGTGCTGGCCGCGCGGGGCGTGGCCGACGATGACGGCAGCATTTTGGTGGGCGACGCCGCCTTGGTCGAACGGATCCTCCGCGACCCCAAGACCGCCGGCGTCTATGAGAGTGCCCACGGAACGGTGCGCTGGGGCAAGGCCGAGGCCGTCGCCGCCGGTGAACCCGCAGGCACGCCGCCGGAAAGGCAGGCGCATCTGGTGGTCGCGCAGTTCACCGGGGCCGCGCAGGAGGAGGCCAACCGGCAGGCGGTCATGCTCTTCGGCGTGGCGGCGGGAGGACTGGCGCTGACCGCCGGGATCGCCTGGCTGGTGGCCCGGCAGATCACGCGCCCGATCCGGACCGTGCGGGAAACCGCCGAGTCCATCACCGCCCACGACCTCTCGGCACGCATCCCGGTGGAGGGCAGGGACGACCTGGCCCAGCTGGCCGAGACGCTCAACGCGATGCTTGACCGGGTCGAGGCCTCCCACCTGGCGCAGCGCCACTTCATCGCCGAGGCCCGCGAGCACCTCAACGAACCCCAACGCCGGGTCGCCGCGGCCCTGCACGAACTGGTCGACGAGGACCTGCCGCGTGCCGAACGCGCCCGCATCGCCTGCGGTGCCCAGAGGCTGATCGCCCGGATGGGACGCACGCTCGCGGACCTCGATGTGCTGGCCCAAAGCGGGAACCCGGGCTTTGTGAAGCCCGCCCGCGTCTCGGTTGGCGAGGTGACGGCCGATGTCGCCGCCGAGGCATCCCTGCCCGGCACCCACCCCGAACGGTACTTCCGCATCGAGGCGACCGGCAACGCCGACGCGTGGCTGGACCGGAACCGCATCGCCGATGCGGTGCGCCAACTCATCGAGAACGCCGTTGCCCACACCAAAACGGGCGACACCATCCGCATCGGTTCCTCTGTCGCCGACGGCGCCGCCAGCTTCTGGGTGGCCAATCCGGGCCCGCCGCTGGATCCAGAGCGTGCCCGGGCGCTGCTTGAAAGCTACCGCAGCGCAGAGGGCAGCGACCCCGGAATGGGCCTGGGCCTTGCCGTGGTCAAGGCGGTTGCCGAGGCACACCAGGGCACCGCCTGGGTCGAATCCGGGGACGGTTCCGGAACCCGTTTCGGGCTCTCGGTGCCGCTCGAGGCACTGGCACCCGCCAGCCGCCAGGACGACGCGTTCGCAGACAGGCTCGCCACCACCCTCGGGGAGGAATCGTGAACACCACCGACACCGCCACCGGCACCCCCGCCCGTTTCCGCTATGCAACGCCGGCGCCGGCGCCGGCGGTACTTTCCCCGGCACCCCGTCCCAAGCGCCCACGCGACAACCGCCGGCGCATCGCGGCCCTTCTCGCCGCGGCGCTGCTCGCGGCGTTCCTGATCTGGTGTGCCACAAGCACCTTCGGCCAGGCTGCCGGGACCCCGACGGCGCTGTCGGCCCAGGGCGCGCTGACGCTCGCGGTCTTCGCCGTCGCCATCTGGCTGTGGATCTTCTCGCCGGTCGGTGACACCTACGTGGCCCTCGGCGCCGCACTGGTGCTGGTGTTGATGGGAGTCCTGCCCGAAGACCAGCTTTTCTCCTCGCTGGGCGAGGACACCATCTGGCTGCTGCTGGCTGCGTTCGTGATCGCGGCCGGGATCACCGCCACGGGCCTGGCCACCCGGGCAGCGGCCTATATCGTCGCAGGTGCCCGCAGCCCCCGCCAACTGGTGCATCTGACGACCGGGGTGTTGGTCGCCACCGCGTTTGCGGTGCCTTCAACCTCCGGCCGGGCGGCCCTGGCCATCCCGGTGTTCATTGCGCTGGCCCGGGCCCTGCAGGAGCGCCGTCGGGTGGTGCTGGCGCTGTCGCTGGTCTTCCCTTCGGTCATCCTGCTCTCCGCTGTGGCCTCCTACCTGGGTGCCGGGGCTCACCTGATCACCAGCCAGATCCTCACCGCCTCCGGATACGAGGGCTTCTCCTTCGCCGGGTGGTTGCTCTACGGCCTGCCGCTGGCCTTCGTCTCCTCGCACCTGTGCGCCGAGTTGGTGCTGTGGCTCTTCACCCGGCCCGGGGACCGGCGCCTGCCGCTGGCGGTTGGCATCGAGCAGCTGCAGGAACACTCCCCGGTGCCGCTGACCGGGCCGCTGGCCGTCGGCCAGTCAAGGGCAGCCCTGCTGATCTGCGCGGTGGTGGTGCTCTGGTGCACCGAACCGCTGCACCACCTGCACCCCGCCATCGTCGCACTGCTCGGCTCCCTGCTCGTGGCCAGCCCGGGCTTCGGCTCCGTCGGCCTGACCAAGGCACTGAAAGCGGTGCCGTGGTCGATGCTCATCTTCATGGCCGCCACCCTGACCCTGGGCACCGCCCTGGTCGGGACCGGTGCCGCGCAATGGCTGGCGCTCAGCGTGCTGGGCCCGGTCGACGGGCTGGGAGCCGCGGCCCCGTGGGTGTTCACCGTGCTGGTGGTCGTCATGTCCGCAGCCGCGCACCTGGTCATCCAGTCGCGCTCGGCCCGCTCGGCGGTGCTGATCCCGCTGGTCGTCTCACTGGCCCCCGGCCTTGGCGTGAACGCCGTGGCGATCGCCTTCGCATCCACCGCCGCGGCCGGCTTCTGCCACACGCTGACCAGCAGCGCGAAACCCGTCAACCTCTTCTCCGACATCGAGGGCGTGGAGACCTACAAGCCTGCGGACCTGCTGCGGCTCAGCGCAGTGCTGGCCCCGGTCATGGTCGCCCTGGTGCTGGTCTTCGCGCTCTGTATCTGGCCCGCGATGGGCATGCCGCTCTTCCTCTAGCCACACATCCACCCCCCAATACCTTCCCCAACAGTTAAGGAACCATCATCATGTCCAACGCCCTGCCCCGCCGCATCCTGGTTGCCCCCTCCGGATTCAAGGAATCCCTCGATGCCGCAGCCGTCGCCCAGGCCATCGGCGCCGGTGTCCGCCGGGCCCTGCCCGGCGCGGTGGTCAAGGCCGTTCCGATTGCGGACGGAGGGGAAGGCACCGCCGAGACGCTCGCCTGCGCCACCGGCGGCCGGCTGGTCCCTGCCCGGGTCACCGGCCCCGTCGGGGAACCGGTCGACTCCCACTACGCCATGCTCGGCGGCGAGGCCACCGGCACCGCAGTGGTCGAAATGGCCGCCGCGGCAGGGCTTCGACTGGTTCCGCGGGACCAGCGGGATCCCGGAACCACCACGAGCCACGGGGTCGGCGAGCTCATCGTCGCTGCCATCGACGCCGGTGCGCAGAAGGTGCTCGTCGGGTGCGGCGATTCCGGGACCTCCGATGGCGGCATGGGCGCGCTGGCGGCACTCGGCGCGCGGATCCTGGACGCCGCCGGGCGCGAGGTCCCGGCCGGCGGCAACCACCTGGCGCGCGTCGACAGGATCGACATGGCCTCTCTGCACCCGGCCATCGCCGCGGGCACCGTGGAAATCACCCTTGCCCTGAACCAGCACAACGTGCTCACCGGTCCGCGCGGCGTGGCCCGCGTCTTCGGCCCGCAAAAGGGCGCCACCCCGGAACAGGTCGAGGCCATGTCTGCCGGGTTCGAACACTGGGCCGCGGTGTTGCGCCGCGATTCGCTGGACTCTGCCCGGGCCACCGATTTCGCGAACGCGCCGGGAACCGGCGCCTCCGGCGGGCTCGGTGCCGGCTTGGCCGCCGTCGGGGCGGTGCTGATGCCGCGCTTCGAGGCGATCCTGGACTCCGGACTGGCCGGGATCGACCTGGACGGGCTGCTGCGCGGGGCCGACTTGGTCATCACCGCCGAAGGCGCCATCGACTTCCAGACTCCCCGGGGCAAGGTTCCCGCGGAGGTCGCGCGCCGCGCGTCCCTGCACGGGGTGCCCGTGGTGGCGCTGGCCGGGACGCTGGGCAAGGGCTGCCGCGACGTGCACGACATCGGGATCGATGCCATCGCCTCGATTGTCCCGATCCCGATGACCTTGGAGGAAGCGGTGGAGGACGGGGAACGCCTGCTCATCGAGGCCGCGGAGCGCTTCATGCGCACCATCATCCTGGGTGCCTCGATGGCGGCGGCCCGGCTGAGCCCGCGCGACGCCTGGTAGCGCGGCGCCGGCGGGCCGGCAGTCGACAGGCTGGGGCATCCGCCACCAAACACGAAGATGTCCGCCCGCGATCCAAAGACTGTTGCTGCACTTCGCCGGACCCGGGACAAGGTTATTCCAAGACCTAGCCGCCGCCCGGATTGCATGCAAGGCGCGCACCAAATTGCCGGACACGGCCATCGAGGTCGTCGTCCGGGGTCCCTGCGTCGCCCAGCTGTCCGCCGTCCCGCACCTGAACTCGGATGTTGCCCCGCTGGCGGCCGAAGGGGGCATCGAGGTCTGCGCCTGCCAAAACAGCATGCGTGTGGCCGGGATCGAGGAAGCCGCGCTCGCGCCGGGCGTGCGCCCGGAGCCAGCCGCGGTCGCCTACTTGGCCAGCGGGCGGTTCGCGGGGGCCGCCTACCTGAGAATCCGACGATTCTCGTGCTCCGCGGTGCTCCCCGTTTCCGGGAAGGCTCCGCCGCGACCCTGTGACCCGCGTCATCTTTCAAAAAGTTGTTGACTGGATCACATATCAAACATATCGTTCGTGGGGTATTGATATATCAGGAGTTGACGTGCGTGCACCGGCGTCGGTTACTTTCGGGAGAAGTACAAGGTATGGCACAGAAGGCATTCACCAGGGCGCACTTGGACACTGTCGAGAAGGTGAGCGTCCTGCGCGTTCTCACCTACGCCGGTGCAATCATCGCGTTCCTCATTGGTTCCGGTTTCGCCACCGGCCAGGAAATCCTGCAGTACTTCACGTCCTACGGTTACTGGGGGGTCTTCGGCACCGGGCTGTTGGTCCTGGTGCTCATGACATATGTTGCCGTCGAATTCTTCGTGGTCGGCCAGGCGAAGAAATTCGAGCGGCCCTCGATGATCTTCCACTACTACTGCGGCAAGCACCTGGGGACATTCTTTGACTTCTTCTCCATCCTGTTCGTCTTCCTGAGCTTCACGGTGATGGTCGCCGGAGCGGGGGCCGTCTTCGAGGAGCACTACGGGCTCTCGCGCTACGCCGGCGGCATCGGACTGGCGGTGGTCGTCGGCATCAGCGTCTGGTTCGGGCTCAAGTCGCTGGTCGACGTCATCGGCAAGATCGGCCCGCTGATCGTCGTGGTTGCGATCGCACTGGGGCTGTTGGGGATCCTCCGGAACCCGGGCGGGATCGCCGAGGGCAATGCACTGCTGGCCGGGATGGAGCTGACGCAGGCCTCCACGAACTGGTTCATGGCGGGCCTGTCCTACGTCGGCTTCTGCATGCTGTGGCTCGCCGCCTTCCTGACGGCGCTTGGCAAGACCGCCCGCAGCCGCAAGGAGGCTTCCTCCGGCGCGCTGGCGGGATCGATCGCCTTCTCGGTGGCTTGCATCGTCGTCGGGCTCGGACTCCTCGCCAACATCGCCAAGGTCGGCGGGACCGAGATCCCGATGCTCGTGCTGGCCAGCGACGTGAGCCCGGTGCTTGCCGCCGGGATCTCCGTGATGATCCTTGCGGGCATCTACACGACGGCGGTGCCGCTGCTGTGGACCGTCTCCTCGCGTTTCTTCGCCGACAAGACGCCCCGATTCAAGTACCTGACCATCGCGCTGGCCGTCGCCGGGACCGTCATTGGCCTGGTCCTGCCGTTCTCCCAGATGGTCAACATCGTCTATGTCATCAACGGCTACGTGGGAATCCTGTTGCTGGTCCTGATGCTGGTCAAGACCGGCACGCGGCTCATCCGGCGCCAATCCCTCTGAGGATGCATGACCGGCCGCGTTCGGTCGGGACGTGCGGCGCTACAGGACGTAGGATCCGATGAGTTGCGAGAGCGCACGCACATCGACCTTGCCCTTGAATTCAAGGCGGACCTTGCCCAGGGAGCTGAACCACAGGTCCAGCTCGGCATCGAGGTCGAAGGTGCCTGCGGTCTCCACGGAGAATGCCTGGATCTTGGAATACGGCAATGACGTGTAATCGCGCTTCTTGCCCGTCAGGCCCTGGATGTTCACCGCGATGAGCCGCTTGTTGGTGAAGACCACGTAGTCGCGCGCGCCCTTGAACGCGGCGAGCAGCTCCTCGCCCTGGACAAAGAGGGGCGTGACTTCCCCCGCCACGTCATCCGGGTTGCACGGGCTGAGCTTGAACACGGAGGCATTGTTGAAATCAATCATGCCCCGACCCTACCCAAGAGCGGGGACAATAACGCGGGCTGTCGCGGGGTTAAGCGCGGGCCAGCAGGTCCTCGCCCAGGTCGGCACGCCGGTAGTAGACCTCGCGGCCCGCGCGGATGGTGTCAGTCAGGCCCGAGGCCGCCATCACCTTCAGATGCCCGTTGACGGTTCCCGCCGCCAGCTCCAGGGCGCAGGCCAATTGCGTGGTGGTCATGGGCAAGTCGAGCTGGGCCAGGATCTGCGCCCGGGTGTGCCCGAGCAGCTGGGCCACCGGGGAGTCCTTGACCTCCCGGGTGTTTTCCCACAGCCGGCCGACTCCGCGCGGGGCATAGGTCAGCGTGGGGACAAACGGATCCACGTCCAGGACCAGGGTGCGTGGCCAGACGAAGGCGCTGGGAACAAGGATCAGCCCGTTGCCCGGGGCCGCATGGTGCGAACCGTCGCAATGGGCGGTGACCTCAATGCCGTCCCCGGTCAGCCGGACGTTGGGGTGCAGGGTGTTGAAGACCTGGTGGATGCCGTGTTCGGCCAGCAAGGCCAGCCGGTAGTCCAGGTCGGCCAGAAGCATGGCCCGCAGCCGCGGCCAAAACGGTTCGACCGCGGTTTGCCAGTACCAGCGCAGGGCAGAAACCACGCGCGGTATCCCGGATTCCGGGTCCTCGAGGATTGCCTGCACCTCCCTCACCCGGCTCCCCTCCAGCCCTGTGGAGAACAGGTAGTCGAGGTCGCGAACCCACAATTCCGGCGGGACGGCGCCGACCGCGGCGAGCCCCGCCTCGAAGGTGTCCTGCCGGAGGGGAGTGGGGGTCAGTGAATCGGCGATATACCCGGTGGGGCGGATCAAGGTGGTCAGCAGCCGCAAGTGGTCCTGTTTCCGCGGGTCACCGGAGGCGAGTATGCGCGTGGTGGCATCGGTGATCCACGGGCGGTGCATCCGGGTGCCCAACTGGAGGGCGCGGACGCTGGTGACCGTTTCCCACAGGGGCGAGACGGTGAATCGCACCCGGGTCAGGTCCTCCGAGGTCAAGCTGATCCGCATGCAAGACAGTCTAGGCCGGCAACGGGGTCGGCGTAAGGATTCGGAAATAGCCGAATGGTGGCTGTGCGGCCTCCCTGGCTGCAGGCTTGATGCATGAGCATTTCAACCGAGATATTCACCGACCATCCAGCCATCGTCAACCCCGACAAGGCGCGCCACGTGGCCCGAAAGCGGACAACACGGGCAGCTGCCCACGCCGCCCTGAGGCGCAGTCGCCTGGCCCGCGTCCTCCTGGAGACCTCGCCGGAGCAGGCGAAGCTGCTGCGGGAGAACCGCGAGCGTGCCTGGCTCGAGCTCGCCGGGGTCGTGGCCGGACGGATCTGAGCCATCCTTGGCCCTCTGGCCGTTCACCCTCGAACGAATGGCCATGGTCGCCTCGACGCCCCCTACCGAGGCCCACCGGCGTCGACTAGTCTGGCTTCGCGGGCGCCATTTCCCCGTTCGCCGAACAAGGAGGAAAGATGCCAACCATCGACTGGGACTCCGTCCCCGTGGCCGACCCGCCGCCCGGTGCGGTGGAGGTGCCCCGCAGCGGCTTTGGCTTCCTCGCCGTCGCAGGAATACTGGAGCTCGGCGTGCCGCACGTCATCTACCGCCTGCCGCGCGAAGACCGGCTTGATCCGACTGCGGGTTCCGCCGGCAACCCGATCTCCGTTTTCCTGAACGAAGCCGGTCTCAACTGCCCGCCCGACCCGCTGGCCCATTGCTGGTTCATCGTGCCTCCGCCCTCCATGCCCACCGAGGGTTTTTGGGACGCGCTGGAGGAAGCCGAGCCGCTGCGCACCGCGGGGTCGGATCCGCTCGAGCGCCGACACGGACTGCACGAAGCGCTACGGGTCCTTTACTCCAACAGCTGAGTTTCGGGCGTGTTCCCAGGCCCTGCCACCGTTCGTTCGGCGGATCCGGCAGCACGCGAGAGTGTTGCCACGGCGCGCTCCCACGGAATCCTTTCCTGTTCCAGCCGGGTGTTGCCCCGTTCGGCGAGGACCTGGAGCGTTTCGAGCTCGGCGGCGGTGAGGTAGACCAGCCGGGCGGTGGACGGGACGGGTTCCATTACACACAGGTCCGCATAGGCGTCAAGGGTTTGGATGTCCATCAGGACGCTGCGGGCTGTGACGCCATGGGAGCGCAGCCGGTTCAGGATCGCGAATCCGTGGCTGTCCAGATCGCCCCAGTAGATCACCTGGGCCGTCGGAGACGAAGCATAGAAATCCCGACTTGATGAGATCAGCAGCATTGACAAGTCCCTAATCGCCCATCCGGCGACCACCGCCCATCGCGCCATGGGGCCGGAGGGGTGTGCGGCCATCGGGCTGGAAACGGCCGATGACCTCCTGGGGGACGTGGGCGCTGCCCTGGGCAGCTGAGCAGGCAAGGCCACGATGGCGTTTCGGATGCGGCAGGCAGGCAACACAAGGTTCCGGCCGCCGGCCGGAGGGGACGGAGCTGGCGTCAACCGCAGCTGACCCTCTTGCGTCCGACCACGTGAAACTGGACTTCTCGATGGCAGTCGTCGTGTGAAACCCGCGCGAAACACGTACTGGATGACCGTTACAGGGTGGAAACAGCGACGAAAACCGCTGGGCAATCCGGGTTGCTAGCGTGGCACCCATGACGCAGACCAAGCCCCCCGCAGCACCCGAACCCGCCGTTGCACAGGACGCAGCCATCAAGGAGTCCCTCGAGGGCCGCACCCACTGCCTCGCCCGCGAATATGACGAGTCCCCGTTGGAGGATCCGCTCCACGTCAGAATGACATTTTTCGACCCTGCGCTGTAATGAAACGTTCTGCGGTTTGCTCCACAGGAAAACTTTCGCGTAGATTGTGACAGTAGTCACAAGAAAATCGCCGTCGGCACGTGGCGGGAGAGTCCCGCCCAAACCATGGGCGGGCGCCGTAGGAGCAATTCCTCCCCAGGAAACTCTCAGGCCCCCGTACCGCCACGAAGAGGCGAATCTGGAAAGCAGCACGACGAAGTTTCGTGCTCACCGAAGGAGCAAGTCCCTCACCCATTGCGGGCAGGGATGGAAACTCTCAGGTCAGTAAACAGATTGGGGAGGAACCAAGAACAGCACGGCACCGTCCGTGCACGATTCGGGAGTTCCCCCATGACGCTCGCCACCCACGCCACTGCCCGGTTGCCCCTTGACGCGCCTTCCGGCCAGCTTCTCGATCCTGTCTTGCGGGATCAGGAGTTTGCCGCCCGCGACGATGTGCTCTCCTGCAAGCGCAACGGCCTGGGAATGAGCGCCGCGGAGAACGACGCGACACACGCGACCGAAGACTTGGCCCCACTCGGCGACGGGCACTAGGGAATCACCATGGCGCGTCACCGAAGCACCACCATCCACTTGGAAGGCAACAGCATGAGCAACAACAGTTCCGAGCCCCACCTCGAGCGCGGGCTCTCCAACCGCCACATCCAGCTAATCGCGATCGGCGGTGCCATCGGCACCGGCCTGTTCATGGGCTCCGGCAAGACCATTGCGGTCGCCGGCCCCTCCGTGATCTTTGTGTACATGATTATCGGCTTCATGCTCTTCTTCGTGATGCGTGCGATGGGCGAACTGCTGCTGAGCAACACCAATTACAAGAACTTCTCCGACTTCGCCGGGGACATCCTGGGCCCCTGGGCGGCATTCTTCACGGGCTGGACCTACTGGTTCTGCTGGGTGGTCACAGGCATCGCCGACGTCGTGGCGATTTCCCACTACGTGGCGTACTGGTGGAAGGACCTGCCGCTCTGGATTCCGGCCGTGGTCTGCATCCTGCTGCTGGTGGCCTTGAACCTGCCAAGCGTGAAGAACTTCGGCGAGACCGAGTTCTGGTTCGCCCTGGTCAAGATCGTCGCCATCGGCGCATTGATCGTTGTCGGCCTGGTCATGATCATCACCGGCTTCGAGAACAACGGCGCCACCGCCTCCTTCGCAAACCTCTGGAACGACGGCGGGATGTTCCCGACCGGCTTCATGGGCTTCGTCGCCGGCTTCCAGATCGCAGTGTTCGCGTTCGTCGGCATCGAGCTGGTGGGCACCACCGCCGCCGAGACCAAGGACCCGGAAAAGACCCTGCCCAAGGCGATCAATTCCATCCCGGTCCGCATCCTCTTCTTCTACGTTGGTGCGCTGGTTATTCTCATGGCCGTCCAGCCATGGAAGCTGTTCAGCGCCGAGGAATCCCCGTTTGTGGGCATGTTCGCGATGGCCGGCCTGGTGGGTGCCGCCGGCATCATCAACTTCGTGGTGCTGACCTCGGCCACCTCCAGCGCGAACTCCGGGATCTACTCGACCTCCCGCATGATCCACGGCCTGGCAGAGGAAGGCGACGCGCCCAAGGGCTTCGCCAAGCTCTCGAGGACCAAGGTCCCGCGCAATGCACTGCTATTCTCCTGCATGTTCCTGCTCGCCGGCGTGGCACTGCTCTACGCCGAGGGCGGCGTGGCCGAGGCCTTCACACTGGTCACCACCATTTCGGCACTGTGCTTCATGTTCGTCTGGTCGATCATCCTGATCAGCTACCTGGTCTACCGCAAGCGCCGCCCGCAGCTGCACGCGGCCAGCAAGTTCAAGATGCCCGGCGGAACCTTCATGCCCTACGTGGTCCTGGCCTTCTTCGGTTTCATCCTCTGGGCGCTGACCACCCAGGCCGACACCATGGCCGCACTGCTCTTCACCCCGATCTGGTTCGTGGCACTGGGCATCGGCTACGCGATCCTGCGCAGCAAGCCGCAGCACGCCGAGCTGCGTGCCATGCACGGAGCCAAGGTCGCCCAGGAGCGCATGCTCGCCGCGTCGTTCAACGCCGGCGTCGTCGTCGACGAGGCGGAGCTGAAGGAACCGGCCGCGAAGTAACTCCGCGCAGCAACAATACGGTGCCAACTGGCGCCCCGGAATCCGGTACGACGTCGGGGCCGCTTCCCTTGGGGAGGCGGCCCCGACGTCATGTCGCCGTGTGCCGCCCGCGGCCGGTGCGAAGCGCAGTCTCCGGGTTCCAGGTCCGTTTGGTCTCGAGATACCAGAAGTAGACAAAGAGCGCGATTTCGTACCATTCGACCAGGAAGAGGGCCTGCTTGACCCCGATGGCCGTCAGGACCAGCCACGCAACGACGCCCAAAAGCATCAGGACCAACAGCCCGGCGTAGTGGGGTGCCCGCCCGCCGCTGGTGTCGGTGGCGCTGAGCCGGCCACTGCCCAGATGGCTGGCGATCGCGATGCCCATGCTGCTGATAAGCAGCAGCGCGGCCGCCACATGGACGCCGGCAAACTCCGTGCCCTCGATCGTCCGCCACACCAGCAGCACCAGGAACCCGACCAGCAGCACGGAGCTTGCAACGGTCAGCACGCGGGTCCACGTGCTCTGCAGCAAGGCCCGGGGAGCCCAGTTCATGGTCTTGAAATCGAGCCAGACGAAGGCCGTGGCCACGACAAGCAGGGCCAGCACGGAGACCTGGATGGAATGGACCAGCTTTTGCGCTGCGGCGGCATCGAGGTTCGCGAGCGTCTCGCCCAGCTTGGTGGGAACGAGGGCAACGAACATCGCGTAGAAGCCGGCGAGGTTCAGCGCGTAGTCCTCCAGCGGGGGACCCTTGTAGACCACCAACAGCACGCCGATGGCCACCAGCATCGCCACGAACAGGTCCCTGGCGGGGCCGAGGTAGTAGGAACTGATGGAATCCTCGATCGTACCGGTCAAGATTCCGTAGACGACGATGGCGACCAGCAGCAGTAGCGGAATGACCAGCAGCATCAGCCTCACATAGCGCAATGTGTCCCGGCCCTGGTGCTCGTCCGTAATTGTGTGCATGCCTGATTGTGCAACAGCAATGGCCATCTGGCTAGGACATATCGATGCCCTGGGAGAGTGTGTCGAATCGGGAAATGCGGCGGCGCCACCCCCAGCGCGCAGGCGTGCCGGCTCCCGCCGAGGACCGGGATCGACGGCGGGAACCGGGCGGCAAGGGGGCTGGCCGTGCCCGCGGGATCAGCGCCAGCCAACTCGTCGGGTTCCCCGGCGTAGGGCTTGCCGGACTCGTCGTCCTATGAACGTGGAGCTTTGCGAGTTCACGCCCAATTTCGCGGCCCAGACGGCGGTCGCGTTGCATTCGGAGCCCAAGTAAATGCGCTGGCGCAGACGCCCTGAGTGACGACGGCGGGGCCGGACCTTAAGCGATTTGCTTTATCGTTCTACGTAAAGCGTCCGAGCCTATCTTGATATCGAAGAGATTCGGGCCGCCAATACTAGACTGCGAGTTCTGCGACGGCACGTACTGCGCGAGCGGCTTCGCCGCCTTTTTTCAAGAAATGCTCGAAGTAGAACTTTTCGTGGTCGGGTGTGGAGTGGAAATGGTGCGGTGTCAGACTCACGGAGAATGTCGGCACGTTCGTGTCAAGCTGCACGCGCATGAGGCCTTCGACCACTGCCTGGGCGACGAAATCATGCCGGTAGATTCCGCCATCGACAACGAGCGCCGCCGCGACAACGGCGTCGTACTTGCCCGAATCAGCCAGACGCTTGGCCTGCAGCGGCATTTCGAAGGCTCCGGGCACGGTAACGACATGGATCGTGTGGGACTGGCCCGATGTTTCCATGTCCTGCTTGAATCCGATCAGGCTCTGGTCCACTATGTCGGAATGCCAGCCGGCCTTGATGAATGCGACGTGCAGCTGCTTGCTCATGGTTCTCCTGTGTCAGATTTTGGGATTCGAAAAATGCTAGGTGTTCTCAGTCAGGGACAACTTCGTCGAGCCGCGCGCGGGCCGTCGCGAGATCCGCGATCAGGACGTTGATCCAGCCGTTACTCACGGCCCCGGATATCGCCATAAGCTTCCGGGAGCCGTCGCCGATACCGAGGACGCGGGGAACGGAGCGACGTCCGCCGCCTCCTTGAGCGACCTGGACACACTGGACTGGGACTTGCCAGGCGTCGAAGCGATCGCCGGTTGACGCATGCTCTGCCCGTGGTGCCTATGAGCTACTTTGGTCAGCAACCGCAACCGTTCGAGGCTCTGCCGGCCACCCAGGCTGCGGGAGACTTCGTTCATGAATCCATCCTAGGTGAGCAATTTTCATTCGAAGCAATTGCAAGTCATTCCGTCGAACGTTTCCCCGAATCCTCGGGATGCCGGCTGGTGGCTACCGGCGAAAGCCTATTCCCGTTCCAATGGACTAGGAATTTTCCTGGCCACGCTCGCACAGCCAACGAACGCTGTTGTCGGTCCGCAGGTTAAGGCGTCTATCCATTGGCCATGCGATCGACAATGCCCATCCGCGCACCTTGGGGCCAGCGGTTTCCTTGGCACGCAATGCCGGTTTGGCGGGCAACGCCGTCTCCGTGCTCCCGGGTGGGAACACGGAAACGGCCTTGGATTGGCATGGGATCAGCGCCAGCCGAGCAACGGCGCCACGTGCGTCAGGATCGATTCGATGACGTGCGCGTTGTACTCGACGCCGAGCTGGTTCGGGACAGTGAGCAGCAGGGTGTCTGAGGCGGCGATCGCCTCGTCCTCGGCCAGCTTCTTGGCCAGCTCGTCGGGTTCCCCGGCGTAGGACTTGCCGAAGACCGCGCGGGTCTTGGCATCGATGTTGCCCACCTGGTCGGAGCTGTAGCGGTCGCGGCCGAAGTACTGCCAGTCGCGTTCGTCAGTCAGCGCAAAGATGCTGCGGCTGACAGAGACGCGCGGCTCCCGCGTGTGGCCCGCTTCCTTCCAGGCCTGCCGGTAGAGCTCGATCTGCTCGGCCTGCTGGACATGGAAGGGCTTGCCGGACTCGTCGTCCTTGAGCGTGGAACTTTGCAGGTTCATGCCGAGCTTTGCCGCCCAGACGGCCGTGGCGTTGGAGCCGGAGCCCCACCAGATGCGCTCGCGCAGTCCTTCGGAGTGCGGCTCCACGCGCAGCAGGCCCGGAGGGTTCGGGAACATCGGGTTCGGGCTCGGTTCTGCGAAGCCCTCGCCCGTGAGCACCTCGAGCAGGCGTTCGGTGTGCCGGCGGCCCATCTCGGAGTCAGACTCGCCCTCTGCAGGGGAGAAGCCGAAGTGGCGCCACCCGTCGATGACCTGCTCGGGTGAACCACGGCTAATGCCCAGCTGCAACCGGCCACCGGAGATGAGGTCGGCCGCGCCGGCATCCTCAGCCATGTAGAGCGGGTTCTCGTAGCGCATGTCGATCACGCCGGTGCCGATCTCGATGCGGCTGGTCCGCGCGCCGATTGCGGCCAGCAGCGGGAACGGGGAGGCATGTTGCTGGGCGAAGTGGTGGACGCGGAAGTACGCGCCGTCCGCGCCGAGCTCTTCGGCCGCGACCGCGAGGTCGATGGCCTGTAGCAGCGAGTCCGACGCACTGCGCGTGCCGGACTGCGGGTGGTCGGTCCAGTGGCCGAATGACAGGAATCCGATGTTCTTCACACCCGTTGCCAACATGGCGGCGGTGGTTCCTATTCCTTGGGGCCGCGACGGGGGCGGGTTCAGCGCCGGCCTTGTCCCAACCGCCATCCATGAAGGAACATTGAAACAAGAGGTGAACCGTCTATTGCGGCTCACCGGGTCGGAATCCCAGCCGGATGCGTGGCAGACGCACCCATGAAAGTAGAACAACATATGCCTGATCCACGAGTATTCCAGGCCGTCGTCGGAAAACAAGGCGGTTGGTGGAACATCTGGGTTCCAGAGATCGATCAAGTCACCGCCACCAGGAAGTCCCGCAAGATCTCCGGCTACACCCGCAGCCTGATCGCTTTGGTCCTTGACATTCCGGAAACGTCCTTCCGCGTGGAGCGCGAAGTGGTTTCGGGCGTGGAGCTCGAGCGTCGTTTCACCGCCGTCGTACTGGAATCCAACGCCGCGGGCGGGAACTAGTCCTGGCAACTAAAATGATTCCCTGAACCTGCAGGTAGCAGCATGGGTTCCGGCTCAAAGCCCGTCAGCAATGATCTCGGAAGCGATCGAACGCGGTGTGGTGGAGCAACATGCGCTTTGGTGCTAGCGCCGTTCGGCAAGCCGCGCGGCCAGCAGTGACCCGATGGTGAAGGCCAGGGTTGCCGCAAGCACCAGGAACAGCGGCATGGTCCAGGAGCCGGTGGTGCTGTTGAGCCAGCCGGCAAGTGGCGGGGCAAAGGTGGCGGCGAGATAGCCGCCGGCCTGGATGCGGGCGGAAGCGGTGGCAGTGTCGGCGTTGTTGTGGGCCACGCGGGGGATGATCGAGAAGATTGCCGTGAACCCGCCGCCCTGGGCGATCCCGCCGATGATGGACCAGAGCACGAACGCCTCCGGGGCCGCCAACAGGCCGATCGGGAGCGAGACCCAGAACAGCGCGATGACTCCCGTCGCGATCCAGAGCTTCGTTCGCGCAGCCAACAGGGGCACACCGAAAGCGCCGATGACCGCGGCGATCTGGAACAGCGAAGCCGTTGCGCCGGAGGTGGCCGGCGCAAGTCCGCGCGTGTCCGAAAGCATCAGGGGCAGCCAGGCGGTCGTGGCGTAATAGGCGGCGGACTGTCCGCAAAAGGCGAGAACCAGCAGGGCTACGACCCTGCGGAAGCGGGTCCGGTCAATGGCTGCGCGAGCTGTGGCGGCCGCGGCGCCGGGACCATCCGAAACCACCGGGACCGCCGGTGCGCGGGCCGGCTCTACCGTGGATTCCAATGTCGAGTTGCGCGCATGCCGTTGCCGCAGCAGCCAATAGGCCAGTCCTGCAGCGGTCACCATGCCCCACGCCGCGATCGCCCAGCGCCAACCAACAACGGCCGCCAGCGGCGCGGTGCCCAGCAAGGTGGCCATGGAACCGATGTTCATGGTGGCCGAATAGGCGCCGGTGGCGGCGGAGATCCGGTTGAACGGGACATCCCGACGGATCAGCACGGGGACGGCGATGTTCCCCAGGGTCATGGCCGCACCGATCAGTATGGTTCCGGCCAGCACCACCCAGGCCGGTCCGAGCGAGCGGATGACGGTCCCGGCCAGCACGCCGGCCAGGCACAGGATGATGGTTGCCTCCGGGCCGAAGCGACGGATGCTGCGCGTCGCCAGCGGGGTGGCGAGCGCGAAGAGCAGCACCGGCAGCCCGGTGAGCAACCCGGCTCCGACCGCGCTGAGCCCGGTGTCGGCCGTGATGTCGGGGATCACCGCGGTGGGCGCGATGATCGGTGCGCGCAGGCTTAAGGCCACGACCACGATGCCGGCGATGACCCACGGGAGTGCCGTGCGCGATGCTGGGCTGCGGTGCGTGGTGGACTCCTTAGGGCTCTCTGGACGTGGTGGCCAATTGGTGCCCTGGTCCTGAAGCCAGCCTAGCGGAGCCCCGGCAAAGGGTGCCGGTTCGTGGGAAAGGCCACGAAATTCACCGCAACAAACATCAGACGTCTAATGTTTAACCATGAGCTCAGAGACGACCCGGAAACCACCCAGCCCACCGCAGGCCGCGGAGGATGTCGCCGGACAGATGGCCGAGGTCGAAGCGGCCGTCGGTGCTCCGGTTGCCGGGCCGGCGCCCGCACGTCGAAACGGCTGGGTCACCGGGGCCCTGACCGTGGCTGCGGTGGTCCTGGTCGGCCTGAACCTTCGCGCCGGGATTGCCTCCGCGGCGCCGCTTTATCACGACCTGGAAACCCTGCTCGGATACGGCACGCTGGTGGCCTCGCTGCTGCCCACCATCCCGGTGCTCTGCTTTGCCTTCGCCGGGGCCGGCACCGCCTGGTTGGTCAAGCACACGGGTCTTGAGCGGGCGATTGGAATCGCCCTGCTGCTGCTGACCCTGGGTCTGGCCGTGCGCGCTTTCGAGTCCACCTGGCTGCTGCTGGCCGGCACCGTGCTCGGCATGTCCGGCCTGGCCATCTGCAACGTGACCATGCCCTCCTTCATCCGGGAGCACCACGCCAGCAGATCCGCGGCGATGACCGCCACCTACACCGTCACCATGTCGGTGGGTGCGACCAGCGCCGCGGCGCTGAGCGTGCCGATCGCCGGAGTCTTGGGATCGCCGACGCTCGGCCTTGCTGCCTGGGCAATTCCGGCGGCCCTCGCGCTGCTGGTCTTCCTTCCGCTGGCCATCAGGGGAAGCCGCGCTTCCGGACCCGCCGGACCCCACGTCTCCCCGTGGCCCATGCTGGCAACACGCAA
The DNA here is from genome assembly GCF_030512175.1 of Paeniglutamicibacter sulfureus. Lineage (GTDB taxonomy): Bacteria > Actinomycetota > Actinomycetes > Actinomycetales > Micrococcaceae > Paeniglutamicibacter > Paeniglutamicibacter sulfureus. Next base: position 1,153,678 of record NZ_JAULBL010000001.1, on the reverse strand, counting down.
GGGCCTGCTGTTCACCTCGGTCTTTGCGGTCCAGTCACTGCTGGTTTACACGCTGTTGAGCTGGTTGCCGCACATCCTCATTTCGCGTGGATCGAATGCCGCCACGGCGGGCTTCATGCTGGGCCTGGTGCAGGCGGTCAGCATCCCCACGGTGTTGCTCCTGTTGTGGATGGCCTCGAAGCCGCGGCTCTTGCGCCCCGCCTTCATCCTGACTTGCGGGTGCGCCGTCGCCGGCTTCACTTCCCTGCTGCTGCTCCCCGTCGCGTTCTCGGTGATCCCTGCGGTTCTCACCGGCCTGGGACTGGGCATTTTCCCGCTGTTGATGCTGATGATCAGCCGCAGCGGCGAGAGCGCAGCCGAAACCACCGCACTGTCGACCCTGGCCCAGTCAGTCGGTTACCTCGTCGCCGCCGCCGGCCCGTTCGGCCTCGGCCTGTTGCAGGGTGTTCTTGGTTCCTGGACGGTTCCCCTGGTGATCCTCGTCGGTGTGGCCCTGGTGCAGTTTGTCCTGGGCTACCGGCTGGGCGGAATCGGCCGGAAAAAGGTTGTCCCGGTGGAGGTGCAGGCGTGAGCGTGCCCGGTTTGCGGCCGCCGTTGGCCGACGAGGTTGTTGCACGGCTGCGCGAGGCCGTCGCTTCGGGGCGCTGGGGCGTGGGCGAGAAGATCCCATCCGAACCCGAACTCGTGGCCGAGCTGGGAGTTTCCCGCGGCACCCTGCGCGAGGCGGTCAAGGCGCTCGCACACGCCGGTCTGTTCGAGGTCCTGCGCGGAGACGGGACCTATGTGCGCGCCACCAGTGAAATCAGCGGCACCGCGCAGCGGGTCTACCGCGAACACGCGGACGAGGACGTGCTCCAGGTGCGCTTCGCCCTGGACACGCAGGCCGCCCGGCTCGCCGCCGGCTCGGCCGACCCCACCGTGATTTCCGTGCTTCGCGCATTGCTAGTCCGACGGCGCGAGGCCTGGGAGGCCGCCGACTACGAGGTCTGGTCGACAGCGGATTGGGAATTCCACCTGCGCGTGGCCGAGGCCTCCGGCAATACTCTGCTGCACGAACTCTACGAAAGCTTCGGGGATGTCTTCCACGGGACCAAGATGGTCCAGCGGCTCGAAGCCGGCTTCGACGGCTGCATGGCAGTGGGCCACGAAGACCTGCTGGACGCGATCGAGGCCGGTGACGGCGAGGCCGCCGTGCGCACCGTCATCGCGAACCTGGACTACTGCATGGGCTGGATGCCCGTGAAGTAGCGGCACAAGCGACGTCATTGGCCGACGAGTAAGCGCAGCGATTTTGGTCCGGGGCCGCCGGATTAGACTGAAGCATGCCGATATTGAACAAGGACATGAAGCTGTGCATTTCGCTTGCGGCGCGGCCCAGCAACAACGGGACCCTGTTCCACAACCACCTTTACGGGCAGCTGGGCCTGAACTGGATCTACAAGGCGTTCGCCCCCACCGACTTGGCCCAGGCCATCGCCGGCGTCCGCGGTCTTGGCATACGTGGTGCCGCCGTTTCCATGCCCTACAAGGAAGCGGTGATTCCGCTCGTCGACCATGTGGCCGCTTCCGCCGCGGCCATCGATTCAGTGAATACCATCGTCAATGACAACGGTGTCCTCACGGCCCACAACACCGACTATTCGGCAGTGCTTGAATTGCTGAAAACCCGCAACATTTCCCCTTCGCTGCGAACTGCGGTCCGTGGGTCCGGGGGAATGGCCAAGGCAGTGGTGGCAGCACTGCGGGACGCGGGGTTCGACGACGTCGTGGTGGTTGCCCGCAATGAATCGGCCGGCCGGATTCTGGCCCGGGCCTATGGCTTCGAGTGGGCTGCTGAAGCCGAGGACGGTGCAGAACTGCTGGTCAACGTCACCCCTATCGGCATGGCCGGTGGCGGGGACGCGGACCGGATGCCGTTCTCGCTGGAACAGGTCACGGCTTCGCAGGTGGTGTTCGACGTCGTTGCCATGCCGGTTCAGACGCCTCTCATCCGTGCCGCACGCAACGCGGGGAAGCCGGTAGTGACCGGTGCCGACGTTGCAACGCTGCAGGCCGTGGAGCAGTTTGTTCTCTACACCGGCCTGACGCCCACCGAAGAACAGGTTCGCGAAGCCCGCGAATTCATGCTGGCAAATACGTAAGCCAACTAAGGTCGGATCTTTGCATCAAGCGTCGAAGCAGCATCCGGCGGCCCGGTGCACCAAGGAAGAAGTGGCGAAAACGACGGCGGTGCGCCGCAGCCCGAAGGCCGCGACGCACCGCCGGTGCCTTCAATAAGGGAAACCGGGTGTTATTCGGTGACTTGGAAGGCCAGGGTTTCGGTGAATTCACGGCCGTGCATGTCGGTGGCGGTGAACTCCGCGGTGTGCTCCCCGAGCGCGAGATCCGCGGGCAGCTCGAGACGCCACAGGTGCATGGAGCGGTCGGCGAGTCCGCCGCCGTGGACGAACTGCTCCTGGATGGCCGCGGGGTCGGAATACTCGGCGCCGATGCGCGGGGTCTCTCCACTCATCTGCTGGGTGCGTACGGCCGCGACGGGTCGGCCGCCGTCGACCTTGACCTCGACGGAGGAGCCGGTGCTGCCCATCCAGAAATTGGCAGTCAGCCAGGCCTGGACGGCAAGATCGTCCTTTGACACCAACAGCGGTTCCTCCAGCTCGGGAGCGGAACCGCGCGGCAGGTCGATGTTCTCCTCGTACCAAGCGCGGTACTTCGGCGTGTTCAGGCCCACGGACATCTGCCGGGTCCCATCGCCGCCTCGGACGGTGAAACGCTCGGTGACTTCCGTGTTCTTGATGTCGAGGGTCAGCACGCCTGGCGGGGTGCCGTCGCGCTGGACGGACGTCGGATAGCCTCCGTCCAGGACCCGGCCGCCGTACCAGTGGCCCGAGACCGCGGGAACGGTCAAGTGCGTGAACGGCAGACCCGCCTCGCCGACCTCGTCGCGCCACCCGGCCATCAAGTCACCCTCGCGCAGGTTCTCCGCCATGTGCGTGTGCCCGCCCAGCGAGACGACCTCACGACCCTCAAGGATCTCGTAGATCTCCTTCAGCTGCTTCACGGTGTGCGAGTCGCTGTAGTAGAACTCGAGCAACGGGCTGTGGCCCGCCAACACGATGACCTTGTTCTTCGGGACCTGTGCGATGTCCGCGCGCAACCAGTCGAGCTGGCGCTCGCCGAGGCCGTAGGTGTAGCTGCTCTTCTTGGCGGGCACCTTCGTCGGGTACTCGATGTTGCTCAGCGCCACGACGTGCGCCATGCCGGAGTCGTAGGAGTAGTACTCCGGCCCGAACTGGGCGCGGAAGGAGTCGAACTCGTGTTCCCCGTCAAGCGCGTCGAAGTCCAGGTCGTGGTTGCCGGGCAGGAAACGTGCGGGACCGTTGAGCATGGAGGTCAGCTCGCGGGTCTGGGTGAATACAGAGAGGTCGTCGCCCACCACGTCGCCGATGAACAGGGCGCCGCAACCGGCGTAGTCCTCGCGCGCGGCGAGATCCGCGAATACGCCGTTGCGGGCGTACTCGACTTCCTTCTGGTTGTAGGTCTGGATGTCTGCGCCAATGGCGCAGTGCTGCTCGGGCGACTGGGTCAGCGTGCTTTGGGCCAGCGGGAAGTTGACCGCGTCCGGCAGGGCCCCGGTCGGGGCGATGCCGCCGAACTTCAGGGCCGGGGAGCCTTCGGGCAGGTGGTTGTAGAAGAACTGGGCGATGTTGTCCTCGTCGACAGGGACCTGGTAGCCGCGCGGCTGGGTGACGAACACCGTCATGTTGTCGAACGCCGGAAGTTCGTAGCGGCCGTTTGAATCGGTTGTGGCGATCTCGCGTCCGTTGGACACGCTCACGCCGTTCAGGCCGGGCTCGTTGCCGTCGTGCCGGGAGTTCTTGTTCTTGTCGTCAAAGACGACCCCTTTGAGCATTTCCTGGTTGTTGGTGCCGGTCGGCGCAACGACCTCGACGGCACCGCGGTAGGCAGTTGAGTCCCAGTCGGGCTGGGTGGGGGCCGCGCCCGCGCTGGAGGAAAGCAGGGTGCCCGCGGTGGCCAGGACCAGGGCACCTGCCGCGATGGCCAGCGGCCGGACTGGTGGCTTCTTGGACGGATTGATGAACGGCTTCAAGACGTGCCTTCCGGTGCGATTGGATTTTGGGCCGATCGGGGAACCGGCCTTGTCCAGCGTTTCAACGGCAGGTGAACGGCAAGCAGTGATTGGGGGAGCGCCGGGTGGCATGGACGAGGCGACTCGCCGAAGGGAAGATTCCGAAAACGGCGGCGGTGCGCCGCAGCCCGAAGGCCGCGACGCACCGCCAGTGCGCTCAATGTGTGAAACCGGGTGTTACTCGGTGACCTCGAACGCCAGGGTCTGCGTGAATTCGCGGCCGTGCACGTCGGTCGCGGTGACCTCCGCGGTGTGCTCGCCGACGGCGAGGCCGGAAGGCAGTTCCAGGCGCCACAGGTGCATGGAGCGGTCGGCGAGGCTGCCGCCGTTGACCAGCTGCTCCTGAGCGGCCACCGGGTCGGAGTACTCGGCGCCGACCAGCGGGGCTTCGCCTTCCATCGCCTGGGTCCGGGTCGCCTCGGTGGTTGCCGCGCCGTCGATGCTCACCTTGACGGTGGAGCCGGTGGAACCCATCCAGAAGTTGGTGGTCAGCCAGGTGTTGTTGGCCAAGTCGGACTTCGGCACGGACAGCGGGTTCTCGAACTCGGGGGCCTTGCCCTTGTTGGAAAGGTTCGCGGCGTACCAGTCGCGGTAGGCCGGGGTGTTCAGCCCCAGGGCCATCTGCACGGAGTCGTCTTCGCCGCGGACGGTGAAGCGTTCGACGACATCGGTGTTCTTGATGTCAAGTGTCAGTACGCCCGGGCGTCCGCCGTCGCGCTGCAGGGCGAGCGGGTAGCCGCCCTCGGTGTCGCGTCCGGAGTACCAGTCGCCGGAGATCGCGCCGGCCGTGATGTGCGTGAAGGGCAGTCCGTCGATGCCGAAGATGTCATTCCAGCCTTCGAGCTTGTCGCCTTCGCGCATGTTCTCGATGCTGTGGGTGTGTCCGCCCAGCGCCACGACCTCGCGGCCCTCGAGCAGCTCGTAGATCTCGGCTACCTGCTTGACCTGGTGCTTGGCGCTTCCCTGGTCGGCGAAGTCAAGCAGCGGGATGTGCGCGGCCAGCACGATGACCTTGTTCATCGGCACCTGGGCAATGTCGTTGCGCAGCCACTGAAGCTGCTGCTCGTCCAGGGCGCCGGTGTAATCGCCCTTCGCGGCGGGTTGCTTGGTCGGGTACTCGACGGTGTTCAGCGCGACCACGTGGGCCTTGCCGGCGTCGTAGGAGTAGTACTCCGGGCCGAGGTTGGCCTTAAAGGTGTCGAACGCGTGCTCGCTGGTGGTCGAGTCGAAGTCCAGGTCGTGGTTGCCGGGCAGGAAGCGGGCCGGGCCATTCAGGACGCTGGCCAGTTCACGGGTCTGCGGGTAGAAGGAAAGGTCGTCGCCGACCACGTCCCCAATAAACAGGGCGCCGCAGCCTTCGTAGTCGGTGCGCTGGGCCAGGTCGGCGAAAGCGCCGTTGCGGGCGTATTCGACCTCGTCCTGGTTGTAGGTCTGGATGTCGCCACCGATGAGGCAGTGCTGCTCGGGGGACTGGGTCAGCTGGCTCTTGGCCAGCGGGAAGTTCACTGCCTCAGGCAGTGCGCCGGTCGGGGCGATGCCGCCGAACTTCAGCTCCGGGGAGCCGGCGGGCAGGTGGTGGTAGGAGAACTGGGCGACATTGTTTTCGTCGACCGGTACCTGGTAGCCGCGCGGCTGCGTAACGAACACCGTCATGTTGTCAAAGGCCGGCAGCTCGTAGCGGCCCTTCGAATCGGTCTTTGTGACGTCGCGTCCGTTCGACACGGTCACGCCGTTGACGCCGCGTTCGCCGGCGTCCTGCTTGGAGTTCTTGTTCTTGTCATCGAAAACGATTCCATCGATGGCCTCCTGGCCTGCGTCGCCGGTTGGCTTGACGACATCGACGGTGCCGCGGAAGGCAGCTGCGTCCCAGTCAGCCTTGACGGGGGCTGCGCTGGCGGCGGGGGAGAGAACGGATCCGGCGAACATGAGCGCCAGGGTTCCGGCGGCAATGCCAAGGGGACGGGCATGGGCCTTCTTGGACGGTGGGGTGAACGACTGCACGAGGGACCTCCGGGTTGGGGGAAAACCTGCCGACTTATTCGTCGGCACCTCCAACTTTCCAAGTGCAGGTGAATGGGGAACGGGGTTCGTGGTCCGGGAAGGGGTCCTGCCGGCAAAGACTCGCCCACGAATTCGTGAACACTGGGGCGGGCAATGTTCGTGCGATGTTTTTGCCATGGTTCCATGGCGTCAACGTTCATGGGCGGGACGCGCGGAAACTATTGCGAGTTGCTATCCGAGGGTGGCGGGTTCGGCATGGCGGCGGTTCCATGCTGTGTGGCCGAATGTCGCGGCCGTTGTCAGCAGGGCGCTGAGCAGCAGTCCGTAGCCGAAGATGGCGGCGTAGTCGCCCGTTTCGGCCAGGGTGGCCGTGGCGAAGTTTCCCAGCGAGCCGCCCAGGAACAGCGATGCGGCGAACAACGAGACGGTCGTCGCACGGGCCTGCGGTGCGACATCGGTGGCCCAACCCTGCATTGACGAGTGCATGACCGCGTTGGCGACGCCGATCAAGGTCGCCGTCACGGTGACCACCGCAGGTACCGGCCACAGCATGGAGATCCCGCAAGCCACCGTCAATACCGAGCCGCCGGCACAAATCAGCTGGGTCCGGGAGAAACGGTGCACCAATTTCTTCATCGCGCGGGCACCGAATATCACCCCCACGGCGTAGCCGGTGGCCAACAGCCCGGCCACCCCGATCCCCACGCCGGCGTGCTGAAGCGCCGGCACGATGTAGGTCAGCGCGCCGAGCAACACCATGCCCTCCATCAGGGCAATCACATAGACGCCAACCGCGGCTACGGTAAAGGCGCGGCGAAGCTGGAAGCGGCCACGAACCACCGGAACAGCCGAAACCTTGGCCAACGCAAACAGGATTGCCGCAGCTCCCAATGCAGGAATTCCAAAGACCAGCCGCCAATCCAGGAAGGTCGCGACGGCTCCTGCTCCCAAGGTGGCCAGGGTCGCTCCCAGCGAGGAATAGATCTGCAGGTCCGAGAGCCCCCGGGCGCGGTCGATCCCCGTCCGGGTATCACCCAGCAGCGTGAGCAAGGTGGGATACAGGGCGCCGAACATGAAACCAGAGAAAGCCCTGGCCACCAGCAACGGCACGTATGAAATGAACAGGGTGCTCGCAACGGCGCCGAGAACGGCCCCGATGAGTGCCAGACGCAGCACCGTCAGGCGACCAAAGCGGTCGCTGAGAAATCCCCACAACGGTTGTCCGAAGGCATAGAAAAGCGCATAGACGGCGACTAGCTGGACGGCCTGGGCCAAGGAGAGGTCAGTGAAAGTAGCCAGGGCGACGAGCATGGGCGGGGTGGCGAAACGGTCAAAGAATGCCAAGAAGCCGATGGAACGAAGTACCGGATCGGGTATTGCGCCCAATGATTCGGTGGAGTCCTCGGACATATGGTTATTCGCCCTTTCCAAGCTCGTTCCTCGCTATATGAAACCAGTTCGCTTGGAAGAAGGGAGGTTTGTGACGGCCTGCGTTACCTTTCGTGTGGGCGCGGCGGGACGGCCAAGCCATGTCAGGTCGCCCAAGTGCTAGCAGCGATCGCCAACTTGAAGGAGTCGAAGGATGCAAGCCGTCGCTCGTCCGCGCATTTCCCATTACCGCTATTGAGCTGAATGGTCGCCTGCAGACGAGGAATTTGTTGCGACCGTTGCGGAATTTCCCTCACTGTCATGGCTCGACGACGATCAGCACGCGTCCCTTCGCGCATTGGAGAATCTCGTCGAAGGAGTCGTACGCGACCTCGAATTCAATGGCGAAGACGGGCCTGCACCGTTCTCCGAGCGTTCCTATAGTGGCAACCTTCGCGTTCGGGTCTCACCGGCCGAGCACGGGTAACTTGTGGTCGAGGCCAGAAGCAGGGTGTCTTGTTGGATCGGTTCCTGAGCTCGATCCCGGCTGCCCGGGGCCAACGCTAAGACTTCGAGTGGGAACTGAAGCGCAGAAAACCATGATGATGGTTGCCTGCGCTTCAGGTAGACGTACTACTCCGTGGAGTTCAACAGATTGGATTCCTTGCGACACCTCAGCGTCTAAAGATCCTGCCCAGGAAAGAGCGAATCCCGCCGCGGGAACCCAAATGGCCCTCAAGTTCCCACGGATCGGCAGCCGCGTCGGAGAGCGTACCGTCCGCGCCGTAGAGGACATGCTTGGTACCCGGGCCCGGGATCTGGGCACCTGCCAAATTTGGGAGTCCGGGGCTTGACGCCGAACCGTGCAGCGCGGCAGGGCCCATCCTGGAAGTACTGCCTGCATTGCCTGCCGAGCGGGGACGTTTGTTTTTCATGTTCATCACCAGGTCCTTTATCCGTACCCTAATTCTAGATTTTTTGTCAGTGTCGGAGCATGAATTCCGACAACATCTTTTGCCATCGGCATCGTGCGCCGTAGGCGCACTGCATCAGTCGTCAGCCCTGGGCGGTTTGATTCCTGCCGGACACAAAGTGCATTGCGAAGCCGAGTCTGGTGAATGTGTCACCGGCCGCAGCGGGAGAAGCCGTAGCGGATGGAGCGGAGGGCGGCTAGTTCCAAATTGAAGGCGAAAGGTGACGGTTCCTTCCGCCATATGACATCTCGAGGTCGATGAAGGGCGGGATTCGGCCCGGTGTGACGACGTGAAAGTCGCCAGACGACGTCATGAGGCCTGAAGCAACCGACATATTACGGTCGTATTTATTCGGCGGAATCAGGCTGTTTGAATCGATGAGTACCCATCCAGAGCGGCCGAGAGACCTGGCTTGTTGACGCCGCAGCAAGTTTACGGAGCAATCCGTGGATAGTGCTTCGGCCAGGACCGATGGAGATCTCGCGATTCCTCCCGCGGCCAGGACCTGCTGGCCATGGGTCGGATTGTTTGTCGATTTCTTCGCCACCGAGATTGTTGAAGGAATGCGTTTCATGGAAAACACCAAATCCCACTCGGCATCGTCAGGCCGTGCGCTGCGCGGAGCGATTCTTAAGGGCGCGAGCCTGGCAGCCGCGCTGACCTTGATGGTCACTGGATGCTCGCTGAAGGAACCAGTGGCCACTGCCGCTCCGGTCGCCAACCAACCAGGCACGGGGGCAGCGGGCGCTCCCGTTGCAGAAGCCGACCCCCTCGCCGGCGTCCCCTCGCTGGAAGGCAAGACGGTTGGAATCGCCGCGAAGGACATTGTCCACGACTACAGCCGCGTTATTTATGAGGAGCTCCAATCCCGAATTGAGGAACTCGGTGGCACGGTGATTGCAACCCAGGCCGAGGCAAAGGACGACAAGCACGTCAGCAACGTGGAAAACCTCGTCACGCAGCAGCCTGATGCGATCATCGTGATCCTCGGTGATGCCCAAACGCTCAGTCCCGCCCTGAAGAAGGTCGACGAGGCCGGGATCGCACTGTTCACCATAGATTTCCAGTCCGAGTACAGCAGCAACAACGTCACCGGCGACAACTGGTGGGTCGGCTCCACCGTTGCCCGCACCCTGGCCGAGGACATCGGGGGCAAGGGCAAGATCCTGGCCTTCAACGGTTTCCCCGGAGTGGCCCCGTGCCGGATCCGCTACAGCGAACTCAAGGTGGTGCTCGAGGACTACCCGGGAATCGAAATCCTGAAGCCCGAGCTTCAGGACAAATACGAAGGCACCATCGAGGATGCCAAGAAGCAGGTCCAGGACCAGCTTCGCAGACTCCCCGCCGGGGAGATCGACGCCATCTGGAGCTGCTGGGACATCCCGCTGATTGGTGCGGCCCAGGCCGTCGATTCGGCAGGCAGGGACGAAATCAAGCTCTACGGCGTCGACGCCGAACCCGGGGCACTTGACCTCATCGCGGACCCGGAAAGCTCCTACACCGTAACCGTTGCGCAGCAGACCAAGGCGATGGCAGCCAAGTCGGCTGCCAACGTTGCCCTCTTGCTCGGTGACCGAGCCGACGAGGTCCCCAACACCAGCTACCTGGCCCCGGTGTTCATCGACAAGTCCAACGTGAATCAGGTGCGCCTTGACCTCGGCATCTAACGTCCCGCTGCTGGAAATGACCGGAATCAACAAGTCGTTCGGTTCCGCGCAGGTCCTCACCGACGTCGACCTCGAGCTCGGTTCCGGGCAGATCCTGGGGCTCGTTGGCGAGAACGGGGCCGGCAAGTCGACACTGATCAAGATCCTCACCGGTCTCTATGCCGCCGACTCAGGCGAGATCCGGCTGGACGGCAACCCCGTGTCCATCGCCAGGCCGGCCGACGCCGAGGAGCTGGGTATCCACGTGATCCACCAGGACCGGCACCTGGCCCCCAGGCTCTCCGTCGCGGAACAGCTGTACCTCGGGCACCGGGACCTCGGCCGCGGCTGGATACGCCGCGGCAACCTGGAACAGAAAGCCGCCTCCGACATCCTGCGCGTCACCGGCCAGCACATCGATGCCTCCCTGCTGGTGGAACGGCTCACTGTTGCCCAGCAGCAACTGCTCCAGATCACCCGGGCGGTGCTTTCCGAACCGCGGGTGCTGATCCTGGACGAGCCAACCGCGCCGCTGGCCTCAGGCGAGGTCGACCAGCTCTTCGGCACCCTGCGCCGCCTTCAGGGCGCCGGAGTTGGCATCATCTACATCTCCCACTACCTGCAGGAACTCAACGAGATCACCGAAAAGATCACCGTGCTGCGCAACGGCGGGAACGCCGGGAATGTGTCGCTGCGCGCCGGGGACAGCCTTGAAGACGTGGTCGAGCTGATGGTGGGTCGCAAGGTCGTCGAGTTCGACCACGGGCGGACCCCACGCCGTCCCGACAGCAAGATACCGGCACTTCAGGTCCGTGGACTCAGTGTTCCCGGCGCCCTGCAGGGGCTTGACCTCCAGGTGCTTCCCGGAGAGGTGCTGGCCATCACCGGGCTGGTCGGCTCCGGAGTGGATGTCGTCGCCGACGCCGTCACCGGCACCGCCAAGCGCCACGGGAGTGTTCAGCTGAGCGGTCAACCGGTGCGCGACGTGGCCGGATTCGTTGCCAACGGCGGGGCCTATGTGCCCTCGAATCGCCGCCGCGACGGCATCTTCGTGCGAAACACCGTGGCGGAAAACCTGTCAGTGGCGCGCTTGGGCAACGTTTCGAAACTCCTGGGATTCATTGCCCCCGCGCTGGAGACCAGGCTTGCAAGGAAATACATCGAGCAGCTCGACATTCGCCCAGCCAACGGTTCGGCCATCGCCGGGAACCTTTCCGGGGGAAACCAGCAAAAAACGGTGCTGGGCAAGTGGCTGGCCGCCGACGCTTCGGTGCTGGTGCTTGACCAGCCCACCTCCGGTGTCGACGTCGGCAGCCGTGCCCAGATCTACGCCCAAATCAATGAGCTCGTCGAGGCCGGAGCCGCCGTGCTGGTGGTGACTGTGGACCTGGAGGAACTCATCGGCATCGCCGACCGGACCTTGGTCCTTTACCGCGGAAAGGTCGCTGCGGAACTTTCCGGACCCGAGGTCACCACCGACCGGATTCTGGCGATCGCCTCGGGAGCCGCCTCGGCTCCAGACCAGGTCCAATCCACCCCCGAAACCCTGAATGCGAGGCAGTACGCATGAGCGTCACCACGCTGGACCCCATCCGTCCGGGCGCCGGGGCCGCCGCCCCGCTCAGACGCCCCGCACTGATCACCTGGGCCGGTTATGCCGCAGTGGTCCTCATTCTGGGTTTCTTTGCCCTTGGGTCGCCGCACTTCCTGCAGTGGGAGAACGTGTCCTCGGTGCTGAACCAGGCAGCAGTCTTCGGGATCGCCGGCATTGGCTTGGCCATCGTGATCGTCACCGGTGGCGACGACGTCCTGGAGGGCGGCATCGACCTTTCCATCGGGGCCACCGCCGGGCTTGCCGGGACCGTCACGGCCGTTTCCGTCGCGGCAGGCACCGGAGCCACGGCCGCCGTGCTCACGGGTCTGGCCGTTGCCGCGGCGCTGGGTGCTGTCAATGGAGCTGCCATCATCTTGGGCCTGCGGCCGCTGCTGGCCACGCTGGCGACCATGGGCATTGCCACGTCCCTGGAACTGGTGGTCAGCGACAACCTCAAGGTCGCCCTTGATGGGGGAGCCTTCCTGTGGCTGCGCCAGGGAACCTTCGCCGGCCTGCCGGCTGCCGTCGTGGTGCTGGTTGCGGGCACCCTGCTTGCCTGGTGGGCGCTGGGCAAGACCGCCTGGGGCGTCAACAGCTACGCGGTGGGGCAAAACGCCACGGCTGCCTCGATCGCCGGGCTGTCCCCGGCACGCTACCGCTTCTCCAGCTACGTCATCAGTGGCGTGTTGGGCGGCATCGCCGGGGTATTGCTGGCCTCGCGGCTATCCGCCGCCGTCCCCGGCATCGGCGGGCAGATCCTGCTGGACATCATCCTGGTGGCCTACATGTCCACCGTCTTCTCCCGCCGGCTCGTGGTCAACATCCCCGGCACCGTCGTCGCCGCAATCTTCGTGGCCGGGCTGGCCAACGGGCTGACCCTGCTGGGGGTTGCCAGCCAGTGGGTCGGCGCAGCCAAGGGACTGTTGATACTGCTGGTGCTCGCCGTCGTCGTTGTCCGAGGAAGGAACACCGCATCATGACCCTCATTCAACAATCCCCACCGTTGCTGCCCACCCCGCCGGCGCCGCAGGGCAACCCCGGGCCCGCTCCCGGCCGGGAGCGGCGCCGGATCGGAGCCATCGCACCGCGGCTGATTGCCCCGGTGGCCCTGGCCGCGATCCTGCTCGGCTTCGGCATGCTGTCCCCGGTCTTCCTGACTGCAGGGAACCTGGCCGGCGTGCTGGGCCAGATGGCCATCCTGTCGCTGGTGGCCATCGGGATGACCATCGTGGTCCGTGCCGGCGGCATCGACCTGTCCATCGGAGTCGCCGTGGACCTGGCCGCGCTTGCGTCCGCGGCGTTGATCGCCGACGGTTACCGTGCCTGGGTCGCCATCGCGGCCGGTTTGCTTTTTGGACTGCTGGTCGGCGCCGTCAATGCAGCACTGATCGTGGGCCTGCGCATCCCGCCGTTCCTGGCCACGCTGAGCGTCTGGTTCATTGGCACCAGCGTCCAGCAACTGCTCACCGGCGGTGGCGCCCCCATCTACCTGTCAAAGCCCCGCGTGCCGATCGAGTTCGCCCTGCTTGGCCGCGGTTACCTGCTGGACGTGGACGGGGTGATCGTCAGCGCCGCGCTCGTTGCCCTGGTCGTCGGCGTGCTGCTCGGGGCGACCCGCTGGGGCCGCACCGTGACGGTCACCGGCGAGCAGCCCACCGCGGCGCGGATCTCCGGGCTGCGGATCAACCGCATCACGGTCTCGGCCTATCTGCTCTGCTCCCTGGTTGCGGGGTTCGCCGGAGTCATCCTGGCCTCACGGACCAATGGGTTCGTGCCCGGATCCGGGCAGGCATACCTGATGGATGCCATCGGCGCGGTTTTCATCGGGGCGACGCTTTCCCGCTTCTCACGCGTCTCGGTGCCCGGGACGCTCATCGGCGTACTGATCTTCGCTCTGCTGAGCAACGGGATGAACCTCGTGGGGCTCTCCTTCTTCTGGCAGGGACTGGGCCGCGGCGTCGTGCTGTTGGCCATCCTCCTGCTCGGTGTGCTGCTTTCCCGAAGCGTCCCGGCCGGAAGCGGGATCCTGGCCCGGCTATTGACCAGGCCGGCACACCGCAACGCAACCCAGAGCACCGACTAGGAAGAGGCCCCACACGCCATGGCACAACGCATTTCCCTCAATGCCTTCGACATGACCACCCCGACCCACCAGAGCCCCGGGCTCTGGCGCCACCCGGAAAATCGGGCGGATACCTACAACACCCTCGAATACTGGACTTCCCTGGCAAAGACCCTCGAGGCCGGCGGCTTCGACGCCCTCTTCCTGGCCGACGTGCTGGGAATCTACGACGTCTACCAAAACTCCAGCGCCCCGGCACTGCTGGACGCCGACCAGGTCCCGCTGAACGACCCGTTCATGCAGGTCTCCGCGATGGCGGTGGTGACCAAGAACCTCGGGTTCGCGGTGACCAGCGCGCTGACCTACGAACAGCCCTACGCACTGGCCCGCAAGTTCTCCTCGCTTGACCACCTCACAGGCGGGCGCATCGGCTGGAACGTTGTCACCAGCTACCTCGAATCCGCCGCGCGGAACCTGGGCTACACGCGCCAACTGGGACACGACGAGCGCTACGACCTCGCCGATGAATTCATGGAGGTCGTCTACAAGCTCTGGGAGGGTTCGTGGGAGGATGGCGCCGTCGTCAAGGACAGGGAGCGCGGGATCTACACCGACCCCTCCAAGGTGCACCCGATCAACCACGACGGCACGTACTACAAGGTGCCCGGAATCCACCTCTCCGAGCCCTCGGTGCAGCGCACCCCTGCCATATTCCAAGCGGGGGCATCCTCACGCGGCCGGCGCTTCGGCGCCACGCACGCCGAAGGGATCTTCCTGAACTCGATCAACACCACCGTCACCCGCCGGCAAACCGAGGCAATCCGCGACGAACTCGAGCTGGTCGGCCGCCCGCGCGATGCGGCCAAGCTCTACGCCCTGGTCACCACCGTTGTCGCCGACTCGGATGCCAAGGCCGAGGCGCTGTACCGCGAATACCAGTCCTATTCCTCCCGCGAGGGCGCCATGACCTTCTATGGCGGCTGGTCGGGCCTGGATTTGAGCAAGTACGCCGGCGAGGACGAACTGAAGTACATCGACACCAATGCTGCGCGCTCCGCCCTGTCGATCTTCACCACCGCGGATGCCACCAAGTCGTGGACGCCGAATGCGATCGCCGACTACCTGGGCATCGGCGGCATCGGCCCGGTCTTTGTCGGTTCAGCCGAGACCGTTGCCGATGAGGTGGAGCGCTGGGTGGACGAATCGGGGCTCGACGGCATCAACCTGGCCTACGCCGTGACCCCCGGGTCCTTCGAGCAATTTTCCGACCTGGTGGTCCCGGAACTGCGCAAGCGCGGACGCGCCTGGGGTGGCTACGAGGGTTCCACGCTGCGCGAATACGTGGCCGGGCAGGGCAACACCAAGGTCGCCGACACCCACCCGGCGGCAGCCTACCGCGGCTCCTATGCGGACAAGCCCTCCGCAGCCGAGGCCGCGGCCAGCGCCACCCCCGAGGCCGTCCTGGCCTCGAACCACTCCTAGGAAAGAGGCAAGCACATGAGCACAAGCACCGAGACCCTGCGCCGCACCCCCTGGACCGGGAACGCCGACGAGGCGGAGATCGCCCACTGGAGCGCCATCGCCCAATCGGTGGCCGACACCCTTGCCACCGATGCCCTGGTCCGGGACCGCGCCAACGCGACACCCCATGCGGAGACGGAATTGCTGCGCTCCTCGGGCCTGCTGGATCTGCTGGTCCCTGCGGAGTTCGGCGGTGGCGGAGGACACTTCGAGTCCTCCTTCCACGCCGTGCGTATCCTGGCCACCGCCGACGGCTCGATCTCCCAGCTACTGGCCTATCACTACTTCAACCAGGCGGGCATCGGCTTCTACGCGGCCCCGGAGGACCAGCCGGCCTGGTGGCGCCGCACGGTGGAGGGCGGCTGGCTCTGGGGCGACTCGGTGAACCCCGTGGACCCCACCCTGGTGCTCACCGAAGAGGGCGAGGGCTACCGCCTGAACGGGTTCAAGCGCTTCTCCACCGGCTCCGGGGTGGGCGAGGTCATCATCGTCAACGCCGTCATCCAAGGCGGAACCAACGACGGCAAGGTGCTGGCCTTCGTGCTGGACACCGGGCGGGAGGGACTGGAACTGGTGGGAGACTGGGACCACCTCGGCCAGCGGCTGACGGCCTCGGGCTCGGTGCGGTACACCGATGTCGCGGTGTTGCCCGAGGACATCCTCGGGCCGGTCACCGACGAGCCCATCGCCTCGCTGCTGACGCCGGGGGTTCAGTTGGGCTTCGGCAACTTCTACCTCGGCGTCGCCCAGGGCGCGCTGGCCAAGGGCAGGGAACTGCTGCTGGCGCGCAAGAACGCCTGGTTCCTCTCAAACGCCGAAAGCTATGCGCACGACGTGGTCTTCCAGCGCGCCATCGGGGAACTGAAGGCCCGCACAGCAGCGGTGGAGGCGCTCGCCGAGAAGCTGAACCGCCGCTTCGATACCGAGGTCGCCCGCTCCAACGAGCTGACGGCCGGGCAGCGCGGGGACTACGCCATCGCCATCGCCGAGCTGAAGGTGGTGGCCACCGAGACCGGCATCGAGGTCGCCAACCGCATTTATGAGGTCACCGGCGCCAGCTCGACGGCCAATTCCGTGGGCCTCGACCTCTTCTGGCGCAATGTGCGCACCCACACCCTGCACGACCCGGTCGACTACAAGAAGATCGAGGTCGGCGCCCACTTCCTGCATGGAGAGCTGCAACCGCTCTCGCTCTACACCTAAGCCCCGTCCCGCTTTCCTTCCCACACAAAAGGAGTCCAACCATGACCACCACATCCCTGAACCGCAGCCGGCTCGAGGAGCTTTCGACACGCTTCGCCCCGCTCTTCGCCGACATCGCCGCCGGTGCCTCGGAGCGCGACCGCACGGGGTCGCTTCCCCGCGAACAAGTCTCGGCGTTGGCCGCCGCAGGGTTCGGCGCGGTTCGCGTTCCAGAATCCCACGGAGGTGCCGGGGCCACGCTGCCCGAGCTCTTCGAGCTGCTCACCGAGCTTGCCGCGGCAGACCCCAACATCACCCAAGCGCTGCGCAGCCACTTCGCCTTCGTGGAGGACCGGCTCGTCGCCGTCCCCGGCGCGGAACGCGATGCTTGGTTGGCGCGCTTTGTCGACGGCGAGCTGGTAGGCGGTGCCTGGACCGAGATCGGGACCGTGACCGTGGGCGAGGTGAATACCAAGGTCAGCCCCGACGGCAACGGCGGATTCGTGGTCAACGGGACCAAGTACTACTCGACCGGGTCGATTTACGCCGACTGGATCGACACCTACGCCCAGCGCACCGACACCGGCAGCCGGGTCATTGCGGTAGTCAGCGCCCACCAGCCCGGGGTGCAGCTGGGGGACGACTGGGACGGATTCGGCCAGCGCACCACCGGCACCGGGACCTCCACCTACACCGACGCCGTCGTCACGGCGCAGAACCTCATCGAATTCGACACCAGGTTCAAGTACCAGACTGCCTTCTACCAGGAGGTGCTGCTGGCGGTGTTGGCGGGAACGGCGCGCGCCGTCGAGCGCGAGTTCGCCGCCGAGCTGGCCGCGCGCAAGCGCACCTTCAGCCACGCCGCGGCCAACGTCGCCGGTGAAGACCCGCAGCTGCTGCAAATCGTCGGAGAGGTTTCCGCGGCCGCATTCGTCGCCGCCGGCGCGGTGGAACGCGTGGCCACTTCCCTGGAACGCGCCTACGAAACCGCCGTCGCGCTGCATGCCGGGGACGCCACGGAGCAGGAAGACGAGGCGGCCAACGACGCCGCGGAACTCGCCTCGGCCCAGGCGCAGGTGGCACTGACCCCGCTGGTCCTCAATGCCGTGACCCACGCCTTCGATGCGCTGGCTGCCTCGGCCACCAGCACCACCAAGAACCTGGACCGCCATTGGCGCAACGCCCGCACCGCGGGAAACCACAACCCCTGGGTCTACAAGGCCCGCCTGGTGGGGGATCACTCCGTCAACGGCGCTGCCCTGCCGCGGGTCTGGGCCATTGGCGCGTCAAAAAGGGCGTAGCCGGGCGGCGCGGCCTTCGGGCTCAGCGCGACCAGTAATAGGGCGTGGTCGTGGAGACCTTGAGCAGACCGGAGCGTTCCAGGATGGGGCGGGAGTACTCCGTCGAGTCGCTGTGGACCAGCTTCTTGCCCTGGACCAGCGCAGACCGCGCCCGTGCAGCCGTCAGCGCGCGGTAGATACCGCGGCCGCGGTAGGCCCGGAGGGTGGAGCCGCCCCAGATGCCGACAAAGTCGGTGTCGGGCACGGGCTCGATCCGGCCTGCACCGACCATGCGCCCGTCGGTCTCGGCCACCCACAGCTCCATGCCGTCGTTGCGCGCCAGTCGGTTGATGAGTGCATCGGCAAGACGGGTGTTGGAGGGGTTGCCGAAGGCCTGATCGACCATCTCGCTCATGATGCGTACATCGGAATCGCTGGCGATGCGCCGCAGGCCGACCCCGTCGGGGGTCGGGACATCGGCACATAATCCTTCGAGGGCACCGATCATGATCGACTCGGGTTCCCCGGGCCGGAAGCCGTGGGCCAGCAGCGCCCCGTGCAGCCCCGGTGCATGATCGTGCCCCCGCCTTTTCCACTCGATGCCGGCGATCGTCGGATCCTTGCGGAAATGGTCGAGCGCCCGGCCAACGAGTGTGGCGATTCCGACTTCGTCAACGGATCCCAGATCCCGGTACGTAACGAAGCCACGCCCTCCGGCGAACGTCACCAGACGCAGTGTGTCCAGCAGATCAACCCGGATCGCGCTGGGCGTTTCGGCGTCCGTGCGGAGCTGGTCGTCGTAGGCCTCGAGGTATTTCGCATGGTCAGTCACCGGTTTCATGCTGTCAGGGCGGTTGGTCCGGCACAACCCCCGTTGGGCGGCGGGAAAGCACGACGCGAATAACTCCACATGGAATCCTGCTGGTTCGTGGACGGCTGTGCGGACTGGCGGATTTGGCATGCAACTTCCCTGAAACGAATGTTTGGTGTTTCCAATGCAGCTTTTTTGGTCAAGTGCTGGGAAGATCTTCACTTCTTCGCGTACCCTGAAAACGTGAGCACCCCCACATGGAACCGGCCTGCAACACCGGAGAAGAGTGTCCTGTCGCCGGAAGATGCCGAGCAGCTGGACATCATTTCCCTTGGCCGGCGGATCCGGCACCTGCGCAAGACCAAGGCCATGACCCTCGACGACCTGTCAGAGGCCGTGGGCACCGCACCCAGCCAACTGTCACTGATGGAAAACGGCAAGCGCGAACCCAAGCTCAGCATGCTCAAGTCCCTGGCCGCCATCTTCGGGGTCGGGTTGGACGAGCTGCTCGGTGCCGCACCTCCCACGCGGCGCGCAGCCCTGGAAATCGAGCTCGAACGCGCCCAGCGCGGACCGCTCTACCAATCGCTCGGGCTGCCCAAGGTGCGCATCTCCTCGCGCACGCCCATGGACGTGCTCGAATCCCTGGTCGGGCTGCAGGGGGAGCTGGAGCGGCGGCTCAACGAGCAATCGGCCACCCCCGAGGAGGCGCGCCGCGCCAACGCGGAGCTGCGCGGCGAGATGAAGGCACGCAACAACTACTTCCCGGCGATCGAGAAGGAAGCCGCGGCCGTGCTCAAGGCCATCGGCCACACCACCGGTCCGCTCTCGCACCACCAGGTAGCCGACATCGCCGCGCACCTGGGCTTCTCCCTGCACAACGTCTCGGACCTGCCGCACTCCACCCGCTCGGTCACCGACCTGAAGAACATGCGGGTCTACCTCACCCAGTCCCAGCGCTCCGAGCATTCCACGCGCTCGGTGCTGTTGCAGGCCTTCGGACATCACGTGCTGGGCCACGCCACCCCGTCCGACTACGCCGAGTTCCTGCGCCAGCGTGTGGCGACCAACTACTTTGCGGCCTCCCTGATGATGCCGGAAAAGGCAACCGTGGATTTCCTGCAACACGCCAAGAGTGCGCGGGAGCTCGCCGTCGAGGACATCCGGGACGCCTTCGCGGTCTCCTACGAGACCGCCGCCCACCGCTTCACCAACCTTGCCACCGAGCACCTGGGCATCACCGTACACTTCCAGAAGGTGCACGAGTCCGGCATCATCCACAAGGCCTACGAGAACGACGGCGTGAACTTCCCGATGGACCACATCGGTGCCATCGAGGGCCAGTCGGTGTGCAGGCACTGGACCAGCCGCGAGGTCTTCGACGTGGCCGACCAGTTCAGCGCCTACAACCAGTACACCGACACGACGGTCGGCACCTTCTGGTGCACCGCGCGGACCGAGCGTTCCAACACCGGGAAGTTCTCGCTGAGCATCGGGGTGCCCTACGTGCACGTGAAGTGGTTCCGTGGCCGCGACACCACCGAGCGCTCCGTATCCACCTGCCCGGACGAGTCGTGCTGCCGCCGCCCGCCACTGGAGCTGCAGCAGCAGTGGGCGGGCCAGGCCTGGCCCAGCGCGCGTGCCCAGACGCATCTGTTGGCGGCCATGCCACAGGGTGCCTTTCCTGGCGTGGACGAGACCGAGGTGTATTCCTTCCTGGCGCAGCACTCGATGGACAAATAGTGCGCCGCGTCACAGGTGCGTCATTCTTTCCGCCCTGCACCGCGAACTGGTAGGCATAAGGGGGTAAGCCCGAATCGACTCCCAATGAAGGGGGGAAGCCCACGCCATGAGGTATGTCGTTGGATGCACCGAGGACAAGCGCGGCCGCGAGGCAATCTCCCTGGCACTGGCGCTGGCCAGGTCGTTGGCGGCTCCCACTCATGCCGAGATCGAGCTGGTCCACATCCTTCCCGGCGTCCAGCCGGCCGCTGCAGCCACCCGCAGCGAACGCGTCTACCAGGAGTTCCTGGAGCAGGCAGCCCAAAAATGGATGGACCGGGCGCTGGCGCTGGTGCCCTCAAGCATGGTTGCGCGGACCCACATTCGTTTTGCCGCATCGATGGCCGAAGGGCTGCTCGAGGCGGTGTCGGCGTTCAAGGCGGACCTGGTGGTGGTGGGAGCGGCCAGCACCGGGCCGCTGCGCCGGTTCACCGTGGGCTCCGTGGCCAACGCCCTGCTGCATTCCTCGCCGGTCCCGGTGGCGCTGGCACCCTCGGGCTACCTCCCTCCGCGGGAAATCACCCGCATCACCTGTGCGCTGGGCACCCGCACCGGGGCCGATTCGGTCCTGGAGGCCGCGGTGGATTCCGCCGCAGTCCGCCACGTTCCGCTGCGGCTGATCTCGCTGGTGGCCATGGACAAAGAAAAGCACCACGGCGACCGGATCGATGCGGCGCGCGAGCACGCCCGGCAGACCCTCGAGACGGCCATCGCGGGGGTGCGGAACCGGACGATTGTCACCGCCGACGTCGCCCAGGGCCGCTCGACAGAGGCCGCGGTGGACGCCCTTGACTGGGACGAGTCAGAAATCGTCCTGCTCGGCTCCAGCCGCCTGGCGGAGCGGAGCCGGATCTTCCTGGGGTCCACCGCGAACAAGATGCTGCGTGCACTGCCGGTGCCCATCGTGGTCATCCCGCGCTTCTACGTCCCGGTCCCTGCGGGCGCCAACCATGGCTACGTCTAGGAACCCGCGCCCCGCCAACCCCGCAGACCTGCCGGAACCCCGCGAAGGGGTCAGGGCTCCGATCGCGGTGTCGGCCCAGTCAGGGGAGCCGCTGTACCGGCAGCTGCGGCAGGCGCTGGAGCACCAGATCCTCGTGGGCACCCTGGTGCCGGAGCAGCCCCTGCCCTCGTCGCGCGACCTGGCCCGGGAGCTCGGTCTTTCGCGCAACACCGTCAACGCTGCCTACCAGGAGCTGCTGGCCTCGGGCATGATCGAGTCCCGGTCGCGCCGCGGCTACTTCATCAACACCCAGATGCTGCGCAACCGCGAGCTTGGCGCCGCCGCCGCCACGGCTGAGGGGTCGGCCGTCGACTGGTCCCGGCACATCCGCCCGCGCGAGGATGCCGGGATGCCGGAGATCACCAAGGTCCGCAACTGGTCGAGCCACCCGTACCCGTTCGTGGCCGGGCAGGTCGACGAGCGCGACTTCCCGCGCCTGGCCTGGTCCCGGGCGCTGCGCGACGCCATGGACGCACCGCACCTCTTCTACTCGCTGCGCGACTCGGTGGACGAGGACGACCCGTACCTTCTCGAGGTGCTGTGCAAGCGGGTCCTCCCGGCCCGCGGCATCCAGGCCCGGCCGGAAAACATCCTCATCACCGCCGGCTCCCAACAGGGGCTGGACCTTCTGGCGCAGACCATGATGGGCCTCGACACCGTGGTCGGGGTGGAGAACCCCGGGTATGTCGATGCCCGGCACACCTTCGCGCGCACCGGTGCCACGCTGCGTCCGTTGGAAGTCGACGAACACGGCCTGGTGCCACCCGCGGACTTCGGGGACCTTGACCTGCTCTATCTCACCCCCAGCCACCACAGCCCCACCAACGTCACCCTCTCGGGCAGCCGCCGCCAGCAAATCCTCGCGAGCACCCGCGACGCGGGGGCACTGATCATCGAGGACGACTACGATTCCGAGTTTCGCTACCGCGGCAAGCCCACCCCGGCGCTGAAGGCGCTGCCGAATTCCGGGCACGTCATCTACCTCGGATCCTTCACCAAGTTCCTGGCCCCGGGGCTGCGCATGGGCTACCTGGTGGCCGAGGCGGAGCTGATCACCGAATTGCGGAACCAGCGGCGCTACAAGATCCGGCACATCCCCGGCCACCCCCAGCGCGCCATGGCGCTGCTGATCGAATCGGGCCAGTACCACCGCACCATTTCGCGGCGCCGCACCCAATTGCAGCGCAAGTGGCAGGTGCTCACCGAGGCGCTGGAGGAATTCGTGCCCTTCAAGGTCGTTGCGCCTCCGGGCGGGGTCAGCGTCTGGATCACCGGCCCGGCGGACCTGGACTGCGTGGAATTGGCGGCCGAGGCGCTGAAGGCAGGAATCGTCATCGAGCGCGGGGACGTTTTTTACGATGATCCAGGAGCCAACCGGAACCACTTCCGCCTGGGATTCGCCGCCATCAAGCTCGAGGCCATCCGACCGGGCATCAGGGAACTGGGCCGCGTCATTGCAGGGCTTGCCGGGCGGCAGGGCGAGGCCCCTTCACATCCTGTGGACCCATTGAACCCTGCCCGATCTGGATCTGTGCCGAACGGCGCACCTGCAGAACAGTTGTAGGTAGCGCGGGCATGTTGCCGCCCGCCGCCCCCTGCCCGCGCACCGGCGCACCCCACCAACGACAAGGACGTCGCAATGAATCCCTTCAGCACGCTCGAAAACAACCAGGCCCCCGGGCCGCAGACAGCCCTCGGCGCGGTGCCGCAGCGGGCAGCCTTCATCGAAACGGCGGCCATCTCCGCCAACGTGCGGGCGCTGCGGAAGGTCGCCGCCGGCGTCCGGCTGCTGGCGGTGCTCAAGGCCGACGGCTACGGACACGGCATCGTGCCCGCCGCCCGCGCAGCCCTCGAAGGCGGAGCCGACTACCTGGGCACCGCCGTGCTCGAGGAGGCCTTCGCGGTGCGGGAAGCCGGGATCGACGCCCCGCTCTTCTCCTGGCTGGCGGCGCCCGGCGCACCCTACGCCCGGGCCATCGCCGAGGACATCGAGCTTGCCGCGTATTCGGTGGGGCAATTGCGGGAGATCGCTGACGCCGGAACCGGGGCCGGCGGCGTTCCCCGGATCCACCTGAAGATCGACACCGGGATGTGGCGCGGCGGGGCAACGCCCGCCGACTGGCCGGCATTGTGCACAGCGGCCCGGGAGCTGGAAGCCGCCGGACGGATCCGGGTGGTGGGAGTCTGGTCCCACCTGGCCTGCGCCGATGAACCGGGGCACCCTTCGGTGGCTGCGCAACTGCAGGTCTTCAGGCACGCCATCGACACGGCCAGGTCCCTGGGGCTGGACCCCGCGCTGTGCCACATCGCCAACTCCGCAGCGACCCTCGCCACCCCGGAGGCGCACTTCGACATGGTCCGCACCGGGATCGCCGTCTACGGGGTGAACCCGCTCCCCGAATCCGAACGCATCCACTGCCCCCGGTTGCGGCCGGCCATGTCCCTGGGCGCTGCCGTTGTGCAGACCAAGCGCGCCCCGGCCGGCGCCGGGATCTCCTACGGCCACACCGAATCCACGCAAGGGGAGACCACGCTGGCAGTCGTTCCGCTGGGCTACGCCGACGGCGTCTTCCGCAGCGCCAGCTCGGTGGGTCCCGTCCAGGTCGGTGGCGTGCGCTACCGCGTCCTGGGCCGGGTCTGCATGGACCAATTCGTCATCGACGTGGGCGACGACGACGTCTCGGCCGGGGACGCGGCGCTGCTCTTTGGCCCCGGGGATGCCGGGGAGCCGCACGTCGAGAAGTGGGCGGAGGCCTCCGGCACCATTCCGTACGAGATCCTGACCCGCGTGGGGACCAGAGTGCCGCGGATCTACGTGTAGCCCCAACCTCTGGTACCTAAAAAGGGAAGCCGATTTGGGTCTGGGAAAGGGCCCAGCATGGGGGCAGAGTGATACACACCACACGGCAACGTCGGGTGGCGCGGGGATCCCCGGGGCAAGGAAGCGCCCGCGGACCCGACAGGAAAACCTTGAATGGAGGGGTCTCGTGACCAACTCAGATATCCGCAATCGTGCTCAGCGGCATCTCTACCCGCACTTCACCACAGGCCAGGTGTGGAACGACCCGAACCTGCCCATCATCACCCGGGGCGAGGGAAGCTACCTTTTTGACGAGGACGGCAACAAGTTCCTCGACGGACTGGCAGGGCTCTTCTGCGCCAACATCGGCCACGGCCGCCAGGACATTCCCAAGGCCGCGTACGAGCAGATGTCGCGCTTGGCCTACTGGACCAACTGGGGCTCGGCCCACCCGGCGGCCGTGGATGCCGCCACGCTCATCGCCGGGCTGGCCCCGGGGGACCTCGACGTCGTCTTCTTCGTGAACTCCGGTTCCGAGGCCGTCGAGTCGGCCATCAAGTTTGCCCGGCAGTACCACCGCGGGCAGGGCGAACCCGAGCGCACCAAGATCATCGCCCGCAACATGGCCTACCACGGCACCACCCTTGGCGCCCTGGCCGTCACCGGGATCCCCGCCTACAAGGAGGCCTTCGGCACCCTGATGCCCGGCGTCTTCCACGTCCCGAACACCTTGGGAGAGGTCATCCCGGAAGGCGGATCCGCCGCGGACCTGCCCTCGATCCAGGCGATCCGCGAGGTCATCGCCCGCGAAGGCGCCCACACCATCGCCGCGCTCTTTGCCGAGCCGGTGCAGAACTCCCGCGGCGCACTGGTCCCGCCGGCCGGCTACTGGCAGGAACTGCGCTCCATCTGCGACGAGCACGGCATCCTGCTGGTCGCCGACGAGGTCATCACCGGCTTCGGCCGCCTCGGCGAATGGTTCGGCAGCATCAAGTACGACGTGGTCCCGGACCTGATCACCTTCGCCAAGGGCTCCACCTCCGGCTACGCGCCGCTGGGCGGGGTCATTATCCGCAAACCGCTGGCCGACGCCATGCTCTCCTCGCCATTGGCGGGCATCTTTACCCACGGCGCCACCTGGGGAGGCCACCCGGTCTCCACCGCGGTGGCGGTGGCCAACATGACCGCGCTCAAGGAAGAAGGCATCGTGGGCAACGTCCGGAGCCTGGAACCGTACTTCCAGAACGGACTGGACAAGATCGTCTCGGCGCACACCAGCATCAAGGAATACCGCGGGACCGGATTCTTCTACGCCATCGAGCTCACCGGCAACCGGGAAACCGGACGCGAGCTCACGGCCGAGGAATCCAAGGACCTGCTGACCAGGGTAATGCCCAAGGCCATGCGCGAGGTCAACCTGATCACCCGCCCGGACAACCGCGGCGCCACCATGCTGGTGCTCTCCCCGCCCCTGGTCGCCGACCAGGACGTGCTCGATGACTTGCTGGACAAGGTCCACCACGTGATGAGTGCCGCCGACAGCTACCTCAAGTCGCCGGCCGTCACCCTGGCCGCGGTCTAGCGGGCAATGGGAGGAAACCGTCCCATGGCCATCGCAACGGTGAGACCCCCGGGTGTCGACGAAAAAATCCTGGCCCGATTCCTGGCAGGCCCGGACCAAGGTTCCCGCGGACCAGTCATCCTTGCCGACGGGCACGATCCGCGGGCCATTGCCGCGGCCGGGGTGCTGGGCGAGATCGGCGTCGAGACCATCCTGGTGGGGGAGCGCGAGTGCATCAAGGCGATGGCGCTCGCCGAAGGCGTCACGCTCACCGACGCCACCACCGTCCTGTGCGTGGCCGAGCTGCGCGACAGTGCCGCCGGGACGCTCCTGGCCGGCAAGGTCGCCGGCCTCGGCCCCGCCAAGACAGCGGGGTGGATGGATGACCCGTTGTTCCTGGCGGTCGCGGCGGTTCCGGCGGGGCTGGCCTCGGCCGTCGTCGCCGGGGCCACCCGGCCCACCGCCGACGTGCTGAGAGCGGCACTGCGCGTGGTGGGCACGGACCCGGGTGCCGGCAGCATTTCCTCCTCCTTCCTGATGCGGCTGGCCGACGGGCGCTATGTGGGATACGGCGACTGCGCCGTCATCCCGACGCCCGACGCCACCCAATTGGCGCACATCGCCCGCGCCACGGCACGGACCTTCGCCATCCTCACCGGCGAAGAACCGGCCGTCGCCATGCTCTCCTTTTCCACCGCCGGATCCGCGGAGCACGAAAGCATTTCCACGGTCCGCGCGGCAACCGCCCTGGCCCTGGCGGCCGAGCCAACACTGAGCATCGACGGGGAACTGCAATTCGACGCCGCATTGCTCGAATCGGTGGCCGCGTCCAAGGCCCCGGGCTCAACGGTGGCCGGACACGCAAATGTCTTCATCTTTCCCAACCTGGCGGCCGGAAACATCGGGTACAAGATCACCCAAAGGCTCGCCGGTGCCCAGGCCTACGGGCCAATCCTGCAGGGGCTGGCCGCGCCGGTCAACGACCTCTCCCGCGGCGCAAGCGTCGCGGACATCGTCAACGTTTCACTCATCAGCATGTTGCAATCCCAGAAATCTTGATCCACCGGTCCCGCCCCTGCCGGGGCGGCCGGTCTTCGCAAGCGGTGGCATCGCCGCCACCACCCGAGAACGAGGTTAAAATGAAAGCCACAACAGACAAGACGGTGGTTACTCCCATGGCATCGGCATCGGCAGGTCCGGACAACGGCCAGCCCGAGCGCATGGAAAAAACACTCAAGGCCCACTGGGTCTGGGCCATTGCCCTGGGCTCCGCCGTGGGTTGGGGTGCGTTCATCCTCCCCACCGACTGGCTGGCCATGGGAGGACCGCTCGGAGCGGTCTCCGGCTTCCTGATCGGTGGCGCACTGATGGTGCTCATTGCCGTCAGCTACGGGTTCCTGATCAAGTCATTTCCCGTCTCCGGCGGCGAGTTGGCCTTCGCCCTGGTCGGCTTCGGACGGACCCACGCCTTCTTCTGCGGCTGGTTCCTGACCCTTGGCTACACCTGCATCGTGGCCCTTAACGCCTCGGCGCTGGCCCTGCTCTTCCGCAAGCTCATGCCGGACGTGGTCCAACAGGGATACCTATACACCGTGGCAGGTTTCGACGTGTACATCGTCGAGGTGCTCATCTCCATGGTCGCCCTGGCGGTTTTCGCCTACCTCAACATCCGCGGCACCGCCCTCTCCGGCCGCATCCAGTTCATCGCCTGCGTCATCATGCTCGTCGCCGTGGCCTGCATCCTGGTGGCGGTCATCGCCAGCCCGCAGGTCCTCTTCTCCAACGCGCTTCCGGCCTTTCCGGAGGGCGTGAACCCGGTCGCCGCGATCGCCGCGATTGTCGCCATCGCACCCTGGGCCTTCATCGGTTTCGACAACGTGCCGCAGGCGGCAGAGGAATTCGATTTCCCGCCGGCCAAGGCCATGAAGCTGATCGTGCTGGCACTTCTGGCCGCAGCCCTGCTCTACGCGGCCATGATCGCCGCCGTCGCCATGGCCGCCCCGTGGGAGGCCCTCGTTGCCGGCGACTCGGCCTGGGGCACCGCGGACGCATTGACCGGCGTGCTGGGCGGATCCGGCCTGCTGCTGCTGACCATCGGCATCACCATGGGAGTGAGCACCGGCCTGAACGGCTTCTACGTCTCGGCCAGCCGCATCCTGCTGGGCATGGGCCGGGCGCAGATGGTCCCGAAGATGTTCGCCCGCCTGCACCCCAAGTACAAGACCCCATACGTCGGCGTCATCTTCGTCGGGGCCGTCTGCCTGATCAGCCCGTGGTTCGGCCGCGCGGCACTGACCTGGGTCGTTGACATGTCCGCGGTGGGCGTGACGGTTGCCTACCTCTACACCTGCCTGTGCGCGTTCAAGATCTTCCGCCCGACCAACTCCATCGAGTGCCCCGGAGACCTCGAGGGCACCCGCTCCACCTCCAAGAAGGTGCTCAGCGCGCTGGGCGCCGTGACGGCCCTGGTCTTCATGGGGCTGCTGCTGATCCCGGGTTCCCCGGGCGTGCTGGGCAAGGAATCCATGACGGCGCTGGTCGTCTGGACCTTGCTGGGCGTCGTATTCTTCCTGATGCGCCGTAGGCACAACAAGACCCTGACCGACGAACAGGTCGACATCCTGGTCCTGGGTGCCCCGCGCCCGGAAGGCACCAAACTGAAGTCCGGCACCCCGGCCGTGACGCCCGGAGCCTGATTAGCAGGCAGAATTGTCAACGTACCCACCACATTGATCGTGGTGCGTCCGCAGCCCCCGACGGGAGAATCCCCTGGTGCGTGCGGCCGCACCACGCCAATGTCATTCTTCGAAGGAGCCACCTTCATGGTGCATCAAACACATGAGCCGGCAGTGCGGCCTCCGACCGGGGGCGGCGCACCGACGCCCGTCGCTCCCGTGAGACCTACCCGGCGGGCCCGCGCGCGCGCCTGGGTCACCGGGCATTGGGCCGGGCTGGCGGTCTGCGCCGTGGTGGTCCCGCTGTCCTTCCTGGTCCACCTGCTCGTCCCCTCGATCCCGGTCATGACCACGGCCGTGGTGCTGGGCATCCTGTCCGCAAACCTCCCGGGGACGGGCCGGCTGGTGGAAGGGCCCTGGCAGAGGGGGCTGGGCTTCGCGGGGAAGAAACTCATGCGGGCCGGCATTGTGCTGCTGGGCCTGAAACTGAGCATCGTCGATGTGCTTGAGCTGGGTTGGGCGACCTTCGGGGTGGTGGTGCTGGTCGTGTTGCTGGCTTTCGGCGGCACCTACCTGCTGGGCAAGGCGTTCCGCTTGCCGGGAGACCAGCCGCTGTTGATCGCCACCGGCTTCTCCATCTGCGGTGCCTCCGCCATCGGTGCGATGAGCGCGGTGCGCAGGTCAAAGGACGAGGACACCGTAATCCCCGTGGCGCTGGTGACTTTGTGCGGCACCCTGGCCATTGCCGTGCTGCCGCTGCTGATGCGTCCGCTGGGGTTGGGCCCGGAGGCCTTCGGCCAGTGGGTCGGCGCCTCGGTCCACGACGTCGGCCAGGTCGTTGCCACCGCGCAGACCGCCGGGGCATCCGCGCTGGCCATTGCCATCGTCATCAAGCTCACCCGAGTGCTGACCCTGGCCCCGATGGTAGCCGCAGCCGGCATCATCAGCCGGCGCAACGGCCGGGCCGGTGACGGTGAAAAAGGCCTGAAGCTTCCGCCGATTGTTCCGGGATTCATCATTGGATTCGTGGTGCTGGTGGCGGTGCGCTCGATCTTCAACGTACCCACCGAGGTCCTGGAGGCCGTGACGATCGTGCAGGACGTGGTGTTGGCCGCCGCGCTCTTCGGACTGGGTTCGGCCGTGCGGATCCGCCAGCTTTTCGCCTCGAAGGGGGCCTCGATCCTGATGGCCATGTGTTCCTGGGCGTTGATTGCCGGACTTGGCTACGCGGGGGTGCTCCTGCTGCAGATGTAGTACGACGGCGGGAGACAACGCCCGCCACAAGTCGTGAGGGAACGGTGCGGGGCCGAACGAATCTTTCGGCCCCGCACTGTTCCCCTTTTCGCGCTATCTCTTCGCTCGGAGCGGTCCCCCCCCGTTCAGCGCACTGAACGCAACGAGCGCTCCAACAGGCCCAACAGGTCACGCACGGTTTCCGAACCGCCCAGCCGGCCCGCGTCCAGGATGGCGTTGCGCCTGAAATACGGACTCATGTCCAGTCCCAGGCCAAGCCCCAGAATCGTGGTGCCGCCGGCCGCCTCGGCCTCGCGCAGCACATTGGCGAGGTCGTGCTGCAGGTAGTTCTCGTCGTTGGCGTTTGCCGTGGCGCCGTCCGCGGGGCTGCCGTCGGAGAGCACCACCAGGATCTTGCGTTCCTCGTCCCGCTGCCCGAGCCGGCCCAAGGCCCAGCGCACGGCCTCCCCGTCGATTCCCTCGCGGTAGAGCGTCGGCTTGAGCATCGCTGCAAGCCCCAGGCGCCCGGTGCGCCACGAGGTCGCCGCATCCTTGAAAACCACGTGGCTCAGTTCGTTCAGCCGCCCCGGATTCGGCGGGGTGCCTGCGCGGCGCCAGTCCTTCAGCGCCCGGCCGCCGTTCCAAGTGCCGGTGGTGTAGCCCAGCACCTCGCAGGGCACCTCGATGCGTTCCAGTGCCCGAGCCAGCACGTCAAGGAATGCCGCGAGTCCTTCCGCATGCTCCTTCATGGAGCCGGAACAGTCCACCAGGAATGTGAGGGTCGCGGCCGCGGAAGGTTCGAAGCGCTCGGTCTTGAACAGCCGGCGCTCGGTGGGCGAGGCCACCAATTGGCCCAGCCGGGTTCCGTCGAGCAGGCCCTCCTCCGTGCCCGAATCGTAGTCCGAGCGCCCGGGAACGCAGAGCAGCGACTGCAGGGACTTGGCCAGCAGCTGCACGTTCACCGCCTCGGTGTGCACCCGGGCGGCGATGCGCTCGCGGTAGCTGCGAAGCAGGTCCTCGCGCACCAGTGTGGTGGCCGGGGAGATCTTGTCGTAGGCGCGGGTAAACACGGTGTATCCCTCGGGCGAGGAATCAAGGGCGCCGCTGGTTGCGCTGCCGGATGTCCCGATGGCAGCTGCATCGTGTTCGACATCCACCAGCAGGGAAAACTCCGGCGCCTTGGCTTGCTTTTCCTTGGCGCCCTTGCGGGCAGGTGCCGGGGATTCCAGGGCGCTGACGGCCTCCGCGACAAGTTCGGCGACCAGCAGCGCATGCTGGGCGAACTCGGCCTGGTCGTGCTTGTACCGGCGAAGGCCCGGGAGCAACGGGCCGAGCGTCGAAGACAGGTTCGCTCGGGTCGCCTCGATCATGTCCTCGGATTCAAGGACCACCGGCTCCGAGCTGATCCGCGAGCGGGCCACCTGGAAGATCGTGTAGAGGAGCATGCCCAGGGCGGTTTCGGTCAGCCCGGAGGCGATGTATTCCTTGGACCATGCGACGTGCCGGGCCCGGAGATTCTCGATGACCCCTGGCAGGGTCGCCAGGGATTCGCAGCGGAATTGTTCCAGCACTTCAAAGACCAGCCTGGCACTGGGGGAGTGCGGGAGCAGGGCCAAGTGCGCGGCGGTGTCCGAATGCAGCACGCGCAGGGCCATCCCATCGGCGGCACCGCGAAACGACGTGAAGCCGGCCCCTGCCGCCGGCGGATAGAGGTGCGGGGCATTGAACGGAAGCACGACGGTGCCGCGGTATGGGCGGGAACCGAGCAGTTCGAGCCGCGGATCGGCGCCGAGGGCGCGCAGGGACGCTCCGCACAGTTCCCTGATTTCCTGGGCGCGGCGCGCGGGGGCCTGGGCTGCACTCATGGCGTGCCCGGCTTCCCTAGGCCCCGACGGGAACGAGTGCGTAGGACTCGTCGAGTTCGGTGGCCATGGCACGCTGGTAGTACTCGGACACGATGAAGCGCTCGGCCTCGTCGCACTTGTTGACGAAGGAGAGCCTGAAGGCCAGTGCCGGATCGCGGAAGATGGAAACGTTCTGGGCCCAGGTGATCACCGTGCGTGGTGACATCAGGGTGGAGATGTCCCCGGCGGCGAAGCCGTCGCGGGTGAGGTTCGCAACGTCCACCATGGACCGAACCAGCTCCAGTCCGGCAGGGGTTCGTGCCAGCTCGGGAACACGGGAGGCAACGATCCGGACCTCTTCGTCCACCGGAAGGTAGTCGAGGGCGGCAACGATGTTCCACCGGTCCAGCTGGGCGTGGTTCAGCCGCTGCACCCCGTGGTAGAGGCCGTTGAGGTTTCCGAGTCCAACGGTGTTCGCCGTGGCAAAGAGCCGAAAGTGCGGGTGGGGGCGGATCACGCGGTTCTGGTCGGGTAGCGTGAATCCGCCGTCGCGTTCCAGCAGCCGCTGGACCACGAACATGACATCGGGCCGCCCCGCATCGTATTCGTCGAAGACCAGGGCCATGGGCTGGACCATGGCCCAGGGAACCACGCCTTCCTGGAACTTGGTGGCCGGCTGGCCGTCCTGGATCACCACGGTGTCCTTGCCGACCAGGTCGAGCCGGCTGATGTGCCCATCGAGGTTCACCCTCATGAGGGGCCAATTCAGCCGCGCCGCAACCTGCTCGATGTGCGTGGATTTTCCCGTGCCGTGCAAACCCTGGATCATGACCCGGCTGTTGTGGGTGAATCCGGCGAGGATGGCCACGGTGACATCCGGGTTGAACCGGTAGGCAGGGTCGATGGCCGGGACGTGGTCCGAGGTTTCGGTGAACTTGGGGGCCCGCAGGTCGCTGTCGATGCCGAAGGTCTCGCGGACGGAGACCAATTCCTGCTGCGCGAGGGGGGTGGCTTCCGGGTTCATTTCCCTCACCATCCCGCCGCGATGGGTTCGGACTCCGGGGAACCCAGGTCCGCGTGGTCTTCGATGCGCGAGATGCTCTCGGCCGCTCGGCGAAGTGCGGGCAGCAACTTGAGCAGGTCCTCCGAGCTCTTGCGCATCATGGGGGCCTGCACCGCGATGCAGAGGTTCGAGCGCCCGGCCGGATTGGGAACCAGCACCGCCAGGCAAACCAGCCCGTCCAGGTATTCCTGGCGGTCCTCGGCGTATCCGTCGATCCGGATCCGGGCCAGTTCGGCCTCGATTTCCGCTTTGTCGGTGAGCGTGTGGGCCGTGAAGCGTTGCAGGGGTCCCGTGGCCAGGACGCGTTCGCGC
Organism: Paeniglutamicibacter sulfureus; assembly: GCF_030512175.1. Classification (GTDB taxonomy): domain Bacteria; phylum Actinomycetota; class Actinomycetes; order Actinomycetales; family Micrococcaceae; genus Paeniglutamicibacter; species Paeniglutamicibacter sulfureus. Next base: position 1,120,816 of record NZ_JAULBL010000001.1, on the reverse strand, counting down.
TGGGTGGGCCCGAACTGGGCAAGGATCAGCTTTCCGCTGGCCGAGCAATGCACCGGCACCCGGGATCCGGGGCCCAGGTGCACGCGCAAGGGCTCGTTGGTCTCGACGCGGTCGAGGTAGATGACCTCGTTGCCGGACAGGGCGGTGATGTTGCAGCTCTCGCCGATCTCATCGACCAGGCCCCGCAGGATGGCGTGCCGCGTGCCGTGCCGGGTGTCATTGAGCAGCACGTCCTCGGCCATGCGGCGCATGCGCGAGCCGGTGCCGTAATGCCTGCCGTCGGACTGCCGGGTCAGCAGGTTGGCGCCTTCGAGTTGTTGCAGCATGCGGTGCAGCGTGGGCTTCGGAAGTCCCGTTTGGTCCACCAGCGACTGCAAGGTGAAGAGCTGGTCGCGCGTGGTGATCAACTCCAGCAGCGCGAACAGGCGCAGGGCCGGTGTTTCTCCCTGGACAGCGCCCGCGGGCCCGAGCTCCGGTTCCGTGAGATTTTCCATGATCGATCCAATCTGCCGATGAACGAAGTTTCAATAAATCGTATCAGGACGAAGAATAAATGGAATAGGGGCTTGACTGATGTGACGTGAGTCGCATAGCTTTGTCATCAATCCCGTTTTTGGGAGCAGTTCGAATCATTTTTTGAGACTTTTCGCGATTGCGAGGTCTTGATCCCCGAAGGAGACTTGTAATGACTGAAAAGGCCACATCCCGCGAGGTCGTCCAGGGCGCGCAGAAGATGACGTCGTCGGAAGCCTTCGTTGAGACGCTGGTGTCCAACGACGTCACCGACATCTTCGGCATCATGGGCTCCGCCTTCATGGACGCCATGGATATCTTCGCCCCGGCCGGCATCCGCCTGGTACCCGTCGTGCACGAACAGGGCGCCGCCCACATGGCCGACGGCTACGCACGCGCTTCCGGCCGCCACGGCGTGGTCATCGGGCAGAACGGCCCGGGCATCTCCAACTGCGTCACCGGCATCGCCGCCGCCTACTGGGCACACAGCCCGGTCGTCATCATCACCCCGGAAGCCGGAACCAACACCATCGGCCTGGGCGGCTTCCAGGAGGCCAACCAACTCCCGATGTTCCAGGAATTCACCAAGTACCAGGGCCACGTAACCCACCCGAACCGCATGGCCGAATTCACCGCCCGCTGCTTCGACCGCGCCATGAGCGAAAACGGTCCGACGCAGCTGAACATCCCGCGCGACTACTTCTACGGCGAATCCATCACCGAGATCCCCGCCCCGCGCCGCGTTGACCGCGGTGCAGGTGGCACCAAGTCCCTGGACGAGGCCATCGAGTTGCTCAAGACCGCCAAGAACCCTGTCATCGTCTCCGGCGGCGGCGTGGTCATGGCAGACGGTGTGGAGGAAGCCAAGGCCCTGGCCGAGCGCCTGGGTGCACCGGTGGTCAACAGCTACCAGCACAATGACTCCTTCCCGGCCAGCCACCCGCTGTGGGCGGGCCCGCTGGGTTACCAGGGATCCAAGGCTGGCATGAAGCTGATCTCCGAGGCCGACGTCGTCATCGCCTTGGGCACCCGGCTCGGCCCGTTCGGCACCCTGCCGCAGTACGGCCAGGCCTACTGGCCCACCGAGGCCAAGATCATCCAGATCGATGCGGACCACACCAAGCTCGGTCTGGTGAAGAAGATCGCGGTCGGAATCACCGGCGATGCCAAGGCGGTTGCCATTGAGCTCTCCAAGCGTCTCGAGGGCATCGAACTGGCATCGGATGCGACCAAAGCCGAACGCGCAGCGAACATCAAGGCCGAAAAGGAAGCCTGGGAGCAGGAGCTCTCCGAGTGGACCCACGAGCAGGACGAGTACTCGCTCGACGTGATCGCCGAGGCCGAAGGCGAAGAGGGCAACTGGCTGCACCCGCGCCAGGTGCTGCGCGAACTTGAAAAGGCCATGCCGGAGGACGTCATGATCTCCACCGACATCGGAAACATCAACTCCGTGGCGCACAGCTACCTGCGCTTCGAGAAGCCGCGCAGCTTCTTCGCCCCCATGTCCTTCGGGAACTGCGGCTACGCGCTGCCGACCATGATCGGTGCCAAGGCCGCGGCGCCGCACCGCCCGGCCATCGCCTACGCGGGCGACGGCGCCTGGGCCATGAGCATGGGCGAGGTCCTCACCGCGGTCCGCCACGACCTGCCGGTCACCGCGATCGTCTTCCGCAACCGCCAGTGGGGCGCGGAGAAGAAGAACCAGGTCGAGTTCTACAACCGCCGCTTCATCGCCGGAGAGCTGGACAACGGCGAATCCTTCGCCGAGATGGCCCGCAGCATGGGCGCCGAGGGCATCGTCGTGGACAAGCTGGAAAACGTCGGGGCGGCACTCAAGGAAGCCCTGAACAACCAGATGGTCGACGGCAAGACCACCGTCATCGAGATCATGTGCACCCGCGAACTGGGCGACCCGTTCCGCCGCGACGCGCTCTCCACCCCGGTCCGCCACCTGGAGAAGTACAAGGACTACGTCTAAACCGCAGTTCCATCCGCACGACCCCGTGGCGGGGGAGCACAGCCGGAGGGTGCCCGCACCCTCCGGCGCACTTCCGGCCACCCCCCCCAGACATTGAACCCAGACATTTAACATCGGCAATTCGGCCGGGCACCACACGCGGACAGCGACGTCCGCCGACGGGTGAGCGGCAAGCAAGAGAGTGGAGCGTGAAATGAGCACAACGAGTCCGGAACATGTGGTCGTCATCGGTGCGGGCATGGTCGGCCTGTCCACCGCCTGGTACCTGCAGGAACGCGGCGTCAAGGTCACCATCCTGGACCGGGACGGCGTGGCCGCGGGTTCCTCCTGGGGCAACGCCGGGTGGCTCACCCCGGCACTGACCCTGCCGCTGAGCGAACCCTCGGTGCTTACCTACGGCCTGAAGACCATGTTCGACCCGGCCTCCCCGCTCTACATCCCGCTCTCCGCCAAGCCTTCGCTGATCCGCTTCCTGCTGGGCTTTGCCCGGCATTGCACCCCGGGCAAGTGGCGCGAGGCCATGGCCGTCTTCAGTGAGATCGGCGCCACCGGGCTGGACGCCTTCGACGAGATCTCAGAGGGCAGCACCATCAGCAGGATCGGGCAGGCGGGCTCCGTCAATGGGACCGGCGTCCCGGCCAACGACGGGGGCACCGCGACGCTGGGGACCGGCGTGGTGGAACCCACCCGCCCGGCCGAGCCCTTCCTGACCGGATTCAAGAACTTCAAGGACCGCGACGGGCTGCTCCACGAATTCGAGGGCATCCGCGCCGCCGGCGGCGAGGTCGAATTCGACCTGATGAGCGCGGCGGAAATCCGTGACATCGAACCGACCCTGGGGGACGGTGTCCAGGCGGGTGTCGCGATCCACCACCAGCGCTTCATCAACCCGCCCAAGTTCATGGACTCGCTGGCCGATTCGGTGATTGCCCGCGGCGGGGAGATCGTCACGGACTTCGAGGTCGCCGACGTGATTGAACACGCCCATGGCGTCGAGGTCGTGGACGCGCAGGGCCGGATCCAGGGTGCCGATGCGGTGGTCATTGCCACCGGCGCCTGGCTGGGCAAGCTCGCGCGGAAGTTCGGCGTCAAGCGCGTGGTCCAGGCCGGGCGCGGCTACTCCTTCACCGTGGTCCCCGAGGTCAAGCCGACGCACCCGATCTACTTCCCCGCCCAGCGTGTGGCCTGCACCCCGCTGGGGGACAGGTTCCGGGTGGCCGGGACCATGGAGTTCCGCGACGCCGACCACCCGCTGGAGCCCAAGCGCATCGAGGCCATCGTCGCCGCGGCCTCCCCGCTGTTCACCGGCATCAACTGGGAGGACCGCCAGGAGGAATGGGTCGGATCCCGTCCCTGCACCACCGACGGGCTGCCGCTGATCGGGGCCACCCGATCCTCGCGCGTGCATGTCGCCGGCGGCCACGGCATGTGGGGAGTGGCCCTGGGGCCGCTGACCGGCAAGATGCTTGCCGCCTCGATCACCGGGGAATCGACCCCGGCCATCATGCGGCACTTCAACCCGTTGCGCTAGGTCGCGCTCCAAGCCATCAAACAAAAGTGGTGTGGCCCTTTCGATCCTTGGCTATGGGCGTCGGGAGGGCCACACCGCGTCAGGGTGCTAGTTGTTGATGGAAACCCGCAGCGTCCCCATAGGCGTGCGGGAGACTGCAATCTGGCTGAGCGACTCCACGACGACGTTGGCGTCGAGCGAATTGGAGCCATACGTTCCCGTGACCGCCAATGTTCCGGCACCTGCGGCCTTCCCGGCGCTGATCCCGGCGGGTGCGTCCTCGACGACCAGACAACGGGCGATGTCCACACCCAGCCGTTCGGCCGCCAACAGGAAGCCCTCGGGGGAGGGCTTGCCCGTAGTGATCTGGTCAGCGGTGACCATGTGCTCCGGTTGCCCCAGGGAGGCTGCGCCCATGCGGGCCGCGGCCAGCGCGCTGGTGCAGGATGTCACGATCGTCCAGGATTCGGCCGGAAGGCTCTGCAGCAACTCCCGAACCCCGTCCTTCACTTGAATTCCGTCCGTGTCCTGGATCTCCAGGCGTGCAATCAGCTCGAGGGCCTCGGCCCGGCGCGATTCCGCGATGAGTTCGTTGACCAGGCTTTGCGCCGTCAATCCATGGACGGTATGCCGATAGCCGGAGAGCCCCATCAGTCCGCCCCAGGAGGTCCAGGCACGCTCGGTGGCGACGGTGGAATCGATGAGAGTCCCGTCGAGGTCGAAGAGGATGGCTTGCACATCGAAATGCGTCGTCGATTCATGGCCGGATCGTTCCGGCGAGGCGTTTGTCATGTATTTCCCTTCGGAAAGGCTAGATGCCATAGGTGGCGATGCGAGCGGCAGTGAAGCGCCCGCGAACCTCGGCGGCCCATGATGCGCCGGTGGGTTCATAGGTCTGCTCGGTGGAGCGGGTCCACGTGGGCGGTTCGGTCGCCCCGCTCAGCGCCCAAGCGGCCTGGCGGGCGGCGCCGAGTGCCACGTACTCGGCCGACGGTGGAACGACCACTTCGGTGTCGAAAATTTCCGCGGCCGCGCGACGCACGGACCGGGACATTGAGCCGCCGCCGATCAACACGATGCGCTTGGCGCTGACTCCCTGGGCACGCAGTCTCTCCAGCGCGTCGGACAGCGTGCACAACAGCCCAAGGACAGATGCGCGGGCCATGTTTTCGGGGGTCAGGTTGGCTCGGGTCAGGCCCGTCATGGTGCCCGTTGCGTGGGGCAGGTCCGGGGTTCGCTCGCCGTCTAGGTAGGGAATCAACGTCAGACCGCCGGCGTCGGGGGCTCCGGCAGAGGCCAGGGCATCCAATTCGTCCAGGTCGACGTTGAGCATCCGGGAGCTGGCGGACAGGGTCCGGGCCGCATTGATCGTGGCCAACAGCGGCAGGTTGTGGCCCGTGGCGTCCGCGAAGCCCGCCACGGCTCCGCTGGGATCTTGGATGCGGGCCGCCGACGGCGCGAAGACCGTTCCGCTGGTTCCGATGCTGATGACCACCTCGCCGGGCACCAAGCCCAGCCCCAGGGCCGCGCCGGCGTTGTCCCCGCAGCCGGCGGCGATCAGGGCGCCGGAGGACGTTCTTCCCGCGGCCTCGGCCGGAGCCAGTACCCGGGGAAGGCGAGGTGAGCGGCCGAAGGCCAGTCGCAGTATGTCGTCGCGGTACCGGCCCTCGGGCACGGAATAGTAGCCCGTGCCGGAGGCGTCGGACCGATCGGTCGTCGCGGTTTCGGGGCGCCCGGCAAGCCTCCAGGTCAGCCAGTCGTGGGGCAGCATGACCTGGTCGACCCGGTCGGCCAACTCGGGATGATTCTCGGCGAGCCAGGCCAACTTGGTGACTGTGAAGGAGGGGACCGGGACGATGCCGATTTCCCTGGCCCAGGACTCCGCACCCAACGCCTCGCGCAGCGCCTTGGCCTGCGGGGCCGAGCGGGTGTCGTTCCACAGCAGCGCGTCGTGGACCGGGGTTCCGGAGGCATCCAGCGCCACCATGCCGTGCTGCTGGGCGCTGACCGACAAGGCGGCGACGTCGTCCAGGTCCCCCTGCGATGCCAGGGCCTCCCACCAGCGTTCCGGGTTGACGCTCGTACCGTCGGGGTGTGGGGCGGAAGTCTTGCTCAAGATTTCGCCGGTTTCGGCGTCGACCCTCAGGACCTTGGTGCTCTGCGTGGAGGAATCGATTCCGGCGATGACGGTGCGGCTCATGCGTGGTTCTCCAGTAGTCGGGTGGCGAGCGAAAGGTCGGTAACCAGCGAATCGATGAGGCCCGAGTCGAGGGCCGCGCGGACGGCGGCAGCCTTCGACGCCCCTCCGGCGACGCCGATCACCTCGGGAATGTTGGCCATGGCCTCAGCCCCGATGGCGATGCAGCGATCCTGGATGTCATTGACCAGTCCGCCGTCGCGGTCGATGAGGATGGATCCGATATCGGCCTGGACCCTGTGCTCAACCAGCAGCGCATGGTCGTCCGCGGTGATGGCCGGGTTGTCGAAAAATTGCGAATCCGGAGGAGACCAACTTCCGATGGCAACGAGCGCGAGGGTGACGCGGCTGAACTGGTTCATGGTCAGTTGTACGTCGTGCTGCCGCCGGATGGCGGCGGCCGACTCGGCATCCGAGGCGATCAGCGGTGCATAGAGGGTCCAGCCCCGGGAATTCGCGGCCTCGCCGACACGCCGGATGACCTCGACGCCCGTGGCCTGGAGAGGGCCGGCGACCCCTGCTAGCTGGACGACCTCGCAGGGTGGCAAGGCGCCGAGCGACCGGGCCAGTTGGCCGAGCGTTCGCCCTGCCGTCATGCCGATGACGTCGTCCGCGGTGGCGATTTCCTCCAGCAGCTGGGCCGCAACCCGGCCCAGCTCCTCCTGGACGGCTTCGGCGGAGTCGGTGGGGGTCCGCACCACGACGGCACGCTTGAGGCCGTAGCGCCGTTGCAGTTCCAGCGAGCGCTCCACGTCGACGGGCCCGGGGACGGAAATCTCAAAGGTGACGATCCCGTTTTTCACCGCATCGTCGAGCAGCCGTCCCACCTTGAATCGGCTCAAGCCGAGTTCCTCCGCGATTTCAACGCGGGTCTTGCCGGCGATGTAGTGTTCGCGGGCGATATGGGCCAGGCGCACGAGTTCGTCGGGGCCGATGGGTGCCAAGGAGACTCCTCTGGAAGATGGATTTCCAGACTAGCTTACATTTGCTCACATGAGCATGGGACTTGCACACTTGTGTAAACGTGTTAGATACTTGTGCCAGTCGTCACGGTCCACCGCCGCACCTGAGGCGGGCGAGTCGCCGTCGAAGCAACCAGAAGAAGGAAGCACAAATCATGCGCGAACCACTGCCCACCGAGATGCGCGCCAGCGTTTTGCGCCAAGCGGGCGAGGTCGTAGTCGAGAACCGTCCGGTCCCGGTTCCGGCATCCGATGAAGTACTGGTCCGTGTTGGCTCGGTTGGAATTTGCGGATCGGACGTCCACTACTTCAAGGAAGGCCGCATTGGCGACTTCGTGGTCGAATCGCCCTTGGTGCTGGGCCACGAAGCGGGCGGCGTGATCGTCGCGGTGGGCGCGGACGTCGATCCGGCCCGTGTCGGAGAAAGGGTTTCGATCGAACCCCAGCGTCCCTCGCCGACCAGCAAGCAGACCATGTCCGGTGCCTACAACCTCTGCCCGCACATGGAGTTCTACGCGACGCCGCCGATTGACGGGGCCTTCGCCGAATATGTGACCATCCAGTCACACTTCGCCTTTGCCGTGCCGGAGAACATCAGCGACGACGCGGCCGCCCTGATGGAACCGCTATCCGTGGGCATCGCTGCGGCACGCAAGGCCGGGATCACCGCGGGTTCCCGCGTGCTGGTCACCGGTGCTGGTCCGATCGGCATCATCGCCCTGCAGGTTGCCCGCGCCTTCGGGGCCACCGAGGTCATCGTTAGCGACCTTGACGCTGAGCGCCGGGCCCAGGCGCTCGCCTTCGGGGCCGACCGCGTGCTGGACGCCATCGCGGACGACGCCGAATTGCGCGGCCTCGGCATGGACGTGCTGCTCGAATGCTCCGGGGCCACCCCCGCGGTGCGCGCCGGGCTCGAGGCCCTGGCCCCCGCCGGTGTCGCCGTGCTGGTGGGCATGGGAGCAGACGAAATTGCCCTGCCGATCCCGCTGATCCAGAACCGCGAGCTCGTCGTGACCGGCATCTTCCGCTACAACAACACGTGGCCGACCGCCATCGACCTGGTGCGCACCGGGCGCGTGGACCTGGACGGCCTGGTGACCGGCGGCTTCGGGCTCGACGAGGTCGAAGCCGCGCTGTTGGCATCCACCGCCTCCATCAGCCTGAAAACCATGATCCGTCCCGGGAACGGCGCATGAGCGCGGCCCCCGGGGCGCTGGGCTGCGTCGACATCCATAAGGGCTTTGCCGGCGTCCCGGTGCTCAAGGGCATCACCCTGAGCCTGGAGCCCGGCACGGTCACTGCGCTGGCCGGAGAAAACGGTGCGGGCAAGTCCACGTTGATGAAGATTGCCTCCGGGCAGTACCGGGCCGATGACGGAATCGTAGAGGTGGCCGGGACGCATCTGCCGGTCGGGAATCCGCAGGCCGCCAACCAGCTGGGCGTGGCCATCGTGCCTCAGGAACTGGCTTCCATTCCTGAAATGACCGTGTACGAGAACCTGTACATCGGGCGGGAGCTGCGCCGCGGCGGATTCCTCAGGCGCCGGGCCATGCGTTCCGGGGCCCGAGCGATGCTCTCGACGTTCGGCCTGGAAATCTCGCCCGACGCCCAAATGGGATCGCTGCCCGTGGGCATTCGGCAGATCATCGAAATCGCCAAGGCGACCACCCGCGGGGCCAAGGTGCTGTTGCTCGACGAACCGACCAGCGCCATCGCCGAAAAGGAGGTGGCCCGCCTCGCTGCGGTCGTCCGACAGCTCCGCGCAGACGGCGTCGCGCTGCTGTTCACCACCCACAAGATGGAAGAAATCCGGGCCATGGCCGACCGCGTGATCGTGCTGCGCGACGGAAACCTGGTCGAGGACCAGCTCATTGCGGACATCACCGATGATGGAATCGTCCGGGCGATGATCGGCCGCGAGCTCGAGGACCTGTTCCCCCAGGTGCACCCGCACGCCGACGAGGTGCTGCTTGAGGTAAGCGGGCTGGGCGTCGGAGACCGAGCGCCGGTCAGCCTGAGCGTGAGACGCGGGGAAATCCTGGGGCTGGCCGGGCTGGTCGGCGCAGGACGCACCGAGCTGATTGAGACCATCTTCGGCATGCGTGCCCCGAACGGCGGAACCGTAACAGTCTCCGGCTCCAAGGTGCGCCTGGCCAACCCTGCTGCCTCCATCGTTTCCGGCATGGCCCTGGTCCCGGAGGACCGCAAGGGCGCCGGCGCCGTCATGGGCATGTCGATTCTCGACAACACGATCCTGCCGCGGCTCTCAGCGTTTTCCACCGCGGGTTGGCTCCACGGCCGCTCGCGCCAGCAAACGGCCACCGAGGTCATGGATTCGCTGCGGCTGCGCCGCCGCACACTGGGACAGCCGGTGGAAAAGCTCTCTGGCGGCAACCAGCAAAAGGTTGTCCTCGGCCGCTGGCTCACCGGAAAGGTCGACGTGCTGTTGCTCGACGAACCAACCCGGGGCGTGGACGTGGGCGCGCGCAACGAGATCTACCGGATCATCACCGAACTCGCCCAGGCTGGCATGGCCGTGGTCATGGCGTCCTCCGATATGCCCGAGATCCTCTCGCTGACCCACCGGACCATGGTGATGCGGGACGGTGCCTTCGCCGCCGAGCTCTCCCGCGAGGAACTGTCCGCCCCCGATATACAGGACCGCATTTTCAGACTTGCTTCCGGGCAGGAAGCCGACTCGCAGAAGGACACCCCGAATGTTAACGACTAAGCCGGCCAAGGCCGCCACAATGGCCGAAACGGCCCCAGCGACCGCGTTGGGCCCGGCCCGTTTCAGCGGGGCCTGGTTCAGGCAATTGCTCATCGACAATGCCATGGTCGTGGTCATGGTGCTGGTGATTGTGTTCTTCCTCTATCGCAGCGCACGCTTCGGCACGCCGGAAAACCTGGTCACCATCCTCGTCGCCGCGGCACCGTTCGCCCTGATCGCCCTGGGACAAACCCTGGTCATCCTCACCGGCGGCATCGACCTGTCGGTCGGCAGTGTCATTGCCGCCAGCGCCATGGCTGGCGCCCTGGTCGCCAAGTCAAACCCAGGCCAAATCTGGCTGGCCCTGCTCGCCGCAGTGGTGGTGGGCATGGTGGCCGGCCTGATCAATGGCTTGGTGGTGGCCTACATGAAGGTTCCGCCCTTCATCGCAACCCTCGGCATGATGACCTTGGCTTCCGGTGTGGCCTACGTGATCGGCAACGGCGCTCCGATCAACGGCTTGCCGGCGGGCTTCGGGGCATTCGCGAATACTGAGGTCCTCGGAATGAAGATCCCGGTGATCCTCATGATTGTCAGCATCATCGGCCTTGCCATCGTGATGAAGCGCACCGCCTATGGCATGCGGGTCTACGCGGTGGGCGGCAACCGCCTGGCCGCCGAAATCGCCGGCGTAAACAGCTCCCGGATCCTGCTCAGCGTGTACGCCATCAGCGGCGTGCTGGCCGGCCTCTCCGGAATCATGATTGCCTCGCGCGTGATTTCGGGGGCGCCGAACCTGGGTTCGGGCTACGAACTTGATGCCATTGCCGCGGTGGTCATTGGCGGTGCCTCGCTCATGGGCGGGCGCGGCAGCATCTGGGGCACCGCCCTGGGCCTGTTGCTCATCCAGACACTGAACAACGGCTTCGACCTTTTGGTCGTCCCCGCCTACTGGCAGGACGTCATCAAGGGCATCCTGATTGTTGCGGCCGTGGCCGTCGACGTCTGGGCCTCCAAGCACCGCAAATAGCGTTCCACGTTTCACCTTTTCCCACCTTTCGAATCCCCTTTCAGGAGTGTCAACGATGATCCGTCCTCTCAAGAAAATCACCACCTCCCTGGCCGCACTCGGCGTGGCCTCCCTGGTCCTCACCGGTTGCGGAGCAGGCGACCCGAATGCCGCCGGCGCAGCGGGCTCGTCCGACAAGCAGCTGACCGTGGGCGTGAGCGTCTACGACATGTCCTCCTTCGTGACCCAGGGCAAGGAAGGCATCGATGCATACGCCGCGGCCAACGATGTGAAGATCCTGTGGAACTCGGCCAACCTCGACGTCAATACGCAGGCAACCCAGGTTGACCAGTTCGTGAACCAAGGCGTCGACGCGATCCTGGTCAACCCCGTTCAGGCCGGCTCGCTGCAGCCGCAGGTTGCCGCGGCCAAGGAAGCAGGCATCCCTTTCGTCGATGTCAACGCATCGCTGAAGAACGATGCCCTTGACGGGTCGGTGCAGCCGGACGATGTCGCCGCCGGTGCCCAGGAAGCCCAGATGATGATGGATAAGCTGGGCGGCAAGGGCAACGTCGTGATCCTGCAGGGCCCGTTGGGTGGTTCAGGGGAAATCGACCGCGGCGCGGGCATCGACTCGGTCTTGGCCAAGTACCCGGACGTCAAGGTGCTGGCGAAAGACACCGCCAACTGGAAGCGCGACGAGGCCGTGAACAAGATGAAGAACTGGATCTCTGCATTCGGCGACGACATCGACGGCGTCATCTCGCAGAACGACGACATGGGGCTCGGAGCCTTGCAGGCATTGAAAGAAGCAGGCATCAAGGGCGTCCCGATCGTGGGCATCGATGGCATCGAGGATGGACTGAAAGCCGTGAAGCAGGGTGACTTCATCGGTACTTCGTTGCAGCACGGAACGGTGGAAATGGCCGCGGGACTGGCCGTGGCAGTCAAGCTGGCCAAGGGCGAGGAAGTCAACGCAAAGCCCGTCTACATCATGCCGGCCATCACCAAGGAGAATGTTGACGGCGCCATGAAGAACGTGGTGACCGAACGTGAATCCTTCCTTAAGGCGCTGCCCGAGCTGATCAGCGAGAACCTCAAGACCGGCAACGTGGCTTACGAAGGGCTGCCGGGCCAAATCAAGTAGTACCAGGCACGTGAATCAGCCGTTGGCGGTTGTCCGGGGTTCGCCCCGCGACAACCGCCAACGGTGCTTTAAGGCAAGCGGTTCTTGGACTCGGTCGCGAACCCCAGGTCCCGGTACCCGCCGGCGCGCTTGTCGTAGGCGCGGGCGATCACCGGGGTGAGCACATCGACGTAGTCGTGCACCACGGCGGTGGCCTTGCCCGGGTGTGGCCGGGTGACCCGGCCGGCGTACTGGACGAGCCGTCCCTTGAAGGAAACGGGTGCGGCCAGGAAGAGCGTGTCCAGGCGCGGGCAGTCGAAGCCCTCGCCGATCAACGACCCGGTGCCCAGGACCAGCAGCGCTTCGTCCTCGGGGGTGGAGTTGATCCGCTCCATTGCGGCCCGCCGCTCGGAGGTCTTCAGCGATCCCGTGAGCTCGATCGGGTCGAGCCCGACGCCGCGCAACTCCTCGGCAATCAGCTGCAGATGCCGCTTCCAGGTCGAGAGCACCAGGATTTGCCGGCCCTTTCCGTGCGCCTCGATGACGTCGCCGGCGACCTGGGCCAGGCGGTTTCGGTCCTCGATGAGGATCTTGTAGATCCGGGTGATCCCGCCCGGCTCGCTCGGGTCGATGTCCCCGTCGTAGTCGAACGCCGTGTCGTGGAGGCGCAGCTGCAGGGCGGGAGCGGGGAACTCGGCGGCGCTTTGCGGCAGTTCGCCGTGGCGGGCCGTGGCGAACTCGTGGGTGAAGGTGCCTAGCTGGTGGAAGATCAGCTCCTCCAGCCCGTCGCGTCGGTACGGGGTGGCGGTGAGCCCGAGCCAGGAACGGGCCGAGACCTGGTTCATGACCTGGCTGAAGGCGGCCGCAGGCACGTGGTGGCATTCATCGACCACCACGAACCCGTAGCCGGCGGTCAGCTCCGCAACATTCTTGCGCCGGGCCAGCGTGGGCAGCAGCGCCACGTCGATGCGGCCGGTGGTCTTGGACTTCCCGCCGCCGATCTGGCCGGATTTCTCGCCGAGGAAGGTCAGGATCTCGCCGCGCCATTGGTCCGCCAGCGCCTTGCGGTCCACCAGCACCAGCGTGGAGACGGACTTGGCCGCGATCAGCGCACAGGCCATGACGGTCTTGCCGCTGCCCGGCGCGGCGACCAGCACCGCGTGGGTGCGGGCCGCCAGCGCATTGAACGCCCGCTGCTGCTCGGGATGCAACGTCGCGGTGAAGGCGAAGTCTGCTGCTTCCCCTACGACCCGGTGGTCGGTGAGCCTGAGCTTGCTGCCGGCGGTTTGAACGAGTTCCTCCAGCCGGGGCAGCAACCCGCGGGGCAGGATAAGGTCGCCCTCGAGGGTTTCGTCGTAGCTGGTGAGGAAGCGCGGGATGCCCCAGGTGGAGCGCCGCTGGCGCTGCCGCTCGTAGAAGTCGGGGTTGGGCAGGGCCGCGGCGTGCTTCAGCGCGGTGACCATGGCCGGGCCCAGGTCCGTGGCGCGCAGGGTGATGCGTGCAGCGATCGAGGCATTGACGATCGGGGCGGGTCGCGGGGAGATCTTGGAGGAGGCCGGGACCTCCAGGCGGGTCTTGCGCCCGGTGACCGGTGCCGGCAGCAACCGCAGCAGCGATTTCAGTTCCCCGGGGCTCACCCGCCCGAGGCCCGAGAGGTACGCCCATTGGTCCTCGTAGGGCTCCAGGGTCGAGGTGTCCAGAAAGAGCGTGGTGCCGTGCTTGCGGCGCCTGCCGGACAACGGGGCGGCGATCAGGTTGCCCATGCCCTTGCCGGTGTGCCGGTCCTGGGAGGGGAAAAGCCGGTCGTAGCTGCGCAACGACATCGAGCCCCTGATGCCCATGGCCTCGTGCAGCAGCGAGCTGGCCAGGGAGCGCGCGGACTCGGCAGAGACCTCCTGCGCGAAGAAAATCCACACGTGCGCCCCGCGCCCGGACTGGGAGACCTCCAGGGCGGCGGGGATGCCGCGGTAGCGCGCGGCCTTGAGGTAGGCCAGCGCATCGAGCATCGCGGCGTCCCCATCGAAGTCCGCGGCCACAAAGTAGCAGCTGTCCCGCGCCGTCAACGGGTAGAGCCCGATGTGCTGGGTGCCCCGCAGGTGGGCCTCGACCTCGGCCGGGGTGAGCCTGGTGTAGTTCGTATTGTCCCGGTCCATCCATTTGCGCCAGCCCCCGGGAACCGCCGGCACCCAGCCGGACTTTCCCTCCGCCGCGTTTTCCCAGCGCAGCGCAAAGACATCGGTGCGGGCGCGAAACAGGTCCATGTAGAGCCGGATCTTCTCGGCCTCCGGGGAGCTGGCGGTCACCGGGCCCGAGGGGCGCAGCGCGAGCTCGGCCTGGGAGGGTGCCGCGGCCCGTGCCTCGGCAGTGCCCAGGGACAAGAGCTTGCGCAGCCGCAAGTTGTCAATGCGCAGCGCCTCAAGCTCGCGTTGGACGGAGCCGGTGTTGGCAGGGGCATCGGCGGGGGCGCGGGTGTCTGCCGGTGCCGGAGGCCGGGTCGATGCCCCATCAAGCGGCAGCTGGGGTTGGTCCGGATCGTGGTGGGTGGGACTCACACCACCATTGTGCCCCGCGGCCCCGACAATCCGGGGTCGGCGGGGCACCCTGGCGCCGGATCAGGAGCTGTGGTGAGTCTCGGCCAGCGCGTAGACGGGGGTGTCGATGCCCTCGAAGCGTGCCTTGAGCTGCAGCGCCAGGTACTTGGAGTAGTGCCTCGACTGGTGCAGGTTCCCGCCGTGGAACCACAGGTTTTCCTGGCGGGTCGGCTTCCACATGTTGCGCAGCTCGCCCTGCCACGGACCCGGGTCCTTGGTGGTGTCCGAGCCCAGGCCCCAGCACTTGCCCACCGCATCGGCCACGTCCTGGGAGATGAGCCTGGCCGCCCAGCCGTTCATGGAGCCGTAGCCGGTGGCATAGACCACCGCGTCGGCCGGCAGCACCGTGCCGTTGGTGAGCACCACCGAGTCCTCGGTCAAATGCGCCACGTCTCCGTGGGCCAGGGCGATCGACCCGTCGGCCACCAGTTCGGAGGCGCCGATGTTGATGTAGTAGCCCGAGCCGCGGCGCAGGTACTTCAGGAACAACCCGGAATCGTCGTCGCCGAAGTCCAGGTCGAAGCCTGCATCGGCGAGCCCCTGGTAGAAATCCGCATCGTCCGCGCGGATCTTCTCGAACGCCGGGCGGTGGAATTCGGGCAGCACCTTGTAGGGGATGGAGGCGAAGATCAGGTCCGCGGTCTCGTGGTCGATGCCGTTTGCCAGCGCCTCCTCGGAGTACAACGGCCCGAGCACGGTGTTCATCAGCGACTCCGAGCGCACGATGTGGGTGCTGGAGCGTTGCACCATGACGGGCTTGGCGCCGTTTTGATAGAGGTCCGCGCAGATGTCGTGGGCGGAGTTGTTGGCGCCGACGACCACCACGTTTTTGCCCCGGTAGGCCTCGCCGCCCGGGTGGGTCGAGGAGTGGTTCTGTTCCCCGCCGAAGACGTCCTGGCCTTCGAAGAAGGGGATGTTCGGGATCCCCGACATGCCGGTGGCGATCACCACGTGTGCGGGGCTCAAGGTGTGCTTCCGGCCCTCGCGGATCACCTGGACGGTCCATGCCCCGGTGTCAGGATCGTGGACGGCGGAGGTGGCCTCGGTGTTGGACCAGTAGTCCAGCTCCATCAGCCGGGTGTAGCTTTCCAGCCAGTCGCCCATCTTGTCCTTGGGGGTGAACACCGGCCAGTGGTCGGGGAAGGGGATGTAGGGCATGTGGTCGTACCAGACCGGGTCGTGCAGGGCCAGCGAGTGGTAGCGCGAGCGCCACTGGTCGCCCGGGCGCGGGTGCTTGTCGATGACCAGGGCGGGGACGCCCAGGCGCTTGAGCCGGGCGCCGAGCCCGATGCCGCCCTGCCCGCCGCCGATGACCAGCACGTACGGCTGTTCGGTGATGCCGAATTCCGCCGTGTGCCGGTTGCGCCGATCCAGCCAGTTCTCCGATGTCATCTCGGACCCGTGGTCGGCCCCGCGTTCGCGCAGCGACCCCGCCGGTTCGGGAAACTCGCGCAGGCCCTGGGCGGTGGACAGCAGCGTCCAGCACTTGCCGTCGCGCAGCCGCAGCAGCCCCTTGCCGTCGATGGATTTGTTGGTGAAGGTGTACCAGGCCTCGATCACGCCGTCGCCCTCGGTGGCCGAGACCAGGGAGAGGTCCCGCGGCCAGGCGTCGGGCCCGACCCCGTCCAGCATGTCCTTGATTTCCCCGCGGCCCTCGGAGGTGTGCAGGTTCCAGGTCAGCGCCGACAGGTCCCGCCAGTAGGATTCCCCGCCGAAGAGGGCTGCCGCCGCCTCGGTGTTGCCCGCTTCCAGTGCGCGTTCCAGCTCGCGGAGCCATTGCCCGGCCGCGGTGCTGGCATTCTCTTCGGTCATGTCCGTCTCCTTCGAAAGCATGTTGCGATGGAGACGATGCTATGAGCTGCGTCATAGTGCCGCGAGGGTTGCAAGAGGTTGCAACGCCCGCTCCGCCTCAGGGGCGGAAGGCCGCCGGCAGGCCCAGGCGGTAGGGCCGGGATTCGATCAGCCCGCCGAGTCTGGTGCGCAGCCGGGAGAGCTCGGCGCGCACCGTGACGGTGGTGGTGATGCCGGGAAGCCGCTCCATGAGGCCGTGGGCGTCCAGGCCGGCCGGGTTGGCCACCAGCAGCGCCAGGATCTCGCCGTGCCGCTCGCTGAGGCGGATCTCGGTTCGTTGCCCGTCCTGGACAACGACGGCAACCGGCACCGGGGCAAGGGCGAGTTCCAGCCGGACGTCCGACGCGCGGTTGACGCCGTGCAGCAGCCAACCCCCGGGGACCTCTTCGGCCACGACCGCCCCGAGCTCGGGCAGCCAGGCGCCGCCGGGGGACAGTGCGCCGGGCAGCCGCAGGCGGTCCCCCACACCGAAGCCCGCCGAATGCGCCACCCAGCCCTGCGCATCGACCAGCACATGGCGTCCGACCGGGGACGGAACCGAAGCAGCCAGCAGATGAAGCTCGCGGTGGTGCCGTTCGGACAGCAGGCCGGCGGCCTCCCGCGCCGTGGCGCTGACCAACGCAAGGGTATGCGGGTGCGCGGTGCGGTAGGACCCGGAGAGCGTGATGGCGCCAAGCACCTGTCCGGTGCGTTCCTCGATGATCGGGGCACTGGTGCACACCCAGGTATGTTGTTCCTCGCGGGCGTGTTCCGGGCCGAAGATCTGCACCGCGGTGCGTTCGGCCATGGCGGCGCCCAGCCCGTTGGTGCCGACATCGGTTTCCCGCCATCGCGCCCCGGCAATGAATCCGATGCCCTCACTGCGCCGCCGAATGGGGGACGGCCCGGCAACCCACAGGACATAGCCCTCGTCGTCGCTGATGACCAGTTCGTTGCCCGCATCGGCGGCAAGTTGCAACAAGCGGTCCTCAAGCAGGGGAACCAAGCCGGAAAGCACGGCTGCACGTTCCCTGCGGTCGACGATGTCCTCGGTGCCCAGCGGCCGGATGGCCGGGTTCTTCAGCAACTGTCGCTGCCAGGAGCGGGCCACCACTGGACGCACCGGTGCGGGGATGATCTCCGTGTTGGACCACGCCCGATGCAGCGGCATAAGCGATCGGGCCTTGGCCGCCGGATCCTCGAATGCAGCAAGCGCGGCCTCCAGCCGATGAACTGCCATATGTCCCACCCCTCAACCCTTAGAGGATCGCATGGAAGCACTTCCTTTGGACAGGGGGCCGGGAAAGACGAAGCCACTGAATTTACGCATCTGCATTGGCAGCTGAACTTCCCCGACGAGTGTCGGTGGTAGGCAGTCGGGGCGCGGAAGCGCGAGAATGGAGACATGAAACTAGGATTCATTCGCCATGGGCAAACCGATTGGAACGCCGAAGGCCGCCTGCAGGGTTCCAGCGACATCCCTCTCAACGAGGTCGGACGCCAGCAGGCCCGCGACGCCGTGGCGGTGCTTGGCGCAGGCTCCTGGGATGCGATTGTCAGTTCCCCGCTGTCCCGGGCGCGCGAAACTGCGGAAATCATTGCAAGTGGTCTGGGGATAGAGTTGGGACGCAGCTACGACGAACTCATTGAGCGAGATTACGGTCAGGCCGAAGGCATGCAGGACGGTGAATGGGAGAAGCTCTGGCCCAACAAGGTCGGCGGCGGAATAGAGAACTTGGACTCAGTGGTGGCTCGCGGCCTTGCCGCCATCGAGCTGATCGCCGCGGACTTCCCGGAGAAGAACGTTGCGGTGGTGTGCCACGGAACGATCATCCGCTACACCCTTTCCGCGCTCGCCGGAAACCAATTCGACAGCATTCTCAATGGATCCGTATCGCTGACGGACAACGTTGCTGGCCTGTGGATGGTGCGCAGCGTCAACGGGGAAACGCTGGGAACCCCTCTCATCCAGTAGGCGCCGCATCCCGCGTATGCGGGTGCTCCACTCAACGCGTCGAAGTAGGAGAAGATATCACGGGGAACGCCGGACAACGGGGCCGCCAGCCGAGTCCCTAAATATTCGAGTATTCGTTCCCGGAGTCGCTAGGTTCACAACAACGGACGACCGGTGAAGCTGGGAACCTCGTCGTTGGGATCCAAGAACGTGTACGCGACCTCGGAAGCATCCGCGAGTTCCAGGACCAGCGGCTTGCACAAGACCGGCGGGATGGAAAGCCGTGCGTTGATGGTCACGAGTCCTTCCGCATGCAACCGTTCCAGGTAATGCCAAGCTACTTCAATGGTGTCCGGGGTTCCGCGCGGATCGAAGTCGCTCAAGCCCCGGACCGGGTGCTTGAGGACTTCGACGCTGATCGGCTCGACGGCCGCCTCCAGCAAGAAATAACGGGTTAGGTAACCCATCTCCGGAACTCGGCGGAGTCCTTCTACCTCCACCGACACTGCACGGTACATTTGCTGCGCCACGCTACGGACCACGTTGATGAGATTGGCGGAGGGATCTTCAAGCAAGCCGATGGCCTTCTTGCTTGGGTAGGCGCGGGTGGCGCTCAATTCCACGAGTCCGGCAGCCACCGACGCATCCCAGTACAAGTTCAGGCGAGCCACATTCTTGGCGGACTTGAACCGGACCGGACCGTTCTTCGACGGTCCGCCGACGGGTGTCGGCGAGCCGTCGTAAACGGCTGGTACTTCGAGTGCGGCGGCCGCCTCTTGTACATGTTTGCGGTTCAAGATCTTCGAGCTAGTGATTTCGCGCTTCGTGCCGAACCAACGCAAAAACGACAGCAACCGGCGGGTCAGGGCCAACGCCGCGATCCCTTCATGGACTTCTTCGTGGGAAAGTTTCGGAACACTGATCATCACGCTTTGAAGTTCGGGAATGGCGGAATATTCCGGCTCGAACCGGGGAAAATCGAAGCATTTGAAAAAAGATTCGAGGCGTTGAAATTCCTCATGGGTGCCACTCCATGTTCCCGTGGTGCCTAGAAACTCAAGGTAGGCCCCCAGGACGTGTGTCGTTTCCAGGAAGTCGTTGGTTTTCTTGCCAAACATCAGGTCATCGAGCGTCGCAGCGAAGGCCGGGAGATTCAGGAAGGTGATTTCGCGACTGCTGTTTACGCGCGCATAGTGCTCCAGAAAAGCAACGATTTTCGCGCGGAGATCCGAACCGCGGATATCGAATCGACGTTCCGAGCACCATTGATCGAAAGCGGGGAGGACGCGAGGTAGTTCGCGGCGAATTCGAAGCTCATCGATGCTTACGACGGAAGGATCGGCTGCGCCGCGTGGTGGCGATTCGACCTTGTTGGCTGATTTCGGATCTTTGGGAGACATCTTTTTCCGCACAGTTTGGTCCTCTTGGCAGCGTCTACAACCCCGGCGCCGCCGCTGATGACTTGAGCATACTAGTGAGCCGAGATCGATTGTACCGTTGTCAAAAAATTCTGAAGAGACGTCAGTTGCCCGGCGATCTAAGGAGACGGTTCCACAGGTAATCCTCCCCGACCACCGGGATGCCGTAGGATCTGGCTTTTCGCGCTTTGCCCGAGAGGCTGTCCGGATCGGCGGCCACGAGAAGCTTGACCTTTTTTGTCACAGCCCCGTGAGGCGTGAAGCCGGCTTCTTCCAACTCGGCTTCGATGGCATTGCGCGGCCTGCTCATGTCCCCGGTCAGTACGACGAGATCGCCAGGTACCAGGAACGAGGAGGTCAAAGCAGTCGTATCAGGGACCGGCGGGACCGTTTCCTGTGTTGCTTGGGAAGCGGCCTCGAGCTGTTGGGCAGAGATGCCGAGCAGCCCCGCGATGGTTGTCAGTTCGTTTAGTTCATCTCCGGTGAGCGAACCATCTGCCCAAGCGACAGCTGACACCGAAGCGAAATACTTCCCGTGCAGTTCCCGAACGGTGGTTTGGCCGATTCCCAGATCATCGGCGGTGGCAACGAGTGCGGACTTTTCGTGAGCGGAGAGATACCGGTCAAGCAGTGCGCGGTCAAGTAGTGCCAGATACTCATGGTGTTCCGCTGGTCCGGATATTTCTGGCAGCCGCACCACAATCCGGTCAACAAAGTGCGGTTCCAAAGAACCCGCCGATGATCGGTGCGCGGGTTCGCGAAGGGGC
Source organism: Paeniglutamicibacter sulfureus (assembly GCF_030512175.1). GTDB lineage: Bacteria > Actinomycetota > Actinomycetes > Actinomycetales > Micrococcaceae > Paeniglutamicibacter > Paeniglutamicibacter sulfureus. The sequence continues at coordinate 1,100,251 of NZ_JAULBL010000001.1, read as the reverse complement.
GTAAGCGGTGTTTGTCGCCAGGATGTTTCCGCCGCCTCCGTCAGGAGAAAGTCCCAGTCTCCCAGATCGGGATCGAGCTCCATATATCGGGATAGAAGGACGGCCGCTGCCTCGGCGTCATCCCCGGCGCTGTGAGCATGCCGCAGCTCGATGCTGAATGAATCACAGCAGTCCTGCAGGGAGCGCCCCGCCCCAGGCAGATACTCGTGCGCCATCTGCATGGTGCACAAACCGCGTGGTAAATAGAAATCGGGAAGTTCGAGTCCCGCACGATGAAATTCGGCCCTGAGGAAACGCGCGTCGAATCCGAGATTATGCGCAACAACAATGGTTCCGGATAGGCGCCAATCAAGTTCGTCAGCGACGTCACTGAAGCGTGGCGCGTCGAGGATGTCCTTTGCCCGGATGCCATGGATCGATTGCTTGCCTAAGTCACGCTCTGGATTGATCAACGTTTCCCATCGATCCAGTACCGCTCCCGAACGGTCCATGGTAATGACGGCAATTTCTGCGATGCGGTCGTGGTTTCCCGGGAAAAGTCCCGTGGTTTCCGTATCAATGACTGCGAAATGTCCCAGTGTCATGCGAGTCCCCGATTCTTGCGCGTATCCAGCAATCCTCTTTGAGCTTAGGCGAACCTGCAAAGGTCGTTCCCAGACCAATGTCGATCCGTGGGGTTATGGCGTGGGAGCGCATGCGCGAAGTGAAAAGGCGACTGAGGGCGCGTCCCTCGATGTTGGTGCGCCACCAAACGTTAATCTCAATGTAGTACTTGTTGGGAATGCGAAGCTTGAGCGGAGAAGAAGTGGGCCCTGGCCTCAAACGTCAATTGGGTACCCAGGCGGCAGTGATGATCGGTTTGGGTGCCATGATTGGCGCCGGAATTTTTTCCGCGTTCACACCTGCGGCGTCCGCGGCCGGTTCCGCACTTCTGGTGTCCCTGTTTTTGGCGGCCGCGTTGGCGTATGCAAATGCACGCTCCAGCGCCCAACTCGCGGCTCGGTACCCGACGTCCGGAGGTACTTATGCTTATGGGCGTGAGGTGCTTGGCCCGTGGCCGGGCTTTATCGCCGGATGGGGCTTCGTGGTCGGCAAGACGGCTTCGGCAGCGGCAATGGCACTGACCTTCGCAACTTACACGGTTCCCGAAGCCTGGGTGAAGCCCGTCGCTGTTCTGGCGGTGGCGTTGCTGGTCGGCGTCAACTATCTGGGAGTTACACGAACAGCGGCCGCAGCACGCATCATCGTCATCGCGGTATTGGCGCTCCTTGCCGTGGTTCTGGTCGTGATCCTTACCGGCACCCATGCGCCGCCGGCCCACGCGGCAGGGGAGAATGCCAGCGCTCTGGGTATCTTGCAGGGGGCCGGGCTACTGTTCTTTGCCTTCGCTGGATATGCACGCATCGCGACCCTGGGCGAAGAAGTACGAAACCCGACCAAGAGCATTCCCCGTGCCATCGGGATTGGCCTGGGCATCGTCGTAGTTCTCTATGCGGTGGTCGCCGTGGTGCTCCTGAATGTTCTGGGTGCCGGAGGTATTGCCCAAAGCGCCAAGCCTTTGGTCACCGCGCTGGGGGATTCATGGGCCTTGCCGCTGGTGCAAATAGCCGCGGCCCTTGCATCCCTTGGGGCGCTTCTTGCTTTGATTGCAGGCATTGGACGCACGGCCATGGCCATGGCACGGGAACGCGATCTTCCCCATCCCTTGGCCGCCATCCACCCGCGCTTTTCAACGCCGCATCGCGCCGAGCTGACGGTTGGCGTGGCAGTGGTTTTGCTGATCATGTTCTTCGACCTGCGGACCGCCATCGGGTTCTCGTCGTTCGGAGTGCTCGTCTACTACCTAATCGCCAACATCGCGGCGTTCAAACAGCCGCGGGACGAGCGCCTGAGCCCCGCGTGGTTGGGAGTCGCGGGTGCCATTGGGTGCGCCGTGTTTGTTGCCACGCTGCCACCCAGCGCCGTCGTCGGTGGACTGGCGATGTTCGCCGTGGGCCTGGGCTACCGTGCCATTCGCCTGCGCTTCGGGGCTGACGGATACAACGTGGACCATTGATCGTCCAGCCCGGCAACAAGTTCCGACTGATCACCACATGCGGAACGCGGATGGTGCCGCACATCGTTGTCTTCCACGACTTGGATCCGAATCGGTGCCGGCCAACCGGGCAGCAAAACACCGCCGTGGAGTCCGGCACCTATTTGTCGACGCCAGCAGGCAACATTGATCGAAACGCATTCGAGGTGTTGGGTTCCCGTACATGACGGTAACCCAACACCTCGATTTTGCGATGTAGATTCGGCTAGCTCGTGGCCTGCGGTGGCTGGCCGGAGTCGCTGCCTTCGGTTTCCGGTGCGTCTCGATGGTTGTCAGCTTCCAAGCGAACCCTGCCCGAAGCCGCCGGCACATGGCCTCGGCGTGCCAGCGGAACTGACCGCCGCAGCCGTGCAGTGAAGTTCTGGAGATTGATCAACTGCGAATCCTGGTTCGGGGCTTCGACTTCCAGACCATAGAAATCGCCGATGTGGTCGACGAACGCCATGCGCCGTGCCTTTTCATATACCTTCACTTCACGTGAAAATGCCCGATACGTCGACCAACAGATCAAGATCAGGACGATGCTGAACGGCAGGGCAATGATGATCGCCGCTGTCTTGAGTGCCTCAAGGCCGCCCGAGAGCAAGAGGGAAGCGGCCAGGATCGAAGTTGCCAGCGTGAAGAAGATTCGGATCCAGTTCTTGGGCTCCACGTCCCCGCCGGTGGCAATCATGCCCATGACCAGCGCGCCCGAGTCAGCCGATGTAACGAAGAAGATGACAATCATGATGATCGCACCCACCGTTAGTACAGAGCCGGCAGGCAATTGGTCGAGCATGGCAAACAAGGCGCCCTCGGTGTCAATCGAGCGGTCCGGGGCGATGAGGTTGCCCGTTCCCTCCAGCTGTCCGTGCAAGGCGATTCCACCCAGGACCGAGAACCACATCATCGTGACAATGGTGGGAACCAAAATGACACCTGCAACGAATTGGCGTACCGTGCGACCGCGAGAAATCCGGGCAATGAAGATTCCCACGAACGGCGCCCACGAAATCCACCAGCCCCAGTAGAACGTGGTCCAAGTGCCCTGCCAGACCTCGCCCTCGGCCCCGGTGAAGGCACTGACGTTGAACGACATTGCAAGGAAGTTCTGCAGGTAATTGCCCACGGACTGTACGAAGTTTCTGAGCAGGAATTGCGTGGGGCCAACAATCAAGAGGAAGACGACCATCACGCCTGCCAGGATCAAGTTGGTGTTCGAGAGCCACTTCATGCCCTTGCCGACGCCCGAAAGAACGGAGAAGAGCACCAACGCGGTGACGACTGCAATGATGACGAGATCGATGAATTGGGAAGCCTGAACCAGTCCGGCGCTTTCCAGTCCTGCACTGATTTGCAAGACGCCCAATCCCAAAGAGGTCGCCACACCAAAGATCGTGCCAACCAACGCAACAACGTCGATGAGGTTTCCAAGTCCGCCATGGACCTTGCGCCCCAGCAGTGGCTCGAGTGTCCACCGAATCGATATGGGTCGGCCACGGCGGTGAATGGCGTAGGCGAGGGCCAACCCGATAACTACGTAGATCGACCAGGCATGCACCCCCCAATGCAGGAAGGTTTGCGCCTGCGCCTGTTGGGCAAGCTCGCCAGGCGATCCCGAGGCGCCGGGCTTGGGAGAGGCAAAGTGGCTCAGCGGCTCGGAGACGCCATAGAAGACCAGGCCGATGCCCATGCCGGCGGCGAAGAGCAGCGAGAACCACGAACCGAGGGAGAACTCCGGTTCGTCTTCGTCCTTGCCGAGCTTGATTTCGCCAAATTTGCCGAATCCCAGCCACAGGCTGAACACCACAAATCCCGTGGCAATAAGGACGTAGTACCAATTGAAGTAGCCGATGATCTGCGACTGGACGGACGCGAAGAGTGCCTCGGCAGTGCTTGGCATGGTCATGGCAAACGTGGCAAAAACAATGATGATGATGGCCGCGGGCCAGAAAACCCATCGGTGTACGCGTGGCTGGGCGCGCGCCTTCGTCAGTTCAGTTGTCATTTTTCGAGCCTAGGCGATGCAGGGGGGACCCTAGCAAGAAAGGTGGTTATTGCCACCTAATTTGCAAATGAATGCTAATCCATGAAATGGGGATCATATTAGTAAAATGTACAAGTTTTATATGTGCCCGGTCCCGCTGCCTGACGCCGGTGGCCGGATGGGCACCTATTCATCGTGCAAAACCGGTGCCCGTCCCGATCCGTTGGAGGCAAGGACGCCGGGTTGGCGTGACAACATCTGCCGAGCAACAACCGTAGGCCCTTGTCTAATCCATGTGCAGCTCGACAAGTCCGAATTGTGCAGCCCGGATCAAGGTCTGGACCCTGTCCCGGACACCGAATTTTGCCATGACACGGCTTAGATGCGCTTTGACGGTGGCTTCGGAAATGTGCAACTCGGCAGCCATCTCTGGATTGTTTCGGCCGCGAGCCAGCAACTGTAGGACTTCTAGTTCCCGCTCAGACAAAGGCATGGGGCTTTGTCTGCTCGTACTACTTGGTTTGATGCCGTGAGCATCGCGAACCGCGCGAATGAGATCCTGCGATAGCGATGCCGAAATGGCGGCGCTTCCGTCGTGCACTGCCTGAATCGCGCCGAGGATTTCCATGGGCTCGGCGTCCTTGACCAGATATCCTGCAGCACCGGCGCGTAGAGCCGGGACCAGGTATTCTTCCGAGGAGAATGCGGTTATGGCGAGTACGCCGATGTCCGGGTAATTCGTGATGATAATTTCTGTGGCCTCAACACCGTCCATACGCGGCATCTGCATGTCCATGAGGATCACGTCCGGGCTGTTGCCCGCACAAAAATTCACGGCCTCAATGCCGTTTGTTGCCTCTCCAAGCCAATGAAATCCTGGCGCTGCGTCGAGAATGATTTTGAGTGCTTGGCGCATGAGTGGTTCGTTATCTACCACAAGAACTTGGATGTCGGTCACAACTACGAGTCTAATGACCCTGAGTGGAATTGTGGGACTTGCAGGTGAGCAACAAAAGTTTTCGGGAATGTAGCTGTTGACTTACTGAAATAGGTGCGAGAATGGGCAACATGAATCGTAAAACTCGTATCTTCGCTGCTGTTACCATGTCCGTCGCCTTGCTGCTGCCGGCTGCAATTCCTGCCCAGGCTGCTGCCGTTCCGGGTTCCCTGGCGCAAGGTGGCTCAATGCCAGTCGCTGAAACCGCTGGCGCATCTCTGGCTTTCAATGACTGGCTGTGCCGATACTTTGGTGCCGGCTGCCGTTCATAGCTCCTAAAGATCTGGGCTTATTTGTGCGAGCCCTTATTTCGATGAGAATGGAGAAATGAACTCTCCGATAACTGTCGCCGCCAAGGAGCAGTCTTCCTCCAGTCTTGGGAGGAAGATTCTTCTGGTGGCCAGTGGATTCGTCGCACTGCTGCTGGGCACTGACATTGTGACACTTCTCAACGAAACTGACCCTGCCCTGTTTGTCTCCTTTGCTAAAGCGGTCGCTGTTAATGCGACCTTCGCTCTGGCGCTCGGACTACTGTGGGTGCGTACCCGATATGCGGTCATCGTTTCGATAGTGGCAATGACGTTGGCAGCATTCACCGGAGCATATTTGTACTCGCTCCTCATTATTCCCCTCCTCGTCGGCTTGGTTACTCTGACGGAGACCCGCAAATTCTCGCTCCGCTACCTCTGCATAACGGGCCTTTGGCCGATCCTGATCATCGTCGTCAGATCCTACGACGTGGGCTTCTTGATCATCATCATTCCTTTGGTTGCGGCGGCTTACTTCATCGCCATATTCGTCCGGAAATTCCAGGAACAGCGCGAAGCCGACAGGGAGCGCATTGAAGAATTACGACGCAAACAACGGGAAGCTGTTGAAGCGGAGCGCAAGGCCATTGCGAGGGACCTTCACGATATCGTCGCCCACGACATCACCGTGATTTCCATGCAAGCCAAGGCTGCAGGTTTTTCCGGCGATCCGGCGGTTGCCCAGGCCGCGCTCAAGGTTATCGGTGCTACGTCTAAGGAGGCGCTCCAGGACCTGCGCGTCCTGCTCAATGTGCTTCGATCCGACGGCCAGGCAACGCGTTTGGACGGATCGATTGTTGACAAGGCGGGGAATGCGGCCAGCAGCCTGGAAATATTGATTGGTGTCGAGATCTTTGCCGAGCGATTGGTTGACCTCGGCCACCCGACCAAGACCATGGCCGACCCAAAGCTTGCCGGGCTGCCCCAGTCGGCCCAAGCCGCGTTATATCGGGTGTTGCAGGAATCCACGACGAACATCGTCAAACATGCCGAGCGTGATGCGCCGTGCCGCATTGAGGCCCTCATTGTCGGTGACAGGGTTTGGCTTGAAGTCGCCAACAAGCTGCCTGGTCGGGTGATCGACCAGGGTTTTGACAATGGTGGTCATAGCTCCGGCATCGTGGGCATGGCCGACCGCATGGCAGCCTTCGGCGGGACTCTGTCGGCCCAGGGCGTCCGAGGTGACTGGGTGGTTCGGGCCGAGCTGCCCGCCAAGATTCTAGATGGAGCCCACCAGGTGCCCGAGGAACTACCCGAGGTCCAAGATTTATAGTGAGGTTTCCTCACTAAGTATGGTCAAAAGTCTAATGTGCTGTGGTTGCCACGCTGGATACAGTAGGTACTACATCGGCCGTATAGCCGATTGATGAGTACGAAGAGCGTTTTGCGAGTGGCGCTTCGAGAACTCATTTCCAGCACGCCAGACGACGCCAGCCCCGCAGACCAAGCCCCCAAGTTGGTCCGCATCGGGAACCGCGTCAAATGCTTTCCCCCAAGGAGCATTTGATAACCATGGTTCCCGGTCGCTACTACCCCAAGAGTAGCTACCATCGGCGTCGTCAGGCGTGCTGATGTTTAACCACGAAAGTGTCCCGTTCTCGAACCCTTGGCCATTCCGGGTGACGTGAATCACGGATGCCGGTGGAATGTGGCGGTCAACAGTGGTGGTTCTGCTTTAGTAGGAAACTACCGCTGAACCGCAAGGAGCACACCCCCACATGAGCGTTGAAACCGCCGCGACCGTGTACGAACAGCTGTCGATCGATGCAGATACCGCTGACAAGCTTTTCCTTCAAGCGCGAACTGCCAACACCTTCTCCGACGACGCCGTCTCCGACCAGACCCTGGAAGCCATCTACGAGCTCACCAAAATGGGTCCGACGATGATGAACAACCAGCCGTTGCGCATCACTTGGGTCAAGAGTGCAGAGGCCCGCGAGGCAGTTGTTGCCCAGATGATGGAAGCGAACCGACCCAAGTCCCTGGCCGCCCCGGCGCTGGCTGTGTTGAGCTACGATGCCAACTGGCACGAGCAGTTCCCCGTCTTCTTCCCCCACGCGGCGGAGCGGAAGGCAATGTTTGAGGACGATGCCGCCATGCGTGCCGAGATCGCCAAGAACAACGCCTGGATGCAGGCAGGCTACTTCATCATGGCCGTCCGTGCTGCCGGCCTGCATGCCGGACCCATGGGTGGCTTTAACGCCGCCGGCGTGGACACCGTCGTCAACGCCGAAACCGCCAACCACGCCTTCCTGATCGTCAACGTGGGCACCCCCGGCGAAAACGCTTGGTTCGACCGCCTGCCGCGCCTGGACATCGACATGGCCACGGGCAGCATCTAAGGGTTCCTCGTCCAATGTGACAGACGCCGTCGGG
>NZ_JAULBL010000001.1:0-1092409 GCF_030512175.1 Paeniglutamicibacter sulfureus | reverse complement strand
GGGGGCGGGGGGGGGGGGCGGGCCCCCCCCCCCCCCCCGGGGGGGGGGGGGGGGGGGGGGCCCCCCCCCCGGGGGGGGGGGGGGCCCCCCCCCCGCCCCCCCCCCCCCCCCCCCCGGGGCCCCCCCCCCCCCCCCCCCCCCCCAACCCCCCCCCCCCCCCCCCCACCCCCCCCCCCCCCCCCACCACCCCCCCCCCCCCCCCCCCCCCCACCCACCACCCCCCCCCCCCCCCCCCCCCCCCCCCCCCCGGGGGGGGGGGGCGGGCCCCCCCCCCCCCCCCCCCCCCCCCCCCCCCCCCACGGCGCTAATAACCTATGAACTAGGCCAGTAGTTCCTCGGCCACCCGCGTCAGTGCCCGTTCCAGCGGGGCGCGCAAGACGCGCGGCACCCGCACGTGTTTTCCGATGCGCACCAGCCCCTCGGATTCCGCTGCGCGAAGCAGCGACTCCGCGGCGGGCACCGTCTTTTCAAAGAGTGGCTGCAGATGGGCCTGCTCGGGTTCGAGCTCCCCGGGAGCTGGGACAGCGAAGGCGGCTTCGGTGCGTGGGGGATTGGCCGACCCGGCCTTGCTCAACAATGCGGCAGCCATTTGCGTCACGGTGTGGTCGTTCTCCGATCCCACCGCGTTGAGCAGGATGTGGGCGTAGAGGCCCTCGGCGATGAGGTCTTTCACGCCGCGTGCGCTAAATCCCGAGTCGGCATGCAACGCTTCGCTGACCACCGGGGTCGGGACCGCTTTTCCCTGCTGGTTGGTCAGCAGACCGGCTCGCAACAGCGAGTTCCAGTAGGCGTCCAGCTTTGGCAGCTGAACGAGCGTGGCCACTGCAGTACCCGCCTCCGGGTCCCAGGGCAGATGCGTAGCCGCGGCTCCGGGGTCGTGGAGAACCGTGAGGCCCACGGCTGCGGCGGCCGGGGCCAGATCCATATCCAGCAGTGAGCCGTCCGGACGGACGTCCCGGCCCTCGCCGACCCATGCCAACAGCGCACGCGCAGTGGAAACCATGGGCAGTTTGGCCCAGCGGGCATCCGCGCCGTCCTCGTCGAGTTCCGGAACGACTACGGGGGACTCTCCGCCCTGGGCGGAGATCAGATCGAAGACCGCTTTGAATCCCTCCACCGAGCCGGACCAACGGCCACTTTCGGCCAGGAAAAGCACGAATTCCCGCAGCATCGAGGCGCAGGCAACCGCAACCTCGTCACCGATAGCGCGCAGATCCTCGAACTGGATCGACAGCGCGTCGTGGTCGAGTTCCGACACCGCTACCTGGCCGCGAAGCCGGGCGTGGACGGTCAGCAGCGTCACGAGCCCCTCGATGCCAGCTTCCGTATCGGCCGCGTCGTGGCGCTGGTTGAAGAAGGCACGCAACTGGGCCAGGTAGGGCCGCATCGCGACGCGCACCTGGTTTTCAAACTTGGACGCACCAGCACTCGAAGTGCGGGCGGGGTGCCCGCCTCGCGACTTATTGGTGGCAGGCTTCGATTTCGACATTTTGGCGTCGTCCCCTCTTTGGTACTTGGAAATCCTTGGATGCTACGGAATATTCAGTCGGCCGGTGCCCACTCAGTCGGCAAAGAGCGAACGGACATCGTCGGCGCTGATGGCCGAGGCGAAAGCCGCATCGTCATCCAGCACCGCGGTGAAGAGCTTGGCTTTCTTGTCCTTCAGTGCCATGACCTTTTCCTCGATGGTGTTCTTGGAAACCATGCGGTAGACCATGACGTTGCGCTTCTGGCCGATGCGGTGCGCTCGGTCAACAGCTTGGTTCTCCGAGGCGGGGTTCCACCAAGGGTCCATCAGGAAGCAGTAGTCGGCTTGGGTGAGGTTTAGTCCGAACCCGCCGGCCTTCAGCGAAATAAGGAACACCTGGACCTTGCCGGAGGTGAAGGACTCGATGACCTTGGCGCGCTTGGTGGTAGAGCCGTCCAGATAGGCGTGCTCGATCCCCGCTTCGGTGAGCCGGTCGCTGGCCTTGGACAGGAACGAGGTGAACTGGCTGAAGACCAGCGCGTTGTGGCCCTCAGCGGTGAGGTCCTCGAGCTGTTCGAGCAGGGCGTCGAGCTTGCTGCTGGGCACCGAGGCGTACTCGTCGTCGATGAGCGAGGCATCCAGGGACAGCTGGCGCAGCTTGGTGAGGGAGGAGAACACCGCGAAGCGGTTCTTGTCCATGTCTTCGAGCATGCCCAGCACCTTTTGGCGTTCGCGCTGCAGGTGCCGCTGATAGATGGTGCGGTGCTTGGGGTTCAGTTCCAGTTCCAGGACCTGTTCCTGCTTCTCGGGCAGGTCGGTGGCCACCAGTTCCTTGGTGCGGCGCAGCATCAGCGGGCGGATGCGTCGGCGCAGGCGCTTCAGCGCCTCGTTGTCGCCGTCCTTCTCGATGGGCTTGCGATAGGTCTCGTCGAAGCGCTTGAGCGTGGGGAAAAGCCCGGGAGCGGCAATCGCAAACATTGACCACAGCTCGGAGAGGTTGTTCTCCATGGGAGTGCCGGTGATGGCGAGCTTGAAGGACGTCGGGAAGTCGCGGGCCTGCTTGGATGCCTGCGTGGCCGGGTTCTTCACGAATTGCGCCTCGTCCAGGATCAGGCCGGAGAACTTCGTGGCGGCGTATTCCTCCTGGTCGATGCGGAACAGCCCATAGGAGGTGATGACGATGTCGACCTCGGCGGCGATCTCGTGTGCCGGGATCCCGCCGCGGCGCACCGTCTCGGTGATGTACACGCTGCGCAGGTCCGGGGCGAAGCGTTTGGCCTCGGCCTCCCAGTTGGAAACGACGGAGGTCGGGGCCACGACGAGGAACGGCGGCATCTTGCCCGCGGTCTCGTCGTGGTTGTCCTTGGCGTGCTGGATCAGCGCCAGGGTCTGCAACGTCTTGCCCAGCCCCATGTCGTCGGCAAGCACGCCGCCCAGGCCGTTGTCATAAAGGAACGAAAGCCATTCGAACCCCTCGCGTTGGTAGGGGCGCAGGGTGGCATCGATGCCGGCGGGCAGCGGGGCGTGGGCGACCTCAAGGATGTTGCTCAGTCCTTCGGAGGAGGCCTTCCACGCTTCGGAGGCCTCGACATTGGTAGCGATGTCCTTGAGGTCTTCCCACAGCGAAGCCTGGTGCTTGGAAATCCGAATGGTCCCATCCGTGGTGGAATCCGAGAGGGCGCGGGCCTCCTCGATGAGCCGGCGTAGTTGCTCGTATTCCGGGCGGTCGAGCGCGAAGTACTTGCCGTCGGGGAGCATCAGGTACTCGTCGCCGTGGGCCAAGGCCTGGAAGAGTTCGGTGAAGGGAACGTTGTTGCCATCGATCCGCACCTCCACACCCAAATCGAACCAGTCGTTGGTTTCGGTGTTCTCGGCCGAGATGGTGATCAGCGGGTCGGCGGTCAGCTCCTCGAAGCCAATGGTTTCGCCCTCGATGGTCACCTCCAGGTTTTCGATCGCCTGCAGTGTCGGCAGGGCGGCGGTGAAGCGGGCGGCTTCCACGCCTGAGATGACTATGGTGCTGTCGGTGGTCCGTTCCTGCTGCTGGATGTTTCCGAGGGCTCCAGGGAAATCGGCCATGGCCGCGCCCGCCTCACGCTGCAGGGCGAGCTCGGCCTTCGGATCGCGGTCGACGCCGGGGACCGGTGCGTTGTCCAGGGGAACCCGGATCTCGCCGTAGGCAAAGCCCCACTGGAGTTCAACGCCGGGAACGCCCGCTTTCTCGTCCTTGCGCCTTCGAGCGGTGTCCGGCTTGACGAGGATGTGCTTGACGCGCAGCAGCATCTTCGGGGCAAGGGAGGCCGGCACCTCGACGGAGCAGTCGAGGGAGGATAGTTCCGTGGCCTTGGCGAGCTTGGGCAGATATTCGCGTTCGAAGCTTTCCCGTCCATTGGCCGGGACGACCACCTTTTTGTCCGTGGCAAGCAGGCCCGTGATCAAAGGGGGGATCTTGGCGCGGGTTGGAGCCAAGCGCAGGTCGAGGTGCTTCATGCCGTCGCTGGCGTTCCACCAGAAGACGCCGTGGTCGGAGACGGTACCGATGAAGTCCGTGTCGAACTCCGCGGGCAGGACGTCGAGGGCGGGTCGGATCCGCAATTTCCGGCCCTCCGATGCGACGTCGGTTCTGATGGTGACGGGCTCGTGCACCTTCACAGAGGATTTTGCCGACGGCCCGCGCAACTCGATTCCCAGCGCCGTGGCACGTTCCAAATGGTTCCAGACCATGGGGCTGAGGAAGTCGCTGGCCGACAGATGCGTCCCGTTCCAGGCGGCAAACGAGTTTAGCTGCAGCAGGGTGCAGAACCACTCCACCTGGTCAGGGTCGTAGGTGTAGTCGAAGGGCAGCACCGGAACGCCGCCGGTGCGGGTGTAGCGGAAGTGCTGCCAGGCGAGGTTGCCTGAGACCCAGCGGCCCTTGTCGTTGAGCTGGACGGGACGCAGGACCAGTTCAAGCTTGGAGGTGTGCGGGATGTCCCCGTTTTTGATCTTCTGCATCGCAGCGGCCTGGTACCGCTGCAGGGTCCGGGGACGGAGCTCGAACTGGACACCCAGGGTGCGTTCCTCGGTTGCCATGGGTTGGGCGCCGCCGTCGCCAATCAGGGAGTCCAACATGCGCTCCCAAGGTGCCCTGGGATCGGGTTCCTCGAAGTTCGTCTCATCCCACATGTAGGCCAGGAGTGCCGCTGCTGCATGCTTGCAATTGGCACCCACCGGGCAGGTGCAGATCCCGTGCTGGGGCATCAAAAAGCCGTGGCGGACCTGGGAGTGGACTGCGGTGCGGTAGACCATGCCGCCCGAGCCCAGGACGCTGGCGCGCACGATGCTCATCGGGGCAACCCAGCTAACGTCCAGCACCCTGCCCTGGCTGGCATAGGCCGCACCGCGGTCAAGGCTCAGCGGACCGACAAGTTCCCGGATCAGAGTGGTCGACGAAAGCACGGGAGCAACGGGAAGCATGGAAATAGTCTAAAGGGGACCGCCCATGCGCCGGATCCAAAAGAACTGTTGTGCGACTGTCGGCTGAATGCGGTGGGTGGTTCCCGGGTGGGTTGTTTCAGTCCATCGGACAGTTAGTCGGCGCGGGTGCTTGCGCGAATATATGATTCGATCGATGATGAGAGCAGGTCAGACCCCATGCTAACGGGTCAGAAATGTGTCGTCATTGATCCCTGTTGCAAGAAAAACTAAAAAGTATCCGATTTTCTGTATTTAATGCAGACTCGGCGATGCAGTGGCCTGCGTCACCGATGAAAAGTGAAATGCCGTTGCTTCGAGTGGCTTTCAGCGCCAAAGTTGAGATCCAGAGTTGGAATTTCTTGAACGGAGTGTGAACCATGGCCAGCGCAGCGACGCCAGAACATGTTGTAATCGTCGGTGCCGGGTTCGTCGGCCTGTCCGCCGCCTGGTACCTGCAGGAAGAGGGCGTCAAGGTCACGGTCGTGGATCGCGGGGGAGTTGCCTCGGGCGCCTCTTGGGGCAACGCCGGCTGGCTGACCCCGGCACTCACCTTGCCGATTGCCGAGCCGTCCATCTTCACCAGCGGACCGAAGATGTTGCTGGATCCCGCGTCCCCGCTGTACGTTCCGTTGAAGGCCGATGCCAAGCTGCTTCGCTTCCTGGTGGGCTTTGCCTGGCACAGCACGCCGAAGAAATGGCAGGAAGCCATGCGCATCTACTCGGAGATCGGAACCACCGGACTGGATGCCTTCGACGAGATCTCCGAGAATACCAATGCCGGCCCGGGCGTCGTCGAGAAGACCAAGCCGGCCAACCCCTTCCTGACCGGCTTCAAGTCCCTGAAGGACCGCGACGGCCTTCTTCACGAATTCGACATGATCCGCAAGACCGGCGGCAAGGTCGAGTTCGACCTGCTCACCGGCGACGAACTGCGTGCCATCGAACCAACCCTCTCCGACGAGGTGGCGGCCGGTGTTGCGATCAAGAACCAGCGCTTCCTGAACCCGCCGAAGTACATGGAGTCCCTCGCCGAGTCGGTGGTCGCCCGCGGCGGCGACATCGTCGGCTCCTTCAACGTCACCGACATCCGCGACAACGGCGGCTCCGTCACGGTCATCGGCTCCGAGGGGCGCTCGATCACCGCCGACCACGCGGTCATGGCCACCGGCGCCTGGTTGAACGACCTGACCAAGAAGTTCGGCGTGAATGTCGTGGTCCAGGCGGGACGCGGCTACTCCTTCACAGTCCAGCCCGAGGTCATGCCGACGCACCCGATTTACTTCCCGTCCCAGCGCGTTGCCTGCACCCCGTTGGGTGACCGCTTCCGCATTGCCGGCACCATGGAGTTCCGCGACGCCAACCACCCGCTGGAGCCCAAGCGCATCGAGGCCATCGTTGCCGCGGCCGCCCCGGTCTACAAGGGCATCAACTGGGAGAACCGCAAGGAGGAATGGGTTGGCGGACGGCCCTGCACCGCCGACGGCCTGCCGCTGGTCGGGGCCACGAAGTCGCCCCGCGTGCACGTCGGCGGCGGACACGGCATGTGGGGCGTGGCCCTGGGCCCGCTGACCGGCAAATTGCTGGCCGCGGGCATCGTGGGCAAGGAAAAGCCTGCCGTTGCACGCCACTTCAACCCGCTGCGCAAGGGCTTCTAGGCTCTTGTAGGAAAAACCGCCGAACCCCGGCGATCGGTGCGGATCAGGAAGCCCGCACCGATCGCCGGGGTTCCTTGCGTGAGGGGCCACCGATCCGACCGTGATGCCCGTAGTGGCGGCCCCGGCCCCAAGAACCCCGCCGGCGGGCAGCGGGCGGAGCCTGCCGGCTGCTCAGGGGTGCCGCACGCCTTCGCCCGCAAGCACGCTCGAATAGCCTTCGCGGTAGGTCGGGAACGTGAATTCAAAGCCGCTGGCGAGCAGCCGGGCATTGGACAGGCGTCTGTCGCCGCCGCGGTTCACCGGGGCTTCTCCGACCTCGGGACGGGGAACGCCGAGGCTCGAGGCCAGGAACCCCTGGACCTCGCCCAGATCCGCCGGTTCGTGGTCGACACCCAGATACAGCGGGGCGGGCGCGGTGTCCATGGTGCACAATTGCACGATGGCAGCCGCGGCATCGTCGCGGTGGATCCGGTTGGTCCACACGGTTTCTCCGGGGGTGCGTGCCTTGCCGTTGCGCACCTGGGAGACCAGGTGGTTGCGGCCGGGTCCGTAGATGCCAGCCAGGCGCAGGATGATTGGCGTCGTTGCGCGTTCCCGCACTGCCGCCTCCGTCTCTGCCAGGATCTGCGCGGTTTCGGTGCGCGGCGAAATCGGGGTGTCCTCGTCGACCCAGCCTCCGGCGGCATCGCCGTAGACCGCGGTGGAGGAGACCAGCAGGAAGCGTTGCGGATCAACGCCGTCGCGTTCAAGTGCGTCGAGCACGCGATGCGTGGCGTCCAGGTAGGTGCGCCGGTAGGCTTCTTCGCTGCGCTCGGGTGCGGCGGGGGTGAAGACCACGATATCCGTGGCCGGATCGATGGCCGGCAGCTCGGTGCCGGCATCGCCAAGATCGACCCGCCGGGTGCCGAAGGAGGCAGGCAGCACTTCGGGCCGGCGGCGCCACGCGGTGACGTGGTGCCCGGCGGCTGCGAAGCGCAGGCCCGCCTCGGTGCCGAGATCCCCGGCACCGAGAACGAGGACCTTCACTTGGCCGGTGGACGCAAACCGGCGCGAGCCATGGCGTCGGCGTACGCGGCCACCATTTCGTCGAACCACGCTTGCTGCTTTTCGGTCGAACCCAGGAAGGCGCGGTCAGCGGTGGAACGCACTTCGTAGATCTTGATGCCGCGCTGGTTGATGACCTGCTGGCCGCCTGCCTTGATCCAGGCCTGGACCAGGCGCTTGGCCTCGGTGCCGTGGGCCACGATCGCTGAGGTGCGGTAAGCGATGCGCATCAGCTCCTTGAGCGGGCGGATCCCGGCTTTCACCTGGTCCGGGGTCAGCTTGGTTCCGCCGTCGGGCAGCTCCCACGGGTAGACATTCCACGGGATAGCAAAACGCGGCTCCAACCCGGCAGTCTCATAGACTGCAGCGAGTCGTGCCGCGGTGGGATCGTCGTTGCGCAGGGACAGGAAACCCGAAGACGTTCCGGGGCCCGGCGCGATTTGGAGCGAGATAACCCGAGCCTCGTCCACGTCGTGCACCGGGTCGATAAGCGGAACCCGGGAACCGGGCTGCTGGTCCTGCAGCTTGCGACATAGTGCCGTGAGTTCGGCGACGGAATCGTCCTCCACCTTGCTCAACTGTTCTTCAAAGTACTCGGATTGGCTCATTATTCACCTTTCGCCCTCGCACTGAGCCTACGCCGATTAGCCGTCGCGCGCATTCCAGCGTTCAACGGCCTGCCGCGGTGGGCAAATCGACGACCATGTCGCATGATGGGCACATGGGACTGACGCGCTTGGACATTGACCATCTGACCCGCTGTGTTGCACTTGCCGAGGAGAGCCTGGAGGCAAACGACGAGCCCTTCGGCTCCATCCTTGTCGACGCCGACGGGTCCGTGCTCTACGAGGGCCGGAACCGCGTCGCCGGCGGGGATGCCACCGCACATCCGGAGCTGGCCATTGCGCAATGGGCGCTGGCAAACCTTGATCCGGAGCGCAGGGCGGCCGCCACGGTATACACCTCCGGGGAGCATTGCCCGATGTGCGCCGGGGCCCACGGCTGGGCCGGTCTGGGACGCATTGCCTTTGTTGCCTCGGCGGCGATGCTTGATTCCTGGCACCGGGATTGGGGTGTCGGGCGCGGGCGGGTGGCCGCGTTGCCCATCAACCTGGTGGTTCCGGGCATCGAAGTGGTCGGGCCCGCCGAGGAGCTGGTGCCGCGGATCCGCTACCTGCACTTCCAGGCCCACCAGGAGACGTTGCGTCGTCCCGCCGCCGTCAAAGGGTCCGGTGGCGCGACATAAACAGTGAAACCCGGTGTCGAATTGTGAAACTGCGTTCCGAAACCTTACTCTGGGCTAGGGAAAATGTCGTCGGCGTCACACTGTGCCAAAGGCGATGGGGACCGGAAAAACAGACGAAGACCGGAATGAGGACCACATGGGTGTGCAACCACTGGCCAACCACTCGGAACTGACACCATTGCGATTCCTGCAGCGCTCGGTGGAGGTGTATCCGTCCAAGGAAGCCATCGTGCACGGGTCACGGTCCTACAGCTACGCGCAGTTCGGGGCGCAGGTGCAGCAATTCGCCAAGGCGCTGGCCGCTCGCATCGTTCCCGGTGACCGGGTGGCGGTGTTGGCACCCAACATTCCCGAAATGCTGATCGCCCACTATGCCGTCCCACTGGCCGGCGGTGTGCTCGTGGCACTGAACACCCGGTTGTCGGCCCGCGAGCTCGGCTACATCATGGAACACTCGGCCACGAAGCTGCTCTTTGTCGACTCGGAGCTCCTGGGCGCCGCGGCGACGCTGCGCGCAGAGGTCCCGTCCCTTGAAGCGCTTATCGAGATCCAGGACCCGGAATTCACCGGCACCAGGGCCGAGGTCCAGGTCGATGGAACCTATGCCGAATTCGTTGCCGCCGGCACCGGGGCGGATTTGGACTACGCGATCGCGGACGAGCGGGCCCCGATCACGCTGAACTACACCTCGGGGACCACCGGCAAGCCCAAGGGCGTGCTGTACTCGCACCGAGGCAGCTACCTGAACTCGATGGGGGAGGCTTTCCACCAGGGCTTTGACGCTCATACCCGCTACCTCTGGACCTTGCCGATGTTCCATTGCAACGGCTGGTGCACTCCCTGGGCCGTCACCGCTGCCGGCGGCACGCACCTGTGCCTGCGCGGCGTGCGCGCGGAACCGGTATGGGACGCCATCGACGACCTCGGCGTCACACACCTGTGCGGCGCCCCCACGGTCTGCTCCATCATCGCCGACTCCTCCCGCGCCCACGAGCTGGAGCGCGGCATCAAGATCACCACTGCAGGGGCTCCGCCCTCGCCGGCGATCATCCGCAAGCTGCAGATGCTCGGCATCGAGGTCGTTCACGTCTACGGCCTCACCGAGGTCTACGGGCCCTACACGATCTGTGAGTACCAGGACGCCTGGGACGGGTTGGACGACGAGGCCAAGGCGCAGAAAGTCGCCAGACAGGGCGTGGGCATGGTCCAGGCCGAATCGGCGCGCATCGTTGATGCTGACATGAAGGATGTGCCGGCCGACGGGGAGACGATGGGCGAAATCGTGCTGCGCGGCAACAACGTCATGATTGGCTACTTCCGGGACGAGGAAGCCACCGCCGCGGCGTTTTCCGGCGGCTGGTTCCACACGGGGGACCTAGGCGTCATGCACCCCGACGGGTACATCCAGCTCAAGGACCGCGCCAAGGACATCATCATTTCCGGCGGGGAAAACATCTCGACCATCGAGGTCGAGCAGGCATTCGCAAACCATCCGGAAGTCCTCGACGTCGCGGTGATCGGCGTGCCGGACGAAAAATGGGGCGAAACGCCGGTTGCCTTTGTCATCCGGGCCAGCGGATCGGAGGTCGACGCAGCGACGCTCCAGGCCCACGCCCGCACACAATTGGCCGGTTTCAAGGTTCCCAAGACCATCCACTTCCCGCAGGATCTGCCGCGCACATCCACCGGAAAGGTGCAAAAGAACGTGTTGCGGCAAAACGCCTAGCGCGTCCGCACGCAGGTGCGTTTCAGCGATTGGTCCTCCCGAAAAAACAACACCGGGAGGGCCAATTCTCTTCAATCCCTCCTGTAACACCCGTGACATTGGCAACTCCAGACACATAGTGTGTACCCAAGCGAGCACTTATCCACGGGGATTGATGTCTCAGGGTCAATTCCTTTGTTCAAGGAGTAATCACCATGAGTCCCCAACCCCTCCTCTCCCTAAGGATCGCAGCGGCGACATTCGGTGCGTCAATGGCGGTGGGGGCACTGGCCCCCGCGGCGGTGGCAGCACCGGTCCCCACGGGCGCAGCTCCACTGCAACTCACTGTCGCGAAGAAGCCACTCGCCCCGCGTGCGCAAACCACCACGGTCATTCGAACCACCGCGAACTTGAACCTGCGTCAGAATGCCGGTGCCCATTACGAGTCCTTGGCTGTTCTTGCCAAGGGCACTGCGGTTACCCGGACGGGCAAGGCCAGCGGTGTTTGGTGGGAGGTCAAGGCCGGTTCGCGGACCGGTTGGGTGAGTTCCAATTACTTGGCGAGGAGCGCGGGCCAGGCGCCGGCTCCCACGTCGTCTGCGACGCATCGGACGAGTGCGAATTTGAACCTGCGGCAGGATCCGGGCACGCATTCCAGGTCCTTGGCTGTTCTTGCCAAGGGCACTGCGGTTACCCGGACGGGCAAGGCCAGCGGTGTTTGGTGGGAGGTCAAGGCCGGTTCGCGGACCGGTTGGGTGAGTTCCAATTACTTGGCGAGGAGCGCGGGCCAGGCGCCGGCTCCCACGTCGTCTGCGACGCATCGGACGAGTGCGAATTTGAACCTGCGGCAGGATCCGGGCACGCATTCCAGGTCGTTGATCGTTCTTGCCAAGGGCACTGCGGTTACCCGGACGGGCAAGGCCAGCGGTGTTTGGTGGGAGGTCAAGGCCGGTTCGCGGACCGGTTGGGTGAGTTCCAATTACTTGGAGAAGAGCACGGGCCAGGCACCCGGCCCCGCTCCGGTCGCCGGCGCCAATCGCTGGGTGGACGGCACCCAGCCGATGTATGCCCAGGCCTCGCTATCCTCCAAGCGCCTCGCGGTGCAAACCGGCGGGACAAAGGTCCGGCTGATCAAGAGTTCCGGCAACTGGTCTTTCATTGAAACGCCGACCGGTCAGGGCTGGCTCCCCAGTTCATCCTTGGCCAGCAGCGAACCGGGCAACAATTCCACCTCGTACCGGTGGACCGCCTATGCAGCCAACGTCCGCACCGGTCCCTCAACCGCTTTCAGCACCTTGGGCGTCATCCCGGCAAACCAAAAAATGACCTACCTGAAAACTTCCGGTGGCTGGTCGCAGGTCAAGACCTCCAAGGGAACGGGCTGGATCAAGAACACGCTGCTGACCAGCGTCCAGTACCAAGCCCCGAAGGAGCTGCAGCCGATGACCCGGGCCATGATCCGGGAAGTCCAGGACCTCTTCGGGGCCGGGATCAGCAGCGTCGGCGGTTCGCGCGCCGGCTCCGTCGGGCACAGCTCGGGACTGGCCGCGGACTTCATGATCAAGGATTATTCCTCGGCCGCAGGCATCAAGGCCGGCGACCGGATGGCCCAGTACCTGGTGGAAAACCACGAGCGGATGGGGATCAGCTACCTGATCTGGCAGGACAAGCTGTGGCTGGCCGAGGACGGCCAGTGGGGACCGTATTCAACCAGCGGCTGGGGCAAGCACCTGGCATCCTCCCGCGGATGGAACGACACCACGCGGCACATGGACCACATCCACGCTGAGATTTCTGCCTCCCGGGCCAACAAGTAGTTCGTCGGAGCCCTGGTTGGCCTCGGGGCAGGGGACAAGGCCTGCTTCACGGGCGATGAAAACCCTGCTCGGCACCGTTGTGTAGGCCATCGACGAAGAACTGGGCGGCTGAGCGCCTCGAAAATCGGGTTTGCCTATGCGTTGATCGGTGGAGTGCTTGGCGTATTCAGCCCCTGCAATGCATTGTTGCTGCCGGCGTTCTTCGCAAACATCGCGACCTCACGTGCCAGGCTCCTGAGCCTTGGTTCCGTGTTCCTGGTGGCCTGCTTGCCACCCTGGTCCCGCTCGGACTGGGTATGGGATGGCTGGGCGGAACCTTCACCATTGACCGCGGCGTCTTGCTCGGCGGAGCCGGATGGGTGCTTGTTGCCCTGGGGCTGCTCTCGGCGTTTGGCGGAGGGATAGATTTTTTCCGTCTGGTTCCGGGCCGGCCCCGGCCCGTCGCCGGATCGCTCGCCGGCACATTTGCCCTGGGTGCAGTTTCCGGCGTGGCTGGATTCTGCACGGGCCCGGTGGTGGGCGCGATCCATACCCTCGCACTGTCTTCCGCGTCCCCGGCCCGCGGCGGAACGCTGTTGGGGCTTTACGGCGTGGGCATGGTGCTGCCGATCACGTTCATTGCCCTACTGGTCCGCAAACTCGGCCACCGTTCCGTTTCATGGATGCGAGGACGGCGATTCCGTGTGGGCAGGTTGCGCCTGCACGCGACCTCGTTGACGATGGGCGCGGTCACCGTGCGCGTTGGCTGGATCCTCATCTTCACCAATGGCATGGCCGCCGTACCCGAGCTGCTCCCCTCGAACTGGAACGCCGCATTTGAAAATCTGGGAAGGCAAGTTGACGCAGCCGTTCCGTCGTGGGCCTGGACGGCACTGGTCGGCGCATGTTGCTGATCTGGTGGCTTCGTGCCGCCGTCCGCAGGACCAGCCGAACGGGTGGCGCCGACGCCTCGAGAGACCCCTCAGCAGGCAGGTCCGACCACGATGGAGGCATCGTGGAAATCCGCTAGCGATGCCCTCCGCGAGCATTTCCGCTGATAAGCTGAAGTATCGAATCTATGTTCTAGGAAGGGCGGGGTCTATGTTCGGAATGGACCAGCCGCAGCCGCCGGCCCCGCAGCCGGAATCCCAGGGGCCCGTTGGAGCCGTCGAGGCCATGGGGTTTCCCTCGCCGGCCAGGGACTACTACAGCGGCGGAATCGACCTGAACCGCCTGTTGATTCGGGATAGGACGTCGACATTCCTGATGCGGGTCTCCGGGAATGCCATGGCCTCTTCCGGAATCAGCCACGGAGACGAAGTCATCGTGGACCGGGCCTTGGCCCCACGCGACGGATCGGTGGTCATCGCCGTCCAGGACGGCGAGCTGGTCATCCGCCGCCTCGTGTCCAGCCGCGGCACCACGGTCTTATGCAGCGACGAACAGCCGCAGGAGCGGGCCGAGGCCGTGACCGAGGAAACCACCATTTGGGGCGTGGTCACCAGATGCCTTCACCATGTTTGAGTCGTCGGCGACCGAACCGAGATGGGCGCTCGCCACGTCACCTGGAGCGCATCGACGTGCGTAGCCACACCGGTGCCAAAGGTCCTGTGCCGGGTGAGCGGCTTTGGCCCCGGAGCGCACCTTGGGCAGGGGAGGCCCGATGACCGACCGAATCGCGCTCGTGGACGTCAACAATTTCTATGTTTCCTGCGAGCGGGCCTTCGACCCCAAACTCATCGGCCGACCGGTTGTGGTGCTTTCAAACAACGACGGCTGCGTTGTCGCGCGCTCGCAGGAGGCCAAGGACCTGGGCATCACCACGGGCGCACCGTTCTTCCAGGTCAAACAGTTCATCCAAAGCCATGGCATGATCGTGCGCTCGAGCAACTACGAACTGTATGGGGACATGAGCGCCCGCGTCATGGAAGTCCTCTCGCGGTTTGGCACCTGGCAAGAGGTCTACTCCATCGATGAATCCTTCCTCGGCATCCAAGGCAATCCCGACCAGCTTGGTGAGCTTGCCACGCGAATCCGGACGGCCGTGGGACGAGGGGTAGGGGTTCCTGTCTGCGTGGGAGTGGCCCCGACCAAGACCCTGGCGAAGTTCGCCAACCACGTGGCCAAGCACAATGCGCATCTGGGCGGTGTGTGTTCCATGGACTCCATGGATCCGGACCTCATCGAGAACATCCAGTCCCGCGTCCCCGTCACCGACCTATGGGGAGTCGGAGCCCGCACCGGTACCAAGCTTGCCGGGATGGGCATCGCCAGCATCGCCGACCTCAAGGCAGCGGATGTCACCGAGATCCGCAAGAAGTTCTCCGTGGTCCTCCAACGCACGGTCCTGGAACTCAACGGAACCCCGTGCATTCCCCACAACGAAGAACGCGCCGACAAGCAGCAGATCATGTACTCGCGGTCCTTCTCCAGCCCGGTGAGCACCATCGAGGACATGGTCGAGGTCATGTCGATCTATGCCCAGCGGGGTGCGGCCCGGCTGATGTCTGATGGGCTTTGGGCCACGCTACTCACCGTCACCGCAGGCACCAGCCGCTTTGCCGGAGGGGAAGCCTCGTTTCCGTCGGTGACGCTCAAGCTTCCCTCACCGACCCAGGACCCAATCCTGCTGACCCGCCTGGCCGTCGGAGCCATGCGCGAAATCATGCGGCCCGGCGCCGCATACGTGCGCGGAGGGGTCGTGCTTTCCGGGTTGCAGCCCGACCCCGGGCAGGCCGCCTTCGGAATCTTTGAACAGGACATTTCGACAAAGCATGTCGGCGACGTACTGGGTGCCGTCAAGGCCAGATTCGGGAACAAATCCATCGGACTCGGTTCCGGGGGACTGGCAGTGGAACCGGGCTGGTCGATGAAGCGGGAGTTCTCCTCGCCCAAGTTCACTACCGATTGGGCGCAAATCCCCGTGGTGAAGGCCTAGCTGTCTCGGTCTCGGACGGAGGCACAGATTTCCTCCGGGCAGCCCTGCCAGGTCTTGGAAAAGAACGCCACGATTTCCAGTCCGCGTTCGAAGCGGTACTTCACTGCCGGTCCGCCGTTCACGGCGCTCGCCGAGCGTCGGATACCCATGAGGAAGAACTCGCACACCGACACGTAGTTCCACAGGTCCATGGCTGTATCAATGACTTCGTCGTGAGTCATCCATTCCCGGTCTTCGACTACGGCTTCTGCAAAGTCGAGCACGATTTTCCGGTCAACGGCATGGTGCTGTCCGCAATCGCACCATTCAATACCGCGGGACGGCATCTGCCAGACATCTGGAACCAGCTCGGTGTCGGACGGTTCTTCCGGGGCATGCCGGCGGGAAATACCCGACTGCAGCGTGCCCTCGGTGGTCGTCGTTCTGAGGAATGCGCTCGATGCCAATTGGTTCCTCCTTGAAATGTCCTGTGCCCAGCATAGGCTTGCCCTCCGACAGCTTGGCCGGGTGCCGAGGAAACTGAGTCAGGCGGCAACAAGAACTCTCCATGAAATCGTCCCGGTTGAAATCCCCCTGGCAATCCCCGGACGGGGAAGGCATCGAGAACAATGAGTGTCTCGTCACGATTGGTGGGTCTGGGTGCCACCGTCCGCGCATTTTTCTGGCACGCTGAAGGTGGTTGAGAAAAGAGGCTGCGCACCATGAGCATTTTACGAGCAAAAATTTCCCTGCGGTGCAGGATATTGCCACTGGTGGTCCTTACAGCACTGGTGTTGGCTGGTTGCACCCCTGCCCCGGCGCCGACAGGCAGCGCCGGTACGTCGGCGCCCGGGAACACCGCCCCTTCTTCCAGCCCGACCCCATCGACGGACCCGAACCAGAGCCAGACAACACCCGGCAACGGACCCACGTCCGCCCCGCAGCAAAGCGCCGCCGAAAAGACCCTCGATGCCATGGGCCTGAAAGAAAAAATCGGGCAGGTTCTCATGGTCGGCGTCCCGGCCACCGGCAGCAGCTCGGCCGACCGGGCGGTCATTGCGGAGCATGCCCTGGGGAATTTCTTCCTGAAGGGCAGAAGCGGCGCCGGGAACACGACAACGGCCGCCGTGGTCGAGAAGGTCGAATCCACCATCTCGAAAACCCTGTCGGAGGATATCGACCCGTTTGTGGCAACCGACCAGGAAGGCGGCTCCGTCCAGGTCCTGAAGGGCAGTGGCTTTTCAACCTTGCCGGCCGCACTGACCCAAGGCGGCTGGGCCACCCAAACACTACGCGAGAGGGCCTCTGACTGGGGCCAAGAACTTGCCGAGGCGGGAATCAACGTCAACCTGGCACCGGTCGCGGACACTGTCACTTCTGCCGCGTTCGCCCCCTCCAATGCGCCCATCGGATACTGGAAACGTGAATACGGATACGACCCCGATACCGTCTCGGCGGCTTCCCGCGCATTTTCCGCCGGGATGCTGGCGGCTGGTGTGGACCCGGTGATCAAGCATTTCCCCGGCCTTGGCCGCGTCACCAAGAACACCGACACCACAAGGAATGTCACCGACACCCGGACCACCCGGCACGACGCCTACCTCAAGCCATTCAAGGACGGCATCGCCGCCGGCAACGACTGGGTAATGGTCTCGAATGCCTACTATGCCAAGATTGACGCCAAGAACATCGCTCCGTTCTCCTCGACCGTCATGCGCGAGATGCTGCGCGAGGACCTTGGGTTCAACGGAATCATCGTTTCCGACGACATGTGCGAGGCCGCGCAGCTGGATCCTTGGGCCCCCGGTACCCGTGCCCTGCGCTTCTTCGAGGCAGGAGGAACCATGATGCTCTGCGTCAATGCCGGCGACATGCCGGCCATAGCCAAGGCATTGCATGCCAAGGCAAGCAAGGATCCGGCTTTTGCCCGCATCATCGACTCCGCGGCACTGCGGGTGCTCGAGGTCAAGGAACGCCGCTAGGGGCGGCACTCCCGGACCCGATCCTGCGCCCACGTACGGGTGTCGTCAACCGTGGGATCCGAGCAACGAAATCAGGGCGGACTCCGGCCTGAAGTCCGTCTGGCCGGGACTAATGAGTGCGGCCGCGGCACCGGTGGCCGGGGACGTGAAGACGGCGCTCCTATAGCCGGGCCCGGATCCTCCATGCCCCCAGAGCCCCAGCCCGGCGTCGATCATGACCCCGGCGCCGTAGCGCGGTTCTTTCCAGGGTGCCGGCGCCTGCACCGGAACCGAATCCGTGAACGCCGCGCGCGGCGTTGGACAGTGCAGACGGGAAGAGCGGGTTGGAGTCCGCGAAGAGATCCCCGAACCCCAGTAGGTCCGCCGGTGTGGAGAAGGCGGCGCCGGCGGGTCCCGCCCACAGGGTCGAATATCCGGAAGGGGTCAGCGAGGTTTCGGGTTCCGGGTAGCGGGTCGAGGCCATGTCCGCGGGCTCGAAGATCTCCCGATGCAGGTACTGGCCCAACGACATGCCCGTGATTCCCTCCAGCATGGCTCCCAGGTACCAGTATCCCGTGTTGCCATAGGAGAATGTGCCAGGTGTCTCCGGGGTGCTGGCTGCGGAAATTTTCTCCAGCTCCCAGGGTTCGCCAGGATCCGCGTTGATGGCGTGCTGGTAATCCGGGTTGGCGGTGTAGTTGCCCAGCCCCGCGGTGTGCGTCAGCACTTGGGCGATCGTGCAGCCCGTGGGGGCACCGGGCAATCGCGAGGCCAGGGGATCGGCGAGCGTGAGCAGCCCGGCATCGACGGCACGCAGGACGCCGGCGGCAACGAACATCTTGGTCACGCTGAAGACCGGCAACGGCTCGGCGGGACCGGAAACGTGTATGCGGGCCCCGTCCCGGGGGCCGCGATAGGCCGCCACCGAACCGGTGGGAAGCTGCCGGAGAAGTGCCTCGAAGGCCAACGTGTCGTCCATGGCTCCGAGCCTAGTCCCGAAGGCCGCCGGTACAGCGCAAAAGGCGCGGCCCGGGGCCGGGACAGCGAATGGAGTTCCACTGTCCAGGCCCCGGGCCGCGCCCTTGGGTGCCGATCGTTCATTCGGCACCGTTGGTCCGTGCTACTTGCGAACCTCCACATCCACCAGCTGGGCGCGATTGCCCGAGGCGTTGTGCAGGTGCAGGAACAGGGCCTTGGCATTGGTGGCTTCCGGGGCGACGGTGGCGGTCAGCTTGTTCTTGTCCAAGTCGGCAAACACGGTTCCGGCACCGGCGAAGGACAAGGCCGGGGCGATCGCATTGAAGGCGATCCAATCGGTCTCGTCCACCGGGGCCAAGGCACCGGATTCATCGGAGTTGTAGAAGGAGTACGTGCTCACGCGGTAGGAAATCGGGGCGCTTGACCCCTCCAGGCCCAGGGCCGCCAGGGACACCGGGAAGCCAGCCACGTTGGTGTCGAAGGTGTTGGAATCGACGTCACCGGTCAGGCCGTTGAGCAGCTGCAGGTCGACCTGCTGGAAGGACTGCAGGCTGTAGGTCGCCACCAGGTCCGCATCCAGTTCGTCAGCGTAGGTGTTGAAGGTGACGAAGTCGGGCACCGAGTCGCCGTTGGTGTCGATCTCGATGTTGACCTCGGTGGCGCCGGCCAGGTGGGCCCAATTGCCCCAGGTGCTGACGCCGAAGTTCAGCAGGCCGTCGGTTGCTCCCGTGGTGGGGGCGGTGGACGCCGCTCCGACGTGCTGCAGGTCCATCTCCCTGGCCCCGGGAACATCGTCGGTGCTGTCGGGCAGGCGGTCCGAGGAGGCGCCGTGCTCGAAGGCAGAGACCAGCGAAACCACCTGGGTGTCTCCGGAACCCGCGCGGATGTCGTCGCCGGCCATGTCGATGGTGCCGGAAGTCGCGCCCTTGGCGAACTTGACCTTCTTGGCCGCCATGTCGGAGACCAGCTTCGGTGCTGCATGCACCGGGACGCGCAGCGTCGGGGCCGTGGAGCTGGAAAGCTCCACGCGGCCCGAGACATCGGCGACCCAGGCCCGCGGCAGGCCAAGCTGAGCCTTGTCCATGGTCGGATCGATGGTCTTGGCGTACTTGCGTGCGTCGACGTTCAGGGCAACGTTGACCTTGGTGCTGGCGCCGGCCTCGAGCGTGACCGTGTTCCGGTCCAGGCTGTAGCTTGCGCCAGGGATCTCGGTGGACGGCACGTACTTCACGTCGTACGTCTGCGTCTCATCGGACTTGTTGACCACGGTGATGGACTTGGTGGCTTTGTACTTGTTCTTGTCCACCTCGATGACCCCGAAGACCACGGTGGTCAGGTCCGGATCCGCAGTGGCGTAGGCATAGGCCGGGGTGCTGATCGCGGCGTCCGCCACGACGCGGCCGGAGCCCACGCGGTTGGGCCCGTAGGCCTGGCCGTTGGCGGCGAGGATGTCCACCGTCGCGGTGTTCATCACGATGGACTTGACCTCAAGTGCGGTGTAGTCGCCGCTGCCGGCCACGAGGGCGGCAATGCCCGCGGTGTGCGGGGTCGCCATGGAGGTGCCGGACTTGACGGCCGGGCCGGTGCCGGTTCCGACGCCGACGGAGCCGATGAGCGTGCCGGGGGCCGCGACGTCGGGCTTCACCACGCCCTCCGAGCCGTGCACTCCGCGTGAGGAGGACGAGTTCAGGGTGTCCCCGAGTCCGGACTCGCTCGATGCGGTTCCGACCATAGCCGGGTCAAGGGTGACGTTCAGCGTTCCGGCCTGGGCCGCGGGACGCAGCTGGTCGGAGTAGGCCTTGGTGAGCTGCGCTCCGGGGATCCTGGAATTGCCTGCGATGCCTGCCTCGAAGACCGAGACCTCGGCGTCCAGGATGACGCCGGTGGCACCAGCGGCCTCGGCGTTGTTGAAGCGGGTACCCGAGCCACAGGGGAACTCGAGGTTTTCGCTCCACTGCAGCCAGACCCACTTGCCGGTCAGGGAACCGGGCTCAAAGGCGGTGCAGCCGAAGGCGTTGGCGGCCGGGGCCATGATGACCTCGCCGGTGAGCCTGTCCGGGTCGGCACCGGTGTAGTTGAAGTTGGCCGAGTATTGCCCTGCCGCGGTTCCGGCGACGTCGGCAGGGGCATTGACGGTGATGCCATCCAGGGTGACCCTGGAAGCCACGGAGTTGGCGACGGTGAGCGAGGAGCGGGCGTTGCCCGGCGAGCCGCCGACGTCGGTGACGTCCCCGGCGTTTCCGGAGGCCACGACCGAGAGGATGCCCAAGTCGGTCAGTGCGTTGACGATGTCGTTTTCCGGGTCGTCCGCGGGCGCATGGTCCGAACCGAGCGACATGTTGACGACCTGGGCGCGGTCATCGAAGTTGCCGTCGTTGTTGGGATCCAGGACGTAGTCAAGGGCCTGGCCGACCACGGCGGAGGAGCCGCCGCAGCCAAAGACGCGGATACCGACCAAGGCGGCTTCCGGTGCGCTGCCCGGGCCGATGCGCATGCCCGCCACCTCGTCGGCGGTGAGCTTGGTGTAGTCCCCGGTGAAGGTGGTCCCGTCGGCATTCACGCCGTTCCCGGCGGCAGTCCCTGCGACATGGGTGCCGTGCCCTGCGGCTGCGCAATCCAGCGGGTTGGAATCGGGACGCGGAACCGGCTGGTAGTCCGGTGCGCTTGGGTCGGCGTTGTAGTCATCGCCCACCAGGTCCCAGCCGCCGATGAACTTGGCCGGGTCATACAGCCCGGAGTCCGTGGCCGGCAGGACATCGGAGGACTGCGCCTCGGAGTAGGCCTGGAGTGTGCCCGGGCCGCCGAAGCCGGCATGCGTGTAGTCGATGCCGGTATCCAGCACCGCGATCCTGATGCCTTCGCCAGTTTCCTTTAGCGCTGTCCACGCCTCGAGGGCGCGGGTGTCGATGTCGGCATTCTTGTTCTCCTGCGTCTTGGGCACGATCGCGGTGATCTTCTTGACGTCGGGACGCGCGGCCAAGGCGCGCAATGCCTCGGCGTCCCCGCGCAGTGCCACGCCCGGAAGCGAATTGGTGGTCGTGTAGATGACATCGGCCTTGGCGTCCTTGGCCGCCGACTTGCCCTTGGCCTTGATGCCGTCGCGGATTTCCTTGACCTTGGAGGGGTTTTTGACCGACTTGCCACGCGGGGCCTTGGCGCTCTCCGGCTGGGTGGCCTCGAAGGCGCCTTCGCCCTCGAACTGCACATAGACCGAGACTTCTCCCTTGGCCACCGACAGGGGGCCGGAGACCTTCAGGTCCTTCAATGCCTTGGGGGCGAGTCCGCCCAGGGATGGCGAATCCGACCCTGGCGCCGGGTCGATCGTGGGTGGTGCCGCAAGGGAAGGGACGGACATGGTGACGGCCAGGGCAAGCCCTGAGGCCGAAGCCAGGATCGTCCGCGCAAGTCTGTGACGACGCGGGTTGGACATGGTTCTCCTTGTATCCGAGGGGAGTGACGCGGGAGGAAACCCATGGCTGCTTATCGGTGTCCTTCCCACGCATATCCTATGTGAGCCGAGGCACATATCAAGGGGTTGTTTGAGATTTTCCCGAATGTGTCCGGACGAAGTGTCGGCGGGGATCGATAACCTATGGTCAGTCGGTGAACCTCTTGGGGAGGTTGGCCGCCCGGAGCGCCGGCACTGCGCCCGGAAACATACAGATGGCATCGGGCAAGGACGCCGTCGAAACGGTTTTCGGGCCGGATGCCGGTGTTCCGCGGGCGTTTTTTGGGGAAACGCAAAAGTGCTGGTCCCGTGTATGCACGGGACCAGCACTTCAACCAACCTGCGGTGTGTGAAATTCCTAGCGCGAGCCGCCCTGCCACAAGGCATCGAAGGGGGCCGCGGAGGAAACGCGATTCTTAATGCCCTCGGTGACAAAGGCCTTGGCGTTGCGTGCTGCCTGCAATGGCGACTCGCCCTTGGCCAGCTCGGCCGTGATGGCCGCTGCCAGCGAGCAACCGGCACCCGACACGGCGACTTCCCCGACCTTCGGGGCGGACAACACCTCGAGGGTCTCGCCGTCGTAGAACACGTCCACGGCATCGCTGCCGGAGAGTCGGACGCCGCCCTTGGCCAGCACCGCCGCACCGGAGAGCGCATGGATCTTCTTGGCGGCCTCGGTCAGGTCCTCGACGTTGTTGATGCTCATCCCGGAGAGGGACTCGGCCTCGAAGTGGTTCGGCGTGACGAACGTTGCCAGCGGCAACAGGGTCGACTTGAGCGCCTCGTCGGTGTCCAGGGCGTGTCCCGGTTCCTGGCCCTTGCAAATCAGCACCGGGTCCAGCACGACGTTGTCCCATGCCTGGTCCTTGAGCGCGGCCGCAACCGTGTCGATGGTGGCGGGGGAACCCATCATGCCCAGCTTGACGGTCTTCAGGTCGCCGGCATAGCAAGTCTGGATCGCCTCGAGCTGGTCGGCGATCACCTGCGTCTCCACCGGCACGAAGCGGTGGTTCCAGTTGTCCTTCGGGTTGAAGGACACAATGCAGGTCAGGGCAATGATCCCGTAGGTGCCCAGCTCCTGGAAGGTCTTCAGGTCGGCCTGGGCGCCGGCACCGCCGGTTGCTTCGGAGCCGGCGATGGTCAGGGTAACGGCGGGACGGATCCCGGTGGAGGCAGAAGTCATGCATTCATTTTAGGCGGTTTCCCGCGGGCGCCCACACGCACGGGGTCATCGGCGCCGCGCCAGGGACGGAAAACGGGAACTAAGACCTGGTGAAGGTGGTCAGCTGGGTCGCATTTGACCACCCGGCGCCTCGTTCGGCACGCGTGCCGGCGGCGGTGTCGGCTGTGGTGACCATGAAAAGCACCGGCAGCCCCTGGCGTGCCGCCGTGGCGGCAAGGTTCGCAAGGATCGCGGCGCGGAACTGCTCGACATTGGAAGTGGCGGTGATGCTTGGGTCGCACAGGAGCGCGAACCCATCGGCGAAGCGGACCCGGCCCCGGCCGACAGGAGCGTCGAAATCCGCGATTTCGACCACGTCGTAATCGTTCATGGGGGCCTCGAATAGGCTTGCCGTTTCCGGCAACGCGGCCACCTGCTCCACGTCGTTGGCAAGCGCCACCAGCAGGACGCGCCGATCGCTCAGGCTC
Organism: Paeniglutamicibacter sulfureus; assembly: GCF_030512175.1. GTDB lineage: Bacteria > Actinomycetota > Actinomycetes > Actinomycetales > Micrococcaceae > Paeniglutamicibacter > Paeniglutamicibacter sulfureus. Next base: position 1,069,085 of record NZ_JAULBL010000001.1, on the reverse strand, counting down.
CAGCCCCGTGCGGCAAGTTCCCGGCTCGCGACCCCGTCCGGGGAACCCAGGAACGTCAGCCTGGTCTGCCCCTGATGCCCTGACAGCCCTGGATCTCCCAGCAGGGTGGGCAGTTCCTCGGGAAGGGGCCAAGTGCTGATGATTTCGTAGTCGCTTCCGTCTTCGGCGATGCTGTGCAGTCGCCCGTCTTCGTCGCGGACCACCGTGCGGTCACGAATCAAGGCAAAAGAGTGGACCCAGGGCGGAAGGTTTGAGGACTCGAATGGCATCTGGCGGCTCCTGTTCCATAGACGGGCAACGGAATGGCGACTCGGGACACAAAATGAGCGCTGATCTGTGGCGACCGTTGCGTTTCGCGCCCCGTGCGAGGCTTCACCTCCGACTCTACGCCTGTACCTGTCGAATCCGGGATTGCCCGTTCGGCAGGGCGGGGAATCGGAGGTGGGAGAGTCCTAGGTTGCGGTGCGCACCAGAGAGAGCACATCGTCGAGGATGCTGCGGACCACGGGCATTCGCGAGAGCACAACCAAGCGCGCGACAACCGGGGCAACGTTCTTGATGAGTCGCAGGCTGCGTGCGGCACCCGGGGACGAATCGTAGGCCCAGAAAAGGAGAATGCCCCGTTGGACCAGCCACAGCAACTGGGGCAGTTCCGTTCGGATGGCCAACGGGGGCAGGGGCCTGCTGGCCGTCACCACCTGGCGCCACAATCCGAGTTCCATGGCTCGCTGGACATTGCCGAGCTCTGCGTTGGAACCGGAAAAGGCCGTCCGAATAAACGCGGGTCCGAACTCGCGGAAGGGCGTCAAGACGTCCAGGCCTTTGCCCAACGCAATGCGCAGATTCGTCTCCAGGTTGTTCCCCGGCACCAACAACGGCCAAGTAGCCGTCCGGTGCTCCTCGAGCAGCTGGCGGAACAACTCATGGACGATGGCGTCCTTGGAATCGAAATAGTAGTAGGCATTGCCCAGGGAAAGCCCGGATTCCTGGGCAATCGAGCGCATTGTGGTCCCAGCGAACCCCTTGGTGGCGAACAGCCCCATGGCCGTGTCCAGCAGCAGCTGGCGCGTATGGGCGCTCTTGGCGGTCGGCTTTCCCACGGAGCTCCTTTCCACGCTGGACATTGGTCTCAATCATATCCATTTTTGAACGCGTTCAAAACTTGAATCTCCGGTATGCAAGCCGTGAAAGGCCCAATGCGATGGCCCAAATGGGGTCCCGGGAACGGGAAAGCGCCAAATCGGAGGCCGCGAAGGCATGGGATACTTGAAGCTCAAGTGCTAATACAGCGAGTGGTCCCCACGACCCCGATTCCCTTGGCTGCGTCGATCGCGGCGGGAGTCGTTGCGCCGGGACCGGCTTGGCGAACCACTTCTTCGATTGGGAATCACCATGGGCGAAAACACCGCCTCAACAACACAACGTCCGAAGGCCCCGCGTGCCATTTTTGCGTCCGCGGGAAGCCCCTACTTTTCGACAGTGCTTGCACTAATGGCCGTCGTGGTCATCCTTTCCAACGTCGGTGCCGCCAAGGGCGTCACCTTCGGCCCCATCGTCACCGACGGAGGATTCTTCCTCTTCCCCTTGGCCTACATCCTCGGTGACGTCATTTCGGAGGTCTACGGATTCAAGGTCGCCCGCCGCGCCATCATCACCACCTTTGCGCTGGCGGCCTTCTCCACCCTGTGCTTCTGGATCATGATCCAGCTGCCCGCGGCCGAATGGTACGACGGGCAGGCAGCCCTCGAACGCACGCTGGGCCCGGTCTGGCTCATCGTCCTGGCCTCGCTGCTCGGCTTCCTGGTCGGGCAAACCCTGAACTCCTGGGTGCTGGTGAAGATGAAGGAACGCTTCGGCGAACGCGGGCTGGTGGGCCGCCTGATGAGCTCCACCGGGGTGGGCGAATTCGCCGACACCCTGATCTTCTGCTCGATTGCCGCCACCGTCATTGGAATCACCGACATTCCCACGTTCATCAATTACGTGGTGGTCGGGTTCATCTACAAGACTGCGGTGGAGTTCCTCTTTGTCCCGGTGACCACGCTGGTGATCCGTTGGTTCAAGCGCCGTGAACCCACCTACGAGCTGCATGCCCCCGTGGCGGGCGGCGCCGCGTAGGCAAACCGCAACACGAATACGGAGGCGGTGGTCTCTTCGCTTTCACTTGGCGAAGGAGCCATCGCCTTTTCCATGCCCCCGGGGGGCATGGCACGTCCGGTATTGGATGAGGACGGTGTTTGGCCGTTGGCCACTGGCGGCACCGGCACGTTGCGCTGATTGCGGCCCCGGCTGCGCCTATTCTGGGCACATGGAACTACTCACGGCCGCCGGGCTGAGCTCGGCCGCGGGACTGAACGCGTACATTCCCCTGCTGGTTCTGGGGTTGCTGAACCGCTTCACCTCATGGGTCGCGCTACCCGAGGGATGGGGCTGGCTTTCCAACGGCTGGGCGCTGGGAATACTGGCGGTGCTGCTGGTCATCGAGGTGGCGGCCGACAAGATTCCGGTGGTTGACTCGGTCAACGACGCACTGCAAACGGTGGTGCGCCCGGCCTCCGGCGGACTCGTCTTTGCCTCCGGCGTCGGATCCGAGACCGTTGCCGTAGCCGACCCCGGCGACACCTTTGGCTCGGCCCAGTGGGTGCCGCTGCTCATAGGCGCGGCGATCGCACTGGCGTTCCACCTGCTTAAATCGGGGTCGAGGCCGCTGTTGAACCTGGGCACGGCCGGGGTTGCCGCCCCGGTGGTGAGCACCGCCGAGGACGGGGCATCGCTGGGCCTGAGCCTGCTGGCCATCGTCTTGCCCGTGCTGGTCCTGCTGGTAGCCGTGGGGCTGGCCGTGCTGTTGATTGTCGGCGTTCGCAGGCTGCGGCCAAAAAAGGGCAGCCCCGCGGGCTAGGTTCGCTTTGACGGCCTAGGCGGAGACGGTTTTTAGGCCCTGGGGGTCCGGAGCGCCGGCGTAGTAGCGGGAGTGGACACGTTCCTTGAGCTCGTGGAAGGTGCCGTCCTCGATGGCCGCGCGGGCGTCGTCGACCATCTTCACCACGAAGCGCTCGTTGTGGATGGAAATCAGCGTGTGGCTGAGAAGTTCCTTGGCCTTGAAAAGGTGGTGGATGTAGGCGCGTGTGTAGTGCTGGCAGGTGTAGCAGTCACATTCCTCGGACAGGGGAGTGAAGTCGGTCTTGTAACGCTGGCCCGAAAGGTTGAACCGGCCGTGGGGAGTGTAGAACGCCGAGTTGCGGGCCACCCGGGTGGGGGAAACGCAGTCAAAGGTGTCCGCGCCGTTCTCGATGGCCGTGAAGAGGTCGTCGGGCTCGGAGATCCCCAGCAGGTGGCGCGGCTTGTTCTCCGGAAGTTCCTCCGCGCACCAACCCACGATGGTGCCGAGGTTTTCCTTTTCCAGCGCGCCCCCGATCCCGAAACCGTCAAAGGCCATGGCGCCGAGGTCCCGACAGGCCTGACGGCGCAGGTCCTCGTACTGGGCGCCCTGGATCACGCCAAAGAGCGCCTGGTAGTCCTTGCCCACACGGGCATCGGTGAGGTTGAAGTGCTCTGCCACGCAACGCTCGGCCCAGAGGCGGGTGCGTTCGAGCGACTCGACTTGGTAGCCGCGGGAATTCTGCAGCGTGGTCAGCTCATCGAAGGCGAACATGATGTCGGCGCCGATCTTGTGCTGCACGTTCATCGACACCTCCGGGCTGAAGCGGTGCTTGTTGCCGTCGATGTGGCTCTTGAACCAGACGCCGTCGTCATCCACGTTGGCCAGGCGTTCCTTGCCCGGGGCCACCGCGTCGTCGGGACCGGACTGGTCCACCGATTTCATGTCGATCACCTTCTTGAATCCCGAGCCCAGGCTCATGACCTGGAATCCGCCCGAATCGGTGAAGGTGGGTCCGGACCAGTTCATGAACTTGCCAAGCCCGCCCGCGGTGTCAAGGATGTCGGCACCGGGCTGAAGGTAAAGGTGGTAGGCGTTGGCCAGCACCGCCTGCGCTCCAAGATCGGCCACGGATTCAGGCAGCAGGGCCTTGACCGTAGCCTTGGTGCCAACGGCAATGAATGCCGGTGTCTTGATCTGCCCGTGCGGGGTGGTGATCACGCCCGTGCGTCCGTTGGACACCGACCCGTCGGGGCGGGTCAGCCGGGTTCCGACGTCGAAGGAGAACTCGTCCTGGCGCGGATGGGGGGCAGTGGCATCAAAAGAATCGTTCGGCACCTACCTAGTGTGCCGCATGCCCCCGGCGTGGCGGCAAAAACCGGGGCGTGCGGTGGCTCACCCAATGCTATTCCTTCCCTCACAAGAGCCGCGTTCGAAGGGATTCGCGGCGTAGCGTTGGAGGAAGGTGTACGAGAATGCAGGACCGAGAGAACGGCGACCAACCACACGCATGGGCAAGAACTTTGGCGGGTTGCTGACCCTGGGGCCTGCACACAACGACCACTGGATCGCGTTGCGCACGGCCGTGGGGATCTTTGTTCCACTCTTTGCCCTGCTGGCCATCGACCGTTTGGACCTGATGGTCTTCGTGATCTTTGGCGCCTTCACCGGTGTTTACGGCCGGGTACCTGGCTACGCGAACCGGCTGGTGGCCCAGTCCAAGGCCGGTGGCCTGTTCCTGGCGGTAATCCTTGCCGCCGCGCTGGCCTCGCACTACCTCGTAAACCACGAGGACCCTGCGGCAAGTGCCTGGATGATCGTCGGGCTTACGACAGTGGTTTCCGGGATCTGTTCGGTCCTCACCGGATTCCTGCAATTGCGGCCCGGCGGGTCGCTCTTCCATATCTTTGCCTTCGCGGCCATCGCCTCGATGCCGCACCAGCCACTGCTGGCCGAATCAATGGCCGCCGCGCTGGGCGCGGTACTGTTCGCGATAGTCCTGGGATTCTCCGGGACGCTCTTCGCCAAGGGAACATCCTGGGGCCCCTACGTCGCCCCGGCACCGCTGTCGCGGCCCGTTCGCCTGGCGATCTGGAACGAGGCGCTGCTGTACCTGCTAGCTGCGGGGCTGGCCGGATCCATCGCCAACCTGCTGGCCCCGGCGCTGTCTACCGGTCACAGCTACTGGGCCATGGTGGCGGCTGTCGTGCCGCTGGTGGGCCACACCACCAGGCACCGCGTGCGTCGCGGCGTCCACCGTATTCTGGGCACGCTCACCGGGTTGGTGTTGATGGCGGCCATCATCGCCTTCGCGCCGCCCGTCTGGGTGCTGCTGGCCATGATCGGGCTGCTGCAGTTCGCTGCCGAGATGTTCATAGCGCGCAACTATTTCCTGGCCCAGATCTTCGTCACCCCGCTGGCCCTGGTGGGCGTCTCCTTCGGGACGGGGCTGAACAACGTGTTGCTCTACGACCGGATGCTCGAAACCATCATCGGAGCCCTCGTGGGCGTGCTGGTGGTGCTGCTCGGATCGCTTTACGGAGCCTGGTTCCGCCGCCGCCTGCTGCCCGAAATCGGTTAGCAGGCGGCGCCGTTCAGCAGGTTAGCGGACGTAGCCGACGTGGGCGAGTGCCTGGCGAACCAAATTCTCCCGGCCGCCGGCGAACTCCTCCTGGATGCTCGGGCTCAGCGCCTCCTCGGGCGTCAGCCAGGTTAATTCAAGCGCGTCCTGGCGCGGGGAGCATTCGCCGCGCACCGGCACGATGTAGGCCAGCGCGACGGCGTGCTGCCGTTCGTCGGTCAACCCGGTTTCCGAGGGGGACGGGAAATACTCCGCCACGGTGAAGGGCGCCGGGGACGGCGGCAACTGCGGCATGGCCATGGGCCCCAGGTCCTTCTCGATGTGGCGGGTCAGCGCCGCACGGATGGTCTCCCGGTACATCACACGGCCCGAAACGAAGGTGCGCAGCATCCGCCCTTCGGGATCGGCCGTCAGCAGCAGGCCGATCTCGGTGACATAGCCGAGCGGATCCAGGCGCACCGGGATGGCTTCGATGTAGAGCATGGGCAATCGGGCGCGGGCCTCGTAGAGGTCTTCGTCGGACAGCCAGCCGGGATAGGGATCCGGAGTGCGAACGTTCATGTCTCCATCTTGTCCCATCCAAGGGGTCGGCGGGCCACGTCGCGGACCGTGTTGTGTGATTCCGGGGATGTTTTTCACTTTCGGGAATCAACCGTCGGCCCCCGACGCTAGAATGAAATGTTCCGCAAAAGCCCACCCCCCACTTTTCATGGAAGAGGCCACTGACCGTGACCGAGACCGGCACCAAACTCAACCCCAAGGATCTGGCCACCATCACGGTGCTGATCGTTTCCGCGTTCGTGGTGATCCTCAACGAAACCATCATGAACGTGGCGCTGCCGGTGCTCATGCACGAGTTCCAGGTCAGCGAGGAAGCCATCCAGTGGCTTGCGACGATCTTCATGCTCACCATGGCCGTGGTCATCCCGGCCACAGGCTTCCTGCTGCAGCGTTTCAGCACCCGCGGGGTGTTCATGCTGGCGATGGGATTGTTCTCCCTGGGCACGCTGCTGGCCGCCGCTGCCCCGGGCTTCGGCCTGCTCCTGGTTGCCCGTGTCATCCAAGCTTCCGGCACGGCGATCATGATGCCGTTGCTGATGACCACGATCCTGGACCTGGTGCCCGCCCACAGGCGCGGGGTCATCATGGGCAATGTGTCGATCGTGATTTCCGTGGCCCCGGCCATCGGGCCGACCATCTCGGGTCTCATCCTGCATTCGCTGTCGTGGCGCTTCATGTTCCTGATCGTCGCGCCGATCGCCTTGGCGGCACTCTTCATTGGTTCACCGCGGCTGAACAAGGTCGCCGAGGCCTCCACCATGCCGCTGTCAATCCCCTCGGTGTTGCTGTCCATCCCGGCCTTTGGCGGACTGGTCTTCGGACTCAGCCGGCTCTCGGCCAACGGGCTGGACGGGCAGACGCTGTCCATCTTGGTGGTTGCAGTTCTCTCGCTGGTGGCCTTCACGATGCTGCAGCTGCGCCTGCAGAAGAAGAACCATGCGCTGCTTGACCTGCGCACCTTCACCTACCGCCCCTTCACCTTGTCGCTCTCGCTGATGGTGCTGGCCATGGTGGCGCTCTTCGGCGTGATCATCCTGCTGCCGCTGTACCTGCAAAACGTGCGCGGCCTGGACACCCTGGCCACCGGCCTGATGCTGTTGCCCGGCGGGCTGCTCATGGGTCTGCTGGCCCCGTTCGTCGGACGGCTCTTCGACCGGGTTGGCCCGCGCCCGCTGATGATCCCGGGAACCGTGATCCTGGTGCTGGTGCTCTTCGGCTATTCGCGTCTGCTGGGCGCCGAGACCGCCCTCGGCGTGATTATCGCGCTGCACCTGACCATGTCGCTGGCGCTGTCGCTGATCTTCACCCCGGCGTTCACCACGGCATTGAACCCGCTGCCGCATTCGCTGCATTCCCACGGCTCCGCGGTGCTTTCCACCCTGCAGCAGTTGGGCGGCGCGGCCGGCACCGCATTGCTGGTCGGCGTCCTGGCCTCGCGTATAGGCGCGGGTGCCGCGGCCGGCGCCGATCCCATCCAGGCCCAGATCGACGGGTTCTCCGCCGGTTTCCTGGTGGCTTCGGTCTGCGCCGTGGGCATGGTGGTCATCGCGCTCTTCCTGACCAAGGCCAGGGAACCAGCCCCGGCCACGGCAGCGGAGCACGCGCACTAGGACCTGGCACCTCGTTGACGTGAAGCGATTCCCCGGCCATTGTCCGTTTCGGACAGTGGCCGGGGAATCGTCGCTTAAGGCGACCCCTCCCGGCCCGGATCAGGTGACGACCTCACCGGTGGGACGCCCCTCCGGATCCAGCATCCAGCCCATGCGCTTGAATGAATGCACGCCCACGCAGGCCTCGATGATGTCGACACCGGGGACCCTGGCGGCGAGCCTGGCCTCAATGTCGGCGATGTCGGCCGGGGTGCGCAACTGCATCATGAACGTCATGTTCGCCGCACCCGTGGTTGAGGCGCAAAGGCGCAGCGTCCGATGCTCCATCAGGAAGGCTGCGACGGTGTCCGCAGTGCCTGCAGGAACTTTCGCGAACCATTGCACCGTCAGCGGGTACCCCGTGTAATGGCTCGCCAGATCGCAGCGCAGGGTCACCATGCCGGTCTCCAGCGCCGTGCGCAGCGCCCGGCCGGTGGTTGAGGGATGCTGGCCGGTGGCCTGGGCGATTTCCGCGGCCGTGGAACGGCCGTCGCGCATCAGCACCCTGAGCATCGGCCAGAACGTGTCGGGGATGATTGTCGGCTGCGCCAGGGGTGGCTGGTTGAGGCGTTGGAGCTGGGCCTGCTGTGCGGGGGAGAGCACGTCCAGTCGCCACACGTTGCCGGTGGCGTAGAGCTTGGTGCACAGCGAGACCTTGGTGCGTTGGACGCCACGGGCGCCGCGGATGCGCGGCAGGATCTCCCGGGCCATGGTGAGCCAGTCGGCGGCCAGGCAGGTGAGGCGGAAGTCGGCACTGCTGGTCGCGTCGTCGACGGTGAGCACCTCGGAGATCGCGCAGAGGTCGACGCGCGCCTCGTCGATGAGCTCCGGATCGGCCACGACATCGATGAAGGCGGTGCAGTGCTGCTCGGGGTGTCCGCCCAGATGTCCGAGGACCCAGGCCATGCGATCCTCGCGCAATCGGTTCCAACGGGCGGAAAGCGTTGCCGGGTGGCGCCCCAGCACGGCCGCCAATTCGGCCCAGCTGGCCCGCGGCGCGATTTGCAGCGCATTCACCAGTTGCAGGTCTTCCACCGGCAGTTCCATGAGATCCCTCCTCGTCATCGCTGCACGAATTCGCGGCTTGGATGGCCCCCTGTGCAATTATTCGTGAATTCTAGTTCATTGTCCTGCCCTGGCCCCACGATCGATAGTGACACGGCTCACCACCCGGTGGGTCACCGGGCTCGCGAAGGCGACCACAACACGCAGCCGGCAACGCCAAGCTCGCTTCCCTGGCCTAACGCCAATTCCCATTTCCCTCTCCCCGCACAGAAGCAGGATCCAACCCGCCATGAGCATCAAGGAACAGCTGGCCCCGGCCGGCACCATCCAACGCACCGAGCCCGCCGCGCACGGGGCACCCGGGCAGTCCACCTTCAAGACCCTGCTGGGCATTGGCGCCGGCAACGCCGTGGAATGGTTCGACTGGGCCATCTACGCCACGTTCGCCTCCTTCATCTCCGGCCAGCTCTTCTCCAAGGCCGACCCGACCTCCGCGTTCCTGGCCACCATGGCGATCTTCGCCGTCGGCTTCGTCGCCCGCCCCTTCGGCGGCGCATTCTTCGGCCTGATCGGCGACAAGGTCGGCCGCAAGTCCGCCATGACCATGGCCGTGGGCCTGGCCTCGCTCGGTTCGCTGATCATCGCGATCACCCCGACCTACGCGAGCATCGGGGCCGGCGCCTCGCTGATCCTGCTGGTGGCCCGGCTGCTGCAGGGCCTGGCGCACGGCGGCGAGATGCCCAGCGCGCAGACCTACCTCGCCGAGGTGGCCCCTGCCCCGAAGCGCGGGTTCTACTCCACGCTCATGTACTGCTCCGGGACCGCCGGCATCGTTGCCGGAACGCTGCTCGGGGCCATCCTCACCGTCGTGCTGACCAAGGAACAGATGGGAGCCTTCGGCTGGCGCATCCCCTTCGCCGTCGGTGCGCTGATGGGTCTGTACACCCTGGTCATGCGCTCGCGCCTGAAGGAGACCGAGCAGTTCGAGGAGCAGAAGTCGGCCAAGGCCGCGGCCGCCACCAAGGGACCCTCGGTCTTCTCACAGATCATGGCCAACTGGCGCCAGGCGGTGCGGGTCATTGGCCTGACCGTTGGGTTGACCGTCGTCTACTACATCTGGTCCGTTTCGACCCCTGCCTACGCGATCGCCAACCTGAAGATGGATCCGGCAACCGCGCTGTGGACCGGCGTCGCCGCCAACCTGGTGTTCATGACGGCCCTGCCGTTCTGGGGCAAGCTTTCGGACCGCATCGGCCGCCGTCCGGTTCTGCTCATCTCGGCACTGGGTGCCGCGGTGCTGCAGTTCCCGATGTCCTCCCTGGTGCGCGGTGAGGCATGGCAGCTGTTCATCGCCATGTCGGTGATGCTCATCTTCATCGCCGCCTCCGCCTCGATCGTTCCGGCCGTCTACGCCGAGCTGTTCCCCACCGCGATCCGCACCATCGGCGTGGCCATCCCCTACGCCATCGCCGTGGCGGCCTTCGGCGGCACCGCCGCCTTCCTGCAAGCCGGGTTCAACGCCTGGTTCGGTATCCCCACCGGCGGAACGGTCTTCGCGATCTACTCCATCGTCCTGCTGCTCATCAGCGCGCTCACCATCTACAAGATGCCCGAGTCCGCGGGCAAGGACCTGCGCGGCTAGCAACCGCGCCGCGACGCTGAAGGACCCCCCTCATCTAGGTGCGGGCCACCCGGGAATCCCCCTCCCGGATGGCCTGCACCGTCTGCGTGGGCGGCCATTGGCGGTCCTGCCGGTGACGCGCGTGCCCGCGCGGCCGGCCGAATGCCCCGCACCGGTGTGACTACCAGTGGGCGCGCCAGTACTGGGCGGCGAAGGGCACCTGTTCGCGCGATGCACCCAGCTCGGCGGCGGCCACCGCCGGCCAGTTCGGGTTCTTCAGGGCAGCACGGCCGATCGACACCCCGTCGGCGGCACCGGTGACCAGCACCTGTTCGGCCTGCGAGGGGTCGTTGATCATGCCCACGGCCGTCACGAAGGCCGCCGGGACCGCCTGCTTCACGGCGGTGGCCAGCGGCACCTGGAAGCCCGGGCCGCTGGGCCCGTGGTACTTGCCGATCCCCGCGCTGGACAGGTCGAAGGCCGTGACACCCAGCTCAAAGGCCTCGGCGGCGAAACGCGCGGTGTCCTGGATCCGCCACCCTCCATCGACCCAGTCATCCCCGGAGAAGCGGATGGCCAGCGGCTTGTGCGCCGGCCAGGCGGCACGCACCGCGGTGATCACCTCGCGCGCGTACCGGGTGCGGTTCCCGAAGCTTCCGCCGTATTCATCCGTGCGGGTGTTGGTCAGCGGCGAAAGGAACTGGTGGATCAGGTAGCCGTGCGCCGCATGGATCTGGACGACATCGAACCCCGCTTCGTCGGCCCGGCGCGCCGCCTCGGCCCAGTCCCGGATGGATGCGGCAATCTGCTCGCCGCTCATGGCGAGCGGGGAGTCGAGCCCGAAGACATCGGTTTCCGAAGGAGCGGCGGTTTCCCACCCGCCGTCCTCCTCGCCGAGGCTGCCGACCTGTCCGGCGGCAGCGGGCTGGGGCAGCCAGGCATGCGTCGAGGCCTTGGCACCGGCGTGGGCCAGCTGGATGCCGGCTGCCGCGCCCTGGGAATGGATGAAGTCGACAATGGGGGCCCACGCCCGGGACTGGTCATCGTTCCAGATGCCGGCATCCCTGTCGCTGATGCGTCCCTGGGCGGTGACCGCGGCGGCCTCGGTGAACACCAGGCCGAAGCCCCCGGCGGCGCGGGCGCCCAGATGGGCAAGGTGCCAAGCGTGCGGCACGCCGTCGCGATTGTCGACCGAGTATTGGCACATGGGTGCCAGCACGGTGCGGTTCCGAAGCGTCAGGCCCGGGCCCTCGGGCGCGGCAAGGTCGACAGGAGTAAAGAGTTTGCTCATGCCCGGTGGCAACAGGTGCGCCGTCCGGGCTATTCCCGCGGTGCCGGGCTTTGGGCATGGTGGTGGCGTTCGGCGACCCGCAGGTCCCCGCCATCCGGGTGCGCCACCAGCAGTGTCCGGCCGTGGGTCCCCGTGGCGAAGCGCGGCCACAGCCCGGCGGCCTCCAACCGCGCGGCCAGGTGCCCGGCGTCGCCGTCGATGCCGAGTTCCAGGTCGACCCGGGTGGCTGCGGCGGGACGCAGGTCCACGTACCCGCCATGTTTGGCCCTGAAGTGCGCATCCAATGCTCCTGGCCCACCGGGGGACTGGATCGCGCCGATGTTTCGCAGCGTCTGCGCGGAGCCCGGCACGTCGGAAGTGTTCCATACAGCCAGCACGCCGAGCGAACCCGGCGTGGACTGGAGTCCCGATCCGGCGGTGACACCGGCGTTCACCGGGGTGGCCGTGAATTCCAGCCGGTCATCGGCGGTGATGTGCCCGATGGGTCCGGCGTCCGTGGTGCGCAGAAGCACCTCGGTGCCGTCGCTGCGGGTCCATTGCGCAAACTTGTCCAGGTCTCGCACCTCGAAACCCAGCTCGATGGCGAAGGAGGGCGCGGTACGGAGGAGAACGCGTCCGGAACCCGCGGCAAAGCACCGTTCCCCGGAAGTTCCGTGCGGCAAACCGGCAAGCCCAATGGCCAGCAACAGCTCGGCCCAGGCAGCGGCGTGCCCGGTGTTCACCACGGGCCGCACGCGCAACATCAGCGCCGCTCCAGGTACTCGGCGAGGGCCTTTTCCACGAAGGCGGAAAGGCTGCTGCCGTCATCGACGGCGGCGTGCTTCACGCGGCGCACCAGCGGCGCCGGGAGGTAGACATTGAATTGGATCTTGTCGCTGTGTTCGTCCCTGTTCGCTGCCATGTAACGGATGCTAGCAATATAGCCGCCGTTGCCACAAGGCCACCGCTGGTCGCCCCCGGTGGCCGGTGGAATGATGGGTCCATGGCGATCCCATTGGAAGAACTGTTGGTGCCCGATGCCCCCGCGTGGCGCGCCTGGCTGCAGGAGCACCACGCCAGCCATCCGGGCGTGAACCTGGTGCTGCACAAGAAAGGCGGAACCACCACAAGCCTGACCTACGCGCAGGCGCTGGACGAGGCCCTGTGCTTCGGCTGGATCGACGGCCAGCGCAACGCGCGCGACGAGCACAGCTTCACCAACAGATTCACCCCGCGCACCGCGCGCAGCAAGTGGTCCGCCAGGAACGTGGAACACGTCCAGCGGCTGGAGGCCGTCGGCCTGATTCAGCCGGCGGGAGCCGCCGCGGTCCAGGCGGCCAAAGCCGACGGGAGGTGGGACGAAGCCTATGCGGGGCAGGCATCGGCGCAGCTTCCCGCCGATTTCCTCGAGGCGGTTTCCGGATTTCCGCGGGCGCAGGAAACGCTGGCAGCCCTCGGCGCCAGCGAGCGATTCGCCATCTACTACCGGTTGCACACCGTCAAGGGGGATGAGACCCGGCGGAGGAAGATCGCCGACTACGTGGCCCGGCTCGATGCCGGGCAAGGGATCTTCTAGCTTTCGGCCCCATAGCGCCGCACGAAGTTGCGCAGGATCAGTGCCGGCCACTCCACGAGTGCGGCCATCGCCTCGTCGTGCAGCCGCTGGGCATCCTGCGGGGGGAAATAGCCCGCATCGCGGTAGATCATGATGCGCTGGGCCAGTCCGGCGGGGTCAAGCTCGGGATGGAACTGGGTGGCATAGAGATTGCTCTTGACCCTGAACATCTGCACGGGACAGGCAGCCGAATCGGCCAGCAACACCGCCGATTCCGGCAGCTCGGAGACGGCCTCCTTGTGCCCCACGAAGGCATCGAATTCCTCCGGCAGCCCGGCCAGCAGCGGATCGCGGCGTCCCTGGCCGGTGAGCCTGATGCGCGAGGTGCCCACCGGTTCGCCAAAGTGCGTATCGATTCTCCCTCCCTGGTGGGTGCCGAGGGTGCCAACGCCGTAGCAGGCGCCCAGGAAGGGGAAGTCCTCGGCCACCAGCACATCGAGCAGCCGGGAAAGGTCCGCCTCGCAGCGCAGCTGCGTCGCTGATTTCGTTGACGGATGGTCCGAGGCATTGAAGGGGCTGCCGCCCAGGATGATGCCCGGACAGTCCTCCAATCCCAGCCCGTCAAGGGAACCCAGTGGTTCGCGCTCCAAGCGGATGACGCGCAGCGCATCGGCATCGAGCCCGCTGGCATCCAAGACGCCGCGCACCTCGTCGGATGCGGCAAGGTCGTGTTCCCTCGTCGAAATCAAGATAAAGCGGCCCATGGCTGCAGTCTACGTGCCGCATTCGACTCGACGAGCCGGAGGCACTCTTCTATCCCGGCGCTTCCCGGTCTAGTCTGAAGTGAGTTAATGGCCACTAACCCAGCTAGGTCGGCGCCGAGCGCCGGCCGGCAGCAGGGGACGGGTCCACAGCAGCGCAGACGAAGGGAACCGCACCATGCTCATCACCGACTCAGTCGCCTTGGTCACCGGGGGAGCCTCCGGACTCGGGGCCGCCACCGCACGGGTGCTCTACGACGCGGGCGCCCAGGTGGTGCTGGTTGACCTGCCCTCCGCGAAGGGCGAGGAGGCAGCGGCGGCACTGGGGCCGCGGGCGAGGTTTGTGGCCGCCGACGTCACCGACGAAGCGCAGGTCAAAGCCGCCATTGCCGCAGCCGCGGACATGGGAAACCTGCGCATCGTGGTCAACTGCGCCGGGGTTGCCACCCCCGGCAAGGTGCTGGGGCGCGAGGGCGTGCTGCCGCTGTCCACCTTCGAAAAGGTCATCGCCATCAACCTCACCGGCACCTTCAACGTGGTCCGGCTGGCGGCAGAGGCCATGGCTGCAACCGACCCGGTCATCGACCCGGCCACCGGAACCCCCGAGCGCGGGGTCATCGTCAACACCGCCTCTGTCGCCGCCTTCGACGGGCAGATCGGCCAGCCCGCCTACTCCGCCTCCAAGGGCGCCGTCGCCGCGATGACGCTGCCGCTGGCCCGCGAACTGGCCCGTCACTACATCCGGGTCATGACCATTGCCCCGGGCATCTTCGAGACCCCGATGATGTCCTCGCTCTCCGACGAAGCGCAGGCATCGCTCGGTGCCCAGGTGCCGCACCCGGCACGTCTGGGCAAGCCCGCCGAATACGCGGCCCTGGTGGAGCACATCGTGGCCAACCAGATGCTCAACGGTGAAACCATCCGCCTGGACGGGGCCATCCGCATGGGACCGAAGTAGCCGGACCGCGGAGCAAAACCCTCAGCGGGGCATGAGCTCCCCGGCGCGCACCGGAACTTCGAGCCGGTTCCCCGGCACCGGTGCCGGGCACACCGCATGGGGTGAGAATGCCATGGGGTAGTTCAAGGAGCGGTTGAAATCAATGGCGACTTCCCCGTTCGTGCCGGGGTCCTTGACCGTGACAAAGCGCCAGGAAGCCGTCTGCACCCCGTTCGTCTGGTCCCGGAATGACAGGGTCAGCGAACCATTGGCGTTCCGGGAAGCAGCCAGGGACGCGCGGTGTCCGGCCAGCTCGAATCCGACCTCGCCGACCAGTTCTGCCCTGAGCCTGGTGTCGGAACGGAAACTGTCGATCGGCACCACCTTCGGGGCGTGGAATGCGGAGTAGCGCCCGGGGACGATGAAGGTCGGGTCGTGGTCGAAGACCGGGACGCCGGTGAAGGCCTTCAGCCGGGGATGGGTGCGCTCGCGGGTGCGGATCATGTACCTGCCCCCGCGCACGCCCAGTTCCACCAGGGTGTCACCGTGGCGGATGAAATGCATGGACTCGCCCTCGTGCAGGGACTTGGCCAACGTACCGTGAACCGGGTCGCCATCCGGGGTGGTCACGGAGTCCGACACCTCGAAGTCCGCGGTCGCCCCGGTGGCATCGGCGCTCCAGCTTCCCGGAACCAGGTCCAATAGGCAGGGATCCTCGGGCAGCCACTGGTAGCTGCTCAGTGAAAGCCACCCGAACGGGACCGCCAGGCCTTCGTCGCGCATGCGGCGCCACAGTGTGAAATTCGTGGGTGCACTCATGGAACCCAGTGTGCCACTTCAGCGCCCGGTCGCTCCGTCGCCTCAGGGGGGATCGCGATGTGGCCATGCCGAATCCACAAGCATTAGGCTTGTTTCCATGCCTTCCTATCGCGCCCAGCTGAACATCACGGGGCTTCGTCCCGGGCACGCGCCCGAAGCCGTCATGGACACCGCCGTGGCATCGCTGGCCGACGGCCACCATGTGGATGCGAACCAGCTCGACGTGGTCGCCGGGGTACCGCGGATCACCGTGCGCTACACCGTGGAGGAAGACGGGAACCCTGATATGCGCGCCGTTGCATCGGCCGCTGCCATGCGCGCGGCGGTGGAAAGGGTGGCGGTGAGCGAAAAGCTCGTGGTGCTGCGCCGCACCCGTGGACGCTGGATGACGCTGCGGCGCTAGGCGTGCGGCAGGATCTCGCGTCCTAGGAAAAGTCAGTCGGCTTGCCGCGGGCGGCGCGGTGCTCGGCATGGTGGATCTGGTAGCGCCGGTTCTCGGTTGCCAACAGCACCACGAAACCGGCCATTCCCGCGAGGATGGCGATCCAGATGGAGTTGTTGGTTCCCAATACCCGTGGCACGAGCAGCCAGAACATGCCCCAGCCAAATCCGATGGCCATGATGATGCGACCGCGCTCGGTCATGGACAGGCTTGTGGCACCGTAGCCCAGGGCAGGCACCAACAGGGTTGCGATCCAGATGCCCGCTCCGCCGGCACCCCAGGACTGCAGCATGTTCATGAAGGCGGACGCCAACACGACCATGCTGAAACCGGTCATCAGGCTGACGGGTGCATCGGTGAACATCCGTTCGCGCGTGGTACGGGCGGTGTTCAGGTTCAGCTCGCGCACTGAGGTGTACAGGAACCAACAGCTTGCCGCGGCAAAACCGAAGGCGGGGAAAAGCCAGTCGTTCACGGCGCTGAGCATCCACAGCACATTGCCCACGCAGGCAAGCGCAAACCAATTGCCGACGGCGCGTTGGCGCATCGCGGAGCGCTGCGAGGGCGCCCACGAGTAGGCTGCACCCGCCACCGCCCAGAGAAGGACGACTGGCCAGATCAGGTGCGCACTGGGAGCCAGCGACAACAAGGAGTAATTGGAACCCAGGGATTCGACGGTGCCGGAGGACAACGTCTCCAGGCTGGCCAGGGACACAGCTGCCGCCGCCACGGTGGCAGCGCTGCCAAGGATTCGACGGCGCATGTCCGATGGTTCCTCGACGGGGTTGGGGCCGGTCTCCGGCAGGACGTAAGGTGCCTCGTAGACCGGTTCGGCCGTGGCCTGTTGCTGGTCTATTGCGGCCTTGGCGCTGGCAACCAGGGCCGCAAGATGCTCCGGATCCATTGGCGGGGCCGGAGTGGCTGCCACCGAGGTCCCGGAGTCGGAAACCACAATGTCTTCACCGGGAGCGGCGTGCTCCGCTGGATACCAGTCTGTGGCAGGACCTGGAACCAGGTTTCCGGCATGCAATTCCGGCTCGTCGTGCACCGGGGACTCGACGGCTTGCGCATCATCGGGCTGGAGGGGGTCCGAGGCATGGAACCTCGCCGCTTCGGCACCCCTGGCGCGGTCCTCGGACTGTGTCTGGGCGGCCAGTCGTGCCTCGTCGGCCTGCCGGGCGGCGGCATCGAGCTTGGCCTGGTGGGCAAGGCGCGCGGCGTCACGCTTGGCGGCTTCCGTCTTCGCCTCGGCCCGGGCGACCTCCACCAACCGTTCTTGTTCCTTGTTCTCTGCGGCCTTGGCCCGTTCGACGCGCAACCGGTGCCACCGCCTCTTGAAAGTGGCAGGGGCTGCGTAGATCTTGTCGCCCAGGCGTTCAAGATTTGGCGCGGGCACGGAATCCAGCCAATTGTTCAGTCCGCTGAAGCCGCCGGCGATCGTCTTGGCGGGAACAATGGTTGCGTCCTTGTCCTTCGACGATTGCCCGTCCGTCAGGTGGCGCAACGGAGACTCGCCGAGTACCTGGTCCGCGGGCTTCTTGAGGACTTCATCCACGGTGTCGGGTTCGGGGACGGAGCGATGCGGCACGGGCCTGGAAATGCGTTTCGAGAGTTGTTCCTTGGCTTCTGCGGGTTTAACCGGGGCGGTCTCCCCGGCCTCACGGACCAGATCGGTGGGGCCAGGCGGCGTGGGTGCGATGTTGCTTTTGGCACCTGGCTTCGGCGTTTGGCCCGAGTTTGACGGACCTGCAGCCTTGGGCGGCTTCGTGGGCTTCATCGGCTCGGTCTTGGCCGGATCTGCTTCGCCGGCTTCGGGGGTCTTGGCTTGTTCGGACTCCGTCGGTCCGGTCTTGGCCGGATGTCCCTTGTCGGAAGTCGAGCCCGGGTTCTGCGATTTGCTTGACGCGGCGGAGGTCTTGGTATCGGAATTGTTCATGTTCAGCTCCTTCATCGCCGCGATGCATTTGGCGCATCTGCTCATCGGATGGCTTCCAGCGTACCCAACAACCCGCAGGTGATGTCCACTTCCCACGCCCGGCCGCTCGACCGGCAAAGGTGAGCTACGCCATGGCCGTTGGCAGAGCCTCGGCGACCATCCCTTCCGGTCCTGCTCAGGTGGGAGATTCGGAGAGTTCCAGTTCCGAGGTGTAACGCACCTGTGTCCCGGAGAGAGGGTCAATGAACGAAATGCTGCGGGCCAGCAGCTGCAGCGGGCGCTTGTAGTCATCCGCGGCCAAGTCCAGCAGCGTCGGGTAGAACGGGTCGTTGAGGATTCCGAGTCCCAGGGCCGCCAGGTGCACGCGCAGCTGGTGGGTCTTGCCCGAGTGCGGGCTCAGCCTGAATTTGGCGACCCGGAGCCCGGCAAAGTGCCCGTTCGAGGTCCCGGTGCCCATCAGCTCAATGAGGGACTCTGCGTTCGGTTCCCCCTGCTCTACCAACGAGCGCAACTGCCCCTTGATCTTGCTCATGCGGTTGCGATACACCAGCGGTTCGTGCGCCAGCGCGTCGAGGCGGTCGTGCAGTGCGGCGGCCGTGAGCAGGTCGTTTCCCGGTCCGGCCGTTCCGTCGACCGCGTTGCCGCTGCGTTCCTCGGCGCTTCCACCGAGCCCGCCTGTGCCCAGGACCTCGCCGGCCGGGCGCCCCGCGACCGGCTCAAGCGCCGAAACCGCCTCGTAGGTCTTGGAGATCTCGCGGCGTTCGAACAGCGTCTGGTAGGCGCCGCGGGTCTCCGGGTTGGTGGAGAAGAGCAGGATTCCTGCCGTCGCCCGATCCAGCCGGTGCATGGGGATCAGCTCCGGGTTGCCCACGCGGTTGCGCAGCCGCACGAGGGCTGACTGCTGGATGAAGCGACCGCCGGGGGTGGTGGGCAGGAAGTGCGGCTTGTCGATGACCAGCAGGTTTTCGTCGTGGTGCAGGATCGTCTCGGTGAAGGGTATGGGTTCCTCGGCCGGCAGGTTTCGGTAGTACCAGATAAATTCGTGCGCGCCCAGCGGCGTGTGCTCATCCAGGGACTCCCCGTCAAGGCCCACGACCTCGCCCTGTTGGAAGCGACGTGCGATGCCTTGGGCGTCGACGTGCCCGAATCGATGCAGCATGTATTCGCACACCGTTGCCCACTGGCCTCCGGAAGGCACGCGCAGACGGGTTGCATTGACACCGTTGCGCACGGGAAGGGGAGAAGTCATGGCCATGCACACCAGTCTTCCACGTGTGCACGGCCTGCCCCGGTGCGACAGGGGGGGGCTCTGTCAGCGCGTACGGCCGCCGCTGGGCACGTAGGAGCCCTGGCAGGAGGCACAGAAGAACACATCTCGTTCGGCGCTGCGCGTGGATTCGGCCAGCGATTCCTTTTGCAAGGTGCCACCACAGCGAAGGCACGCCTGGCCGGCACGGCCATAGACCCAGTACGGGTTCATCCCGTCGGAGCCCGTGGTCACGCGCCGGGCGCGGTCCTTGTTGGCATGCAGCAGGCGGTGGGCAATGTCGACCATATGGCCCAGGTCCTCCACCTCGCCCGCCGGGGTGCGTGGGTGCACCCGGGTGATAAAGAGCAGCTCGGAACGATACACATTGCCCAGTCCGGAAATCAGACGCTGGTCGAGCAACGCCAATCCAATGGGTCGCTCCGGGTCGATGAGCAGTCTGCGCAGTGCTTCGTCCGGATCCCAGGAATGCCCCAGCGGGTCCGGGCCCAGGTGGCCAATGACTTCAACCTCGTCGGTGGTCCGCAACACGTGCAGGAACCCGAGCTCGAAGCCCACCGCGGTGAAGGCCTTGTTGCCCAGCACCGCGCGTGCCTTGAACGCCGGGGACCGCCAGCGTTCCCCGGTGGCATAGACGTCCCAGTGACCCTCCATGAGCAGGTGCGAGTGGATGCTCAGCGGAGGGGCGGATACCTTCACGGGCGGGCGGGTGCGGATGAGCAGATGCTTGCCGCGTGAAACGACCGACTCCACCATCCAATCCACCAACGACAAGGTTGCATGGGCGGGTACGCGAAAATCGCTCACGCTCAAGGCCCTGCCCCCCAGAGCGGCCTCCAATCGACGGGCCGTGCGAAAAACTGTATCCCCTTCGGGCATCGCTAAAACCACCAATCCTGCTAGTAAAGGATGCACTTGCCCTCAAGTATCAAGTGACCTAGACCACCCAGCCTAGCCGGTGTCGGTGAATCACGGGTGGAAACCGCGAAATTACCTAGGACCTAAAACGCAGTCCACTAGGACTCGAATAGAACCCGGCACGCAGCAGGGCCGTCCCGACGGGCGTTTCGAGAACAGGTTTCCCGTTGATTTTCTCGATTCCCAGCTTGGCGATGGCTGCACGTCGCAGCACAGCCACCAACTCGGTCGCTATGGCATCAAGCACCGCGGGATCCGCGGCGGCGGAATCCTGGTCCCCGGACAGGGCGCCGAAGCCCAGCACCGTCTTGCCTCCGCGTTCCACGTACAGGGCCAGCGCGCCGTCCAGCAGCACCACCAGCGCGCCGGCCTTGCGCCCGGGGCGGTGCCCGCCGGCGGCCTCCGGCCAGCCCAATGCCGCCCCGTACGGGTTGGCCGGGTCGGTGGCCGCCAGGGCCAGCGCCACCGGAGGCGCCCCGTGTCCGGGTTCGCGGACCAGCGCACGGAGCCTGTCGATGGTCGCGGAGGTGGAGAACTGGGCGGCGCCAAGCCGCTCCACGAAGTAGCCGCGGCGAGTGTGCCCGGCCTCCTCGAGCCGGCCCAGCACCCGGTAGAGCTGTCCGAATCCGCCGGGCACCGATTCGGCGGCGACCGAGCCGCGGGTCACCACCCCGTAGCGTTCGAGCAAGAACTCGGCGGCTGCGTGGGCGCGGATGGTGGTGTCCTTTTCCGGGGCGGGCAGGGCGCCCCAGCGGCCGGAAGCCGAATCGGGGAGCTGGCGGCGGCCGGTCACATCGACAGCTCCAACAGTGCGGGAAGATCGCAGCATCGCCATGCGCCCCAGCCGGGCTGTTCGCGCCCGCGGGGCCAGTGCCGGCACGCGGTGCGCGGCCTTGCCACCGGAGACCAGCTGGCGGATCGGCGCCAGGGTGTCGGGAGCGACGGCCGAGGCCCAGAAAAGTTCCCACAGGGCCTCGAGCACTTCCGCGGAGGACGGTTCGCTTCCCGACGCCGTGCCGGAACCGTCCGGGGGTGCGACGGCCAGCAACCGGGCCAGCTGCGGCACGAAGTAGGCGCCGGAGGAACCCAGCACCGAGAACAGCTCGGTGGCTAGCGGGCCCAGAGCCGAGGTGTCGGGCAACGGCAGGCTCAGCGGCGCGTTCTCGGCGGTGTGCAGGGCGATCCAGCCGTCGGTTCCGGCCAGCGCGCCGGCGCCGGAAACCAGCACCTCTCCGGCGCTCATGAGTTCGTCAAGCATTGCGGGCCGGTAGTCACGGACGCGGGCGGGCAGCACGTGTGATTCCAGGGCGGAGGCCGGAACCGGCACCCCGGCCAGCTGTTCGATGACCGCCAGCACCCCGTCGATGCCGCGCAGTCCCGCGCCGATGCCCTGCCAGCCCGGCAGGAACCTGGCGAAGGTCTCCTGGTCCACGGGCTCGACCTCCGCGCGCAGGGCGGCCAGCGAGCGGGTGCGGATCATCCGCAGCACACCGGCATCGCAGTACTCAGTGGTGCTGCCGCCGGTTGCCGGGGCCTCGAGGAGCATTTCGGCGGGTCGGAAGGCCCCTACCATGACCCGGGAATCCGCCACCAGCCGCTCCAGCACGGAAACCACCACCGCGACGCCCAGGCCCAGTGCGGCCGCGACGTCCCCGGCGGTGAAGGGCCCGTGGGTGCGGGCAAAGCGGGAGACCAGGTCGCCCACCGGGTCGGCCACCGGGTCGATGAACGCCAGCGGCACGCCATGCGGCAGCGGCACCCCGAGCCCGTCGCGCAGCCGCGGGGCATCCTCTATCGCGGCGAACACTTCCCTGCCGCCCAGACGCACCGCGAGGGCGCGGTTGGAGCGGACCAATTGCTCCAGGTATCCGGCGGCGGCTTCCACCGCGTCGGCAGCGGAAGCGGCTTCGTCCTCGTGCCGCAGCCGGTCCGCCACGGCCTGGGCGTCCAGCGGGCCGAGCAACCGCAACAGGTCCGCCGCTCCCTCGAGCCCGGCCAACTTGCGGTTTTCTGCCGTGCGCTGGAGCTCGTCCTGGGTGCGGGCGATGACCTTGGCATCGAGCAGCTCGCGCAACTCGGTGCGGCCCAGCAACTCGCCCAGCAGCGCCGGGTCAAGGGACAGGGCTGCGGCGCGGCGCTCGGCCAGCGGCGAATCGCCCTCGTAGAGGAACTGGGCGACGTAGCCGAAGAGCAGCGACTGGGCGAAGGGAGAGGGTGTGCGGGTCTGCACCTCGCGCACCGCGATGCCGCGCGAACCCACCGCGGCAAGCAGGTTCTTCAGTGCGGGAAGGTCGTAGACGTCATTGAGGCATTCGCGAACCGTTTCCAGGATGATCGGGAAATCCGGGTACTTCCGCGCCACGTCCAGCAGCTGGGCGCTGCGTTGGCGCTGCTGCCACAGCGGGGTGCGCTTGCCGGGGCTGGTACGCGGCAACAGCAAGGCGCGGGAGGCGCATTCGCGGAAGCGGGAGGCGAAAAGCGCCGAGTTGCCCACCTGCGCGGTGACCACGTCCTCGATTTCGTCGGACTCAAAGAAGAAGAGTTCGGCACCCGGCGGTTCGTCGTCCATCGCCGGGACGCGCAGCACGATCCCGTCGTCGGCTGCCATCGCGGAGCCGTCCAGCCCGTAGCGTTCGTGCAGCCGCGCCCCGACGGCCAGCGCCCAGGGAGAATGCACGGGCAGCCCGAAGGGCGAATGCAGGATGACCCGCCAGTCACCGAGCTCGTCCACGAACCGCTCGACCACCAGCGTCTTGTCGCTGGGGACCACCGTGGTGGCTTCCGCCTGGGCTCCCAGGTAGTTCAAGAGATTCCCGGCGGCAAAGGCATCGAGCCCGATGCCGGCCAGCTTCTCCCGCGAGGCTTCGGCGGGCAGGTTGACCAGTTCGGAGGTGAACTTGCCCAGCGCCTCGCCGAGTTCCACCGGCCGGCCCTGGGTGTCGCCCTTCCAGAACGGCAGTTTTCCCGGCTGTCCGAAGGCCGGGGAGACCAGCACCCGGTCGTGGGTGATGTCCTCGATCCGCCAGCTGGTGGCCCCCAGCGCGAACACGTCGGTGACGCGGGACTCGTAGACCATTTCCTCGTCGAGCTCGCCCACCCGGCGCCCGCCCTTGGCACCGTCCTTGCTGGAGGAATCCTCTGAACCGACAAGATACACGCCGAAAAGTCCGCGGTCCGGGATCGTGCCGCCGCTGACGACGGCCAGTCGCTGCGCGCCCGGCCGGCCCGTGAGCACCCCGGCGTCGCGGTCCCAGACGATGCGCGGTCGCAGTTGCGCGAACTCGTCCGAGGGATACTTGCCCGCCAGCATTTCCAGTGTCGCGGTGAACGCGGCGCGCGGCAGCGAGGCATAGGGTGCCGAACGGCGGACCGTCTCGAACCAGGCCTCCACACCCACGTCCTCCAGCGCGCACGCCGCCAGCGTCTGTTGCGCCAGCACGTCCAGCGGGTTGGCGGGAATGTGCAGCTTTTCGATCTTGCCCTCGCGCATGCGCGAGACGGTCAGTGCGGTGCTCAACAAATCCGACCGGTGCTTCGGGAAGAAGGTGCCGGTGGAAGTCTCGCCAACCTGGTGCCCGGCGCGGCCCACGCGCTGCAGGCCCGAGGCCACCGAAGGCGGGGACTCGACCTGGATCACCAGGTCAACCAGGCCCATATCGATGCCCAGTTCCAGGGAACTGGTGGCCACCACGGCCCGCAGCACCCCGGTCTTTAGATCGTCCTCGATGTTCGCACGGGTTTCCTTGGACACCGAGCCATGGTGCGCGCGGGCCAACGGTGCCACCGCCCCTCGCTCGCCCGCCGGGACACTGGTGGCGGTCGTTCCGGCCTGGGCCATCGTGGCAGCCGGCATTCCGGTGCCCGGCTGGACCCGCGCCGCGGGCGTGCCTGCACCCGTCTCGGCTCCGGTGGAACCGATGCCGTTGGAGGCGAAGGTCGCTTCGGGGACGGCGTCCGTCCCCGCCGCCCGGGATTCGTGGATCTCGTTCAGCCGCCCGGTCAGCCGCTCGGCCAGCCTGCGCGAATTGGCAAAGACGATGGTGGAGCGGTTCGCCTCGATCAAATCGACGATCTGTTCCTCGACGTGCGGCCAGATGCTGGCCTGCGGGGCCAGCCCGGAACCGGGTCCCAGGTCGTGGGCGGCCGCGGCGGCGGGCAGGTCGGTCATGTCCTCGACAGGTACCCGCACGCTCAGTTCCCAGGTCTTGGTGATCGGCGGGGCGATGATGCTCACCGGGGCGGTGCCGCCCAGGAAGCGGGCCACCTCGTCGCGCGGTTCGACGGTGGCGGAGAGCCCGATGCGTTGGGCGGGGGCAGGGAGCAGGGCATCGAGGCGCTCCAGGGACAACGCAAGGTGGGCCCCGCGCTTGGTGCCGGCCACCGCATGGACCTCATCGATGATCACGGTGTGCACGCCAACCAGGGATTCGCGGGCCCTGGAAGTGAGCATCAGGTAGAGCGACTCGGGGGTGGTGATGAGGATGTCGGGCGGGTTGGTCACCAGCTTGCGGCGTTCGTTGGCCGGGGTGTCGCCTGAGCGCACGCCGACCGACACCTGGGGCACCGCGAGTCCCAGGTGCGCGGCGGTGGCCTTGATGCCCACCAGCGGGGCGCGCAGGTTGCGCTCCACGTCCACGCCAAGTGCCTTCAACGGCGAAATGTAGAGCACCTTGGTGCCGCCGGATGTGGTCTCGGCCTTTTTGTCCTTGGACGCCCCCGATTCCAGTCCCGGAAGTGCGGGGGCCGTGATCTCCGTGGCGGTGCGGGCGAAGGAATCCAGGGCCCACAGGAACGCCGACAGGGTCTTGCCCGATCCCGTGGGGGCAACGACCAAGGCATGTCGGCCCGTGGAGATGGCGTCCCACGCTCCGATCTGGGCGGGCGTCGGCGCGGCGAAGGCTCCCTCGAACCAGGCCCGCGTCGCGGGGGTGAACCGCTCAAGGACGTGCGCCGCTTCAACATTCTTAGCCATCGACCCCAGCCTAAGCGCTCGCAGGGTCAATTAGGGGCCGGATTACCGCAGGGGCCCGGCTAGACGTGGTGGTACTTGCCGCCACCGGAGATTTCCTGGGCTCGGTAGAGCTGCTCGGTGAGGATCAGCCGCACCAGCTGGTGCGGGAAGACCAGTTTTGACAGGCTCCAGACGAAGTCGGCGCGGGAATGGACCGATTCGTCGACCCCGTAGGCGCCGCCGATCACCACGGTGATGTTCCGCGAAGTGTCGAAGGGTCGCTGAAGGGTCTTGGCCAGGGTCGGGGAATCGATGTTCTTGCCCCGCTCATCCAGCAGCACCAGGAAATCCCGGGAATCGACCTTCGCCAGGATTCGCTCGGATTCCTCGGCGCGGGCCGAATCCCCCTCGCGTGCCGAGTGGGGGAGCAGCTGCCACTTGAGGTCGAAGGGCTTTTTCATGCGTTTTTCGTAGCGTTCGATGCCCTCGGTCACCCAGGATTCATGTTTCTTGCCGATGGCCAGCACGCGAATTGTCATGCTTCCATCTTCCCGTATGCCGGTCCAAGCCTCCGGCACGCGGGGAGGAGGGCTGCCGCTTCGGGCCGTGCCAAGGCACGGACGTTAGGCTGGATTTCATGAATTCGCCGCGCCGGACCGGGAAGAACCGCAGCCATGCCGGGTCGATCCTGGTTTTTTCCCTCGCCATTTTGCTGGGGCTTTTTGCCGTGGCACGCCGCATCTGGGTTTCGGCGCGCGCCGGCGGGGTTCCCAGTGTCTGGGACATCCCGGTCCTGGAATGGATGGTGTCGAACCGGAATGCGGCCACGACGGACGCGGCCTGGTTCTTCACCATCCTGGGGGACACCCCTGCCATGACCATTCTGGCGTTGTGCATTGCAGTCCTGTTCTCATGGCGCACCCGTGGCGTGTGGCCGGGAGTGCTCATCGCCGTGACGGCCGCGGGTTCCGTGGCATTGACGGTCGTGCTCAAGGCCACCCTGGGCCGGGCGCGGCCTTCACTGGACAGCGTTCTTGCCCCGCTCCCCGCGTCCTTTGCCTTCCCCAGCGGCCACGCACTGAATTCCATGGCGATCCTGGGGGTCGTCGGATACCTGTCGATCCTCATTTTGCGCACCCTCTGGGCGCGAGTCCTGGTCCTGTGCACCTTGGCGTGCTTTGTGCTTGGCGTGGGATGGAGCCGGATCTACCTGGGGCACCACTGGCTGACCGATGTCCTGGGTGGATTGCTCATCGGCGGCGCATGGGCTGCCGTCGTCATCCTCCTGCATCACTTCGTGCTGCTCAGGAACCGGCGCACGGTCAGGTGGCTGCAGCTCTAGGTTCCAGTGACTTGCCCCTGCGGCACCCGATGGTTTTTGGGGCACGCTCTTCCCTCGAACCAACGCCGCCAACGGGCGTAGGCTGACATGCATGAGGGTGAGTGTTCTCGGCGGCAGCGGAAACATGGGCAAGCGGGTCGTCGGCCTGTTGCAGGAGGCCGGCCACGAAGTGGTGGTTGCGAGCCGTTCATCCGGCGTTGACGCCTACACGGGATTTGGCTTGGCGGTGGCGCTGCGCGGTGCCGATACCGTGGTGGACTGCCTCAACATGACATCGGTCAACGCGCGAGCTTGCATCGATTTCCATGAAACCACGGCCAAGAACATCATTCGCTCCGCGGAGCAGGAAGGCGTCAAGCACCTGGTGTGCATCTCGATCATCAATGCCCGCAATCCGGAGGTCAACCGGCGCATGGGCTACTACCGGGGCAAGGCCGCGCAGGAGGCCCGCTACCAAAACGCCAAGATCCCCACCACCATTGTTCGTTCCACCCAGTGGTTCGAGCTGGCCGAGACCTTGCTGGACCAGATGAAATTCGGGCCTGTGGCGGTGGTGCCGCATATGCATTGCCAGCCGGTCGCGGCCGATGCGGTGGCGCAATTGGTTGTTTCCATGGCC
The DNA here is from genome assembly GCF_030512175.1 of Paeniglutamicibacter sulfureus. GTDB lineage: Bacteria > Actinomycetota > Actinomycetes > Actinomycetales > Micrococcaceae > Paeniglutamicibacter > Paeniglutamicibacter sulfureus. The sequence goes on along the minus strand of NZ_JAULBL010000001.1, from coordinate 1,041,973 downwards.
GAGGCGGGGTCGGACGCTCCGGCTGGAGTTGAACTTGCAGGTCCCGAACCCCGCAACATGGCCCGGCTGGCGCGCCTTGTTGCCAGGAGCAACGCCGCCGCGAACCACCGTGGGCCGCATCCCCGCGTCATTGGCGTCCCGGTGCCGGGAATGAAGGCGTTGAACGGCGGGCTGCTCCCCGCCAACGCCGTCCGTACTGATCCAACGACCTTTGAGCAGTGGCTGGCCAACGGCCGCAGAGCCTAGGTTGCCCCTTCCAATCACTCCGCTCCTATGCGAGCCGGAGTGGCCGAACGCCGAGCTGGATGCTGACTTCCTGTCCCCACGAGGCGGTGAGGCGGTCCTGCTCCATGCCGTCGCCAAACACCACTAGTTGGTCCGACGCCACGGTGAGGCGCAGCGGTTCGTTTGCTTCAAGCACGCCTTCCGTCAGGGACGTCCCCGTGATGGGGGAGGGCCACGCTTCGCGGACAAACCAGGCCAGTCGGGGGTCCGTCGGGTCCGGCAGTGGCCGACCTCCGCGTTCGAGGGCTATGGAGGCGCACCATCCGGTGGCGCCCGTTCCGGTGGAAACGATGAGCCCGGACGAAGAGTGCCTTTCGGTCCGTCCGTCCGGTGTCGTGAGCTGGTAACGGGCAGACTGGTGGGAAGGGTGCCCGATGAAAATCTCGTTGAGCCCCGACAGTTCCTGACCGTCGTCGAGCCGCGCCGTCACCATGGCAAGTTCCCGGCAGCGCAGCGCAATCCTGTCCCCGTCCGGGGCGGCGTTCTGCAGCAGCCGTGCGGCATCCGCGGTGGTGTGCCGGACCAGAACGCCCGGATTCATTCCCGGTTCCGGGTCGATCCCGATGACGGGCTGTCCGGTGAGGTACTTGGCCACATTGGCCACGAGTCCGTCTTGGCCCACGACGGCGATGACGTCCTCGGCGGTGAACAGAAACCTGCCCAGGTCTGCGCGTTCCACCGCGGCGCGGCGCCAGTCGGGCGGCGCCGCGGCGCGGATGGTTGCCAACGCCGCGCCGAGCAGCTCGTGGCGCGCCTGGACGGCGACAAGGGTTCGGCCCCGGGTGCGGAGAAAGAACTCTGCCTGGCCGAGCGTGGCGTGCCGGTCCAACAATTCCGCCAACTCGGTGCGCCGATGGACGATGACGAGGCGAGGTGTTGCCATGGCCGGGCCTACTTTCCGCCAGCGGCCGCGGCGCCCGGCTCCCGGATCAACCCGGCCAGTGCCCCGCTGAGCAGGTCCGGGGTGACGGTCAGGTTACCGATGTTCGGCAGCGAGCCGGCGGCTTCGCGGACCGCCAGAGCCAGCAGGGTGGCCTGGTCCATGCCCCGGTAGACCTCCATGGCGGCGGCTTCCCGTGCTGCTTCCGCCTCGCCCACCAAACGGATCCGGTTGGCCTCGGCGGTGGCGCCGATGCCCCGGCGTTCGGCTTCCGCATTGGCCTGGACCAGGCCGGCGGCGGCCTGTTCCTCGGCTTCGCGCCTGGCGTTGGCACCCTCTTGGGCCACGAGGTGTTCGCGCCGGGAGGCCAGTTCGATCTGGCTGGCCATCTCGTTCTCCGAGATGGTCCGTTCGCGTTCGACCGCAACTGCCCGGCGTTCGTACACGGCACGGTCGGCCTCGGCCTGCAGTTGTTCGCGGACCGGTGTCTGAAGCGCCCGTTCGACCTCGGACTCCGGCCGGACGGCGAGGACCTGTACGCCGAGGATCTCGATGCCGGTGGACACCAGCCGGGTGTCCGCGCTCAGGGCCTCGGTGAGGAGGTTGCGAAGCTCGCTGACGCCGTGTTCCAGCGACTGGGCGAGCGTGGTGGTGGCGATGTGGTCGATCGCGTGGCTCTGGCAGAGCTGGCCGATGATGGTGGCCACCTGCTCCTTGCCGCCGGAGGTTGCCGGGCCCGCCGGCTGGAGGCCGAAGTCGAGCCTGCTGGCCACGGACACCGGGTCCACGAAGCGGTAGGTGACGTTGGCCTGGACGCTGACGTCCTGGTGGTCGCGGGTGATGGCGTGGAAGAGCGTGGGTAGTTCCTGGTCGTCGACGGGAACCTCGCTGAGTACGGATGACGCCGGCCGGAACCAAAACGCCTGGCCCACACCTTGGTGCCTGACGGCGCCCTTTTGCAGGTGGACAACGTAACCGGTGGGGCTGCCCAGGAAGTGGCTGATCCAGGGGTAGCGCTTGATGGTGGCCATGGCGGGGGTTCTCCTCAAACTTCACTACTTGTCGTCACTTTGACGATAAGACGAGCATAGAGTGCTTACTGAATTATTGTCAACATGACGATAAGTATTTATGATGGGTGCATGCCTCAATCCCATCCGGAGCCCACGCGCTTCCCGGTGACGGTGGACATCGTCGCCCTCACCGTCCGCGACGATGCCCTGAACGTCCTGCTGATCACCCGCCTGATCGAGCCGTTCCGCGGCAGACTCGCGCTGCCGGGAGGGTTCGTGCTTGCCGGAGAGGGCCTCGGGGAGGCTGCGATCCGCGAGCTGGCGGAGGAGACCGGGGTCGAGCAGGTCCCGGGGCACCTGGAGCAGCTGCAGAGCTATGGGCCGAAGGGGCGTGACCCGCGCGGGGATGTGCTCACCGTGGCCCACCTGATGCTGGCGCCCAACTTTCCCGTATTGTCCGCCGGAAGCGACGCCGAGCACGCCGCTTGGTATCCGGTCAGCCACGTTCTGGAGGGGGAAACCGAACTTGCCTTCGACCACGGGCGCATCCTGGCCGATGCCGTGGAGCGTGCCAGGTCAAAGCTCGAGTACTCGCCGCTGGGGGCGGCTTTCTGCGGGGATGAATTCACCATCGCGCAGCTCCGCGCCGTGTATGAGGCGGTGTGGGGCACCCGCCTGGATCCTCGGAACTTCCACCGCAAGGCCACGGGAAACCCCGGTTTCCTCGAGGACACCGAGCGAATGACCGCGGGCGAAGCCGGTCGCCCTGCGGCGCTTTTCCGGCTCGCGCCGGCGGCCCGTTCCGCGGCGGGAGAACCAGTCCGGGCGGTGCTCAACCCGCCTCTCATGCGGCCTCGCCCTTAAGGGTCGGCGCCGCCGACAAGAACTGTGAGCGTTGCCCCCAGTGAGCGTTGCCCGCCCGGCGTCGCCAAACGAGGAATCTTGCGAGAATTTTGTTGGCGTTGCGTTGCTGTGAGGTCAATTTCCGGGCAAAGCAAAAGGCCCCGAATCCCTTGTTTAGAGGGGAATCGGGGCCTTTTTCTGGCGGTGACGGAGGGATTTGAACCCTCGGTACGGGGTTACCGTACACAACATTTCGAGTGTTGCACCTTCGGCCGCTCGGACACGTCACCAGACCAGAACACTCTACCGGGTAAATGGCCCACAACAAAAACGAGTCATCTTTCGGGGCAGAATGTAGCCATGACGACGAAGAGCGAAACGCCGCAAGTTCCCCAGGAGAAGTTGACCCCGCAAGTGCTGCGCGCCTGGTCGTGGCATCGCCAGGGACTGGATGGTTCGCTGGCGGGATGTGATTCGGCAACAGTCCTGGACCGCGTGGGCTGGGCCCGGTCGATCGGCGGCGCCAACGCCTACCTGACGCTCTTCGCGCGTGCAGGAATCCGCCGCCCCGAGGCCGACGGCGCGCTCGCCGCGCAGGACATCCACGAACTGCCCACCGCACGGGGCTGCACCTACGTCCTGCCCGCCAAGGACTATGCCTGGGGGCTGCAAATGGGGCATGCATCGGCGGAGGCCGCGGTGAAGGTGTTGGTGCGCCTGGGCGTGGAGCGGGAAGAAATCGAGCAACTGGCCGAAGCTGTGCTGCGGGTCCTGCTCCGGGCTCGGGGCACCGCCGAGGAAGCACTGGATCCCCGCGGGCTGAAGGAGATCCTGGGCGACAAGGTCCGAAGCATGGGCGAGGAAGGCAAGAAGAAGGGCGCCAGCACCACGCTGCCCGCAGCGCTCGGGCTCCTGCAGGCTGACGGGCGGATCCGGCGCGTGCCGGTGAACGGGCGGCTGGACCAGCAGCGCTACTCCTATGTGGCTTGGGAACTGCCTGCCAGCGGGGAATCCGACGAAGCAGTCAGGGCGCGGATGCTCGAGCGGTTCCTGGGTTGGACGGGCGGGGCCACGCTGGGACAGATCCGCTGGTTCAACGCCTTCACCGTGGCCCAAGCCAAGAAGGCACTGCAGGCAACAGGGGCCGTGGAAGTCGCCACCGCGGCCGGCGACGTGCTGTGGATGCTGCCGGAAGACGTGGACGGGCTCGCCGGATTCGAGGTACCGCCGGCCGAAGACATCCAGCTGCTGTCGGGCTCCGATTCGCTCGTGTTGCTGCGCCGGAACGCGGCCGACCTGTTCGACAAAGCAGGCACCGAATCGGTGCAGGGGATGAGTGGGTCGGCACTGGCCGCCGATCTCTCGGACCACCCGATCGTGGACCGCGGCCGGATCATCGGATTGTGGCAGTACGACCCGGAAGGCACCCGGATTGCCTGGTGGACGTTCGAGCCCGCAAGCGCCGGCGTGCGCTCGCGCATTTCGCAGGTCGAGGCATGGATCACCGAGGATCTGGGGGACTTCAGGTCCTTCAGCCTGGATTCGCCGAAGTCGCGGGCGAAGAACATCGCCAGGCTCGATGCGTTGCGAAAGAAATAGCGGGCCCTGGCTTAGTCCAGGCGCCGGGCGCGGAAGAAATCGGTGAGCAGGGCTGCGCATTCGGCCTCCCGCACCCCGGGGTAGACCTCGACCCAGTGGTTCAGCCGCGGCTCGCGCAGGATGTCGAACACCGAGCCGACGGCGCCGGCCTTCTCGTCCCAGGCACCGAAGACGACCTTCGGGATGCGCGCGAGCACTATGGCCCCGGCGCACATGGCGCAGGGCTCGAGGGTGACCACCAGGGTGCAGTCCTCCAGCCGCCAACCATCCCCGGCCCCGGCGTCGCGCAACGCCTGGGCCGCGGCACGGATGGCCACGAGCTCTGCGTGGGCCGTGGGGTCCCCATGCGCCTCGCGCTCGTTGCGACCGGTGGCCAGCACCTTTGAATCGGGGCCAATGACCACCGCGCCGATGGGAACATCGCCGGTGGCCAGGGCGGCACGGGCCTCGTCCAGGGCCAGGCCCATGAGGTCGCGGTGGCTGGGCTGTTCAGGATTCACCCGGCCAAGTCTAGTTCCGGTGCAGGCACCCCCGCTGCCTGCTTGTGCCCGAAGTCGGCCGACCAGCTGCCCGAACTCGTGGCTAGCCAGCGTTCGGCAGGACGATGTTGTGGTTGAGGCGAAGCCTGTTGTGCGGGTCGTAACGGCGTTTGAGCGCGGTAAGCCTTGCGAGCTTTTCGGCCCCGTAGACGCCGAGGGCATCGAAGCCACCTGGCACGTGCTCATCGCTGCTGGAAAAATTCACGTACTCCCCGCCGTGCGTGAAGGGTTGCATTTCATGGTGGAAGCCGCGGATGAAAGCCACATGGTGGTCGTCGCGTTCCTTCCCGTTCCAGAACCCGTAGATGTTGAGCCAGAAGGGGGAGCTCCGGTCCTCGAATGCCGTTGCTTCGGGGCGAACCCGTCCCATGGCGCCACCCATGACGTGGATGTCGAAGCCCATGCCCGGCCAGTCGAGTTGCCGCGCCCGGGCGGTGAATACGTTGATGGCCTCGTCCGAGAGGTCATCCAGTGCCGAGTTCTTCCAGTAGGCGCGCACGCCTTTGGGGAACATCTCGTCCACCACGGACTGCCAGTCGGGCCATGAAACGGGGGAGATATCCTGCTCCTCGGTGGGCGCAGCCGCGAGGAATTCCTCGATGCAGGCGGCTCCGGCCGCATGATCCGGATCCGCCCAGAGGAATCCGACGATGAGCACGCTGCTGTTGCCCAGCTCCCACTCGGGCGGCGGCACCATGGCAGTGACGATGACCGTCATCTGGTCCGGGAGCCCGGCGGCCCAGTCGCGCAGGGCGCGCAAGGCTTGCTTCCACTGTTTTGGACGGTAGATCAGGTTCCCGGCATAGAGGGTTTCCGGCAGCGGGTGGGCCTTGAACGTGAACTCGGTGACGACCCCGAAGTTTCCGCCGCCTCCGGTGAGACCCCAGAGCAGGTCGGGATTGGTGGTGTCGTCGGTGTGGACCAACTCGCCCTCGGGGGTGACAAGGTCCGCCGCCGTAAGGTTGTCAACGGTCAGTCCGAAGGGCCGGGTGAGCCAGCCAAAGCCGCCGCCCAGACACAGCCCGGCGACCCCGGTCTTGGAGACGACCCCGACGGGAACCGCCAGCCCGTGGGCGCTGGTAGCGCGGTCGAGTTCACCCAGCAGTACCCCTCCACCGACCCTCACCCGTTGCTCCGCGGCATCCACGTGCACGCTGTTCAGGGCACGCATATCGAGCACCAAGCCGTGCTCGACGGTGGCGAACCCCGCCACGTTGTGCCCGCCGGAACGAATCGCCAACGGCAACCCGTGCTCACGGGCGAAGGCCAGCGCGAGAGACACGTCCGCGACGTCGGCGGCGCCGACCACCAGCATGGGGTGCCTGTCGATCATGGCGTTCCAGACGGTGCGGACCTCGCCGTATTCGGGGTCGGCGGCGGTGAAGAGCAGCCCGTGCAGTGACGCTGACAGCGACCGCAGTGCGGATGCCGGAAGCGGGTGGGTGATGTCCATGGTGCCAGCTTCGTGTTGTGTCCAGGTCGAGACCGGCCCGGTCTGTGGCCCATTCTCCTCGCGGCCCAAAGGCCGGTCAATGGCGGGAATCACCCGAAGCCGGAAAGCGAAAGCCGGGGAACGTGCCCGTTTGGCTGGTAGATTTTGGTGCATGCGCGTACAGGTAATCGACCACCCATTGGTGGCCCACAAGGTATCGGTCCTTCGGGACAAGAACACCCCGTCGCCGGTCTTCCGGCAGCTGACCGACGAGCTGGTGACCCTGCTGGCCTACGAGGCAACGCGCGAGGTCAAGACCGTCGAGGTCCAGGTTCAGACCCCGGTGGCCACGACCACCGGCATCGCCTTCGCCAAGCCGACACCGCTGGTGGTGCCGATCCTGCGCGCCGGCCTGGGCATGCTCGAGGGCATGACCCGCTTGGTTCCCACCGCCGAGGTCGGCTTCCTGGGCATGGCCCGCAACGAGGAAACCCTCGACATCATCACCTACGCCGAGCGACTTCCCTCCGATTTGACCGGACGCCAGGTGTTCGTGCTCGATCCGATGCTGGCCACCGGCGGCACGCTGATCGAATCGATCAAGTTCCTCTTTGACCGCGGAGCCGCGGACGTCACCTGCATCTGCCTGATCGCCGCCCCCGAGGGCCTGGCTCGCCTCGAGGAGGCCTACGGCGACAACGAGAAGGTCCACCTGGTGCTGGGCGCCCTGGACGAGAAGCTCGATGAGAACGCCTACATCGTTCCCGGCCTGGGCGACGCCGGCGACCGCCTCTACGGCGTGGCACACTTTTTTTTTTGTTGTTTTTTTTTTTTTTTTTGTGGGGGGGGGGGGGGGGGGGGGGGGGGGGGCTCCCCCCCCCCCCCCCCCCCCCCCCCCCCCCCCCCCCCCCCCCCCCCCGGGGGGGGGGGGCGGGCCCCCCCCCGCCCCCCCCCCCCCCCCCCCACGCCGTTTTCATGCCGTGGGGACGGTGCCCGGACTCAGGCCTTGGTCGCCTTCGGCGGGGTGGAGGGCTTGGGCGGCACAGCGGGCGGCAGCGGCAGGCGCACCTCGAAGACGGTGTTTCCGGGAACGGAGGAGACCGTGATGGTCCCGTCGTGGGACTCCACGATGGCCTTGGCGATGGGCAGGCCCAGCCCGGTGGTGCCGTCCGCGCCGGAGCGTGCGGCATCCGCGCGGGTGAAGCGCTTGAACACCAGCGGCAGGAAATCCGGGGCAATGCCTTCTCCGGTGTCGCTGACCCGCAGCACCGCCTCGTGCGTGGCGGCGTCGCGGCGGACCTCGACGGTGACGTTGTTGCCTTCCAAGGTGTGCTTTCGGGCGTTGCCCAGCAGGTTGGTGATGACCCGGCGCAGAGCCGAAGCATCGCCCGAAACCACCAGCGGTGTTGCGGGGATCCGGGGGGTCCAATGATGGGCGGGAGCCGTAATGGCAAAATCCTCGGTGATTTCGGCGGCCAGCTTGCCCAGATCGACCGGGGCCTTCTTGACCTGGTGCTTCTCATCGAGCCGGGCCAGCAACAGCAGGTTTTCCACCAGGGAACTCATCCGGGTGCTCTGTTCCAGCACCCGCTTCAGCGAGCGTTGCCCATCGTCGGAGAAATGCTCGGTGGCGCTGATCAACTCGGTGTACCCGCGGATGGCCGACAGCGGGGTGCGCAGCTCGTGGGAGGCATCGGCCACGAACTGGCGCATCTGTGCTTCCGAGGCCTCACGCACGGCGAAGGCGGCGCCCACGTTGTCGAGCAGGGCATTGAGGGCCCTGCCAACCTCCCCGGATTCGGTGCCCGGAATGGAGTCCTCCGGGGCCACCCGTGCCTCCAGGGCGGCGGTGCCCGATTCGAGTTCGGCGTTGGCCACGGATGACGCCACGGCCGAGACTCGCTGCAGCGGAGCCAGGGAACGGCGAATGATCATCGAGCCGATAAGCCCGATGGCAATCAGCCCGGCCAAGGAGATCGTCACGGTCAGGATGCCCAGGGAAGCCAGGGTCCGCTCGGTGGGCGCCATGGGCAGGCCGGTGATCAGGACTCCGCCGGAACCGGGATCGTGCTGGGCCGAGAGCATGTAGTCGCCGATGCTCAGGTGGTGGACGACCGGGGGTGCATCGATCTCAACAGAGGTCAGGGGCTGCACATCGGTGTCGGTGATGTCCTTGCGCTCGCCGGTCTTCGAATCGAGCACGGCACCGGAAAACAAGTAGCCGGAGACGATCTTGGCATTGAGGGTTCCGGATGCCTGCCCCGGGGCAAAGGGCGATTCGGTGGATGGCTTGCGACCATTTTGCGCTGAATAGCTGGCGGCGCGGTCGGCGGCGAACTCCAATTGTTCGTGCAGTTGAGCCGTAAGGGACTGGCGCATTCCGGCATTGAGCAACAGGCCAATGACGGTGCAGATCAATGCCAGGGAGCCAATTAGGGCGAGCAGCAATTTGCGCTGCAGGGGGAGGTGGCCAAGGCGGTGTCGCAGCCCGAGATGCAGCGGGTCCTTTTCGGGAGGGTTCTCGCCGGGAAAGGTGGCTTCCTTGCCATCGTTGTTCGCGGCCTGCATCGAGAGCGCCTCGGTGGGCCGGGGTTCCGGTGAGCCGGAGGGTGGGGAGGGCCGTGCAGGTTGGGTCATGATGCCGGCTTGAGCATGTATCCGGCTCCACGCACCGTGTGAATCATGGCCGGACCATCGGCTTCGATCTTTTTGCGCAGGTAGGAAACGTAGAGTTCGACAATGTTGGCTTGGCCACCGAAGTCGTAGTGCCAGACATTGTCGAGGATCTGGGACTTCGAGACGACCCTGCGGGCGTTGACCATCAGGTAGGAGAGCAGGTCGAACTCGGTCGCGGTGAGGCTGATGGGGACCCCGGCACGCGTGACGTCGTGGGAGTCGGAGTTCAGCACCAGGTCTCCCACGACCAGTTCCGCGCCGTCAGCCGCGGTGGCACCCGAACGCTCGACAAGCTTGTGCAGGCGCAGCAACACCTCTTCGAGGCTGAAGGGCTTGGCCACATAGTCGTCGGCACCAATGCCCAGGCCCTCGATCCTGTCCTCGACCGCGTCCTTGGCGGTCAGGAAGAGGACAGGGACCTCGGGCAGGAAGGTACGGACCTTGCGCAGCACCTCCGGGCCCTCGAATCCGGGCAGCATCCAGTCCAGCACCAGGACATCCGGGACCGATTTGCGGGCTGCCTCCACCGCGGAGGGCCCGTCGTGGGCCACGGTGGCTTCCCAACCCAGCATCCGGGTGCCCATGGAGACCAGCTCGGCCAGCGAGGGCTCGTCGTCGATAACAAGTACCCGGATGGCGGTACCGTCCGGGTGGGTCAGGCGGGGCAGTTGCGTGGGTGAAAAGCGGGAATCTGGCATGTCTTTAACTCTCCATCCGAGGTTTAGGCCGGCCCTGTGGCCCGGCTGTGTGCGCGCTGTGAGGCCTGGTCGTTCCAGCCTAAGGCCTGCAGTTGGCGGCATCCTGGCGCGGGGGCCATCGGCACCCGCAGGTTCATTGCCTGAGACCCGGTCCGGGTGTAGGTCGGGGATTCCAAACGCCGCGGGACTGCCGATTGATCACATTGACCGGTGGTGAGGAAAAGATGGCGCATAACGTCGATCGGAGAGTCTGCATTGCGCAAATCTGTACAATGTGATGATCGACACGTTAAGCGCTCGATGTCTCACATCGTGGACGCAATCCCAGTTTGTTACTTGCGGGTTCCGAATATTACGAGGAAACTAGAAATTGTGAATAGCGCAGCAACAACACCTCAGGGCCTCTTCGGAGGCATGGCGATGACTTGTCGCCAGTGTTGTTGTCGAATGCCCAGCTGAGCGACCGGAACCCTTCGGCGCTCAGTGACACTCGCATCGCTCCCCTTGCTTCGCACCGGCGAGGTAAGCGGAGCACCTAAGCATTCGCGCCATTCCGTGGCATTCACACGAGTTAGAGGTAAAGCATGTCGGTAACGTCCGGATACGTCCATGTCTCAATCCGCAACGCCCAGTCCCGCGCCGCCGCAGCGCAGCGCAGCACTGCTCCCGGCGGCTATGCCCCGGCCGGCTATCGCCAACTCCATGCCGTGCCCGCGGCGCAAGAGCCTCGCCCGATGACAGCCCCGACTCCGGTTGTAGCCCCCAGCGGCACCCCGGGACCACAGCCGGTATCCACCGATACCACTGCCCGCGGGTTTGTGCTCTACGTCGGCTTGGACGAATCGGTGGCACAGGCGCAGGGGACCTCGCTGGGCAAGCTTGCCACGCAGGTCCGCGCCTTCCTGGCCACGCTCTCTCCCGAAGCACAGACCCACGCGGCCGTCGCACTGGCCCCGACCAGCGCACAGGGCGAGAACATCGACGTGGTGCGCCAGGCCCTGGGGGATCCCACGGTCAACCGCCGCCCGCGCGTGGATTCCCGCCCGGCAGCGCCGCGCCCCTCCGGCGTGCTGATCGACCTGTCGCGCCGCGAGGTGCACCTGGACGGCGAGACCCTGAACCTGACGTTCAAGGAATTCGAGCTGCTGAACTACCTGGTGGAAAACGGCACGCGCACCGTGGGCCGCGACGAGCTGCTCACCAACCTGTGGCGCAACGCCGAAGAGGTGCCCAACGAGCGCACCATCGACGTGCACATTCGTCGCCTGCGCTCCAAGCTGGGCCGCCTGGCCAACACAGTGCGCACCGTGCGCGGCCAGGGCTACCGCTTCTACGAGCACCCGGAGGTCGTCGTCTGGGCGGCCCCGGAATACACCATCTAAGTTCATTTCTTGTTCCCTGCGGGGGCGCGGGTATCCACGGATGCCGGCGCCCCCGCAGTTGCTTAAGTCCAGTGGAGGCCTGCGGCCCCCGTGCGCCCTAAGCTTGGATGCATGAGCGAACACCATCTGAAGCGTCTCGTCTTGTTGCGCCACGCCAAGAGCGACTACCCGCTGGGGGTCAGTGACCACGACCGTCCTCTGGGTGCCCGTGGAAACCGTGAGGCGCCGGCCGCCGGGGCCTGGCTGCGCGAGAATGACGTGGTGCCGGACTTCATCGTGCTCTCCGACGCCCAGCGGACCCGCGCCACCTGCGCGTGGGTGATCAGCGAACTGGGAGAGAAGGCGCCCACGCCCTACCTGGATTCACGGATCTACGGCGCCTCGAGCACCAGGCTGTGCGCCATCATCAACGAGACCCCCGAAACCGTGACCACGCTCATGGTCATTGGCCACCAGCCGGTGCTACAGGAGCTGGCCATGCGCCTGGCTTCGGTGGACTCGGACGAGGAAGCGGTCTACGAACTCGCCATGGACTACCCGACACTGGGGCTGACGGTGCTGCAGACCGAGAAGCCCTGGGCGGAGATCGACGGCCGCGACATGAGGGTGACCAACTTCGTGGTCCCGCGCTGACCCGTGAAACCCCGCGATACCCTCCTTGCCCTGTTGGTCGCCCTGCTCTGGGGACTGAACTTCCTGTTCATCGACCTGGGGCTTCGCGACACGCTTCCGCTGGTGTTTGTGGCGCTGCGCTTCGCCGCCGTCGCCTTCCCGCTGGTGTTCTTCGTTCCCAGACCCAAGGTCGGCTGGAAAGTCGTCGCCGGCATCGGGCTGGCCATGAGCGCCGGGCAGTTCGGGCTGCTCTTTACCTCCATGCACCTGGGACTGCCGGCCGGGCTGGCGCCGGTGGCGCTGCAGGCACAGATGTTCTTTACCATCGGGCTCGGCGCCCTTTTCCTGCGGGAATTCCCCACGCGAAAGCAGGTCCTCGGCTCCATCCTGGGCATTGCCGGGCTTGTCGTGGTGGGCTTTGGCCGGGTTGCCTCGCTACCCGAAGGCGCCGCACTGGCCGGCGTCCTGGTGCCATTGCTGATCTGCATTGCCGCCGGTTTCGCCTGGGGCGTCGGAAATGTCATCTCGCGTTCGGCCTCCGGCGCCTCCGGGTTGGGGCTGGTGGTGCACTCGGCGCTCTGGGTCCCGTTGCCGATGCTTGGCCTTTCGCTGCTGCTCGACGGGCCCGCCGCCGTGGGCGATGCGCTTGCCACCCTGGGCCCGGAGACGTGGTGGGGTATTGCCTTCACCGCAGTGGTGGCCTCGCTGGTTGGGTACAGCATCTGGAATACGCTGCTGGGCAAGTACCCCACCGCCAAGGTCGTGCCCTACACCTTGTTGATCCCCGCCATCGGGATGGGCAGTGCCGCCCTGGTGCTCCACGAGTATCCCAATGCGCTGGAAATCGCCGGGGCCGCGGTGCTGGTGCTGGGGGTTGCCGTCGGGACGTTGCGGTTTGGAAAGGCGAGGCCAGAAGCGGCGCCCGCGCCGCGGGAGAGGCCGGAAAACGACGCCGTGGCCGAACACACGTGAGAAAACGGATGAGAGTTTTCCGCGGCCCGGAACCCCGGGTTCACGGGCCCCGAACCGGTGAACATTAGAACGCGTGAGGCGATTATGAGAACGCCCTCATCGACCGTTCACCCTTTGCTCATTTGAGCCGCTTTGACTAGGAGCAACGCAAGCCACCGAGCCCCTTGAAAAGGAACCCAGCAGATGAGCATCAGCTCCAGCCTTGAAACCGAAACCTTCGAAGCCAACGAAGCCCTTGCGGCGGCCGAAGGCCGACTGCGCCACCTGAAACTCGATGCACAGCGCGCGCTGAAGATCCGCACCGCCTACACCACCCGCTTCGTGGCCACCGAGTTCTCCAAGAACGCCGAGGACTTCCACCTCGTCGCCGGGGCGGACGTCACCCCGCAGCCCGGGGACGTGGTCATCGCCCGTGTCGCCGAGATCGGCAAGCACACCCGCCTCGAGTCCCCGGTCTCCCGCCGCCAGCTGATGTTCGTCGGCCAGGAAATCATGGTCGCCTACGGCAACCGCTACGCCCCGGACCAGTTCCTGGCCCACGTGCCGGACTCCCTGGAGCCCTGCCACCTGGTGGCCGGAGGCGGCCTGGCCGGGTACGTCACCGAAATGCACGCCTCGATCGATGCAGCCACCGCCATCGAGCCCATCGGCCTGCTGGCCACCAAGAACGGCGTGGTCAACCTGCGCGACTTCGCGCCGCTGCAGGTCGGCACCCCGTCGCTGGCAGCGCTGCGCGCCGTGGGCACCGTGCGCCCGCCGGTCATCGCGGTGCTGGGCACCTCGATGAACTCCGGCAAGTCCACCACCTTGGGCTGCCTGGTCAACGGACTGTCCAACGCCGGGCTCAACGTGGCCGCGGGCAAGGCCACCGGCACCGGGGCGGGCAACGACCCGAACCTGTTCATCGACGCCGGCGCGTTCCCGGTCTGCGACTTCACCGACTTCGGCTACCCCACCACCTTCAAGCTCGCCTACGAGCAGGTCCGCGACCTGCTGGCCGCGATGATCGACGAACAGGCCGCCTCCGGCGCCGATGTGGTCGTCATCGAGATCGCCGACGGCCTGTACCAGGGCGAGACCTCCCGGTTGCTGCGCGACCCGCTCTTCGCCGCCTACGTGGACACCGTGGTGTTCTCCGCCCAGGACGCCCTGGGTGCCCGGGCCGGGCTGGACGTGCTGCAGGACGCGGCGGTGCCGGTTGCCGCGGTATCCGGCCTGCTCACCGCTTCCCCGCTGGCGACCGCCGAGGCCGCCTCCCGGCTCGACGTCCCGGTCATCGACACCTACGCCCTGTGCCGCCCCGAGGTCGCCACCGCCTTGATCCCGGTGCGCGCCGCCTCGCTGTGAGCGGCCTCGAGGTCCTGAGGCAGGGGCAGCGCGGGCCAACCACGCAACCGCTGGACATCGTGCCCGCCGCCAGCGAACGCGAACCTGCCCCGCGCCTGCCGAAGCTGGTCACCGGGAAACGCCGAGGACTCTTTGCCGCGCTGCTGGCCCTGGCCATCGGCTGCGGCGCGCTCGGAGTCGCCATCGCACTGCTGGTCGGCGCACTGGTGGGCGGGGGCGCGGTGCTGCCGATGTCCCTGGGCATCGGGGCACTGATCCTGGTGCTGGGCTACGGTCGCTACCTGGAACGGGTGCTGGCCGAAAAGCTCGGGCAGCACTACGTGGCCCAGCTGAGGCTCTCGCTGATCTCCCACTCGCTGCTGGCCGCCAAGGTCCCCTCGGTGGGCATCACCGTGGCCCGGGCCAGCAACGACCTGTCCTCGGTGCGGAACTGGGTGGCCCAGGGCATCGCCCCGCTGCTGGCCGGCATCCCGCTGGTGCTCATTTCCATGGCCGGGCTCTGGATGCTTCATCCGGTGCTGGCACTGGCACTCGGGCTGCCGGTGCTGGTGCTGGCAGGTGCGCTGCTGTTGCTGGCGAAGCCCGCCTACGAGCGGGCGCGGACCCTGCGGCGTCACCGTGGGAACCTGGCCGCGCGCATTGCCGACACCGTTGCAGCCTCCTCCGCCGTGGTGGCGGCCGGCGGAGTGGCACGCGAGCTGTCCCGGGTGGAATCCAGCGGCCAGAAGGTCGTGGACGCCGCGGTGTCGCGGGCCCGGCTGGCGGCGGTGCTGCGCGCCTGTTCGCTGGGCATGCCCCTGCTGGCCACCGCCGTGGTGGTGCTGGTTTCGCGCAACGCGGCCCTGGACGCCGGACACATCGCCACCGCACTGACGCTGCTGGGGCTGTGCGCAGCCCCAGTGGGCGAGTGGGGACGCATCGTGGAATACCGGCAGAACTATCGGGCGGCGTCCCGGATCATTGCCCCGCTGTTGCGGGAGGAAAGCGCACTGTCCGCGGGCCCGGTGCTGCGCCAAAAGGCCCAGCGGGCCGCGGCGCAGATCCAGGCCTCGCGGGTCGAAGGGTTGTGGCTGCACGGCGTGGACATCGACGGAAAGCCGGTCCCGGAGCTGCGGGCCGAACCCGGCGAACGGATCCGGATGACCGGAGCCGACGCGAAGTTGCGCGGAGAGCTGTTCAGCGTGCTGGCCACCGCGCGCACGCAGGCCGGTCCGATCCTCGGTGACCTCGGCGACGATGTTGCCCATCGCGGGCAGTGCTACGTGGTGGCCGGAGTGATTCCCGGGTCGGTGAATGAAAAGAAGCGGCGCCGGCTCATTGGTGCGGCCTTCGCCTCGATGGTGCCCGAGCGCGGCACCTTGCTGCGTGCCCTGCGCTACCGCCGACCCGACGCCGATCCGGCCAAGGCGCTGGCGCTGGCTGCGCGTCTGGGACTAGACGCGGCATCGCTGGAGCACGGACAAGACACGCACCTGCGCCGCGGCGGGGCGCCGCTTGATGCCACGCAGCGCGCGGGACTCATGGTCGCCCGCGCCATGCTCGGCTCCCCGCCGTTGCTGTTGCTCAACGAGATCGACGGCCATCTGGACACAGCCGCCCGCGGGCAGCTCGAACAAATGCTGGACGGGTACCGTGGCGTGGTAATCGTGTGCTCCGACTCCGAGTGGTGCGCGGGATACCGCCAATGGGACCTGGACGGCCCGGCGGACTGATCGAGGACCGGCCGGGGAATCAGCGCAGGGGAGCGGTGAAAGCCATCGCTGCCCCGACGCATTCCTCGACGCTCCGCTCCGGGTGGAAGACCTGGCGGTCCCGGCCCAGGATGAGCGTGGCCCCGAACAACGCGGTGGCCAGCGCGTCAAGGTCGGGCACCGGATGCCCGGCCGGGGCCGCGTCGGCCAGGCGGGACAGGGCCGTGCGGACCATCCCGATGACGTCGTTGCGCATCTGCGCCAGCGCCCCTGCCCATTGGCTGTCGGACTGCCATTGCTCGGAAATCCAAAGCTGCGAGAATGCAGGGTATTCGGCAATGAATTCCAGGGCCTCGGCAACCATCAGCCGCAACCCGGCGTCCGGGTCCGCGTGAGTGGTGCCGGGCTCGAGGCGTTCGAACAGGATGGCAATGCCGTAGTTCAGCAGCTCGCCAATAAGCTCGTTCTTGGACCCGAAGTTGTAGTAGACGGTGCCCTTTGAGACTCTCGCGGCCTTGGCGATCTCATCCACACTCACCTGCTGGTGCCCGCGGGCGCCGATCAATTCCATGGAGGCGGTGAAAAGCCGGTGCTTGGAGTCGGTCGCGCGCACCCGGGGCCGGGGCGTGGTGTTCTGGCTCATGCGCTTAGCTCCGGATGCAGTGTTTTCAGGGACCAGGTCTTGTGCAATCGTACCGCCACGGTGCTGGCCACCAGGCCCAGCACGGTGTAGCCGACCAGCCCCGCGACGATGGGACCGAGCACCGAGAGGTCTGCCCCGTACATCAGGTGGCGCAGGCCCGTGACCACGTGGCCCATGGGCAGCCAGCGGTGTGCCACGTGCAGTGCCTCGGGGGTGGTTTCCCAGGGGAAGGTGCCCCCGGAGGAGACCAGCTGCAGCACCATGAGCACCAGCACCACCATCTTGCCCGGGGTTCCGGCTAGCGCGCAGATGCCCTGGATGATGGCGGTGAAGGCCATGGAAGCCAGCAGGAACAACCCCCAGGTCATCCACGGGTGGACGGTGTCCAGTCCCAACCCGTAGAGCACCACGGCGTAGAGGATGGTGCCCTGGAGCATCGAGATGCCCAGGAACGGCAGCCAGCCGCCGATCGCGATCTTCCAGTTCGCGGCGTTGGAGGCCAGCGCGCGCTTGGTGATCGGGCGCATGATCTGCACCAGGATGAACGCGCCGATCCAGATGGCCAAGGTCATGAAGAACGGGGCGAGCCCCTCGCCGTAGACCCCGGCCTTGGCCTGGTCGGTGCGCTTGATGTCGACCGGGTCCCCGATCACGGAGGAAACCTGTTCCCGTGAGGAGGCATCCGGGTTGGGCACCTCGGAGGTTCCGTCGGCCAGCTTGGTGGACAGTTCCCCGGAGCCGTCGCGCAGTTCGGTGGCGCCGTCGCCCAGCTCGCCCACGCCCGTGCCCAGTTTCTTCACGCCCGAGGCCAGCACGCCGGTTCCCTCGTGCAGGGTGTCGGCACCCTCGGCCAGCGCACCGGCCCCGGAGTCGAGCTTCTTCGCCCCGGCCAGTGCATCGTGTTGTCCCTCGGCCAGGGTGCCCGCCCCGTCGGCGAGGAGCTGGGCACCGCCGTTGAGCTTGGACGCGCCGGCCGCGGCATCGGAAATGCCCGTCTTCAAGGCAGGCATGGCCCCGGCCAGCTGATGGGTTCCGTCAGCGAGCGTGGACAGCCCTCCGGAGAGTTCCTTCGCGCCGGCGGCGACATGGGCGGACCCGTCGGCGAGCGCGGAGATCTGCGACCGGGCGGTGGTCAGCTGCTTCTTGGTGTCGGCGACCTGGCCGGCCACGCCGCTGGAGGCCGCCGCGTCCGTGACGTCCTTGCGCACGGTCTGTGACTGTTCGGGGGTCAAGACCCCGGCCTCGACCAGGGTGTCCAGCCGGGTATCCAGCGTTTCGGTGGCCGAATCAATGCGGCTCTCGGCATCCTTCTCCAAGGCCGTGAGCGTCTCGGCCGCCTGGGCGACCTTGTCATCCAGGGCTTTGTTGCCGGCGGCGACCTGGGCGGCGCCGGAGGAAAGCTTCTTGGAGGCGTCGGCGGCCTTTTGCGCCCCGTCATCGAGCTGCGCCGTCTTGGCAGGAAGCGAGGAGGTCTTGGCCTTCAGTTCCCCCAGCCCGTCGTCGAGGTCCTTGGTGCCCGCGGCCAGGGTTCCGGCACCGTCGGCAAGCTTGTCCGCGCCGTTGTCCAGCTTCCTTTGCCCTGCCACCAGCGAACCGGTGCCATCGTGCAGGGCGTCGGCCCCGTCCGCCAGATCTCCTGCACCGGAGTCGAGCTTGGTCGCCCCGTTGCCAAGTGTTTTCGTGCCATCGGCCAGGGAAGTGAGCCCATCGGAGAGTTTCACGGTGCCGGTGTGCAGTTCCCCGGCGCCGTCGGCGGCCTTGGCCATGGAGGTGTGGATGTCCGAGAAGCCAGTCAGCAGTGCATCGGCGGTCTGGGTGCCGACCTCCTTGGCCACGGTGTTGTGGACCTGTCCGGCGAGCTTGTCGGCGAAGGTGCCGACCATGTAGTTGTTGGCGTCATTGGTGGTGATCTTCAGGATGCCCTGCTTGGCCTTCTCGAAATCGCCGGGGGAGGCGAGGTTGGCCGAGAAGTCCTGGGGGATCGTCATGGCGAAGGCGTAGTCGCCGGCCGCGACCCCCGCATCCGCCTCGGCCTCGGAGGTGACCACGCTCCAGCCAAAGGTCCCGTCCTCAAGCAGTTCGGCGGTGACGTCGTCGCCGACCTTCAGCTCCTGGCCGTCCTGCGCGGAACCGGCGTCGAGGTTGACGATGGCCGCCTTGACGTTGTGCAGGTGTGCGTACGGGTCCCAGTTCGCGTAGAGGTACAGGGCGCCATAGAGCAACGGGACCAGGCACATGGCGATGATGGCAATCCGCGGCAGGCGCCCGGAGGTCATGCGCTTGAGTTCGGAGAGGGCCAGGCGCAACGTGGTCATGATTCTTCCTTCGGTGCGGTCAAATGCGTGGTGGGTGCCGCGGCATCGGCGTCATCGGCGAGGCCCCGGACAGTCACTGGGGATGCCTCGGCGACCGGTTCCCCGGAGTTCTCCCGGGGTGCGGCGGTCGCCTGGTCTTCCGTATCGAGGTCCGCCGCGGGTGCCGGAGCAACCGCCAGCTTGTCCTGCACCCCGCCGGCCCAAGCCGTCGACCCGCCCCAATTCGCCGGGATGCGCTGGACGACCGCCACCACGGCCGGGGCACGGCGCCCGGTGGCCACCGATTGCAGATAGTGGAACCAGTCGTCCTCGGGGATGCCATGGCGGTCGGGGGAATCGAAGACCAGCATCTCGACGCCGCGGTCCTCGAGCGCCAAGTGGGTGAGCAGCGCGAGACGTGCGAGCGGGTCGATGGCGTCGAGCCATTCATTGGCCAGCTCGTCCATGTGGTGTTTCCTGATCCAGGCATCGATCCCGCTTCGCCGCCAGATCGGTCCGGGCTGCAGCGCAAGGTCCTCGGCCACGAGGTCGCGCACCCGGAGGTGTGCCTCGGGTTCGTTGATTTCCGGGGAATCGACCAGTGCGCTGATGCGTCGTACCGCGCCCAGCGTGGAATTGCCCGACCAGCTCACCGTTCCCTCGGTGGGGCGCATGCGGGCACTGAGGCCCAGTGCAAGTGCGGTGCGGGTCGGCTGGGGCACCGCCTGGACCAGCAGGAGTTCGCCGCGCGCAACGGTGAGGCTCGTTGGATGCAGGAGGGGCAGGTGGCGGCCGGCAATGGCCAGGCTATCGGCGATAAGCACGATTAGAGCATAAACCGAACTGACCGGTCAGTTCAAATAGTATGGGTGTCTGGTTCGCCACGAATCTCGTTCCCACGGGTGGGCCAATGACACAATCAAGCATCTTTTGGCCACCGGGCTCCGCAGGGACAGGGGCGCGGGAGAAGATGGGGATATGGGCAAGAGATTTTGGGTTGGCGGCTATTCCCCGGACGGCGGCGGGACGAGCCTGGGAATCCGGGCCATCGAGATCAGCCGCGGATTGCTCACGGATCTCGGCCTGGCCCACGCCGCTGATTCACCTTCGTGGCTGGCAACCCACCCGAAGCTTCCAGTGCTGTATGCGGCACTGGAACACCGCGGCGAGATCGCCGCGTACCGAATCCTGGACAAGGACAAGCTTGAGTCCCTGGGCAAGCCCGTGGCTGCCGGTCCGATGGTGTGCCATTTGGCCGTCGCCGGCGCCGGAACCGTGTTGATTGCCAGCTGCTACGGTGACGGGCGGGTGCTGGCTTACCCGATCAAAACGGACGGCTCGCTGGCCAAGCCCACCATTGCGCCGGCATCGACCGACCCCTTTGCCAGCCCTGGTCACCACCCGAGGGCCTCCCGTGCTCACCAAGGCACGGTGCTGCGCTCCGGCAAGATCGTCACCACCGACCTGGGCCACGATTCACTGCGGATGTGGGACCTGGTGGGAGGGGAGTTGCGGCTGCACCGGCAAGTCGCCTTGCGCAAGGGCGACGGTCCGCGCCACCTCGTGGAGCATCCATCGGGGCTCATCTACGTGGTCACTGAACACAGCGCCCAGGTCATTGCGCTGGCCGTCAACGCCGCGGGTGAATGGCAGGAAGTGTCGCGCGATTCCCTGGGCGACGGCATCCTCGCCGGCGAGCACTTCCCCGCGGAGATATCCCTGGACCGGCACACCAACAAGCTCTACGTAGGGGTGCGTGGAGCCCGGGCCATTTCCGTGCTGGAGCTCAAAGGCGGACGGCCCTTCGTCCTGGGAGCCGTGCCGTGTGCGGGCGAGTGGCCGAGACATCATCTGCAGATAGGGAACTCGCTATTGGTGGCCAACCAACTCTCCAACACCATAGAGGTCCTCGGATTGGGTCCAGAAGACGGCTTGTCACTCAAGCACCTGAACTCGCTGGCATTGGATAGCCCCACCTGCATCATCGCGCAAATGCCGAGCTAGGCGAGCGGCGACCGAGCCGACTCCCGGCTGGAGCCGTGCACGCCGATGGCCGGGCTTGGGTATTGTGTGTGGCGGAACCAGGGATGCCGCGGCATCCCGCCGATCGCCGGCCTCACCGCAAGCCGGGGAACTAAGACATTGAAGGGACGCCATGAACCGCTGGTCGCGCGCACGGTGGTGGCTATTGGATTACGCATATGCCGGTTGGCGGCAATTCATGTCGTTGGTCCGCCGCGAAAGTCCCGCCTCGTACCGAAACGGCGACGCGTCGCTTCCTGCAATTGTGTTGCTCCCCGGAGTGTACGAAACCTGGCTTTTTCTTGAGCCGGCAGCCTCGCGGCTCAACGAGGCAGGGTACCGAGTGTTCACTGTCCCGGAATTGGGAATCAACAAGCGTCCGGTGCCCGAGTCCGCGCAGATCGTGCGGCGGCGCCTCGCAGATCTTCACCGGGAACATGGGATCAACGAGTGCCTTTTGCTGGCCCACAGCAAGGGCGGCTTGACGGGCAAACACGCAATGCTCGACGTGCTGCTATCGCAGAAGACCGAGATGAAGTCGGCACCTGGCTCGGAGACCCAGATCCTGGGTCTGGTGGCCATTGGAACGCCATTTGCCGGCTCCATCTATGCCAAATACCTGTTCTCGCGCACGCTGCGCCACTTTTCGCCGACGAACGCAGTCCTTGTCTCGCTCCAGGCGCAGGAAGAGGTCAATGACCGGATTGTTTCCATTTATCCGGAATTTGATCCGCACATTCCCGTTGGCAGTGCCCTTGTCGGTGCGAGGAACGTGAGGCTTCAAGTTGCAGGGCATTTCCGCTCGCTGAGCGAACCGGTCCTGCTGGCTGCCGTCGACGATGCCGTGGCTTTCCTGGCACTGGATACTTGAGGGCCGGCGTATAGGCAGTCAAGCCGGATATGAAGAGAGCCGCAATCTTTCGATTGCGGCTCTCTTCATATGAGTGCGCCCAAAGGGATTCGAACCCCTGACCTTCTGTTCCGTAGACAGACGCTCTATCCAGCTGAGCTATGGGCGCATATTCGATTTTTGATCCTGCCTCGCGGCTTGACCTCGAACAACTATACATACCTTTGGCGTGCTGGTCGATTCAAACAGGATATTCGTGCGCGAACTCACGCTTCCCGTGGCGATCCGGGGCATGTGCTGCTGAACCTTGGGGCAAGGCGGCGGGCCGGATTCGGCAATAGCGGTGTTGATGGATACCTGGCCGATGAGCATTTCATGCGCAAAAGAGGTGACGAAAGGGGCAGCGCAAGAAAAGCGAGAAGTGGTGGTCACGTCCGTGGAGAACATCACCGAGCCGCAATCCCCGCCCGTACTGAGGCTGGCTTCATCGGCGACAGGTTCGGTGACTGCGCGAATTCTCGAGCGGCCTGGCCCGTGATTAAAACAGAAAAGCCACGATTTCTCGTGGCTTTTCTCGTTGGTGCGCCCAAAGGGATTCGAACCCCTGACCTTCTGTTCCGTAGACAGACGCTCTATCCAGCTGAGCTATGGGCGCATATTCTGTATTTGGTACCAACCTCGCGGTTCGACCTCGAATAACTATACAGAGGAATGTCGCCCGCGCAAAATCCAGGGGCCTTCGAGATGAAAGGTTTCGGGGAGGCATTTCATGAAGTATACCGGTCTACGTGACCTTCGTCACTTCTTGCGTTTAGGGGCAAATGGGCAAAGCCCGAAATGCCGGGGTTTTCGGCTTAACTAAATCATTTTCCGGGTTTTTTGGCGATATGGGTCACAGGGGCTCCGAGGATCGGCCCCATAGCATCGACATATTGCAAATTCAGCCCAATGGAGGGAATGGACATGAGCGAGAGCTCGGACCAGAAGGTCATCGACGCAGCACCGACAACGCATTCAAAGCTTGCCGCTTGGGTGCAGGAAATCGCGGAACTGACGAAGCCTGACCATGTCTATTGGGTGGATGGCACGCAGGAGGAGAACGATCGCCTGACCGCTGAACTGGTTGCCGGTGGCACGCTGCAGAAGCTCACCGATCCTTCGTTCCCCAACTCCTTCGCTGCATTCTCGGATCCCAAGGACGTGGCCCGGGTTGAGGAACGTACGTTCATCTGCTCGGAAAACGAGAAGGACGCCGGCTTCACCAACAACTGGGAAAGCCCGGTCAAGATGAAGTCGATGCTCAAGGGACTGTTCGATGGCGCCATGCGCGGTCGAACCATGTACGTCATCCCATTCGTCATGGGACCGCTGGACGCAGAGCAGCCGCAGTACGGCGTCGAGCTCACCGACTCCGCCTACGTTGTCGCATCCATGCGCATCATGGCCCGCATAGGCAATGACGTGCTGCGAAAGATGGAAGCCGAGGAAGCCTTCTTCGTCCCCGCGCTGCACTCTGTCGGCGCCCCGTTGGCTCCCGGCCAAGACGACGTGGCATGGCCGTGCAACGAGGACAAGTGGATCGTGCACTTCCCCGAAGAGCGCTCCATCTGGTCCTACGGCTCGGGCTACGGCGGAAACGCCCTGCTGGGCAAGAAGTGCTACGCGCTGCGCATCGCCTCGGTGATGGCCCGCGACGAGGGCTGGCTGGCCGAGCACATGCTCATCCTCAAGCTCACCAACCCGGAAGGCAAGAGCTACAACGTCGCCGCCGCCTTCCCGTCCGCCTGCGGCAAGACCAACCTGGCCCTCTTGGATCCGACCATTGACGGCTGGAAGGCCGAGACCCTTGGCGATGACATCAACTGGATGCGCATCGGCAAGGAAGGCGAGCTTCGCGGCGTCAACCCGGAATACGGCCTGTTCGGCGTCGCTCCGGGCACCGGTTGGTCCACCAACCCCAACGCCATGCGCGCCATCACCAAGGGCAACTCCATCTTCACCAACGTTGCGCTCACCGACGAAGGCGGCGTTTGGTGGGAAGGCATGACCGACGAGGCCCCGGCGCACCTGACCGACTGGTTGGGCAACGACTGGACCCCGGACTCCGGCCGTCCCGCCGCACACCCGAACTCCCGCTTCTGCACCCCGATCTCGCAGGTCGACATGCTGGCCCAGGAGTACTACAGCCCGGACGGCGTCGAGATCCACGCGATCCTCTTCGGCGGACGTCGCAAGACCACCATTCCCTTGGTGACCCAGGCACGTAGCTGGACCAACGGCATCTTCATGGGCTCGACCCTGTCCTCGGAAACCACGGCTGCAGCCGCCGGCGCCGTGGGCGTGGTTCGCCGCGACCCGATGGCCATGCTTCCCTTCATCGGCTACAACGCCGGTGACTACCTGAATCACTGGGACTCCATCGAATCCAAGGCCAACCCGGAACGCCTGCCCAAGATCTTCCTGGTCAACTGGTTCCGTCGCAACGCCGAGGGCGGCTTCGCCTGGCCCGGGTTCGGGGACAACTCCCGCGTGCTGAAGTGGGCCATCGATCGCATCGAGGGCAAGGCCGACGCCGTCGAAACCCCCATCGGATTCGTGCCGACCGGCGACTCGGTCGACCTGACCGGGTTGGACATGACCCCAGCAGACGTCGACGCCGCAGTGGCAGTGGACAAGGGAGAATGGACCACCGAGCTGGCCAGCATCGAGGAATGGTACGCAAAGTTCGGCGAGGCGCTTCCGGCGTCGCTGCGCAGTGAACTCGATGGACTGAAGGAGCGCATGGGGGCCTAGGCTTCCCCGCGCAGACGGCAGTTCTCCAGGGCCCCGTTTTCATCGCCCGCCTCCCCGGTTACGGGAAGGCGGGAGCGATGAGGGCGGGGCCCTTCCGCTACCCCGCGACAAGGCCTGCCTTTCTCGTCATCG
This sequence comes from Paeniglutamicibacter sulfureus, assembly GCF_030512175.1. Taxonomy (GTDB): domain Bacteria; phylum Actinomycetota; class Actinomycetes; order Actinomycetales; family Micrococcaceae; genus Paeniglutamicibacter; species Paeniglutamicibacter sulfureus. The sequence goes on along the minus strand of NZ_JAULBL010000001.1, from coordinate 1,017,270 downwards.
CCGGTGGTGGGGCACGCCTTTGGTCGATGGGATCCGTTATTAAGTGCGTGGCTGCTGGAACAATCCCCTAGGGGATGTGTCAGGATGAAAGTATGATTCTTGCGCGTTTGATCCTCGGGCTCTTGAGTTTGGCGCCCATGACCGGGTACGAACTGAAGAAGCACTTTGACTCGTCCATCAATCATTTCTGGAACGCCGACAAGGCACAGATCTACCGCACCCTGGCCCAGCTGGTGAAGGACGGCCACGCGACCGTGACCACCATTGCCCAGCGAAATTATCCGGACCGCCAGGAACACCACATCACCGACCAGGGTCGCCGGGAGCTCGTGGAATGGCTGGGTGGCGAGGTCACCGCGCACACGCCTCGCGAGCCGTTCCTGGCCCGGGTGTTCTTTGCCGCGGAACTCGATCGCGACTCGGTGTTGGAGATGATCCAGTCCCGACGCGAGGCGACGCAAGAGGTATTGGACGACTACCTCTCCCAGCGTGAGGACATTGACATGAGAGCAGCAGCCGACCGCCGCAGCTTCCTGATGGCGGCAACCCTGGACAACGGAATCCGCCACGCATCGGCCGAACTCGAATGGCTGGACGCCGTGACTGAGTACCTGCCATGAACCGCCACGAGCACCCCGCCGACGGTGATGCCGGAACCGACGAGGAATTCGTGGACCGTTCCTTCGCGGACGAGCCCACCGCTGCCGGCAAGCCGGCCAAGGCCCCCAAGGAAGATCGTCCGGTCAAGGCGACATCCCCGAAACGCGAACCAAAGGAACGCAAGCCGCGCCCCGAACCGCAGCCAACGTCCAAGACTGCCGCCAAGGACGCCGTGAAGCCCGAGGCGAAGGAGGCCGTGCCAGCCGCTGCTGAGGCGCCGAAGGCCCCGGCCGAAGCCGCCGCCATGCAGGAACCCGCGAAACCCTCCGGTGAAGTGCCCCGGACCGCTGTCCGGGACAAGGCCTCCGAAACCCACAAGCCGGCGCGCCCTGCCAAGGCCCCGAGACAATCCAGGCCGACGGTCCCGCACACACGCACCGAGCCTGAGGCTGCGGCGGCGCCGGGCACCGAATCAAGGCAGGCGTCCTCACCGGCACCGCGTGATCCCGGCGCGTACCCGGAGTTCCATGCGCCCACACGCCCGCGCCGGGACGGCAAGGCCGCGCAGACCATCGTATTCCTGCATGGCGGCAACGTCGCGAACTGGACCTGGGACCCCCAGGTGCGGGCCTTTGGGGACTACGAGGTCCTCACCCCGCACCTTCCCGGCTTCGGCGCCCGGGCCCAGGAGGACTGGGCGGGGCTCGACAGCGCCGCCGACGACGTGGCAGCCGTCATTGCCGACGAGGTCTCCAACGGCGGTGCCCACCTTGTGGGACTGTCCCTGGGCGGTGTCGTGGCACTGCGCGTGTTGGCCAGGCACCCGGAACTCGTCGAATCATTGCTGATTTCCGGCGTCCCGGCCGCAGGAGTTTCGGCTTCCATGCGGACCATGAGCCGGATGCAACTTCGCCTCTTCGGCAGCGAATGGTACTGGCGCTTCCAGGCCGGCGCCTACGGCATGGTCGCCGACGAGAAGGAACTCTTCACCGAACACGGCACGCACCTGCGTGCCGACAATATGCGCGCCATCATGGACGAGGTGGATCCCGGCGGCGTCCCGGACAAGCTCGGGAACTACAAGGGACCCGTGCTGGTGATTGCCGGAAGCAAGGAACCCAAGCTGGTGGCCAAGTCCTTCCCGGCCCTGGCCCGCGCCCTCCCGCAGGCCGAGTTCCGCACCGCCGTGGGCATGCACCACCAGTGGAACATCGAAGATCCCATCCTCTTCAACGCCACTGTGCGGGCCTGGATCGAAAAGCACACCGCCCACCCTCGCTTGCAGGAGCCCGGACAGTAGGATCACGCGCTGCTCACGGATGGCCGCGGGAGCCCGAAAAGCGTAGGGCCCCCGCCGCAAGTGCGGTGGAGACCCTACGAGTCCTTCGATTGCCGCAGACCCCCGCCTATCGTTCTGCGTCCGTCATGACGGAATGCCCGGTTAGGCGGCGAGCCACAGATCGGGGCCGAAGACCTCGTAGTGGATGTTCGTGGCGGGGATTCCCGCCTCGATGGCCTGCGAGCGGACCGCGCGCATGAACGGCAGCGGGCCGCACAGGTACAGGCGGGCATCGGTCGGCAGCTCCAGGTTGGCCAGGGACATGTAGCCCTCGGCGGCTTCGGTGTCCTCGGCCTTGGCGCTGATGTCCTCGAGCCACAGCTTCAGTTCGGCGTTGGGCAGGGACTCGACGGATTCGAGCATCTGCTCCTTCAGCGCCCAGGCATCCTCGGTGGCCTCCGCGTGCAGCACCATGACCTGGCGGTCAGAGCCTGCAGCGGCCAGGGTGGCCAGTGCGGAGGCGCTCGGGGTGCAGCCGATGCCTGCTGTGGCCAGGATGATCGGAGCGCCGGTGGTGTCGATGACTAGGTCGCCGTAGGGGTTGGAGAGCTCGATGACGTCCCCGACGCTCAGGTGCTGGTGCATGAATGGGGAGACCTCGCCGCCGCCGTCGAACTTGGTCGTGATCACGCGCTCGTTGGTGGAGGTGACGGAGTCGCTGAGCGTGTACTGGCGGCACTGGCGCAATCCATCCAGCAGCGGGACGCGGACCGAGACGAACTGGCCAGCCTTGGCGACGGTGACCGGGGTGTCGTCTGCCGGGACGAAGCGGAAGGTGATGGATCCGGTGCCGGCGGCTTCCTTGGACACGAGCTTCCAGTGGGTCCAGATCTTGTCGTTGGCCTGCTTGGCATAGAGGCCCTTTTCGATCTTGATCAGCGCGTCGGCCATGAGCCAGTAGACCTCTGTCCATGCCTCTGCGACCTCGGGGGTCACCGCGTCGCCCAAGTCCTCGACGATCGCGGCGAACAGGTGCTCGTACACGATCGGGTACTGTTCCTCGACAATGCCCAGCGAGGTGTGCTTGTGGGCGATTCGGGACAGAACGGCCTCCGGCAGGGTGCCCGGGTTGTTGACCAGGTGGGTGGCGAAAGCGGCGATGGATCCGGCCAGCGCCTGCTGCTGTGCTCCGTTTTTCTGGTTGGCACGGGAGAAGAGTCCGTCCAAGAGCTCCGGGTGGGCCGCGAACAACCGGTCGTAGAACTTGGGCGTGATGTGGGAAATTCGCTCGCCAATGATTGGCAACGTGGCTTCGATGACCGGGCGGGACTTCTCGGAAAGCATCTGATGGCTCCTGACGAAGGATGATCTTTATCTTGCATCTGTTATGCAAGATTGATAATTCATTTCTACACGGAGTAGAAGTCGGAAGCAAATCGGCCTGTTGGTTTGTAGGCCCGGGAGCGGTTCCCGGACAGCTTGGATTGGAGCACGTCGCCCGAAAATATCAGGCAGCAGGCCGTTAGGGGAGCGTCGGGAAGGGGAGCAATACGCTGGCGGAAGGCGAGGTGAGATCCCTTACGTACAAAAGGTCGAGCTCGGCATAGAACGCCTCCCGGGCCCGACGCAGGGCACCGCGGAGCTTGCATCCCGCGAGCAGCGGGCAGGGGACACCGGCTTCGGAGACGCAATCGACGACATCCTCGCGGCCGTCAAGGTCGCGCATCAGGGTACCCACACGCAGGCTCAAGCCCTGGTCGGTGATTTGCGAACCGCCATAGCGTCCTCGTGCCACGTCCAGGGCACCGCGGTTGCGCAGCTCCACAATGGCCTTCGCCACGTGGTTGTAGGGCACGCCGATTTGCTCGGCGATTTCCTTGGTGGTGACCTGTTGGTCGCGACGGGAGCCGAGAAACATCAAGGTGCGCAGGCACACATCCGCAAAGGCGCTGAGTTTCACGTGTTCCATTGTCGCAGGTGTTGGCCCTCCGTGCCGCGGGCTGTGCCGAGGTGCACAGTGGGCAGCCGACGTGCGACATCTGTTTCCCCGAATACCTGTACAAAGACCTGTGGCCCGGATCCCGGATTCCCGGGTTCCGGGCCACAGGCCGGAAAGCACTGGAGGGGGCTATGCCCAGACCTGGATCTGGCCGCCCTCGGCGCTGGGCTCGGAGAATTCCCAGATGCCGGTTTCCGGATCCGGCGCGGTGTACGGCTGAACGATGGCAATCGAAGCTCCGGCGCGGTGTTCGGCCAGTACATGGACCGCGTCCATGCCGTCATCGAGCAAGGTGACATCCGAAACGAAGGCGACGGCGTTGAAGGAATCGCGCTGGTCGGCCAGTAGCTGGACCAGGTCCTTCATCATCACCTCGGCGTCGATGTCGGCTTCGGGATCGTCCAGGTCCTCGGTGGGCTGGACGGCCAGCAAGCGCAGTTCGGGCTCGGCGTTTTCTTCGGTGGCGGGCTCAACGGCGATGGCGAAGGGAAGGAACACGCCCTGTTCTTCCAGCTGCTCACGTGCGACACCCAGGGCGGTGCCCAGGACCTTGTTCAGTTCCGCCTGGGCGGCTTCGTCGAGTTCAGTGATCTTGTTTTCGGGGGTGCTCATGCGTTGCTCCTGACGATATCCAGAACTCCGTCACGGACGAGTTCCATGGTCTTTCGGTCAATGGCTTCCCCGTTGTAGCGGAGGAAGGGTTCGGTGTTGGAGGGACGGAGGTTGAACCAGAACGAGCCATCGGCTGCCGTCACGGTCGTCCCGTCCATGGTACCCACAACGGTCTCTCGATTCGCCAGATCCGGATGGCAGGGCGGGCAGACCAGGCCACTTCGATCGGCGTTGTGTTCGTACCCGTTGGCAAATTCCGCGAGCACGCGGGCCACGGCCCCTGCCTTGTCCTCGACCTCGGAGTTGATCTCCCCGGAGGAAACATAGGGCTCGTACTCGGCGGCGAAGTCGCTCAGTGCGGTGTCCTGGTGGCCCAGTGCCGCGAGCACATGCATCGCGGCCAGCATGCCGGTGTCAGCGTTGTAGAAGTCGCGGAAGTAGTAGTGGGCGGAATGCTCCCCGCCGAAGACCGCACCTTCGGCGGCCATGACGGCCTTGATGAAGGAGTGGCCCACGCGGGTGACCACCGGGCGGCCGCCGGCCGCGGTGACTGCCTCGGGCACGGCGCGGGAAGTGATCAAGTTGTGGATGACCACCGGGGTTTCCTCGCCCGCTGCCTGCGCGCGCGCGATCTCGCGCACCGCCACCAACGCGGTGATGGCCGAGGGGGAGACAGGCTCGCCCTTTTCGTCGATCACGAAGCAGCGGTCGGCGTCGCCGTCGAAGGCCAGGCCGATGTCGGCGCCGTGTTCGAGCACCGCGGCCTGCAGGTCTCGCAGGTTCTCGGGTTCCAGCGGATTGGCCGGGTGGTTGGGGAAGGTGCCGTCGAGCTCGAAATACATCTCGATGATTTCCAGCGGCAAACCCGGCAGCAGGGTGTCGCCCAGCACCGCGGGGGTGGTGAGCCCGCCCATGCCGTTGGCGGCGTCCACCACGACCTTTAGCGGGCGGATGCCCGACAGGTCCACCAAGGAGCGCAGGTAGTCGGCGTAGCCGGCTAGCACGTCGAGCTCGCCGACGGTGCCCTCGGGGGCCTCGGTGGACACCGGAAGCCCCTCCTCGAGGTAGCTCTGTGCCAGGTCGCGGATGTCAAAGAGCCCGGTGTCCGAGGACACCGGCACGGCACCGGCCTTGGCCATCTTGATGCCGTTGTAGGCGGCGGGGTTGTGGCTCGCGGTGAACACCACCCCGGCGCAGTTCAGCGACCCGGCGGCGAAGTAGAGCTCGTCGGTGGAAATCAGCCCCAGCATCTTCGGGTTGGCGCCGCGGTAGGCAGCCCCGCGCGCGAAGGCGGCGGCGAACTCTGGAGAGGAAGGGCGCATGTCCCCACCCACCAGGACGTCCTGTCCGGCCAGGCCCAGAACGTCGACAAATGCGGCGCCAATGGCCTCGACCGCCTCGGCCGTAATAGTGGCCCCGACGATGCCGCGCACGTCGTAGGCCTTGAAGGACTCAGAAAGATCGATTTCCACACTCACATCCATGAGCTTATCGGGTTGGCATGGTGCGGCGCGGATTTGAGTCATCGAAGGTGAGTAGTTCCATAGGGCGCGGTTGCCTGCGGTTCGGGCAAGTGTCGGCGGACACTGGAATACTGGGGGCCATGGACGCCTACACACCCAGCATCGATTCGGACTTGCGCTCCGCTGCCACCGCCATCCTGCGTTCCTTGGTGGGCAGGGACGACGCCGATTTCCACGACGGGCAGTTCGAGGCCATTGAGGCCCTGGTTGCCGGGGGACGCCGCGCCCTGGTGGTGCAGCGAACGGGCTGGGGAAAATCGGCCGTGTACTTCGTGGCATCGCTGCTGCTGCGGGCCCGCGGCGCCGGGCCGACGCTGATAGTCTCCCCGCTGCTTGCGCTGATGCGCGACCAGGTGGCCGCGGCGTCCCGTGCCGGGGTGCGGGCCGAGGCCATCAACTCCGCCAACGCCCTTGACTGGCAATCAATTGCCCAAAAGCTCGACAACGACGAACTGGACGTGCTGCTGGTGTCCCCGGAGCGACTGAACAACCCGGTCTTCCGCGACACCCAGCTGCCCGCGCTGGTGGCGCGGATGGGGCTGCTGGTCATTGACGAAGCCCACTGCATCTCCGACTGGGGCCATGACTTCCGCCCCGACTACCGCCGCATCAAGGACCTCATCCACGCGTTGCCCGGCAGCGTCCCGGTGCTTGCCACCACCGCGACGGCCAACGAGCGGGTGGTCCACGACGTGCAGGAGCAACTGGCCGTGGGAGGTGCCGAGGTCTTCACGCTGCGCGGGTCGCTGGCCCGCGAATCCCTGCGCCTGGGGGTGCTGCGGCTGGCATCGCCACGCTCGCAATTCGCCTGGCTGCTCACGCACCTGAACGACTTCCACGGTTCGGGCATCATCTACACGCTGACGGTCTCCGCGGCCGAGGACATCACCCGGCTGCTGGCCGAGGCCGGACACAAGGTGCTGGCGTATTCGGGACGAACCGACACCGAGGAACGCCACCGCGCCGAAACCGCGCTTAAGAACAACGAGGTCAAGGCGCTGGTCGCCACCAGCGCGCTGGGCATGGGCTTCGACAAGCCGGACCTTGGCTTCGTCATCCACGTCGGGGCGCCCAGTTCCCCGGTGGCCTACTACCAACAGGTGGGCCGTGCGGGACGTGGCAGCATCAACGCCGACGTCCTGCTGTTGCCGGGCCCGGAGGATCGAGAAATCTGGCGCTACTTTGCCACGAGCTCGATGCCGGACGAGCAAAAGGCGCACGCCGTCCTTCAGGAACTCGGTACCACCCAGGGCCCGCTCTCGGTTCCCGCACTCGAGGCCCGCGTCAACATCAAACGCACGCCCCTGGAACTGCTGCTCAAGGTGCTGGCGGTGGACGGGGCCGTAGAACGAGTCTCCGGCGGGTGGATCCGCTCGGGCGCCCAGTGGTTCTACGACGCCGAACGCTACACCCGCGTTGCAGCAGCACGCGTGGCCGAACAAAACGCCATGCTCGACTACGAGAACCTGAAGACCTGCCGCATGGAATTCCTCGCCCGGGCTCTTGACGACCCGGCCGCCGCACCGTGCGGCCGCTGCGACAACTGCGCAGGCGTCTGGTTCAGGGATGACATCCAGGACTCGGCCAAGGACTCGGCACAGACCGCGCTGGGCAGGGTAGGCGCATTGGTGGAGGCCCGCCGGATGTACCCCGGCGGCATGGAAAAACTTGGTGTGCAGCTCAAGGGCAAGATCAAGCCTGAGTTCCAGGCCGAGGACGGCCGCGCGCTGGCGCGCCTGACCGACTTGGGCTGGGGCGGCCGGTTGCGTGCGTTGCTGGAGAATGCGGATGAACCGGATGCACCCATTTCACAGGCCATGCTCGATGCCTGCGTGAAGGTCCTGAGCGAGTGGAAATGGTCCACCCGGCCGGTGGCAGTGGTTTCCATGCCGTCGCGGACCCGACCGCAATTGGTTGGATCGTTTGCCCAGGGCATCTCGACCATTGGGCGGCTTCCATATTTGGGACAGCTCGAATACCGGGATCACGGACCACGCGGCGGTTCGGGCGGAAACTCCGCCTTCCGGCTCGCCGCGGTCTGGGACCAATTCGTGGTTCCCGGCGAAATGGCCGAGAAGCTTGCCGGAGCACCCGGACCGGTCCTGCTGCTCGATGACCTGGCAGACAGCCGATGGTCGTTGACAGAAGCAGCCAGGATTCTGCGCGAGGCAGGTGCCCCCGGGGTGCTTCCCTTCGTACTGGGAGCAGCGGGCTAGCAAAGCCCCGGAATCGGTTCCGGAAAGGTACCAATCCGGCCTTTTCCTGCTGGTGTGTGGTTCCCGTAAGAATCCTAGTCATCCAGCTCTGTATAAGCCTCGATGTAGCTCCTACAATGAGGCGAACGCTGAGTCATGAAAGCGTTTGCCACAATCCAAGGAAGTGTTGCTATGGCTGAATTCATGGACGTGCACAATCACATGCAGGGCTTGTCTGCGGAGGATCTGAAGGCTGCGCACGCGGCCGATCTTGCCATCCAGGACGAGGAAAACGTGCAATTCAAGAAGGCATGGGCCGATCCGGAAAGCGGGAAGATTTTCTGCCTGTCCGAAGGTCCCTCGAAAGAAGCGGTCCAGCGGGTCCACGAGCGGGCAGGCCATCTGGCCGATGAGATCTACGAGGTCCCGTTGGTGGTCTGATCCTCGGTGCCGAGGGGGCCTAGGGAGCCAATCGCTGGCTGGAGCGCAAGGCGCAATGCGGGTCGTGATGCAGCCGATTTTCGGCGGCTTCACGACCCCTGCGCATGGCCGAGGACGGATGGGGGATTTTCGGTCCCTCGGATGTCAACATGCGGGGATGGAAAATCTCGCCAACACCGGGCATCGGGGCCTGGGCCGACACAATCCGGCAGCCGCCTAGTTCCGCACTGTGTCCCGCGGGGCCGTAGGCTAGAGTCATGGAAATTCTGCTTTGGGTCGTCGTTCCGCTGCTCATTCTCGGACTTGCGTGGATCGGGTTGAAGAAGCTGCGCATCAAGAACTCGGCAGAGGTTTCTGCCGCAATCACCCCGGAATCGGCCCAGGCAGCCGCAGCACAGCTGACAGCAGAGGGTCACCGAGCCGTCTACAAGTCCTTGGCCCAGGGCGACTTCATGGCCGCAGTGCAAAACTACAAGGCCATGACCGCGGCCGGGTACAAGGCCAGCATCATTGCCGTCCGCAGTCTGGAGCGGTTCCCCCAGATCCGTAAAGATTCCGCCGGCGGACCCACGATTTCCGAGCAGGTCGAAGCCGAACGCCGGGCAGAGGAATCCGAAATCTCCGAACCGCAGACCGGCGCGGCCACCGAAATCCCGCTGACGCCGGAGCCCGCCATTCCTGCCGTTGAAGGCGGGATGGACGAAAACATAGCCGCGCCGGAAAACTCCGACAAATCCGATGACCCCTGGGTGGTGCCCAGTGAATGGGCCAAGGAATTCGGCAGCGAATCGGAACGGACTTCCACGCAGTTCAAGGTCGCCTATCTGGTGGACGGCGAGTCCCGCGAGTTTGCCAGCGAGGACTTGCCGCCTGCCGAGTACGACCAGTTTCTTTCGTTGGTGCGCGACGAGGACCTTCCGGGAGCCGCGGAGCTCATTGCCAAGCACTCCGGCCTGGAGAAAGCAGAGATCCTGCGAATGCTCGCGGCCTCCCCGTTGGGCGGAGGCGAGACACCCACGGCAAACATTGCAGACTTCAGTTTTGAAGGCCAGGGCCCGGACGGTGCCGTGAAATTCAGCATCAACGACCTTGCCGAACCCGAACGCACGGAATTGCTGGAACACCTGCGTCTGGGCGAGCTTGATGAGGCCACGACCATTGTCGTCCGCCACACCGGCCTGCCCGACGACATGGTGCGCACGTTGCTCAATGCGTTTGGCGACGGAGACAAGTAGGGGCCGCCGGCGGTGCTGCCGCCGCACCTGGACTTCTGGCCGCGTACGGTTGGCTCCCGGGGCCAGCCGCACGCGGTTTCTTCTTGTCCGAACAACCCTCTTCCGGCCGCGGGGGTGAAGACGAAAAAACCCCCACCGAAGTAGGGGTTTTTCAGCGGACACGGGGAGATTTGAACTCCCGGTCGAGTTTAACCCCGACACTTCATTAGCAGTGAAGCCCATTCGGCCGCTCTGGCACGTGTCCGTTTTGCTGTTTCCAGCTCCCCTAGACTACCCAAAGCTGGGGCGGCACACAAAACGAGTGTTTTTGTGTGGCCACAAAGCCCTGGGATCCGTGGGTTTCGGAGGCCAGTGACGCCCCGTGGCAGGTAGCGTTGGCCCCATGAAAGCCACCAGACTGGTCACCATTGCCGATCTCGACTACCACTCGTCCAACAAGGGACGTATTTCGGTGACGGCCCGGCTCGCTGTCGTTCTTGACACGGGACGTGACGTACTTTTGTTGGATGATCGCGGTTGGTCCTCGACCGCGACGTGGTCGGAGGCGTCGGAAGAGGACATCAGGGAAACCGCATTGGTTGTGGTTGGACCGGATGAACCGTCTGGCGACCAGACTGAAGAAGACATGGCGGCGGACTATTGGGAGTACCTGGGCGAAATCCTTGAGCGGCAGGATCTGGACATTGATCCCGCAGAACTCCGGGAACTGCCTCACGAGGTCCGGCTGAGCCAACGCCTACTCAAGCGCATCGGCGCGGCAACCGACACCGCGACCCATGAGGACCAGGGTCTAACGATCCGGCAGTCTCGGCTCAACCGCTGACATGCCGCCAGAGGAACTCATAGCTGGTGGCTAGCATGATGGCCGAGGCCTTGTTGTCACTGGCCCCGGCATGGCCACCATCGAGAGACTCGTGGTAACGAACATTGCCCACACCCATGAGCATCATCTTCGCGGCCATCTTCCGGGCTTGCACCGGTCCGACCCGGTCGTCGCTGGTTGCGCTCCAGATCAGGGAGGCCGGGTACTCGATACCCTCGGGGAGGGCATCATCGAGTCGGTGGTAGGGGGAGAAGGTCTGCACGAAATCCCAGTCTCCGGGCACATCCGGATCCCCGTACTCGGCAATCCATGAATGTCCGGCCGCAAGACGGGTGTAGCGACGCATGTCCAATAGTGGAACGCCGCAGGAGATCGCCCCGAAAAGCTCCGGGTAGCCGGTGATCATGTTTCCCATGAGCAGTCCGCCGTTTGAGCGTCCGGTGGCGGCCAAGTGCTCGCGCGAGGTGACACCCCGGGCGATGAGATCGCGGGCTATGGCTGCGAAGTCCTCGTAGGCGCGGTGACGGTTCTCCCGCAAGGCGGCGCGATGCCAGCGTGGGCCGTACTCGCCGCCGCCGCGGATATTCGCCACCACATAGCTGCCGCGCCTGCCCTCTTTCGTGCGGCGGGTCAGCCAGCCAGGGCCCAGGGCACCCAGGTAGCCCGGGGTCAGGCTGGTCTGGAACCCGCCGTAGCCATTCATCAGCACCGGGTTCTTTCCATCGAGCGGCAGCCCGCGCGGGGACACCTGGAAATATGGGACCCGGGTTCCGTCATCGGAAATTGCGAAGTGCTGGGAGACCTCGAAGTCACCGGCCTCGAATCGGGCAGGAGCGCTTTTGACGACCTGTGGAACAGCCGGGCCCTCGGTGTCGGGGTTGAGGCTGACGGTTCCGCGGGCCAGCGTGGTGGGCGTGAGGAATCCGGTGAGCGTCAGCCAGAAGTCATCACCGCATACTGGGTCTTCGTCGTCGACGGCCGAAATGCTGAAGCTGTGCAGCGGGGAGCCGATGTCCAAGGGATGCAGCGCGAAGTCGTTTGCCGGATCGCAGACGAGGATCTGTGAGGAGACGTCCTGCAGGACGTTGAGGAGAATGTGGTTTGCCGTGAAATCGATGGACTGCAGGGACGTGGATGGAGTGGGAACAAAGATTTCACGCAATGTGGCCGCACCGCTCATGAAATCCCCAAGATCGGCCAACACGAGCGATCCCGGAATGTACGTGGTTCCGTCGCGGGTCCAGGCGGTCTGCGGGGAGAACAACACCCATCCACGGTGCAGCGAGACGCCCACATCGGTGGGGACGTTCAAGTGCACCCATTGGTCTTCTTGGCGCACGAACGTCTTGGAATTGTAGAAGTCGATGACGTCGTGGGCGACGTCGCGTTCGAAGCCCGGCGTCGAATCGTGGGAGACATAGGCCAGGACGTGTGACTGGTCAATGGCGAAAATTTCCTCTGCAACGTCCAGGTCCTGTCCGCGGACCAGCCGACGCACGGTGCGGGCGTAGGAGGAGAGGGTGAGTGTTCCCTCGCCGACATCGGTGGCCACGTACAACGTGTCGGCATCCGCCCAAGACACGTTGGTCTTGGCGACGGGCAAGTCGAAGCCGCCCGGGACAAAGGCGCGGGAGGGCAGGTCGAATTCCCGCACTCGCACTTGGTCGCCTCCGTCTGGGGAAAGCTTGATCAGGGCCCGAGCGTACTCTTCACCCGGTGCCGGGCGCAGCATCTGCGCCCCGGAGAAGACCCAGTCGATACCTTCGGCTTCTGCCAAGGCATCCACGTCGAGCAGCAGTTCCCACTGCGGATCGTCTTGCCGATAGGACTCCCAGCTGCTGCGACGCCACAAACCCTTGGGATGCCCGGAATCTCGCCAGAAATTGTAGTAGTGCTGCCCGCGCTTGGTGACCATCGGGATCCTGTCGGAAGCATCCAGGATCTTGAGGATTTCTTCCTGGGTGGCGGCGAAATCCTCGTCGAAGAGCTCCGCTTCAGTGCGGGCGTTCTGTCCGAGCACCCAGTCCATGGCGCGCTCTGAATCCAGCTCTTCCAGCCACAGAAGCGGATCTGTTGGGGTGTCAGTGACAGGCCGGGGCACATTTGTTCGAGCAATCGGATCGATTGCTTGGGTCGTGGAAGTATTAGTCGGTTCGGTGAGAGTTGTCGGCGCGGGCGTATCCAGGGGAGGGGTGCTCATATGGACAGTCTAAGGATGCGGTTGGATTTGTGCTTCGGGTTCGTAACCGATTCGTTACTCAATTGCTGATGAGAATCACTTTTTTGTTCGGGTTAGTGGGTAGGTTGGGCACTGGGTCTTAGTTTCGTTGAATAGGGGAAATCAATGCAATTTGGAGAACGGCTAGCAGCGCTGGCAGCAAAGATTCAGCAACAACGCACGATCATCGAAACCGAAGAAGCGACGAAGAACGCATTCATCATGCCGTTCATTTCGACGATCCTTGGTTATGACGTTTTCAATCCGCTGGAAGTTGTCCCCGAATTCACCGCCGACATCGGGATCAAAAAGGGCGAAAAGATCGATTACGCAATCATGCTTGATGGCGAGGTGCAGATCCTGATTGAGTGCAAGCGATCGGTCGGTGGCCTGAAGTATGAGCATGCGTCTCAGCTTTACCGGTACTTCGCAGCAACCACCGCACGGATCGCGATCTTGACCAATGGCGAGGTTTACCAGTTCTATACCGATCTTGATGCACCGAACAAGATGGATGCGAAGCCATTCTTGATCCTCGATATGAATGACATCGACGAAACGTTGATCCCCGAACTGCGCAAGCTCTCCCGCGACGCTTTTGACCTTGAATCCATCGTCAGCGCAGCCGAAGAATTACGTTATGTCGGGGAAATCAAACGTGCCATCGCGGCGAACTTCCAAGAGCCAACGGCCGAGTGGGTCAAATTCCTCTCTGCGGGCGTCTACGGGGGCCAGTTTACGCAACGGGTTCGCGAGCAGTTCACGGGCCTCGTTGCCAAGGCCACGAAACAGTACCTTGCGGATCAGGTGAATGATCGGCTCAAGGCAGCACTCGGGGAGCCGAACATCCCCATGGTTACCGCGGCGGCGGCAGCGGCCAGCGTAACCAGCCAACCCGTGGCCGAGGCAGACCTCGAGCAAGACGATGGAGTCGACACGACCCTGGAAGAGATTGAAGGCTTCCACATTGTTCGAGCCATTGTTTGCAAAACCGTCAAGGTCAACCGCATTGCGCATCGAGATGCGAAGTCCTATTTTGCGGTTCTCCTCGACGACAACAATCGCAAGCCCATCGCCAGATTGCATTTCAACAGATCGCAGAAGTACCTGGGTCTGTTTGGGGAGGACAAGGCTGAGACGCGTATCCCCATTGAGAGCCTGGACGAAATCTACATGCATGCTGATGCCCTGCGTGCCACCGTCGAAAGCTATGAAGCGGCCTAAGTGATCCTGCCAGCGGTGCGGACCCTCGCTTCGCTTGGGCGCGGCCTTCAAATGCTGCGCCCAAGCGAAGCGATGGACCGCAACAGCAGACTAGGCTGAATCCGTGAGTGAGAAGAAAAATTTCGGTAGGGAACCGTACGTCATAGCCATTGTGGGTGCAGGGCCCAGGGGGACCTCGGTCCTCGAACGCCTGGCTGCCGAATTGCGGCGCACCCAGAGCCACTCACGCAAGATCACTGTGGTGGTCTATGACGTCCATGACCCGGGTGCCGGTCATGTCTGGTCCACGGCCCAGTCCCGTCTCTTCTTGATGAACACCCCGGCAGGGTTCCCCACGGTGGCCCCCGTCCGCACGCACCCGGACGAGCCTGGGCTGAGCTTTGACCAGTGGCGTGCCGCCGGCGGCGACGGGGCGGCGCTCAGCAGCGTGGAAAGAACGGAACTGGAGCAGATGGAACGAGGTTCCTACCCTCCGCGGGCCCTCTACGGCCGCTACCTGCGTCATGTTTTTGACGGATCGGTTGCAGCGCTTCGTTCCCATGAGGCGGTTTCCGAGGTGCGCTTCGAGCGTGCAGAGGTCACCGCGCTGCACCGCGGGGAGGCCGACTACTTGCTTCAGGCCCACCCCGTCGATGGCACCCGCCCCCACCCGCGGCGGTCGGGACCGGAGTTCGAACGGCGCGCCGACGCGGTGGTCTTGGCACTGGGACATGTTTCGGCACGACTGAACCCGTCACAGGGAGCCATGGCCCAGGCCGCCGATGATGCCGGCCTGCTCTACCAGGGCCCGAACGTGCCCGGGGACGTTGCCTGGGACAAGGTGCCGGGCGGGGAGACGGTATTGGTACGGGGCCTGGGACTGAACTTCTTTGACGTGATGGTTGCCTTGACGGTGGGACGCGGGGGTCAATTCAACGAAATCAACGGAGGGCCCGGCCGGGCCCTGGAGTATTGGCCCACGGGCCGCGAGCCGCGCATTGTGGCAGCCTCCCGCCGCGGGACGCCGTACCGCGCGAAATCCTGCATCGAGGATTTCATCCCGGACTCGGTCCGGCTGCGCTACCTGGATAGCGAGGTGCTCGTCCAAAGGGTCGCCGAGGCCCGGATGCTCAACCCGGAGGCAACGGTGCGCTTCGACGCCCACGTGTGGCCGTTGCTGCACCGCGATGTCCTGCTGGCGTACTACCGCACGGCGGCTCGGCGCCATCCCTCCCGCTTCGAGGTGGACCCGGACGAGTTCGTTGACATGCTCACCGATGCCCTCGATGCCGAGCACCAGGCGGGGTCCCAGGTATGGCTGCAGGAAGCCCGACGACTCGTGGGGGAACTGGCTCCGGCCATGGGGTTCCTGGATGTTCCGGGGCTGGGGCATCCCTTTGCGGAACAGGGATTCCCTTCCCTGAAGGCATACCAAAAAGCGGTCATGGAATACCTGGAGTACGATGCCATTTCCTCGGTGGAGGGTGAGAAGGACCCACTGAAGATGGCCATCGCCACGTTGAACGCCGGGCGCATGATCGTCAAGGACCTGCTCGCCGAGGGCCTGATTTCCGACGAGTCGCGGCTGGCCGAGGTACAGGGTTGGTTCGAGCCCCTGGTGGAGGGGTTGGCTTCCGGTCCGCCCCTGCAGCGCATCGAGGAACTGGCAGCGCTGGCGCGCGCCAAGGTCGTGGAATTCATCGGCCCCGACCCGGAATTCGAGATCGATGTGCCCACCGGGATGTTCACCGCGTCCTCGCCCTGGGTCGATGCCCCGGCATACACGGCACGGACGCTCATCGAGGCGATGATGCCGGCCAACCGCGTGCTGCAAACAGATTCACCGCTACTGCAGCAACTACTTGACGACGGGTTGGCGGCTGCCTTCACCATGCGCAACGACCAGGGCGAACCGATCCCGGGCCAGGGGCTTGACGTCGTCGGAGAGCCGTACCGGATGGTCGATGCCCGGGGGTTGGCGCACCGGGCGATCTTCGTGCTCGGGCTGCAGCTGTCCTCGGCCCAGTGGGGCACAGCGATTGCCGCCCAGGCTGGGGCGCCGCTTGACGGTGCGGCACGGACGCTCGGCGACGCCCAGGATATTGCCCGCGAGGTATTGCGGATGAGCCAGGTCAAGGACCTGGTCCAGCCGCTTTGACGGCACGCGGGAAGGTGCGGGCGCCGGCACCCGCACCTTCCCCCCCCCGAGGCCCGAACCTACTGGGTCTGCTTCACACCCACCAGCTTCAGGGAAGCACCGCAGCAATCGGTGATCGCGGCGACCCGGCCAAACTCCGAATCCTCCGGGCCCTCGGTCACTGCACCGCCGTTGGCCACCGCCGTCGCGCAGGCCGCATCCACGTCGTCCACGCCCCAATAGGTCACCCAGAATCCGGGGACCTCGGCCGGGAGGAAGCCTGCGGCGTCCAGCAGCCCGGCCCGGGCATCGTCGCCCTGCCCATAGGTGGTGTACCTGAATTCAGGGGCATCGGACATGACATGCATGTCCCAGCCAAAGGCCTTGGAGTAGAACTCCACCGCCGCAGGGTACGCCTTGGAATACAGCTCGTGCCAAGCCGGGGACCCGTGCTCGGAATCGACGCCGAACCCCTGGTGCTCCTGCGGCTGCCAGACGCCGAATGCGGCACCGCCGGCATCAAGGAAGATGCCCATGTGCCCGTATGGCGCCACGTGCATCGGCGGCATCAGGACCTGGCCGCCTGAGTCTTGGACGCTGGCCTCGGTGGCGGTGATGTCATCGCTCTTCAAATACAGCGACCAGATGTTCGGAATGCCGCCGAACTCGGGCTGGTAGGGGGAGAGCCCGGCGACGAGGCGCCCGTTCCTCGTGGCACTGAGGTACCCGCCGTACTCCTCGGAACTCGGTTCCTCGAACTCCCAGCCAAAGAGGGCGGCATAGAACTTCTTGCTGGCTTCGATGTCGGTGCTCATGATGTCGGTCCAGACCGGGTTTCCGGCGGGGGTGCTGTTGCGCAGGGTCATCTTCGAACGCTTCCAATCCTGGTTGCCGTTGGTTCGGGATCCGGGAATCGTGCTTGCCCGGATGATTCGAATCCTACGTGCGAACACTGGACTTGGACATGGCCTCATAGTTAACGGAAGGAGGCGGTTCCCGTGGGTACGGGAACCGCCTCCTTGAATTGCGCGGATGGTAAGAGATTTGAACTCTTGGTACGGGGTTACCGCACACTGGTTTTCAAGACCAGCTCCTTAGGCCGCTCGGACAACCATCCAGACCCAAAAAGTATACGCCAGCCCGCGGGTGCCTTCGAACCGCCACGCCCCGCCGGTCACAAACGGGAGCCGGAATTTCCCGGCGGTTAGAGTGGCCCCAAGAAGGAAAAACGCGGATGCCGGGACCTAAGAAGCATGGGCCGCCGGGCAAAACCCGCGATCGAAGCAAAGGAAAACGGGAGAACACCATGACCACGATGCAGGCCATTGAATTCCGCGGTGCAGGCGGTCCCGAGGTGCTGGTCGAGACCGAGCGCCCCATGCCGGTCCCCGGGCCCGGGGAAGTGTTGGTCAAGGTGGCGGCCTTCGGGCTCAACCGTGCCGATGTGCAACAGCGCCGGGGCGTTTACCCGCCGCCTCCCGGTGCCAGCGACATCCCCGGACTCGAGGTGTCGGGCACCATCGAGGCGCTGGGGGAGGGTGTCGTCTCGGCCGCCATTGGCCAGCGGGTGTGCGCGCTCCTGGCCGGGGGCGGATATGCCCAATACGTGACGGTGCCCGCAGGGCTTGTCATCGAGCTCCCGCAGGACGTGGACCTGGTCGACGCCGCGGGCTTCATGGAGGTCGCCGGGACCGTGGTGTCGAACCTCTTCCTGGAAGCCGGGCTTACCGCGGGCAGCACCGTGCTGTTGCACGGCGGGGCCGGCGGGATCGGTTCCATGGCCATTCAGCTGGCGGCCGCTGCAGGGGCCCAGGTCCTGGTGACGGCCTCGAGCGAGGAAAAGATCGCCCATTGCCTTGCGCTCGGCGCCTACGCGGGCATCAACTACCGCGAGGAGGACTTCGCGGCACGCATCCTGGAGCTGACCGACGGCGCCGGGGTGGACGTGATCCTGGACGTCGTGGGCGCCAAATACCTCTCGCAAAACGTCCGCATCCTGGCCACCGGCGGGACCCTGGTGGTCATCGGCCTTCAGGGCGGGGCCAAGGCGGAACTGGATCTCCGGGCACTGATGACCAAGCGTGCCAGGGTCATGGGCACCACGCTGCGTGCCCGTCCGCTGGACCAGAAGGAGGAAATCGTCGCCGCAGTGAGGAAACACGCGCTGCCGATGCTGGCCCAGGGCACGCTGGATCTGTCGATCGACCGACGTTTCCCCTTCAGGGAAGCCCGTTTGGCGCATGAATACTTCGATTCGGGGAACCACACGGGGAAAATCATCGTAAAGTTCTGAAACTGTTTTTCCCACGGGCTACGGTGTATCTCAGAGGGTGGTGTCGTGGACCACTAAGGTCCGCGGCGTGCGCCCAAAGGATCACTCGCATCGTCCGATCCATCCGTCACGTGAGAGGAAAACATGAGCACGTCCCAACCTTCAGCTCCAGGGCTTCCCCCGGCAGGTGTCGACCCGCAAGTTGCGGAGGCCGAGGAACGTAAATGGACGCCGGCCAAGATTGCCCTGTGGGTGGCGATTTCGCTGCTCGGTGGCGTCGCCTGGGCCATCCTGGCGTTCTCCCGCGGGGAGACCATCAACGCCATCTGGTTCGTCTTCGCGGCGGTGTGCACCTATCTGGTGGCCTACCGCTTCTACTCCAAGTACATTGAGCGCAAGATCGCCAAGCCCAATGACTTCCGGGCGACCCCTGCCGAGTACAAAAACAACGGCAAGGACTTCATGCCGACCGACCGCCGTGTGCTCTTCGGGCACCACTTTGCGGCGATCGCCGGAGCCGGGCCGTTGGTCGGCCCGATCCTTGCGGCGCAGATGGGCTACCTTCCGGGCACCATCTGGATCATCATCGGCGTGGTGTTGGCCGGCGCGGTCCAGGACTACCTGGTCATGTTCTTCTCCATGCGCCGCGGCGGACGTTCGCTGGGGCAGATGGCCCGTGAAGAGCTCGGCGTCATCGGCGGCACCGCCGCACTGATTGCGACCTTGGCCATCATGGTCATCATCGTCGCCATCCTGGCCCTGGTGGTTGTCAACGCGCTGGGCGAGTCCGCCTGGGGCGTCTACTCGGTTGGTCTGACCATCCCGATCGCCCTGTTCATGGGCGTCTACCTTCGCTTCATCCGCCCGGGCAAGGTCATGGAAATTTCGCTGATCGGCTTCGTGCTGCTGATGTTCGCCATCATTTCCGGTCGCTGGGTTGCCGAATCCGCGTGGGGTGCCGAGCTCTTCCACCTGGACCGCACCACCCTGGCCTGGTTCATCATCGTGTACGGCTTCATTGCCGCGGTGCTTCCGGTGTGGCTGCTGCTGGCCCCGCGCGACTACCTCTCCACGTTCATGAAGATCGGTGTCATCGGCTTGCTGGCAGTTGCCATCATCGTGGTCCGCCCGGAGATCACTGTTCCGGCGATCTCCGAGTTCGCGGGCTCCGACAAGGGCCCGGTGGTTGCCGGGCATCTCTTCCCGTTCCTCTTCGTCACCATTGCCTGTGGTGCCCTCTCCGGGTTCCACGCGCTGATCTCCTCGGGAACCACCCCGAAGATGGTTGAAAAGGAACGCCAGACCCGCTTCCTGGGCTATGGCGGCATGCTCATGGAATCCTTCGTGGCCATCATGGCCCTTGTCGCGGCGATCTCCATCGACCGCGGCATCTACTTCGCGATGAACTCCTCGGCTGCGGCCACCGGCGGCACCGTTGAGGGCGCCGTGGCGTTCGTGAACTCGCTGGGCCTGACCGGCGTGAACCTGACCCCGAGCATGCTCACCGACCTGGCGGCGGGCGTGGGCGAGGAATCCGTGGTCTCGCGCACCGGCGGCGCCCCGACCCTGGCCGTGGGCATCGCACACATCATGAACCAGTGGTTCGGCGGGCCGGCGATGATGGCCTTCTGGTACCACTTCGCCATCATGTTCGAGGCCTTGTTCATCCTCACCGCCGTTGATGCCGGAACCCGTGTGGCCCGCTTCATGCTGCAGGACACCATCGGCAACTTCATTCCGAAGTTCAAGGACACCTCCTGGCGTCCCGGTGCTTGGGCGTGTACGGCGATCATGGTCGCCGGCTGGGGATACATCTTGATCCTCGGGGTCACCGACCCACTGGGCGGCATCAACACCTTCTTCCCGCTCTTCGGCATCTCCAACCAGCTGCTGGCGGCCATCGCACTGGCCGTGGTCATGACCATCGTGGCCAAGCGTGGGAACTTCAAGTACCTGTGGATCGTGGTGCTGCCGCTGGCATTCGCCACCGTCGTCACGGTGTACGCGTCGTTCCTGAAGATCTTCTCCCCGGTCCCGGCCGTGGGCTACTTCGCCCAGCACAATGCCTTCAAGGGCGCACTCGAACGCGGGGAAACCACATTCGGCACCGCCAAGAACGTCGAGGCCATGGAGGCAGTGGTGCGCAACACCGGCGTCCAGGGCTGGCTTTCGGTGATCTTCCTGGTGCTTTCGGTGATCGTGATCGTCACGGCCATCATCGCCACCATCCGCGCCTACCCCAACGGCGGGGGAACCGACACCGAGGATCCGGAGGTCCCTTCAAGGATCTACGCCCCGAGCGGACTGGTTTCCTCCCCGGCGGAGAAGGAGCTGGAGCAGGCCTGGAAGCAGGTTCCTCCGGAGCAACAGATGGCACGCGGGGGTCACTGACCATGGCTGGCACAGGCGGAACCCCACCGGTCGGCGGCACCTCGGTGCTGGCGCGCGGACTATCCGCAACGGGCAAGATCGCCCGGGGGATCGTGCGCTACCTCGAGGGGGTGCTGGGGGCGGACAAATACCGGGTGTACCTCGAGCACCAGGCCCGCACGCACCCGGGCGTCGCTCCCATGGGCGAACGGGAATTCTGGCGCGACTACTCCGACTGGCAGGAGAAGAACCCGCAGGGTCGGTGCTGCTGACCAGCTTTCCGCGCATCAGTGCGTCAGCGCCGCGGGGCCGGAGGACACGTTGTCCGCCGGCCCCGCGTCCGTTGGCCCGCCTGTGTGCGGTGCCGACAGGGATCGCCCTTGCGGGCCGTGCCTGCGGCCAGCTTCGAACCAACAAGGAAATCTCCCTGCCGGACCGGGGATTCACATGGCAAGATGGAGCCATGAGCGAGCACAGTGAACAGATCCCCGATCCCAACGCTGCGTCCAACACCCTGACGCCCGATGAGGTGAACGGCCCATTCCAGGCTGCGGCCGAGGCCGGCACCCGCCCCGGAACCATGCCAATGGGTCCTGCAGCACCCGGTCCCGGCAACGCCCCGGGCGCCAAGGAAGGCCACGCGCCGGGCAAGGACAGTGCGCACGTGATGAGCATCGGGGAACCGGCCAAGCTCATGCGCATTGGCGGGATGATCAAGCAGCTGCTCGAAGAGGTCCGCTCGGCGCCACTGGACGAGGAAGCCCGCGCCCGCATGGCCGACATCCACGAACGCTCCGTCCACGAGCTGGAGACCGGGCTGTCCCCGGAACTTGCCCAGGAACTCCATCGCATCCGGCTGCCCTTCGCCGACGGCGAGACACCCTCGGAGGCCGAGCTTCGCGTGGCCCAGGCCCAGCTGGTGGGCTGGCTCGAAGGCGTCTTCCACGGACTGCAGGCGGCCATGGCCGCCCAGCAGATGGCCAACCAACAACTCGCCCAGCGCATGGCCATGCGCCAGCTTCCCCCGGGCACGCAAGTGGCCCCAGGAATCATCATCAACGAGCAGGGCGAGCCCGAACGCATGACCCAAGGAGATCCCGGCGCGGCACCGGGACCGCAGGGTCCTGCGCCGGGCACGGGAACCGATGGCGACGGCGGGTTTGGGCAATACCTCTAGAATTGAAAGTGGCAACACGGGTAACGACTTGTTCCTCGGGCGACCAGAACCACCGGGGGACATCATGGCGACAACAAAGGCAAACACGTAGATGGGGCTGTTCTCCTCGGTACGCGGCGCACGCCGCGACAACAAGGAACTCGGCGACGGGGTCTGGCGCCGGGCCTATGACAGGTTCGGGCGCTCCCTGGATCGGGTGCACCAGGTCCTCGAGGGCATCGAGGACGACGACCTCCACAATGCCCTGATCCTGATCGCCAACCACCTGGCCGAGCTCCAGGGTCGGGTGCGCTTGGTGTGCGTCGCCGCCCAAGCCAAGGCCCCGAGCACCGGCGAAGCCGTCCCGCACGAGCTCTACGCCGTGCACCGCCTGCTTTCCAAGGCCGCGAACGACCTGGCGACCACCGCGCAAGTGGCGGCCATGGCACGTCTCGACGGGGAGCGCTGGGGCTATGCGTCGGCGGGCCTGGAGAACGTTGCCATGCGCGCGGATCTGGTGGCCGACGGCATCAGTGCGGCAGAGGCCGAAATGGCCAAGCACTAGCGTTCCGGGCTGCGGGGATTTCGGTTTCGCCCAGCGCTGATCAATGCCGGGTCCGGCAATTCCGGTCAATGCACGGTGGCAGGATGGGAAACATGACGAACCTTGTATCCCCTGAGCTCACATTCCACGACGGCAACACCATTCCCCAGCTTGGCTACGGGGTGTGGAAGGTCGAGGACGACGTCGCGACGAACGTGGTCGTCCAAGCTTTCGCCGCCGGATACCGCCACATCGACACGGCCCGCATCTACGGCAACGAGGAGGGTGTTGGCCGCGCCATTGCCGCCACCGACGTGCCCCGTGAGGACATGTTCATCACCACCAAGGTCTGGAACGCCGACCAGGGCTACGACTCGACCCTGGCCGCCTTCGACGCATCCATGGAACGCCTGGGCCTGGAGTATCTTGACCTTTACCTGATCCACTGGCTGCAGCCCAAGCAGGGAAAATACGTGGACACCTGGCGTGCGCTCATTGACTTGCAGAAGTCGGGTCGCGTGAAGTCCATCGGCGTCTGCAACTTCACCATCGAGGCGCTCGCCGAGCTGGAGGAAGCCACCGGAGTGCTGCCGGTCATCAACCAGGTCGAAACCCACCCGTACTTCCCGCAGACCGAACTGCGCGAGTTCGAGGCTTCCAAGGGCATCCTGCACCAGTCGTGGTCGCCCCTGGGCCAGGGCAGCGAACTGCTTAACGACCCGGCACTGGTGGCCATCGCAGAGAAGCACAACGCGTCCGTCGCCCAGGTCGTCATTGCCTGGCACCTGGCCCTGGGCAATGTGGTCATCCCGAAGTCGGTGACCCCCTCGCGGATCGTGGAGAACCACTCGGGGCTGGGCGTGGAGCTGGACGCCGATGACCTCGCCGCGATCAACGCCCTGGACAAGGGCGCCGAGGGCCGCATCGCAGCCGATCCGGCCGTCAGCGACTTCGCCTAGTCGACAAAAAGGCTCCCGGCAACGGAACAGCGTCAAGACAAGTGTGTGTGGGGACCCGTCAGCGGGTCCCCGCACACGTTTAAGACGGGGGCTGCTCCCCGGCCGTTCGAGCTGCGGCGCCCTGCGGGTCCGGGGCAAAAAGCGCCAATTTCCCAAACAATTTCTTGTTGCGCGGGCGATGGAGTGATGCTAAAAAATTAATACCCGCAGCCACACGGGGCAGCGGGATCGGCAAACGACAAAGCTGTGAAGGAGAGAACAATGTTGATGCGCCCAGATCCGTTCCGTGAACTCGACAAGCTCGCCCAACAGGTTTGGGGGACGACGGTCAGGCCGGCGGCCATGAGCATGGATGCCTGGCGTGAAGGTGACAAGTTCCGGATCGAGTTTGACCTTCCGGGGGTAAACCCCGATTCGATCGACCTGGATGTCGAAAACAACGTCGTGACAGTCAAGGCCGAACGAGGTGCGCTGGGAGACGAGGTCGAAATCCTTGCCGCCGAACGCCCGCGGGGAGTGTTCAGCCGCCAGCTGGTCCTGGGGGAGAACCTCGATACGGAGAACATCGACGCCAGCTACGACGCGGGTGTGCTGACCCTGGAGATTCAGGTCGCCGAACAGGCGAAGCCACGCAAGATCGCCATTACCAGCAAGGAGTCCGACCGCCAGTCCATCGACGCCTGAGGTCCCGGAGATGGTTCACCCGACGGGGACGGCCCGCCCCCGACATCAGTAACTGCGGGTGCTGGCCAAACGGCACACCGCGGCGCCCTCCGGCGCACCGTAGGGTCGGGGTTGGCGCCGTCCCCGTGGAAGATGGTCCCGATTCCCGGCGGGGGACGGGACCATCTTCGGCATCCCAGTTGCCGCCCGCGCCCGACCCCGGCGCGAAGATTTGAAAGGCATTGCCGTGGAGTCCCTCAACCCCTATGCGGTGCTTCGCCTGGATCCGCGGGCCAGCGCCGCCGAGATCGCCCGTGCCTACCGGGCCCAGATGCGCCTGCACCATCCCGACACCAGGCCCGGGCCTGAGGGACCGGAGCAGGAAGCGCTGGAGCGTTCCCGGCTGCAGTCGGTGATGGACGCCTATGCGGTCCTGGGCAACGCCGCCGCCCGGTCGGCGTACGATCGCGAACACCTATCCGCCCGCCGGGGCGCAAGGCCGGCGAGGGCCAGGCGGGTATCCCGCTCGACCAGGCCCGACGTGGTGGCTGGACCACTGGTCTGGACCCCGCCCCCGAATAGGAAGATGCCGTGAATTCCTGGCATCGTTACGATGCGCCGCTGCTGCGCGTGTTCCTCGAGCGTTTTGGGACGCGGTGGGGCCAGGCGACGCCGTTCGTGGGCCAGATGGTTGGCCGTGCTCGGAGGAAGACCTATTCGGTCCAACAGTGGAAATCATGCAAGAAAGGTCCTAAGCCTAGGTTTAGGACTTTTCTTGCATGATTGACTGGTCGGCCCCTCGGCAAACCAAGTTCTGGTAGTGCTTGCTCAAGGCCGTCCGCGGTCATGGGAACGACACCGGCGATCGAGAGTTCAATGCCTGCACACACGATATTCAACGTGTGGGCGGGGGGCCTCAGGTTGAGCCCAGAAGGCCTGCTGGGTGGCTCTTTCCGGCGCATCGCTGGTTGTGCAGTCGGCTGCGGCGAAGGCTGAAGCTTGGCAGTTTTGAGGTGACCAGGAAATGAAAAAGCCCCGGTTTCCCGGGGCTGGATCAGAGCCTCCTGCCAGAATCGAACTGGCGACCTTTTCATTACGAGTGAAACGCTCTACCAACTGAGCTAAGGAGGCACCGTGGCGCGTGAGCACCACAAGTGAACACTTTATAGGAATCTGTCCTCAGCGGTCAAAACGACGCGGTGGGAGGGTCCGTCAGCACGTCAATCCGTCGGCCGGAACCGTCCCGTCCAGGAAATAGGACTCCACGGCGTTGGCGATGCAGTCGTTGGAACGGCCATAGGCGGTGTGGCCGTGGCCCTCGTAGGTCACCAGCGAGGCGGAAGAAAGCTGCTCGGCCAGCGCCTGGCTCCACGCGTACGGCGTGGCCGGATCCCCGGTGGTGCCGATGACCACGATCGGAGCGGCGCCCTCCGCAGTCAACGGGGCGGGATTGCCGGTGGCGGGGTGTTTCCAGTCCTGGCAGCCCACTGGGCCGTAGGCCAGGTACTTGCCGATCGTCGGGGCCGCCTGGGCCAGCTCCTGGGCCTCGGCGCGCATCGTCGGGATGTCCGCGTCCATGGGATAGTCGAGGCAGTTGATGGCGCTGAAGGCGGCGGTGCCGTTGCCGGTGTAGCTCCCGTCGGACTCGCGTCCGGCGGTGAGGTCGGCGAAGTACTGGATGTCATCGACGTTCCCGGCCATCACATTGCGCAGTGCCTCGGTGAGCATGGGCCATGTGGAATTGTCGTAAAGCGGGACGATGAACCCGTTGACGAAGTCGATGATCGGGACGCTGCGTCCGTCGCTGCCTACCAGGGGTTCGGCCTCCACCTCGGCGAAGAGTTCGCGCAACTGGTCCAAGGCATCCTCGAGCTCGCCGCTGAAGGGACAATCGCCCGAATCCAGGCAATCCTGCATGTACGCACGGATCTCGTTTTCGAACCCGAGGGCCTGGCCCATGGTGATCTCGTTGTTGCCGAGCGTGGGGTCAAGCGCCCCGTCAAGAACCATGCGACCCACGTTCTGCGGGAAGAGCTGGGCATAGTTGGCGCCCAGCGAGGTGCCGTAGGAATAGCCCAGGTAGTTCAGGGTCTTGTCCCCGAGCGCCGAACGAATCACGTCCATGTCGCGGGCTGCCGAAATGGTGTCGACAAAGCCCAGTGCGTCCCCGGTGCGCTCGGCACACAGCGCGGCATACTCGGCGCTGTCGCGGCGCATCTCCTCGATTCCCGCGTCGGAGCCGGGATCGAACTGCTCCGCCCGGCCGGCGTCTTGTTCGGCCGGCTGCTCGCATGTGACCGGAGTGGAGGAACCGACTCCGCGCGGGTCAAAGCCAACCACGTCAAAGCCGCGCTGCAGATCCTGGCCGAACATGTTCGGGACCGCCTCGCGGACGGTCTCCAGACCGGAGGCACCCGGGCCGCCGGGGTTCACCAACAGCGAGCCGGCGGCGTTCTTGCCGCCCGGGCGCTTGTTCAGGGCCAGGGTCATGGTCTTTCCGGACGGGTCGTCGTAATCCATGGGTACGGTCAGCTCGGTGCACAGCAGCACGCCGCCGCAGGAAGCCCAGTCCAGTTCCTGGGTATAGAACTTTTCCAGGCCTGCCGGAATCGCTGCCGACTCTGCCGGCACCGAATTGATGGCAGGGGCCGGGGCGGTTGCCGTGGAACAGGCGCCCAACAACAGGGCCGCGGAGCCGAGTGCGGCAATCACTGACAGGTGGCGGCGGGGTGCTCTCATGCGGGCTTCAGGCTCCTTGGGGCGCGAGTGCGCGGAATGGGGGGAAAATTACTGGGGAATAAAGGCTATTTTGTCGGACGCAGGCTGACCATCATGGCTTCGATGGCCAATAGCGGGGCGACGTTGGCGCCAATACGCGCCCTCGCTTCGGCGATGGCATCGATCTTTGCCACCGTGGTCTCGGGCCGCGAGGCGTTGGCGTAGGCATGCAGGGGATCGGAAAGGTAGTCGTTGACCAGCTCGGTGGAGGCATTCAACTGCACCAGCAGCACGTCGCGGAAGAACGTGGTCATGTCGATCAGCGAGCGGTCCAGCGCGTCGTGGGTGGCACGCCGGGCGCGGCGCTTGGCGTTCTCCTCCAGGGCCTTGAACGCGCTGCGCTGCTGGGGCGGCACCGGGGCGTCGGCTTCCAGTCCCAGCGCGGTGCGCAGGGAGGCGGCCTCGGCCTCGGCGCGTTCCGTTGCGGACGCGGTGGCCTCCGCGGTGGACAGCTCCACCAGTTCGGCAGCTGCCATCACCGCGTCGGAGACGGTGCGGATGCGCAGCGGCAGGCGCACCGTGGTGTCGCGGCGGCGGCGTGCCTCCGGGTCGCGGGCCAGGCGCCGGGCGATGCCGATGTGCGACTGGGAAACCCGGGCGGCGAAGTCGGCCTGTTCCTCGGAGAGTCCGTCTCGGCGCACCAGCAACTCGGCCACAGCGGCGCGGGTCGGAACGGCCAGGGACACCGAGCGGCAGCGTGAACGGATGGTCACCAGCACGTCGGCCGGTGAGGGAGCGCAGAGGATCCAGACGGTGTGCGGGGGAGGTTCCTCGATGGACTTGAGCAGCACATTGGTGGTGCGCTCGGTCATCCGGTCCGCGTCCTCCACGATGATCACGCGCCAGGGCGCGGTGGAGGGCCGGTCCTGCGCCTTGGTGATCAGCGTCCGGACGTCCTCGATCTGGTAGTTGACCTTTTCGGTGGCGATCAGCGCGACATCCGGGTGCGTGCCGGCAAGCACCGTGACGCAGGCCTTGCAGCTTCCGCAGCCGCGCAGCGCCGCATCGGGGTGCTGGCATTGCAGGGCGGCGGCAAAGGCGCGCGCCGCGTTGGAGCGACCGGAGCCCGGCGGGCCGGTGAACAGCCATGCATGCGCGGGGTTGCCTTCGGCGACCGCGCGGCGCAGCGCGGCAATGGCCTTCTCCTGTCCCGGCAGGTCGTCCCAGACATCCATGCTCAGGCTCCCGGACCGTTGAGCCGTGCGGCAACGGCCTCCGTGATGGCGGCGGCCAGCGACTGGACCCCGGTGGCGGCATCCAGGACCAGATAGCGGTTTGGCTCCCGGGCGGCGAAGTGCACGAAGGCGTCGCGGATGCGGGAGTGGAACTCGTCGGGTTCGGATTCGAGGCGGTCCTCGGCCAGCGGCTTGCCGTCGGCGCCGACGGTGCGGCGGGAACGGCCGTCGGCCGGGGTGACATCGAGCAGCACCGTCAGGTCCGGCTGGAGCCCGCCGGTGGCGAAGTCGTTGATGGAACGCACGGCGTCCTCACCGAGCTCCCGGCCGATGCCCTGGTAAGCCAGGGAAGAATCGACGTAGCGGTCGCAGACAACCATGGTGCCGGCGGCCAGTGCGGGGCGGATGACCTGTTCGACGTGGGCGGCGCGGGCCGCCGCATACATCAGGGCCTCGGTGCGTGCATCGACGGTGCCCTGCCCGTGGTCAAGGACCAGGGAGCGCAGCTTCTCGCCGATCGGGGTGCCGCCGGGCTCGCGGGTGTGCAGCACGGTGTGTCCGTTTTGGCGCAGGTCCTGGACCAGCAGGGCGGCCTGCGTGGACTTTCCAGCCCCGTCACCGCCCTCGAAGACGATGAAGCGGCCTGCGTTGACGGGGTTTGGCTGCGCGTTGCTCACGCCTTCTAGCCTATCCGCACCGGGGCCCTGTCGGCTCATCCGGTGTGCGCACCTGTACGTCATCGGCTGGGGCGCGGGCCTGGCCAGGGAGTAACCTAAAAATCATGACCCGCCCAGAATCCGCGCCGTGGGCCCCGGACACCGTTGTGGTGTCCGCCGGACGCCCGCCGCATGCAGTTGACCAGCCCGTGAATTCGCCCATCGTGCTTTCCTCCACCTTCCACTCGCTGGGGGAGCCGGACGCCGGGGAGAAGGTCTACGGACGCTTCACCAACCCCACCTGGGACCCGCTGGAAGAAACCATCGCCCAGCTCGAGGACTGCGAACTCCCCGCCCTGGCGTACGCCTCCGGCATGGCGGCGGTGGCCGCGGCCCTCTCCCTGCTGCCTCCGGGCGGCACCATCGTCATCCCGTCCCATGCCTACAACGGTTCGCTCTCGCTGGTGGCCGAGCTGGAAAAGACGCTGGGACTCTCGGTGCGCCGCGTCGACCTGGCCGACACAGACGCCGCGATCGCCGCCCTGGCCGGTGCGGACATGGCCTGGCTGGAGTCACCCACCAACCCGATGCTCGAGGTTGCCGACCTGCCGGTGCTGCTGGCAGCCGCCCGCGAGGCCGGGGTGCTCACGGTGGTGGACAACACCTTCTCCACCCCGCTGCGCCAGCGGCCGCTGCAGCAGGGCGCCGACGTGGTGGTGCACTCTGCCACCAAATACATGGGTGGCCACTCTGACGTGGTCCTGGGCGCCGTAGTGACCCGGAATCCCGAATTGCGTTCCCGACTGCACGGCATGCGGACCCTGCACGGGGCGATCGCCGGCCCGTTCGAGGCCTGGCTGACGCTGCGCGGCATCCGGACCATGGCCCTGCGCCTGGACAGGGCAGAAGCCAGCGCCATGGAACTGGCCAAGCGGCTGGCCGGGCACCCGGCGATTTCCCGGGTGCGCTATCCCGGTCTGCCCGAAGACCCCGGTCACCAGCGCGCGGCTGAACAGCTGGAAGGCTTCGGGGCCATCGTGGCCATCGAGGTCGCCGGCGGCGCGGAAGCCGCCGATGCGATGCTCGCGAAACTGTTGCTGTGGACCCCGGCAACCTCGCTCGGTGGCGTGGAGTCCCTGGCCGAGCGGCGCCGTCGCCACCCGGGTGAACCCGGGACGGTGCCGGACAACCTGGTGCGGCTGAGCGTCGGCATTGAAAATGTCGAGGACTTGCACGTCGACCTGACCGCGGCGCTGGGCTAACGCGGCTAAGCTGGATCCATGAATCTTGCGCACTTGTTCGAGCACTATCTTCTGCTCGCGCTCGGTATCCTGGCCGCCGTGATTGCCCTGGTGGCGCTTTTTGACGCGGTGCGGCACCCCGCGGCCAACTTCCAGCGCGAAAACAAGCGCAGCAAGCCGTTTTGGATGGGCATGACAGCGGCCGCGACCCTGGTCTGCGTATTGTCGGTGCTCGGCGGTGGCGGCGGCGGCATCTTCCAGCTCGTTGGCGCCTGCATCGCTTGCGTATACCTGGCGGACGTCAAGCCCGCGGTGTCCGGCAAGGGCGGCTACTCCTACTAGGTGCGCATCCGGCGCGCTCCGTGTGCCGCTTGGGTGGCTAGTCCCGTCCCCGGATATCGGCCGTCAGTTCGATGATCTCCAGGCGGTCGGCCGGGCCGGCCACCATCAGGATGCGCTCTGCCGCCACGGGCCCCAGGACCCTGAACAACCGGTCGGGGGAGAGCGTTGATTCGGCGCCATCGTGGCGGTGCAGCACCGTGACGTTGGCGCCGGTGTGTGCGTGGATCGCCGCGGCGAGCTCTCGGGCATCCTCACCGGCCACCAGCATGACCTCCCGGATGCCGCGCCCGGGCTCCGGCGCGGGCTCGTCCCCGGCACCCGCAGAGCGGGCGTGCCGCCAGAGCACGAAGTGGTAACCCGCCACCAGCCCGGTGGCCACCAGCAGGCCCAGAGGTGCGCGAACGCGTTCGAGCAGGCCGGCACCGCCGGAATCCCCGAGCATGAATTCGAAGAGCCGGAACCCGATCACCAGCAGCGTCACCAGGGCCACCACGGCGCTGATTCCGAAGACCAACACCAGGTAGATCCGCCGGCCGCGCGGGTCGGCCGGCCGGGTCGGATGCCAGGTGAACCACCACAGCGGCCCACCAATGGCCAGCGAGCTCAGGCCCGCCAGCAGCAGCTCGGTCGGGTCGGTGCCGCCCAGCCGCGTGGTTGCCGTGGACAGGGCCGCATTGACGACGACGCCGATGCCCGATGCCGCCGCAGCCAGCGCGATCCCGGAGACGGCCAGCCCGGCAGCTGCGGGAACAGGTTCGGGCCGGTTCCCTGCGATCCTGGCGTGGTAAAGCCAGGACAGCGTGCCCAGCAACGCAGCGGCCAGGGCCTCGGGTGCCGGTTCCAGCAGCACCGGCAGCGGATCGCTGCGGTCAAGGCCCATGCGCAGCAGCACGAACAACAGCACGCCGGCTCCGCCCAGGGCCAGGATCGCGGACCCGCCGACGCCGACGGCCACCAGTCCCACCCCCGCCAGCTTGGTGTGCAGCTCACGGGTTCCCTCGCGGATCCAGTGCCACCACCAGACCAGGATCCCGCCCGCTGCCCACACCAGCAGCGCCAGGACGGCGCGCCACCAGGGAGCACCGATGACCGCCAGCTCCCCGTGCGTTCCCAGCGCCTGTTCGAAGAGCACGGCAAGCGCGCCCGTGCCGGCGCCCAGGCCGATGACCAGTCCAATGACGGTGCCGAGCACGTGCGGGACCTTCGCCAAGGCCAACGGCCCCCGGGTCCGGTGGTGCAGCATCCACCGATGCCAGACCCACACCGCGGCCCATGACAGGCCGGTGGCCAGGGAAGACTTCCAGGAACCGGTGTCCCCGCCCGCCAGCGCTGCCAGGGCGCCGACGCCGAATCCGGTGGCGGTGAGCAGGGAAGTTGCGTACATGGCAGAGACATAGATGCCCCACGCCGTGGCGCGGCGTTCGGCAGGATCGGCCAGCAGTCGCCACGACGCCCAGAACACCACTGCGCCCAGCGGGCCGCCCACCAGCGCCAGTGCCATGGCAAGGGCCAGCGAGGATGAATCGTTGAACGCGATCGCATCGCCGGCGGTGAGCAGCATGCCCAGCAGCCCGCTGACGCCGGAGGCGGCCAGGGACACCAGTGCGAAAAGGAGCAGGTAGAGGATGACGCGGCGCAGCGTGCCCAGCGCGGGGGCGGCGGGGCGAATCACGGTGGTGTTGCCGGTGCTCATGGCGCGATGCCCTTCTCAGGGCAGACAACCAAAGGCCACGGGGCGTCGGAGATCAGCCACTTGCCTTCGACGAGTCTCAGGTCAAAGGATTCTTCGCTGGCGTATTCGGCGCTTCCGAACGGTCCGCCGACATTGGTGTGTGAAATGGACACCACCACGTCGGCAGTGGTGTCGCGCTCGGTGGTGGACACCAGCGCGACCCGGACGTTCCGCTCGGGGGCAACGGCGTCGAACTCCTCGCAACTGAAGTCCTGCCCGGGGTCCAGATAGGCCGCCGCGGCGGCCTCGTCGCCGCCGATGACGGCGGTGACATAGCCCTGCACGACCCCGGCAGGGGTGGCGGCATCAAGTGGCTTCGGTGCCCCGCGGGTGAGCACGACGAGCAACGACAAGAGCACAAGTGCTGCAATCACGCACAGCAGCAGGACCAGTGGCTTCCCGGTCCGTGAAACACCTTTGACCATGGATCCAGTATGGGGCCGCAAGGGGCCGATTGCACCCATCCTTGGTGCGGGCAAAATCCGTGGCTGGCTAGTTGAGTTCCGCAAGGGCCAGGGCTCCGGTGCGCGGGGCAACGGCCGCCCATTTCACCGTCAGCTCGCCCAGGCGCCAGCGGGCGGCCGAGTCGCAGATTGGCCAACCGGATTCACGCAGGGCGCGGCACATGGCCACGAAGCGTTGCTTGTTGCCGAAGGATGCCAGCGGTGCGGCGAAAAGCCACGCGGCATCTGCCGCGGCGAGGAAGTCGTGGATGCGTTCGCCGTCGACGTTGCGGTGGATCAGCGCCTTGGGCAGGCGCTCGGCCACGTCGGAAGGGCGGGCGAAGGCACCGAAGCGCAGGGAGATGCTGAGCGTCTGCGGGCCGTCCTTGGTGACGGCGACCCACGAGCTGCGCCGGCCGATCTCGTCGCAGGTGCCCTCGATGAGAACGCCGTTCTCTGTCAGCCGCCCGGCCATGGTATTCCAGATGCCGGGGACGTCGGCCTCGTCGTATTGCCGCAGCACGTTGAAGGCGCGGATCACGGTGGCCTGGGCTGCAATGGGGATCTCGAAGCCGCCCAGGAGGAAATCAAGGCCCTCAAGGTGCAGCGCGGTGCCGCGGGCGACCCGTTCGGGTTCGATCTCGATGCCGATGACGCGCGCCAAGGGGGAGATGGAGCGGATGCGGTCGAAGAACTCGACGGCGGTTCCCGGCGATGCCCCGTAGCCCAGGTCCACTGCAATGGGCGGTGCCCCGGTGGTTCCGGGGCGCAGGCGCCAGGCCTGGGGGCCGGTCATCCAGCGGTCGACGCGGCGCATGCGATTGGGATTTGTGGTCCCGCGGGTCGTATTGCCCAGCGGGCGACCGGTCAGCGACCGTCCGCCGAGCCGAGTCGCTTTCTGAACCATTGGCTTAAGCGTAAAGTGCCCGGCACCGCGACCCGCGCGTGTCACGGAATAAAGTAAGGCACTTCACGCGCCCTAGAATGGGTTTCATGACTTACACCCTGATCCTGCTGCGCCACGGGCAAAGCGAGTGGAACGAAAAGAACCTGTTCACCGGCTGGTACGACGTCACGCTGACCGAACAGGGCCGTGCCGAAGCCGTTCGCGGCGGGCAGCTGCTCACCGAGGCCAAGCTGGCCCCTGCTGTCCTGCACACCTCGCTGCTCAAGCGCGCCATCATCACCGCAAACCTGGCCCTGGAGTCCGCGGACCTGTCGTGGATCCCGGTCAAGCGCAGCTGGCGCCTGAACGAACGTCACTACGGCGCGCTGCAGGGCAAGGACAAGGCAGCGACCCTGGCCGAATACGGCGAGGAGCAGTTCATGGAATGGCGCCGCAGTTACGACACCCCGCCGCCGGCGCTGTCCGACGACTCGGAGTTCAGCCAGATCAACGATCCGCGCTACGCCAACCTGGGCGACGACGCACCGCGCACCGAATGCCTCAAGGACGTCCTGGATCGCATGCTCCCGTACTGGGAAGACGAGATCAAGCCGGACCTTGCCGCGCACAAGACCGTCCTGGTCACCGCGCACGGCAACTCGCTGCGCGCCCTGGTCAAGCACCTCGACCACATCAGCGACGAGGACATCGCCGGCTTGAACATCCCTACCGGCATCCCGCTGGTGTACGAACTCAACGAGGACTTCACCCCGGTCACCCGCGGTGGACAGTACCTTGACGCGGATGCCGCTGCCGACGCCATCAAGGCCGTCGCCAACCAGGGCCGCTAGGGTCCACCGCTTCCCTCCCTGCAAATGGAATAACGGGGCTGCGTCCCATGCCGGCCGGCATGGAACGCAGCCCCGTTTTGCCGTGTGTCGACAGGTGTTCGCTGCGGAATCCGGCGCGGGCAGACCCCTGGCCCCACTGTGTCCCGGGCCATGGAAATACGGTCTCGGAGACCGTCGGGAATGTTCGACTGGTCACAAAATCTGCGCGGGGGGCGAAAAATGGGAAATTGGCACTTGCGCACACGGGTTCATGCTGTACTGTGTCGTCTCGACGTACCCCTGAATCACGTAAGGATTGCATTTCGTGGCAACTGATTATGATGAGGTCCGGCCAGACGTAGCCGAGGCCCGTAAGGCCTCCCTTGAAGCGGTCAAGTCCGCAAACGCTCCCGACGCACGTAGCGTGTCCCGAGACCTGGATGAGGAAGACACCTCGGATGGTGTCGAGCTGGCGGGTGCCGACCTGTCGAACGAGGAACTGACGGTCACCGTCGTTCCGCAGAAGGAAGACGAGTTCCTCTGTGGCTCCTGCTTCCTGATCCGCCATCGCACGCTCCTGGCGCGCGAGGCCAACGGCGTGGCATACTGCCGCGACTGCGAAGGCTAGGGCCAAGCAACGCCCCAGCGCCTAGAACGACTGCCGCTGCATCAATTTTCCCAGGCTGTGCGCCCACTCCCCGAAGACGTCGTGTCTTCCACGGAAAGACGCCCGGCTCCACGGGAAGGCATGTGGCGGTTTGGCGTTTAATGCCACCTGGCCAAAACGCAAAAAACGATGGCCCCGCCGTTCCGGCGGGGCCATCGCGCGTGGTGGCACCGGCGGAAAGCCGCGGTGCCGCCGGAGGCATGTTGCCTAGAAGACGCTGATGTCCGGATCCCATTCGCCGGTGACCAGGTAGGAAACCTTGCGGGCCACCGATACCCCGTGGTCGCCAAAGCGCTCGAGATAGCGGCTGGTCAGCGTGACGTCGGCTGTCGTCGGCCCGGAGTGGGTCCAATCCGGAGCTGCCACGACCTTGAAGATCGAGGAGTGCAGTTCATCGATCTTGGTATTCAGCTCGATGATTTCCCGGGCAATGGCCAGGTCGCGGGTGTCCAGCAATTCGCCGACCTTGATGGCGATGGCGATGTCGAGCTCCGCCATTTCCTTGAAGGTGGGGGCGATGGATTCCGGGACCACCTGCTGCGGGAAGCGCAGACGTGCCAGCTGGGCCACGTGTCGGGCCAAATCGCCCATGCGCTCCAGCGAGGCGCTCATGCGCAACGATCCAACGATCATGCGCAGGTCCGAGGCGACCGGACCCTGGAGGGCCAACACGTCGATGGCGCGTTCGTCGAGCTGGTTCTGCAGGAAATCGATCTTGGCGTCCTCGGCGATGACTTCCTGGGCCAAATCGATGTCCGCATTCGTAAACGACTCATAGGCACGTTCCATGGCCGTGGCCACAAGACGGGACATCTCGATGAGTTCTTCTCCGATTTGCTGCAGATCGGCCTGGAAAACCTTACGCACGCGGGCGTCCTTTCACTACGATTTGTCACCGCGTCCGGCACGGACGACGGAACTGTTCATGTCCATTGTTACAGCACCAGGTGAATCGGCCGGGGAAACGAGGTGAACGTTTCGTGAATGAGTCGCGTCATTGGCTGGTTTGGAGCCGGTGGACGGTTGAACCCCGGTTAGGCTAGGAGGTGTGAATGATGTCTTGCTTTCCCTTGTTGCGGGCCTCGTCGGGTTGGCCCTTGGCATTGTGGGCATCATGGCGTACCGCGGTTCGATGCGCTCCCGCGGCGGCCTGCCGGTGGTCGGCGAGCCGACGCTGCCCGAGGGCTCCGCCGAAGTGCTGTCGGTGATTGGCCGCGCCTTTGTCATCCTCGACGAGGTCGACGGGGTGGTGCGTGCGAACCCCGCCTCCTATGCCTATGGGCTGGTGCGCGGGCACACGCTCATCCATGATGAATTGCGCACCCTCGCCCGCAAGGTCCGCGCCGACGGGGTGATTGCCGAACGCGAGTTCGAGCTCCCTCGGGGCACCATGGGCGCCGCGAGCATGATCATCCATGTGCGGGTTGCCCCGCTGGGCGAGGAATACATCCTGCTGCTTGCCGATGACCGCACCGAGATCACCCGCACCGCCGCGGTCCGCAACGACTTTGTGGCCAACGTGTCCCACGAACTGAAGACCCCCGTCGGGGCGATCTCGCTGCTGGCCGAGGCCATCGACGGAGCCGCCGACGACGAAACGGCCGTGCGTCGCTTCACCGCCCGCTTGCACAAGGAATCGGCCCGTCTGGCGGCGCTGGTCCAGGACATCATCGAACTGTCCCGGCTGCAGGGCACCGACGTGGTGCTGATGGGTGAGAACATCGACCTCAACGAGGTGCTGGCAGAGGCCGTGGACCGCAACAAGTTGCCAGCGGAGGAAAAACGCATCAAGATCTCGGTGGGAGGCTCGGTGCACCAGCCGGTCTTCGGAGACCGCGACCTGCTAATGACGGCACTGCGCAACCTAATCGACAACGCTATCCGCTACTCGCCCGAGGACACCACCGTGGGCGTGGGACTGCGGGAGCGCGACGGGCTTGTCCAGATTTCCGTCACGGACCAGGGCCCCGGCATCGCCCCGGACGAGCAGGACCGGATCTTTGAACGCTTCTACCGCATTGACGCGGCGCGCTCGCGGCACACCGGCGGAACCGGCCTGGGGCTGAGCATCGTCAAGCACGTGGTGGCCAACCACGGCGGCGAAATCACCCTGTGGTCCCAGCCCGGACAAGGGTCGACCTTCACGGTGCGCCTTCCGATGCTTGAAGAAACCGGCGAACAAGACGAGTCGCTTCCCTCGAGGAACGACCATAAACACAAAACGGCCCATGCGCCTGGCGCGCTGCCGGAAGGAGGACGGGGATGACCCGTATTTTGCTGGTTGAGGACGAGGAATCGCTTTCAGACCCGTTGACGTACCTGCTGGAAAAGGAGGGCTTCGAGGTCCGCGTGGCCGACAACGGGTTGGATGCCGTCACCGAGTTCGAGCGCCACGGCGCCGACCTGGTACTCCTTGACCTGATGCTGCCGGGCCAGCCCGGGACCGAGGTGTTCCGCCAGATCCGCACGGTCTCGCAGGTGCCGGTGATCATGCTGACCGCCAAGGACTCGGAAATCGACAAGGTCGTCGGCCTGGAGCTGGGTGCCGACGACTATGTCACCAAGCCCTACTCCTCCCGGGAACTGGTGGCCCGCATCCGCGCGGTGCTGCGCCGACAGGGCGAGGGCGACGAATTGGTGTCCAACATCGTTGCCGCCGGCCCCGTCCGCATGGATGTGGAACGCCATGTGGTCTCGGTGCGCACCACGGAGGTGCCGATGCCGCTGAAGGAATTCGAGCTGTTGGAGATGCTCCTGCGCAACGCCGGCCGGGTGCTGACCCGCGGGCAGCTGATCGACAGGGTCTGGGGCTCGGACTACGTGGGGGACACCAAGACCCTCGACGTGCACGTGAAGCGCCTGCGCTCGAAGATCGAACCGGAGCCGGCGACCCCGGTCCACTTGGTCACGGTGCGCGGCCTGGGATACAAGTTCGAGGCATAGCGAACGCATCAAGGCAACGGGCCCGCGGGGCGTCAGGAATGACGCCCCGCGGGCCCGTTGCCGTTCGTAGTCGTGGTGAGGCAGAGGCCGCGGCGCGAAGTCCGTGCGTGCTGCCGGTGCCTATCCAAACGCCGAAGGCGATGGGCCCGGAAGAATTCTTCCGGGCCCATCGCCTTCGCTGTTTATGCTCTCTCGCCGTCGCCGCTGGGGCGCCGAAGCCGCCTTAGTGTGCGGCGGGCTTCTCGGACGGGGTCAAGTGCTCAAGGCTCTTCGGGTCATGTCCGCCCGGAACGTAGTCGCGGTACTCCTCGAGGGTTCCGTCGATCACCGGGATACGGACCTCGTCGGAGCCCGAGCCGATGCTCAGGGTCGCCTGGGCCAGTGCGCCCGGAAGCACTCCGGTGGAAGGCACGGTCTTGGCGTTTTCGGTCTTTTCGAGGGACACGACGGACTTGGCTGGCACATCGATGCTGACCGAACCGGAAGCAAGCGTTACTTCCAGCTTCTGGGCAGCATCGGTGCTGTTCACCAGGGAGCCGAGCAGTCGGGCCTCGTCGGTGGCGCTCTTGGTGACGAGCATCAGGTTGCGGACTTCGACGTCGCCGACGTTAAGAACGATTCCATCGGATGCGGCGTACTGGAAGGTCGTTGCCTGCTCGTTGATGGCACCACAGCTGGTGACACCAAGGGACAAAATGGCAAGGGCTGCTGCGGCAACGACGCGGCGTCCACGGTTCTTCTGTGCGGTCATCACGGCACAAACTCCTCAATCAGGTTCGAGTTCGGGTGAGCTCGTGGGCACACGGGATACACCCGAGGGAGCCACTCTCGCCCCCTAGCCTAATGGGTTTTGTCGAGAATGTATGATTCGGCCACCGGCGTAAGAGTCATCAATGCGCTGATCACAGCCATGAAACGACCCGAAATGACTGCTTTGCATAGCAGGAGATCGGCCGCTTGGGAAGACCCAAAACCCCGCCATTACAAGGGAGTAGGGGAGCCCCCCGAATCAATTTGCCAAACAATCGTGGTAAACTAGGTAGTGGGAAAGGGGTTTATCCACATGGTTTTTGAGGTTGGCGAGACAGTTGTCTACCCGCACCACGGTGCAGCAATGATCGAAGAGATCAAAATGCGCACCATCAAGGGCGAAGAGAAGATGTATCTCAAGCTTAAGGTTGCCCAGGGTGATCTGACCATCGAGGTTCCGGCAGAAAATGTCGATCTCGTTGGTGTGCGCGATGTAGTTG
Source organism: Paeniglutamicibacter sulfureus (assembly GCF_030512175.1). Taxonomy (GTDB): domain Bacteria; phylum Actinomycetota; class Actinomycetes; order Actinomycetales; family Micrococcaceae; genus Paeniglutamicibacter; species Paeniglutamicibacter sulfureus. Next base: position 978,098 of record NZ_JAULBL010000001.1, on the reverse strand, counting down.
GTCAGGAAGGTCTGGATCACGTCTTCGACGTGCTGCGGGCCGAGTTTACAGAAGAGCCTACCAACTGGTCGCGCCGTTACAAGGCGAATCTGGAAAAGCTCGCTTCCGGCGACGTAATCAAGGTTGCAGAGGTCGTTCGCGATCTGTGGCGCCGCGATAACGACCGCGGACTTTCCGCAGGCGAAAAGCGCATGCTTGCAAAGGCCCGCCAGATCCTGATCAGCGAACTGGCCTTGGCCAAGAAGCTCGATGAGGAAAAAGCCGAGAGCGTGCTCGACGAGGTTTTGGCCTCTTAGCAGCCACGAGTTCTATTTGGTTTGAACCCCGGTGGGGGTCCGAAACACCGCAAGGCGTTTCGGACCCCCACCGGCAATTAAAGGCCGCTGGCAAGTCAGCGCGGAAGGGCCGTTGGAACACCGTTAGGCTGGAAGGCGTGAATGTCCCAACTTCGTTTAGCGAGCAAGAGATCCACCAGACGGCAGTCATCGTGGTGGCCGCCGGCTCGGGGACCCGGCTTGGCTACGGCATCCCCAAGGCCCTGGTCCCGCTGGCCGGCCGGTCGTTGCTCGCGCATGCGCTGGACCAAATCCAGCTGGCCGGCTGCGCCGCCCAAGTCATTGCAGTGCTGCCGGAGGACGAAGCGGAACTTGCTTCCATCGCGGCGAACCATCCGTTGCGACCACACTGCGTGAGCGGCGGAGCAACCCGCAGCGACTCGGTGCGTGCCGGACTCGCGGCGCTGGAACCCGGGACCGAACGCGTCCTGATTCACGACGCAGCCCGCGCGCTGACCCCACCCGAGGTCTTCCTCCAAGTCGTGAGCGCACTTCTTGCGGGGGCACGGGCGGTGATTCCGGTGATGCCGGTGGTGGACACCATCAAGCAGGTGGCCAGCGATCCGGGACGCCAGCCGCACGTCACCGGCACGCCGGCCCGCGATCTGCTGCGAGCCGTCCAAACCCCGCAGGGTTTCCACGCACCCACCCTGTTGGCGGCACACCAACAAGCCACGGGTTGGGACCGGGCCAAGGCCGAGGCCATCACCGACGATGCGATGCTCATGGAAATTTTGGGTGAGCGTGTCGATACCGTCCCCGGTGCAGCGGCGGCCCTGAAGATCACCACCAAGCCGGACCTTGTCCTGGCCGAATCCATGTTGCCGGCACACCCCCCGAAGGAATCCCCTATGCCCCCGCACTCCGGCGGCCAGCAGCCCCCGCTGATCCCGCGCACCGGCATCGGCATCGATGTTCATGCCGTCGCCGATCCCGCCGAGCCCCGGGCCATGTGGCTGGCCGGGCTCCATTTCCCCGAGGACCAGGGCCTGTCGGGTCACTCCGACGGCGACGCGGTTGCCCACGCCGCCTGCGACGCGCTGTTCTCGGCCGCCGGCATCGGGGATTTGGGAACACACTTCGGCACCGACCGTCCCGAATATGCCGGGGCCTCGGGCACCACGTTGCTGGCCGAGGCCGCGCGCCTGGTGCGTGCCGCGGGATTCGAGATCGGCAACGTTGCGGTCCAGTTCGTTGGCCGGCGTCCCAAGTTCGCCGCCCGCCGGACGGAAGCCGACGCCGTGTTGAGCAAGGCGGCCGGTGCCCCGGTCAGCGTCACCGCGACCACCTCCGACGGCCTGGGGTACGAGGGTGCCGGCGCGGGAGTCACCGCCTATGCCACCGCATTGGTGTATTCGGTGCGCTGAAAAACGCCGATCGCGGCGCACCGGGTGTTTGACGACCTCGGATAACCTGTACAGGTGAGCATCCGTTTTTATGACACCCAGCAGGCAACGACCCGGGACTTCGTGCCCCTGACCGAGGGCAAGGTCGGGCTGTACTACTGCGGCGCCACCGTCCAGGGCATGCCGCACGTGGGACACGTACGCAGCGCCATCGCCTTCGACATCCTCACCCGCTGGCTGGAAAACCGCGGCTTCGAGGTCACCGTCGTCCGCAACGTCACGGACATCGACGACAAGATCCTGGAGAAGTCAGCTGCCTCCTTCGCCGAGGACTTTGAGGAAAACGAAGACTATTTTGCCCGCGAGCAGTGGTTCGCACTGGCTTACCGCTTCGAGCAGGAATTCAACGCGGCCTATGACACCCTGGGGGTGCGCCGTCCGACCTACGAACCCCGCGCCACCGGCCACATCCCGGAGATGCACCAGCTCATTGCCCGACTCATCGAGGCAGGCCATGCGTACCCGGCGCTGGATGACTCCGGCGACGTCTACTTCGACGTCCGTTCCTTCCCGGCCTACGGCTCGCTGACCCACCAGAACGTCGATGACATGCAGGGCGCCCCGGATGCAGACCCGCGCGGAAAGCGCGATCCGCGCGACTTCGCCCTCTGGAAGGGGCAGAAGGACACCGATCCGGCCAGCGCTTCCTGGCCCAGCCCATGGGGAACCGGCCGCCCCGGCTGGCACCTGGAATGCTCCGCCATGGTCACCAAGTACCTGGGCACCGCCTTCGACATCCACGGCGGCGGACTGGACCTGCGCTTCCCGCATCACGAAAACGAGATGGCCCAGTCCATGGCCGCGGGCCACGAGTTCGCCAACTTCTGGATGCACAACGGCATGGTCACCTACGAGGGTGAAAAGATGTCCAAGTCCGTCGGCAACACCATTGCCCCGGCAGAAATGCTGGAAATGGCAAGCCCCCGGGCCGTGCGCTACTTTCTGGGCCAGGCGCACTACCGCTCCCAGCTGGACTACCGCCCCGATTCCCTCGCCGAGTCCACGTCCGCGGTCGAGCGGATAGACACCTTCGTGTCCAACGCGCTGGACCGCATCCACGGCGTGGGTCCCACCGAGGACTTCTCAATCGACATGCACCACTTCGAGGTGACCGAGGCCTTTGCCGACGCCATGAACGATGACCTCAACGTGCCTCAGGCACTGGCGTCGCTTCATGAGACGGTGCGCCGCGGCAACATTGCGCTGGCAGCCGGCGACCTCGAGGCGGCCGACGAAGCCATGCAGCAGGTCATGGCCATGACCTACACGCTGGGCCTGGACGACACCATCGAGGCCGGCGGTTCCGCCGATGCCGCGCAGTCCGCCGCACTTTCGGTGCTGGTTGACGCCCAATTGGCCGACCGGGCAGCCGCCCGCGAGGCCAAGGACTGGGCGCGTTCGGATGCCATTCGCGACACCCTGGCCAAGGCCGGAATCGTGGTTGAGGACTCGGCGGACGGCGCCCGTTGGAGCCTGAAAGGGTAAGTTGCCACACAAAGGGCAAGGAATATGCCTTCCTTGTCGCTAAAATGGGCGGGGCGGTGCGTGAAATCGCCGTGCCGTCCGCCCCGATCCTAGGAATACACCATCATGTCTGCTGCACCAAGGCGTTCCGGCGCCAAAAGCAAGAGCAAGAAGGGCCCCTCCGTCGGAACCGGCGGATATGGCCGCAAGGCGCTTGAGGGCAAGGGCCCCACGCCCAAGGCCGAGGACCGCCCGTACCACAAGGCCTTCAAGAACAAGGAGCTTGCCGAGCGCTCCGCGGCAAAGCGCGGAACCTCCAAGGGCGGCCCCGCCTCCCGCGGCCGCAGCACCGGCGGACGCTCGAAGAACAGCGAAGAACTGGTCACCGGACGCAACTCGGTCGTCGAGGCCCTGCGCGCCGGCATTCCTGCCAAGGCGCTGCATGTGGCCATCCGGATCGACATGGATGAGCGCGTGCGTGAATCCCTGAAGATCGCCGCCGAACGCGGCATCCCCGTGATGGAAACCGGCAAGCCGGAACTGGACCGGATGACCGACGAGGCAATCCACCAGGGCCTGGTCCTGCAGATCCCGCCGTACGATTACGCCGATGCGCTGGAAACCGTCAAGGCCACCATCTCCAAGCACCGCAAGGGCTACGTCAAGAACGCCCCGCTGTTCATTGCACTGGACGGCATCACCGACCCGCGCAACCTTGGTGCGATCATCCGTTCGGCTTCGGCATTCAATGCCCACGCCGTAATTGTTCCCGAGCGCCGCTCGGTGGGCATGACGGCCTCGGCCTGGAAGACCAGTGCGGGTGCCGCCGTGCGCGTGCCGGTCACCCGTGCCCCCAACCTGACCTCCACCCTCAAGGGCATGAAGGAAGCCGGCGTATTTGTCATCGGCCTGGACGGCGACGGCGACGTCTCCTTGCCGGATCTCGGCCTGGCCACCGATCCGCTGTGCATCGTGGTGGGCTCCGAGGGCAAGGGCCTGTCCCGCCTGGTGCGCGAGAACTGCGACATGATCGTCTCGATCCCGATCAACTCCTCCATGGAGTCGCTGAATGCATCGATGGCCGTGGGCATCACGCTTTACGAGGTTTCGCGCAAGCGCAGCGCCTAAGGCACCGTGCACCGGGCCCCGCCCGGATGGCACTAGAATTTCATGAAAGTGGTTCGACGTTTCTGGCAAGGATTCGTCGGGCCACTTTCTTCGTTAACGAGCCTTGCCCTACTTCACCGGCCTCTACAGGGGTGGCTATTCCCAAGGCCACCGATTCTCGATAGCGTGAGGTGAATCGGAACCCCAGGTGCCGACAAGCAAGATGGGCACCCCGGAACGATGCAACGAGGGGGATGGAGAAAAGCCATGGGTCAAGCGGAGCTCGACGCCGACGACTATGCGCCGCACCGGCTAGAAGAATCATTGGGAGCGCCCTTGCACGTACGACCCGAGGTCCTCGAAGCGGTTGAACGGGGAGAAGACAAATCCCCGCACGCGGTCCTTGGGCCCCACCTGAACCTGTTGGGGCATGTGTGCGTCCGGACCTTGCAGCGCGATGTCCTGGCCATCAACATCCTGACCGCGACGGCCACGGTACCCATGCTTCGCGAGCACGGAGACCTCTGGGTGGGGTTGATCGAGTCCAAGGACATTGGCAGAGTTCCCGACTACCGGATCCAACGCATTGAGCTCGGGGGAGTCCGCGTGATCGATGATCCATATCGGCATACACCCCGTTTGGGTGAGCTGGAGCTCCATCGCCTGCGGACCGGAGGAACGCAGGTGCAGGAACTCTTGCTCGGTGCACATCCACAGCACTACTCCTCACCCATGGGGGACGTGGAAGGCACTGGTTTCGTAGTCAGGCAGGATGAGGCCGTTGCAGTGCGGGTTTGCGGCGATTTCAACATTTGGAACGGTTCCGCCCATGCCATGCGCCAGCTTGGCCATAGCGGGATCTGGGAAATCTTTATTCCTGGCGTTTCGGTCGGCTCCAAGTACCGATTCGAATACCTAGAGCCCACCGGCACATGGGTCGAGTATGCAGATCCTGTTGGCCACTATTCGACCGAGGATCCCGACACCATATGTGTGGTCCAACCCGAGGGGTTTGAGGCCTAGATCTTAGGTCAGACACGGGGACGGTGAATCCCAGACATTAAGCGGTAATTCCTATGGGCCAGCTCACAAAAGGTATTCTGCCTTGTTTTGGTGATTCCCTGGTGCCGAGGGATGGAAATTTCCCGTCTTTGCGGGGTTCCTGGACCCCTGGTGCCCAAAATGCACCTTTCTTGGATCGTCTGGCTCCGCTACCAACGCGCCACTCGCAGATGTCTCGAGAGCTCCCTTCGCATGCAGAGCCGCTAGGGTTGAGGCATGGACGGACTATTCTCACACGCGGCATCAGCCAACGATTCTGGCTCCCAAGATGATTACCGCTTGCCGGAGCACCGGCATACGGTCAGCGTCCCGGTGTCTGCGGACCAGGCCTTTGAAGGCTTCTCGGAATACATACACTTGTGGTGGCCGGTAGGCAAGCTCTCTCACTTCGGGCCGGGCAGCCATGTCACGTTTGAAAAGGGTAGCCTCCTCGAGGAATCGGACGACGGCAACCAGCATCTCTGGGGCAAGATCGTTCATTTTGATGCTCCGCACACCATAGTCCTGGACTTTACACTGGGCATGGAAACTGCCCCTCCCACCCATGTGAGTCTTGAATTCCATGAGCAGGGGTCCGGCACCGAGCTTATCCTGACCCATGAAGGGTGGAGCTCCGGACAGATCGGCAAGGAGCAATTCGAGCACTACACGCAGTGGCCGGAGATTCTCGATTTCTACGCTCGCTTCATGGGAGCGAACAGCAGGCCAGACCGCTAGGCCCATGGAATATGCCCGCCGTAGCCCATTCACGGCACAGCCATATCAAAAACGCCTTGAAAGGGTGGCATGAACCTCGAAACCGCCGACTCGGCACTCATTGACGATCTGATCCTGCACATCGGTGAGGAAGCTGTAACCACCGACCCCAAGATGCTGTTGTCCCACAGCCATGACTTCGGGAAGATCGTTGACCACCAGCTGCCCTTGGCCGTCGTCTTTGCAGAGCGCGTGGAAGATGTCCAGGCGACCCTGCGCCTGGCCGCAGCGGCTGGAGTCAAGGTCGTCCCCCGTGGGGCTGGCACGGGCGTCTCAGGCGGCGCCCACGCGACCGCACGCTGCATCGTGCTATCCCTCGAACGCATGGACCGGATCCTGGAAGTCCGCCCCGAGGACGAGGTGGCAGTGGTCCAGCCCGGTGTCATCAACGCGGTGCTGAACAGGTCCGTGGCCAAATACGGGCTCATGTACGCACCCGACCCCGCCAGCTACCAGCAATCCACGATTGGCGGGAATGTGGCGACCAACGCCGGCGGGCTGCGCTGCGCCAAGTACGGGGTCACCACTGACTCCGTACTTGGCCTGGACGTCGTCCTGGCCGACGGCACCCTGATCAGTACCGGGCGGAATACCTTCAAGGGCGTTGCAGGCTACGACCTGACCTCGCTGCTTGTCGGTTCCGAAGGGACCTTGGGCATTGTCGTCTCCGTCACCGTGCGCCTGCGCTACCTCAGTGAAAAGACCTGCTCGATCGCCGCGGTGTTCACCGACGTCGCCCAGGCGGCCGCCGGCGTGGTGGCCATCGCGCGGGTGCGCGTGCAGCCGGCCATCCTGGAGTTGATCGACCTCGGAACGATGCGCGTGCTGGATGCCGCCTACGGCTCGGACCTCGGGGCGCGGGGCGGGGCCATGCTGTTGATCCGCACCGACGGCCATGGCGCCGAGATCGAGGCGGGCATCGTGCGCTCGGCCCTCGAAGGCCTCGGTGCGCAGGTGAGCGCACCGGGTGACGAAGAAGCGGTGCGGCTGATCGAGATGCGACGAGCCAGCCGCGGGGACGGGCAGGACGACAAATACCGGGTCGGTGAGGATGTCGCCGTGCCCAGGTCGGCCATGGTGGATTACATGGGGACCCTTGACCGGATCGCCGAACGGAACAGAGTCATGGTTCGCGTCGTGGCCCATGCCGGGGACGGCAACCTGCACCCCACCTTCTGGGTCGACCCGGACGATGGCGACGAAGGCGTGGCGCGGCTTGACATAGCCCTGGAGGAATCCATCCGAGCAGCGTTGGCGGTGGGCGGGACCATTACCGGCGAGCACGGCGTGGGCACTGCCAAGCGCGACTGGCTGGCCTGGGAACAGTCCGAGGAAGTTCTGGAGCTGCAGCGCAAGATCAAGGCGGTCTTCGACCCGCAGGGCATCCTCAACCCCGGCAAGGCGATCCTGTGATGCAGGGCCCACTGCCTCGATTAGGCGTTCGAGTGAAAAGTCGGTAAACTTTTTATTCGTTGGTACAACACCGGGATATGGCGCAGCTTGGTAGCGCGCGTCGTTCGGGACGACGAGGTCGCAGGTTCAAATCCTGTTATCCCGACCAATGTGAGCCCCGCAAGAAACTTCGGTTTCCTGCGGGGCTCGTCCCATTTAAGCCACCGATTCCGAAGTCGCGGGGGGCTATAGGGCTTATAGGCAAAAAAGTGTGTCTGCCCCGGGTGTGTCACCCGGGGCTTTGCCATGTCAGGGCCCGGTTTAGCAGCGCCTGCCGGCCCATCCCGAATCCCTCGGGCCGTAAGAGACCCCGGCGCCTCATATCTTGTGCACAAGAGTGGGGCCCAGCAGTTGCCGGGCCCCACTTAAATCAGCACTGCAGGCCCGCGAGGGGCGTGCAGCCAACCGGACCTAGCCGTCGGTGGCCCGCAGCCAGGCCGCCGCGTTGGCGCCCAGCAGGCCCTCGGCGGCCAGTTCTGCCCCGTTGGCGTCGGAGAAGAGCAGCGGTTCGCCCGCTGGCAGCGGCACCGGGGCGTCGGAAAGGTTCAGCACGCTCACGGTCTCCCCGTTGCGGATGGCCAACACCTCGGGCAGATCCGGATTGGCGTAGAAGGACAGCGAGCCCAGGCCCAAACCCAGTTCGCTGCGCAGCGAAAGCGCCCTGCGGTACAGGTTCAGCGTGGATGCGGGGTCGTTCTCCTGCACGTCACGGGAGAATTCCGCCCAGTCACCGGGTTGCGGCAGCCAGGTTTCTCCGCTGGGGGAGAACCCGTAGCCAGGTGCGTCGTGCACCCAGGGGATCGGCACGCGACAGCCGTCGCGCCCGGTCTTGGCTCCGTTGGTGCGCAGGAACCCCGGGTCCTGCCGGTACTCGTCGGCCAGCGTGGTGTGGTCGCCCAGGCCCAGTTCCTCGCCCTGGTAGAGGTAGGCGCCGCCCGGCAGCCCGAGCATGAACACCGTGGCGGCGCGCGCCCGGGCCAGGCCCAGCACGGTGTCAGGCTGCGGGTCGCGCGGACCGATCCCGTCGCCCAGGTCCAGCGCGACCCCGTCCAGTCCGAAGCGGGTGGCGTGGCGGGAGACGTCGTGGTTAGAGAGCACCCAGGTGGTGGGCGCGCCGACGGTGTCGAAGGCGGCCAGCGAATCGCCGATGACGGTGGCCAGGGCGTCGCGGTCCCACAGGGTGCGCAGGTAGTCGAAGTTGAACGACTGGTGCATCTGGCCCGGGGCCACCCAGTCGGCCAGCCGGGTCAGCGGGCGCACGTTCGCCTCCGAACAGAGCACCGGATCCCCGGGGTACTGGTCGCAGATTTCCCGCCAGCGCGCGAAGACCTGGTGCAGCTCGGGCTGTCCGAACATGGGTGCGTCGGCGAAGGGGAAGCCGGGCCGCGGGGTGCCGTCCGGTGCCCCGCCCCAGTCGGACATCGACTCCTTCTTGAACATCGCGTGGGCAACGTCGATCCGAAAACCCCCGGCGCCTGCGTCAAGCCAGAAGCGCAAGGTCTTTTCGAATTCTTCCTGCACCGCGGGGTTGCGCCAGTTGAAGTCGGGCTGGGTGGCGTCGAAGAGGTGGAAGTAGTACTGGCCCGGGGTGCCGTCGGGGTTCGGCACGCGGGTCCATCCGGGGCCGCCGAAGAGCGAAGCCCAGTTGTTTGGCGGGGTGTTCCCGCCCTCGCCCTTCCCGTCGGCAAAGTGGAACATGGCGCGTTCGGGGGATCCGGGCTCGGCGGCCAGGGCTGCCTGGAACAGTGCGTGCTCGTTGGAGCAGTGGTTGGGGACGATGTCGATGATGATGCGGATGCCGAAGGACTTGGCGGTGTCGATCAGGGTCTTGGCGTCGTCCATGGTGCCGAAGAGCGGGTCAACGCCGCGGTAGTCCGAGACGTCATAGCCGGCGTCCTTTTGCGGGGAGGGGAAGAAGGGGGAAAGCCAGATGGCGTCCACGCCCAGGGTCGCGATCTTGGGCAGCTCGGCCGTGATGCCGGCCAGGTCGCCCATGCCCGATCCGGTCGAGTCCTTGAAGGAACGCGGGTAGATCTGGTAGATCACCGCCCGTCGCCACCACTGCTCGCCCTCCGCGGGTTTGTGCAGCATCGGGCCCAGGGCGTAGGGCGTGGCGGAGGTGGTCAGGGCATCCGACGCTGAAGACGCGTCCTTCGGTAGCGACATGGTGTCAAGCCTATCTACTGGACGGTGCTTTCGTTGGGGCCGATGCAGCGGGGTTACCCGGCGGCCGGTGGCGCGGTGGAGGTGCGCAGCACGAATTCCGTGGGGAAGAATTCATCCACAGGCAGGGTTTGCGCGGGATCTTCCGCCCCGCCCTCGCCGAGCAGTTCCATGATGCGCGCGACGGCGGCCTCGCCCTGGGCCGCGGGGTGCTGGGCAATGGTGGTCAGCCCGAAGAGCTCGCCGAGCTCGTGCCCGTCGATGCCGATCACGGAGAAGTCCCCGGGCAGCGAGAGCCCCAGGTCGCGGGCGGCCATGATGGCACCGAATGCCATCTCGTCCGAGACGCAGAGCAACGCGGTGGGCCGGCCGCGGGGGTTGGACAGCAGGCTGCGGACCTTTTGGTAGGCCCCGGCCGTGGTGAAGTCGGCATCCAGCAGCCACTGCGGGTTCACCGCGATGTCCGCCTGGTCCAGGGCGTATTCGAACCCGTCGAGGCGCGCACCGGGCAGCTTGAAGTCGACGTTGAACGCGTCGGCGCCGCCCAGGAAGGCAATGTCGGTGTGGCCCAGGGAGACCAGGTGTTCGGTGGCCAGCGAGGCGATGTTGAAGTCGTCGACCCGGATGGTCTGGACTTCGGGCAGCAGCCCGCCCAGGGCCACCAGCGGCTTGCCCACGGAGCGGAGCTGGTGCAGCTCGGGATCGGTGAGCTTCAGGGTCACGGTGATGACCGCGTCGAGGCGTTGGCGCATGAGCAGGTCCTGGAACACCGCATCGCGGTGCCGTTGCTCGCCGCTGGTGTTGTACAGGGTCAGGTCGTAGCCGCGCTCGTTGAGTTCCTGCGTGGCGCCCTGCAACACATTGGCGTAGTACCAGCGCGAGACCGTGGGCATGACGATCCCGATGTTGCGGCTGCGTCCCGAGGCCAGCGAAGAAGCGTTGTAGGACAGGACGTAGCCCAGGTCCTTGGCCGCGTTGGCGACCGCCTCGCGGGAAGCCGCGGATACCTTCCCGTTTCCGGACAGGGCGCGGGAGACCGTGGCGACGGAGACCCCGGCGCGCAGTGCCACGTCCTTGATGCTTGCCATGATGTGCGGCTTCCTTGTCCTCGGGCGGTCGTGCTGGGGTACGGAATGGGGGCGGCTAGGCGGTCTCCGGGCGCAGCCACACGGCCGCATCCGGATTCAGCGCCAGCCCCGACGCGGCCTCCGTTGAGCGGGCAACCGCGGTGGCGGAGCTGGCCAGCAACACCTCTCCGGCCGGCAACGGCACGGGGGCGGTGCCCAGGTTCAGCAGGACCAGCACCCCGGAATTCCCGAAGCCCAGCAGCTGCGCGCCGTCCGTTCCCTCCACCCAGTTTAGGTTGCCGAGGCCCAAGTTGTGGGTCCGGCGGAGATCCAGGGCCAAGCGGTAGAAGTGCAGCGTGGAGTCGGGGTCGGCTTCCTGTGCCTGCCGGGTGACCGTTTCCCAGCCTTCGGGCTGCGGGAGCCAGCCGGCGGCGTCGCTAAAGCCCAGGGACGGGGTCGAGTCGCTCCAGGGCAACGGGACCCGGCAGCCGTCGCGGCCCAGGCGCTCGCCGTTGGTACGCGCGTAGGAGGGGTCCTGGCGGTATTCATGGGGGAGCAGGGTGTGGTCGCCCAGCCCAAGTTCCTCGCCCTGGTAGATGTACGCGCCTCCGGGAAGCCCCAGCATGAACAGCGTTGCGGCACGTGCGCGTGCCAGACCCAGCCCCGAATCCGGTTGCACGTCCTCGGGCCCCAGCCCGTCGCCGGGGCGCAGAGCCGGGGAGACGGCGCCCAGTCGGGTGGCGTGGCGGGGCACGTCGTGGTTGGACAGCACCCAGGTGCTGGGGGCGCCGACGGCGTCGAAAGCCTTCAGCGAGCGGGTGATGATGGCCTTCAGCGCGGCGGCGTCCCAGCCGGTGTGCAGAAAGGGGAAGTTGAAGGACTGGTGCATCTCGTCCGGGCGCACCCAATCGGCCATGGCCTCGATGGGGTGCACGTTGGCCTCGGCGCAGAGCACGCGCTCGCCGGGATACTGGTCGCAGATGGAGCGCCAGCGCCGGTAGACATCGTGCACGGCGGGCTGGCCGAACATCGGGGCGTCGGCAAACGGATAGCCCGGGGAATCGGCGCCGTCGGCCCGGCCATGCCAGTCCGGCAGCCCGGAGGCCTTGATGAGCGCGTGGGCCACGTCCACGCGGAACCCGCCGGCGCCGCGGTCCAGCCAGAATCGCAGGATCGATTCGAACTCGTCGCCCACCGCCGGATTGTCCCAGTTGAAGTCGGGCTGGGAATGATCAAAGAGGTGCAGGTAGTACTGCCCGGGGGCACCGTCCGGGTCGGGGACGCGGGTCCAGGCTGAACCGCCGAAGTGGGACTGCCAGTTGTTGGGAGGCAACTGGCCGTCCTTTCCCCGCCCGTCCCGGAAGATGAAGTGCTCCCGGGCAGCCGATCCCCGGGGGGAGGCCAGCGCCTCGCGGAACATGGCGTGTTCGCTGGAGCAGTGGTTGGGCACGATGTCCACCAGGATCTTGATCTCGAGCCGGTTGGCCTCGGCGATCAGCTCGTCAAAGTCGGCCAGCGTTCCGAAGAGCGGGTCCACTGCGCGGTAGTCGGAGACGTCGTAGCCGGCGTCCTTTTGCGGGGAGGCGAAGAACGGGGAGAGCCAGATGGCGTCGACGCCCAGGGAGGCAATGTGGTGCAGCTCCGCGGTGATGCCGGGAAGGTCTCCGATTCCGCTGCCGGTGGTGTCGCGGAACGAGCGGGGGTAGATCTGGTAAATGACCGAGCGGCGCCACCATTCATTGCCGCTCGAAGGCGCGTGGGTCGCGTCCTCGAGCCGGAACTCCAGATGGGCTGGTGGGGTCGCTGGGTGCTCGTCGGTCTGGGGCATGCGCTCAAGCATAACGACGAAACCGTCAAAAGTGGAAGCGTTTCCATACATGCGTTTCGATTCTCCGGCTTGGGAACGTCCCGTCAAAGGTTGCGGTTTCGTCGCGTTTCTGCATAAAGACGCCGTTTTTGGTGCATCCCGGAAGTCGGGGACGAGTGCTTGGTGGAAACTTCTCCATTGTGATCTGGACGACAGCGGTGGAAGCGTTTACACTAAATCTCACGACACCAGCGCCGATGGGATCACCGGGCGCGCAACACTCGAAAGAGGAACCACCATGACGGGAAACAACTCACCCGGTGCACGTCTCACGCGCCGCACCTTTACCTTGGGTGCGGTCGGCGCCCTCTCGGCGCTGGCGCTGACGGCCTGTGGCGGCGGTGCACCCGCCACCGCACCCTCGAGCAGCGCGGCGGCCACCAGTGCCGCAGCCAGCGTGCCGGCGACCGGGACCAGCCTGACCCTGTGGGTCGACGCCGAGCGCTCGCCGGCGCTGAAGGACATTGCCGCCAAGTTCAAGGCCGAAAAGGGCATCGACGTCAAGCTGGTCGTCAAGGACTTCGCCGCCGTGCGCGACGACTTCATCACCCAGGCACCCACCGGCAAGGGCCCGGACATCATGGTCGGCCCGCACGACTGGCTGGGAAAGCTGGTGCAGAACGGCGTGGTTGCCCCGGTGCAGCTTGGCGACAAGGCGGGGACCTTCGCCGAAAGCTCCATCAAGGCCATGACCTACGACGGGCAGACCTACGGCGTTCCGTACTCCATTGAGAACGTCGCCCTGGTCCGCAACACCACGTTGGCTCCCGAGGCAAAGACCACCCTGGACGACGTCCTCGCCGAGGGCAAGAAGGCCGTGGCCGCGGGCGATGCCAAGTTCCCGTTCCTGGTCGGACTCGATCCCAAGCAGGCCGACCCGTACCACCTCTACCCGTTGCAGACCTCCCTCGGGGCACCGGTCTTCGCCCAGAACGCAGACGGCAGCTACGACGCCAGCGAACTGGCCCTGGACAACGAGGGCGGCAAGAAGTTCGCCCAGCTCCTGGCCGACCTCGGCGACAAGGGCTCGAAGGTCCTGAATTCCAACATCACCGGCGACATCGCCAAGGAGAAGTTCCTGGCCGGCGAATCCCCGTACTTCCTCACCGGCCCCTGGAACATCCCCGACATCGAGGCCAAGGGCATCAAGTTCGCCGTTGACCCGCTGCCCACTGCCGGGGACAAGCCCGCCCAGCCATTCATTGGCGTGAACGGCTTCTTCATCTCCGCGAAGTCGAAGAATGCCCTGGCTGCCAATGAATTCGTGGTCAACTACCTCTCGCAGCCCGACGCGCAGGACGAGCTGTTCAAGGTCGGCGGCCGCCCGCCGGCGCTGACCGCGTCCTTCGAGAAGGCCGCCAGCGACCCGGTGGTCAAGGCCTTCGGCGAGATCGGCGCCAACGGCGTGCCGATGCCCGCGGTTCCCGCCATGGACGCCGTCTGGGCCGACTGGGGCGGTACCGAATTGAACCTGATCAAGGGCAAGGAAGCCGACCCGGCCGCGGCCTGGTCGAAGATGACGGCCAACATCGAGAAGAAGATTTCCGGCGGCAAGTAGCCGACGGAAGCAAGCTCCGGCTGCGGGGAACCGGTGGTGCGTTCTGCACGCGCACCACCGGTTTCACGCAGCCGGATCCGGGCCAGCGGCCCGACACCCATCGCCGGTCGGCGGTCGATCGCACGAGGAAAGATGTTGGACCCCATGGTTGAAATCGAAGAAAAGCCCAGCGTGGCGCCGCCGCGGCGACACGGAAAGCGGCCGCGTTCCGCAGGCCGGGGCCCCGATTCCCTCGGCGGCATCCTCGCCAAGATCATCCTGCTGGGCATCACGGATGCAGTGGCAGCCTTCATCCTCTTCCAGCTGGCACTCAGCGCCGAATGGATGATCTTCGGGATTTCCCTGCTCACCACGCTGGTGATCAACTGGATCTACCTGCGCCGTGGGGGACTGCCGGCCAAGTACCTGGCACCGGGCATCATCTTCCTGCTGGTCTTCCAGGTCTTCGTGATGATCTTCTCCACCTACATCGCCTTCACCAACTACGGCGACGGGCACAACTCGACCAAGGCCGACGCGATTGCCTCCATCCAGCTCTCGGCCTCCGAGCGCGTCCCGGATTCCCCGCAATTCCCCACCTCCGTCCTGGAAAAGGGTGGCAGCTACTTCCTGTTGGTCACCACGCCGGAGGGCGAGGCAAGAATCGGCTCGGCAGGCAAGCCCCTGGAAACAGTGACACCTTCCGCCACCGGCCCCACGGGTGCCGCGACCGGCGTGGAGGGCTACACGACCCTTGACTTCGCGACCCTGCTGGCCCACCAGCAGGAGATCACCGCCCTCACGGTGCCGATCAGCGAGAACCCCGAGGAAGGGGCGCTGAAGACCGCCGACGGCTCCACCTCCTACGTGTACACGCCCAAGCTCAAGTACGACGCGAACGCCGACACGTTCACCGACACCGCCACCGGGGCCAGCTACGCGGACAACGGCCGCGGTTCCTTCGTGGCCGAGGACGGCACTGCGCTGAACACCGGCTGGAAGGTCAATGTGGGACTGGACAACTTCCAGCGCGCGTTCACCGACCCGAATCTCCAGGGCCCGCTGCTGCAGGTGATCGCGTGGACCTTCGCCTTCGCCATCCTCTCGGTGGCGACCACGTTCGCCCTGGGACTGTTCCTGGCCATCACCTTCAACCGGGCGGATTTGAAGGGGCAGAAAATCTACCGGATCCTGATGATCCTGCCCTACGCGTTCCCCGCCTTCCTTTCCGGCCTGGTCTGGTCGGGCCTCCTGAACCCGGAATTTGGGTTCATCAACAACGCGCTGCTCGGCGGGGCGGACATCCCCTGGCTCACCGATCCGGTGCTGGCCAAGATCTCGGTGCTGATGGTCAATCTCTGGCTGGGCTACCCCTACATGTTCCTGGTCTGCACCGGCGCCCTGCAGTCGCTGCCCGAGGAGGTCGACGAGGCCGCCCGCATGGACGGGGCCAGCGTGTGGAAAATCTTTACCGCCATCAAGCTGCCGCTGCTGCTGGTCTCACTCGCGCCGCTGTTGATCTCCTCCTTCGCCTTCAACTTCAACAACTTCAACGTCATCTACATGCTCACCGGCGGCGGGCCGCGCTTTGAAGGCACCACCTTTGACATCGGCTCCACCGACATCCTGATCACCATGGTGTACAAGATCGCCTTCGGCACCGGCACCGGCCGCGACTACGGACTGGCCAGCGCGCTGGCCATCCTGATCTTCATCATCGTCGCCGTGGTGTCCGCGCTGAGCTTCAAGAAGACCAAGGCCCTGGAGGAACTGAACTAATGAGCACCGCGACCGCACCGCACACCCCGGTGCTCGAAACCCTGCCCCCGCCGGCCACGGCAAACAAGCCCACATTGGGGCAATGGTTCAAGTCAAAGGGCTGGCGCCACCTGGTGGCCATCGCCGCCACGGCCTTCTCCATCTTCCCGCTGCTCTATGTGCTCTCCGCGGCGCTGAACCCCACCGGCACCATGGCAGGGGCCAGCACGATGTTCACCGAGTTCGGCTGGGGCAACTTCGAGGCGCTCTTTGCCAACCAGGAACGGCCCTTTGGCCGCTGGTTCGTCAACACCTTGGTCATCGGCCTGGTCACCTCTGCTGCCACGGTGTTCCTCGGGGCGCTGGCCGCCTACGCGTTTTCGCGCATGCGCTTCTCCGGCCGCCGCTTCGGCCTGCTGACGCTGTTGCTGCTGCAGATGTTCCCGCAGCTGCTCACGGTGGTGGCGATCTTCCTGCTGCTGAACTTCATTGGCGACATCATCCCGGCCCTCGGGCTGGGCTCCCAGCTCGGGTTGATCATGGTGTACCTCGGCGGTGCGCTGGGCGTGAACACCTACCTGATGTACGGCTTCTTCAACACCGTGCCGATGTCGCTTGACGAATCCGCGCGCATCGACGGGGCCAGCCATGTGCAGGTGTTCTTCAGGATCATCATGCCCCTGGTCACTCCGATCCTTGCGGTCGTGGGCCTGCTGGCCTTCATCGGGATCTCCTCCGAGTTCGTGATCGCCTCGGTGGTGCTCACCGACCCCGAATCACAGACCCTGGCGGTTGGCCTGTACTCCTACGTGGCCCAGCAGCGCAGCGAGAACTGGGGTGTCTTCGCCGCCGGCGCCGTGATTGCCGCGGTCCCGGTGATGACCCTCTTCCTCTTCCTGCAGCGCTACATCACCTCCGGCCTGACCGCCGGCGGCGTCAAGGGATAGCGCCCATGCCCGGCAGCCGGATGCACGCCATCGACTCGACGTTGTCACTGCAGCCCCACCACGACGGATCGCCCGCGTACGTAACGGGGCCGAGCGTGCTCAGCCTCGGGGACGTGCTGAGGCTGCGCCTGCTGGTGCCGGAGGGCGCCGCGACCCCTGTGTCCGTGTGGCTGCGCAGCCTGCGCGACGGGGAACCCCACCTTGAACCGGCGGGCGAGGTGTGCGGTGGCGCCACCCAGGTCTTCTTCGAGGCCACGCTGTCGATGGTGAATCCGGTGCAGCGCTACCGCTGGTACCTGCAATACCGGGACACCGAAGGCGCTCATCACTACCGTTGGCTCAACGCTGCGGGCCTGCACCGACGCGATGTGCCCGACGCCTTTGACTTCAGGGTCCATGCCGGGCGCGGGACCCCGGATTGGATCGAGGAATCGGTCATGTACCAGGTCTTCCCCGACAGGTTCGCGAACTCCGGTGCCGAAAAGCCAAAAGCGGGATGGATGGTCGGCTGCGACTGGGACACCGAAGTGCAGGGAAGTGGTGCCGATACGTCACGGCAATTCTATGGCGGCGACCTTCCGGGGATCCAAGACAAGCTCGATCACCTGGTTTCATTGGGGGCGACGGTGCTCTACCTGACCCCGGTCTTCCCCGCTTCCTCCAACCACCGCTACGATGCCTCTTCCTTTGACGAGGTCGACCCATTGCTCGGCGGGGATGCTGCCCTGGTTTCGCTGGTCAAGGCCGCCCATGCCCTTGGCCTGCGCGTGGTCGGCGACCTGACCACCAACCACACCGGGGCCGGGCACCACTGGTTCGTTGATGCCCACCGGAATCCCGGGGCGTCCACGGGGGAGTACTACTACTTCAACGAGGACAACAGCGACTACGAGGCGTGGCTGGGCGTGCCCTCGCTGCCGAAGCTGAATTGGAATTCCGCCGCGCTGCGCGAGCGATTCATCCTTGCCGAGGACTCTGTGGCGGTGCGCTGGCTCAAGGAGCCGTTCAACCTCGATGGCTGGCGCATCGACGTGGGGAACATGACCGGGCGCCGCGGGAGCGATGACCTGAACCACGAGATCGCCCGGATGCTGCGCGAACGTATCGAGGAAGTGAAACCCGGGGCCATGCTGCTGGCCGAATCAACCTCCGACGCGGCGCACGATGTTCCGGGGGACGGCTGGCAGGGAGTGGTGAGTTACAGCAATTTCACCCGGCCGCTGTGGCAATGGCTGGCGAAGGACACGACGCCGGAACACGGGTGGTTTTTTGGCTTGCCACAACCGGGACCAGCGCGCATCGACGCTGCCGACTTCGTGGCGACGCATCGGGAAATGTCGGCGGGATTCAGCTGGGAGGTGCGGCTTGCCAACGCCAATGCCTTGGACACCCACGACACCGCCCGTGCCGCCAGCCACATGATCGTCGGGGGCCAGGAGATCGCCGCCTGCGCGCAATTCACGTTCCCGGGAATCCCACTGGTGTTTGCCGGGGACGAGTTCGGGCTGCACGGTTTCAACGGCGAGGACTCCCGAACTCCCATGCCCTGGGGCCAACCCGAAAAGTGGGGCAAGAACCTGCGGCCGCTGTACGCGGAACTGGCGGCACTGCGCACCAATCACCGGTCCCTCGTGGACGGATCCTTGCGCTGGATCATCGCCGAGGGGAACCTGTTGGTCTATCTCCGGGAGCATGCAACCGGCTCGGTGTTGTGCGTGCTGGCCCGGGGAGTGGTCCCGGAAACCAACCTGGGGCACGCAGTGCGATTGGCTGGGAAACCAGGCGATGTCCTCGCCTCGGTGGGACAGGTGCCTGTACTGGCCGTGAATGGAGCAGGGGAGCTGCGGGTCAGTGCGAGCGGTCCCGGTGCTTCGCTCCACCGAAGCACCGCAAGCGGAGCGTGGCATTAGCGCCCGGGAGTCGTCATGGCGTTCCCAGCGGTGAACACCAAGATCGCGACAAGGATGGGCAGGAACCCTCGGAACGCGTCGTCGGACGGGGATGCGCCGCCGAATTCTTCGGGCTGACGGCAGGAGTGTCCAGGGGAGACGATACATATAGGTGAAGATTCTCCTATATTCCGGCCGATCAACCAATAAACCACCGGAAACCGAATTCGCGGTGATGGCAGGCTACGTGGTCGTCGACTGCTCTTCCGGGCCATACACCAGCCGGGCCTCGTCCCTGCGGTGGCGCAGCACGGCATCCACGTAGGACGCGACGGCTTCCTCCATCGGAACGTTGGAACCGCGTGCCTCGGAAATGTAC
This sequence comes from Paeniglutamicibacter sulfureus, assembly GCF_030512175.1. Lineage (GTDB taxonomy): Bacteria > Actinomycetota > Actinomycetes > Actinomycetales > Micrococcaceae > Paeniglutamicibacter > Paeniglutamicibacter sulfureus. Next base: position 958,909 of record NZ_JAULBL010000001.1, on the reverse strand, counting down.
CAGCGGTGCTCGAGGACCTCATGCACGATCTGGGCGGGTTCCAGCTTGCCGTGGAATTCGCGGGGGATGGCCCCGGTAATCCTGTCAAAAACGTCGGTGACCCAACGGGCCGCGGCAATTTCCTCATCCGCGTCAGGATGCTTCTTGGCCCGGAAGGCATCCAGGTCGTTGAGCAGCCTGCGGGCCTGGCCTTCTTCCACATCCAAGCCGGTCAACCGCAAAAGCCGACGGGTGTGGTGCCCGGCGTCCACGACCTTGGGCTGGATGAGCAGCTGGCCGCCGTCGGGGGATGTCTTGAGGCTGATCTCCTCCACGTCGAAGCCGAGTTCATTGAGCCTGCGGATGCGTTCATCGACCCGCCAGCGTTCGGAGAGGTCAAAGGATTCCTTGTCGTTGAGCTCGGCCCAGAGTCCACGGTAGGCGTGCAGGATGTCCTCGCTCGTGGCCACCGGGTCCACGGTGTCCTCGATGAGTCCGGCTTCCATCAGGTCCATGAGCTCGCCGGCAATGTTCACCCGGGCGATTTCCAGGTCGTATTCGCGCTGGCCGGAGGATAGCTCGGGGTATAGCTCGCCGGTCTCGGCATCCACCAGGTACGCGGCGAAGGACTCCGCATCGCGCCGGAACAACGTGTTTGACAGCGACACATCGCCCCAGTAGAAGCCAATCAGGTGCAGGCGCACCAGCAGCAGCGCCTGGGCGTCAATGAGCCGGGTCAAGGTGTCGCGGCGCAGCTTCTGGGAGAACAGCGCGCGGTACGGGAGCGAGTATTTCAGGTGCCGGGTAACCAGCACCGGGTCAAGGTCGTTGCCCTCGGTGTCGGTGCGCCCGGTGATCACCGCGACCGGCTCCACGCAGGGCGCGGCCAGGCGGCGCAGCTTGCGCAGCATATGGTATTCGTGCCGGGCCACGTGCTCACCGGTTTCCTTGATGGCGATGACTGCCTTGCCCATCAGGGCGAAGCGCACCACATGCCGGGAGATGCCGCGCGGCAACGGGGCCAGCGTGTCGCTCGGCCAGTCCTCCAGCGGGATTTGCCACGGCAGGTTCAGCAGACCCGGATCGGCGGTGGCCGCGGTGATGGACAGCGAACCGGCAACGGGCGCGGGAGCGGCAGGGGCGGAATCACGCGGCAGCTTGCCGTTCTGGGCATGGTTGGTGGGCTCGTCGCGCCAGCTGGCGGTGTGGCGAATCATGGCGTGTGTGCCGTCCCTTGGTGCGGTGATGAGGTGGGGGTGATTGGGGGAAGCGGAAATGCGAAGGCGGCCGCACCCAGCACCGGGCTGAATACGGCCGCCATGGGCAGTTATCGTGCAATCACACGATAACGGGCAAGTCCCTAGGCGTCGGAGGACACCTGTGCGTGTGCACCGTTCCGGGACGGCTCGGCCAGGCGCTCGCCGGACGCGGTGTCAAAGAGGTGCACGTGTCCGATCTTCGGCGCAACGTGGATCGTTTCGCCCTTGAACGGAGGCTTGCGACCGTCGACACGCACCACCATCTGGTATTCGGTGCCGCCCACGGTGGTGTGGCCGTAGACGTAGGCATCGGCGCCGAGCTCCTCGACCACGTCGACCTCGACGGCAAGGCCCTCGTTCTCGGAGACCTGGTCCAGGTCCTCGGGCCGTACGCCCAGGGTGACCGAGTTGCCGGTTGCCGCCTCCAGCGTCGACGAGGCCACCGGGTAGATGGACCCTCCGAAGGCGACGCCACCATCGGCCACCGGAAGCTCCAGCAGATTCATGGCAGGCGAGCCGATGAAGCCGGCCACGAAGACGTTGGACGGGCGGTCGTACAGTTCGCGCGGGGTGCCGACCTGCTGCAGCAATCCGTCCTTGAGTACCGCAACGCGGTCGCCCATGGTCAGTGCCTCGACCTGGTCGTGGGTCACGTACACGGTGGTGACGCCCAGACGACGGGTCAGTGAGGCGATCTGCGTGCGGGTCTGCACACGGAGCTTGGCATCCAGGTTGGACAAGGGCTCATCCATGAGGAAGACCTGCGGGGAGCGGACGATGGCGCGCCCCATGGCCACGCGCTGGCGTTGGCCGCCGGAGAGTGCCTTGGGCTTGCGGTCCAAGTAGTCCTCGAGGTCAAGCAGCTTGGCTGCTTCCTGAACGCGGCGGGCACGCTCTTCTTTGTCGATTCCGGCAATTTTCAGGGCGAAACCCATGTTGTCGGCGACGCTCATGTGCGGGTAAAGCGCGTAGTTCTGGAAAACCATGGCGATGTCGCGGTCCTTGGGCGGGACGTTGGTGACGTCCCGGTCACCAATGAGGATTCGTCCGGAGTTCACGTCCTCAAGGCCTGCGAGCATGCGCAGCGTGGTGGATTTTCCGCAACCCGAGGGGCCGACAAGGACCAGGAATTCGCCATCGGCGATTTCCAGGGAGATCTTGTCCACGGAAGGCGTGGTGGCTCCGGGGTAAATGCGGGTGGCCTGGTCAAAAGTTACTGATGCCATGAAGCAGCGATCCTTTCACGGGCAGGTACGTGCCCGACGGTCCGTAGTGAATGGAATCACAAGCTTCTCATATCGAGTACCAATTCCAAAAGGGCTGGCAATTCCCCTGGCCCATTAAGGCGGAATTGTGCCTTGGTATTTCCGGAGCCGATTTTTACCCCAATGTCTCCCGGGCGAAGTACGGCAAAGGCATCCTCGTCAGTGACGTCGTCACCGGCGAAGAGTACGGTGGAGGCGTCGGCTACCTCGCGCAACCAATTCAGCCCGTCTCCCTTGGTGCCCACCAGCACGCTAGCTTCCAGCACGGCCTTGCCGTCCAACGCCTGCAGGTTCTCGATGTCGTCCAATTGCTCGTGGGCGGCCCGCAACGCCCTGGCCGCGACTTCCGGGTCGGCCTGCCGCACATGCAGAACGATCGAGGCGGGCTTGTATTCAAGCATGGTTCCCTGGTGGGCAGAGGAGACGGCTTCAAGGATTTCGGTGGCCTTGGCCAGCGCCGAGGTCTGTGCGGGACTGAGGTCGATGTGTTCGTCTTCGGCGTCAAAGGCGGCAGGTGCCCAGCGCTCGGTGCCGTGGCTGCCCACCAGCAGTGTTTGTTCGGGCGGGCTGCCGACGGTCCTCAGCGCTGCCAAGTCGCGGCCCGAGATCACGGCGGTCACGGTGTTTTCCAGGGCGGCCAGGTTGGCCAGTGCCTCGGAAGCTGCCGGCAACGGGCGCGCGTCCTCGGGACGGTCCACCAAAGGGGCCATGGTTCCGTCGAAGTCCACGGCTACGAGCAGGATTGGGGTGTCGACCAGGGCTTCAATGGCATCGGCGAGGTCAGGGGAAATGGGGCTCATGGGTGTCCGGTGGATCCTTCAGGCGTTCGGGGCGGGTAAAAGCGGAAACTTGGGTCAAGGCAGGTCACCGGCTCGACCCTAGACCAAACATCAAAATGTCATGCGCGGATGCAAAGGGGGACGATCTTCCCCCTTTGCATCCGCGCCGCAACACGAATCGGCCTAGACCAGGGTGTCAACCGGCAAAGGCTGGGCCAGCGAGGAAAGGAACGTCTGGGACCACGTGGCCACATCGTGGTCGCGCAGATGACGACGCATGCGTCGCATCCGCCGGGCCGAGTCCTGCGGATCCATGCGCAACGCGCGCATGATCCCGGATTTCATCCCGTCGATGTCGTGGGGGTTCACCAGGACGGCCTGGGTGAGTTGGTCGGCGGCACCGGTGAATTCGGAAAGCACCAGCATCCCGGTGTCATCGGTGTGTGCAGCCACGAATTCCTTGGCCACCAAGTTCATTCCGTCACGCAGCGAGGTCACCAGCATGATGTCCGCCGCCAGGTAGAGGGCAATCATTTCCCGCAGCGGGTAGGAATGGTGCAGGTAACGGATTGCTGTATGTTCCATGGTGTCGTGCTCGCCGTTGAGGTTGCCGACCATGAGCTCAACCTGGTCCTTGAGCTGCTGGTAGCGCTCGACATTCTCGCGGCTGGGGCTCGCGACCTGCACCATGCAGGCCTCGCCGACGTGGATCTCTCCGTCGGCCAAAAGCTCGCCATAGGCCTTGAGTCGGTGCCGGATGCCCTTGGTGTAGTCGAGCCGGTCAACCCCCAGCATGATGGTCTTCGGGTTGCCCAGTTCTTGTCGGATCTGTTTTGCCCGAGCCATGATCTCGGGATCGTGCGCCAGCTCGGCTACCTGCTGGGTGTCGATGGAGATGGGGTGCGCTTCGGCACGACAGATGTTGCCGGTGGATCCGCTCTCCCCGGGCGATGCCGGCGGGATCGCCAAGGAGCCCTTGACGGTGCGGTCGGTGAAGCGGCGCATGCAGCGCAGGAAGTTGCTGGCATCGGCGGTCCGTTGGAAGCCCACCACGTCGGCTCCTGCCAGACCCTCGAGGATCTGCCTGCGCCAGGGCAGCTGGGAGAAGATTCCGGGGGACGGGAAAGGAATGTGGTTGAAGAACCCGATGCGCAAGTCCGGACGGGCCTCACGCAGTAGCTTGGGCACCAGCTGCAATTGGTAATCCTGTACCCATACCGTGGCGCCCGGCTTGGCGACGCTTGCGGTGGCTTCGGCGAAGCGCTTGTTGACCTTCTTGTAGTTGTCCCACCACGTACGGTGGAATTCAGGGGGCACGATGACATCGTGGTACAGCGGCCAGAGCGTTGAGTTGGAGAACCCCTCGTAATACAACTCCAGATCGCACTCTTCAAGCGGAACGGGGATCAAGTGGATTCCGTCGTTTTCAAAGGGTTCCAGTTCTTCGTCGGTGGCTCCGTGCCAGCCAACCCAGGCTCCGTCTGATTCCTGCATGACCGGAGCAATTGCCGTCACCAGCCCTCCGGGGGAACGCCGCCACGACAGCTCGCCGTCTTCGCCCTGTACGCGGTCCACCGGCAGTCGATTGGCCACCACGATGAAGTCGTAGCTTGGTTTGTCGCTACCGGATGCATGTTCAATTTCGAAATCCGCTTGCATGTTGACCCTCCATTTCTTGCTCAAGATTAATGTTGAGCTTAGGGGAAGCTCGTGATGTAAGCGACACCATGGCGCTAAGCTACGCCGCCGACTTACCCTAAACTGGTTGGGTCGGGGGAGTACCAAACCAAACTTAAAGGACGTTTTGACCTATGGCATCCAATAGCCAGCGGCCGAGCAAGGCCGAACGGACAGCAAGCGCGCGAGAGCAGGCACAGTCCATGCGTGTCGCCCAGGAAGCCGCTGACAAGCGCAAGTCACTGTTTATCAAACTTGGCGTGCTGGTGGCCGTGCTCGCCGTGATTGCGTTGATCGTTGGCATCGTCCTGCAGAACAACGCCGGCAAGGTAGCCGATTCCGGTGCCGTGCCCAAGGGCGGCAATGAAGCCGGTGGCATTACGCTCACCTCGGATACGACCGTGGCCGGCACCTCCGGTTTGACGGTGGACGTCACCCAGGCCGGCACCAAGCCGACCGAGGCGAAGGCTCCTGCGCCGCGCGATGCGGAAGCCGCTCCCAAGGGCGAGCCGGTCAACTTGTTGATCTACGTGGACGTTAACTGCGTGCACTGTGCCAGCTTCGAAGAGCAGTATGCCGACCAGATCAGCACCTGGCTTGCAGCCGGCGACGTGCAGGTCGAGTACCGCAACGTGGCGTACCTCGATGGCGGATCGCCGACCAACTACTCTTCACGTGGCGCCAACGCGCTTGCCTGCGTAGCGGACCAAGCCCCGGCCTCGTACCTGCCGTTCGCCAAGGGCCTGTTCGCCCACCATGCACAGGGTGAAATGAAGAATGCGGAACTGGCCCAGCTCGCCAAGGACAACGGCGCGGATGTCTCCAGCTGCATCGAAGACGGGACCTTCCGTTCGTTCGTGAAGTTCACCGACGAGGCTTCCCGCGTGGATTCCATCGGCGGAACCCCGAGCGTCTTCATCCAGGGCAAGTACTGGGATGCGAACGCCGAGCCGGACTTCGTTTCCGTCGTCAACGCAGCAATCGCTGCCAACAAGTAAAAAGCCATACACCGGACCTTTGCCGGGGTTGGACGGTTAACCACATGCTGGTGAACCGCCCAACCCCGGGCACCGGTTCGATGGGCGGTCGGCATCCCGTTTCCTGCTGCGGGGCATTGTCGGCTACGCTAGTTCCTGCACTTGGGTCATGATTTATCGACCCCGGGCAGTCCGCCCCCTTAGCTCAGTTGGCCAGAGCACCTGTCTTGTAAACAGGGGGTCGCCGGTTCGAATCCGGCAGGGGGCTCCACTGAGAACCGTTATTTTCCTTACAAAGAAAGGGAAGTAACGGTTCTTCTGTTTGCTGTCAAACAGTCCATCGGCGCCGAGACCGCCCCCAATAGGCCAGAAACTGTCCAGATTGAAAATGGACGTCCACAAAAATGGTGGTGAGTCGAGGCCGTTTTGCGGACTCGCACCCGGCCGACAACGTTGAGCTCATGGTGGTGAGCTGAACGATTCTGCGGTACTCGCACTCAACCGATCCCTCGGGTAAGCCAGCACCCTGCACCGGCACCCCTATCACTGGGAGAACTCCTGCTCTAATTTTGTGTCTATGCGGCCAGCCAGTATTGTCCCGCTGTCGGAACGATACCAGTCAAAGACAGTTACGATCTGTCAGCGGAATTCAGGTGCTTATCTTGAGTTGGCCTGTCGGCCGTCGTCAGCTTTGGGGGACCACCTCGACGACCAGTTCGTCGAGCACGATGGCACCGGGAAGCTCCGCACCCTCGGAAAGGTCGGTTTCATCCAGTTCGGCGGTGACGCTCTTGGCCGTGGGGGGCATCCATCTTCTGAACGTCCTTCAGGACCTGGTCCGAGACCTCTGCTACGTCTGGGCGGACTTCGTCGTAATCCTGGGCCATGGCAAATCCATCGGTTGCTGCGGGTGTGATCCCGGAAGTGTAAGCACTGGCCGCGGCCGGAGCAAACCGTCCGCATTCCTACCTTTTGGCCACCAGTTTTGAGTGGCTGGACTTCACGACCGTCTTGTAGCCCGGGAGGGTCGCCGTGGCTCTCAGGGCGATTCGTTTGCCGGCATCCGTCTTGGTCACTGTGTATTTGGGTTTGGTGGCGCCCTTGATGGGCTTTCCGGCGCGCAACCATTGGTACTCGAAGGCGGCACCTTTCTGCCAGTGGGCGGTTCGCGCCGAGAGTGTCCTGCCGGGCTTCGCGGTGCCGGCGGTTTCCACCACTCCGATGCGCATGAGCAGCAGCTTGACCTTTGCGGTGGCCCGCGACGTGGAGGACACCGCGGCCCGGTCGAACGGCTTGTAGCTGGTGGTGACGCTGATCTTCTTGTTGCCGTCGGCCGGCCCAAGCTTGTAGGTGGTTCCGGTGGCCCCGGGGATGGCCTTGCCATCGCGCAGCCATTGGCGGGTGACCTTGACCTTCGGGGGCACGTAGCCTTCGCCCCGCACGGCGGTGAGTTTCTGCCCGACCAAGGGGGATCCCACCAAGGTTGTCGGCGGGGCCTTGAACGCCGGAGTGGAGAGCACCACCTTGTTTGACACGGCCGGGGCCGTGATTGTCCCGTCCGGAAAGACCGACCGAACCTTGACCTGCAGGGTGTCGCCGGGAAGGTTCGTTTCGGGAGCGAAATGGGGTCCAAAATGGGCGGTGAAGTCGCGGGCGATCTTGCCGTTGTGGATCCACTGTACTTCCTGGATGGAGCCCGCGGGGAGATTGGTGATCTTGGCGCCAAAGGATCGGTGGAGGCCCATGGCGAAAGGCGGCAGGCTGACCTTGACCGGGGCCGGGTCGACATCCTCGATTGGGATGCGGATGCTCGAGCTCTCAATGTTCCATCCCTCGGGCGACTCGATGGAGACTTGAAGGATCAGGCTGGTTCCCCGCCACGAGGGCTGGATGGCCAAGGGGCCCATGCCAAACTTGGCCGCCTGGTTCCACAGCCTCCCCTGGTTTGCCTTCGACTGGGCCCGCCAAACGATCGAAACATGTCCTTGTTCGGCGGCGGCCTTAGCCAGGGGGCCGAGTTGGATGATGTCACCGGAAATCATGGTTCCTGGTCGGATCGATGCCGGTGCCTTGAATGTTGCCGCCTGGCCGGATACGTAGCCGGTGTCCAGCCGGGTGGAGCTTTCCCGGATCTCCCCGTCCGGCCAGGTTGCCCGAGCCCAGATAGTCACCGGCGCCCTGTCGAACCACAGCCCGCTGTCAAGGGTCATGACCGCACCCATGTCCAGGGCGTCTGGGGTCGGGGCATCGTGCCCGGCGGGTACCCAGAAGTATTCGATCCTCTCGGCGCCCGGGGCCGTGGCGTTGGCGGTGACCGTGGCGCCGCCATGGGCGATATCGTTGGTGTAGCCGATGGCCAGAAGCCGCGGGTCGTTGGCGATCCGCAGTGTCAGGTTGCTGATCTGGTGATCGGTGTCGACCTGCTCGGATGACGGGCCGAGGGGCACCGCGGACGCCGGAGGTGCAGGGGGAACGGTAAATCCGGACAGCAAAAGCCCGGACAAGGCCAGGGTGGCAAGCGCTTTTCTCAATATTCCCCCGATAATGATCCAGTTGTTCGACAGATCATATAGGGAGCTTTCCGGCGGCGCCACCTTTTTTAGTTGAAGTACATGTGGATCTCAGTCATCGGCGGGAATCCTCAAGCTGTGTTGCTTATCAGGCAGTTGCGGGCTGCGTATGTGCAATTCCTTGACCAACCCGAGCAGCGTCGACGGCCCTGCCCAGATCCTCGGTTGGGTAAGTGTGCCGTGGGCGAAGGGCGGTCCGTATCCCGGACTTCGGATAGTGATTTTCGGAGGCGACCGCACCGAGACTAAGACGAAACTACGGCCGCTCCCCCAGCAATTTCAAACAGCCGATAACCTATCGTATTTCAATTAAACAACCGATAAGATTTGTTTATTGGTAAACAGGTCAACCATGAGCAGGCGCTAACGAACAGCTACGTCCTGGCAGCGGCGCTTTGCAAGCACAGGTGCTTCTCTCATCCTGCTTTATGCATACGATGAGGTCATGGGACATTCTTCCGCGCGATCCATCTCCACACTGATAGCGCCGGTATTCGCACTGGCGGCCTTGTCCGGCGCGTTGATCGGCGGGGCGCTGAGTGGGGTGCTGACAGTGTCGCCCTACTTGGCCGAGCCTGGACTTTGGGACAGCGAACTGTTGAGTGCCGACCTGAGCATCATGTCGACCTGGACGCTTTTCGGTGCCGTGGCGGGCCTCTTTTACGGCCTCGTTGCCGGGGCCGGGGCAATCACCGCCATGGCCATCCAGTCCGCGAAATGTTCACCTGTCACCATCCGGGAGCAGGCATTTGCTTCGGCATGTGGCGCCGCCGCCGTGGCCGCCGCCCTGGCCGGGTTCTCGGTGGTACTCGATACCGAAGCGGCCGTCGGGTCCTTTGTATGGGCAGGTGCCTTCGTTGTAGCCACGTTCCTCGTTTCACTCATCGTCGGTCGAATCTATCTGAAACGGCTGGATGCGCGCGACCCGTCCACCACCGCCGGCGAACGCTCCAAGTTCCTCGGCCGGCGCTACGGACCCCGTTGCAATCCTCGCAACTGATGCCCACCAAACAGAAACGAGACTTCCTTGGACCCGATCCCAGCAGCACAAGCCGCGCCGAACGTCCGCAAGGAGCGGGGCCCTCGCCGGCGCTGGCTCGTGCTGTCCATCCTGTGCTTCGCCTTGTCGGCCTACTCCGTGGCCGCGGCCCTGTGGGGAACCACCGAAAACGCCTTTATCACCCCAGCCGACCAGTTGCTGTGGATTGCCTTGCCGTTCGGGGTGCTCGGCGCATTGTTCACCACCCTGTATGTTCTCGCCCCGAAGCGGCAGGTGCGTTAGGAGCCTTAGGCGCCTCGAGCCTCCGCTATTACCAGGTGCGAGCGATCTAGGATGAGCGTGCGGGAAAGGATTCCAAGGCAACATTATTCGAAGCGTCCCTTCTGGATGCAGGCATTCCGCTCCGCAAAACCAAAGACCGGGGCTTCGCGCGAGCCACAACCGCCGTTTTGGAGGAAGCCCGGCAGCAGGGCTTCGAGCAGTTGTTCCGAGAGCTCGGCGGACTGGAAGAAGCCAGTGGGGTTTTCACCGCCGGCGACTGGGACTTGGCCGATGACGAGGGCCTGTTCCTGGAATGCGACGAGGCCTCGCACTTCCACCGGTATCGGGCCGAGTCACTCTCGCTGCCCTGGTCCGAACAGCTGCCCTGGACGGACGACTACCGCAGGTACTGCGCCAACTTTGAGACCAAAGCGCGCGTGGATCGACGATTCTGGACCGGGCCGGCGGAGAAGCAATTCGGCACCGCGGCTCCCAAGCGCGACTTCACCGGAGTCGGAAGAGATTCAACGGGGCGTCTTGGGCAAATCCGGCCCAAATTCGCTCCCACCGGCGGGCGGCGTAGGTGTTTCTTTTGTCCCGCTTCCGTCGTCGGCGGGGTCGGCACCTTCTTCGGCCTCGGCCTCGGCCATGGCCGCCTCGCTGAAGGGGACGGCTGCCTGCAGCCCCGTCGCTCCGCGAACCGGGCCGGGCCGGCGCTGGCGCAGCGGGTCTCGGCGCAGGTCAGCGTACAGTGCCACGCAGAGCCCGATGATGATCAGCACAAACGGGCTGGCGGCCAGGATGGTGAAAGTCTGCAGGGCAGCGAGCCCGCCGACGGCCAGCAGGACCGCGGCCACCGCGCCGGTGAGGACGGCCCAGAAGATCACCAGCGGCTTCCAGGGGTGCTTGCTGCCGCGTGTGGACAAAGTCCCCAGCACCAGGGCGCCGGCGTCGGCGCCGCTGATGAAGAAGACGGCGGTCAGAACCATGACCACCAACGCCGCCCCGATGAAGAACGGATAGTTCTGCAGGGCTGCGAAGAACCCCGCCGCCTCGCTGCCGGTGCCGGCGATGTCCACGCCGTTCAGCTGCAGGTTTATGCCGGCCCCGCCGAAGATGACAAACCACACCATGCTGACGGCGGTGGGCACCAGCAGCACGCCCAGGACGAATTCCCGGATGGTGCGACCGCGGGAAATCCGGGCGATGAAAGTGCCGACAAACGGGGTCCAGGAGATCCACCAGGCCCAGTAGAAGATGGTCCAGCTGGCCAGCCAGTCACTGCCGCCGAAGACGGCCGAATGGAAACTCATCGGGACCAGCTCGGTCAGGTAGGCACCGATGGCAGAGGGCAGCAGATCCAGGATGAAGAGCGTGGGGCCGGCCACGAAAACGAACACCAACAGGACTCCGGCCAGGACCATATTGGTGTTGCTCAGCCATTTAATGCCCTTGGAGATGCCGCTGGCGGCGGAGAGCACCACGCCGACCGTCAGCACGCAGATCACGATGATCGGCACCGCGGCCGAGGGGTCTTCCTCGAACTCGCCGGTGCGCAGCAGCGCGAGGCCCGCTGCGATTTGCAGCGACCCGAGACCGAGCGAGGTGGCGGTACCGAATTTGGTGCAGATGATGGCCAGGATGTCGATGGGCTTGCCCCAGCCCCTCTTTTCGATGCGTTCCTTGCCGAACAGGGACTGGAACGGGGCGCTCATCAGGTTGCCGCGGCCCATCCGGTAGGTGGAATAGGCCAGCGCCAGCCCGACGACGGAATAAATCGCCCAAGGATGCAGACCCCAGTGGAACATCGTGTAGGCCATGGCAGTGCTGGCGGCCTCCGGGCTGCCGGGCGCGACGTCGACAAAGGGCGGCGGGGAAGCCAGATGGGTGACGGGTTCGTACACGCCGTAGAACATCAACCCGATCCCCATGCCGGCGCTGAACATCATGGCGACCCAGGAGAGGGTGCTGAATTCTGTCGCTTCGCCTTCATTGGAAAGCGGGATCCGTCCGTAGCGGCCGAAGGCCAGAACCAGGGAAAAGACGACGAATCCGGAGGCACCCAGGATGAACAGCCAGCCGAAAGTATTGGTGATCCAGGACAGGGCCGCCGCTGCGCTGTCCCCGACGGCATCCGTGAAGAACACGCCGAGCAGAATGAGCACCACAATGAGTCCGGCTGAGACGCCGAAGACCGTCTTGTCAACGCTCGCCCAGCCCTGGGTCGGCGGCAATGATGCGGGTTCCCCCACCCGCTCCTCCAGGTTTTGGTCGCTTGAATGATGTTTCATCGAACTCCTCACCAACTGGCGGCCAATGCCGGGTCATTGTGCGGTCCGCCGTCCGGGAGGATGGCTAGTTGTTCGCCGCATGGCCTTCGTCAGTATGGTTGCAGACATGAGTGAGCGCGAAGAATCCCTAGCACCGGAGCCCGCCGGCTACACCCGGAATGGAGACGACGGACACACCGAATTCGGCGGCCACGGTCGCGTGGCCAAGCGAGACGCAAGGGTTGTCGCCTTTGCGGAGTGCGATGAAGCCAACGCCTCCATCAGCGTCGCCGTTGCCATGGGCGGTCTGCCAATCAACCTGACATCCATGCTGGTGAGCGTGCAGAACGATCTTTTCGATCTTGCGGCGGACCTCTCTGTCCCGTTATCCCGACAGGAGCCGGCGCGGGCAAGGATGGTCCAGGGGCATATCGACCGGCTGGAACGTGCCACGCAGCATTTCGACGCGGATTCCGAGGACGTCAGCGGCACAGTGCTCCCCGGCGGCACTGCAGGGGCGGCGCTGCTGTATATGTCCCGGGCCGTGGTCCGGCGCGCCGAGCGGGCGGTCTGGATCGCCCTCGAGGAGTATCCGGATGCGGTCAATCCGTTGACCGCCCGCTATCTGAACCGCTTGTCTTCCATGCTGTTCGTCCTGGCGCGGGGGGCCAATGCCGAGCACGGGGACATTGTGTGGATCCCGGAGGCATCGGTGCAGCCGGTCGACACCGACACTGACGACGACGCCGCCGCCCAAGGGCCCGGCGAGTAGGAACCGGCGGACCGGCGGCCCAGCACCTCGACGCCGGTGAGCCCGTTCGGTGTGCGGCAATTCGGTGCTGATCCGGATTTCTCCGGAGTCCACACCCACAGCATGTAGCCGCCGCCAGCCAGGTCCGTGCCATCCTGCACGTAGAGGGTGGGGGCGCGGCGCGGCTGCTGCTATTCATCCGGCTCTGTCCACGCCTGCACCACCAGGAATGCTCCGCAGTCCCGGCCCGAGTCCAGGACGTGCAGGGCCCCATGCGTCTCGAGCTGCAGGGCCGCGGGCTCCGCCCGGGCTCAAAGCCGGAAACCCCAAGGACAAGGAAGAGTTGGGCAGGCCCCGCCCAGACGAAGCCGGCCGCGTGTCCGGAAAAGCAACTCAGTCAACTTCCCGCCAGGCATGAACCCCGCATTCCCGATTGGCTGTGGCGGCCAACCGCCGAGGATCCATCGCCGAGCGGGAGACCGATATCGATCCCGGCCTCGTCCCATGGTGCGGGCGCCTCCGTGGGACGTGGCCAAACGGCTTTCGCGCACAGTTGGATTCACATGATCCGGAGCAAGGGCCGCTCGTCAGGCCAGAGTGGTAATCCCAATTTCATTCAGGGCGCTCCGCACCGCGAGGCGCCCATCGGCGTCCAGGCTTCTTACCGGCAGGGGCAGGTTTCCCGGCTTCACCAATCCGAGATCCTCGGCCACTGCCGAAGCGACCCGGAAACTCCCGTATCGGGCCATCTGCGCCCACAGGGGTTCCATGGCCGTCGACAGCGATCGCGCCTTTTCCACGTCGCCGGAAGTGCCGGCGCGCATGATCGCCAGGCAATGCTCCGGCAGGATCCCCGCCATCACGCTGTACCAGGCGTCGCATCCGGCCAGTAGTCCATTGGCGGCCGCGCCGTCACCGCTGACGCCGATGGTTACATGCCCGGGCACCAGCGCCCGGAGGGCAGCGACACGTTCCGCAGCTTCGGCCGGATTGGCAGACACAGGTGGAATCTTGATGGATGCGACGCCCTTCAGCTGCGCAATTCGGCCGTGCAGCTCATCGCTGAAATTCACGCGTGTGGTGCCGGGGTTGTCGTAGACAACCAAGGGCACCGAAAGGTTCGCCGAGACATCCTCATACAGCCCGAACACCTCGTCCTCGCTGAGCGGCTGGTACGTCATCGGCGCCAGCAACACGGCGTCCGCTCCGGCGCTCTGGGCATCTTCCACATTGCGCAGCACCTCCCTGGTGCCCAGCGCGCCAACACCGACGATCACCGGGACGCCGCCGGCGCACTGAACGGCCAGGGATGCCGCGCGGGCCCGCTCGCTCCGGTCGAGATAGGCATAGCTGCCGGTGGAACCGAGGGCGCCGATCGAATCGACACCTGCGGACGCGAGTCGGCCAATTATGGATTCGAAGGCGCGCTCGTCAATGCCGGTGGCGGTGAGTGGCGTCAAGGGAAAAGCGCTCAGGCCGGTGAACTTCATGAGGGTCCTTCCACAAGGAAAATGGGGGGCAGCAACATGACGAAGCCTATCTTGGCACAGTCGGTCCCACGGCGGTTCGGTGTTGTGAGTCCTCTCGGCTGCTGGCGATTCCGAGGCCCTGTCCAGCGACATTGGCACCGTTGGCAAGAAATACCGGGCCAGTTAGGCTGGCTCCATGCGTGAGCGGACGCGGCGCTTGGCCGCCCTGGGGCTTGACTACGTGATCATCTTGGCTTGGATGATCGTTCTCGGCGTGGTTTCAACTGTCGTTTTCCTGATCCGCGGGGAACTGCCCGACACCTTGGGAACCATTGGCCCGCTCGGCAGTCAGTTGGTCTATTTTTTGCTTCTCACGTTCGTAGTCGGCGTCTACCTGTACAGGACCGAGTCCGGGCCGCACCATGCGACCTGGGGCAAGCGCAAGCTGGGGTTGGAGGTGAGGGCCGCAGACGGTGCGGCGCCGAACCGCACGAAAATCCTGTTGAGAACCATCGTGAAGTTGCTGCCGTGGGAAGGCGCCCACTTTTTCGTGTGGCAAATGATGTACGTGTACTACCGCGAAGGCTATGAGGCAACGCCGCCGGCATGGGTCTTCGTGGGACTGAACGCGGTAACGGTCGCGGCGCTTCTCTACATCGTGCTGGTGTTTGTCACCGGACGTGGACCGCACGACGCGGCGGCTGGAACCCGGGTCCAGTTGCGCAGGGTGCCAGCTTCCTGAGGAAAGCGTCAGCCCTGGACGGTCGATCCACGGACCATGAGCGTGCTCTCCAGGGTGACTTGTTGGGTCTCCAGGTCCTCGCCCGCGATGAGGCGCAGCAACTGTTCGGCGGCCCGCCGGCCCAGCAGTTCGCCGGGCAGGTTGACGCTGGTCAGGCCGGGGGAGCTGGTGGTCGAATAGGGCAGGTCATCAAAGCCTGTCACCGCGAGTTCGCCGGGAATCGAGATGCCGGCGGCCCGCGCTTCCTGCAGCACGCCATAGGCGTGGGTGTCGGTTGCGCAGACCACCGCGCTCACCCCCAGCTTTTTCCACTGCGGCCAGGCCTCGGCGAAGGCATTGGCGGCCAGGCCGACATTGATGGTCGCGGCGATCCGCGCTCCCTCGGGGACTTCCATGCCCAGGGCGCCCGCGGCCTCGAGGAAGGCGATGCGGCGAACCTCAAAGGTGGTGGTTCCAGTGGTGCCGTCGATGTAGGCCACCTTCTTGTGGCCGGTGGCGGCCAAGTGCTCGGCCAGGAGCCGTCCGCCCTGGGCGACATCGAGGTTCACGGCCGGGACCTCGGGCCCGAGTCCCGGGGCATCAAGCAGCACCAGGGGACCTGGCGCCGAAAGTTCCTCGAGGAAGGAGGGGTCCGGGGCGTCAACCAGGAGACCGGCCGGGCGCAGGCCCAGCAGGCGGCGAGTGTCATCGGCGCTGGGCAGCTGGCCGGCATCGGTGACCGAGAGCAGCAGTTGGAATTCGGAGCCGAGCGCGGCGCGGACCCCGGCAATAACCGTGGCAAAGAAAGGGTTGGAGATGTCGGGCGCCACCATGATGACGGTGTTGCTCACACCCCTGGCCAGCGAACTGCCGATCCCGTCGACCACGTAGCCAAGTTCCCGGATGGCCTCGCGGACCTTGGCCTCGTTCCCAGGCGATACCCGGCCGCTGGCCTTGCCATTGGCAACCAGGGAAACCGTGGCCGTTGAGACCCCCGCGCGTTCTGCCACCATGGCGGCCGTGACCCGTCGCCGGTTGATTGCCGTGGCGCGCGGCTTTTGGGTCGAATGCATGACCTTAATCTTAGTCGAGCAGCAGCAGTCGGGACCCGTCGAAAGTCAAGCGTTTGACTAGGGCATATCCGCGGTCGTAGTTAAGCGTTTGACGTAAGCTGCCCCAGGGTGCCAGAATTTCGGGGAAACAGCATTTCCTTTCCGCGGCCGCAAACCCCGGTAAGTTATCCCCGAAGATGTGGAGAAAACCATGGGCGCACCCCTCGCTTCAACCGAACCGCGGAAGATCATCCTCGACTGCGATCCCGGGCACGACGACGCCGTTGCGATCCTGCTGGCACACGGCAGCCCCGCGATCGAGCTGCTTGCCGTCACCACCGTGGTCGGCAACCAGACCCTGGCCAAGGTCACCAAGAACGCACTCGCGACCGGGACCATCGCCGGGATCACCGGGGTTCCCTTCGCCGCCGGCTGCGACCGCCCGCTGGTGCGCACCATCGAAAACGCGCCCGACATCCACGGCGAATCCGGCATGGACGGCCCCCTCCAGCCCGAATCCGCCATCGAGCTGGACCCCCGCCACGCCGTTGACCTGATCATCGACACCATCATGGCCCACGAGCCGGGCACCGTCACCCTGGTACCCACCGGCGGACTGACCAACATCGCCATGGCCGCCCGCAAGGAGCCGCGCATCGTCGATCGCGTGAAGGAAGTCGTGCTGATGGGCGGCGGCTACCACGTGGGCAACTGGAGCGCCGTGGCCGAATTCAACATCATCATCGACCCCGAGGCCGCGCACATCGTCTTCAACGAGAAGTGGCCTGTCGTCATGGTCGGACTCGACCTGACCCACCAGGCACTGGCCACCGACGAGGTCGTCGCCCAGATCGAGGCAGTGGGCACCGGTCCGGCAAAGTTCGTGCGCGAACTCATGGACTTCTTCAAGGCAACCTACAAGGACGCCCAGGGCTTCGACTTCCCGCCGGTCCACGACCCCTGCGCCGTGGCGTACGTCATCGACCCGACCATCGTCACCACCCGCAAGGTGCCGGTGAACATCGAACTGACGGGCACCTTGACCCTGGGCATGACGGTGGCCGACTTCCGTGCCCCGGCCCCCGCCGACTGCCACACCTCCGTCGCCGTGGACCTTGACCACGAGCGCTTCTGGAACCTGGTGACCGACGCGCTGGTGCGCATCGGCGACGTTGAGCTCGCAAGCGCATGAGCACCCTGACCGAAAAAGCCACCGGCACCCGCGGCGGCGCCGCGGCGCTGACCGCCGCCCTGCTCACCGCCTGCGTGGCGTTCCAGCTCAACGCCTCCATGCTCAGCCCTGCGCTGGTCACCATGGGCGAGGAGCTGGGAACCGACCAGGCGGCCATCGGCCTGTCCCAGACTTGGTTCTTCACGACCGCCGCGCTGTTCTCCCTCTTCCTGCCCCGCCTTTCCGACGTGGTGGGCCGCAAGCGCATCCTGGTCATCATGATGCTGCTGACCGCCGTCGGCTCCGTCGTCGCGGCCCTGGCCCCGAACATCGAATGGCTCTTCGTTGGCCGCATCATCCAGGGCATCTCCGGTCCCACGGTTCCGCTCTGCCTGTTGATGCTGCGAAGCGCGGTGCCCAACCCGCGCCGCTACGGCACCCTCATGGGCCTGATCCTTGCCGTCAACGGCGGGGTCGCCGGCGTCGATTCCTTCCTCGGCGGCTACCTGGCCGAGAACCATGGATTCCGTTCCATCTTCTGGTTCATGGTGGTGCTGGCCGTCCTTGCAGCGGCTGCCGTGGCGCTGCTGACGCGCGAGTCCAAGCCGCAAGCCGGCACCAAGATGGACTGGCTCGGCGTGTTCTTCATCGTCGTTGCCGTCGGCGCCCTGCTGACCGCCCTGAACGAGGCCGCCAAACTGGTCAGCGGCATCGACCCGGCCACCGTGATCACCTCGCTGGTGCTGCTGGCCCTGGCCGCCGCCGCCTTCTACGGCTTCTGGGCCACCGAGAAGCGCGTGGCCGAGCCCATGGTGCAGCTCGAGCACCTGCGCCAGCGCGCCACCTGGGCGCCGCTGCTGACCACGGTGCTGACCATGACCGGCATTTTCGCCGTCATCAACGGCATCGTCCCCGCCTACGTGCAGGCAGCGGGCCCCGGCTTCGGGGTCGGTCCCACCCAGACCGCGCTGCTGATCCTCACCCCCTACGCGTTGCTCGGATGGGTCTTCGGGCCCATCAGCGGACGCCTGGCCCCCGTGTGGGGCTATAACAAGGTGCTGCGCATCGGCATGATCGGCTCCGTCGCCGCGCTGCTGCTGATCGTGTTCTTCGGCATGGACTCGCTGCCCATGATGGTTGCCGGCACCGCGATGCTGGGCATCATGTACGCGGGCACCGCCAACATCATGCTCAACGGCCTGGGCGTGGTGCTTTCGCCCAAGGGCAACCCCGGCTTCCTGCCGGGCATGAATGCGGGCGCCTTCAACCTGGGCGCCGGGCTGAGCTTCCTGGTGTTGCCCGCGGTGCTCGTGGGAACCTCGTCCCTGGGCGACCGCGCCTCCTACGTGACGGTGGTGGTGGTCGGCCTGGTCATCACCGTGGCGGCCTTCGCCGCCTCGTTGCTGATCCCCAAGCCCGTCGACGCAGAGGTGAAGTAAATGCAGACCCAAGCCCAGGGGCAAGAGCCCGGCAGGATCGTGGTGGTCGGCTCGCTGAACGCCGACCTGACCATCTACACCCAGCGCCTGCCGTCCCCGGGGGAGACCCTGCACGGCGAAGGCTTCACCGTGAACCCCGGCGGCAAGAGCGCCAACCAGGCAGTGGCCGCCGGCCGCCTGGGCGGCAACGTGTCCCTGGTGGGCGCCGTGGGCCGGGACGCCAACGGGCAGATGCTGCTTGACTCCTGCGCCGCGGCCAACGTGGACGTCAGCCAGGTGCGCCGTGCCGACGGCGTGGAGACCGGGGTCGCCGTGGTCACCGTGGATGCGCACGGGGAGAACAGCATCGTCATTTCCGCCGGAGCCAACGGGACCCTGTCCCCGGCCGACGTCGAGGCCGCCGGCTCCGCCTTCGATGGCGCCGCAGTGCTCTGCCTGTGCCTGGAGGTCGGTGTGGACACCGTAGAGGCAGCGGCCCGCGCCGGTGCCGACGTCGGCGCGACGGTGCTGCTGAACCTGTCCCCGTACGCCCCGATCCCGGCCAGCCTGGCAAGGCTCTCCAATGTGTTGCTGGTCAACGCGCACGAGGCCTCGCAGTTCCTGGACGGGGAGCAAATCCCGGATCCCGACGCCGAGGCCGCGGCCTGGGAGCCGGTGCTGGAGCTCCTGGTGGCACGCGGGCTGCCAAGCGCCGTGGTGACCCTCGGTGCCCAGGGCTCCGTGGTGCTGGACTCGACCGCGGCAGCGCAGAAGCGCATTGTCCGCATCCATCCCGCCCGCGTGGACGCGGTGGACACCACCGGTGCCGGCGACGCCTTTACCGGCGGGCTTGCCGCACGCCTGGCCGCCGGAGACGCGCTGGCCGACGCGGCAGCCTTTGCCTCGGTGGGTGCCGCCCTGGCAGCCACCAAGAAGGGTACGCAGGCCGCCTACCCGGATGCCGCCGCGGTCAACGCCAGGCTGAAGGGCTAGGGGGTTTCCCGGTTCGTCCCCGATCCCCGGGGGACGAACCGGGGTTCATTCAACGCCAGATCCCTCCCGGACCTTTCCCCGGGAGGGATCTGGCGTTCGAGCGTTGCGGCAGGTGCTCAGTCCAGGGATAACATCGTCGGTTCACCTTGGTTCGGATACGTCAGGGTGAAGGTGACCGGACGCCCCGCTCCGCCACATTTGAGGGGCCGAGCAACCCGACAGCAGCAGTGCTGCCGTCAGGATTCCGGCGAACCAGCCACCGTACCTGGTGGCCTTCATCGCTGCACCCGCTCTTCCCGCCCTGCTCAGCGCAACGGAGCTGCCCCGTCGCCGAGAGTGATGGTGTCGCGCTCTCGCACTCCCTCGAAGCTGTACTCGCCCCAGCGTACCGACTGCGACTGCTCGTGATCCACGGAATTCCAGTCCCAGCCGAGCACGGCGGGGGAGTCGGCGCCGCATTGCGGCGGGTAGGACTCCATGACGGTCGTGCAGAACACCGGCCCGTTCCCGTTGTCCAACACCATGCCGGCGAAAGGCCTCTCGGCGGCAGGTGAAAGCGCGATGAGCAGCGCGAGTACCGCAAGCACGAGTGCCACCGGTGTCATGAGATATCGTTCCGGCTTGGATCGGGAGATCGCATTCATCACCACGCCGAGGGCGAGGTAGGCGAACACGACCCAGATGCCAATCCGGGAGAAGCCTTCCGGAAAAACGTCCAGCATCCCGGCACGGTCCAGGGCGAGCACCGCGATGAAGCCGTAGACCGGGATGGAGAACGCAGAGGCGATCCGGAAGCCGGTCGGCAGTGTTCCGGGGTGTTGCCCGCCCCACGCGAACCGTCCCCACGGGGCACCGAGCGCCAGGGCAACCTGGAAGAGGGCCAGCATGGCAAGCACGGCGACGAAAACGACGGCGGTGGTCATGGACGGAAGCCTACTCTGCTCCGGCGAACAGCGGATGTCGGGTGGCAGGCGGAGATCTCCACGGGCGTTCCCCAAGGGCACGAAGCAGGAAATAAGCGGGTACTGGCACGGATGTTGCGCGTCATGCCCGCGGCGTACCGTTGCTGCCATGAGCGATCCCACTGACAGACTCCGGGGCGCAGGACCCCCCACGGAAGCCTCGCGCCGCACCTACCTTTTCGCACTCAAGGACGCCGGCGGCACGGTCCCGCCGGAATTGGGCGTGGCCCGCCGGATCGCTGATCGGGGACACCGTGTCGTGATGCTCGCCGATGGTTCCATGGAGGAGCAGGCAACCGGAACAGGAGTCACCTTCCGTTCCTGGACCGATGGCGAAACCGGTGAGATCCGCGACTGGGCGGCGCGGACCCCGATGGGCTTGGCCCGAGACACGGTCAAGAGCATGTTTGTGGGACCTGCCCCGCAGCAGGCACGGGACACCGCGTCGGCCATCGACGAGGTGCGGCCGGACCTCGTCTTGACGGGTTTCGGTGCCTTTGGCGCCATGATTGCGGCGGAGGCGCGAGGGGTATCGTTCGATGTCCTGCTGCCGAATACCTACCCGCTTCCGGCCAAGGGCATGCCACAAGTCGGCACCGGCTTTGCCCCCGCACGGGGCCCGTTGGGTGTACTGCGCGACCGCATGACGACTTTCGGCGGCACCAAGCTGATTGACCGCTACGCGTTGGCGCCGTTGAACGAACTGCGCGCCGAGTACCGGTTGGTCCCGCTGGCCAATACATGGGAACAGATGCACCATGCCAGACGCCAGTTGATTCTCACCTCGTCAGCCTTCGATTTCCCTGCCGACTTGCCGGCCAACGCCCGCTATGTGGGACCGATCCTCGATGACCCGGCGTGGACCTCCAATGCCCCGTGGGCCCCGCCCGCCGGAAAGGCGCCGCTGGTCCTGGTGGCCATGTCCTCGACCTTCCAAAATCATGTGCAGTGCATGCAACGAATCGTGGACGCGCTCGGGAGCCTGCCGGTGCGCGGACTGGTGACCACTGGCCCCGCGATCGACCCCGAGGAGATCCGTGCGCCAGCCAATGTCACCGTCGTTGCCGCCGCGCCCCACCACCACGTGATGCAACGCGCCAGCATGGTGGTCACCCATGGCGGCCACGGCACCGTGATCAAGGCGCTGGCCGCCGGATTGCCGCTCGTGATCTTGCATCACGGCCGTGACCAATCCGGCAATGCCGTCCGGGTCAAGCTACGAGGGGCAGGCATCGCGGTTCCGCGCGGCGCAGCCGCACCCCGGATCGCGAAGGCCATTGCAAAGGTCCTGGAAACCGAGAGCTACCGGAAGGCGGCGGTGCAGCTCGGCGGGGCAATCGAGCGCGACGCCGCCAACGGCGCACTCCTGCTTGCCGAGGTGGAATGGTGATTCCCAGTGACGGATCGGGCGCGCGTTGGACGACGATGTGCCTGCCGATTTGTATTTCTCGTACAAAGATGCGACAGTTAAAGGTCCCCTTGAGGTTTGCCAGAAGAGCGTGAGCAGCGGAATTTTCCGCACGGCCGCTCGTATAGCAGTGCAAACACTTGGGCGGAACGGACAGTTGGGCCGGGATGAATTTGTCAGGGCCGGATGCAGCGCTGAAGGTAGCGACAGCAAATCCCCCGTACCCACGCTCTGCAGCCTGAACCGAAAACGGGCCGCGCGATTCGATGATGCACGCCTGCCAGAAATCTTTGCTGGCAGGCCCCTGCACGTCGCTTCGGATGTCGATTGCACGTTGGAGTTGGCCGGTCAGTGGACCGGTGGATCAACGAGGATTGTTCGAAATTCGGCATGCCCTTCCATCGAGGTGGAGTGCATGCAATAGCACCACTAGGAATGTGCCAACTGTTCGACGCCTCCCGGCGTCGAACACGGCGCGTCCGGCGGTGAATAAAGCGCGGCACGCCCGTCGATCTGCCGCCCTGTCGTGAATGACCGACCATTATGACACCAGATCATGAAGCACTCATCAATACCGCCTTCACCATGGTCTCGCCACCTAGGAATATAGGTGGCGCGGTACCGCAGGTCCGGGCCCATGACGAGCGAAAAAGGGTGCACCCGCCATTGGCGCGTGCACCCTTTTCGATGGTCCGGCCCCGTGGCGGACCAGAGGGGAGGGCAGCCGGGCCGGGATGTTCGAACCAACGACCCGGTCGGCGATGACCACGGCCCCGCGGCATCCCCAACTACCCCCATTAATTTCCGGCGCCCCTCGATCCGGCCGGGGTAGCCGGAAGGTCTGCTGCCGGGTGCCAGTCACCGCAAATACTGACCGCCTCACCGAGCCAGCCAACGGTTCGGCGCATCGAAGGCGCAAAGTGGCCCAAATGTGACGCGATCACCGACTAAAGTGGCGCGAATGACACGAAGCAACGTGTGTCACACATCTTCAGGAAGGGCAGCCGTGCACGATCGGATCCAATACCCCAAGTTTCTCGACCTTCGAATGCCGGCCGAACAGGCCGCGGCCTTGGTCAAGCCCGGCATGACGGTGGCCATGAGCGGCTTCACCGGCGCCGGCTACCCGAAAACCGTCCCGGGAGCGCTCGCCGCCCTCATGGAAAAGGAACAGGCCTCGGGGAATCCGTTCAAGATCAACGTGCTCACCGGGGCTTCGACGGCCCCGGAGCTTGACGGGGTGCTCGCCCGGGCCGGGGGCATGGATCTGCGCCTGCCCTACATGTCTGATCCGGAGCTGCGCCGGCGCATCAACGACGGCGAGATGGAATACATGGACATCCACCTCTCCCACGTGGCCCAGCACGCCTGGTTCGGCTTCTACGGCAAGATCGACCTGGCGATCATCGAGGTGGTGGGCATCAAGGAGGATGGCAGCCTGATCCCGTCCTCTTCGGTGGGCAACAACAAGACCTGGCTGGACATGGCCGACAAGGTCATCATCGAGGTCAACAGCCAGCAGTCCGCCGCCATGGAGGGCATGCACGACATCTACTACGGCACCGCGCTGCCGCCGCACCGCAAGCCCATCGAGATGACCACCGCCGACCAACGCATTGGCGAGCCCTACCTGCGCGTGGACCCGGCCAAGATCGTCGCCGTGGTGGAAACCAACGCCCCTGACCGGCTGAGCCCCTTTGCCCCGGTCGATGCGACCAGCACGCAGATCGCCGACCACCTGCTGGACTTCCTTGACCACGAGATCAGGGCAGGGCGCCTGACCGACAAGCTGCTGCCGCTGCAATCGGGCGTGGGAAACATCGCCAATGCGGTGCTCGCCGGGCTGGCGCGCGGCGGCTACAAGGGCCTGCAGGCCTACACCGAGGTCATCCAGGACGGCATGCTGTCCCTCCTCAAGGACGGGACCCTGGGCTTCGCCTCGGCAACCTCCTTCTCTCTGTCCTCCGACGGCATCGACGAGTTCAACAGGCACGTGGACTTCTACCGCGAGCGCATCCTGCTACGCCCGCAGGAAATCTCCAACCACCCCGAGCTCGTGCGCCGGCTGGGCTGCATCGCCCTGAACGGGATGATCGAGGCCGACATCTACGGCAACGTGAATTCCACCAATGTGGTCGGCTCGCACGTCATGAACGGCATCGGCGGCTCGGGCGACTTCGCCCGCAATGGCTACCTCTCGGTGTTCATGTCACCGTCGGTCGCCAAGGGCGGCAAGATCTCCGGCATCGTGCCCATGGCCAGCCACGTGGACCACACTGAGCACGACACCATGATCCTGATTACCGAACAGGGTCTGGCCGACCTGCGCGGGCTCTCGCCCAAGCAGCGGGCCCAGGTGGTCATCGACAAGTGCGCGGCACCGGCATACCGCCCGATGCTGCAGGACTACTTCGACCGCGCCAAGGTGGGCAGCTACGGCAAGCACACACCGCACCTGCTCGGAGAGTCGTTGTCCTGGCACCAGCGCTACATCGACACCGGCGACATGCGTCCGGCAGCGGCGGAAGCATAGGGTCCGGCAACCCAGTGGAGCCCGTTTTGCACGCCTTTGGGGTGGGCAAAACGGGCTCCATGCTTTAAGCAGGCACGGCGTTTCCCTGGTCGGGGCCAAAACCAAGCGGCTCTGCCCGGTTCAGGCCTTGGGGCAGCACGGTGTTCGGCTGGGCCGGGACCAGCGGGGTCAAGCCCATGCCGGTGCGGTGCCAGGAGGACTCCGTGGATACCCAGATCGTCATGGGCAGTCCGGTGAAGTAGCCGGTGTATTCGCGTTCGCGCGCCCATCGGGACGAGCGCTCGTAGTAGCCCCATGAAGCCTGGTTGCGGTTGTCGATCACGGTGATCGGGGTGCCGCCCATGGACAATGCGTAGGTCAGCCGTGATTCGGCCATGTGCTGGCGGATGCCCAGCCTGCGATAGGCGGGGTGCACGAACATGCCACCAAGCTCCATGGGGCGCGGTGCCTGGGTCGGTGCGGTGACGGAATTGTGTACGATTCCCAGGCCAACCCGGATACCCTCGTGCAGCGCGGTGACCACGAACAGGGCATGGTCCATGCGTTCGTGCCAGCGCGCGTCAGGGTTCAGGGCGAGCGCGGAGAGGGCATCGCGTTCGATGCCGGTGGGCGCGGAGTAAGACAGGGAATACTCGATGTTGGGAAGCACTGGGAGCGGTCCTCTAAGCAAAAAGAGAGCGAACGAAAGAAGGGGTTCCCGGAATTACGCCGGGCCGGTTCTTTGGCCGGTAGGGGACCGCTGCCGGCGGTTCCCGGCAGCTTCCTTGTAGGGCCCAGTTTGGGCGTCGAAGAAGTCGACAGTGAAATTATTACCTGCCGAAAGCCATGTTGTAAATACGGCTTGGGGGCGACGCGCCGGTTGCCCCGAAGCATCCTCCGCACGGCGTGGTTTCAAGCGTCGAAAATCACCGCGATTCCGGTGGTTTTGACGGGTTCGCTGAGTGGTTCGTTCGCCAGCATTTCACCTGTGTATTTGATGCCCGGGCGTGGCGCGAAAACCGAAGGCTTGCAGCCGGTGGGGCGAGCGGGTCGCAGGTCGGGGAGCGCCGTTGGATTTGATGTCGATTTGGCGTGCACCGCGGTGCTCGGCTAATCTTGCTAGGTACTCCTTTGGGAGAGACAGCGCGGTTCTTTAGCTCAGTTGGTTAGAGCGCTCGCTTCACACGCGAGAGGTCAGCAGTTCGAGTCTGCTAAGAACCACCAATGGAAAAGAACCCCCGGAAAACCGGGGGTTCTTTTTGTTAAGCGTGGAACGCGCTTCCGCGGGAAGCCACGGCCCCCTACTTTGCCTCGAGCATCTCCAGGACCAGGGGCTTGACCTTGGTCCCCAGCAATTCGATGCTTCGCATCATGGTCTCGTGCGGCAACGAGCCGGCAGAGTATTTGATGTCGGCACGCGAAAGGCCAAGCCCGTTCGCAAAGCGGACAATCTTCTGGGCCACGGTCTCCGGGCTGCCGGCCAGCAGTGATCCGTCGCGGCCCGCCGAGGCCTCGAAACGCATGCGGCTCGCCGGCGGCCAGCCGCGCTCGGAGCCCAACCGGTCCATGGTGAGCTTGTAGTGCGGCCACAGCTGGTCCAGTGCCTCTTGGTCGCTGTCGGCCACCAGGCCGTGGAAGTGCGCACCGATGCGCTGGGGCTGGTGTCCGAATTCCTCTAGCGATCGCTTGTAGAGCCGGGTCAGCGGCTCGAAGGCCATGGGCTGTCCGCCAATGATGGCCAGGAACAGCGGCAGGCCGTGCCGTGCCGCACGGACTACCGATTCGGGGCTGCCGCCCACGCCCACCCAGGCGTCCAGGGTGCCGTTTTCAATCGGCGGGTAGACCGACTGGTTCCGCAGCGCGGAGCGGGTCTGGCCGGACCAGCTGACAGGTTCGCCCTTGCGCAGCTTGGCGAAGAGCGCGAGCTTCTCCTCGAAGAGCAGCTCATAGTCGGAAAGCTCGTAACCAAAGAGCGGGAAGGACTCGATGAAGGAGCCGCGCCCCAGGATGACCTCTGCACGTCCGTTGGACAGGCCATCGACGGTTGCAAAGCGTTCGTAGACGCGCACCGGGTCATCCGAGCTCAGCACGGTTACGGCGGATCCCAGCTTGATCCTTTCGGTCACCGAGGCGATGGCGCCCAGGACCACCTCGGGGGCGGAGACCGAGTAGTCGTCGCGGTGGTGTTCGCCCACCCCAAAGAAGTCGAGTCCGGCGGCCTCGGCGGCCTTGGCCTCGGCGACCACGTTGCGCAGGACCTGGGCCGGGTGGAGCGGTTGGCCATTGGCGTCGTCGGTGATGTCGCCGAAGGTCTCGATGCCGATCTCGAATTGCTGTGTATTCGTGGTGGATTCACTCATGATTTCCCGTGTTTCTCCTGCCGTGAGTTATATGCGTTTGCATTCATTGTGGCTCAACTCCGGAATCCTTGCGGATATTCCCGGGGTCCGGCGTCGCACTGTGTCCAATCAGTCAAATGTGAGTTGCGTGGCCAGTGGATCAATGGGCCATAAGGCGGCGGTATGGTGGGTGAAGCAAGCGCAAACGACAGGAGGAAGCGTGTCTTCAGGTAAGGGGCCGGACGCCACCGCCCCGGCGTCACCGGGCGAGGATCCCAACCCGCAGGTCTCAAGCATTCGCCGTGTCGAAGCGGGGGAAATGACCCATATTGCCCAGGCCCTGAAGGACGCTGCCGCGCACGCCAAGAACTCCCCGCTGTTCCCCCACCTTGACACGCCGGCAACCGGCAAACCGGCAACCGGCACGCCGGCCGTCGCGCCGACGCCCACGAAGCCCGTCCCCAAACAGGCGGGCAAGCCGTCGGGAAGGCCGGCCGCCAAGCGGGTCGGGGGCCCCAGGCCGCCTAAGGCGCCCAAGCCTGCCAAGCCCACGAAGCGGCCGCGGCCCACCACACTGGCCCAGGACGCCATCAACGCCAAGACCGGCCAGGTCGGCATCACCTCCACGGGTGCCCCGGCACTGCCGCCGCGCGCCAACCCGGCAGCCAAGCGCATGATTTCGCGTTTGCTGGCCTCCGACACCCCGCCCACCCAGGCGTTCAACATCGTCGAGCGGCTCAAGGGAACCCCCTATGCCAACCCGAAGGTCAATGCCGCACAGGACGCCTCGGCGCGCAAGACCCTGGAATTCGCCCTGGACCTTGCTGAAACCATGTTCCGCTACGGTGCCGGCGCCTTGGAAGTGGAAACCAGCGTCATTGCCGTGACCGCGGCCCTCGGGCTCAGCTACACGGACGTCGACATCACCAACCAGTCGATCCACCTGAACTTTTCCCCGCCGGAGGGTGAGTCGTTTTCGATGCTGCGCGTGGTGCGCTCCTGGACCAACAACTTTGCCGGATTGGCGGAGGTGCATCGGCTGGTTTCCGACATCGTCTCCGGAGGCGTGACCCGGCAGCAGTCGGTGGACCGGCTGCGGGAGATCTCGCGTCGGCCCAAGCCCTTCCCGCGCTGGATGATCGGCTCGGCCGCGGGTGCCTTTGCTGCCTTCTTCGTGATCTTCATCGGCGGCTCCCTGCCCGGGGCGATCCTGGCCTTCGTCTCCTCGTTGGCTGTCGGACAGATCATCAAGTATGCGGCACGCTGGCGTGTGCCCGAGTTTTTCTCGATTGCCACCGCAAGCTTTGTCGTCACCGCCATCGCGGTGCTCTTCCACGCCCTGAATGCACCCATGGACGCGGCGTTGGTGGTCGCCGGCGGCATCCTGCTGTTGTTGCCCTCGGCCCGGTTTGTCTCCGCCCTGCAGGATGCCATCAACGGGTTCCCCGTCACCGCCGCCGGACGGTTTTTCTCCGCCGCACTGACCTATGCCGCGATCCTGACGGGGATCATGACGGCACTGGTCGGCGGCGAGCTACTGGGCGCCCCGGAGCTGGACGTGCGGGTCATCGACACGATTTCCTATCCCGGCTGGTTGCTGGCGGCCTTGGTCGTTGCGGCGGTCATCATGGGCGCGATCACCGAGCAATCGGAACCCAAGCTCCTGCTGCCCACCGGCGGCATCGCCCTGCTCGGCTACCTGATCCTGCTGGGGATCCAGGCCCTGGGCGTGGGAGACCGGGCCGCGCCGGCCGTCGCGGCGACCTTCGTTGGCCTGGCCGGGCGCTGGGTGGCCTACAAGATGGGTGCTCCGCAGCTGGTGCTGGCCGCCCCCGCCATCGTGTTCCTGCTGCCCGGGTTGATGATCTTCCGTTCCATGTACGGGATCGTCTTTGACGTCGACGACATGAACTCGGCCATCGTGCAGATGTTCACCGCGTTCACCATCATGATGGCGATTGCCGGGGGTGTGGTCTTCGGCGACACCATCGCCCGCCCGCTGATCGGTGCCGAGGTGCTGGCGGAGCGCCGAAACATCCGCCGCCGCTAGCCGCGCGGGACCACCAGGGGCAGTGCCCAGTCGATGGGCGCGCCGCCAGCCTGCACCAAAAGCGCGTTTGCCCGGGTGAAGGGCCTGGAGCCGAAAAACCCGTGCCGCGCCGAAAGGGGCGAGGGATGGGCCGAGGCAATGATGGGGATCGAGCCCAGCGCCGGCGCCAGCGCCTGGGCGTCCTTGCCCCACAGGATCGCCACCAGCGGCCCCCCGCGTGCCGCCAGCGCCGCCATGGCGGCATCGGTGACGGACTCCCAGCCAAGCCGTCGGTGCGAACCCGCGGCACCCGCACCCACCGTCAACACCCGGTTCAACAGCATCACGCCCTGGTCTGCCCAGGCGGAGAGGTCGCCGTGTGCCGGGATCGGCAGGCCGGTGTCCTCGTGCAACTCGAGGTAGATGTTCTTCAGGCTGCGTGGCAACGGGCGCACCTGTGGCAGGGCGGAAAAGCTCAGCCCCATGGAATGGCCGGGCGTGGGGTAGGGGTCCTGGCCCATGACCAACACCCGGGCCTCGGCCAACGGGCGGCTGAAGGCGCGCAGGATGTTCGGCGGTGCGGGCAGGATGCGCTCGCCGAAGTCGCGCCTGGCTTCGAGTTCCCTGGCGAGGGACACCAGCTTTCCCTCCACCGGGGCAAGCGCCTCTGCCCAGTCGGCGGCAACGAATCCGCCGTCCACCGCCTCGGCGAGTCCTTGGCCGAAGGGGAAAACAGTGGCGTCGGGTTGCGGCTCGGGGAGCTCGAAGAGCGGCGTCTCATGGGTGTCCATGACATACATTGTGGGCAGATGCCAAGCCGAGAGGGCAAACGGTTTGCGGGGGCAACACGTTAGAATAGTTACGGTTGGGGCAGATTGCCCGGTAGTTCACCGTAAACCGGGAACCGGATAGTTGAGGGAAGTGCAATGTCATCCGAGGCACTTGAGCTCGAGTTTGAGCTCGACGAATCCAGCGGGCTGGACGAGCGTTCCCAGCGGATTCTCGCGCTGGAACGCCAGTGGTGGAAGTATGCCGGGGCCAAGGAACAAGCCATCTCCGAGCTGTTTTCCATCTCGCCAACCAACTACTACCAATTGTTGAACACACTCATCGACACGGACGCAGCGCTGGCCCATGACCCCATGCTGGTCAAGCGATTGCGTAGACTACGAACGACGAGGCATCGCGCTCGGTCGGCGAAACGGCTCGGACCCGAGGCATGATTGCAACGCACGTCTGGCGTTTCGGGGCCCGGCCGCGCTTGTATTCCTGCAGCCGCGCGTGCCCACATTGCAAGCCAGATCACCGAGGACGGGCATGACCAACTATCCGCGCGATGAATTTGATCGCGTCCCAGAGTTCAGCAACCGTAGCGGCTCGCACCGCGAAAACGGCTGGGCTTCCGCCGCATCCGTGGGCGGGGCTCGTTCCGGCTTGCGTTGGCTGATGGTCTTTGGGGCGATTGCACTGGTGGTGGGACTTTTCTCCTTCATGGTCCTGCCCAAGCTCACGGGCGCCACGACCGACCCGGCACCGGTTGCCGCCAGCTCCTCGGGCACCCAGGACGCCGCGGACTCCTCAGAGTCCACATCGGCAGACGAAGCCAGCGAAACGCCCGCAGAGAGCGAATCGGCGGACGAGGCTAGCGAATCCACGGAAGCCAGCTCCTCCACCGAGGCCAGCGAAAGCGGCCTGGCGGAAGACGCTGACACCTCCATGGCAATGGGCGTCTACAACGGTGCAAAGGTCGGCGGCCTTGCCGGCAAGGCGCGCACGGAGTTGCAGGATGCCGGGTTCGGCAATGTCGCGGCATCGAACTGGACCAAGAAAGTCAACTATTCCACGGTCTACTACCGCGCCGAGACCCATCGGGCCACCGCGGAGGCCGCGGCCGACGCCTTGGGCATCACCTCGGTCATGCAGAGCGCAAACATCCCGGGCAATATCGCCATCGTGCTGGGAAGCAACTACAACTAGCCGCACTGGCGCCGCAATACGCTTACGGCAAAGACCCACAGCTTGCACTCCGAGTGGTTGAGTGCCAAGATTTGTATTAGCACTCGCACGTCCCGACTGCTAATTCGATCGGAGTTTCGAGCGGATACATGCAGCCTTGGGGCGGTGTTTGAGTGAGTCCTTGACCAGGGCAGCGAGAAGTTTTTGCGATCGTCCCATGACATCGTGGATTCTTCGTCCGTCGCGGGCGTTGCCTCAGGTCGTAGATACGCATGAACGTCCCGAAAGGACATAAGCCGCTATGGCCAAAATCATTGCATTTGACGAGGAAGCACGCCGCGGCCTTGAGCGCGGCCTGAACATCCTGGCCGACGCCGTCAAGGTCACCCTTGGCCCGCGTGGTCGCAACGTCGTTCTGGAAAAGAAGTGGGGCGCCCCCACGATCACCAACGACGGTGTCTCCATTGCCAAGGAGATCGAGCTCGAGGATCCGTACGAGAAGATCGGTGCGGAACTCGTCAAGGAAGTTGCCAAGAAGACCGATGACGTCGCAGGCGACGGCACCACCACCGCAACCGTCCTGGCACAGGCACTGGTCAAGGAAGGCCTGCGCAACGTTGCCGCCGGCGCCGACCCGCTGTCCCTGAAGCGCGGCATCGAGAAGGCCGTCGAGGCCGTCACCGTTGAGCTCTTGGCTTCCGCCAAGGAAATCGAAACCAAGGAAGAGATCGCCGCCACCGCATCGATCTCCGCCGGCGACAACGAAATCGGCGCCCTGATCGCCGAGGCACTGGACAAGGTCGGCAAGGAAGGTGTCATCACCGTCGAGGAGTCGAACACCTTCGGTCTCGAGCTTGAGCTCACCGAGGGCATGCGCTTCGACAAGGGCTACATCTCGGCCTACTTCGTCACCGACAACGAGCGTCAGGAAACGGTCCTTGAGGATCCGTACATCCTGATCGTCAACTCGAAGATCACCAACGTCAAGGACATGGTTTCGATCCTTGAGAAGGTCATGCAGTCGAACAAGCCGCTGCTGATCATCGCCGAGGACATCGAGGGCGAAGCCCTTGCCACCCTGATCGTGAACAAGATCCGTGGCCTGTTCAAGTCCGTCGCCGTCAAGGCACCGGGCTTCGGCGACCGCCGCAAGGCCATGCTGGCCGACATCGCCATCCTCACCGGTGGCCAGGTCATCTCCGAGGAAATCGGCCTGAAGCTCGAAAACGCCACCATCGACCTGCTGGGCTCCGCCCGCAAGGTCGTTGTCACCAAGGACGAGACCACCATCGTCGAGGGTGCAGGCGACGCCGAGGAGATCGCCGGTCGCGTGAACCAGATTCGCGCCGAGATCGAGAACTCCGATTCGGACTACGACCGCGAGAAGCTGCAGGAACGTCTGGCCAAGCTGGCCGGCGGCGTTGCAGTCATCAAGGCCGGTGCCGCTACCGAGGTCGAGCTCAAGGAACGCAAGCACCGCATCGAAGATGCAGTGCGCAACGCCAAGGCTGCCGTTGAAGAAGGCATCGTTGCCGGTGGCGGCGTGGCCCTCATCCAGGCTGGCGCTGCAGCATTCGCCAAGCTGGAATTGACCGGCGACGAAGCAACCGGTGCGAACATCGTCCGCGTTGCCATCGAGGCTCCGCTGAAGCAGATCGCCTTCAACGCCGGCATGGAGCCGGGCGTTGTCGCCGACAAGGTCAAGGGCCTGCCTGCCGGTCACGGCCTGAACGCAGCCACCGGCGTCTACGAGGACCTCCTCGCCGCCGGCGTGAACGACCCGGTAAAGGTTACGCGCTCTGCCCTGCAGAACGCCGCTTCCATTGCCGGCCTTTTCCTGACCACCGAAGCGGTTGTCGCTGACAAGCCGGTTCCGGCCGGCGCAGCAGCACCGGGCGGCGACGACATGGGTGGCATGGGCGGCATGGGCGGATTCTAATCCCTCCTGTTTCACCACGCCCCGCGCGTTAGCAGTACCTGGCACTAAACCGTGAGCCGCTTTCCCACGGTGTCCCGTTCCCCCTCGGGGAGGATGGGACACCGCATGGAAGGCGGCTCGCGGCGTTAACGGGCTCCTGACGCCCGGACCGCCATGCGCGCCGGTTACGCCTTCAGGCATGGGGGGATTGCTTGCGGCGGGCTAGCATGGAGCCGTGACCCACATCGAAGTGCCGCTGGTCGGCGGGAACGCCGCCGGTGAGGTGGTGCGCGTCGGTTCCACAGTGCGCAAGCCCTGGCTAGAAAGCACGCCATCGGTTCACAGGTTCATGGCCCACCTCCGTGAGCATGGGCTGTCCGAGGTCCCACGGCCATTGGGCCGGGATAGGCAAGGCCGGCAAATTACGGAATTTGTTTCCGGTGCCCCAGCGCCCCACGACCGGCCCCTGGCGCAGAAACCCCTGGAAGAAGCAGGGGACCTGGTACGCCGGATCCATGACGCCTCCGCAAGCTTCAAGCGATCCACTGACGACTGCTGGTCCACCCTGATCCAGGCACCCAGTGAGGACCTGATCTGCCACAACGACCTGGCACCCTGGAACCTGGTTGGCCGGGACCGCCCGGCCTTCATCGACTGGGACGGTGCGGGGCCAAGCACGCGTCTCTGGGATCTGGCCTATGCTGCCCAGTCGCTTGCCCTTCTTGTCTCCGGTGAGGATCCGGACCAGGCCGCGGCGCGGTTGCGGACGTTGGTCGTAAACGGCTACAGGGCCGATGCCGATCTGCGCGCCAAGCTGCCGGCGGCCATGGGCGAACGCACCGAAGCCATGTACGGCTTTCTTCGCGACGCCCATCTCAAGGACGTCCAGCCGTGGGGCCGGATGTTCGCCAACGGGCATGGCCGGCATTGGGCCGATGCCGCCAGATTCGTGAGGAAACACGAAGCGCTCTGGGTGTCAGCCCTTGCGCTTTAGGGCCAGGCAGCCGAAGCCTATGGGGCGAGGGCTTCCAGGTCCTTAAGCTCAGCCACGAGGTTGGCCCGAGCGGCTTCTTCCCACAACGCCCGGCCCCTGTCACTGGAGTAGAGCGAGCCGCCGGCCAGCAATGCGCGCAGGATCGCTGAACGCCCGCGGGCAAAATCGGCGTCAGGCACGTGGGCGTACTCGCGGCGCACGGCCACGGTGTATCGCCGGTAGGCGGCCGCCGGACGGGCCAGGACCTCCAGGTCCGCGTCGCAGAGCAGGGCCCCGGCGACATCGCCGGGTGCGGGCTTGTGCGTCTTGGTCAGCAGGACCAGGCGCACGACCTCGTCCACCACGGATGAGCCGATGCCTTGGTCCGGTAAGCGTGCCGCGGCCAGCGCGGCAGATTCATCTTCATCGGTTGCCGTGCCGCGGTACACCGCGTCGTGGAACCAAGCCGCCAGATACACCGACAGGTGTGACTGCGCGGAGGCGGCCCCGCCCGTCAGGGCGTCCAGGGCCGTCAGGACCGCCAGCAGGTGTGCCCTGTCGTGGTAGACGCGCTGCTCTTGGCTCCAGCACCCCAGCAGTTCGCGGCCCAAGCCCGGGTCATTGAGGCCCAAGTTGTCCCAGCGCGCGAGCAGCACCGCGTCGAGGCGCTCGGGCCGTTCCTTGGCCCGCACGCGCAACCCCGAGGCTATGAGCCGCCGCACCAGCTCGGTGGCCGGGAGCGGGACGGCCCCGGCCGCGACCAGGTCGTCGTAGCGCTTTTGCGGCACGTCATAGTGGTCGCGGTCGAAGGCGCGCTCGGGCAGGCCCTGTTCCCTGGCAAATTCGTGCAATTCGTCCAGCGACGCATCGGAGACCAAATGCGAAAAGAGCGTTCCGTGGGCCGGCCAGAACGGGGGATCAATTAGGATGGACACGTCCCCAGACTAATACGCCTGCACACCCCGTCCCGGCAAGTGGCCTTGGAAAGGTCAGTACGTGAACAGGGAGGCGTTGGCGGCTTCCGCCTCGTCGTATTGCACAGAGGCCCGGTTCAGCGCGGTGCCGATGGAGGAGAGGGATTCCTCGACGCGTGCCTGGGTGTTGCGCCAGTCGGCCACCACGGACTGGAAGTTGGTCGAGGCCGCTCCCTGCCAGGTGCCCTGGAGGTCCTGCAGCGAGGAGGTCAGCGAGTTCACCTCCGCCCGCACGCGCTCGATGGTGGCATGCAGGTTCATGGACCGGGCCTGCATTTCGTTGGTGTTGGCGGCAAAGGTGCTCATGATTGGCTTCACTCCCGTGCAATGGCTGTTTGGCACCGGGCCTTGGGACGCAATGGCAATGGCGCAAGCGGCCCGGCGGGAGGCGCGCCATGGATGGATGCACGCCTCCGAGTTCAGGCTAGGGCCCCTGTCCCGCCGCGACCCCGTGGTCGCGACGGGGTGTGGACAACTCCGCGGCCGATGGGTCAGTCGTCCTCATCCTCGGCCGGGTCGTCCTCGGGCTTGACGTAGGGCAGGTGGATCGACATGGTGGCCCCGCCGCCGGGGGTCTCGCTGAGTCGAATGGAGCCGTCATGCTGCGCGGCAATCGCCGCGACAATGGCCAACCCCAGCCCGGTGCCGCCGGTCTCGCGCTGGCGCGAGGAATCGGCGCGGTAGAACCGCTCAAACACCCGTCCCGCGTCCTCCTCGGAAATCCCCGGGCCGTGGTCGCGGATTTCCAGCACCGCATCGGACCTTCCGTCGATGACCGGCTTGACGCCCACGGCGATCTCGATGTCGCTGCCCTCGGGGGTGTAGCGCAGCGCGTTGGTCATCAGGTTCGCCACCACCTGCCGCAGCCGGGCCTCGTCCCCGGAAGTGGGTGCAGGTTGCGGGGCCCCGCCATCCAGGCCGATCAGGCGCACCTTGCGGTTCACGGCATTGACCCGGGTGTCCTCGGCGGCGTCACCGGCCAGCAGGAGCAAATCGATGGGCTTGCGGTCCAGCGGGCGCTGCTCGTCGAGCCGCGCCAGGGTCAGCAGGTCCTCGACGAGCTGGGCCATGCGCTTGGACTCGGCCTCGATGCGCCCCATGGCGGTGCGCAGCATTTCCGGGTCGTTGAGCCCGCCCTGCCGGTAGAACTCGGAGTACCCCTGGATGGTCACCAACGGGGTGCGCAGTTCGTGGGAGGCGTCCTGGACGAATCTTCGCATCTTGCGTTCGGAAGCGGCACGCCCGCGGAAGGCGTGTTCGATGTGCGCCAGCATGGCGTTGAGCGA
Source organism: Paeniglutamicibacter sulfureus (assembly GCF_030512175.1). GTDB lineage: Bacteria > Actinomycetota > Actinomycetes > Actinomycetales > Micrococcaceae > Paeniglutamicibacter > Paeniglutamicibacter sulfureus. The sequence continues at coordinate 922,940 of NZ_JAULBL010000001.1, read as the reverse complement.
GCGCGAGAGCCGCCCGACCTCGGTCTCCGGAGGGTAGTCCTCCACGCGGCGGGACAGGTCCCCGGCGGCAATGGCCGCCGCCGTGCGTTCAACGCGCAGCAACGGCAGCAGGGCCCGGGTGGTGATCCCGTAGGCGATCATCGACATCAGCAGCGTGGCCAGCATTCCGGTGGACATCACCAGCATCGTTGCCTTGGTGACGGTGTCCTGCACCGAGGTCATCGGCAGGGCATAGATGAGGTCGTAGTCGGTGCGCGGTAGGTCCACGATGCGCACCCGCCACCCGGCGGAACCCAGGGTGCTGCCGGGCACCGAGAGCGAGGCTGCGGGGTCCTCCCGCAAGCGCTCGATGACCTGCGCATCGACAGCCGGGGCATCCAGCGGCTTGTTGTCCGGCGCGGCACGGCGCGGCATGGTGTAGAGGATTTCGGCCGATTCGTTGCGCAGATCCCCGTAGAAACGGGCGAGCCCGTTGGACTTGGGGTTGATATTGGCAATGCCCGCATAGTCATTGAGCATGGTGGCAGTGATCGTCGCGCTGTTGGACCTCAGGTCAGTGTCCAGCTGTGCGGTGAGCATCAGCCGCAGCGACTGGGCAGAGCCGACGGCCGTGACCACGATCCCCAGGATCATCAGGGAGCTCATGAGCGCCACGAGCTTGGTCCGCAACGACACCTGTCGCCAGAATCTGCGGGCACTTTCCACGTGTGGGAACCGGCCTTTCGTCTTAGCGGCGGTCGGCGGTGCGCATGAGGTACCCGACGCCGCGCTTGGTCTGGATCAGCGAGGGCCACTCGGCGCGGGAATCGATCTTGCGGCGCAGATAGGAAATGTAGGACTCCACGATGGAAGCGTCCCCGTTGAAGTCGTATTCCCATACGTGGTCAAGGATCTGTGCCTTGGACAGCACCCGGTTGGGATTCATCATCAGGTAGCGCAACAACTTGAATTCGGTGGGCGAAAGCTCGATGACCTCGCCGGAGCGGCGGACCTCGTGCGCGTCGTCATCCAGCTCGAGGTCATCCACCCGGATGATCGCGCTGTCTTCCTCGGCCGGCTGGGTACGCCGGAGCACGGCACGGATGCGGGCGACCACCTCGTCGAGGCTGAAGGGCTTGGTGACGTAGTCGTCCCCGCCGACGGTCAACCCGGTGACCTTGTCCTCGGTGTCGTCGCGTGCGGTGAGGAAGAGGACCGGGAAGTGCTTGCCCGCGGCTCGCAGCCTGCGGGTGATGGTGAATCCGTCCATGTCCGGGAGCATCACGTCGAGCACCGCCAGATCGGGGGTGTCGGCCTCCACGGCTGCCAGGGCCTCGCGGCCGTTCGCCGCGGCAACCACCTCGAAGCCCGCGAAACGCAGGGAGGTGGAGAGCAATTCGCGGATGTTCGGTTCGTCGTCGACGACCAGGAGCTTCGCTTCGGGGGTTTTGGCATTCATGGGTACCAGTCTGCAACCGCTATCTGTAAGAACGCTGTGTGTTTGGTGTGCGGGCAAGGGTGCCGCGCCCCATGATCACCCCCAAGATGCCCGGAGCCGGCAGGGGACTTGGGCGGGTATCGGGCGACGTGGGCTAGTGGGAGCGACGGCGCTCGCGGAAGTTCAGCACCAGGATCACGATGAGCAGGATGAACGCCAACGGCAATCCATAGAGCGCCACGGCCAGCAGCGCCGGGGCAGGGGAAAGCTGCATCGCGTATTGGATGAGGATCACGGCCAGCGCGGCGAGTGAGGCGATGGCAACGCCACCGGCAAGAAAGGTCAGGATGCGTAGGGATGTGGGGGCGGCGGCGGAGGTGTTCACCCCTTAAAACTACCGTGCACCGGCGAAACGGCCATCATGGAGGCCCTGGCCCGTGGGTGGGAAGGGGGCAAGCCGCTGATGTCGTACCCTAGAAGATATAGACTTCCCCGGACGCATGAGCCCGCCCGCAAGCCCCCATGGGGGGACGGGCTGCGTGGTTTCGCGCCGGGACATCGCCAGAAATGGGAACGCGGAACCTGAATGGCCCGCCGTCGTTGCCCCATTGAGACGCAAGAACGAGGTAGTTAGACGTGCCAACCGGCAAAGTGAAGTGGTACGAGCCCTCCAAGGGGTTCGGGTTCCTGGTGACCGACGAAGGCCAGGAAGTGTACTTGAATGCCTCGGCTTTGCCCGTGGGCACGACCGAGCTGCGACCGGGTACCCGCATGGAATTCGGTGTCGCCGAAGGCCGCAAGGGTGCCCAGGCCCTGAGCGTTCGCATCATCGACGACGCACCCTCGGTGGCCCGCGCCAAGCGCAAGCCTGCCGAGGACACCGCGGTGCTGATCGAAGACCTCATCAAGGTGCTGGACTCGGTCTCCAACGGACTGCGCAGGGGCCGTTACCCCGAAAAAGCCCAAGGCGCCAAGGTTGCAGCAGTGCTGCGCGCCGTAGCCGACGATTTGGATGCCTGAACCCATGTCCCGCAAAGTAATGCTCGATACGACACTGGCCAAGGCCGTGGACCAGGCGCGCAAGGCGCTGCTGGAAATCACCGACGAGGCAATGATCGGTGAATACCAGGAAGCCGTGAACGACGGCGAACGCCTGGTGACCCACCGATTCGACGTGTTGCTCCCCGGCTACGAGGGCTGGAGCTGGTTTGCCACGCTGACCCGCATCCCGCGTGCCCAGGCCAAGGACCTCACGGTGTGCGAGGTCGGGATTCTGCCCGGCGACGACGCACTGCTGGCCCCGGCCTGGGTGCCGTGGGCCGAGCGAGTTCGACCGGAGGAAATGGACGCCGAGCGCCAGGCCGCCGAAGACGCCGCCGCGGTTGCGGACGGCATCGCCGAAGCCTCGGCTCCGGAGGGCTCGGACAATTCCGCCCCCTCAGGCACGGAGGAAGAATCCGCGGAAACCGAGACCGAATCCGCGGCCGCGACGGACGAGGTCGTCTCCGATGAAGACGTCTGGGACGAAGACGCCAAATAGCTGAATAGACAACCAGGGGACTTGTCCCCTGAAATGAACAAGGGAGCGGGTAGCGATCGTCGGATCGCTACCCGCTCCCTTGCCGTCGGGCGGTAGGCATCGGCTCAAATAGATCGGGCGGCGCCCACCCCGCGGGATCAACCGTGGATGGGCGCCGCCCGATTCGTAGACGGAAGAAGCTAGCTGTTCTTCAGCACGTATTCGATGCACTTGAGCAGGGACGAAACGTCCTCGGGCTCAATGGCGACGAAGGTCGCCACGCGCAGCTGGTTGCGGCCGAGCTTGCGGTACGGCTCGACATCGACCACGCCGTTGGCGCGCAGGGTCTTGGCCACCGCAGCGGCATCGATCGAATCGTCGAAGTCGATCGTGGCAATGACGTTGGAGCGTTCCCCGGGGGCGGTGACGTACGGGGTCGCCACTTCGGAAGCCTCGGCCCAGTCGTAGATGCGGGAGGCCGAATCCGCGGTGCGGGCTGCGGCGAACGCCAGGCCGCCGTTGGCGTTGAGCCACTGCACCTGGGCGTTGAGAGTGACCAGGGTGGACAGGGCCGGGGTGTTGTACGTCTGGTTCAGGCGCGAGTTGTCGATCGCCGTCTTCAGGCTCAGGAAGTCCGGGATCCAGCGGCCGGAGGCGGCAATTTCCTCGGCGCGGGCGATGGCCGCGGGAGAGCAGAGCGCAATCCACAAGCCGCCATCGGAGGCGAAGTTCTTCTGCGGGGCGAAGTAGTACACATCTGCCTGCGAGACATCGACGTCCAGTCCGCCGGCTGCGGAGGTCGCGTCGATGAGGACAAGCGATCCCTCGTCGGCACCTTCAACGCGGTGAACCGGTGCAGCGACGCCCGTGGAGGTCTCGTTTTGGGGCCAAGCGTATACATCCACGCCTGCCTCGGCCACGGGAACAGGCCGGGTGCCGGGTTCGGAGACGATGATGGAGGACGGCTCAAGGAACGGCGCCTTGTTGGTGGCGGCGGCGAACTTCGAGCCGAACTCGCCGAAGGAGAGGTGCTGGGCCTTGTGGCGGACCAGGCCGAATGCGGCAATGTCCCAGAACGCGGTGGATCCGCCCACGCCCAGGACCACTTCGTAGTCGGCCGGGGCGTTGAAGAACGTCTTGAGGCCTTCCTGGATGTCGCGGACCAGGTTCTTCACCGGGGCCTGGCGGTGAGAGGTCCCCAGGAGTTGCGTGCCGGCATCGATGAGGGCCTGGATCTGTTCGGGGCGGACCTTGGAAGGTCCTGCGCCGAATCGTCCGTCCACGGGCAAAAGGTCTTGGGGGATGGTCACGCCGGTGCTCATGTTGCTCCTCATAAGGGGGGTTATCCGCTGTGGGCACTTCCGATGCGGCAATCCGATGCGCATTGAGGGTGCCCAGTGGTTCAATAATCGCGCACTGGGCGGCCCATTGTGTAATAGCGAGTCGCCAATGTGAACGCGGGTAGAGTGGATCGCGTAGTGATCTCTTGTAACAATCAACCCCTGCGGGAGCTGCAAACGTGTCAGATTTGATCGATACCACCGAAATGTACCTGCGCACCATCCTGGAACTCCAGGAAGAGGGCATCATTGCCCTGCGCGCGCGCATTGCCGAGCGACTGGGGCACTCCGGGCCCACGGTTTCACAGACGGTGGCCCGCATGGAGCGCGACGGACTGGTCGTGGTGACCACCGACCGCCACCTCGAACTGACCTCCCATGGCGCAGAAGTTGCAACGGGCGTGATGCGCAAGCACCGTCTGGCCGAACGCCTGCTCGCCGACGTCATTGGCCTGGAGTGGGAGTACGTCCACGAAGAGGCCTGCCGTTGGGAGCACGTGATGAGCGAGCGCGTGGAGCAGCGCCTGTTCAAGTTGCTCGGTTCGCCCGAGTCCTCCCCCTATGGAAATCCGATCCCCGGGCTCGAGACCCTGGGAGGACCGGAACTGGGTGAAATCTCGATACGTGTCCAAAGTCTCGATTCGGCCCTGGTCGACGGGAATACGGGCCCGGTCCGCGTCGAGCGACTGGCCGAAACCATCCAGGTTGAACCCGAGCTGCTGGTGCAGCTCGATGAGGGCGGCATCCGCCCAGGCGCCCTAGTCACCCTCGAACGGGCCGGCGATTACGTCGTCGTTCGGGTGCAGGGGATCGAGGGCGCGCTGGAGCTTCCGACGGAAGTCAGCGCCCACGTGTTTGTCCGCCGCATGGATTGATAACGGAATTGTAACTTTGACATTAATCCCGGTAGTGTTTCACGTTGGGTTGCACCTAGGCAATCTAGTCCCGATCCGGTTCGCATAACCCTACCGGCGGATCGCGGAGCAAGAATTCCCGGTAGGGGCGGAGGACCCATTCAGCCGTTCCTGGTCTTGGACCATGGATCTTGGGGTGAAGCTGAGTCCACTATGTAGGCTCTGCCGAGTTGATCTCATGACTCGAATCCGACAGCTAACTTCGCAGGCGATACATGAGAGGTTGACATTTGACTCAGCAGCACACTCCCGGGCGCCGCCGTGCTTCCGGACCCGTTGATGCTTCGCCTGCTGAAGGTTCACTAGAGCAGATCGTGGACACCGCCCTGAGTGGTGAAAACACTTCCCGACGTTCCGGTCGACGCGCCCTGAGCGCGGTCCCTGATTCCGTCGAGACCCCTGACAACACGCAGTACACCGGCCGCCGCTTCGTAGCGGGCCTGCGCTATGGCGTATCCCCGGACGCGGACGCAATTGCCGCCACCGAAATTCCCGTCGCCCTGGCTGCGCCGGCAGCACCCGTTGCCGCCCCGGCCGAGGTCGACGAACTGGACAATGTCCTGAAGTTCGCCCCCCGGGCCCAGCGCCCCCGCCTTGGCTTCACGCACAAGCTGGCGGCAGTCGCCGCCGTTTCCGGTCTGGCGTTCGCCGCAGCCTCTCCCGCAAAGGAAGCCGAAACGGCAGCTGCGGGATCCGAGCGCGTCGCCCAGTCCGTCGTGGTCGACGTCATGGCCCCGGCCGACGACGAGGTCAAGATCGAGCGAGCCTCGCTGACCAGCGAATTCACCGAGGAAGACAAGCTGGCAACGGTCTTGACCGCAGCCGGCGGAGACGTCACCAAGCTGGCCGCCGAAGGAGTCCTGGCCCAGCCGGTGGACAGCATCCGGTTGACCTCGCGCTTTGGTTTCCGCAAGAATCCGACCGGTCCGGGGTACATGAACCACAACGGCCTGGACTACGCAGTTCCCATGGGTACGCCGATCAAGGCAAGCGCCGCCGGCACCGTCGTGCAGGCCGCCTGGGCCGGCCACTCGGGCTTCCGTGTGGAGATCGACCACGGCAACGGACTGCACACCAGCTACAACCACAATTCGGCGCTGAAGGTTTCGGTGGGCCAGAAGGTTAAGCGCGGCGAAGTCGTCTCCCTGGCTGGCAGCACGGGCAACTCAACCGGCCCCCACCTGCACCTGGAAGTCATCGTCAACGGCAAGTGGGTAAACCCCGAGGCCTGGTTATAACGGCAATTGTCACCGTTCCGTGATCAGAACGTGACTTTTGGATTCGCTTCATATATTCTAGATACGTGACCAGGGATCATCCCTGTTCACCGCCGCGGGAAGTGCCGAGCACTGCCAGCCCACGGTGTCCGTTCAATTACTCGTTTGGCAGTGGCGGGGGACCCACATTCGGTTTCCACACAGGAAGCCTTGGGGTTAAGTGGTTCGGCCTGGCGGCCGGATTGCCGAGTGACTCCCACTCGAACCCGACAGCTCACCTCGCAGGCATCAGGAGAGGCATTACTACGTGACTACACGTCAAGCATTGGGCCGCCACCGCGCGACCCCGGTTCGGACCAACCCACTCGAATCCATCTCGAAGGCAGTTGCCTCGAACGCTGGTTCGGTTGGACGCCAGGCAGCAGTCATTGCAGCCGCATCAGGCCTCGTGCTCACCTTGGGCGTTCCGGCCCAGGGCGATGTTTCCCGCGAGGCAAGCGCGGTTCCCGTGGAAGGTCTCTCCGCGGACCGCGTAGCCGTCAAGGCCGTTTCGGTCTCGGCTGCCAAGGCCAAGGACCTGAGCATCGAACGCGCAGCGTTCACCTCCAAGCCGGCTCCCGCCCCTGTTGTCGTCGCCGTGGCCAAGGAAGTAGCCCCGCGCAGCACCGCGTCGGAAACGCGCTCCAACGACACCGCTCCGGTGACCCGCTCCAACAACGACTCGGACGCCTACGCCCCGGTCACCCGATCGAACCGCGACAGCGCGCCGGAAGCCTCGACTCCGAAGCCCAAGAGCGACTCGATGAACACCGCCAACCTCTCCGGTATCGCTGCCACCGCTGCCAAGTACGAGGGCGTTCCCTACGTTTGGGGCGGAAACACGCCGTCGGGCTGGGATTGCTCCGGCTTCGTCAAGTACGTTTACGCGAAGCACGGCATCAACATTGCCCGTGGCACCGCGGCAATCCGCGCCTCCGGGCAGTTTGTTCGCACCAGCTCCCCGAAGCCGGGCGACCTGGTCTTCCAGAACGGTGGCGGCCACGTCGGTATCTACCTGGGCGGCGGCAAGATGATCGGTGCGCAGAATCCGACAACGGACACCATTCTCCATAACGTCACTCGCAACCCGCTCTACGGTTACTACACCCTCAAGGGCTAGTTGTAAGGTTTTCAAAGCCTCTGACCAATCCGCAAGGAATAGTCAGAGGCTTTGTTCGTTTACCCCGCTTCCTCTCCCATGGGCAATTCTCGGCTTATAGGCACAGTGTGTCTGCCCCGGGTGTGTGGCGGATTCTAGGAGTCGTTGCAACACCTGGTGGCTAAACTACCAAGAGTACTCCACGCAGACGCTCGGTTGGGGTATCCCAGGCGAGCGTTTTGCGCGGGTGCGCGTTGAGCAGTCGGCTGACTCGTTCGAGCTCGTCCGGGCTGTGGACCGAGAGGTCGGTTCCTTTGGGAAAGTATTGGCGCAGTAGTCCGTTGGTGTTCTCGTTGGAGCCTCGCTGCCAGGAGCTGGCCGGATCCCAGAAGTAGACATCCATGTCGGGGACCAGGGAGAATGCCCTGCGCGTCGCCATTTCGGCTCCCTGGTCCCAGGTCAGGGAACCCTCTGAGGCGTTCCGGCAGCCCGCCCATGGTCTTGATGAGTCCGTCGCGGACGGTGGCGGCGGTGTGGTCGGTTGCCCTGATGCGCGTTCTGATGCTCTCCTTCGGCGTTCTTCGTTGTCTCCGACATTTTCCTGGTAAAGGCCACATCACCGCTTCGATTCCTGAACCGCTCTTCTGGGAAGGCTTCTATTCTTGGTTGTATTCGGAAGCTCCGCGTCTGAGGGATTCAAGCAGTTCATTGCAGGCGTTTTCGCAACGGCGGCAAGCTTCAGCGCCGAAGCAGCAGTGTTCGTGCATGCCGGCGTGCCGTTCACATTCATCGGCGCATCCTTTGCATGCTGCCGCGCAGGCTGCCAATACGGCCTTGGTGATATTGGCGTCATGCCCGGTGTGCCGGGAAGGAATGTTCCCGGTGGTGGCGCAGATGTCCGCACAGTCCAGGTTGGTACGGATGCACTTGGTCAGCTTAGCGACCATGTCTTCGCTCAAGCAGGCATCGGCGCAGGCGGTGCAGGTCTGCGCGCATTCAAAACACGCAGCGATGCACTCGGCAAGTTTTTGGCGGTCAGTGCCACCGAGATCCTTCGGATAGGTCTCCAGCATTCAAGTGATATGACTCATCATTCTGCTTCTAATCCAGGAGCATTATGAGAGTCGGCGGTCTGCCGCCCCGCTTTGGCCACAGTAGCCTTGTCAAAGAGGGGCGGCCCCCCCCTTCCTCCAGGAAAAAAAGAGTCAACCGAAGGGCGTTCATCATCACCCCGGGTCACTCTCGGTCGAGGCGACGGCATTCCCCCCCAGTTCCCTGAACTCGTCGTTTCTCGCCTTCTTCGGGCCCTGACTACAGCGTTGACCTGGTCCAGTCAGATCTACCCCGCGTTCGGGCGCTGATGGACGTTCAACATCCGGCTGCAAAAAATTGAAGAGAACTGTACGTCGAAGCCCTCAAAAACCGAATGGCCGCAATGCTCCTCTCTTTGGCGGTGCACTACCTCCGGAGCCGATCTGCAGGTCATGAGGTGGCGTGATTCATGAGGTAAGCGTTCTTCCCCTGTGGTCTCTGCGATTGCCGTTTCCCACACAAGTTGTCGTAAAATGGATGAATCGCAGCCGGGACAACGGGCCCCAAGGGCATTGATGTGGTATTGACACACTACTTTTCGATCTTGCCAGTGTTGCGATGTCGCCAGCTCCAAAGCCGGGCTACGCCATTGTCGACAAATGTCGTGATAACGGAGGCCCTCGGCCCAACGGCATGGTCCGAAACGCCTATCAGGGAAGGTAGCCCGACATGATAAAAAGCCGAGCATTCTTGCCGTTGGTGTTTCGCCATGCTTATATTCTGATCGCGTTGTTCCTTGGCCTACTCGGGATGCACATTCTTGGTGTGGATCACCATGTTCCACATGCAACTCATAGTCCCTGGGTCGGGGTCATCGGTCAGGAAGCCATCCTGGATTCCGCTCACGATCCGAACCTGCTCCCAGCACTGATTCAGCACCCCCCGGCCGACGATACCCCTGCTTTAGTTACGGGGGATTCCCCGGGCGGTGTGGAGTCAGCCTTGATCGGCATGTGTGTTCTTGCCCTATCTATCGGTGGACTCTTCGTCCATCCTGTTTCGAGGACATTTCGGTCCGTACCAGGTCGGGGACTACCCGCCCCACCCGTTTCCTCGGTCCCCCGGATTCATGCACACATAACACCTTCGCTAATCCAGCTTTCGATCAGTCGCACGTAAAGCAGTGGTGGGGCCCCGAGGCCAGCCATCTTTTTGCCGTGCCCGTTTTCGATAGCGAAGCGGGGTCGAGAGCAAGAATCCTGTCCGCGAAGGATGAAATCCGTGAATCAGCGGAGTTCACGGTCCCGGCTGTCCTTTTGCAGCGTTGCCGGATCAGGCATACAACGCTGTCAGTAGCCAGCCACCAACAGGGCACCGTTCCTAGATTCGTCCCCAGCATCGAGAGCCTGAACCGCATGGTCCAAGCTCTCGGCGAACTCCTTTTTTGTGACAGGGCATCACTTTGGCAAAGCGAACATCGCTCGGACGGAGATCCCCCACCGCGGCGCAGAGCTGTCGGGGATGATCGCCCATGACGAAGGCGCAGTGGAGAAGGCCGGGACCGAGGTCACCGACGGAAAGAACGCCGACGCCGTGGCCCTGGCCAAGAGCATCGCCTCTTCCCAGGAATCCGAATTCAAGAACATAAATGACCTGCTCTCCACCCTGTAGCGAGTCCTGACCCATTTTTGCTGGTGGATTCGCGGCAATGCGGATCCACCACCGACCACATTTTCTTCCCTGTTCGCTATGGCCCGACATGTTCCCGCATCTCGCCATACCGCGCTCATTCAATCAGTCTGGAGCTGAACCTTTTATGGGTGGACACCACCACGCCGACGTACTCGTTGACCCGGCCCGGCGCCGACGCGCCAACCTCATCCTTTGGATCCTGCTTGCCCCGGTGGGGGTGCTGGCGTTCATCGCAACCATCATGCTCTGGCCCAGCGGCGACATCGCCAAGTCCCCGCTGAACGACACCTTCAACACCGCCAACGGTGCGGAGCTTTCCACCGGAACCGTCACCCGGACCGTGAGTGAAGTCTGCCCGTCCTCCCAGGGACTGGACGAGGTCGGCGGCAAGGAACTGATGTGCGAGATTTCCTATGTCGCCCCCGAGGCGGGCGGCGCATCCTTCGCCCTGGAAGTTCCGCCGGAAACGACCCAGTCCCGGCCACTTGAGGCCGGGGACAAGATCAAGTACCTCGACCTGTCGCACACCACGGATACATCCGCGCCGTATGTCTTCGTTGATTTTGTGCGCTCGACCCCGCTGGCCCTGCTCGGCATCGCCTATGCGGCGGTGGTGTGCATGGTCGCGCGGTGGCGCGGGCTGCGTGCCTTGGCAGGGCTCGCCGGCGGGTTGTTCTTCATTGTGAGCTTCATGGTGCCGGCGCTGCTCGAAGGAAAATCCCCCATGCTGGTTGGGCTCACGACGTCCACCATCGTCATGTTTGCAGCACTGTATTTTGCCCACGGATTCTCCGCACGGACCTCCACGGCGCTGCTGGGCACGCTGTTCGGGCTGGGCGTCACCGCGGCGATAGCCACCTGGGCCACCGACGCTGCGGCGCTGACCGGTGCAACCGAGGATTCGGCCCTGACTCTCAGCACGGTGGTGCCCGAACTCAGTCTCTCCGGGTTGTTGCTGTGCGGCCTGCTCATCGCCGGCATGGGCGTGCTCAACGACGTGACCATCACCCAGTCCTCCGCGGTCTGGGAGCTGGCGGAAATCGCACCGCATTCCACTGCCCGGCAGCTTTTCGCCTCGGGGATGCGCATCGGCCGGGACCACATCGCCTCGACCGTCTACACCATTGCCTTCGCCTACGCCGGCGCGGCACTGCCGATCCTGGTGTTGGTGAGCTTGTACGACCGACCCCTGATGGACACCCTCACCACCGGCCAAATGGCCGAGGAAGTCATTCGAATCCTGGTGGGTTCGATCGGGCTGGTATTGGCCATTCCGGTGACTACGGCCATTGCCGTGGCCGTGGTCAAGGCCACCGGCTCCGGTGCCAAGCCCTTGGGCCGACGCGCCATGGAGCCGGCCGTGTCCGAGGTCGACTGATCCGTCGGCACGGCATCAAGGTACCGCAGCACGACCGCCCCCGTCCCGCTCAAGGCTAATGGGTAGGTCAACTTGGTGACTCGGTCGCCTCCTGCTTGCGGGACAGTCCCCACCCGGTGATTCCGCGCGGCTTGAACACGGACAGAACAAGTGCCACCACAAGCACCAGCAGCGCGGCGCCGGCATGGAGAACCGGGGAAAAGCTGGGAAGGATTTCCCCTGCAGCTGGCGCGGTACCCATTGCGGCGTCGGCCAAATGGCGCAAAGTCTGCATGTACATCATCAGGACGGCGGTCGCCAGCACGGTGATTAGCAGTTTCATGAGGATCCAGTAGTGCCGGATGAGGCCCCAAGCGGTGCCCAGAGACTGGATGAGGCCGGTCGTCAGCGTGGCAACACTCAGCGGGACCAGGATCGACCAGCCCATAAGCTCCATTGCAATATAGGCCGCTTGCGCCACCTGCCGGTCCCCGGTCGTCACGGCTGCGATTGCCAGGGCAAGGAATCCGGCGACCGCACCGAGCCAACCCACAGAACAGCCGATGTGTGCCGTCAATGCTGCCTTGCGCAACTTTGGTGCCATGATCACCGCAGATCGGCCTCCGCCATTCCGGAAGGAGCGCCCTCTGCGGAGAAATGGCGTCCGGGGCCGTGTTCTCCGCCGCTCAGTAGGCCGATGACCAAGAACGCCACCAGGACCAGCGCTATGACCACAAACACCTTGACCCAGCGGGGCGTTTTGGGGGCCGGTCCGCGTGGCGGCCGTCCGCTGCTGGTATCCGGGGGGTGGGAACCGGAGGTTGGACTGTCCATGGCGGCCTTCCTGAAGGGGTACGGGAGCCGGCGGAGGTACCAGCACCCCTTATTTTACGAGACATATTGTCACGCCACAAACAAAGCGCTGTTACATCGGCGTTCCGTATACTAGGTGTGTGCCTAAGTTATGGAGCGAGACAATCGATGCGCACCGCCAGGCGGTGCGCGGGGCGGTCCTTGACGCCGCCGCGGCCCTGGTGGCCGACCATGGATTGATGTCGGTGACCATGTCGAAGATTGCCGAGAGGACCGGCATCGGGCGGGCCACCCTGTACAAGTATTTTCCGGATGTCGAAGCCATCCTCACCTCTTGGCACCAGCGACAGGTCCACGACCACCTGGTCCATCTCGCCGGTGTCCGGGATTCCGCCATTGGCCCCTTGGAGCGTCTGCGTGCCGTACTCGAGGCCTACGCACTGATCATCTTCCGGCACGGCGGCGAGGGGCCGGCGGCCCTGCTCCACCAAGGAACCCATGTCGCGCAGGCGCAGGAACATCTCATCGTCTTCCTCGAGGACCTGGTCACCGAGGCAGCGAATGCCGGAGCCCTCCGAAAGGACCTGACCCCGGTGGAACTGGCCGGCTACTGCCTGCATGCAACCGCCGCCGCCCGCGAATTGCCCTCCGAGGATGCCGTGCGCCGCCTCATCGTGGTTATCCTGGCGGGAATCCAGGACCATTCCGGCGGATAGGAAGCGCAGTAACCGTCCATTTAGCGGGTCGCCGCACCCCATTCCGGCCAGCGTCGGGTATCGGCGAGACGGCTGATGCCAACAATCTTCAAGGATACCGACCCCGCGCGGGCCTGTCCCGGGTACGGTCCACCTCCCTGTTGACATATACCCTAGGGGGGTATAATTTCGGTGGTATCGGATTCGTGCTCCACAAAGGAGCCTGCCCTTACCGGATCCCAGGACGCGGCGTCGTCGGGATTGAGGAGAATCATGAACAGCGGACCACACCACATGGACCCCGGACCTCTGCCCGTCAATCAACAAGAAGACGGCCACCACGCTTCCGGCCAGCCCGAGGGGGGACACGTTATGCGCGGAGCTATGCCTGCCGGGCACGCGCACCCCGGTACCGAGGATGATCATGTCGTCCACGGCCATGGCCAGCATGCCGGGCACAGCACCGCCATGTTCAGGAGCAAGTTCTGGCTCAGCCTGGCACTGTCGGTCCCCGTGCTCTATTTCAGTCCCATGGTCGGCCATCTGCTGGGCTACCACATCCCCGTTTTCCCCGGCTCATCCCTGATACCCCCGGTGCTCGGCACCATCATCTTCCTCTACGGGGGCACCCCGTTCCTCAAGGGAGGGGCCAGCGAACTGAAGGACCGGCAGCCGGGAATGATGCTGCTGATCTCCCTGGCCATCACCGTCGCCTTCGCCGCCTCCTGGACCACCACCCTGGGCATCGGCGGCTTCAACCTGGACTTCTGGTGGGAACTGTCCCTGCTGGTGGTCATCATGCTGCTGGGTCACTGGATCGAAATGCGCGCCCTCGGATCGGCCCGCGGCGCCCTGGATGCCCTGGCCGAACTGCTGCCGGACGAGGCCGAACGCATCACCGACACCGGCACCGAAACGGTGGCCCTGTCCGAACTGGCCTCCGGAGACATCCTGCTGGTCCGCTCCGGGGCACGGCTTCCGGCCGACGGCGAAATCACCGAGGGCCGGGCAGAGCTGGACGAATCCATGATCACCGGGGAATCCAAGACCGTACCCCGGAGCCCCGGGGACACCGTCATCGCCGGCACCGTGGCCACCGACAGCGCCCTGCGCGTGCGGGTCACCGCCACCGGCGCCGACACCGCGCTGGCCGGCATCCAACGGCTGGTCGCCGAAGCCCAGGCCTCCTCCTCCCGGGCCCAGGCCCTGGCCGACAGGGCCGCTGCCTTACTGTTCTATTTCGCACTCGGCGCCGGCGCCCTCACCTTCATCATCTGGCTGCTGCTGGGCAGCCCCGACGAAGCGGTCATACGCACCGTGACCGTGCTGGTCATCGCGTGCCCGCACGCCCTGGGACTGGCCATTCCGCTGGTCATCGCCATCTCCACCGAACAGGCGGCCCGCGCCGGGGTCCTGATCAAGAACCGCATCGCCTTGGAGCGGATGCGCACCATCGACGTCGTGCTCTTTGACAAGACCGGCACCCTGACCAAGGGCCGGCCCGCCGTGACGGGAATCGCCGGCTCCGACGGCGTGGACGAGAACGAGGTGTTGGCGCTGGCCGCCGCCGTCGAGGCCGACAGCGAGCACCCCTCCGCCCGGGCCATCGTCGAAGCGGCACGGGCAGGGGCCCTGGCGGTGCCGCAGGCCACCGGGTTCGCGTCCCTGACCGGGCGCGGGGCCACAGCCGAAGTCGACGGCTGCCAGCTATCGGTCGGCGGGCCGAACCTGATCGCCGCGGAACACTACGACATCCCCACAGTCTTGGCATCACTGACTGCGCCGTGGACCGGCCGCGGCGCCTCGGTGCTCCACGTCATCCGGGACGGACAGGTCATCGGGGCCCTCGCCCTGGAGGACGAGGTGCGCGAGGAATCGCTCCAAGCGATCCGTGCCTTGCAGAACCGCGGCATCATGGTCGCCATGATCACCGGCGACGCGGCACAGGTCGCCGAGGCCGTGGCCGCACAGCTGGGCATCGACGAGGTCTTCGCCCAGGTCCTGCCGCAGGACAAGGACAAGAAGGTCGCCGAGCTCCAGG
Organism: Paeniglutamicibacter sulfureus; assembly: GCF_030512175.1. GTDB lineage: Bacteria > Actinomycetota > Actinomycetes > Actinomycetales > Micrococcaceae > Paeniglutamicibacter > Paeniglutamicibacter sulfureus. Next base: position 907,765 of record NZ_JAULBL010000001.1, on the reverse strand, counting down.
GCCGAGGACTGAAGGTCGCCATGGTCGGCGACGGGGTCAACGACTCCCCCGCGCTGGCACGGGCCGAGGTCGGCATCGCCATCGACGCCGGCACTGACGTCGCGGTGGAATCGGCCGGGGTGGTCCTGGCCGGCAACGACCCGCGCGCGGTGCTCTCCATGGTCGATCTATCCCGGGCCAGCTACCGCAAGATGATCCAAAACCTGGCCTGGGCCACCGGCTACAACATTATTGCCGTTCCCCTGGCCGCCGGGGCCTTGGCCTTTGCCGGGGTCGCCATCTCCCCGGCAGTGGCCGCGATCCTGATGTCCGTTTCCACCATTGTGGTCGCCCTGAACGCGCAACTGCTGCGCCGGCTCAGGCTCGACCCGACCACTAACCATCAACCACTAAGCCCGACCACTATCCCCCAACCGGGACACTGGACCCCGGAACACCCCGGTAAGCTGGAGGGAAGACAATCGAGCGAAAGGCGGGAGACATGCGCATCGGCACAGCGCTGCGGCGGCGTCACGCTGCTCGCTTCCTCCCGTTACCGACCCTTCTGACGTTGGTCCTGCTCGTCCTGAGCCTGATGGGAATGCACACCATCACCGGCGCCCACGCCGGAACATCCATGGCCGGTTCCCCTGTGGCGGCTCCCGCGTCCGGTGGTGACCACCACCGTGCCGGTCCCGCGGACCACACCCACGATTCATCGGTGTCCTCCCCGGCGACGGCCGGGGCGGAGACGGCATGCCTTAGCTGCTGCAGTGACATGCCGCAGGCAGCGGGCTGCGACCTGGCACCGGGGGCCGGTAGCCTGTCCTGGCTTTTCCTTCCGGTACTCCTGGTCCTCCCCGGCGACTTGGGGCTGCGCGGCCCGCCGCCGGTCACTGGCGCCACCGATTACCTCCTACCCCCTCCTTCACTGATCGAACTGTCCATCAGCCGCACGTAAAACCTTGGCCCCCGCCAGATTGGTGCGGGCCAGTTTTCGCGCGCCCGCACCCCCGCGGGCCGATTGACAGCATCCGAACGACTTGTGAAGGAAAACTCCCATGAAACACCTGACCCTTATTTCAGCGACCGCTCTTGCAGCCGCCCTGGCACTGACCGGCTGCGCCACCGAGACCGGAACGGACACCACCACCACGACCGCCACTCCGAGCATGGACCACGGCACCATGTCCGCCTCCCCGTCCGCCCAAACCCCCGCGGCGGCAGACCACAACAGCGCCGATGCTATGTTTGCCCAGATGATGATCCCGCACCACGAGCAAGCCGTGGAGATGAGCGAGGTGATGCTCGCCAAGGACGGCATCGACCCGGCGGTCACCGCCCTGGCCGAAGACATCAAGGCCGCCCAAGGCCCGGAAATCAAGACCATGACCGACTGGCTCAGTGCCTGGGGTGAACCGGCCACCATGTCGGGGGACCACGGCATGGAAGGCATGATGACCGAGGACGACATGGCATCCCTGGAAGCCGCCCAGGGAACCGAGGCCGCCAGGCTCTTCCTGACCCAAATGATCAAGCACCACGAGGGCGCGGTCACGATGGCCGAGGAAGAAGCCGCCAACGGGTCCAACCCTGACGCCGTCGCCCAGGCTGAAAAAATGGCCCAGGACCAGGGCGGAGAAATCGAGACGATGAAGGAAATGCTGGCCGGCCTCTAAAGGCACCGCGCCATCTGGTTGCGGGGCGCACGATGCGCCCCGCAGCTCCCTCGTCAACGCCCCCCTTGTTCCTGTCTTGGAGACTCCCTCGTGATCCGTCCGTCCTTTTTTGCTGCCCACACCACGGCCCGTGTGGCCGCCGCCGCGGCCTTGGTGATGCTTCTGGCTTCCTGCACCCCCGCATCCCCCCAGGGCCCGCAACCCGCCGCCGCACCGGCCCAACCCTTCGCCCACATCCACGGCATGGCGGTCGATTCCGACACCGGAAAAGTCATGCTGGCCACCCATGACGGGCTCTTCGGCCTCGGCTCCGGAACCCCGGAGAAGATTGGCCCCGCCATCGACCTGATGGGCTTCGCACCCGCCGGCAATGACCACTACTACGCCTCCGGCCACCCGGCACCTGACACCGGCCTGCCCGAACCCGCAGGACTGCTCCGCTCCCAGGATGGCGGGGAAACCTGGCAACAGCTCTCCCTGGGCGGCGTCTCTGATTTCCACGCCCTGGCGGTCACCCGCAGCGGGATCATCGGTTTTGACGGAACCCTGAAGACCACCACGGACCTGAAAACCTGGACCACCCACGACGGAGGCTTCGAGCCCTATCACCTGTCTGGGACACCGACCGGCGATATCGTCCTGGCCACCACGGAGGCAGGCGTGCACCGTTCCACCGACGGCGGGAAAACCTGGGCGGCACCCTCGGCCGGGCCGGTCCTGCTGCTGACAGCCTTTGCCACCGCTTCAACGGTCATCGGCGTGGCACCGGACGGGGCAGTGCATGTCAGCTCGGACGCGGGCCGGACCTGGCGGGCCACCGGGGCCGTCACCGGCCAGCCCTCGGCCCTTGCCGCCGCTGGCCCGGATGAGCGCCCGCAGATTTGGGTTGCCACGCCCACCGGCATCGAGCATTCCGTCGACGGCGGAGAATCCTTCAGCACGGACGGCAAGTGATCCCGTTCGGTTACCGCCCCAAAATCCGGAGGAACACCAAGCCAATGCCCCTTCCTGCAGGCGTCACGATTCGCCGCGCCTCATCCTCCGATCTTTCCCTGACGGGCCACTGGCAATGCCGGTACCTCCGCGACGGGCTGTTTCCCCGGCTGGGTCCCAGGTTCGTCCGGCACTGGCATGCGACCTTCCTCGACGCACCGCGCGGGTTCGCATTCATCGCCGAAGCCCAGGGCCCGGACGGCCAGGTACCGTTGGGCTTCCTGTTCGGCTCCAGCGACCAGCTCCGTCACGTCGATGACGTGCTCCGAGGGCACCGGACGCGGCTGGCCGTCCAGGGAGGCCTCGCCCTGGTGATACGGCCCAAGCTGTTCCTGGGGTTCTTGCGCACCCGCGGCAGGTCCTACCTGAGACGACTGCTCAAGCGGCCGGTCACCGAGGTGGCTCCTGCGGCCGTCCGTGTGCCTGTGCCCGTGCCTCGTGTCGCTGTCATCACCGCTCTTGTGGTGCACCCGGAATCCCGGGGCCACGGTGTGGGCGAACGGCTGGTGAAACATTTCCTCTCCCAGGCTTCGGACGCGGGGGCACCGTTGGCCGAACTCGTGACCAAGGCAGGTCCGGGCGGAGCCGGGCGCTTCTACGAACGGCTCGGATGGGCACCCGTGCATGCACATACAACCAAGGACGGGGAAACAGCCAAGACCTATCGCGTCCATTTGTCCCCAGGGACACCTGATAGAGACCGACCTCCCCGACAGGAACGGTCGTAGCGGGAAACGCTGGGTCGGGTTTGGATAAATTCCGCAGGATCATGATGGAAGCAACAAAGAACTCCGAGTGCAGGCAGGCCGGTGGCCGGGTGAACGATCAGGCCACAGGTCTGGCCGAAAAGTCAACCAAGGGCAAGCACCATGACAAGATTCAACGCGTCCGGGAGGAAGCCCGCAAGCACCTCTACCTGCAGCCCTCATTGGTGCCGGGGCAGGGGAGTAGCGTGAGCAGCCGGAGGTCGAGCCTCCTAGCCTGAAGCCCCGGGTGGCGCTCCGACCGCTCTCCGTGATCCGGGCGGGCCCACCCGAGATTGCCACGGCAAGAACCCGCTTTCCGCTGACAGTGGGTGATACATGATTCGTCCACTCAAAAAAGTTGAATGGGCCAAGGTCACGTAGCCGGCGAAAAATGTCGCGTGTACCAGCACGGACGGGGGGTGAGCTGGAGTGAGGTCACTCAGGCCATGGGTATGTTCAAAGCAGTCGCCATGAGCGCAGATGAGAAGCAAATCTGGATTTCCAGTTCAGCCGGAGTCGAGCATTCGACCAATTCCGCCAAGGGATTCACGGTTCGCCATACTCCGGGCCGCTGACCCAAGGAATGAGTCCGGGTTCCCTGCCCGCCAGGTGTTCGAGGGGTGTACTGCAGGGAAAATTATGGTGGCAATTTCAACTGGTTTTCCACAAATACACGCAAAACCGCTGTTTCTTGTCTTAGGCTAGGTCACAGGAGCCAAAGCCGAGTGCCGTGTGCGCCACCGTGAGGGACTTCCGTCGTGGACGGGTCCCTCGCGTTGCGCCGGGTCAGGATCTAAGGATGCGCGTATGCGAACCCTAGTACTGAATGCAGGATTTGAACCGCTGGCGGTCATCACCTTCCGCCGGGCACTTCTCCTTGTCCTCACCGGGAAGGCCACCGTCCTTGCCGATGACGACCGAGACCCGATCGTCGGGGTCAACCAGGTGATGCCCCGGCCGACGGTGATCCTGCTAAATCGGTACATCCGACTTCCCTACCGCAACACCGTCAATGTCTCGCGCCGCGGCGTGCTGCGCCGCGACGGGCACCGCTGCGGATACTGCGGACGCAGCGCCAACACGATTGACCACATCGTGCCGCGCAGCCGCGGCGGGGAGGATTCGTGGGAGAATCTAGTAGCGGCATGCCAAGGCTGCAACAGCGCCAAGGGGGACCGGACGCTAGCACAGCTTGGCTGGAAGCTGCGGTTCGCCCCGAGCCGACCGCGTGGCGCCCAGTGGTTCATCACCGAGCTTGAGCGCCCCGCAGAGGCCTGGAGTCCCTTCTTACGGAGTGCAGCATGAAATTCGATGCGATTATTGTGGCCGGTGGCCGTGGATCCCGCCTGGGCGGCGTCAGCAAGCCCCTACTGGAACACGGAGGGGAAACGCTGCTGGAGCATTCCCTGAACGCCGTCCGGGACGCGCAGGCCATCGCCGTGGTCGGCACCCATGCCCTGGCCGAAGCCGTCACCCGGTACATGGATACCGCGCCGGATTTCCAGCGCGTGGTCATCACCCGCGAATACCCCAGCTTTTCCGGTCCAGCGGCAGCGGTCGCCGCCGGACGGGCGGCCCTGGACGACGGCCCCGACGACGAGAGCGCCCAACGCCAGAACCAGGCCTCAGAACTGACCGTGGTGCTGGCTTCGGACTTCCTGGATCCGGGTCCTGTCGTGGACGCCCTGCTGGCGGCCACAGGGAAGCCCTCCAAAGGGGTGGAGGCGTGGGTACCCCAGGATGCCTCGGGCGTGCTGCAGACACTCTCCTGCGCCATCCTCACTTCCTCCTTGCGACAGGCCATCGACCAGGCCACCGAACCCCGCGGAAGTCTCGAAAATGCGTCAATGATGCGTCTGCTTGCTACAGTGCAGATGGAACGCCTGAAGCTCCCGGATGCGGACTTCAGCGACATCGATACGCCCGGGGATGCCGGGCGCCACGGGATAGCGGTGGCCAACGGCCACTGACAAGGAGAACGCACCATGCCTGCAGCCGAGCTCGAGGATTGGGTCAAGGAACTGCTGGCGGCCTTTGACCTCGCCGACACCAGGATCGACATCGACCAGGTTCTTTCGCTTGCAGGGGTGGCCGCCCACACCATTGTCCGTCCGGCGGCACCGCTGACCACCTACGTGGCAGGCTACGCGGCCGGCCTGGCCGTCGGCAGCTCCCGGTCGGGCGAACTGGACGCCATGGACGCGGCCGACGGATTGGCCCGCGAGGTCCTTGCAGCACGCACCGACTCCCCTGACAACGCCTAGCACGGGCGCCATGGAAGACCACCAGTGGGAGGCCGCGCGCGCCGATGCCCATGCGCTGGGCTCCAGGATTGCCGGCATTCGCGAAACCGTTCCCCTTCACCTGGCCGGCGGACGAATCCTGGCCGCCGATCTGACGGCCGCCTACCCGATGCCGCATTGCGCCACCTCGGCCATGGACGGATACGCCGTCAACGGCACCGGGCCGTGGAAACTGCTCAGGGCGCACGCAGCCAACCCCGCTGCGGCGGACCGCGTGGTGCTCGCCGCCGGCGAAGCCAGCGCCGTGGTCACCGGGTCCCTGATTCCCGAGGGCACCACGGCCATCCTGCGTGTCGAGCACTCGACGCTCCAGGGAAGCCTGCTCTCCAGCGAGCGGACATTGCGCGCTGGCGACGACATCCGGCCCTCCGGCACCGAGGCCTCCGCCGGGGATGTGCTGGCCGCCGCGGGTACGCTGCTGCGGGCCGGTGTGATCGCCACGGCAGCGGTGGCGGGACACGACGAACTCCCGGTCGCTGCCGTCCCGCCCGTGCACCTGGTGTTCACCGGGGATGAGGTCATCACCTCAGGTCACCCGACACCTGGCCAGGTCCGAGACGGTTTTTCCCCGGTGCTGCCCCTGGTCGTAGCGGCCCTCGGCGGCACGGTTGCCAGCAGTACCCGCATCGGAGACACCCTTGCTGCCACCATCGCGGCCATCGACGGCGAAGACGCCAGGGCGGCTGCCCTGGTGGTGACCACCGGGGGCACTGGATTCTCCGAGCGCGACTTCGTGCGCGCCGCGGTCAGCGCCATCGGGGGGCGGGAAGCCATCTCCTCCGTGGCCATGCGACCGGGCCACCCGTCAATGGTCGCGGTGCTTCCCGGCAACCGCCTGTTGGTGGCCCTGCCCGGCAACCCGTTGGCCGCGCTCATGGCCGTTGCAACACTCGTCGACCCGATCCTGCGCGGGGCAAACGGCAGCGCATTGGCCGAACTCCACACGGCAACCTCGGCCACGGACTTCACCAAGCTACCGGGCAGGACCCGTCTGGTCCCGGCCCGTTGGGTCCCGGCTGCCGGCGGTGCCGACCCCGATGCACTGGCACCGGCCGAACATGTGGCACCTGCCATGCTGCGCGGACTGGCCGCTGCCGACGCCATCTTGGTGGTGGGTCCCGACGGCGCCACAGCCGGCGACCCGGTGCCCTATCTTCGGCTACCTTGGTAGGTGTGCGGTCGCCGCACCGCGCGAGCTGCGGAACGCGGCCAAGGCTAGAAGGGCAATAAAGATATGGGACGGAAAATAGCACGCAGGCGCATCGTCCGCGCCACGCTAGATGGTGCGCGGATCGCGCGCGAGGAAAAACTCGCGGTCGAGGAACCCCTGGAAATTCGCTTCAACGGGACGTCCTTCACCACCTCCATGCGCACCCCCGGAGACGACTTCGACATGGTCGCCGGCTTCCTTCTCGCCGAGGGAATCATCAGCCGCACCGAGCACCTGGTCTCCATGCGCTATTGCGCCGGCACCGACGAGGACGGCAACCAGACCTTCAACGTCATCGACGTGCAGGTTGGTTTCGGGGCCCAGGCCCCGGATCTTTCCGCGGCACGGAACGTCGTGACCTCCTCGGCCTGCGGGATCTGCGGCACCAACTCCATCGACGAGGTCTCCAAGAAGTCCTCCTATCCGCTGGACCCGGCCCGGGGCCACCTGGATGTGAAGGTGCTGCTGGGATTGCCCGACACCCTGCGCGAGGCACAAAATCTCTTCAGCGCCACCGGGGGAGTGCACGCGGCGGGGCTGTTCACCACCGACGGCGAGCTGCTGGTCCTTCGCGAGGACGTGGGACGGCACAACGCCGTGGACAAGGTCATCGGGGCCGGGCTACGCGAACAAAAATTACCGCTTCATGACACCATCCTGCAAGTCTCTGGGCGGGCCTCCTTCGAACTGGTGCAAAAGGCCGCGATGGCAGGGATCCCGGTCCTTTCGGCGGTCAGTGCTCCCTCTTCGCTGGCAGTGGAATTGGCCGATGAAACCGGGTTGACGCTTGCGGGTTTCTCACGGGGTAGTACGGTGAACTTATATACGCATGCCGACCGGGTGAAAACCGGTTCATAGCCCGAATAAGGCACCCGGTTTCCGGCACGCGCGACTACGGTCAACAACACCGCACTTCGACGTGGAGGATACATGCATCGGCCAGCCCCAACGCAGGACATCAACGAGGATGACCTGAAAGTCACCGAGCCAAAACGCAGCGCGGCCGGGGTCAAGGCAGTGATGGTGTCACTGGAACGCGGCTTCTCCGAGGCGGGCGTGAGCCGGACACTGAGCTCGATGCTGCGCATCAACCAGCGCGGCGGGTTCGACTGCCCGGGCTGCGCCTGGCCCGAATCCATCACCGGGGCGCGCAAGCCCGCGGAGTTCTGCGAGAACGGCGCCAAGGCCATCGCCGAGGAAGCCAGCGCCCGCACGGTGACTCCCGAGTGGTGGGCCAAGCACCCCATCAACGTGCTGCGTGAGAAGACCGAGTACTGGCTCGGCTCCCAAGGCCGGATCACCGAGCCGATGATCATCCGCGAGGGCGAAAGCCACTACACGCCGATCACCTGGTCACAGGCCTTTGCCACCATCGGTGAGCATGTGAACGCGACCACGCCGGAAAAGTGCGTGTTCTACACCTCGGGGCGCACCGCCAACGAGACCGCGTTCATGTACCAGCTGCTGGCCCGCTCGCTGGGCACCAACAACCTGCCCGACTGCTCAAACATGTGCCACGAATCCTCCGGCTCCGCGCTGAACCCCACCATCGGGATCGGCAAGGGCACCGTTTCCCTTGAGGACTTCGAACACGCCGAGTTGATCTTTGTCATTGGCCAGAACCCCGGCACCAACCACCCCCGGATGCTTTCCGCCCTCGCCGATGCCCGCAAGCGCGGCGCCCACATCGTGGCGGTCAACCCGTTGCCCGAGGCCGGCTTCTTCGGGTTCAAGGATCCGCAGTCGCTCAATGGCATGCTGGGACGCTCCGATGACATCAGCGACCACTTCCTGCAGATCAAGGTCGGCGGGGACCTGGCCCTCTTCCAGGCCTTCGGCCACCTGATCTTCGAGGCCGAGGCCAAGAACCCCGGCACCGTCATCGACAAGGAGTTCATCGACTCGGCCACCGACGGCTTCGAAGCGTACAAGGAAGCCCGCTTAACCCTGGACTGGGAAGCCACCGAGGAAGCCACCGGGCTCACCCGTGCCGAGATCACCACCGTTGCCAACCTGCTCATCAAGTCCAAGGCCTCCATCTTCTGCTGGGCGCTGGGCCTGACGCAGCAGCCGCACTCGGTGCCCACGCTGAAGGAAATCATCAACCTCCTGCTGGTGCAGGGGAACTTCGGCAAGCCCGGCGCCGGTGCCTGCCCGGTCCGCGGACACTCAAATGTCCAGGGCGACCGAACCATGGGCATCTGGGAAAAGCCGGGCGAGGCATTGCTGGCCGCCCTGGATGCCGAATTCAACATCGATTCCCCGCGCGCCCATGGCTACGACTCCACCGAGGCCCTGCAAGCCTTCGAGGAAGACGAGGTAGACGTCTTTGTCTCCATGGGCGGGAACTTCGCCCTTGCAAACTCGGAAACCGAGGCATTGGAGGCGGGCATGCAGCGCGCCAAGCTCACGGTGCACATCTCCACCAAGCCCAACCGCTCCCACGTGGTGCACGGGCAGACCTCGCTGATCCTGCCGACCCTGGGACGCACCGACCGGGACGACAAGCACCCGGGCGGCGCACAATTCCTCTCGGTGGAGGACTCCATGTCGGTCATCCACTCCACCCAGGGCCGACTCAAGCCGGTCTCCGAGCACCTGCTCGCCGAGCCGGTTATCGTGGCGCGGATGGCCCAAGCCATTCTCGGCGAGGACCACTCGGTCGACTGGAAGGGAATGGCGGAGGACTACGACGTCATTCGCGACCACATCTCCCGCGTGCTGCCGGGCTTCGGGGACTTCAACAAGCGGGTGCGCGGGCGCAACGGCTTTGTGCTGCCCAACCCTCCGCGCGACACCAGGTCCTTCGCCACCGACATCGGCAAGGGTAAGTTCACCGTTTCGCCCTTCGAGGCGCTCTACGCGCCCGAGGGCCACCTGGTCCTGCAGACCATGCGCAGCCACGACCAGTACAACACCACGTTCTACGGTCTGGACGACCGCTACCGCGGCATCAAGGACGGGCGCCGCGTCATCCTGATCAACCCGCAGGACCTTGCAGAACTCGGTTTGGAGGACAAGTCCTTGGTGGACGTCATTTCCACCTTTGGCGGCACCGAACGCCGGGCCAACCGCTTCCGGCTTGTCTCCTATCCGACTGCCAAGGGCTGCGCAGCAGCCTACTTCCCGGAAGCCAATGCACTGGTCCACCGAGACTTGGTGGCACGCGAATCCAATACGCCGGGATTCAAGGCCATCATGGTGCGCTTCGTGCCGCACGAACTCGCGCCGGGCCCGACGCTGGACAGCTAGCCCCGAAAAAGCGCGGCGAGCCCGTAGCTTTGCGGAAGCAACACGAAGGTCTCGGTGGGCAAGTCACCGGGACCTTCGTTGCGTGGGCAGCTGCTTCTGGTGATCCCGGCGGCGAGAAACTGTGATCCCGAGCCGGGTCAAAGCCGTTCGCACCTCCCCCTGCGCACGTTTCGTTTCACCCTCCCCGGAGTGGCACTCACCGGAGAATTGCGACCAATTTTGCGTCGTGGGAGCCGGCCGGGGATGGCCTCGAGGTCGCCCACTTTACTCCCGCGGGGCGTGCCTCCATATGCGCCGGCGGCGGATCCGGGAAGAACCCGGGCGCCACGGTGGTTATGTCGGAGGCGGGCACCTGCGTATGCTGGCCCACGATCGACGATCTTTTTAATCCCCGGCGGAGTCATTGGCCGGGTACGGCACGACAACCCGGCTGAATGGCGAGAACAAAAACATGAGCATGGAAACTGCGGCCTGGCATTCATTGTGGAGAATGTCCGGACCGGACAAGGGCAAGGCATATGCGTCCACGACACCGCGGAGGGTGCTGGCCTTTGCCGCGAGCTACAAGAACCGGCTTTTGGTCTTCGTGCTGTTCTCTGTGCTGTCGGCCGTCTTGGCAGTGATCACCCCGGTGTTGGCCGGACGCGTGGTTGATGCCATCGTGGCCCAAACCGGGATCCAGGTGGTGTTGAATCTGGCGGGGATCATCGCGATCGTGGCGGTGTTGGACGCCGTCATCTCGCTGGTGGTCCGCTGGTTCTCCTCGAAACTGGGCGAGGGAATCATCTTCGATCTGCGCACCGCAGTCTTTGACCACGTGCAGAAGATGCCCGTGGCATTCTTTACCCGCACGCGCACCGGGGCCCTGGTCAGCCGCCTGAACAATGACGTGATCGGAGCCCAATCCGCTTTTGCCGGAACCCTCTCGGGCCTGGTTTCGAACACCGTGGCAGTGGTGTTGACCGCAGGTGTCATGTTCTCCACGTCTTGGCAGGTCACTGCGCTGGCGTTGGTGCTGCTGCCGGTCTTCCTGTTTCCCGCACGCCACTTCGGCAAATCCCTGGCCTTGCTGCGCAAGGAATCGGCGGACCTCAACGCTTCCATGGGCACCCAAATGACCGAACGGTTCTCCGCCCCCGGGGCTACGCTGATAAAGCTATTCGGGCGCCCGGCCGACGAATCGGCGCAGTTTGCCACCCGCGCCGGACGCGTGCGGGACATCGGGGTGAAGATGGCCATGCGCCAGTTCTTCTTCGTCTCCATGCTCACCTTGGTGGCTGCCCTGGCCCTGGCCCTGGTGTACGGGCTCGGCGGTGTCTACGCGGTGCGCGGCCAGCTGGCCGCCGGTGATGTGGTGGTGTTGGCATTGCTGCTCACCCGGCTCTACGCGCCGCTGACTGCGCTGGCCAACGCCCGGGTGGAAATCACCAGTGCCCTGGTGAGCTTTGACCGCGTCTTTGAAATCCTTGACCTCAAGCCCCTGATCAGCGACTCACCCAATGCCCGCGTGCTGGATCCAGGCCCGGTGTCGGTGAAGTTTTCCAACGTTTCCTTTGCCTACCCCAGTGCGGAGAAGGTGTCCCTGGCCTCCCTGGAAGACGTCGCGGTGCTCGACACCCGGGGCGGGGAAACGGTATTGCACGGTATCGACTTCGAGATCCCCGCCGGGACCACGGTGGCCCTGGTCGGCTCCTCGGGGGCCGGAAAATCAACGATCGCTTCCCTGCTGGCGCGGCTCTACGACGTTGATTCGGGCAGCGTGCAGTTGGCGGGGGTCGATATCCGCGAACTGAAACTGGGTTCGTTGCGCTCCACCGTTTCCATGGTCACGCAGGACGGGCATCTTTTCCACGAGACGATTGGATCAAACCTGCGCCTGGCCAAGCCGGAGGCCAGCGACGCGGAGCTTTGGCAGGCGCTGCAGCGAGCCCGGTTGGAACCCACCATCGAAGCGCTTCCCGACGGGCTGGACACGGTGGTGGGGGAACGTGGCTACCGGCTCTCGGGTGGGGAGCGCCAGCGCATGACCATTGCGCGGCTGCTCCTGGCCGCCCCGCAGGTGGTCATTCTCGATGAGGCCACCGCCGCGCTGGATTCTTCCAACGAAGCGGCCGTCCAGGCCGCGTTGGCCGAAGCACTGGAAAACCGGACGGCCCTGGTCATCGCGCACCGCCTCTCCACGATCCGCACGGCCGACATGATCCTGGTCATCGAGGATGGACGGATTGCCGAGCGCGGCACCCACACCGAGCTCATGGCCGTGCGAGGCCGTTATGCCGAATTGCACGACACCCAGTTCGCGCAGTAGGGCCGGGGTGTCAGCGACCCAGCAAGCCGGGCAAGACCTTTTCGCGAAGTAGGGGCGCGATGTCAGGTCGGGCCATCGCAGTTTCCGGCTCCAGCCACATGATTTGGTCGATTTCGGCTTGGATTCTCGGGCTCTCCAGGGTTCGCGCGGCAAACAAATAGGCGTGGATGTCGGTGTCGGCCTCGTTGGCTGCAGGCCCCTTCCACATCCCCATGGCGGTGACTTGGTCGGGACTGAAAACCAGTCCGATTTCCTCCTGTGTTTCCCGCAATACCGCGGACAGTGGACTTTCCCCGAATTCGAGTTTTCCTCCCGGCTGCATGAAGGTAGTGGTCCCCTGCTTGCGCACCAAAAGGATGCGTCCGGAGGCGTCTAGTAGTTGCAAGGCTGCGATGGTAAGAATCTTTGGCACAACTTGAGCTTAACAACCGCTAAAAGCACAGGTGGGGTGATAGCGTGCTTTGTGGACAGGCCTACGGGCGCGTTTTTCCATTTACTCGTGGATACTGGAGACAATTCGCCAGCGCGCCGTGTTCCAGGAACCCCACTAGTCATTGGGGACAAGTGGTTCGGGCATTGCCAATGGGGGATCAAATGTGGATCTACAAATGGAGAATTGATGCAGCGGGGCACCAACTTAGGTCGACTCGGGGATTTTAATCAGGCGGTCATTTTTGAATCGATTCGCCGTGCAGTTGACGGGGTCAGCCGTGTGGAGCTTGCAGGCTCGACCGGGCTTTCCCCACAGACCATTTCAAACGTCGTGCGCCGACTCTTGGATGAAGGTCTGGTCCGCGAGGACCGGACGATTGTTTCGGGCCCGGGCAAACCGCGTACCGTCTTGGAACTTGAATCCAACCGCATGGTGGCCGTAGGTATCCACCTGGATCCCGGCGTAATCACCGTGGTGATACTGAACCTGCGGGGTGAAATCCTGCACTCGCGCCGCCTGGATATTCCCGCCGTCGAGGTTCCGGAAAAGACCATCGAAACCATGGCGACGACCGTGGACGAGATTATTTCCGAATCCGGAGTACCGCGTTCCAACGTGTTGGGCGTGGGTGTCGTTGTTGCCGGTCCCTTGGATCCCGAACGCGGGGTGATGATCGATCCGCCGCTGCTCGACGGTTGGAAAGACGTTGACATGGTCGGACCCTTGCACCGGTTGCTCAAGCTCGATGTCATCATTGAAAAAGACACCATTGCCGCCTCCATCGCGGAACAGTGGAAGGGCAACGACGCCGAGCGCGACAATTTCGTCACGATGTATGTCGGTGCCGGAATCGGTGCAGGGATGGTCCTCAACGGCGAAATCCATCGCGGCATCAGCAACAACGCAGGTGAAATCGGGCATTACTCCACCGGCGTCATTTCCCAGGACTGCAACATTTGCGGCCGCAACGATTGCCTGCATGCCTCATTGTCGTTCAACATGATTGCGCAGCAGGCACGCGAGCGAGGCCTGAACCTCACGGCACCAGATGACGGCAACGCCGAAGAGCGCGCGGCCGGCATGAACGAAATCGTGGCCTTGGCGCAATCCGGCAATGAAGTGGCTGTGGAACTCATCCGGGAATGCATGGGACATGTGGGCCAGGTTGCCGGACAGCTCTGCAACACCCTCGACGTCGGATTGGTGATTTTGGCTGGCCCCTTGTGGGCAGAGGTCGATGAATGGTGCCTCGAAGATGTGCGTGCGATCATCAACGAACGCTTCAGCTCCAAGCACGTGCACGCGATCGAGGTTCGCTCCTCGACATTGGGCCACGAAGTTGGCGCAATTGGCGGGGCCTGCGCGATCATGGACGCGAGCCTCTCGCCAAAGGCCGCGGCACTGTTGCTGCGCTAAGCGGTCGTATATTACGTCAAAGGATCGTTCATTACCGTTTTGAACGATCCTTTGACTTATTACCCATGAGTCAGTTGACAAACTTTCTCTAATGAATTTAGATGACCAATAAGAGTTGGTGGCAACCGAGCTGCCCACCGTTGTTTTCGTGTTGGTCTTGTTTATCCGCGAACACAGTGCGTGGGGGAACGGCAGGTCGGCTGCTGGGGACCCGACTCTTAACGCCGTCGACCGGTGCCGTAGGATGTAATGGGAGTTATCCCACGGATTCACCGGTCGACGGCACTCCCATTTAAGCGTCCATCCGGATTTCACGCAGGCGATGCTCGTGAGAAAATACCGTGTCGCTGCGGCCTATCGCCCCCTTCGCCAATGCGGTGCCGCGGCCGTGGAAATGCCGTTCTTCCCCGCGGACGGGGCACCCTCTGAATGCGCAAAGCACTCTTCGTCCCCTACGCCTCCGAGGCAAAGTGACCGGCGTCATTGCCGGGACGGGCTTGGCGCTCTGGGGACTCGCCCGCCGGCTCCCTTGGTGCTGGCGCAACTGCAGATGGGCGCGGACGGATTTTGCATAAACGAAACGCGACCTGCATACATGCAGATCGCGTTTCGTTTTGGTGCCCCTGGCCGGAATTGAACCGACGGCCTACTCTTTAGGAGAGGGCCGGATTATCCATGCGGGTAAAGGGAAGTGCGCCCGCTAGGTGACGAACAAGTGACGATAGTTTTCTAGATGACGCCCCAGTCCTGCATTCAACCGGGCGGCGCTGTCGTGTAGATCATCATCGAATAGACCGGCGTATGTGTCGAGGGTGAGCGCTGCGGAGTGGTGGCCCGCGATCCGCTGCACAACCTTCACGTTGGCACCCTCAGTGATAGCGAGAGAGACGGCTGTATGGCGCAGGTCGTGGAAGGTGAGCTCTGGGAATGTCTCTTTGGTCTTGGCTGCGTCGGCTGCCGCCGCCGCGACTGCGTTAGCAAGGTTCCGCTTCGTGAATCCCGAATGACGCAGGACTGCACCGCGGGGCGAGTTCCACACGTGGGCGTCTGCGGGCCTGTCAGTGACAAGCGGGGCGATAATGTCAGCGATCAGGTGCGGAAGCGGCACGCGGCGATCCTTGCCGTTCTTGGTGGTCTTGAGGCTGAGCTTCCCGGCTAGATCTTCATAGGCCCGGCGCACGATAAGTTCGGGCCGCTTACCCAGTGTCACGTCCTGGACTTGCAGCGCGGTGATCTCGCCCCAGCGAAGGCCGCATAGGCCCGCCGTTAGGATCAGCGACTCATAGCCGGGCGTCCTGGCGGCGAGGGCGAGAAGCTGGGGCATGGTCAGGTAGACGTGGTCCTTGGCCGTCGTGGCGCGGGGCTTATAGTCCGATTCACCGGCGGCGTTATAGGCAGGGTTCGTCGAGAGAAGATCCTCACGTACGGCGTGTTTCATCAGCGTTTGGAATATGCCGGATACCTCGTGTCGTGTTGATACGGTGGCTGCGCCACCGCTCACGGCCTCGAGGTTGACAATCCACTCGGACACGTCGGCGTATCGAACGGCGGCAACGGGTGATGCCCCCCAACGTGGTTCGATATAGCCACGGTAAACGCGATCGTATTTCTGGAGTGTGCGAGCGCTTGCCGGGCTGCGGCCCGCCGCGCCCACGGTCACTAGGCGAACGCGGAACAGTTTCCACAGATCCGACACCAAAGTCTTTTGGGCAGCGCGGGAATCCACCGTGACGCCGCGACTCTTGAGGCGGAGCTGTTCGGCCTGGTAAGCCTCAGCATCGGCCTTGATGTCGAAGCGGGCGCGCTCACGCTTGCCGGTGCTGGTTGTCCAGTCGGCTTGCCACCGCTTGCCACGCCGGGCGTCCTTGGGGAGGAGCCGCGTCTTGCCGGGCTTGTTCGGGTCTGGTTCGCTGTGAAGATCCGTGATTGCCATGGGGCAACCATCCCATAAGTGACGAGAAAAGGAGTAGCTTGTTCTGTCACGTCGCGCAGGTCATGGGTAACGGATTAGGACAATCAGTAATGATCGTGGCAAACTAGTGACGTGCGTCTATTGCATATCTGCCCAACGGTGGGATGTTATAGACGCATTCGTTAAGAGTCTGGACGAGGTGGCTTGCACCTATGAACCCAGCACCAACCTACGGCACGAGGCCGCAAGGTGGTAAGGCAAGAAACAACGAGCCCTAGGGGGAAATATGAGCAACATGATTACCGCGGACATGGCACGAGAGATGACCGGTGACGTTTGGGTACGCCGACCCGAAGCAGCGAAGTACATGGGGATCTCTCCGCAGACGCTGGCGAACAACCGGGCGAAGGGGCCACGGTACGCGAAGGTGTTCGGCACCGTTCTGTATCGGCTTAGTGACCTGAAAGCGTTTATGTCTCAGCGCGTGGTGGTTCGATGAGCGCGGGTGCGGAGGGCCTGCCCGCTGGCGCGGTCAGTCCTGAGCGGGTGCGATTGACCAGCAACCAACGGCTTGTCCTGTCGGCGTTGGCGGCACTGCTCCCCGGTGGCTCTGGGCGATTGGCTCAAGCCGAGATTGTGACCCATACGGGAAGATCGCCCGGCACAGTTTCCACGGCGCTAAAGGTGCTCGAAGGTCATGGTCTGATCGAGCGAAAAGGGTCGAAGGTGCCCGGCATTCCCACGCTCTTGAAGGTGACGAAAAAAGGTGCAGCAGATACCCTGCAAAAGGGTGTCGATTCTGCGGCGCTTATCGACTGCTTTCGTGCGTCGGATTTCATCGGCCCGGGCAACCTTTGGCAGGCCGCGCCGAAGTGCGTTGCGCTCACTTTCAAAGAGGTCAAGAAGCTATCAACGTCGAGCGTTCCGAACACCGTTCGTAATCACCTGGCCTTGCTGGCAGACCTGCCCGTCAAGGTGGTCACGGTCGCACCTAATCCAAACCACAAGACGGGGAAGCTCTACACATTCCACAACCTCAGCGGCGAGCAACAGGTCGCTATCGCCGCGCACCTTGACGGGCGACTCAAGCGCTGGCGGACAAAGCCGAAGGCTGAGCGGGAGGCCGAGCACGAGGAGCTGAAACAACGGGGTCGGGAGCGGTTCGGCCCGGCGGCATATGGTCACCTTGCCAAGGCGATCAATGCCCTATCCATCGAGGATGACCGCGACCGCTGGCGTTGGAAGCCGGGAACGCCGTGCTGGATTTACGGCGGCGAGGTGGACGCATCCGGCTATGGCGTCGTGGATGGCGTGCTGTCTCCCGGCGTGCGCGCTCACCGCATCACTTACTACGCCGCGCGCGGGTCGATCACATCAGGCAAGGAGCTGCACCACAGGTGCGAGGAGCGCGCTTGTGTTCGCCCCGATCATCTGTGGGAACTCTGGCCCGATGAGCACGACCGCCTGACAGCCATGTCCGTTTTTGGCAAGCAGCTCAAGAGAAACTTTGCGGACTTCATCAGCGACCCGACGGGGCGCGAAATTGCCGACGCGAAGGCCCACGAATCGTTTGCAAGACGAACCACACTGGCAACGCCCATCGGCCCGCCGCGCCCTAACGCCGCATAGCGGATCAGGCAAACACCACACAAAACGGGGGCACTGCGTGCCCCACTCAATCACAGGAGAACAAATTTAACACCGAAGCAGCAGCAACTAAACTCAACAACTTGCAGGCAATGCGAGCATCGTAGTACGCCGAGCTGGCGAGCGTCGAAGCACGCGTTGCCGAGATGGACGCGGCCATGCTGGCGAGGTCGAGATCGACGCCGGGGAGTACCTCCAGTTGCCCGTCAAGGTGCTGGAAGCGTCGAAGCAGATCGAAGTCTTGGATGTGGCAATCAAGGCCGCGAGCGAGGCGCACAAGCTGCCCCAGTGGGGCGACGTTCTGACCGAGGCATGCGATCACGCGGACAGTCGTCCCGACTTTGAGGGGAGGGCGTGAAGATCGCGACGGCGGCTCGAAAGAAGTTGCAAGCGCTCGAGACGAAGGCGGCCGCTTGGAACCTGGCTAACCGAGCACTAACTGTCCGACTCAAGCGAAGCCCACTTCGCGAACTTCGGCAGAATGAGTGGAACGCGGACGGTGGGCTTGCGCCGGTTGTCGATGGCGCTGTCGTGAGGGACCACGCCATGGGAGCCGTGAACGACGTTCTGCCGACCGCGTTCCGAGAACTGGATGCGGCGGAGTACGCCGAGCGTGCGACGGCTGGAAAGCGAGCCAGGGGCCTGGCGCGGCACTCCGGTACTCAGTTGATGGACGCGGCGACACGTGGCATACCGGTTGAACAGGTCGCTCGGGAAGACTCGCACCAAAATGATGTCAAGCTCTTGAACCTTCAGAGAGCGAATCGAGCGGCGGCGGCACGTCGAACCACGTCCGGTTACTCCCAGAATACGGCGGCCATGTTCCCGACCACGGGGCGTAAGGAATCTTCCACGATCTATCACGGCGGCCGGTTCGATGAACGTCGATCCTGCCGCCGTGATTACAGGGTTTTGATTCACGGAGTGTAGGTTCTGGAGGATATAAAAACCCCCCATCCCGTCCGGACAAAAAGCTGCTAAGACCCATAGGGGCTCCATGCCCGTAGAAAGGGTTCTCCCCCCCGGTCGATATGCTGATCCAAAGGTGACGAATCAATTGGGGGATACATGAGTAATGAATCTATGGGGCTACGGTCGTCTGGTCGAGTCGAATCACCAGTCGAAACAGCTTTTACTGCTTACTTCGGCCGTTTGGGTAGCGCGCTACTGGACGTACGGGACAGGGACGAAGGTCCTGAAGAATTGCGGTCGCTGCTAACTTCATCCTTGGAGGCGGACTCGCGTGTAAGTTATGTCTACGAGACTGAGGCCCGTGACGCTTGGTCGCATGATACGCATCTCTATCCGCTGGACAATGATTGTCCTCACTGCCTGGTGACTGGAGCGGATTCCTTTACAGGACTTCGGTTGAACTCGCCGATCTACTTTCGACTTCATATTCCAATCAAGAACCAGCCACGAAAAATGGATGCCGACGATGTGCCAACTGAGGACTACTGGGTTGCTTGGGATGGCACAACGGTCCTCGTCCTTTGGGGTAGGGAGGACGGTGAGGAAGTTCCTGCCGAGTCAGCGGGGCAGGTGGCTTACTCCGTGCTGACGGATGCTGCCCGTCAAGTGGAGATGCGTATGCGTGCACAGCCATGTAGCCCAGAATGTCAAAACCTCTTTGCTCATTCCGAGCTGGTAATTCGAATGAACGATGAGATTGATGGATTGTCGGAGCTCTCGAGAATCGACGGTCCAATGGTTGATTGTGCCGTCATTGGATCCCCTCAGCCTCTATCCATTATGAGCATCCTGAGTCTGGATCTATTCCTATCTGCTTTGACTTTTGCGCAGTTGAAGAATTGTCGACAGCGGATCATGGATCTTGAGCAGCACGCTCGGTATGTCGTGGGTGAATTGCTCTCGCTGGATGCAACTCAACTTGCGCCCAAAGCTTCTGGTCTCAAGGCAAAGCTCGGGAGGGGCTGGACTAGCCTCATCGCTTGGTCGAGGGGGAAAGGGCGTGGCGCGCGGTCGCGCCGAATGGCTGCTGAGTTGTGGTTGGCGATGGCAAATCTCGAAGTGTTGTTCAGGGACCATCTTCGTCTCGATCGTGAGATGGAGGATGAGATGAAGGACGACGGTATCCGGGTGCTCTTCGAAAATGATTTGCGAGGCGGCAAGGAGAATGTCGCGGCGATAAACCTCGAGTTCATTCGCGCGGCGGTTGAGCAAAGCTCAACTCGCAGAGGAACCGTGACAATAGCATGGGCGACCGTATTGGGTGCATTTGCGGGAGGGGCCATGGGCTTTGTGGGGAGTATGGCCTCTCGCTCCTAGGGTGCCGAAGTGTCTCTCAACCGATCAGTAACGGGACGGTTCGACGGGACAGTCTGGCGTCACGAGGTCACGGGGAACTTGTGACCCGCAACAGTGGCACGCAACCGTGTGTTAATGTTGCTGTAATCAAACCCGGTTGCGGGACACTTATTCTCTGGAGGCACACAATGAACAAGCTAATCGGATATGCCCGCGTTAGTACCAAGGGTCAAGACAGCGACCGTCAAGAGGTTGACCTGCTGGCGGCGGGCGTGCTGCCCGCTGATCTGCATACGGATCACGGCGTGAGCGGCGCGCGGGACAAGCGGCCTGGACTAGACGCGGCACGGGCAAAGCTGCGGGCTGGTGACACGCTAGTGATCACGACGCTGGACAGGCTAGGCCGCTCGACTGAGAACATGCTTGTCCTTGCCAAAGAGCTAGAGGATCAAGGCGTGAACCTGCGCGTGCTCAACCTTGGCGGCGGCGACGTGGATACGCAAACCCCAATGGGGAAGATGATGTTTACCGTCATGGTTGCACTGGCGCAAATGGAACTTGATATCAAGACTGAGCGCAACAGGGATAGCGTGGCGAAGCGCCGGGCGAACGGCGGCGACCTCGGCGGGCGGCGCGAGCAGTACGGGGACGATGCTATCCACGGGGCGGCGCGCGATATCGCGGGCGGCATGTCAGCGCGCGCGGCGGCGGCTGCACGCGGCATGAGTACAACAACGCTCTACCGCCGGGCTGAGAAGTTGGGCATCAAGCTGTAACGACTGGATCAATCAAGGCCCCTGCGTTCATTGCGAATTGAACTGCTCCCCGAAAGTTGGACTGAATAATTCAGATCCTTACTTTCGGGGAGTTTTTCATGCGTCAAAATAGTTCATTGACCGCCGAGCAGCGGCTGGCTGCCGTCGATCTTTTCGAGCAGGGAATCGGGCATAAGGCGGTATCCTCAAGACTGAACGCCGGTGAACACGCCGTTCGTGGGCTCGAGAAACGGTTCAGGATTTGGGGTAGGGCAGCGTTGGAAAGCAAACCGACCAATCAGGTGTATTCCTTCGAGTTCAAGCTCGCGGTCGTCCGCCAGTTCCTCGACGGCGAGGCGACGCTGATGGAGCTTGCCCAACGACACCGGCTCAGCTCCCCGAACCTTCTCAGGACCTGGGTCAGGACCTACCGGGAACAGGGCGAGGACGGGCTGCGTCCCAAGGCCAAGGGCCGTCCCAAGACCGCTTCCGGCGCCGAAGCGGGTGGACCCACCGAACTCGAGAAGCTGCGCCGCGAGAACCAGCGGCTGCAGGCGGAGAATGCATACCTAAAAAAAGTTCGGGCCTTGAGGAACCAACCACCGCGCTGAAAATCAGCGCGGTGATCGCCCTCAAGGCCTCCCACCCCTTGCCCCTGCTCCTGGCCGCTGCCGGGCTTCCCCGCTCCACGTTCTTCCACCGCCAGGCCGCGCTCAAGGCACCGGACCGGCACGCGGAGCTCCGCGCACGGATCCACGAGATCTTCACCAAGGCCATGGGCCGGTACGGGCACCGCCGCATCCACGCCGAATTGCTCGGCGGCGGGTGGCAGGTGGCGAAGAAGACCGTGCTGAAGCTGATGCGCGCCGAGGGCCTGGTCTGCAAGGTCCGCAGCAAGCGAAGGTATGCCTCCTACAAGGGCACTGTCGGCAAGGTCGCCGAAAACCTGCTGAAGCGCCAGTTCGACACCGAGGCACCGAACCTGAAGTGGGTGACCGACGTGACCGAATTCAAGATTGCCGACAGGAAGGTCTATCTTTCGCCGGTGCTGGACCTGTTCGACCGCTCGATCGTTTCCTACTCGGTGTCGCAGTCCCCGACCGTGGCCTTCGCCAACCAATCGCTTAGCGAGGCCATCGGGACCCTGGCCGCGGGCGAGGCGCCGATGGTGCACTCGGACCAGGGATTCCAGTACCAGCACGCCAGCTGGCAGAGGCTGCTGGCCGACGCCGGCATGACCCAATCCATGTCGCGCAAGGGCAACTGCCTGGACAACGCCGTGATGGAAAACTTCTTCGGGCACCTGAAGGAAGAGATGTTCCACCACCACGAACACACCAGCGTCGAGGCGTTCACCGCCGAGCTCGACGACTACATCCACTGGTACAACTATGACCGCATCTCGTTAACGCTCGAGTGCCTGAGCCCGATGAAATACCGGGCCCAGGCACTGGCTGCGTAGACTTTTACTTACCGAGTCCAACTTTCGGGGACCAGTTCAAATGTAGGGGCCTTGATTTTTTTAAGGCCAGCTAGGGCCGAGCTGGCCTAAAGGTTCTCGATGCCCCTAATGACTGCGTCGATATCTGCGGGACTCCACATGGAAGCTTCGGCCTGATAGGAGATGCGCCCATTGGTCGATACAACGGCAAGGCCAGGAACGTCTAAAAGGATCTTCACGGTGACTACTCCAAGGTTGGTGCGGACCGTCAGCGCTGGCGCGCCGACACACTGGACGTTAGCACTAGTGAGGTCGATATATGACTTGACTATCAGCGGTGACGAGGTGACGAAAAAGTGACGACAAGCTAGAGAATAGCCGGTATTTTGAGGTAATGCACAGGACAATCGCGGTGTCAAGGAGTGGCCTTGCGGCCACATGACAAAGGCCCCGCATCCCTTATGTTTACTGGGATGCGGGGCCTTTGCTGTTGGTGCCCCTGGCCGGAATTGAACCGACGGCCTACTCTTTAGGAGAGAGTCGCTCTATCCAACTGAGCTACAGAGGCTCGAATCGTCAAAAACGATCCGGACCAATTCTAACGGTATTTTGGCGAATCGTGGTTAATGTGGCGCCGCGTGCCGGGGAGTCACGCGGTCCTTGGCCTAGAGCAGTCCCCGCTTGGACAGTTCCCACTTCTCCCGGAAAGTGCGCACAAAGGCGGCAATGAGCACACCGAACAAGATCGCCGCGGTTGCAAAGAGCAGCATCCACCGCGTGGTGGTCAGAGTTGAGGCCAACGAGACGGCTGCCGGATCCAGCGCGCCGATGAACAAGGCGTCGATCGCCCGGTTCTCCCAAAGGTCGACAACCGCGAAGGCCATCGGGGGCACCCACAGGATCCAGCGGACCGAACCACGGGCGGTGTTGATGTTGACTGCCAGCATGGTGATCAAGGCCAGAAAGAGCGGGAACAGCAACCCTGCGGTTTTATGCACGTAGTTCAGTTGCCCTGCGGCGTCCGCGTCCATGGCCTGGCGCAATGCCTCCACGTGCTCCACGGAATAGCCCCCGATCATTTGGTCGGGCATGGTCAGTCCGTTGGACAGATCTTCCATCTGGTTTAACACTAGTAAGTGGAAGTACCCGAAGAGGAACAGCGTGACGACCAAACCGGCAATCAGGATCAGGTTGGCGTTGCCTGCGGCCTTCTCCGGCGTTCGCTGAGTCGAGGGATTGATCGGCGCAGTTGCCGCGGCGGGGCGGTTGTACTTCTTCTTTTTCTTCTGTGACTTGGCCATAACCCCAATTATGCCGTCAATCGATCCGCGCCCGCCCAATGCGTGGCTGCTCCGCCGTAGACTAGGGCACATCATGGATTTCCTTTTCGATGACTTCGTCGCGCCCGCTCCAGCCCCACAATTGCCAGGCACCCAAGAGCTGCTTGCCGGTTTAAATCCCGAGCAGGAGCAGGCGGTCAAGCATGCAGGCTCCCCGTTGCTGATTGTCGCCGGGGCCGGGTCGGGCAAGACCCGGGTGCTGTCACATCGCATTGCCTATCTCCTGGCCACGGGTCGGGCACGTCCACACGAGATCCTGGCCATTACGTTCACCAACAAGGCCGCGGCCGAAATGCGTGAGCGAATCGCCGCCCTGGTGGGTGAAGACGTGGCCAAGAAAATGTGGGTTTCAACGTTCCACTCCTCGTGCGTGCGCATCCTTCGCCGGGAGGCGGCTTCGGTGGGACTGAAGTCCAGCTTCTCCATCTATGACTCCGCAGATTCCCTGCGCCTGATCACGATGGTGGCCAAGGGCCTGGAGCTGGATCCGAAGAAGTTCACGCCCAAGTCGATCGCGCACAAGATCTCCGCGCTGAAGAACGAGCTCATTGACGATGAACAATATGCCGCCACAGTCGCAGGCAATGACCCGTTCGCCTCGGCCGTCCTCCAGGTGTACCGCGGCTACACCGAGCGTTTGCGCGCCGCAAACGCCCTGGACTTCGATGACCTGATTGCCCACGTGGTCAACATCTTCCGCGCCTTCCCTGCGGTCGCCGACAATTACCGCCGGCGTTTCCGCCACGTCATGGTCGACGAGTACCAGGACACCAACCACGCACAGTACGCCCTGGTGCGTGAACTGACCGGCCCGGACGGCCCCACTCCCGGCGGCGAACTGACTGTGGTGGGCGACTCGGACCAATCGATCTATGCCTTCCGTGGCGCGGACATCCGCAACATCAACGAGTTCTCCAAGGATTATCCGGACGCCGAAACGATCAAGCTCGAGCAGAACTACCGTTCGACGCAAACGATCCTCTCGGCCGCCAACGAAGTGATTAAGCGCAACCCCGACCGCCCCGAAAAGCGACTGTGGACCGCGGAGGGCGACGGCGAACTGATCATCGGCTACGTGGGGGAGTCCGAGTCGGACGAGGCCCGCTGGATCGCCGATGAGATCCTGCGCCTGAATGACGAGGAAGGCATCCGCCCCGGGGACGTTGCCGTCTTCTACCGCACCAACGCGCAATCGCGTTCCCTCGAGGAACAGCTGATCCGCGTGGACCTGAAGTACAAGGTCATTGGCGGAACCCGCTTCTACGACCGCAAGGAAGTCAAGGACGCCCTGGCCTACTTGCGGGTGCTGGTGAACCCGGAAGACGACATCAACGTCAGGCGCATTCTCAACGAACCCAAGCGCGGGATCGGGGACCGGGCCGAATACTCGGTGGCCGCGCTGGCCGAACGCGAACGGATCTCCTTCATGGCGGCGCTGCGCCGTGCCGATGACGCCCCCGGCCTCGGAACCCGCGGGCAAAACATGATCGGCGCCTTCGTGAAGATCATTGACGACCTCTCAGTGGTCGCAGAGGGCTCGGGACCTGCCGATGCGCTGGAAGCGGTCCTGGAGCAGACCGGCTACCTGGAAATGCTGCGTTCATCCAACGACCCACAGGACGAATCCCGCGTTGAGAACCTCGCCGAGCTCGTGGCCGTGGTGCGGGACTTCATGAAGGAGAATCCCGAGGGAACGCTTACGGATTTCCTGGAACGCGTGGCGCTGGTGGCCGACGCCGATTCCATCCCCGAGGCACCGAACGATGCGGAGGGCGTGGACATGGCGCACCGTGAGGGAATGGTCACGCTCATGACCTTGCACACGGCCAAGGGGCTGGAATTCCCGGTGGTCTTCCTCACTGGCATGGAACACGGGATCTTCCCGCACCAGCGCTCGCTGACCGACGAGAAGGAATTGGCGGAGGAACGCAGACTGGCCTATGTGGGGCTCACCCGTGCCCGCCAGCGTCTCTACTTGACGCGGGCCGAATACCGGAGCCTGTGGGGCCAGTCCCAATACAACCCCGCCAGCCAGTTCCTCGAGGAAATCCCCGGGAGTCTGGTGGACTGGAAACGCGAGGGCACCAAGCGGGCCAGCTTTGAGTCCTTCGGCGGGCGCAACAACTTTGCCACCAGCCGCTACGAATCGGGTTCCTATTGGGGCGCAGGGTCCGGCAGCGGTGGCGGAGGCAGGCTTTCCGGCGCCCCGGAGATCCACACGTTGAGCACCGCGCCCCCGGCGCGGGCCAAGGGCCGTGTGCAGCCAAACAAGGAAATCATTTCCTTGTCGGTGGGGGACAAGGTGACACACGGGACCTTCGGCCAAGGCGTGGTTCTGGCGCTGGAGGGTGCCGGGGACAAGACAGTGGCAAAGGTTAAGTTCGCCGATGCCGAGAAACGCCTATTGCTGCGATACGCCCCGCTAACCAAGGCTGACTAGCCGGTTCCCGGGCATTGTCGACACATCCGTTCGGACCTGCGGTGATGTGGTTGTGTCGGTACTCACGCGCCCGATGGCTCTACCGAATGTAGAACTGTGCCATTGGGCGCTAAGGCGTTAGGCTGAGCAAGGAGCCTGGCCTTATCCCAGGTTGGGCTCTACCCCCTCGACGCATGGAACCGTGCCTACGGAGCCATGCCTTGAGTCAGCATAGACTTCGACAAGAAGGACACAAGCCCGTGGACCTGTATGAATACCAGGCGCGCGATATGTTCGAGTCGCACGGCGTACCCGTGCTGGCCGGCATCGTTGCCTACACTCCTGAAGAAGCCAAGGCAGCAGCCGAGAAAATCGGCGGCGTCGTGGTTGTTAAAGCCCAGGTAAAGGTCGGAGGCCGCGGCAAGGCCGGCGGCGTCAAGGTCGCAAAGACCGCCGACGAGGCATTCGCATACGCAACCGACATTCTCGGCATGGACATCAAGGGCCACACCGTGAACAAGGTCATGATCGCCCAGGGCGCCGACATTGCCGAGGAGTTCTACTTCTCGGTGCTGCTGGACCGCGCGAACCGCAACTACCTGGCCATGTGCTCGGTGGAAGGCGGCATGGAAATCGAGGATCTCGCCGTTGAGCGTCCCGAGGCCCTGGCCCGCATTGCAGTTGACCCGGCCGTGGGCATCGACCAGGCCAAGGCCGACGAGATCGTCGCCGCCGCCGGTTTCGCCCCGGAGCTGACCGAAAAGGTCGCCTCCGCCATCCTGAAGCTGTGGGACGTCTTCAAGAAGGAAGACGCAACCCTGGTTGAGGTCAACCCGCTGGTTCGCACCGGCGCCGGCGACATCGTCGCCCTCGACGGCAAGGTCTCCATCGACGAGAACGCCGAGTTCCGCCACCCGCACCACGTCGAGCTTGAGGACAAGGACGCAGCGGATCCGCTCGAGGCCAAGGCCAAAGCAATGGACCTGAACTACGTCAAGCTGGACGGCGAAGTGGGCATCATCGGCAACGGTGCAGGTCTGGTCATGTCGACCCTTGACGTCGTTGCCTACGCCGGCGAAAACCACGGCAACGTGAAGCCCGCCAACTTCCTGGACATCGGCGGTGGAGCCTCCGCCGAGGTCATGGCCGCAGGCCTGGACGTCATCCTGAACGACAAGCAGGTCAAGTCGGTCTTCGTGAACGTCTTCGGTGGCATCACCGCGTGTGACGCCGTTGCCAAGGGCATCGTCGGCGCGCTGGCCGAACTCGGTTCCTCCGCCAACAAGCCGCTGGTCGTGCGCCTCGACGGCAACAACGTCGAAGAGGGCCGCCGCATCCTGGCCGAGGCCAACCACCCGTTGGTCACCCTGGCAGCAACCATGGACGAGGGCGCCGACAAGGCCGCCGAGCTCGCCAACGCAGCGAAGTAAGTAGGGATACGCGAACATGAGCATTTACCTTAACAAGGACTCCAAGGTCATCGTTCAGGGCATCACCGGTGGCGAGGGCACCAAGCACACCGCACTGATGCTGAAGGCCGGCACCAACGTCGTCGGCGGCGTCAACGCCCGCAAGGCCGGCACCACGGTGCTGCACGGCGACAAGGAGATCAAGGTCTTCGGCGCAGTGGCGGAAGCCATGGCCGAAACCGGCGCAGACGTTTCCATCGTCTTCGTGCCGCCGGCATTCACCAAGGATGCAGTCGTTGAGGCCATCGAGGCAGGCATCGGCCTGGTCGTTGTCATCACCGAGGGCGTTCCGGTTCAGGATTCGGCCGAGTTCTGGGCACTGGCCCAGTCCAAGGTCGACGCCGACGGCAACCAGGTCACCCGCATCATCGGCCCGAACTGCCCCGGCATCATCACCCCGGGTGAGGCACTGGTCGGCATCACGCCGAACAACATCACCCAGAAGGGCCCGATCGGCTTGGTCTCCAAGTCCGGCACCCTGACCTACCAGATGATGTACGAATTGCGCGACCTGGGCTTCTCCACCGCCATCGGCATCGGCGGCGACCCGGTCATCGGCACCACCCACATCGACGCCCTGGCTGCGTTCGAGGCGGACCCGGAGACCAAGGCCATCGTGATGATCGGCGAAATCGGCGGCGACGCCGAAGAGCGTGCGGCCGACTTCATCAAGGCCAACGTCACCAAGCCGGTCGTCGGCTACGTGGCCGGCTTCACCGCACCCGAGGGCAAGACCATGGGCCACGCCGGCGCCATCGTCTCGGGCTCGGCCGGTACCGCACAGGCCAAGAAGGAAGCACTTGAGGCTGCAGGCGTGAAGGTCGGAAAGACCCCGTCGGAAACCGCAACGCTGCTGCGCGAAGTTTTCGCCGCACTCTAATGCACCTGTAGTATCCGCTGACGGCGGTTGGACATCCGGTTTTCCGGTGGCCAACCGCCGTTCGCCGTTAAGCGCCGACCGGCCTCGGCCGCTTCTCGCCCGGCGGGAACGCCGTTTGCACGCCATGCCCCGCCGATGCCTAGGATGCGTGGAGGACAGTGTCCTCCACGCTCGAAAGGCAGGTCGCTTCGCATCATGAAACGTTCCCTCACCCGGATTCCTGCGGCCCTCGCCCAGTTGAAATTCAAGTCATTGCCGAAACCAGGCAAGGGTCCGGCGAGTGGGGCGCTGAACCTGGAAGACCTGCGAAGGCTTGCCAAGCGCCGCACTCCCACTGCGGCCTTCGACTATGCGGATGGCGGTTCCTACGCCGAAGAGGCCTTGGAACGGAACTACCGTGCGTACCGGAACACCGAGTTGCTACCTGGGATCCTGCGCGACGTCAGCGCGGTGGACCCCTCCGTGACCGTGGCCGGTGGGCGATTCTCGTTGCCTGTGGGCATCGCCCCCACCGGACTGACCCGCCTGATGCATGCCGCCGGAGAACGCGCCGGGGCAGCAGCAGCGGCACGGCAGAACATACCCTTCACCCTTTCCACCATGGGTACCGTGTCCATCGAGGAAACCGCCGCCGCGGCACCAGGGGGCACCCGCTGGTTCCAGCTGTACCTCGGCCAGGACCGTGCGGCGTCCCTGGCCATGATGCGCCGGGCCCGGGAAGCCGGCTACAGTGCCCTGCTCCTGACAGTGGACACCGCCGTGACGTCCAACCGCTTTCGGGACCAACGAAACGGCATGACGCTGCCGCCCACGCTCGGCCCTTCAACCGTTCTCGATGCGCTCAGGCGCCCCGGCTGGTGCCTGGACTTCCTCACCACCGAACCGCTGGGCTTCGCAAACTTTCCGGACAACACGGGAAACGTCAGTGCCCAGTTCAACACGATGTTTGACGCATCCCTGAACTACACCGACCTCGCCTGGGTGCGGGAGGCATGGCCGGGCACCTTGATCGTCAAGGGAGTGCAGGGCCCGGAGGACGCTGTGGCATGCTTTGGGCACGGCGTCGACGGCGTGGTGGTCTCCAACCATGGCGGACGCCAGCTGGACAGGGCGCCGGTGCCGGTGTTGCAGCTGCCTGCCATCCGCGCGGCCGTGGGACCGGACCGGCTCATCATCGCCGATTCGGGAATCATGA
Source organism: Paeniglutamicibacter sulfureus (assembly GCF_030512175.1). Taxonomy (GTDB): domain Bacteria; phylum Actinomycetota; class Actinomycetes; order Actinomycetales; family Micrococcaceae; genus Paeniglutamicibacter; species Paeniglutamicibacter sulfureus. Next base: position 878,120 of record NZ_JAULBL010000001.1, on the reverse strand, counting down.
GCGGCGGCGACGTGGTGGCGACGCTGGCCGCAGGGGCGAACTTCACCCTCATCGGCAGGGCCTACCTCTACGGTTTGATGGCCGGGGGACAGGCAGGGGTTGAACGCGCCCTGGAGATCCTCGAACGGGAGATTCGGCAAACCATGGCCCTGCTGGGCGTGCGCACCCTGTCGGAACTAGGTCCGCAACACGTGCGCCTGGGCGAGGGGTGAAGCCGCCGGCACCGCTGTACGCGACCGGCGCGTTGTCCCCGCAAACCGCTCGGGGAACACCGCGCCGGTCGCTTCCACGAAGGCCATGGCCACCTAAGCGGCGGCGACCCTCACCGGAATGGATTTCCAGCCGCGTAGCGTGGTGTGCATGAATTGCTCGGGCTCGGCCGTCAACTCGATGCTCTTCACCCGGCGCGCCAGTTCGGTGATCAGCACGTCCATTTCGAGTCGCGACAGCGGCTGGCCCACGCACTGGTGGATGCCCATGCCGAATGCCAGGTGCCCGCCGGCTGCTCGGGCGATATCGTACTCGTTCGCCGTCGGCCCCCAGCGCCGCTCGTCGCGGTTCGCGGCGCCAACGAATACCGCGACCTTGGTATCGGCCGGGATGGCCATGCCCCCGATTTCCGCGGCCTGGCTCGTCGTGCGGTAGAAGGACTGAAACGGCGACTCATAGCGGAAGGCCTCGTCGATGGCGAACTTCACGAGCTTGGGATTCTCGTGGACCTTCGCATATTGCCCGGGGTGGCGGACCAAGGCCAACAACGTGGCTCCCAGCGAGAAGATCGTGGTGTCCAGGCCTGCCGAGAGCATGGCCCGCACCAGTAGCGGTGCCTGGTCCGTGGTGATCTCGCCGCGGTCTGCGAGGTCCCAGATCTGCGCACCCAGGCTGCCAGGGCGCAGCCGTTCACGGGCGGTATTGGCCATGGCCCAGTCGTTGGTGCCGGCCCCGGCGGAAAAATGCTCCCTGGCCAGGGGCGTGTCGGGTCCGAAGGTGGAGAAATTGGCAGCGCCCAGCGCCAGGAGGTTCTCGGCCCGGCCCTCGCGCGGAATACCGACGGCATCCCCAAACGCGCGCAGGGGGAAAACCTCCGACAGGTCCTTGACCAGGTCGAATTCCCCGCGCTCCAGCAGCTCGTCGACCAGCTCGGTGGCGTACTCCTCGAAACCCGCGCGCAGCGAACGGACCCCGCGGGGTGAGATGACTCCGGCTATGGCATGGCGCATCTGGGTGTGGATCGGGGGATCCGATTCCATGATGCCCTGGGCCCGCCAGCTGGGTTCGCGGTGAAGGTTCCGCGGCCCGGCACCCGCGCCGGAGATGAAGGTCCGATAGTCCTCCAGGACTTCCTTGCACTCATCGAAGCGCGTCACGGCCAAGACATCGTGCTCCTTGAGCAGTACAACCGGGCCGGCGTCGCGCATGCGTTCAAAGAGCCCATATGGTTCGGCCAAATGCGCCGGGGAATAGGGGTCTTCCGTAAATATCGGCGCTGTGGCAGCGGCCAGGGTCGAGTCCATGGGTACCTCCCGAGATCGTGGTGACTGCCCTCAACCTAGCGTGCCGCGGTTCAGCGAGTAAGCGTGGTTCTCACTATGTGAGAGTCGGAATTGTCCTTCGCTCCCGCAGCGTGCAACATCGAATCAGTGCGCAAGAATATGTCGCGCATCACACCGCATCTTGGGTTGGAAGGGAGGCTTGGGACATGTCAACGTCTTTTGAACGGGGATTGAGAATCCTGACCGAGGTCATTGAACACGGAGACGCCTCGGTCGAGGCCGTGTCCAGGAAGCTCGGCATTCCCGCAAGCTCCGCGTACCGCTATTTCAAGGTGCTGCGCGAACAGGATTTCGTCTGCGAGGAAGACGGACGGTACCGGCCGGGCCCGGCGCTTCTTAGGTCCGCCGGCCGCCACCATGCCCAGTCCTACCTCGCCGAGGTGGGCAATGCGGTGCTTCGCGAAATCGTGGACCAGGTCGGGGAAACGGCCGTGATGATCGTGCGGATTGGTTCCCAGGCCATGTGCCTTCGGCGTGTGGAACCGGAGAAGTCCCTGAAATACTCCTTCGCGGTCAACGAATTGCTGCCGCTGCATGCGGGGGCGGGGCAGCGGGTGCTGCTGGCCTGGGCACCCCCGGAAGTGGTTCACGAGGTGCTCACCGGATCCATGACCCGGTTCACCGCCAAGACCATGAACCGCGAGCAAATCCTGGCGTCCATTCCGCAGACCCGGTCCTCCGGATATGTGCTTTCCCGCGGCGAACTGGATCAGGGATCGCTGTCCATCGCCATCCCGGTGACCAGCCAGGGAGAAGTCGTCTGCTCGATCAACGTCGCCGGTCCCGAGGCAACGTGCGGTTCTCGCTTCTGGATCTCCTCCACGCTGCGCGTCATGCAGGAATCGGCCAACAAACTTACCCAGGCATTGCAAGAGTGCACACCGAACAAATCAACCAGGGAGACCCTTGATGACTACAGCAGTATTGGCTGAAACGGCACCGGTGACCATTGGCGTTCACCGTGCCACGCTCGACGACCTCATTCAGGTGGCCCGGCATCGACGCCCCGTAATCATCGATGATGCGGTCTTCGACGCCATGGCCCCCAGTCGGGAATGGCTGGACGGCATCGTCGATGCGATGGGACCGGGCAAACAGACACCACCGATCTATTCCATCAACACCGGGTTCGGGTCATTGGCCGGGCGCAAGGCCTTCGCCGAGCCGGCCGACGCCGCCGAACTGTCCCGGCGCCTGGTGCTCTCAAACGCCGCGGGCGTGGGGCGTCACGTGGACGAGGAAGTCGTGCGGGCGACGATGTTCATCCGCATCGTCAGCCTGACCCAGGGATACTCCGGGGTGCGGCCCGAAATCGTCAGCACCCTGGCCCGGATGCTCAATGCGGGGGTCTGCCCGGCGATTCCGGAGTACGGCTCGCTCGGCGCCTCTGGCGACCTCATCCCGCTGGCCCACGTGGCCATCGTGATGTCGCGGTCGCACACCGGCGAAGACGTGGATCTGGATTCGGGGGAGGCCCTGCTGGACGGCAAGGTGGTCAGCGGCATCGCCGCGATGCGCCACGCCGGCATCGAGCGGCTCCCGCTGGGGGCCAAGGACGGACTCGCCCTGCTCAACGGCACCTCGTTCTCCTGCGCCCAGGCGGCACTGGCCCTCTACGACGCACAGAACCTGCTGGAAACGGCACAAATCACCGCGGCCATGACCATCGAGGCGCTCATGGGGTTCGGTGACGCCTTCATTGACGAGTTGCACCAGGCCCGCGGACAGCGCGGACAAATCGAGGTCGCGGCGCGCATCCGCGAACTGCTGTCGGGGTCCACCCTCATTGACGGCAACGCCTCAACCGACCCGGTCCGCCAGCCGCCCCAGGACGCCTACTCGCTGCGCTGCATCCCGCAGGTCTTTGGCCCGATCAAGGACACCTTGGCCTTCGCGGCCGGGATCATCGACAACGAAATCAACGCGGCCACCGACAACCCGCTGATTTTCCCGTCGCTGCCCGACAACCGCAAACTCAAAGCCGTCTCGGGAGGGAACTTCCACGCCGAGTACGTGGCCTTCGCCGCCGATTTCATCTCCATCGTGGTCACCGAGATCGGCAACATCACCGAACGCCGGCTCTTCCGACTTGACGACGGAACGCTGAACCGGGGGCTGCCCGACATGCTGATCGACAGCGAACAAACGGGCATGGACTGCGGCTATATGTTGCCGCAATACCTGGCCGCGGCACTGGTGTCCGACTGCAAGACCCTCGCCCACCCCGACTCGGTCGATTCCATCCCCACTTGCGCCAACCAGGAAGACCACGTCTCAATGGCCAATAACGCCGGACGGCACGCCCGGCAGATCGTTGCCAACATCGAATCCGTGGTCGGCATCGAATTGCTCATGGCCGCCCAGGCGCTGGAACTGCGTGCCGCGCACCCCGACACCGGGGATGCCCGCCCGGGCGCGGCAAGCGCGGCCGCGCTGGCTCTGGTGCGGGGCAGCAAGTCGGCCGACGGACGGCCGATCGACCATATCCTCGCCGACGTGGTCATGTATCCACGGGTCCGGAAGGCCCTGGACTTGGTGCACAGCGGATCGGTCGTTGAAACCGTGAACAAGGTTCTCGCCGGCTAGCCGAACAACCCAGCAACGCCCCCAGCGCACCACTGAAGTCGGTGGCTCTACTGCCCATGCCCAAAAAGCCCGTGCCCGTCACGGAATCCGACGGATTCACCCACATGAAAGTCCCCATCCGCTCCAGCAGTTCAGTACGCATCCATCAGGAGGAACCCACCATGAAAAACTCCACGCGCACCATCCGTTCCGGCGCACTTGGTGCACTTGCCCTGGCCGGCATGCTCGCGCTCTCCGCATGCGGCGGGACCGCGGAAGCCGAGAATCCGGCCGCAGCCAACGCAAGTGCGCCCCTGTTTAGTCAACTGCCGGAGAAGGTCCAAAAATCCGGGGCCATCAACGTGGCCAGCAACGTCGAATACCCGCCATTTGAATCCTTTGACACGGACGGCACCACCGTCATCGGCATCGACAGGGAAATCGCCGACGAGCTGGAGAAGCAGTTGGGCGTCACCATGGACTTCGACAACATCGCCTTCGACGCGATCATCCCGGGCCTTGCCTCGGCACGCTACGACATGGCCATGTCGGCGATGTCCGACACCGTCGAACGCCAGAAGCAGGTCAACTTCATCGACTACTTCTCCGCGGGAGGAGGCGTCATGACCTCGGCAGCGAACGCAGAGAAACTCAAGACGCTCGATGACCTCTGCGGCTCCCACGTGGGCATCGTGAAGGGCACCACCGAGGACGCCGACGCAGCCGAGGCCTCCAAGAAGTGCGAGGAAGCCGGCAAGCAGGCGGTCAAGGTCACGATCTTCGCCGGACAGAACCAGGCCGTGCTGGCCCTGCAGTCGAACCGCGTGGACGCCTTCCTGGTCGATTCGACCTCCGGGTCGGTCATTGCCGCTGAGTCCAAGGGCGCCCTGGCCATGGGCGAACGGTACCAGGACCTTGCCTTCGGCATAGTCTTCCCCAAGGACCAGGAACAGCTCATGAACACCATCCAAAAGGGACTCGAGGCCATCAAGGCCGACGGCAGCTACGACAAGATCCTGGCCAAGTACAACATGGCCGACCACACCATGGAGTCCTTCCCCGTCAACGGGGTCAAGCAATGACAACTCGGGCCCCGGAACCACGGGAGAACGGGCTGGTCATCGTGCCGGCGCGCTATCTGGGCCGCTGGATTGCCGCGGTGGCAGTCGTCGGCATCCTGCTGATACTGATCTACTCGATGTTTGCCAACGAACGCTTCCACTGGGACGTGGTTGGCGAGTACCTCTTCGCCAAGCCGGTGCTGGCGGGCCTGGGGCGGACCCTGATGCTCACGGCGATCTCGATGCTCATCGGCATCGTGCTGGGGATCGTGGTGGCGGTGTGCAGGCTCTCTGCGAATCCGATCCTGTCCACCGCGGCCTGGGCGTACTCGTGGTTCTTCCGCGGGACGCCACTAATGGTGCAACTGCTCTTCTGGTTCTTCCTGGCGGCCCTGATCCCGAACATCGGGCTCGGCATCCCGTTCGGACCGGAGCTGCTGAGTATCGACACCAACTCGGTGATTTCCCCGTTCACCGCAGCGCTCTTGGGCCTGAGCCTCAATGAGGGCGCGTACATGGGAGAGATCGTGCGCTCGGGCATCCGCTCCATAGCCACGGGCCAGACCGAGGCGGCGAAGGCCATCGGGATGTCCAGGATGCAGACCATGCGCCGGGTGATCCTGCCGCAGGCCATGCGCGTGATCATCCCGCCGACCGGCAACGAGACCATCGGCATGCTCAAGTACACCTCCTTGGTCATCGTCATTGGGTACTCGGAGCTGTTGACCAGCGTGTCGATCATCTACTCGCGCAATTTCCAGACCATTCCGCTGCTCATCGTGGCGGCCATCTGGTACCTGGCGGTCACCGCGGTGCTTTCCGTGGGCCAGTACTTCATCGAACGCCACTTTGAACGGGGCTTCTCACCCATCAAGGGCAAGAAGCCCGCGGCGCCCGCTGCCTCGGCAACCGGCCCCGGCGCGGGACCAAAGGCAGCGCCAAGCATCGAGCCGGAATTGGAGCCAAGCAAATGAACGAACCAGTCCTGCGCGCCCACAATGTGCGCAAGTCCTTCGGCCACCTGGAAATCCTCAAGGGCATCACCCTTGAGGTGCAGGCCGGACAGGTCGCGTGCCTGCTGGGGCCATCCGGCTCGGGCAAGAGCACGTTCCTGAGGTGCATCAACCACCTGGAAAAAATCAGTGACGGGGAAATGTGGGTCCACGGGGAGCGCATTGGATACCGCCGTTCGGGGAACAAGTTGCACGAGCTGAAGGAAAACGAAACGGCCAGGCAACGTGCATCCGTCGGCATGGTCTTCCAGCAATTCAACCTGTTTCCGCACCGGACCGCCCTGGAGAACGTGATTGAGGGACCGACCATCGTGCAGCGCAAATCGCGCGCGAAGGCCATGGCCGAAGGCATGGAACTGCTGGACCGGGTGGGATTGGCAGACAAGTACCAGCACTACCCCGCGCAGCTCTCCGGGGGCCAGCAGCAACGCGTGGCCATCGCCCGGGCCCTGGCCCTGAAGCCAAAGCTCATGCTCTTCGACGAGCCGACCTCCGCGCTCGACCCGGAGCTGGTGGGGGAGGTGCTGGAGGTCATGACTTCCCTGGCGGCTTCGGGGATGACCATGATCGTGGTGACCCACGAAATGGGCTTCGCCAAGGAAGTCGGGGACGTCGTGCACTTCATGGCGGACGGGCAGCTGGTGGAATCCGGCAGCCCCAGGCAGGTCCTGGAGGACCCCCGCGAACCCAGAACCCAGGCCTTCCTGTCCAAGGTCTTGGCCTAAGGGCGTCGATGGAATCCACCCGGAGAAGGAAGGACCAGATGTCCCACGAGCAATCCGGCGCACGCGAGGCGACACCACGGCCGCGCAACCTGGTGAACCTGCTGCCGAACTATTCGCGCTCGCCGGCCGCGGGGAAGGTGCGGTGGGTGGCTTCCTCCAACGAATCCTGGATGTCGCCCTCGCCCGCTGCCGTTGCGGCCATGGCGGCCAGCGTGCAACGCTCCAACCGCTATCCGAGCCTGGCCGGGGACCGGCTGGTGGCCGCGCTGTCCGACACGCTCGGGCTGCCCGGCACCCAGGTTGCGGTGGGGGCAGGGTCCCTGGCCCTGCTGGGCCAGGTCCTTGCCGCGTTCGCCGGGCCGGGCGACGAGGTGCTGTACGCCTGGCGCAGCTATGAGGCCTATCCGATCCTGGTCACGCTGGCAGGGGCCCGGGGCGTCCAGGTGCCGCTGGACGCGGCCCATCGCCACGACCCGGAGGCCATGCTCCGTGCCATCACCGAACGCACCGCGGTGGTGCTGCTGTGCAATCCCAACAACCCCACCGGAACGGTGCTGGGGATCAACGAAGTCGAATCCTTCCTCGCGAGGGTTCCGGGCCGGGTGCTCGTGGTGCTCGACGAGGCCTACATCGAGTTCTCCGAATCCAGTGGCGACACCCTGATGCTGCTGCCCAAGTACCCGAACCTGGTGATCCTGCGGACCTTCTCCAAGGCCCATGCCCTGGCCGGGGCGCGGGCCGGATACCTGCTGGGAGGGGAGGGCATCGTCCGCGCCATTCGCAAGGTGGCCCCGCCCTTTGGGCTGAGCGCGGTGGCAGAGGCCGGCGCCGTGGCGGCCCTCGCCGACACCGACTACCTGCTCGGCACCGTGGCCGCGGTGGCGGGCGAACGCGAATTCCTGCACCGGAAACTGGAGGCCCGCGGTATTGGCGTCCCATGCAGCGGAGGCAACTTCCTCTGGATCCCGGAAGACGGCCGGCTGGCGACCGTCATCGAACGCGCGTGCGCCGCGCACGGGGTGTCGGTCCGGGCCTTCGACGGCGCGGGAGTGCGGGTGACCATTGGCCCGCGTCTGGCCTCCCTCGCAATCCTGGCCGCCTTGGACGAGCCGGCAGCGGCGCGGCCCCCTCAAACGCCGCAGACAGTACTCACCACCCACCCAATCCACAGCACTGGAGGTGCATCGTGATCAGCACAAGTGAAAAGCACATCATCGAGGAACCGGTGGCGACCAGCCAGACGAGCGAGGACGGGTTCTTCGTCGTGGACGTGGTGGACATCCGGCGGGAATCCGAATCGGTTCTCTCCCTGGGCATTGCCCGCCCGGACGGGCTCGCCCTGCCGGACTGGAGTCCGGGATCGCACATCGACGTCATGCTCCCCAACGGGCTGCTGCGCCAATACTCCCTGTGCTCCGCCCCCGGGGAGCCGCGCTGGCGGCTGGGGGTGTTGCGGGAGCCCGCCGGCCGCGGCGGATCCGCCTACATCCACGACCAACTGAAGCCCGGCGAGCAGCTGCGCGTCAGGAGCCCGCGCAACAATTTCGCGCTCGGGCCCGCACCCGAATACGTGTTCATCGCCGGGGGCATCGGCATCACGCCCATCCTGCCCATGCTGCGCGCGGCCGAGGCCTCCGGGGTGCCGTGGCGCCTTGTCTATCTGGGGCGCAGCCGCAGCTCCATGGCCTTCACCGGCGAACTGGCACAGTACGGCGAGAAGGTCCACGTGCACGCGGACGACGAATCCGGGCTCTATCCCCTGGGCGAGCTGCTCGGCGGCCCGGCGGCGGGATTCCACGCCTATGTGTGCGGCCCCGGCCCGCTGCTGGACTACATCGCCACGCTCACCACCGGTTGGCAGGACCCCGCACGGTTCCACTTTGAACGCTTTGTCGCCGACGCGGCCGCGAGCGCGCCTGCCGCGGGAGACCATGAATTCACCGTAGAGACGACCGAAGGCCTTCAGGTGCAGGTTCCGGTGGGCACCAGCATCCTCACCGCACTGGAAGAAGTCGGGGTGCAGGTGCTGAACTCCTGCCGGGAGGGCATCTGCGGGACCTGCGAGACCCCGGTGGTCGCGGGGGAGATCGACCACCGCGATTCGCTGCTCAGCGATCAGGAGCGGGAGGCCGGCGACACCATGATGATCTGCGTGTCGCGTTGCAAGGGCGGGCGCCTGGTGCTGGACATCTAGCACCAGGCCCGGCGGGGCGTCAGGCGCGCAGGCGGAAGAACGAGCTGCCGACCAGTTCGTGGGCCCCGGGCAGCAGGAGAACCAGCAGCTCGGGGTTGAACTGGACCTCGACGGGGCCGCGGCCGACCAATGCGGCCGAGAGCTTGCGCGGGGCCAGTGCCTCGAGCACCCACTCGTCGGGACCCGCGCCAATGTGCAGCAGGTCGGTGTCCGCGTCGAGGTGGAGCCAGGCGGCGATCCAGTCGCCGGTGAAGCGCGGAAGCGGGTTATCCGTGGGGGCGGAAGTCAGGGTGGGGCCGTACATGATGTGCACACGTCCTTGGGGTTCGTTGTCCTTGCCCTTTCGTGCGGGATGCGCGACAGGGCCGCTTCGTCATCCGAACCACCCACCGTGCAACTATGGGGTTGGCGTCTGTTTTAGTCGGAGCTATGCCTATGCGGCAACCAGAACTCGTGAAGCTGATCCAACCCTACGGCGAAGCGGGGACGTTTTGCCAGCGCGGACGTGCGGGGAGCAACAAACGGTCATCTGTGACGGCGAGTGACCTTGCCATCCCGAGAGGGGTTCATTTCGCCGTCGGCATCGGCTCCTGCTGGGTGATGCAGTGGATGCCGCCGCCGCGGGCGAATAGCTCACGGGCATCCACGCCCACGACCTTGCGCCCCGGGTAGGCGTCGGAAAGGACGGCAAGGGCCTTTTCGTCGTTGGGATCGTTGAAGGTGCAGGCCACCACCCCGTCGTTGACGACCAGGTGGTTGATGTAGCTGTAGTCCACGAACCCCTCGGTGTCGCGCAGCGTCGCAGGGGCAGGGACCTCGATGACGGTGAATTCGCGGCCCCTGGCGTCGGTGGCGCCGCGGAAGGACGCGGCGATTTCCCGGCTGGCCGCATAGTCCGGGTGCTCGGGGTCCTCCTGCATGTGAACCAGCACGGTGCCGGGGGAGGGGATGGTCGCCACGATGTCCACATGTCCGCGGGTGCCGAATTCCTCGCTGTCGCGGGTCAGCCCGCGCGGGAGCCAATGTACCTTGGTGGCGCCCAGGGTGCGCGCGAACTCCTCCTCGACCTCGGCCTTGGTGATGCCGGGGTTGCGCCCGGGATCCAGCTGCACGGTCTCGGTGGCCAGCACCGTGCCCTGCCCGTCGACGTGGATGCCGCCGCCCTCGTTGACCAGGGTCGAGGCGATGCGGGGCGCGCCGGCCCACTCGGCCACGATGGCACCGATCTTCTCGTCCTTGTCCCAGGCAGCCCAGTCCTGGGCGCCCCAGCCGTTGAACACCCAGTCCACCGCGGCGAGCCCGCCGTGCTCGTCGGTAACGAAGGTCGGCCCGATGTCGCGCATCCAGGCGTCGTTGAGCTCGGCCGTGCGGACCTCGATGCGCTCATCGAGATAGCGTGCGGCAATTTCCACGTCGGCGGGGTCCACCACCATGACGACCGGGGCGAACCCGGCCACCGCGTGGGCGACGTTGGCCCAGGTCGAGCGAGCCGCGTGGGCCTCGGCCCCGGTGACGCCCAGCGTGTATCCCTCGTGGGGGAAGGCCATCCAGACGCGCTTCTGGGCCGAGGTCTCGGCGGGCATTGACCAACTCATGGTGTGTGCTCCTGCTTGGTAGGTGGTGCGCGATACGCCGGCGCCGGACAAGGTGCATGGGATGGCCATTACGCTAAATGAATATCGTTCATTTATTATGCTGGTTGACCGGAGCGTGCGCAAGGGGTGTGCGCCTCTCCGCGGGAAGCCAGCGCTGGTATCCGAGTAGCGGCAGCAGGCTGGGCATAGGGTGGAACCATTGCCGGCCCACCACTTTGCGGAGGAACACATGCGCGCCACCCTGATCCACGGACCGCGGGACATCCGCGTCGAAAACTGCCCCGAGCCGACATTGCTCGCCGACACCGACGCCATCGTGCGCGTCACCGCCTCGTGCGTCTGCGGCTCGGACCTCTGGCCCTATCGCGGGGTCAGCCAAACGCCCAGGCCCCGGCGCATCGGCCACGAGTTCATCGGCCGTATCGAGGCGGTCGGCGACGGGGTTTCAACCCTGACCGTGGGCGACTTCGTGGTGGCGCCCTGGGCCAATAGCTGCGGCGCCTGCCCTCCGTGCCGCCACGGCGTCCAGGTCGCTTGCGAACACCGGGCCCATTGGGGCGGGGTGGACGAGCACGGGCTGCCCGTGGACGGCGGGCAAGGCGAGATGGTGCGGGTGCCCAATGCCGAGGGCACGCTCGTCGCGGTCCCCGGGGTCACGGAGCCCGACCAGGCGCTGTCCAAGTCGCTGTTGGCGCTCTCGGACGTCATGGGCACCGGCCACCACGCAGCCCTCGGGGCCCGTGTCGAACCCGGCCGGAGCGTGGTGGTGGTCGGTGACGGGGCCGTGGGTTTGTGCGGGGTGCTCGCGTCCAAGCGACTGGGCGCCACGCGCATCATCGCCATGTCCCGGCACTCCGACCGCGCGGCACTGGCCAGGGCGTTCGGGGCCACCGACATTGTCGCCGAGCGCGGCGCCGAGGCGGCGGCGAAGGTGCGCGAGCTGCTCGGGGGTGTGCTGGCGGACTCCGTGCTCGAATGCGTCGGCACCGCCGAATCCATGGACCAGGCGTTGCGCTGCACCCGGCCCGGCGGTGCCCTGGGCTTCGTGGGCGTCCCGCACGGGGATGACCCGCTGCCGATGTCAGTGCTGTTCTCCAAGAACATCTCAGTGGCTGGCGGGGCCGCCAGTACCCGCGCCTATCTTCCCGAACTGCTCGTCGACGTGCTGGAAGGGAGCATCAACCCGGGCCTGGTCTTCGACTCGGTCATGGATCTCGAGCAGGCTCCGGAGGCGTACAGGGCAATGGATGAGCGTCGGGCCATCAAGGTGATGCTCATTCCGTAATCTGGAGGCCGCAGCGGACGTAGATTTGTTTCCGAGGTGCGTGGCTAATATCATACTTATTGGTTCTCTCGGCGATCGTCAATTGAGGTCAATACCCGGCTGGCACAGGAGGCCGCGGGGGAACCCCCGATGATTTCGGCCTTTCAAGGCCGGTTGCACACCTCAAAGGAGCGGTATGTCTATCACCACCCCCGAGTCGCGCCCGCTGGGCGACGAAACGGTCGACCCGTACGCGTTGGATCCCCGGTCCATCATGGACCCGCCCACCCGCTGGCGGGACAGGTTCAAGTTCCTTGGCCCGGGCATGATCACATCGGCCGCCGTCGTCGGTTCCGGCGAGCTGCTCACCGCCACCACGCTCGGTGCCAAGGCAGGTTTCATGCTGCTCTGGCTGGTGCTGGCTTCCACCTTCATCAAGGTATGGGTGCAGATCGAGTTGGGCCGCTGGTCCATTTCCACCGGCAAGGTCGCCGTCACCGGCTATGACGAGGTCCCGCCGCGGATCGGCAAGCGCGGCTGGATGGCCTGGCTCATCCTGCTGATGTTCGTGCAGTTCCTGACCAGCCAGGCCGGTGTCATCACCGCCTCGGCCTTCGCGTTCTCCTCGCTGCTGCCCATCGGGCCGGACCCGTACTCGTTCCTGTCCATCGGCACCTGGGTGGCCATCCTGGTGGTGATCGCCATCGCGATCCACCTGGGCAACAAGTACGTCGTGGTCGAGGGCATCTCCACGGTGCTGGTCTTCCTGGTGACGATCTTCGCCGTCGTGATGGTCTTCGCCATCCAAGGCACCGAATTCAGCTGGAACGTCGGCGACTTGGCCGACGGCATGCGCTTCCAGATCGCGCTGGGCTCCATCGGCGTGGCCCTGTCCATGTTCGGCCTCACCGGTGTGGGTGCCGGCGAGATCACCGCCTACACCTACTGGTGTGTGGAAAAGGGCTACGCCTCCTGGACCGGCCCCAACGACGGCTCCGAAGCCTGGGTCAAGCGGGCCCGCGGCTGGATCTCCGTGATGAAGCTCGATGCCTGGGTCTCCTGGGTCGTCTACACCGTATCCACCGCCGCCCTCTACATGCTCGGTGCCGCGGTGCTGCACCCGCAGGGCCTGGAGCCCAAGGGCGACGAGGTCATGACAACGATCTCCTCCATCTTCTCCACCAACGTCGGCCAATGGGGTGCCGTGGTGTTCCTGGTCGGTGCCGGCATCGCGCTGTTCAAGACCATCATCGCCAACGTTCCGTCGCTCGGCCGCCAGGTCGGCAACACCCTCGCTGTGTTCGGGGCCTTCGACTGGAACAACCGCAAACAGCGCGACCGCTGGATGCGCGTCATCATGATCGTGCTCCCCATCGTCTGGGGCTTGTTTGGCACCGTCGTCTCCTCTCCGCTGGCCCTGATTGTCCTGGCCGGCATCCTCAACGCCATCTTCCTGATGGGTGTCGCCGCGGCAACCATCTACCTCTCGCATAAGCAGACAGACCCGCGTGTCAAGGACGGCAAGGCCTTCACGGCCATGCTGGTCCTCTCCGCAGTCGCCGTGTTCTTCGTCGGCGTCATGGGTCTTGTCAACATGTTCTAATCCGCCTCACGGCGCAGTATCAAGGAGTACCTCTCACATGCAGGCAGTTGTTGTGCACGGCAAGGACGACCTGCGGGTCGAGGACATCGCGGATCCCGTCTGCGGCGCCGAGCAGGTCCTGGTGGCCATGGAATGGGGCGGGATCTGTGGGTCGGACATCGCCTATTGGAAGTCCGGCGCCTCGGGCACCGCGGTGCTCTCGGCCCCGCTGGTCCTGGGTCACGAGGTCTCCGGAACGGTCGCCGAAATCGGTCCCGACGCCGCTGCGGCGCTGGCGGCGCGCGGGATCGGCATCGGCAGCAACGTGACGATGCACCCCGCAACCCTGGTTGGCGAGCACCAGGTGCCCGCCGACACCGCGGACCGCACCAACCTGTGGCCCGAGGTGCGCTACTTCGGCTCGGCGGCATTCGAACCGCACGAGCAGGGCGGCTTCAGCCGCCTCCGCGCGGTGCGCCCCGAGCAGCTGCGCGTCGTGCCCGAGGGCGTCTCGCTCAAGGAAGCGGCACTGGCCGAGCCCTTCGCCGTGGCGCTGCATGCGGTGGCCCGCGCCGGAGACGTGGCGGGAAAGACGGTGCTGGTCAACGGCGCCGGACCGATCGGCGCGCTGGCGGTTGCGGCGGCCAAGGCGGCCGGGGCCGCCACGGTCATTGCCGCGGACCTCTCGGATGCTGCCCTGGACATTGCCGCGCGGATGGGAGCGGATCAGTGCGTGAACCCCGCGTCAGGCGGAGTCCTGCCGCAGGACGTGGATGTGGCCATCGAGGCCTCCGGCGCCCCTCGGGCGCTGGGCGGCGTGATCGCCGCGGTGCGCCGCGGCGGGGTCATGGTGCAGGTCGGAAACCTGCCTGGCGGGGAAATCTCCGCGGCGCTGGGGAACATCGTGACTCGCGAGATCGACTACCGCGGTTCCTACCGCTTTGTCGATGAGATCTCCGAGGCGCTCGACCTCATGGCCTCCGGCGTGGACGTCTCACCGTTGATGACGCACGAGGTCCTGCTCGCCGAGGCACTGGCCGGATTCGACCTCGCCGCCGACCGCTCCTCGGGTTCCTCCAAGGTCATGATTCGCCTGGGCTAGGGACACGGCTCCGGCTCGAATCCAGTACCTTGCCCGGTGGCCCGCGGCCCCGCTGCACCGCCGGGCTCCGGTGCGCTTGGAGGACATAATCGCAGGTCAAACATGTGTCCTTGGGCACCGTTTCTTGCAATCGTGATGCTTTTGTGACCTTTGGGGCCGTGTACTACAGTAAATCCCGATGCCTGACTTGACTAAACCCCATGCCCAAGCACCGTCCGCCGCAACGCATGAACCCATTTTTGTCGACCCGTCGGGCAGACGCCGACAGCAGGTCTTGACGGTCGGAGTCATCACCGTGGGATTCATGTCGATGTACGCCCTGGTGATGCTGTTCGCCTTGCTGGGAGGTTCCACGGTTGCGGCTCCGCCACTGCCTCCGCGGGCCGAAGCAGGCGCGGGAGCGGAAACGGTGGCGCTGCGGGAGCAACCCTCCACGAATCCATCGCCGGCACCGCTGCCCCGAGAGGCATCCACCGCTCGGAAAACGCCGGGTCCCGCCGCACCACAGCAGAGAACATCCGCGCCGGGCAGCGCAGCAGAGACCTCGGCCTCCGCACAGCGAACCGAAAGCGCCGATCCCGAAGGTACGGAAGCGCAGACGAGTGCCGAACCGACGGATCCTGCCCCAAGCACCGCCGTCGCGCAGAGCGCCCCCGGAAAGAGCGCAGCAGCCCCGGGTCGAAGTGACACCAAGCCGAGCCGGGCCACCGCCAAGCCGACACGCGAGGCCCGGCCATGAGTTCGGGACGCCGCTCCAGGCGCCCCGCACGCAGCGACGGGATCGGGGCGCACTGGGTTCTCCTGTCGGCCGTCATGCTGACGCTGGGCCTGGCCTTGGCCATCCAGGGATACATCAACCACCCGGTGGACAGTGACGCTCCCCCCGGTTCCGCGCGCGCCTCCAACGCCGGAAACACCCCCGGTGCCGTCCTGGAGGGTGGCCCCATTGTGGATCCGCGGGGGGAGGGCGTGCGCACCACCGCACCGTCCGCCGACTCCGTGGCCCTGACGTTCAACAACGGGCCGGACCCGATGTGGACACCGAGGATCCTTGACACCTTGCGCGAGCACCGTGTCCATGCCACCTTCTTCGTGACCGGTTCCGCGGCCGTCAGGCACCCCGAGCTCATTCGTCGCATGTTTGCGGAGGGCCATGAGATCGGCATCCAGACGCTCACGAACAGCGACCTAGCCGCGGTGCCCGATTGGCGGCGCCAGCTTGAGATCCGCGGGGCACAGAAAGTCATCACGGGGATCACCGGGCACTCCCCGACCCTCTTGCGCCCGCCGGCCAGCTACGACAATGCGGCGCTCACCCAGGTCCAATGGAGCTTCATGGATACCGCCGCGGACGACGGGTACCTCACTGTCCTGAGCAGCCACGACAGCGCCGACAATGTCCGCCCCGGCGCCGAGGTGATCGCCGATCGGCTCACCATGCTGGAAGCGGCCGGGGAAGTCGTCCTGATGCACGACGGCGGCGGAAACAGGTCCCAGACCCTCGCCGCCCTTGATGCGGCCTTGGAAGGGTCGTCCGACCAGGGCCATCGCTTCACCACGGTCGGCGGCTCGATCGGCGTGGACAGCAGCCGGCCCGCATCCACCGCCGACACCGTCACGGGCCATGCCTTTGTGTGGGGCATCAGGATCACCGAGGCCGTCGTCGTGGCGATTTCCTGGGCGCTCGTGGCGGCCGGGGTGTTGACGCTGTTGCGGGCCGTTCTGGTGATGGTCGTGGCCGCCCGGCACAAACGCGCCGAGCGGCTGGGCCGCGAGGCCGAGCGCGACCGCGGGTGGTTCGAACAGCCGATGCGCAAGGAGATCCTCGAACCTGCCAGCGTGATCGTTCCCGCGTACAACGAGTCGGCCGGAATCGAAGCGGCAGTGCGGTCCATCGCCGCTTCGCACCACCCGGTGGAGGTCATCGTCGTTGACGACGGATCGACCGACGGCACCGCCGACATCGTCGAGTCACTCGGGCTGCCCGGAGTGGTGGTCATCCGCAAGCAGAACGGCGGAAAGCCGTCCGCCTTGAACGCCGGCATTGCGGCGGCCAACCACGAACTGGTGGTGATGGTCGACGGCGACACCGTCTTCGAGCCCGACACCGTCCACCTCCTGCTCCAGCGTTTTGCCGATCCAAAGGTGGGCGCCATCTCCGGCAACACCAAGATTGCCAACCGCGGCGGCATCCTGGGCGCATGGCAGCACATTGAATACGTCGTCGGGTTCGACCTGGACCGCCGCCTGTTCGACGTCGCCGAATGCATGCCCACTGTCCCCGGCGCGATCGGGGCGTTCCGCCGCGAGGCACTGGACCGGGTGGGCGGCGTCAGCGACGACACCCTGGCCGAGGACACCGACCTCACCATGGCCTTGTCCCGCGACGGCTGGCGCGTCGTCTACGAGGACGAGGCGCTGGCCTGGACCGAGGCGCCTGCCACCCTCGGCGCCCTGTGGAAGCAGCGGTACCGCTGGTGCTACGGCACCTTGCAGGCCATGTGGAAGCACCGCGGGGCCATGGCCCAGTCGGGACCTGCCGGCAAGCTCGGGCGTCGGGGGATCGGCTACCTGATGGTCTTCCAGGTGCTGCTTCCGTTGTTCGCGCCGGTGGTCGATGTGTTCGCCATCTACGGGCTGGTCTTCCTGGATCCGCTCCGGATCGCCGTGGTGTGGACCCTCTTCCTGCTGATCCAACTGGTCATGGCCGGCTATGCGTTCAAGCTTGACCGCGAGCCCCTGCACGCCCTGTGGACGCTCCCGCTGCAGCAGTTCGTCTATCGGCAGCTGATGTACCTGGTGGTGATCCAGTCGGTGGTCACCGCGTTCACCGGTGTTCGCCTGCGTTGGCACCGGATGGAGCGCTACGGCAGCCTGCGGGTCCCGCAAGCCGCCCAGGAACGTTCCTAGGCCCGGAAGCCCTGCACTGCGCAACATGGTGCAGGCCCGGCGGGCGTCGTCCCCTCGATCAGGCATGTGGCCCCGAAACAAGGGGAGGGATTAGCGCAGCAGCTCGCGGATGTCGTCCGCGTTGAGCACCTTGCCGAAGCCCGCGCCCTCGTCCATGACCGAGGAGATGAGCTGGCGCTTGGAGTCCTGCAGCGCCACCACCTTTTCCTCGATGGTGTTCTTGGCGACCATCCGGTAGACCATCACGTTGCGGGTCTGCCCGATGCGGTGCGCCCGGTCCACGGCCTGCGACTCGGCGGCTGGGTTCCACCACGGGTCCAGCAGGAAGCAGTAGTCGGCCTCGGTGAGGTTCAGCCCGAAGCCGCCCGCCTTCAGCGAGATCAGGAACACCGGGGCGACCCCGGACTTGAACGAGTCGATGACCTCGGCACGCTTGCGCGTGGACCCGTCCAGGTAGGCGTAGGGCACCCCCGCGGCATCCAACCGGTCAGCGGCCTTCTTCAGGAAGGAGGTGAACTGGGAGAAGATCAGCGCACGGTGGCCCTCGGCCAGCACGTCCTCCAGCTGTTCGAAGAGCACATCGAGCTTGGCGCTGGGCACGTGCGCGTACTCCGGGTCCACCAGCGAGGCATCGAGCGAGAGCATGCGCAGCAGGGTCAGGGACTGGAAGATCGTAAACCGGTTCTTGTCCATGTCATCGACCAGGCGCAGCACCTTCTGGCGCTCGCGCTGCAGGTGCGTGTCGTAGACCCGGCGATGCTCCTCGCCCAGCTCCACGTGCAGTACCTGTTCCTGCTTCGGCGGCAGGTCGGTGACCACCGCGTCCTTGGTCCTGCGCAACATGAACGGGCGGATCCGACGGCGCAGGCGCACCAGCGGCTCGGCCAGTCCCTGGCGCTCGATGGGGCGCTGGTAGTTCTCCGCAAAGCGCACGGCCGAGGGGAAGAGCCCGGGGGAGACGATGGCGAAGATCGACCAGAGCTCCATGAGGTTGTTCTCCATGGGCGTGCCGGTGATCGCCAGCTTGAAGCGGGCGGGCATGTCCCTGGCCACATGGTGTGCCTTGGTGGCCTTGTTTTTCACGAACTGCGCCTCGTCCAGGATCAGCCCGGCCCAGGGGATGTCCGCATACGCGTCGTCGTCCAGGCGCAGCAGCGTGTAGGAGGTGACGACCACGTCGTAGTCCTTGGCCAACTGTGCCAGCGAGGCGGCGGCGCGCGACTCGGTGTCGGTGATGGCCACGACCCGCAGGGACGGGGCGAAGCGCGCCGCCTCGTCCTTCCAGTTGGAGACCACCGAGGTGGGGGCGACCACCAGGAAGGGAGCGCGCACGCCGGCCTGGGCGCTGATGCCCTCGAACGCCGCGGGGTTCTCCCACACCTGGTGCGCGTGCAGGATCAGCGCCAGGGTCTGCAGGGTCTTGCCCAGGCCCATGTCATCGGCCAGCACCCCGCCCAGGCCGTTGCGCCACAGCGTGGCCAGCCAGCCGAAGCCCTCCACCTGGTAGGGGCGCAGCGTCGCATTCAGCGTCGGGGGCAGGTCGGCCACCTCGGTGGTCTTCAGGTTCACCAGCGAGTTCAGCGCGCCCACCCACGCGTCGGGTCCCTCGATGCGGGAGGCCAGGTCCTCCAGCTCCTCCCACATGGAGAACTGGTAGGGGGTCAGCGAGATGTCCGCTTCCTTGTCCTTCATGTCCCGCAGCCCGCCGGCCTCGGAGACCAGGGCGCGCAGCTTGTCAAAGAGCGGATCGGCCAGGGAGAAGTAGCTGCGGTCAGGCATCAACAGCTTGGTGTGTCCCTGGATCAGGGCACGCAGGATGTCGGCAAAGGGGATCTGCCGCTCGCCGATGGAGATCAGCAGGCCCAGGTCGAACCAGTCGCGGCGGTCCGATTCCACCGTGGTGATGACCAGCTCCGGCGCCTCGGTGAGTTCGTGGAATTCCGGGCGGGTCCCGGCCTCCGAGAGCACCAGGTCCTGGACCTCGGTGAGCTCCGGCAGCACGCGGCGCACGAAGTCGATGACCTCCAGGCCCTGGAAATGCCGGGGCCCGAGCACCGAGGACTCGAAGGCGGGGTGCCGGTTCAGGATCTCCAGCACCGCCGATTCCAGGGCGGACTCCACCAGGGTGTCGCGGTCTGCGGCATCCACGACCATGCCGTTGTAGTCGAAGACCCAGTCCACGTCGACGGTTTCCCGCGAGCCGTAGCGGATCTTGGCCACCAGCTTGGGCGGCAGCACGGGGGGCAGCTCGACGGAGGCGTCGGGGCTGGTCACGCGCAACTTGCGGGCCAGTCGCGGGTAGACGCGGGAGAAGAACTCCTCGGTTTCCGCCGCCGGCACGTTCAGGGTCTCGGGGTGGTGCAGCATGGCCAGCTCGCTATGGCTGAGCCCGCCGGGGACCTGGCCCAGGAAGATCTCGCTCTGGTCCTCGTTGGCAACATACACGCCGTGGCTGCCGATGGAACCGGCGGCGGTGTGCGCATCGAGGATGAAGCCGTGCCCGCCCAGGGACACCGAGGGGGCCAGCGCCAGGCCGTCCTCGGCCGCGCGGGTGCCCAGCGCCACCTGGGCCGGGGAAGCCAGCAGGATCCTGGTGTACGTCCGGGTTCCCACCAGCGCCACGCCCAGGGACCTGGCCTCGGCCAGCAGCTCCCAGAGCAGTGCCGAGGAATACTCGTCGAGGTACAGCCAGTCGTTGTCCTCGCCGAAGTAGAGTTCGCCCTTGGCTCGGTAGAGCGGCACGAACTGGCAGAACCAGCGGTGCTGTTCGACATCCAGGTTCAACCCGAAGGTCTTGAAGCTGATGGTGTTCCAGCGCAGGTTCGACCGCGCCCAGCGGTCGGACCCGGAACGCACCACCGGGCGCACGCCCAGGCGCCAGCGCCGGGAGGCCACCTTCAGCTGCCCCACCCCGGAACCCGGGGCCCACTGCTGGTGTGCCGAAAGCGTGGTGTCCTGCAGCTCGAACTGCAGGCCCATCTGCAACACCGGGTGCTTGGAGTTGGGTCCGCCCAGGGACTTGGCGGCTGCCGGGGCCGGGGCAAGCAGTTGCTGCAGGGACTGCTGCCACGCCGGGACCGCGACGGCGGTGTTGCGGTACACCACGTCCTTGGCCCGCAGGTGCATGGAATTGGAGTAAATGAGCACGGCGGCCACGTGGCGGCACTTGGGCGCATCGCCGCAGTTGCAGGTGGCGTCGTCGATGACGCGCTCGCCCTTTTTCATCGCCAGCGTGATGCCCACGCCGCAAGCGGGTTCGCCGTCCTCGGACACCGTCCCGGACAGGTTCTGCTGATCCGGATCCCACAGGAACTCGCTCAGAGCGGCGTCGGTGGCCAGCACCTTGCCGCGGGTGAAGGAGACACCGCCAACGACACGCAGGATTTCACGCGCATCGACCATGGGAAAAGCAGATTCGGTCATCCTCCTATCGTTTCACGTCTGGCACCCCAGCACGAACCGCGACCGGGCGGAGGTGGACGACCAATGCGGGCCCTGGCCGTGAAATTCGCCTAGTCTTTGATGTCATGGACAGCACTCCGGCCTTGCACCCGCTCCCGCGCGTCATCGAGATTGCGTCGCTGGCCGATTTCGACAGGCACGCAGCGGCCGCTCTGGCCCTCACCGACAAACGCCTGGCCGCTTCCATGCACGGCTGGCACGTGCAATCCGTTGACCTGCGTGCCCGGGGCGCGATGCTGGAAAAACTGCGGGCCGCCGGTTCGGTGTTCATGGGGTGCGAGATCGAGGGCAAGATCGAGCGCCGCTTGCGCGGGGGAGGGGCGCTGGTTTTCCCCGAGATCCCGGGCCTGCCTTTCGATCCCTATCGCGGGGAACTGTACTCCGGAGGCGAACTTTATGCGGGGTTGGAGACCGGGTCCTACGAAACGGTCCCGGATGCGCGGATCTACGCCTGGCTCTCGCACCGCTACGGGGCCGGGGCGCACGACGCGTTGAACGCGGCCCTTTCCTCCACGCTGCACGACCACGCCATCGGCGCGCGGCTGGAATCGCAGATCCGCGACGGGGCACTGGCCCATGCACCGCTGGTCGGCGTCATGGGAGGTCATGCGCAACAGCGCGGCAGCGACGGTTACGCGACGGCGGCCCGACTCGGCTACGCGCTCTCCGGTGCGGGGTTCATCGTCGCCACCGGCGGCGGGCCCGGAGCCATGGAGGCAGCGAACCTGGGCGCCTATCTGGGCGCGGGCAGCACCGAGAACCTTGCCGAGGCGCTGGAAATGCTGGCGGTCGAGCCCGGGTTCGCCTCGTCGGTGACCCGCTGGGCGCGGGCCGCCGCACGCGTGCGCGAACGCTGGCCCGTGGGGCTGGCGAACCTGGGGATCCCGACCTGGTTCTACGGCCATGAGCCACCGAACATGTTCGCCACCCACATTGCCAAGTACTTCGCCAATGCCACCCGCGAGGCGGTGCTGCTGGAAAAATGTTCCGGAGGGATCGTGTTCATGCCCGGGGCCGCGGGGACCGTGCAGGAAATCTTCCAGGACGCCTGCGAGAACTTTTACGGGGCGGCCGGCAGCATCAGCCCGATGGTGCTGGTGGGAATCGATTATTGGACCCGGACGCTGCCGGCCTACCCGTTGCTGGTGGACCTGGCCCGCGGTCGGGCCATGGAGGACATGGTCTTCCTGGTCGACGAGCCGTCCGAGGCAGTGCGCATTTTGGTGGAGCTCAACGACGGTTCGATTTCCGGTGTACGGGGACTGGCATGAGTGCCACGGCCAGCGGCGGTAAAAGGTAGGATACTAAAGATAATTTCCCCAAGTCCGCGACTGTCCCCGGCCAAATTCCTGACCGCCACGCCGGGCTGTCACCGTGGGTTCGTTGCACACGCAAAAACCGAAGAGGGCACATGCCAGCGGAAGACCTAGCCATCGGCGTCGATATCGGTGGAACAAAGATTGCGGCAGGTCTGGTGACCCGCGACGGCACAGTGATGGGCCGGCTCCGTCGGCCCACGCCCGGCCACGATGCACGCGCCGTTGAGGCGACGGTTGTCGAGTTGGTGACAAAGCTCGGTGAGCAGGCGCCCCGGGCCGTGGTCGGTGTGGGCGCGGCCGGATGGATGGATTCCAGCGGGAGCACCGTGCTCTTCAGCCCCCACCTTGCCTGGCGCAACGAACCCCTGCGCGCACGACTTGAGGACGCACTGGGGCGCACCGTGATGTTGAGCAATGACGCCGATGCGGCCGGCTGGGCCGAACACCGCTTCGGTGCGGCGCGTGGCGAAAACGAAATGCTCTGCCTGACGCTGGGAACCGGAATCGGCGGAGCCATCGTCCTGGGCGGGAAGCTGCAGCGCGGCAGGTTCGGCGTCGCCGGGGAATTCGGACACCAGACGCTGGTTCCCGGCGGACATCGCTGTGCCTGCGGAAACCGCGGGTGCTGGGAACAATACGCCTCGGGCAACGCGCTGGGACGCGAGGGGCGGGCCCTGGCCGGTTCCAACTCCCCGGTGGCCCACGCGCTTCGGGCCGAAACCAACGGGGACGCCTCTGCGGTGACTGGGGAAATGGTCACGCGTCTGGCGGAAGCCGGAGATCCGGCATGTGGCGACCTCGTCGCCGAGGCCGGTGAATGGCTCGGTCTGGGATTGGCGAACCTTGCCGCTGTGCTGGACCCCGGAATCATGATCATCGGCGGAGGGCTGGGATCGGCCTCGCCCTCACTGATCGAGACGGCGACCAGCGCCTACCAAAAGGCGCTGAGCGGGCGGGGGTATAGGCCCTTTGCGAAAATCGCCCGGGCCGAGCTGGGACCGGATGCAGGTCTCGTCGGTGCCGCTGACCTGGCACGGCTGCCCCGCGGCTGAAGACCCGGAACGCCGAAGGCGGGTTCCGCGCGGTCGTGGAACCCGGCCTCCGGACATTGTGTCCTAAAGTGGGCGAGGCGTTCCCGAAGACGGTCGTTCCGCCGTCGACGGGAATAATGGCCCCGGTGATGTAACCGGCGTCCGGGCTGGCCAGGAACAAGACTGTCCGGGCGATGTCCGCCGGTGTCGCCGGCCGATCCAGGGCCAGCCTGTCCAGCAGCCGGGCGGCGAATTCCGGGTCCTCCAGCCTCTGGCGGGTCAGCTGCGTATCGGTGAAGGCAGGGGCCACGGCATTGACCCGCACCCCATGGGTGCCCAGATCCAGGGCCAGGCTTTGGACCATGGCGTTGAGCGCGCCCTTGGTGGCGTTGTAGGCGAACTGGTTCCAATCCCCGCGTATTCCCGAGACCGAGGAAACGGCCACGACGTTGCCGTGGCTGGCCTTCAACGCCGGCAGGGCCGCCCTGGCCAGGAAGATGAATGCGTCCACGTTGACAGCGTGCATCCGCGCCCAGACATCGTCCTCGAACGTCTCGAGTTCGCTGGGTTCGCACCAGCCGGCATTGCTGACGACGATGTCCAGGCGGCCGAAACGTGCCAGCAACTCGGCAACGGACCGCTCGACCTCGGAGCGATCGGTGACATCGCAGGCCAGCACCAGGGACCGGTCTTCCGGATGGTCTTGGGCAGTGGTGCGCAACGAGTCGGTGGTGCGGCCCAGCACCGCCACGCATGCGCCCTGCTCCAGGAACCCCTGGGCGATGCCGCGCCCGATGCCCGAGCCGGCGCCGGTGACCAGCACGACCTTGCCTTCGTACGGGTAGCGCGCCCAGGCGATCAACGGACCGAAACCTCCAGGGTGGCGTTGGCTTCGCGCAGTACGGCTGAGGCCACTTCCAGGCCCTCGATGCGACCTAGGGACACGTCCTCGTGCTCGATATTGACCCACATCTCGGGATCGACCTCCTGCAGCGCGCGCAGGAACTCGGTCCAGTACGCGGTGTCGTGTCCCTTGCCCAGCGCCACGAAGTCCCAGGCGGCATCCTTCGGCCACTCGTTGGCCCACTCGTCGCCGCCCAGGTTGGTGCGGGGCTCGGACGGGTCGAGCTTGCGGAAGCGGTTGTCCAAAACCCCGTAAATGGCGGCCGACGGGTTGACGCGAACGTCCTTGGCGGCTGCATGGAACACCAGCGGGCCCAGGTCGCGGATTACCGCCACGGGATCCATCTGCTGCCAGAAGAGGTGGGAGGCATCGAGTTCGACGCCTACGTGGGTCGCACCGGTGCGTTCGACGAGCTCGCGGATGCCGGCCGGGTTGAAGACCACGTTCTGCGGGTGGAGCTCAAGGGCCACCTTCACCCCGTGGTCGGCGGCGAGCTTGTCGGTTTCCTTCCAGAAGTCGGCGGCCACGCCCATTTGGTAGTCAAGGACGTCAAGTGCCGCGGAGTTCCAGGCGTTGACGATCCAGTTCGGTGTCGTGGCGCCGGGTTCCCCGCCGGGCAGGCCGGACATGGTGACGACGCGGTCCTGGCCCAGGCGTTCGGCCAGGCGGATGGAGCGACGGATATCCTCGGCGTGGGCGTGGCCGATCAGAGGGTTGGGGTGCAGTGGGTTGCCGTTGCAATTGAGTCCCGCGATCGAGACGCCGGTGCCCTCGAAGAGGCCCAGGTATTCGTCGCGGGCAATATCACTGGAGAGGATCTCGTCGAACGTCGGCACGTGCACCGCCGGCAGGAAACCTCCGGTGTTGATTTCAATGCCGGTCAATCCAACCTTGGCAATGGCTTCAAGCGCCTCGGGTAGCGAACGGTCGTGCAGGATGGCGTTGTAGACACCGAGTTTCATGGCTTTCCTAGCTTTCTTGGATGGGGAAGGGCTTGCAGCTGTCCGTGTAGGGGCGGCCGATGACCGCCGCCGCGGTGGCGGGCGACGTCTGCAGCTGGAGACTGACACGCAATCTTGGAGCGCTCCAAAACGTGACGCACCTAAAATATATCCACACAAGGTCACGTTGTCCATACATGGATGCGGAAGGGGGGCGTTCGCGCGGTGAATGACAATTCACTCTTGACTTTGTAAGTATGTCAGGACAAACTGTTTTCAGGACCCGCCGGACCGAGACGGGTCGGTGGACTTGAACTGAAAGAGGGGTCGGACCCATGCCGATGATTCGCATTGATGTCGCCGAGGGGCGCACGCCCGAAGGGTTGGCTGCGCTCAGCAGGGCGATCCATGCCGCGGTGGTGGGGGAGTATCGCATCCCGGAGGGTGACTACTTCCACGTCATGACCGAGCATCCACGCGGGCAGATCGTCGCCCTGGATGCCGGGCTCGGGTTTGGCCGCAGTGATGCGGTGGTGATGATCCAGGTTTTCACCCAGCGCGGGCGCTCCGGGGAGGCCAAGGCCGCGCTGTTTGCCGCGATCGCACGCGAACTCCGGGCCGTCGGCGTGGCCGGCGAGGACGTTTTCATCGGTTACTCGGAAAACGGTGCCGAGGACTGGTCGTTTGGTTTTGGCCGGGCCCAGTATTCCACCGGCGAGCTGGCAGTTCCCGGCGCCGGGGAGGCGCCGTGAGGGCGCATGGTCCGATCCCGCCGTCCGTCACGTTACGCTCGTTGTAAATATGACAGTACAAACCTTTGACAGGACAAAGTTTATGGTGCAGAGTATTGCCTGTGGCTTGACTCACAGCACAGAGATCTTCGAGGCTGATGGGCAACCGGTCAGCCAGGAACCAGACAAGAAAGGACGTCGATCCGCGTGACCCACGACGTACTCACCATCGGACGCATCAGCGTCGACGTCTACCCGAACGACATCGGTGTTCCCCTCGGCGAGGTTAACAGCTTCGGCAAGTACCTGGGTGGTTCGCCAACCAATGTGGCGGTGGCCGCAGCCCGCCACGGGCGCCGTACCGCGGTCATCACCCGGATTGGTGACGACGAGTTCGGCAGCTACCTGGAGCGCGAGCTGGACAAGTTCCAGGTTGACCGCAGGCATGTCAGTCGGGTCCCCGGGCTGCAGACGCCGGTCACCTTCTGCGCCATCATGCCGCCGGAAGACTTCCCGCTCTACTTCTACGGACGCTTCCCCACCGCACCGGACTGGAAGATCACCGCCGAGGAATTGGACGTCGATGCCATCCGAAGCTCGCGGATCTTCTGGTCCACCGTCACCGGACTCAGCCAGGAGCCAAGCGCAGGCGCCCACATCGCCGCGCATGAGCTCAGGACACGCGAGACGCTGGCGGCAAACCAGTTCACGGTCCTGGACCTGGACTACCGCCCCATGTTCTGGGAATCGGAGGAAGCCGCCCGCGCCCAGGTCGCCAAGGTCTTGCCCCACGTCACCGTCGCCATCGGCAACGACAAGGAATGCGCGGTGGCAGTCGGCGAGGGCACCCCCGACGAGCATGCCGACCGCCTGCTGGCCGCCGGCGTGGAGATCGCCGTGGTCAAGCTCGGCCCCGAGGGCGTCATGGCCAAGACCCGCACCGAACGCGTGGTCTCTGCCCCGGTTCCCGTGCAGACCGTCAATGGCCTCGGCGCGGGGGACTCCTTCGGCGGTGCGTTCTGCCACGGACTGCTCTCCGGCTGGCCCCTTGAACAGGTCCTGGACTACGCCAACGCGGCAGGCGCCATTGTCGCCTCCCGCCTGGCCTGCTCCGACGACATGCCCACCCCATCCGAGGTCAACGCGCTGTTGGCCGAACGCGGCCGCACCGTACCCGGGCCGGCAACCATCGAGGTCTCCCCATGAGCAACAACCCGGCCATCGACCGCGAGGACCCGCGCCGCTACGCGCACCTGACCACCATCCGCCTGGAGGACCCGGGAGCCGTGGCCCGTGCGGCTGCCACCCGTATCCGCCACGAGGGGGCGCGGACCGGGAGGCAGAACTTCATCATCGCCGCAGACCACCCGGCCCGCGGCGCACTATCGGTCGGCAACCGTACGATGGCCATGGCCGACCGCCGCGACCTGCTCGACAGGCTGCAGATCTCACTGCAAAACCCCGCGGTTGACGGCGTGCTGGCAAGCCCCGACATCCTCGATGACCTGCTGCTGCTCGGTGCGCTGGACCACAAGCTGGTTTTCGGCTCGATGAACCGCGGCGGGCTCTCCGGATACGTCAACGAGTTCGACGACCGCTTCACCGGCCACACCGCACAGGCGCTGGCGGACATCGGCGCCGACGGCGGAAAGATGCTCACCCGAATTGCCCTGGGCGACCCCGCGACCGCCGTGACACTCGAGGCCACCGCCCACGCCATCGATGAGCTGGCCGAACG
The DNA here is from genome assembly GCF_030512175.1 of Paeniglutamicibacter sulfureus. Taxonomy (GTDB): domain Bacteria; phylum Actinomycetota; class Actinomycetes; order Actinomycetales; family Micrococcaceae; genus Paeniglutamicibacter; species Paeniglutamicibacter sulfureus. Next base: position 850,430 of record NZ_JAULBL010000001.1, on the reverse strand, counting down.
CAAGCTCATCGCCATGGTCGAGCCGTTCCTCTCCGAATGGCACAACGGGCGGGTCCGCAACGACCTGGGTCCCGACGCCGTCATCAAGTCGGTGGGCATCGCCTCCGGGCTTGGCGGCACCAGCGCCTATACCTGGATGAAGCTTCCGGTGGTCCCGGACATGGAACGCGTCATGGCCGCCACCACGTTGCCCACCGTGCTGCTGGGAGGGGACCCTGAGGGCTCTCCCGACGAGGTGTTCGCCACCTGGGCGGCCGCACTGGCATTGCCGGGAGTCCAAGGCCTGACGGTCGGACGCACGCTGCTTTACCCGGCAGACGGCGACGTCGCCTCGGCGGTGGCCACCGCCGCTTCCCTGTTGAACCACGCCACCATCCCCGCCGAGTAGGAGCACCGCAAAGCAATGGCTACACGCAGAATGACGGTCGCCCAGGCCGTCGTGGAATTCCTGGGCAGGCAGTACACCGTGGACAACGTTGGCGGGCAGGCCTACCGCGAACGGCTCATCCCGGGCATGTTCGGCATCTTCGGGCACGGCAACGTGGCCGGCGTCGGCCAGGCGCTGAAGCAGTTCCAGGTGCGGGACCCGTCCCTGATGCCCTACTACCAGGGACGCAACGAGCAGGCCCAGTCGCACCAGGCCGTCGGCTACGCCCGGCACGTCCGCCGCCGCGCCACCTACGCGGTGTCCACCTCCATCGGCCCGGGCTCCTCGAACCTGCTCACCGGCGCGGCACTGGCCACGGCCAACAGGCTGCCGGTGCTGCTGCTGCCTTCCGACACCTTCGCCACCCGCGCGGCGGACCCGGTGCTCCAGCAGCTCGAGCATTCCCACGGCTACGACATCACCGTCAACGACGCCTTCCGCCCGCTGTCCAAGTACTTCGACCGGGTCAACCGCCCCGAGCAGCTCTTCTCCGCCATGATGAACGGGCTGCGCGTGCTCACCGACCCGGTCGAGACCGGCGCGGTGACCATCTCCCTGCCGCAGGACGTGCAGGCCGAGGTGTTCGAGGTGCCCGAGGAATTCCTGGCCGAACGCGACTGGAAGATCCGCCGCCCCGAACCCGAGGCCGATGACATCGCCCGCGCCGCGCAGCTAATCAAGGCCGCCAAGCGTCCGTTGATCGTCGCCGGCGGCGGGGTGCTGTACTCCTTCGCGCAGGATGCGCTGCTGGAACTGGCGCAGAAAACCGGCATCCCGGTGGCCTACACGCAGGCCGGGGTCGGGACCATCGCCTGGGACTCGCCGCACTCCCTGGGCGCTATCGGTTCCACCGGCACCACCGCCGCCAACGCGCTTGCCGCCGAGGCGGACCTGGTCATCGGCATCGGCACCCGCTACGAGGACTTCACCACCGCCTCGCGCACCGCGTTCCAGAACCCCGGGCTGCGCTTCATCAACATCAACGTCGCACCGCTGGACGCCTACAAGCACGGCACGGCGCTGCCCATCGTCGCCGATGCCCGCAAGGCCTTGGTGGCACTGAACACCGCCCTGGGCGGGTACCGGGTCGGGGCCGACCTGGAAGCCGTGGTCGCTTCCGAGAAGCAACGCTGGGACGCCACCGTGGATACCGCCTTCGCCACCCGGCACAACCCGCTGCCGGCGCAGAACGAGATCATCGGCGCGGTCCACGGGGCCATGGACGAACGCGACGTGGTCATCTGCGCCGCCGGTTCCCTGCCCGGGGACCTGCACAAGATGTGGCGCATCAAGGACGCCCACGGCTACCACGTGGAGTACGCGTTCTCCTGCATGGGCTACGAGATCGCCGGCGGGCTGGGCGTCAAGCGCGCGGTCATCGACGAAACGTCCCGCGGCGCGGCGGAAAACCGCGATGTCGTGGTCATGGTCGGGGACGGCTCCTACCTGATGATGCACACCGAACTGGTCACCGCGGTGGCCGAGGGGATCAAGCTGATCACCGTGCTGATCCAGAACCACGGCTACGCCTCCATCGGCTCGCTCTCCGAATCCCTGGGTTCCCAGCGCTTCGGCACTCAATACCGTGAGTTGGACGCAAAAACGCATTCCTTCGACGCCGGGGCCAAGCTGCCGATCGACCTGGCCACCAACGCCGAGTCCCTGGGCGTAAACGTCATCAGGATTGAACCGGGCACCGACGCCATCGACAAGCTCGCGGCGGCGATCGCCACCGCCAAGGCGGCGCCGGAAGGCAGCGGACCGATCCTCATCCACGTCGAATCCGACCCGCTGCTGGACGCCCCGGATTCCGAATCCTGGTGGGACGTGCCGGTCTCCGGCGAATCCGACCTCGAGAGTACCCGGGCCGCCTTCCAGACCTACTCCGGGCACAAGGCCCGCCAGCGAAACTACCTGGGCTAATGCCCCCAACCAACTTCCCCCCCACCACAGAAGGAAAGCCGACATGAGCACCACCACCCAGGCCACCGCGGTGACCACCATCAAGCACTTCATCAACGGCGCCGAAACCACCGGCGACAGCAGCAACACCCAGCCGGTGTACAACCCGGCCACCGGCGAGGTCACCGCCAACCTGGCCCTGGCCTCCGCCAGGGACCTGGAGGCAACAGTGGTTGCCGCCCGCGCCGCGGCCGATTCCTGGGGGGACGCCTCCATCGCCAAGCGCACCGCCGTGCTCTTTAAGTTCCGCGAACTGCTGGCCGCCAACACCGACGAGCTGGCCCGCATCGTGACTTCCGAGCACGGCAAGGTCCTCTCCGACGCCGCCGGCGAGATCGGCCGCGGCCTGGAGGTCGTTGAGTACGCCTGCGGCATCTCGCAGTCGCTCAAGGGCGAATACTCCGACCAGGTCTCCACCGGCATCGACGTGTTCTCCTTCCGCCAGCCGCTCGGCGTGGTCGCGGGCATCACACCCTTCAACTTCCCGGTCATGGTCCCGCTGTGGATGGCGCCGGTCGCGATCGCCGCGGGCAACGCCTTCATCCTCAAGCCCTCCGAGCGCGACCCCTCCGCAGCGGTCTTCATGGCGCGGCTCTTCAAGGAAGCCGGCCTGCCCGACGGCGTGTTCCAGGTGCTGCACGGCGGCAAGGAAACCGTCGACGGCCTGCTGCACCACCCGCTCATCGACGGGATCTCCTTCGTCGGTTCCACCCCCATCGCCAAGTACGTCCATGAGACGGCCACCGCCAACGGCAAGCGCGTCCAGGCCTTGGGCGGGGCGAAGAACCACGCGGTCATCATGCCCGACGCCGACATGGAACTCGCCGCCGACCACCTCACCGCCGCCGCCTTCGGCTCGGCCGGACAGCGCTGCATGGCCATCTCCGTGGCCGTTGCCGTCGGCCCCGCAGCGGACGTGCTGGTGGACAAGCTGGTTGCCCGCGCCAAGGACATCAAGGTCTCCCACGGCCTGGACGCCGAGGCCGACATGGGCCCGGTCATCACCCCCGCCTCCAAGACCCGCATCGAAAAGATCGTGGGCGAGGCGCAGGAAGCCGGAGCAGCGATCATCGTCGACGGCCGCGACCTGGTCGTCGCCGACCACGAGAACGGCTTCTTCGTCGGCCCGACCATCATCGACAAGGTCAAGACCGAAATGACCGCCTACACCGAGGAAGTCTTCGGACCCGTCCTGGCCGTCGTCCGCGTGAACACCCTGGCCGAGGCCATCGAGGTCGTCAACGCCAACCCGTACGGCAACGGCACGGCGATCTTCACCTCCAACGGCGCAGACGCCCGCACCTACATGCGCCGCGTCCACGTTGGCATGGTCGGGGTCAACATCCCGCTGCCGGTCCCGGTGGCATGGCACTCCTTCGGCGGCTGGAAGAACTCGCTGTTCGGCGAACACCACATCTACGGTGCCGACGGCGTGCGCTTCTACACGCGCGGCAAGGCAGTCACCCAGCGCTGGCCCGAACACAAGGAAGAATCCAACGCCTCCTTCGCGTTCCCTTCCAACTAGCACCGCCCCGTTCTCCCCCGGGGACCAACACCCCCCTGGGGGGAGGGTGTACCGGCGGCGGGAAACGCCTCCCGCCGCCGGAACCCCGAATTGCCTCGCAGCCCCCCCGCTTCATGAACGAAAGGTCCGCATGATGCTGGACATCAAAAACAAGTTGATCATTGGCACCGCGCCGGACTCCTGGGGCGTATGGTTCCCGGAGGACCCGAAGCAGACGCCCTGGGAACGCTTCCTGGACGAGGTCGCCGAATCCGGGTACAAGACCATCGAACTGGGACCTTACGGATACCTGCCCACCGATCCGTCCCGCCTGGCCGACGAACTGGCGGCCCGCGACTTGAACGTCTGTGCCGGCACGGTGTTCACCGCCTTCCACCGCGGACTGGACGGCAGCGCCGCGGCTTGGGACGAGGCCTGGGAACCGGCCCGCCGGGTCGCCGAACTCACCGCCGCCATGGGCGGGGAGCACATCGTGGTCATCCCGGCCATGTGGCGCGATGACGTCACCGGGGAAGCCGTGGAGGACGAGCAACTCTCCGCAGGTGGCTGGGATGCCCTGTTCCAGGGCCACGACCGGCTGGGGAAGATCCTGGCCGAGGACTTCGGGCTGAAGCAACAGTTCCACTCCCATGCCGACTCCCACGTCTGCGCGCAGGACGACATCGAGCGTTTCCTGCAGCACACCGATCCGGCCTTCACCAACCTGTGCTTGGACACCGGGCACGCCGAATACGGGGGAGCGTCCTCGCTTGAGCTGATTTCCAATCACCCCGAGCGCATCGGCTACCTGCACCTGAAGCAGATCGACCCGGTGGTGCTGGCCAAGGTGCGCGAGTCCAACATGACGTGGGCGGCGGCCAACAAGGCAGGGGTCATGGTCGAGCCGCCGAACGGGCTGCCGGACCTGCGCGCCGTCATCGAGGCCGTCGAGGCCCTGGACAAGCCGGTGTACGGGATCGTGGAGCAGGACATGTACCCGGTCATCGACTTCTCGGTGCCGATGCCCATTGCCAAGCGCACCGCAGCTCACCTGCTCTCCTGCGGCTCACGCACCCGCGTGCGCTAGAACAACCGAACACCACCGAACCCCCACGCTTCGCCCCCGCGGGCCCCAAGGACAAGGAAACACCTAACATGAGTTCACCATTGCGCGTAGCGGTCATCGGGGCCGGACGCATGGGCGCCGACCACATCCAACGCCTGCACCACCGCATCTCCGGCGCTGAGGTCGCCGCCGTCGTCGACATCGACGAGGCCCGGGCCTCCGCCGCCATCGCCGGGATCGAGGGTGCCGTGGCGCTCACCGACGCCCAGGCAGCACTGGACTCGGCGAACGTTGATGCGATCCTGATCGCCACCCCCGGCTTCCTGCACCAGGACATCCTGTTCAAGGCCCTGGAGCGCGACATCCCGATCCTTTGCGAAAAGCCGCTGACCCCCGACGCCGCATCGTCTTGGGGGATCGTCCAGGCCGAGGCGAAGCTGGGCCGCAAGCGCATCCAGGTCGGATTCATGCGCCGCTACGACGCCGAGTACGCACAGCTGGAAACGCTCATCCGCTCGGGCGAACTGGGCGAACTGCTGATGCTGCACCACCAGCACCGCAACCCCGACACCCCGGCCGGCTTCACCAACGAGATGCTGATCAACGACTCGGTCGTCCACGAATTCGACGCCATCCGCTTCTTCACCGGCGAGGAAATCACCTCGGTGCAGGTACGCCTGGGCAAGGCCACCAAGAACGCCCCGGAAGGGCAGCACGACCCACAGCACGTGCTCATCGAAACCGAATCCGGGGTGCTGGCGGACGTGGAAATCTACGTCAATGCCCAGTTCGGCTACGAGGTCGCCACCCAGGCTTCCTTCGAGACCGGCATCGTGTCCATCGGCAACGATGCGGGCCCCTATGTGCGCACCGCAGGCCAGTGGGGCGGACGGGTGACCCCCGGCTTCGAGGAGCGTTTCGGTGCCGCATACGACACCGAGATCCAAGCCTGGGTCGACGCCGCCGCACGCGGTGAACTCGGCGGTCCCAGCGCCTGGGACGGCTACGCCACCGCAGCCTGCTGCGAGGCCGGTGTCGAAGCCCAGCGCACCGGCGAACGCGTCGCGGTGAAACTCAACGAGAAGCCAGCCCTGTACAGCTAGCAGAAACACCTAGGAACCACACCATGAAGATCGCCCTTGACCCGACACCGTTCCACCACACACACTCGCTGCTGGAATTCCCGGAGCTGGCCGCCGAACTCGGCTACAAGTATTTGCAATTGACCCCGCACAAGGACCTGCTGCCCTTCTTCACGCACCCCAAGGCCGACGACGCACTGGTCTCCGACCTGAAGGCCGCCTGCAAGAAGGCCGGCGTCGAGATCGCCTCGGTGCTGCCGGTGCACAAGTGGTCCTCCCCGGACCCGGTGCTGCGCGAGGCGGCAGTGCGCTACTGGAAGCGCGCCATCCAGATCACCGTGGACCTGGGCGTGAACCAGATGAACACCGAGTTCTCCGGCCGCCCGGAACAACCCGAGGAATCCGAGGCCGCCTTCTACCGTTCCATGGAGGAACTTGTCCCGCTCTTCGAGTCCGAGGGCATCAACGTGGCCTTCGACCCGCACCCCGACGACTTCGTGGAGGAAGGACTGGCCGGCTGGCGCATGGTCCGCGGGGTCAACTCCCCGAACCTGTCCTTCGCCTACGTCGCGGCACACACCTTCCACATGAAGGATCAGCCGCTGGACATCATGGCGGCCGTCGGCGAGAGGCTGCGTGTGGTGCACGTTGCCGACACCATGGACCACCAGGCCTCGCACGGGCTGCGCTACATCACCAACCCCCCGGGGAACGCGGTCCGTGTGCACCAGCACCTGAAGATTGGTGACGGAGACGTGAACTGGGAGGAATTCTTCGGCGGCCTGGCGGAGAACGGTTTCACCTCGCGCGAGGAAACCGTCATGGTTTCGTGCGTCTTTGCCGAGAACGACAATGCCAAGGAAGTCGCCAAGTACCAGCTGCAAACCATGCGCAGCAGTGTGGCCGCGGCCCACGCCGCACGAGTCTAGTCATCACCGCTTGCGCCCGGCCCCGAAGGGCTGGACTCAAGCACGGTAACGGGAAGGTGCTCCGCCGTGGAGATAGGAATGATCACGGACTCGCTGTCCTCACGCGGCTTCGATGACGTCTTGGACATCGCCGCTGACCTGGGACTCAGCTCGATCGAGTTGCCCACGGGCAACTGGTCCCAGGCGCCCCACTTGGACCTGGACCGTTTGCTGGACTCCGAGACGGCGCGTGCGGACTACCTGCGCAAGGTCGCCGAGCACGGATTGCGCATCAGCGCACTGAACGCGAACGGGAACCAGCTGCACCCGGTGTCGGGTCCGGCGCAGGACGCGGTATTGCGCAAAACGGTCCGCCTGGCGCGACTTATGGAGGTGCCCACCGTCGTATGCATGTCCGGATTGCCCGCGGCGGCGGGGGACAGTTCACCGAACTGGGTAACCAGCTCGTGGCCTCCGGAGAACGTGGCGATCTTGGAATACCAGTGGGAGCAGGTCGCGATTCCGTACTGGAGGGATTTTGCGTCCTTCGCCGCGGAGCAGTCCGTCCAACTGGCCATCGAGCCGTGCTTCGCGCAGCTGGTCTACAACGCGTCGACCGCCCGGCGGCTGATCGATTCCGTGGGCAGCGGGTCAATCGGAGTCAACCTGGATCCCTCGCACCTGATGGCCATGGGCGCCGATATCCCGAGCGTGATTCGCGACTTGGCCGGATCGATCGTCCATGTCCATGCCAAGGACGTGCGGCTGAACGCGCCGATCGTCGCGGCCAACGGTCTGCACGACGGCACGGCCATGACGCTGCCGCAGGATCGAGCGTGGAACTACGTGACGCTGGGCCTGGGACATCCGGCCGGTGAGGCCTTCTGGGCCGATTTCGTGTACCAGCTGCGCGCTGCCGGGTATGACGGCACGCTGAATATCGAGCACGAGGACGTGCTGGTCAACTCCGAGGAAGGGGTACGTCGGGCGGCCGCACTGCTGGGCAAGGTGGCGCTGCGTGCGGCACCGGACTGGCAGCCGGCCGACGTCTAGAACGGTTTGCGACAAGAGGCAATGCGTTTCCGTTGGCGGTCCGGTATCGCTTGTTATGCGCGCGCCCGCAGGCCGGGCATCGGACATGGATATCGGAGAGCCCGCCCCTTGTCTGCACGTTCCCCTGGCAGCGTGCCGTTCCATGAAATCCGTGATCACCGGCACTGGAAATCCAGCGTGGAGCGGTTGCAACATGCCAAGTCCAAAGCCGGGTCGCTCTCCTGCCTGCGGACCACACATCAAGATCAACACATCATCCACGAGGTTTCCTCAGCGATTCCGTCGGAGTCGCCGTCATCGGCGCGGGCATGGCTGGCACTGCCCGTGCCGTGGTGTACCGCGCGGCCAAGATCCTGTATTTATCTGGGCTCCCCGAAGTCCGGTTGGTCCCGGCCGGCGGGGCAAGTCCGGGTTCGGGCAGGCAGGGGCCGATCGCTCCGGTTTCAAACGCCCTGGTTCCTCCCCGCAGTACATCGCCGGACGGACTGAATCGGCGTGGCCGGCGCCCCGGCTCCACCGGGACGGGGCCGGTCCGGGCGCACCGGCCACCGTGGGTCACCAGGCCCGCGCCTTCGCCGGGGAGGTCGCCGGGCTGCCGGAGGGCGAATCGCAGCCGTGCTGCGCAGCGTTCGCCGAGGGTGCGCGACATGGGGATTATCGTTGCGGTCACCGGGGCGTCAGGGTCACCGTAGCCGGAAGCCAGGCCGTCTCCGCACAAGTCTGCCTGCCCGTTTTCGACGGGGCTCTGCACCGCGGCAAAGCGGCGTCGCGCTTCCACTAGGGGTTATCCATATTTGAACGCCGACGCCGAGGCCATCCCGGGGCCCGGAGGTGGGGTTTTCTGGGTGCGAATTTCTTGCGATCCATTGCATCGAACAATCTAATGACGTAATGTCCTTACATATTGATTCCGTGAAGCGCGTCACTCCCTTCGGTGGTGAAGCACAATGCTCCGGTCACCCGGATCGCATTCCCGGTCTCCTCGAATCCTCGAGTTTCCACCGACCCCACGCACTTCAACCGGTCACAACAAAGGAGTTCCCATGTCCGAAAAGCATCAGGTCTTGGCGGGGGCAAAGCTGCCCCCATTGACGCCGGGACCGCATCGGAAGCGAATCGGACTGATCTCGATCGTCGCCTGTTTCGGTGGCCTCCTGTTCGGATACGACACCGGCGTGGCCAACGGCGCCGAGGGGCCGATGGCCGAGGAGCTGGGCTTGAGCCTGATCCAGATCGGCGTGGTCATCAGTTCGCTGGTGTTCGCCGCCGCCTTCGGCGCGCTGGTCTGCGGTCAGATTTCCGACATGTGGGGGCGCCGCAAGGTCATCATCATGCTGGCGGTGCTGTTCTTCGTCGGCACACTGCTGGTGATCTTCTCCCCGGGCGGCCCGGAACCCGGCACGTTCTCACCGGCCGGCTTTGCCATTCTGGTGGCGGGGCGAATCATGCTGGGCATTGCCGTGGGCGGCGCCTCCACCGTCGTCCCGGTCTACCTGGCCGAGATCGCCCCCTACGAGATCCGCGGGTCGATCACCGGGCGCAACGAGCTTGCCATCGTCGTTGGCCAGCTGTCCGCGTTCGTCGTCAATGCGATCATCGCCGCGACCCTTGGCGGCACCATCGATGGCATCTGGCGCATCATGTTCGCCGTCTGTGCGGTTCCGGCCGTCGCACTGTTCATCGGTATGCTGCGGATGCCCGAATCCCCGCGCTGGCTTGTCGAGAAGCGCCGCTACGCCGAGGCGCTGCGGGTGCTGAAAACCGTGCGCCCCGCGGAACGGGCCCTGGCCGAACTGCACGATGTCGAGCGCACCGCCGCCGCGGAGAATAAGGGAAACAAACCGATCGGCATCAAGGCCGTGGTGACGAACAAGTGGCTCATGCGCATCATTCTCGTCGGCATCGGCGTGTCCATGGCCCAGCAGCTGACCGGCATCAACTCGATCATGTATTACGGCACCCGCGTGCTGGAGGAGTCCGGCATGTCCTCCCAGCAGGCGGTGCTCGCGAATATCGCCTTCGGTGTGGTTGCCGTGGTCGGTGGCGTCATTGCCCTGCGCAACATGGACCGCCTGGACCGCCGGAAGACGTTCCTGATCGGTCTGTCGCTGACCACTATTTGCCACGTGCTGGTCGGTGTTGCCGGCATGCTGCTGCCCGAGGGCAGCGCCGCCCGTCCCATCGTGATCCTCGTTCTCGTCGTTGCGTTCGTCTTCTCGATGCAGACCTTCCTGAATGTCGCAGTGTGGGTGTGGCTGGCCGAGATCTTCCCGCTGCACATGCGCGGCCTGGGCATCGGCATCTCCGTGTTCTTCGGCTGGACCACCAACGGCTTCCTGGCCCTGTTCTTCCCGTCGCTGGTTTCGGGGATCGGGATCACCGGTTCATTCTTCCTCTTCGCCGGGATCGGTGTGCTCGCCCTGCTCTTCGTGGCCACCCAGGTCCCGGAGACCCGCGGCCGTACCCTCGAGGCCCTCGAGGGCGACGTCTCCACCGGCGCGATCTACCTCGTTCGGGCGGAAGACGCCGAAGCCAACGCGTAAGTCACGGTGCACCCGGACCGCCCCTATCGGTGGTCCGTCAATGTTTTGAGGTGGCGCTGCTGCCCCGCACCACCAGGTGCGGGGCATGCCGGCTGGAGGCTGCGCCGGGTGACGTGGCCGCGGCCAGCGCGGCCGAGGCCAGCGCGGCGACATCCTGGCGCACGCTGGTCAGGTCGGCATGGGCCAGCCGGGCGAATTCGCTGTCATCGAACCCGGTCAGCGCGATCTGGTCGGGCACCCGGAGGCCGGCCAGGTCGATCGCCCTGCGGACGCCCAGTGCGGCCCTGTCGTTGAATGCCAGCACCGCGGTGGCCCGCTGGTCGGCCGCGGTCTCCCGCAGGTATGCGTCCAACACGTCGAAGGCGGTGGCCTCGTCTGGTCCGGCGCCGAGCACGGTTCCGGCGACGTTGCCCGCCGCGCGGGCCACGGCCCGCTCGAAGGCGGTGCGCCGCTGGGCGGCCGCCACGGCGGGGCCGCCATCCAGATGGAGCAGCCGGCGATGCCCGAGATGCAACAGGTGCGCCACCAGTTCGTCGATTCCCGCGGCCTCGTCGGTGAGCACCGAGGGCAGCTGGCGGTAGCCGCGCAACAGGCTGACCACCGGCACCTGGCTGGCCACCGGGGCCATTTGTGCCGCCGTGAGGGTGAGGGAGATGCCGATGATGGCCTCCGCCCCCGCATCGATGAGGGTATCCATGACGCGGCGCTCGTCGCGATTGCCCCCGATCGCGCCCAGGATGATCTCATAGCCCCGGGCGTCGGCCTCGGCGTACAGGGCATCGGCCAGCTCGGCATGCACGGGCTCGCCCAGCCGCAGGGCCACGCCGACGGTCCGGTTGTGGTGGCTGCGCAGTGAACGCGCGCGCGAATCCGGCCGGTATCCAAGCGCCAGCGCGGCGGCCTTGACCTTGGTGCGTGAGGCCTCGCTGGCGCCCTCGGCACCGCGCATGACGATCGAGGCCAGAGCCACGGAGACGCCGGATTCCCGGGCCACATCCGCAAGGGTGGGGCGTCGGGGCGTGGGGGTGCTCGGGGCCATGGGGGTGCCTTCCGTGTATTCACCTAGAACGATCTAGACGATTGTTTCACAGTGTGGCATAGTTGCCGGGAAAGCAGAAACTAGAACGTTCTAGAATAGAAGGATGATACCCCGCAATGTCATACTCACTTGAAGTACCCCCGGCCAAGGAAACCATCCGCATTGCCGTCATCGGCTGCGGATGGATCGGTGCTTTCCATGCCCGCACGCTGGCAGGCCACCTGCCCGGGGTGAGGCTCGAGGCCCTGGCCGATCCGGCTCCCGGAGCCGCGGCGGCGCTGGCCGCCGAGCTGGGCATTTCCAAGCACACCACCGACCCGGCCGATCTCTTCGCGGATCCCGATATCGACGGCGTGCTCATCGCGGCACCCTCGGCCGTCCATTCGGCACTGATAGTCCAGGCTGCGGCCGCGGGAAAACACATCTTCTGCGAGAAGCCAGCCGGCCACGGGCTCGAGGAACTGCACGCGGCCCTGGATGCCGTTGAACGTGCAGGCGTCGAATTCCAGATCGGCTTCAACCGGCGCTTCGCCTCCGACTTCGCCGAGGCCAAGAAGCGTATCCAGGCCGGGGACCTGGGCGAGGTGCAGCTGATGCGCTCGCTGACCCGCGACCCGGGAGTCGCCGAAGGCATCGCAAATGCAGGCCACATCAAGCCCAACACCATCTTCACCGAAACCCTCATCCACGATTTCGACGCGCTGAACTGGTACAACGAGGGTGCCAGGGTGACCGAGGTGCGCGCCATCGCCGATGCCCTGGTCGAACCCGGTTACCGCGAGGCGGGTCTGCTGGACACCGCAGTGGTGACGCTGCGCTACGACAACGGAGCGATCGCCGTGGCCGAGGCCAGCTTCAGCGCCCTCTACGGCTACGACGTGCGCGGGGAAATCTTCGGTTCCGCGGGAATGGCCGTGGCCGGCAACCCGGTGCAGCTCCACAGCGGCAGCTACACCGCGGCCGGGGCGCTGGCGCCCACCACGCGCGTGAACACCGAGCTCTTCGCCCAGGCCTACCGCGACGAACTGGCGCACTTCGCCCGCCTCATCGCCGCGCGCAAGGGCCTTGGCGAGGCCCCGACGGTGCCCACGCCCGGGGCGCAGGCAGCCATCGACGCACTGGAAATCGCCCTGGCCTGTGTCGAGTCCGTGCGCACGGGTGCGCCCGTGGTGCTCGAGCGCGAAACCACGGGCGGTGTCCTGTGAGCCTTGACTTGGCGGTCTGTGCGGAAATGGTGTTCCTCGATCTTCCCTTCGTCGAACGCGTGGAGAAGCTCCACGCGTTGGGCTTCGGGATCGAGATGTGGGATTCGCGCACCAGGGATCTCGCGGCCCTGAAAGCGACGGGCGCGAACTTCGGCTCGATGACAGGCTACTCCGCCGGAAGCCTCATCGACCCCGAGGGAAGCGCGGAGGTGCTGCGAACCGCGGCGGAACTGATCCCCACGGCCCTGGAACTGGGCATCGAGCGGCTGGTCATCCACCCCGCGGAACTTATCGACGGCCAGGCGGCAAACCCGCGCCATCGCGCCACCGGGGAAATGTGGCTGACCGCTTCGCGCACGCTGGAGAAGCTCGGTGCCCTCGGCGCCGAACACGGGGTGGTGTTCGTGCTCGAGAACCTCAATACGATCCTGGACCACCCCGGGATTCCGCTGGGGAGGGCCAAGGACACCCTGGCGCTGGTGGCCGGCGTGGGGCACCCCAACGTGAAGATGATGCTTGACCTCTACCACGCACAGATCGGGGAGGGGAACCTCATCCAGCTGCTGCGCGATTCCCTGCCCCATCTCGGCGAGGTCCAGGTGGCAGACGTGCCGGGACGTTGCGAACCTGGCACGGGGGAGATCAACTATCCGGCGATCGCGGCCGAGCTGCGCTCGCTGGGATACTCGGGCCCCGTGGGGTTCGAGGGCTGGGCCTCCGGGGATCCGGAGGAAGCCCTTGCCGGCTTCAGGAACGCTTTCTCCTGAAGCCGGCAATCCCAGGCTAGGCCGGAGGGAACCCGGTGCCCAGGCGCCGGGCTCCCTGTGCGTCCAAGGCCTCGTTGAGCTCGGCCGGGGATCCGGAGCGCGCGAGGTGCTCGGCCACCAGCTCGGCCTGCGACTGCGGGGCGAGCCCGCCGATCGGCTGGTCCAGATCCAGGTTGGTGGGGAAGGCGTAGCCCTCCGCCGAGGCGGCGATGATGTTGTGCAGGGCGGCCTCGGAGGCCCCCGCGGACTTGAGTTCCAGCAGCACCGGGTACAGGGCCTTGCTCATGGCCGTGCGGTCCACCGTTTCCATGGCGCGGCCGAAGGCCGAGGAGACCTGGAGCAGGTTCGCCATGCGCTTGATGTCGGTTGAAACGTTGGTGCCGGCACCGTGGAAGAGTGCGGGGTTGAAGAACACCGCGTCTCCCTTCTCCAGGGGCAGCTGCGCATGGTGCTGCAGGAAGTGCTCGGTGAAGTCCTCGCGGTGGAATGCCACGTAGCCGGCCGCGTACTTGTGAGAATGCGGAAGGTAAAGGGTCGGCCCGGATTCCAGCGGCATGTCGCAGTGCGCGACGGCACCTTGCAAGGTGAGCGCCGGGGTGAGCAGGTGGGCATGCGCAGGGTAGGCGCCGGCCTGCGTTGCGGACATGAAACCCAGGTGGTAATCGCGGTGCGCCCGCTGCGCCACACCCCCGGGGTTGACGACGTTGACCTGGGAGGTCACCTGGTAGTTGGGTCCCAGCCAGGCCTGCGACACCAGGGCAAGGATGTCGGAGGAATAATATTCGGCGAACACCGCGGGGTCGGCCAGCGCCAGCTTGTCCAGGGCACCCCAGATCCTGTCGTTTGCCCCGGGCTTGGCGAAGTGGTCGCCGCCCTGGACGCCGGATGCCTTCTGGGCATCGATGAGCTTGTTGAAGGCCAGTGTGGCGCGGTCCACGACCGAAATATCGGGGAATGCTCCCTTGAACACCACAATGCCCGGACCATCCGTCAGCGCCTTGGCCAGTTCCGCCTGGACGTCCGCGCGTTCGTCCGTCGATTCAAGGTACGAATGCAGGCGGGGTCCGTAAACGAGCACATTCTGTTCCACGGCATCGGCATACGGGTAGTCGGCCAGGGACGTGCACTGGGAGGTGATGCGCTTGAAGTCATCAAGATTGCAGTCCTCGGCTCGGAACCAGCGTGCGGCGCTGTCGGTCGGGATCGGGGTGGTGGTCATGGCGAGGTCCTTTCACGGTACTCAAGGGGAATCGGGGCGACGCCGGGAAGATCCCGGTTGGTGGATGGGCTGTGTTGCCCTTGCATCCCATTCTGCTTTCGTGGCACCGTGGTGAACCAGCCCCAAACACCTCAAAAACACCTCAGGAAGGGATCGAAAATGGCTCACCGGTTTTCCCTCAAGGAGATCGCCAGACAGGCGGGGCTCAGCGTGGCCACCGTCGACCGGGTGCTGCACGAGCGCCCGGGGGTGCGCCGGGGGACGGTGGGCCAGGTCACGCGCGCCATCGCGGAACTCGATAGCCAGCAAACCCAGTTGGAGCTTTCCGGCCGCAGCTTCGTGATCGACCTGGTGGTTGATGCGCCCGCGCGTTTCAGTGGGGCCCTGCGCAGCGCCCTCGAAGCGGAGCTTCCGTTGCTGCGCCCCGCCGCATTCCGGGCCCGTTTCCACCTGAGGGAACGCTGGGGTGCTGTCGAATGCGCCAGGCAACTGGATGCCGTGGCCCGCAGGGGTTCGCATGGAGTGCTGCTCAAGGCGGTCGATTCCCCGGAAATAGCCGACGCCGTCGAACGGCTCGCCGCCCGGGGCATCCCGGTGGTGACGGTGGTGACCGACCTGCCCTCCACGGCAAGGATCGCCTATGTGGGACCGGAAAACCGGGCCGCGGGTTCCACCGCCGCCTACCTGATGTGTTCCTGGCTGGGTGAACGGCCAGGGGACATCGCACTGACGGCGAGCCATGATAGTTTCCGCGGCGAAGAGGAACGGGAGATGGGCTTCCGTGCCACGATGCGTGCGCTGGCACCCGGACGCAGAGTCCATGAATTGCCGGACTCGGACGGAATCGACGCAACGGCCGAATGCCACTTGGAGGACCTCTATGCGAGGCATGCGGCCATTTCCGGGATCTATTCGATCGGTGGCGGAAACTCCGGCTTGGCCCGCGCCATCGAACGGAACGGAATACATGGCACCGTTCTGCTTGGCCATGACCTGAACCAGGAGAATTCCCTGTTGCTGGCCCGCGGATCGATGCAGGCGGTCCTGGGGCACAACCTGCGCACCGATATGCATGGAGCGTGCCGTGCGCTGATGCACCACCACGGTGCACTGCCCGGCGCGTGGGAGCCCGAGCGCTCGCCGATAGACATCCATACGCCCTACAACATGCCTGCATCTTCCGCGCGGTAGAACCAAAGCGCCTAAATTGTCTTAATGTCAGAACAATGATTGACACGGTGATTGCAGGCGGTAAGACTCTTCCTATGCCGGTTGACGCTTTCGGTCGGTGCCCAATCCACACAAACCCAAAGGACAGTCCATGCCCGTACGCGTAGGAGTCATCGGGGCCGGCATCATGGGAGCCGACCACGCCCGCAACCTCGCCGAAAACATCGGCGGAGCTTCATTGGCGGGTGTCGCCGACATTGATGCGGCCCGCGCCAGGGAACACGCCCATGGTGGATTCAGCACCGACAATGCGCTGGAGCTGATCAACCACCCGGATGTCGATGCCGTGCTGATCGCTTCCCATGACTCCACGCACGCCGAGCTGGCCCTGGCAGCCTTGCGGGCAGGGAAACACGTGTTGTGCGAAAAACCGCTGGCCCAAAATGCCGCCGACAGCCGCGCCATCGTCGACGCCGCCCGTGCCGCCAGCCAGAGGGCGGGAAAGAGCCTGTTGGGCGTCGGATTCATGCGCCGCTTCGACCCGGGGCATCTCCGCCTGCGCCGGATCGTGGAGGAAGACACGCTGGGCAAGGTGCTGATGGTCCACTGCGTCAGCCGCAATGTCTCATCTGCCCCGGGGACCAGCAACGAATCGGCGATCATGAACTCGGCCATCCACGAGCTGGACTCGTTGCCGTGGCTGCTCGGCAGCGCCATCACCGAGGTTGCCTGGATCCCGGGCGGTGCCGGCAGCGCACACGCCGAGGGCTTCCAAGATCCCGCATTCATGCTGCTGAGGACCGCGAACGGCGTGTTGGCGACCCTGGAGTTGTACCTCAATGCCCGGCACGGCTATTCGACCCAATGCGAGGTGGTCTGCGAGGAGGGCACGGTGTCGCTACGCGAACCTGCCAACGTCGAATTCAACCGGGACGGCAAGAACTTCGTGGAATACCCCGCGGACTGGAGGCCGCGATTTGCCGAGGCATACAGGACCGAACTCCAGGACTGGATCCGTTCCATCACCGACGGCGCCCCGAACCCGCTGGCCTCGGGCACGGACGGCCTGAACGCCTCGCTGGTCGGTGAGGCCATGGTCGAATCGATGCGCCGCGGGGGACAGTTCGTGCCTGTTGCCTACTGAGCGGGCCGGTGTTGTCCTCATGTGGGTGGCGGACCACGACGCACCCTCACCAGGCGTCGCCGAACCCGCCGGCCATACCGGTGTGAAACCACATGCCACGTGCGTGGTTCCCCTACCGGGAAACCACGCACGTGGCATGTGGCCGATGGGCAGTTCACCAAACTGCTAAGCGATGGGCTTGAGCTTCACCGTCTTGCCGGTGCGCGCGGATTCGAGGGCCGCATCGGCCAGCACCAGCGCGGCGACCCCGTCCTCGAAGCTTGGGGAGCAAGGCGTCCCCGAACGGATTGCCATGGCGAAGGCATCCAGTTCCGCCTTGTAGGCCTGGGCATAGCGCTCCAGGAAGAACGGCATGAAGGCCTCGCCCTCGGCGGTGCCGGACGCGCCGTACTTGCGGACCGTGGTCGGGGTGATGTTCTTGGCTTCAAGCATGCCCTCGGATCCGAAGGCCTCCAGCCGCTGATCGTATCCGTAAGCGCAGTGACGCGAGTTGGTGATCGTGATGAGCTCGCCCCGGCTGCCGCGCAGCGTGACCACGGCGGAATCGTAGTCCCCGAGCTCCTCGATGTCGCTGCTGAACTGGTTGGAGCCCACCGCCGTGACCTCGACGATGTCCTCAACGAAGAAGCGTGCCATGTCCAGGTCGTGGATGGTCATGTCACGGAAGATTCCGCCCGAGGTTTCGATGTAGTCGCGCGGTGCCGGGGCCGGGTCGCGGCTGATGATGGTGACCTGTTCCAACGACCCGATCTCTCCGGCGGCGACGCGGGAATTGATGGAAGCGAAGCTCGGATCGAACCGGCGGTTGAAGCCGAGCATGATGGGCACCGTGGTGTCTTTCAGCTTGTCGCGGCATTCCATGACGGTGGCCAGATCCAGGTCGATGGGCTTTTCGCACAGGACGGCGAGCCCGTGGGCCGCTGCGCGGGTGATCAGGTCGACGTGGGTGCTTGTCGGCGAGCCGATGATCACGGCGTCCAGGCCGGGCTCGGCAAACACCTCATCCGGGTCCTGCACGGCGCGTGCTCCGGTCTGTTCCGCAAGCTTGCGGGCGGCGTCAATGAACGGATCGGCAATCAGTACCAGCTCGATGTCAGGGTGGGCTGCAAGGTTGCGGGCGTGGACCTGTCCAATGCGGCCGGAGCCGAAAAGTGCCATGCGCAGGGGGCGTGGTGAAGTCATGTTGTGGTCCTTTCAGGGACGGTGAAGCGTGATCCTGGGTTCGTCGGGTGGCGAAGAGGGACCCCGGTGCACCCGGGTGGCGGTGGTGGCTAGGCGGGGAATGCGGCGATTGCTGTGTCGAAGGCCCGCTGGAGCCCTTCGCGCATGGGGGTTTCCCGGTGCTCGCGGGAGATGATCTCCACGCCCCACGGCCCCTGGTAGCCGCCCTCGATGGCCAGCCTGACGAAGGTTGCGGGATCGAAATCGCCCTTGCCGCAGTATGCGCGGTTGTTGATGGTGTCCTCGAACAGGGTTCCAACGGTGGTGTGGAAACCATCGTCGATTTCCACCGCAAACACGCGGTCCATGGGAACCATGTCCCACAGTTCTTCGTGGGACAGTCCCGACTTGGCGGTGTGCCAGATGTCGATCATCAGCCCGCCGGAGGCGCTGTTGGACTTGTCCACCACCTGGATGGCCTCGGCGGTGGTGCGCAGGTTGGAGAAGGGGGTCGCTTCCAGGGCCAGGCGGATGCCGGCCTCGGCCGCCTGATCCGCAAGATCGGAGAATGCGCTGGTCATCAATTCGAGGGGCAGCGGTTCGTCGGCGTTGCCGGCCCCCACTTTGATGTGCCTGGCGCCCAGCAGGATCGCTGCTTCGAAAAGTTCGGCTTGGACCTTGTCCGCGGCCTTGCGTTCGGCACCGGTGGTCCACCATCCGTTGATGAACTCAACCTCGACGATGCCGAGGCCGGCGGTCTTGATCTGCCGCCCAAGCTCCTCATAACCGATGGTGTCGCGGGCCGCCAGCAGGTCGTCATGGACCAGGCCGATGCCGGCCCAGCCGGTTTCTGCAATGGCGGCGATGCGGTCAGAAATGGCCAGCGGGCTGCATTCGGTGGGGCCCAGCGGCGCGGCATCCCCGGCGCTGGTCCAACACGTGGCAATCAGCTGCGGGTTCGGATTCATGGATTCGTTGTTCTGCATGCTCATGGCACCTCGATAAGTGTTGGTTCGACGATGTTGGCCATGCCGCCGTTGTTGTTGCTCGAGCGGTAGCAGGCATCAACGATGCGGGCCACGCTCAGGGCATCGGATACCGGGGCGACATTCGGTGCACCGGTGCGCATGCTGTTGACCCAGCCACGCATCTCGGTGCGGAAATTGCTGATGTTCTCCAGCTCCGGAAGTTCGGAGAACTTGTTGCTTTCGGTCCGCGCGAAGGGCGGGGTGAAATGGCTTTCCGTCCACTCGGTCCAGCCTGCAGCCAGCCCTGCGGCGGGCTCGTCCAGGTAAACGCGCAAACGCTGGGGAAGAATGCCGATTTCGAGCATTCCTCGCGTTCCGTAGACGAAAATGCGGGAGCTCTCGAACCATTCGAGTTTGTCGTGGCCATCGAAGCTGAAAGTGGCGGACATGTCGGGGTAGTTCAGCAGCACCGATGCGGAATCTTCCCGGCTTTTTTCATCCGAGAGGCGCGTGGACTTGTGTACGCGGGCGTTGACGGACTCCGGTGCGCCGAACATGTGGACCAGCGAATCGAGCATGTGGCAACCCAGGATCCATAGGACCCCGCCCATGTCGGCCGGCTGGTTCAGGTGCTCGGTGGTATGCTCGCCTACCATGGCCGCGCCACGCGCCGAAACTGTGACGACCTCGCCGATGGCGCCGTCATCGATCAGTTGCTTTGCCCGGGTGATCGATTCGGCGAGGCGCACGTTGTAGCCCACCTGGACCACCTGGGTCGAGGGGACCCCTCGTTCGGCTTCGGCCAGCTGCAGGAGGTCCTCGACCGTTCCGCCGCCGGGCTTTTCAACGACCACGGACTTGCCGGCCGCCAGGGCGCGAAGGGCGTGGGGGACCATGTCCTTGCTCTTGGAATGGATCATGACGGCGTTGATGCGCTCGTCGTCGAGCACCCCGTCGATGTCCCGAAGCTCGACATCGTATTTCTCGGCGAAGTAGCCCAACCGTGGATCCGTGTCGGCGGCGGCAACCACTTCCACGTTCTCAATTTCACGCAATGCCCTGACCCGGGCAGATGCGTGCGGGTGGGTGATTCCCAGTAGTCCCACAACGATAGGTTTCATCGAGTTTTCTCCTGTAGCTGTTTCCCGAGCCGCTTCGTTCTGCGAAGGGGCTCGGGTCCTGGTGGGTCATGGCCATGCGGAAACCAGGTTGAATACTCCGACCTAGTCGCATCTATTGGACAGTGTGTCCAAAGTATTGCACGTCACATGAGCGAGGGTCAAGTCACGGAATGGACAGGCTGGCCAACCAGTGAAGGCTCATGGCCGAGCGCAGAGGTCGGGGCACCCAGATACTCCGAGAGCCTGCGGGCACCGTCCCTGGCAACCTCGATCACGCTCTGGGCGCCTTCCGGTTCCGCCAGGATGCCCTCGCGCAGGCCGCTAACGGACAGGGATGCGACCACGTGGCCCTTGTGGTCAAAGATCGGGGCACCGATGGCAGCAATGCCCGGGGTCAGCTCGTCGTCGCTCATGGCGTACCCCGCAGAGCGAATCGCCTCGAGGTCCGCGTAGAACTTCGTCCGGGAGCGCACATCGAATTGGACGTCGTTGTTCTGCGAAACGATGGCGAAGTAGCTTTCCCAGGCCTGTCGATCCTCGAAGGCCAAGAGGGCGCGGGGAGCCGCTCCGGTATGCAGGGGAAGCGAGCCGCCCAGCGCCAGCAAGCGGCTGTTCACGCGCTTGCCGTCGATGCGCTCGATGCAGACGGCCCGGGTGTTGCGCCGGATGCACATGAAGGCCGTTTCGCCCGTGGCCTCATGGATCGAGCGAAGGACCGGGACCGCCGCGCGGCGCAGGTCAAGATCGTTGAGCAATTTGCCGGACAGCGAGATGAGCTTGCTGCCGATCCGGAAGGCGCCGCGGGGCCCCAGTTGTTCGACCCAGCCGGCTTCGCCGAGGGTGGCAAGCATGCGATAGACCGAACTTACCGGCTCGTCGAGCAGTTCGGTCAGTCGGGCGGAGGTGCAGACGCGCTCGTTGGCCAGGGCCTCCATGAGCGCATTGGCCTTGGCGATGATCGATGTGCTGTTGGAGGGGGTGGTGCTCAGGACGCGCAGAGTGGGTTGGGGCGCGAAGTCGCGCATGGATTCGGTCAGGGTTTGCGCGGCCCGGGCGATCACGTCCCGGGCCTGGCCCTGCAGGGAGAGGACCTGGTCCACCAGGCCGGCGGCCGTGAGCGAACCGAACACCGTGCCATCGGGATTCAGCACCGGGAAGCTGATGGCGGCAATCCCGTCAACGACCTCATTGACCTCCAGGCGCCACCCTTGGCGTCTGGTTTCCTCCACGTGCTTCCGCAGCGTTTCGGCCTCAAGCGGGGTTCGTGACGACAAGGGTTGGTAGGGCGCGGCGCCCAGCACGCTGTCTAGGACTTCCTCGGGCTGGAAGGCCAGGAGCACATGGGATGCCGCCCCCGCATAGAGGGGAAGGATGCGTCCGGAGGAGAGTCCGTAGAGGTCGACATCGGTGGCGTCGACCTGCTCCAGGCATACCGCGGTCTCCTTGCGCGGGATCCAAAAGGATGCCGTGAGTCCGAGCTGGCGCTGGACGGCGTTGAGCTGTCCGGCCAGGATTTCCCGGTCCATCAGCGCATCTGCAGCGGCCTCCCCGAGATGCAGGATCCGTGTCCCGAGTTCCACCGGTCCGTCCTCGGAGCGCCTTACCAGGCCCGCCTGCTCAAGGGCGGAAACAATGCGATAGACCGAGGGGCGGGGCTCATCCACGGCCTTGGCCAGTTCGGCCGATGTCGATGGTCCGAGGTTGGAGATTTCATCGACCACCTGCGTCGCCTTCATGACCAGCTGAATCATGTTCGCTGCGGGTTTCATCTATTGCTCCTTGACTTGTCTCTTCACGACTTACCCATTCCTGCGGAGCCGATGAGTCCAATTTTGCCTGATCCTCTCGAAAGGGAAAATTCCGGCAACGCTCTCCGTCGACAGCCCTCGCAGTGATCCAGATCATGTGATACTGTCTGAACACGTTGTCCAGTGTATGCCACTAGTGACTATAAGTCTTCATAGGATCCTGGCGGCAACGCACCCACGACAAGCAGCTCGTTTAAAACTTTGGGAGTAGACATGCAAAGACGAATTTTTCTGGCTGGTGCCGCAGTGGCCGCAACCTTGCTGGTTTCAAGTTGCGGCGGAACGGGCGCAGGCGGTGCGGCAACAAACGTGCAGAGCCAGGACCCGGCCGACACCCGCATCGGGGTGTCCCTGACCAGCCAGGACGAGGAGCGGTGGATTACCGATGGGCGTGCCATCCAGAAGGGGCTGGAGGACCTCGGCTACCAAGTGGACCTGCAGTATGCGAACGGCGATATTCCCACGCAACAGCAGCAAGTGGACCAGATGATCACGCGGGGCGCCGATTTGCTGATCCTTGCCCCGCTTGACGGCACGGCCCTGGCGCCGCAGCTCCAAGCCGCGGTCAATGCCGAGATACCCATCATTTCCTACGACCGGTTGATCCGGAACAGCCCGGATGTTGACCTCTACGTCACCTTTGACAACTACAAGGTCGGAGCCGAACAGGGCAAGGCATTGTTGACGGGCCTGGGCATCCTGAACAAGGACGGGTCCGAGGGAAAGGCCAAGGGCCCGTTCAACGTCGAACTCTTCGGTGGATCGCTCGATGACAACAATGCAACCTTCGTCTACGACGGCGGCATGTCCGTGCTGCAGAAATACATCGACAACGGCACGATCGTGATCAAGTCGGGCCAGACGAAGCTGTCGCAGATCGCGACCAAGGACTGGTCGCAGCAGGAAGCCCAGTCCCGCATGGACAACTTGATCACCTCCAGCTACTCCGACGGAACAACACTTGATGCCGTCCTGACACCCAACGACAGCGTCGCGCGCGGAGCGATTACGGCGCTGGGCAACTCCGGCTACGGACCGAAGCATGACAAGGCAACACAACCCATGCCGATCACCACGGGCCAGGACGCCGAAATCGCATCGGTGAAGCTGATCAACGACGATGTCCAGTACGCGACGGTCTTCAAGAACACCAAGTTGCTGGCCGCCCAGGCAGTGAAAGCGACGCAGGCCCTGCTCAATGGCGAGGAGCCCGAGCTCAACGACACGACATCGTATGACAACGGTGCCGGAGCGGTCCCGTCCTACCTCATGCCGATCGACGTGGTCTTCAAGGACAACATCAAGAAGCTCCTGGTGGACTCCGACTACTACACCACGAAACAGATCAAGGCCGGCCAGCTCTAACGGGTCCCTGCCGACCACCAGGAATCCCTCACCCCATCCCCATGTATAGAGAAGCGATAGGACAGCGCCGTGCCTGACTACATACTGGAAATGCGTTCCATCACCAAGAGTTTTCCCGGTGTCAAGGCACTGGCGGATGTCACCTTCTCCGCGGAGCGCGGAGAAGTACACGCCATCTGTGGCGAAAACGGCGCCGGCAAGTCGACGCTCATGAAGGTGCTCTCCGGCGTCTACCCACATGGTACCTATGGGGGTGAAATCCTCTTCGCGGGCGAAATCTGCGAATTTTCGAGCATCCGTGACTCCGAGCGTGCAGGAATCGTCATCATCCACCAGGAATTGGCGTTGGTTCCCCACCTGTCGATTGCCGAAAACATCTTCCTGGGCAACGAACGCCGACGCACTGGGGGATTGATCGATTGGCACAGGACCCATGCCGAGGCCACGCAGCTGCTCCAGAGTGTGGGGCTCCACGAAGAATCAACGACCCCGGTCGCGCAATTGGGCGTCGGCAAGCAGCAACTGGTGGAAATTGCCAAGGCACTGGCCAAAGACGTCAAGCTCCTGATCTTGGATGAGCCGACGGCGGCCCTGAACGACAACGACTCCGCCCATTTGCTCGGCCTGGTGCGCGCACTACAGGAACGGGGAATCACCTCGATCATCATTTCGCACAAGCTCAACGAGATCGAGGCAACGGCCAACCGCACGACCGTGATCCGTGACGGACAGACCGTCGAAACACTGGACATGGCCGCGCCCGAGGTCAACGTGGACCGCATTGTGCGCAGCATGGTGGGCCGGGACCTCGAATCCTTCTACCCGGAACGGAACCCGACCCCCGGCGAGGTGGTGCTGGAGGTCCGGGACTGGACGGTGCGCCACCCGCAACAGGACAGGCTCGTGGTTGACGGTGCCTCCTTCCAGGTGCGCGCCGGCGAAGTCGTGGGCATCGCTGGCCTCATGGGTGCCGGGCGCACCGAAATGGCCATGAGCGTCTTTGGACGCTCCTACGGTCGCTTCATCTCCGGACAGGCGCTGATGCACGGCAATCCCGTTGCCCCCCGCACGGTGGCCGAGGCGATCGGCCACGGGTTGGCGTATGTGACCGAGGACCGGAAACAACTGGGTCTGAACCTGCTCGATACGATTGCCCGCAACATCTCCGGGGCGGCGTTGCCCAAGCTGGCCAAGCGGGGATTCGTGGACGCGAACCTGGAAGCGAAGCTCGCCAGGCACTCGATGGATTCGATGCGGATCAAGGCCCCGAACGTCCAATCGGTGGTCGGGAAGCTCTCGGGCGGCAACCAGCAGAAAGTCGTCCTGTCCAAGTGGCTGCTGACTGGCCCGGAGGTGCTGATCATCGATGAACCCACCCGGGGGATCGATGTGGGCGCGAAGTTCGAGATCTACACCCTGATCAACGAGTTCGTGGAATCAGGCAAGGCCGTCGTGGTGATTTCCTCGGACCTACTGGAACTGCTGGGCACCTGTGACCGGATCTATGCGCTCTCCGGTGGACGGATCACCGGCGAACTCCCGGTAGCGGAAGCAACTGAAGAAAGACTCATGACCCTCATGACCAAAGAAAAGGAAGCAATAGGATGACTGTCACAGCCCCGCGCGGACCCATGGGCTCCGTTGCACCGCCTCCCCGAAAAAACGGCATGGACGACGTTCGCCTTGCCATGACCCGCAACCTGCGCACCAGCGGGATCTATGTCGCCCTCGTGGCACTGGTCGCCCTGTTCGCCCTCATCACCGGCGGGGCTTCACTGTCGGCCGGCAACATCACCAACATCGTCCTGCAGTACTCCTACATCCTGGTCCTGGCCATCGGCATGGTCATCGTGATCATCGCCGGGCACATCGACCTCTCGGTCGGCTCCGTCGTGGCCTTGACCGGCGCCATCTCGGCCATCACGGTGATCAAGTTCGGGATGCCTTGGTGGGTAGGTGTCCTGGCGGCGCTGGCCGCCGGGCTGCTGATCGGTGCCTGGCACGGCTTCTGGGTAGCCTACGTCGGCATTCCGGCCTTCATCGTGACCCTTGCCGGCATGCTCCTCTTCCGGGGCCTGACCCTCTTCGTCCTAGACAATGTCTCGCTTTCACCATTCCCCGAAGGATACGGGGTCATCGCCTCCGGATTCATCAACGGGTGGCTCGGCGGAAACGGATACGACGTCTTCACCCTGGTCGTCTTCGCCCTCGGTGTCGCAGGGTTCGCCGTGAGCCAATACCGCTCGCGCAAGGCCCGCATGGGCTACCACCAGCCGGTCCCGCCCCTGTCAATGTTTGCCCTCAAGATCCTGGCCGTGGGAGTGCTCGTGATGGCATTCGCCTGGAAGCTGGCCTCGGCGCGCGGACTGCCGGTCGTGTTGATCATGCTGGCCGTCCTGATCATGGCCTACACCATGATGATGCAGCACACCGTTTTCGGTCGCCAGATCTACGCCATTGGCGGCAACCTGGCCGCCGCCTCGCTCTCGGGCGTCAAGGTCCGTGCCGTGAACTTCTGGATCTTCGTCAACATGGGACTGCTCTCGGCCGTGGCCGGCATCGTCTTTTCCTCGCGCACCAATGGAGCCCAGCCCGGTGCCGGGAACATGTTCGAGCTCGATGCCATCGCGGCGGCCTTCATCGGCGGCGCCGCTGTCACCGGTGGCGTCGGAAAGGTCGTCGGTGCCATGGCCGGAGGCCTGATCATGGCCGTCATGAGCAACGGCATGCAGCTGATGGGCATCGACCAGTCCCTGCAGTCCGTCGTCAAGGGGCTGGTGCTCCTGCTCGCGGTGGCCTTTGACATCTGGAACAAGCGCCGCGCCGGGGCACACTAAACCCGCGAACACCACTTCCGGAATGCCACCGACGGCGGACCCGGAAACACCTTGCATACGAAGTATCCCCTGGAGGAGTCCATTCAATGACCACGCAATTCACCTATGACGCCCTTCCCATGCGAGTCCGGTTCGGAGCCGGATCGCTCTCCGAATTGCCGGCCGAGCTTGACCACCTAGGACTGAAGCGGGTCCTGGTCCTGTGCTCACCCGAGCAGAAGGACACCGGAGACCAAATCGCCCAGGTACTCGGCTCGCGCGCCGTGGGCGTACTGGCCGAAGCGGTGATGCACGTGCCCGCCGAAGCAGCGAAACGCGCCAGCGACGAGGCCGCACGGGTGGGCGCCGACGGCTGCGTCACCGTGGGCGGGGGCTCGGCCATCGGCCTGGGCAAGGCCATCGCCCTGAACCACGACCTGCCGATTGTCGCCGTTCCCACAACGTATGCGGGCTCGGAAATGACCCCCGTCTGGGGCCTGACGACCAATGGACGGAAGGAGACCGGCAGGGATCCCCGGGTGCTTCCGCGCAGCGTCGTCTACGACCCGGAACTGAGCGCAACATTGCCGGCAGCCATGTCGGTGACCAGCGGCATCAATGCCATTGCGCACGCGGTCGAAGCCCTCTACGCACCGGATGCGACCCCCATCATCTCCCTGATGGCCGAAGACGGGGTCCGCGCCCTGGTCGAGGCGCTGCCTTTCATCGTGAAGGACCCCGCCGACCTGGAAGCCCGGAGCAATGCCCTGTACGGGTCGTGGCTCTGCGGCGCTTGCCTCGGGGCGACGACGATGTCGCTTCACCACAAGCTCTGCCACGCACTGGGCGGAACCCTGAACCTTCCCCATGCCCAGACCCACACGGTGGTCTTGCCCTACGCGTTGGCCTTCAACCAGCCGGCCGCCTCGCAGGCGAAACAGGCACTGTCCCGGGCCCTGGGGGATGTGGAGGATCCGGCACTGGCATTGTGGGACCTGGCCGAGGAACTCGGAGCCCCCCGGTCGCTGGCCGAGCTGGGAATGCTCGAGGAAGACATCGAGCGGATTGCCGAGGAAGTCACCAGCTACTCCTACGGCAACCCCCGCCCCATTGATCTGGCCGCGGTTCGAGGGATCCTTCGTGATGCCTGGGCAGGGGACAAGCCACGTGAAAATCCTTCGGCCTAGCCACCTCAGACCAGTGCGGCGTTCAGGTCGGGACGCGGCGCGCCAAGCATCCCTTGTGCGCTCCTGGCGCACCCCCGTACTTTCTGGAGTTGGACCATGTCTTCACAGCTAGCAGTTTCACAACAAATCAAGGTAGCACCCCTGGTGCTCGGCACCAACGTTTTTGGCTGGACGGCCGATGTCGAGGTCTGCCACCGGATCCTGGACGGGTACGTGGAGATGGGCGGGAACTTCATTGACACCGCTGACTCGTACTCGTTCTGGGCCGAAGGGAACTCGGGCGGCGAGGCCGAAACCATCATTGGGTCGTGGCTGGCGCAACGCGATGACCGTGACAAAATCCTGGTGGCCTCGAAGGTGAGTCACCATCCGCAGCTCTCGGGGATGGCTCCGGCGACAATCAACGCAGCCATCGACGGATCGTTGACCAGACTCGGGCTCGATTACCTCGACATCTACTACGCACATTTCGATGACCCGTCCACCCCTCTGGTGGAAAGCATCGAGGCAATGTCGGGGCTCGTCGACCAAGGCAAGATCCGCTCCATCGGCATCTCCAACTATTCACCGGAGCGGATCGCCCAGTGGCTTGAGATCAGCGAACGCGAAAGCTTCCCCCTTCCCGTGGCCCTCGAACCCCACTACAATCTCATGGAACGCGACGTCGAGGCATCGCTCCTACCGCTGGCGCAAAAACACTCCCTAGACGTCTTTCCGTACTATTCGCTCGCGCACGGATTCCTGACCGGGAAATATCGTGGCACGGCCGAGGTCGACAGCGTTCGGGCCGCCGACGCAGGCCGGTATTTGACGGCTCGTGGAGAAAATGTTCTTGACGCCCTCGCGCAGGTATCGGCCGACCGGACGTGCCCCTTCGCCCCGATTGCCCTGGCCTGGCTCAGGGCAAAACCCGGGATCACCGCGCCGATCGCCAGTGCACGCACCGTGGCACAGCTGATGCCCCTGGTGGCCAACATGCACCTGACCCTCACCGAAGCCGAAGTGCAGCTTCTTGATGAAGCTTCACAGCCGTAAACACCTTTGGTGCATGGCCACCAACTAAGAGGAGGAAACAACATGAGCAGTTCAATTGAAGTAGCACGCACAGCGGACGAAGCCCGCCGGGCGGCAATTTCCCCGGCGCAGATGGACGTTGAAGTACGACTGATCGAAAATGTTCTCCGGTCTTTCGAACAATGCACCGAGCCGCGGACCAAGCAATTGATGCAGTCACTGGTGCGCCACCTGCACGCCTTCATCCGCGAGGTCCGGCTCACCGAAGCCGAGTGGGAAAGGTCCATTGAATTTCTCACCGCGGTCGGCCACATCACCGACGACCGGCGCCAGGAGTTCATCCTGCTCTCGGATGTTCTGGGCGCTTCCATGCAAACGATCAACGTCAACAACGAAGCCGTGGGCAACGCCACCGAGGCCACCGTCTTCGGGCCGTTCTTTGTTGACGATGCCCCCCTCATCGCCAATGGCGGCGACATTGCCGGCGCCGGTGTCGGACAGCCCTGCTGGGTGGAAGGCAGCGTCAAGGATGTGGAGGGAAACGCCATTCCCAACGCACGCATTGAGGTGTGGGAGGCCGATGAAGACGGATTCTACGATGTCCAGTACACCGATGACCGGGTTTCGGGCCGGGCACACCTCTTTAGCGACGAGGCAGGGAGCTACAACTTCTGGGGCCTGACGCCAACTCCGTACCCGATTCCACACGACGGCCCGGTCGGCAAGATGCTGGAAGCCACCGGCCGGTCGCCCATGCGGGCATCGCATCTTCATTTCATGGTGACTGCCCCCGGTTTCCGCACCCTGGTGACGCATATTTTCGTGCGCGGCGACGAACTGATCAAGTCCGACACCGTTTTTGGCGTCAAGGACAGCCTCGTCAAGGACTTCGACCACCAACTCCCGGGCACTCCGGTGCCCGACGGACGCGAACTCGAGGACAGCGACTGGTCAAGGGTGCGATTCGACATCGTATTGGCCCCCGAGGTGGCTTGAGGAACTGCGACCCGCTTGTGGATAGCCCACTTCTCATGGCCTGAATCAGGCGCGGAGGCTCCTGACGGGTCGTTGGAAGGGGAGACCCTGTAGGGATACAGGGCCTTCCCCCGTGAGTTGAAAATTCCCGCGCGACGTTCTTCCGCAGCGGGACCTACAACAAGGAGCCGGTTTCCCCGCAATGGGGAAACCGGCTCCTTGATTTCATGTGCCTACGGTGTGAAAGGCAGACGTGGGTCGATCGATTCCTCGTTCCAGGTGCCGCGGACCCAGCCGTGGTGCGGGTCGTCGCTGATCAGCCACTCGCGCACCCGGCCCGGCCCGGCCATGACATTGAGGTAGTACAGGTCGTAGCCCGGGGCCGCCATGGCCGGACCATGCCAGCCGTAGGGAACCAAGACCACGTCACCGGTGCGCACCTCCGTGGTCACGTCGATGGGTCGCCCATCCGAGGCGTAGACGCGGGCGTATCCGATGGGGTCGGTTGTCTCAGGTGCCGGGGAATCCTTCGCCACCCGGGTCTCGAAGTAGTAGATCTCCTCGAGGTTGGTTTCTCCCTCTTTTTCCTCGTCGTGTTTGTGCGGTGGATAGGAAGACCAGTTGCCTGCCGGGGTGATGACCTCGCAGACAATGAAACGGTCGGCCTCCAGCGCCGCGGGCGTGCCAAAATTGTGGACCTGCCGGGAGCAGTTGCCCGATCCGCGAAGTTCCACCGGCGTCTGGGCCGCCGTTACCAGTCGTGTGGGGTAGGCGGCCTCGGCAGGTGCAAGAGCGACGGCAAAGCGGCCACCGGCCACCGAAGAGACCGTTACCGCGGTGTTGATGCCGGTGTAAAGGACGTCCGAAGGCCCGTGAAACACCGAGGAGCGCCCCGCAAGTTCATGGTCCTGACCGTCAACCGCGGCGGTGAAGGCCCCTTGCAGTGGGACGATGATGCGTTCCTCCGCCGCTGCAGGCATCGATAGTGATTCGCCGGGTGAAAGCTGCGCAATCTTGATGCCGGTGTGCGCCCAGCCGGCGACATCCAGCTGCGAATCCGCTGCGCCGATGGATGTTTGCCATGCTCCGTCGATGGCTGTTCCGGCCGGATATACCCAATCTGTCAAGGTTTTGCCCTTTCGAGGTTCGTGGTGCCCGGCATTTCTAACGCTGGACGAGAGTCATTTCAAAGCTGTATGAATCAGCGCGGTACACGTGGCTGCCGGTCTCCACACTGCGGCCGGTGTCATCGACAGCCGTGCGTTCCATGGTCACCAGGGCGGAGCCTTCAGCGACCTTCAGCAGCGGGGCTTGGTAGTCGTTGGCGATCATGGCGCCGATCCGCTGGTTGGCGAGTCGGAAATTCACTCCGGCATCGCGCAGGATCTGGTAGAGCCCGTGCTCGTTGAGCGACTGCTCGTCGATGGTGACAATGTCGTCGCGCACCCAGTTTTCCATCAGCGCCAGCGGGCTGCCGTCTACGCTGCGCAGGCGCGTGAAGTGGTAAACCTGCACCCCGGCCGGGAGCTTCATCAGGTCGGCCACGCGCTTGTCGGCAGGTCCGTGGCTGAAGCTCAGCGACTCGGTGGTCGGAGTCTTCCCGGAACGTTCGAGGTCGTCGTTGAGGCTGGACAGCTCCAAATGCCGACGCACCTGGCTCGACACCACCTGGGTACCCACGCCGCGCTTGCGCACCAGAAGCCCAGAACGAACCAATTCGTCCATGGCCTTGCGCATGGTTGGCCTCGACAGGTTCAGGCGCTGCGCAAGATCGATCTCGTTCTCCAGGCGGCTGCCGGCTTCCAGGGTTCCGTCGTGGATGGCGGTCTCGATGCCCTGGACGATCTGGTGGTACAGCGGCACGGGAGACGAACGATCAATCTGGATATTCAGGTCCAAGCTCAATTGTTTCCTCCATGAAACCCGTCGGCATTCCGCACGAATAGTTTGATAAGACATTCTAACTTGAGTTGAGCATAGCAGTCCAGATGCTCGCGGAGGAGGGTGCATCGCCCTCGGTTCAGGTCAGGGGTTCAGCATTGCGGACACGGTTCGTTTTTCGCCTTCGGTACGGGGACCTCGGTGCCGCCCAGGGTGGCGCTGAGCCGGGCCGCATCCAAAACCTGCACGCAGGCAACGGCCTCGCAAGCGCACACCGGCAGGGGTGTCTGGTAGCGCACGGAATCGACCAGCAACTCGTAGTAGGCGTGGTACCGTCCCTGGGCCGAGGCCACCCCCGCCGTTCGGCCGCCGATGGCCAGAGTGGCTTCGACTGGGTCGAAGCCCCAGTTGGCGTGGCTGTCCGCTGGGCGTCGTCCCTCCAGCAGGGCCTCGGCTTGGATATCGTTGCCCCGAATCGTGAGCTGGCCTTCCGCACCCTGAACCCTGAGCAACCGTTGCCCCTGTTCCGCCAGCTTGTTCGCGGACAGCCAGCTGGTGACGCCGCTGGCATGGTCCAGGCGCATGGTGAACGCCGAGTCGTTGATTCCCCATGAGGTGGGCGTCCACGTCATGCCCGCTGCAACGTTGTCGACCGGGCCAAAGAGCCAAAGCGCCTGGTCCACCAAGTGGCTGCCCAGATCCAACAGGGCTCCTCCGCTGGAGGCCGATTCGACGGATCGTGGTTCGTTTTGGTCGAACACCGATTCCAGGCTGTGCGCCGGACCGAGCCGACCCTCGGCAAGCACCGCGCCTAGCGTTGCGATGTTGGTGTCCCAACGACGGTTTTGGTAGACGCCAAGGCGTGCCCCGGAAACCTCGGCATATGCGGCCAACTCCCTTGCCTGGCCGGCATCCATGGCAAAGGGCTTGTCCAGGATCACCACTGCGCACGAGCCCAAGGCCTCCCTGACCAGGTTTTCCCGCCCGGGGGCGGGCACCGAGAGCACCAGGACATCGATCCCCGATGCCACCAGGGAATCAAGGGAGTCGTGGGCACGGACCCCGGGGTGCTCGATAGCCAGATCGGCGCGCCGTGCAGCCGAGGTTGTCACGACACCGGCCAACACGGCACCGGCGGCGGCTTCGATGACGGGGGCATGGAAGTATCTTCCTCCCCAGCCGTAGCCAACCAATCCAATGCGGATATCGGGTTCTTCGTTCATGGCAGGTGTCACATCCCCTTAGGTGCTTGCCGGGGCCGTGGCACCTGGCATGTGTTGGTCCGCGGCGGCGGGCACCGTTCTGTGCCAGCCGCCGCACGTTGGCCCCGGGCTGCGCTAGATGTTGACGAGCTTTCCATTGGACTGCGCCGAGGCGGCGACCGCGGCCAGGACCTCCATGTTCCGCACGCCTTCCTCGAAGGTGGCGCAGCGCGGCAGCGACTCCGCTTCGGATACACCGGCAACCTCTTCGAGGAATGCACGTGCCTGGTAGGCGAAGGCCTCGTTCTGGCCGAATCCAACGCTGGGCGCATCCATGGGCAGGCCGCCGGCCAGATACGGGTGCTCCGGGCCGAGGATGACCTGGCGGTAGCCGTTTTGTGCGCTGGCGCCCTCGTTGAGGAAGAGTTCGATCTCGGCGGGACGGCGCTGGTCGAAGCGGGCCGACCCGTTGGCGCAGAACACCTCGAAGATCAAGGAGTTTGCGTGGCCTGCGGCGACGCGGGAAACCTCGAAGCCGCCGGAGCCGCCGTTGGCGAATTCCGCGGAGAAGGCGGCGTAGTCGTCGTTTTCCACCGGTTCGAACGTGTCGCTGACCGGGGTGTGGTCGTGGCCCATGACGGCGCCCAGGGGCAGGGGGCGTTCCTTGATGACGGTGCTCAGCCGTCCGCCGCTGACTGCGGTGATGTCGCCGCAAAGGAACTCGGAGGCATAGGCCAGATGGCTTCCCACGTCGGCCAGGGCGCCGGAACCGGCCCCGCCCTTGTAGCGCCAGCTCATGGGTGCTGCAGCATCGAATCCGTAGTCGGTCCAGTAGCGGCCGCTGAAGTGCAGGACTTCGCCCAGCACGCCGGTGCGGATCAGATCGCGGATGTAGGCGATGCCTGGGGTGCGGCGGAACGTGAAGCCGACGCGTGCGATCCCGCTGGCCTTGGAGGCGAGCTCGGCCATGGCGCGGGCGTCATCCATGGTGTCGCTCAGCGGCTTTTCACACAGCACGTGCTTGCCGGCTGCCAGCAGTCCCTCGACGGCCTGTCGGTGCAGCGAGTTGGCGATCACGACGCTGACAACATCGATGTCGTCGGCTTCGGCAATGGCCTGCCAGCTGCTGTCCGTGCGTTCGTAGCCAAAGCGGCGCGCGGCCAACGAACCGAATTCCGGGTTCATGTCCCCGATGGAGACGAGCCTGATGGGTGGCAGGACGGGGGAGTAGAGCGTGGAGGCGCTGCGGAAGGCGGCGGCGTGGGCCTTGCCGGCCATTCCGGCACCGATGACGGCAACCCTGATTTCATTCGACATTGGGTGTCTCCTCGGAAACTAAAAAGTGGGGGGCTGGTGGTGACATTTGCTGATGATGCCCTAGACTGTTGGAGCGCTCCATATGAACGCTACGGTTGTCCATATGTCCTGTCAATCTTTTTTCCGGAAGGATTTGAAAGTGAACGAGAAAACCGCGTCCATCCGCCCCCAGGGTGCGTCGCGCCCAACGATCTACGACGTCGCCAAGCAGGCCGGGGTGTCCAAGTCCTTGGTGTCCCTGGTGCTCCGCGGTTCACCCAACGTCTCGGCGGAACGACGTGCGGCAGTGGATGCCGCAATTGCCGAACTGAACTATCGACCCAGCCGGGCTGCAGCCGCGCTAGCCGGAAGTCGCACCGGAACCATCGGGGTCATCATCGACGATTACCGAAATCTGTGGTTTGTCGACTTCCTGCAAGGCATGCAGGAGGTCCTGGCCGAACGCGGCATTCGGGTGGCGGTGGCCGACAGGTCGTTCAATGCCCATGTGGATGCTTCGCCATTGGAGGGGTTTCTGGCCATGCGG
Source organism: Paeniglutamicibacter sulfureus (assembly GCF_030512175.1). Classification (GTDB taxonomy): domain Bacteria; phylum Actinomycetota; class Actinomycetes; order Actinomycetales; family Micrococcaceae; genus Paeniglutamicibacter; species Paeniglutamicibacter sulfureus. Next base: position 816,000 of record NZ_JAULBL010000001.1, on the reverse strand, counting down.
GTCGACGGCATCGTCGTTGCTTCCGAACCGAGCCCGGAGATGGGCGATGGGATTGGCGTGCCTTCCGTCTTGGCCGGGAACCGGCTCCGGCAGATTCCCGGGGCGGACGTCGTTACCAGTGACGACAAGCGCGGAGGCAATCTGGCGGCCGACCATCTGCTGGGCCTGGGGCACCGGAAGATCGGCCATGTGACTGGCGGCGGCGGTTCGGCGCGCGAGCGCGCCGCGGGATTTGTCGACGCGCTTCATGAGGCCGGGGTTGAATCCGTGGTGCTGGGGGATGCGGGAACTTCTGAGCAGGACGGATTTCACTTCACCAAGATGCTGCTGCAGGCCAATCCCGAGACGACTGCTGTTTTTGCGGCCAACGATTCGATGGCCATGGGCGCGGCTGCGGCCATCAGGGACCTGGGGCTGCGGGTTCCGGAGGACATATCCCTCCTCGGTTACGACAATTCCCCGCTGGCATCCTCCAACCTGTTGCGGCTTACGACGGTGGATGCCCTGAACCTTGAAGTCGGGCGGCAGGCCGGTTTGGCACTGTTGGCGCGCTTCGACGGAGCGGAGCAGGTAGAGGCCAAATGCCTGGTGGAACCCTGGCTCGTGGTGCGCGGATCCACTGCGAGGGTGGCTAGCTAGGGGGCCGCGCCCAAGCGCACAAGGCGCGCCAATCATTGAATAGATGAATGACATTTCTTTGGCATGCCATTTTATATTGGTAAAAATATTTGTCCTGACAATCTATTGACTTCTCAAAATTAACAAATCATGCTCGATTGTGAACGAACGAGTGGCCGACCCGAGGTCCCGCCGCACACACCTGCCAGTTCCCGAGGCAATCGCAATCGCAATCAATTCACTTTCATTTCGAGGAGCATTCCCATGTCCAGAAAATTTTCCTGGCGCACGGCTTCGGCCGCGCTCTTGCTGATTCCCGCGCTCGGCCTCACCGCCTGTTCCAGTCAGGGCGGGCGCGCCCCCGAGCCGGACGCCTCGGCACAGGGTGCCGTCGCCGACACCCCGCGTCTCAAGGTTGCGATGATCACCCACGCCCCGGCCGGGGACACCTTCTGGGACATTGTCCGCAAGGGTGCGGAGGCCGCGGCTGCCAAGGACAACATCGACCTGCAGTACCTCAGTGACCCCGAGGGCGGGAACCAGGCCCAGCTCATCGAGCAGGCCGTGGACCAGGGCGTTGACGGCATCGCCGTGACCCTGGCCAAGCCGGACGCCGTGGCCGGCGCCTTGGCCAAGGCGAAGGCGGCGGGCATTCCCATCACCAGCCTCAACGGCGGCGAGGACCGCTACAAGGAGTTGGGTGCCTTCGCGAATTTCGGCTCCAACGAACGTGCAGCCGGAGAGGCCGTGGGGCAAAAGCTTCTCGAAGAGAACTACAAGAAGCCCATTTGCGTCATCCAGGTCCAGGGGCACGTGGGGCTCGAGGCGCGCTGCGCCGGGGTGAAGTCCAAGATCCCCGCCACCGAGGTGCTTTACGTCCAGGGCACCGACATGACCCAGGTGCAGTCGACGACGACCGCGAAGCTGCAAACATCGAAAGACGTGGACGTCATCATCGGGCTGGGTGCGCCCATCAGCCTGACGCTGCTGAAATCAGTTGCCGAAGCCAATAGCTCGGCCAAGGTCGCATCCTTTGACATGAATGCCGAAATGGCCCAGAAGATCGTCGACGGCGAGATCCTCTTCACTGTTGATCAGCAGCCGTGGCTCCAGGGCTATGAGTCGATCGACGCGATTTGGCTCGATTCCGTGGGCGGCTTTGCGCTTGGTGGTGGGCAGCCGGTGCCGACTGGCCCGAGCATTGTGGACACGGACAACGCAAAGGCCGTGCTGAAGTTCGCCGAGGAAGGCCTCCGCTAACGGAAGACGGTGACGGGTGGCGGAGGGTCCTCGTTTTGCTACCTCCGTTGCCGTGGTGGCCCGGGGCGTCGCGCCACAAGAATTCCTCGACTTTCCGCGACTTGAGTAGTGTTCCGCCCGTCGTAAAGCGGCCTCACGCGTGCGTAACAATCACCCCAAAATAAGAGCTGATGTAAATATGTCCTGACAATCTCTTGACATGTGTGACTGTAGTCACGATGATCGATGAAAAGGGAAAAGCTTGTTGGCGCCAATGGCGCCTCCGACACTTGGCTGGAGCCCCTTTGGCCGTCTTGGATCAACGAGGCGAGCCCACGACTCAAGGAGATTCTTGCAATGTCAAAGTTTTCCTGGCGCAAAGCCGCGGTGGCAGCGCTCATTGTCCCTGCCCTCGGCCTGGCAGCGTGCTCAAGCGGCGGCGGTCGGGCACCTGAAACAGCCAATGGTGGCGATGCAGGCGCTGTTGCCGCGACACCGAAAATCAATGTCGCCCTAATCACCCACGCTGCACCCGGTGACACCTTCTGGGACACCGTGCGCAAGGGTGCCGAGGAAGCGGCCGTCAAGGACAACGTCGACCTGCAATACCTTTCGGACCCGGACGGCGGACGCCAGGCCCAGCTCATCGAACAAGCCGTCGACCAGAAGGTCGATGGCATAGCCGTCACGCTTGCCAAGCCCGACGCGCTGGCGTCTGCACTGAAAAAGGCCCGCGATGCCGGTATCCCGGTGGTAAGCCTGAACGCAGGCGAAGACCGCTACAAGGAACTCGGCGCCTTCACCCACTTCGGTTCCAATGAAAAACTCGCAGGCGAGGCCGTCGGCGAGAAGCTCGCGGCCGACGGCTTCAAGCACCCCGTTTGTGTCATCCAGGAACAAGGTCACGTCGGCCTTGAGAATCGTTGTGCGGGTGTCAAGGAAAAGGTCCCCGGATCGGAGATCCTCTACGTGCAAGGCACCGACATGACCCAAGTCCAGTCAACTGTCACGGCCAAGCTCCAGGCCAGCAAGGACGTCGATGTCGTCATCGGGCTCGGCGCACCGTTCACCCTGACCATCCTGAAGTCGGTTGCCGGCGCCAATTCCGATGCCAAGGTTGCGTCCTTTGACATGAACCCCGAACTCGCCCAGCAAATCGTCGACGGAAACGTCCTTTTCACTGTTGACCAGCAGCCCTGGCTGCAGGGATACGGCGCCGTGGATGCGCTATGGCAGAACACCCGCGGCGGTTTCGAGATCGGCGGCGGCCAGCCGGTGCTGACGGGTCCGGCCATCATTTCCAAGGACAACGCCGCAGCGGTCCTCGAATTCGCCGAACAGGGTATCCGCTAACAGTCAAAGACCCACGTGGTGGCGGTGGATTAAACCACCGCCACCACGGACCAACGGAAAGTAATTCACATCATGACGAACACACTCCTCACCCCGCCGACCGCCCCCAAGGTGGCCGATGAGCGGGTGGCGTCCAAAGGCGCCATCTCCACGCTGTTGGGTCGCCCGGAATTCGGTGCCCTCGTCGGCGCGGTTGCCATGTTCGCTTTCTTCGCTTTCGTGGCCCCTGTATTCCTGCAGCCTTCATCCTTCGCCACGGTGCTTTACGGGTCCTCGACCATCGGGATCATGGCGGTGGGCGTCTCGCTGCTGATGATCGGTGGAGAATTCGACCTTTCCACCGGCGTTGCGGTGATTTCCTCGGCACTGAGTGCTTCCCTCTTTTCTTGGTACTTCGGAACCAATGTGTGGGTGGGTGTGGTGCTCGCGCTCGTCGTCTCGCTGGCCGTCGGATTCATCAACGGCTGGATCTTGATCAAGACCAACCTTCCTTCCTTCATTGTCACGCTGGCCACGTTCCTGATGCTGACCGGCCTGAACCTGGGATTGACCCGATTGATCGGAGGCTCGGTTTCCACCCCGTCGATCGCCGACATGGATGGGTTCGAATCGGCACGGGCGATCTTCGCCTCATCGGTGAACATCGCCGGGGTCGAAGTGAAGATCACCGTGTTCATTTGGATCGCTTTGGTGGCAGTGGCCTCCTGGATCCTGCTGCGAACCCGTATTGGCAACTGGATCTTCGCCGTGGGCGGCGACGCAAATGCCGCACGCGCAGTGGGTGTACCGGTAATCCGCACCAAGATCGGACTGTTCATGGGGGTGGGCTTCTGTGCCTGGATCCTGGGAATGCACAATCTTTTCGCTTTCGCCACGGTCCAGTCCGGTGAGGGCATCGGCAACGAATTCCTCTACATCATCGCCGCCGTCATCGGCGGATGCCTGCTCACCGGCGGCTACGGCTCGGCAGTGGGCGGGGCCATCGGCGCCTTCATCTTCGGCATGGCCAACAAGGGCATCGTCTACGCCGAGTGGAACCCGGACTGGTTCAAGTTCTTCCTGGGCCTAATGCTGCTGCTGGCCACGATCGTGAATCTGGTCGTGAAGAAACGTGCCGAGACCAAGTAGCAGCGCAAGGAACCAAGGAGCCAATCCCATGACGAACACCAATAATTCCCCAGCCCTCGAACGCATCGACCAGGCGACGCTGCTGCAGGAACAGACCGACCCGCTCACCCACACCCCGGTGCACCTGCTGGAGCTCAAGGACGTGGGCAAGCACTACGGCAACATCATCGCCCTGACCGGCGTCACCATGGCCGTGGACACCGGACGCGTGACCTGCGTGTTGGGTGACAACGGGGCCGGCAAATCGACCTTGATCAAGATCATTGCGGGGCTTCACCAGCACACCACCGGCACACTGGAGATCATGGGTGCCGAACGCAAGCTCAATTCCCCGCGAGAGGCACTGGACTCCGGCATTGCAGCCGTCTACCAGGACCTCGCCGTCGTCTCCCTGATGCCGATCTGGCGCAACTTCTTCCTCGGGTCGGAGCTCACCAAGGGGGTGGGCCCGTTCAAGAGTCTTGATGTGGAGAAGATGAAGAAAATCACCAAGGACGAGCTCGCCGCCATGGGCATCGACCTGCGGGACGTGGAGCAGCCCATCGGACAACTCTCCGGCGGCGAACGCCAGTGTGTCGCGATTGCGCGCGCAGTGCATTTCGGTGCCAAGGTGCTGATTCTCGACGAACCCACCGCGGCATTGGGCGTCAAGCAGTCCGGTGTGGTGCTGCGCTACATCCTGCAGGCGCGTGACCGCGGCCTGGGCGTCATCTTCATCACCCACAACCCGCACCACGCCTTCCCCGTCGGCGACCGCTTCCTGCTGCTCAAGCGCGGCAAGTCGATCGGCTACTACGACAAGAAGGACATCACCATCGACGAGCTGACCAGCCAAATGGCCGGCGGCGCGGAACTGGCTGAACTTGCCCATGAGCTCGAGCAGACCGGAGGACACGACGACGTGCTGGCCGAGGTCAAGGCAGAGGTTGCCGAAACCGTAGATGTCCCGGCCGCGGGGCGCCACTCGTAGCCTCCGGTCCCGGCAGCAGCCAGCATAGCCAGCAATTAGCCACGTCGACAAAGCCAGAAAGCACAGGAGTACACATGAGCGGATTCCCCGCCGCACTTCCCGAATCCCGGGTCCCCGATTCACGAGACGCACCGATTCTGAACTGGGGAATCGCCGGTCCTGGCTGGATCGCCGAACGATTCACCGAGTCGGTAAAGGCCCACTCCACACAGAACATCACGGCCGTCGGCTCACGGTCGGCCGCACGTGCGGCCGAATTCGCCGCCAAGCACTCAATACCAGCCAGCCACGGAAGCTACAAGGAATTGGCGCAGGACCCGGACGTTGACATCGTCTACGTGGCAACCCCGCACCCCCAGCACTTCGACGTGGCGATGACCGCCATTGAGGCCGGAAAGCACGTACTGGTGGAAAAGCCCATGGGAATCACCGCGGAACAGGTCCGCGCCATGGTGCAGGCCGCCCGCGCCAAGAACGTCTTCGCCGCCGAAGCCCTGTGGACCTTCTTCCTGCCCAAGTTCGACGTGATCACCCAGCTACTGGAATCGGGAGCCCTGGGGACGCTGGTGAATGTGTTGGCCGAATACGGCGAGCACTTCGAACCCGGCCATCGGATCTTCGACCCCGCGCTCGCCGGCGGACCGCTGATGGATCTGGGGACTTACCCCCTGGCATTCGCCACCCGGGTTCTTGGCGCCCCCGAAACCGTTGCCGCCATCGGCACCGCGCACCCCGCGGGAGTCAACTCACAACTCTCCACCGTCCTGGGATTTTCTTCAGGTGCACAGGGCATCGTGAACACCCAGCTCTACAATTTCACCCCCACCGACGCAGTGGTCACCGGAACCGAGGCCACACTGCACATCGACGGCCCCTTCAACATGCCCGGGGGCTTCACGCTGCGCCACTTTGACGGGCGCGAACTGCGCTACGAGGACACCCCCGGAGCGCACTTCGAGGGGCTGCACTATGAGGCCGCAGCCGTGGCCCGAAGCATCGCAGCGGGGTTGCAGCAGACGCCGCAGCGTCCGCTGGAAGACACCTTGACCACACTCGAACTGGCCGACGAGATCCGCCGCCAGACCGGCATAGAATTCCCAGACACCGCCAAACGGAAGCAGAAACCATGAAGACACTGAACCTCGGGCTCATCGGAGTCGGCCGCATCGGCACCATGCACGCCAACAACCTCAATACGCTTCGCCCGCAGCTGGCCGAACGCGGCCTGGACGTGAATCTGTGGATCACTGACGTCGCCGCCGACTACGCGCGCACCGTGGCCGAGGGGCTGGGCGCCAACTTCTTCGACTCCGTGCAGGGAATGATCGATGCCGGGGTGGACGCGTTGCTCATTGCCACCGGGACCATGACGCATCCGGACCTGATCCGGGCCGGCATCGCCGCGAACCTGCCGGTCTTTTGCGAAAAGCCCGTGGCCGGCGACGTGGAAGCGGCCCTGCCGTTGCTGGAGGAAATCGCCGCCGCGAGCGGACGCGTGCAGATCGGCCACCAGCGACGGTTTGACGCCGGCTACCTAGAGGCCAAGCGCCGCCTCGAAGCCGGTGACATCGGGTGGATCCACTCGATGCGCGCCATCACTGGGGACATGTTCCCGCCTTCCCTGGAGTTCATCGCCTCTTCCGGCGGGCTCTTCCGCGACTGCTCGGTCCATGACTTCGACATCCTGCGCTGGATCACCGGCAAGGAAATCGTCGAAGTCTACGCCAAGGCTTCGAACAACGGGGACCCGGGAATCGGAGCCGCGGGCGACGTGGACACCGCGCTGGCCGTGCTGACCTTTGAGGACGGAACCGTGGCCACTGCGATCGCCACCCGCTACAACGGGGCCGGCCATGACGTGCGCCTGGAAATCCAGGGGTCCAAGGACACGGTGGTGGTGGGACTCGACGAGAAGTCAGCCCTGCGTTCGGCCGAGCAAGGCGTCGCTTTTCCCGCGGGTACCGCACACCAGACCTTCATCGAGCGCTTTGACGACGCCTATCGTGCCGAACTCGTGGCCTTCATCGAGTATGTACTGGGCGAACGGGACAACCCATGCTCGCCATGGGACGCCGTGGCCGCGTCGCGGGTCGCAGACGCAGCCCAGGAGTCCTTGCGCACCGGGGCGCCGGTTTCCGTTGCCATGGTTCCCGCCTCCTAGAACCCACCCTGTCAACACCAAGAACGAATCAGCCTCCCACGTCTTAAGGAACCCCATCCATGACCACCACCATCGCCAACCAGCTCGCGGCCGCCCCGATTTCCTGGGGCGTGTGCGAGGCCGCCGATTGGGGAGTGCAGCTAAGCCCCGAACAAGTACTGGGGGACATGCGGGAACTGGGCATCAAGGCCACCGAATTCGGCCCGCTCGGTTTCCTGCCAACCGAACCCTCGGCACGCGCCGCGCACCTTGAGGGATACGGGATGAAGGCGGTGGGTGGTTTCCTGCCGGTGGTGCTCCACGATCCGGCGGTGGATCCGATGCCGCTGGTCGAGGCCGAATTGAAGGCGTTCTCCGTGGCGGGTGCCTCCGTGCTGGTGCTGGCGGCGGACGCCGGAACCGGCGACTACGAGGCGCACCATGAAATGGACGAGGCGCAATGGGCGGTGTTCGAGAGAAACCTCCAGGCAGTGGTGGACCTGGCCGCCGAAGTCGGGATCCTGGCCGTGTTGCACCCGCATGTGGGCACCATGGTCGAATCGGCGGCCAGCGTGCAGCGGCTGCTGGAAACCACCACGGCGCAGATCTGCCTGGACACCGGCCATTTGCTGGTGGGTGGCACCAATCCGCTGGAATTGGTGCGCCACCATGCTTCGCGCGTTGGCATCGCCCACCTGAAGGACGTGCGCTCCGGGATTGCCGCCCAGGTGGCAAGCGGGGAGCTCGGATTCGTGCAGGCAGTCAAGGACGGCATGTTCGTGCCGTTGGGTCAGGGCGACTGCGAGATCGCCGAGATCGTCGGACTGCTCAAGGATGCCGGCTACGAGGGTTGGTATGTCATGGAACAGGATGCGGTGCTGGAGTCGGCCCTGGACGGCGCCGCGGCCAAGACCGATGTCCGCGCCTCGATCGACTTCCTGCTGGGGTTGTAGGCGCTCGCCGACTTATTCAGGGCCTCCTGCAGCCCTGGGCCCATGGGTGTGCCGGGGATGCGTGGCTGCATCCCCGGTGGCGTTGGGTGTGGATTTCCCGCCCGTGGCGGCGGGCGGCTAAATCCGCTGGGGTGGCCGGCGACTGCCGGTGCCGGGCCGCGGTGGCGGGGCCGTGGAGGTGTAGCTGTGGCCGCTCGGGGTGGTGATTTTGAAGGAATGGCGGCCTCGTCCGGGCAGAGGCTCCTCGTGCCATCCGGGCGCTTCCTTGGTCCGGTTGCATGTTCGACAGCGGCCAGAACCATTGATCTCGGTGGTCTTCCCGTTGCGGCGAACCTGCACGACGTGGTCGAGTTCCTCGATGCGGCCGTTGCAGTGAGGGGTGCGGCAGCGTTGGTCGCGGAGGGTGATGAAGCGCTTGAGGTTTCCGGCGAAGCTGCGGGCGGCCGAATCCATCGCGACCAATTTGCCGGTGTCCGGGGCTGCATAGAGGCGCCGGTACCAGGTGTTCAGTGGGTGCTCTGGGTCGCCGGCCACCAGTGACCGGGCCCTGGTGGCGCTGATGTATCCGTGGCCCGGGATCAGTGCCGGTTCATCACTGGCACCGGTGAGGCTTTCCGGGTCCATCATCAGCAACAGCTCCACCGGCCTGGAGCCGGTGGCCTTGGTGTCGGTGATCGCCTCGAAGACGGTGTCTGCCGCGACCTGGGCGTTGGTGCGGTCGTCCCCGGGCTTCCGGGGGCGTTCCATTTCGCGGTTGAGGACCTGCAGGATGGGAACGCCCTGGTCCAGCGGGAAGTCACCGACGATCCGCACGGTGTTTTCGTTCACCTGGTAGCCGCTGACATACCGCTTCTCGGTGGCGTCTTCTTCCTCTTGTTCGGCGGTTTCAGGTTCAAGGACGAGGGCCCAGTAGTTGACCAGCTCACGCAGCGACGCAGTTCCGGCCTCGAAGCAGGTGTGGGTGTCCTCCCACAGCAGCTCGTCGATCATTCTCCGGTTTTCGATCTTGAGGCTCCGGGTGCCGCTGATTACCACGTGCGCCTGGTCCCAAGTCATGATGCCGCGGCGCAGCCCCTGGTGGCAGTGTGGCAGGTCTTCGGCAAGTATCCGGAAGTCGTTCGTGCGTTTGGTTCCGCTTTTCGGGGACAAATGCAGCATCAGGGCTACGTCCCCGCTTGAGCCCCATGCGGGGTTTTTCTCCCTGACCCCGGCGCGCTGTCGATCGGCGACCAAGGAATCCTGGTAGGCGACGCTGTGGTCGGCCTGCTTCGCCGTGGCGGCGCATTTCAAGGTTTCCAGTGCGCCGACGGCGGTCACCGCCTCATGGGTTCCTGTCAGTACCGGGGCTCCGTTCACCGCGGCGGCCAGGGACAGGATCCCGTCGGTGCCGGTGCGGGCCAAGTGTTCGGCAACCAGTGCGTCCATGTCCGCCCCGTCGTGCAATAGCGCATCGTAGCCCAGGTCCCTGACGGCACCACCGGTGGTGCCGTCAGAAGGGGTACCGCTCGATGACGTCGTTGCCATACTTCAATTTTAGAACCAGTAGCCGACAATTGGAAGATATTTTCATGAATATTAGAAAATATGTTCTAGTAAGGATCGTGGGCGACTGCGTTCCCGGCGAGTGCCATCCCGTTCGGGCACAGCGAGGAAAGAGTGCCGCCGGATCCCCGATCCATGAAAGTGGCGGCACGTGCCAGTGTCCCTGCAGTGGTGCCGCTAAGCCACGGAGCTGCCGAAGAGCAGTCCGAGGACGTAGGTGACCGCCGCGGCGCCCAGGCCGATGGCCAGCTGGCGCAGTCCGCGCTTGGCCGGGGATGCGCCGGAAAGCAAGCCGACCACGCCGCCGGTGGCCAGCAGGGCGATGCCCACCAGCACGGCGGAGAGCAGGATCGCGGGGGTGCCGTCCATGCCGAAAATGAACGGAAGGATCGGGATGACCGCCCCGGAGGCAAAGAAGCAGAAGGACGCGGAAGCCGCACCCATGGCGGAGCCGATTTCCTCGTGTTCCCGGCTATCGGCGGCAACCGTGAGCTCGGACCGGAGCGACGTGGAGGGGTTGCAGTCGCAGGAGTAGATGCCCATGCGTTCGGCGGCCCGGTGTGCTGCGTCCTCGTCGCTCATGCCGCGGGCCTTGTAGACCAATACCAGCTCGTTGGCATCCAGATCGAGGTCCGGCGCCGCGGCCAGGGTCACCTCCGTGGGCTTGGAAGCCGAGAGCAGCTCGCGCTGGGAACGCACCGAGACGTATTCGCCCGCGGCCATCGACAGGGCCCCGGCCAGCAGCCCGGCAATGCCGGAGAAGAGCACGAAGGAGGTTGCCACGCCCGTGGCGCCGATGCCCATGACCAAGGCCAGGTTGGACACCAGGCCGTCGTTGGCGCCGAAGACCGCCGCCCGGAAGTTGCCCGAAAGCCGGTTGCGGCCGCGGGTGGCCAGGCCGCGCACGACCTCCTCGTGGACGAGTTCGTCGGCGGCCATCTGGCGGCTGGCATCGGTGTCTGCGGCATAGGGGGAGTTGCCCTCGGCACGCTGGGCCAGGGCCAGGACGAAGACCGAACCGAAGTGCCGGGCCAGGAAGCGGAGCATGGTGCGCCGGATCGAGGGCCGGGTGCGCTTGTCGGCGTTCTCGCCCAGCAGCGAGCGCCAGTGTTCCTCGTGTCGGGTTTCGGCGGCTGCCAGTCCCAGCAGGACTGCGCGTTCCTCACCCTGGCGCTTGTTGGCCAGTTCGCGGTAGACCGCGCCTTCGGCGATTTCGTCGGCCAGGTACTGGCGCCAGCGCTTGATCTGGGCGTGAGTGGGGGTCGGCGCTTGTTGCGTCATGCTCTCATCCTCATGTGGGCGTTCACGGCCTCGGGAGGCCATGCGATGGGGAGGCCCAGCAGGATTTCTTTTTGGGTACGTTGAGCCTCGGGCCACCAATGTGTGGACCGAAGGTCTCGTTCGCCCGGGCCGGGCTGGATTGCCCGTGGCCCCGGGTGGATTGCCGGGTTACAACGCTGTAACCAGTATGTCGACGCACCGCTGTCCCGCCGTGCCGGCGGGTCTGGGAACTACTCCCCTTCAACCCACGAGTGTAGCCGTTGGCAGGACAAGTGAAAATTCGTTGAGACTAAAAAACAACGCCTGTCCGGCGGGCTTTCCGGCCCGGGGGATGCGCACCGACAGCTCCCTCGCGTGGGCGTCGAAGCGCGGCGAGCCGACGGCATTGGCCAGGGCCGCGGCCAGCGAAGGTGCGTCCGCAACGTGGTAGCTGTGCCAGGAACCGGCAAGGCGCAGCTCGACGACCGCACGGTGGACATCGAGCAGGGGCAAAACGGGGATGGAAGGTGCCATGTGGGGGCGAAAGCCTTTCGTGAGCTCTTGCCGGGGCCAAGTGGTCCGCGACCGCTTCTTCATCCGAACCACCCATGAACCTGGGGTTGGTGCGCGTCTGAGTCGGAGCTTGCCGACGCGTCTCGTGAAGCTGTGGTCCACTTTACCGTGATTCGGAGGCCCGCAAGATATTTGCGTGCAATTGCGTCCAGGCAACGGGGTCGTAGGGAGGAATGTTGGTGTTGTCCCGGCGCATTCCGGTGGAACCGTCGATGAGCTCCCGCACGATGTCGGCATGGCCCGCATGGCGTGCGGTCTCCACGTTCATGTGCAGCAGCAGGCGCCCGAGCGTGGTGTCGCGTTTCTCCGGCACCCACCAGGAAACCGTGGCCGGTGCATCCAGGGGGAGGGCTGCGATGTTGTGGTTTGCTGCGGCGATGGCGCGGCGGTAGAAATCGAGGATCTCGGAGCAGGGGACATCGGCGGGCACCCACATGTCGGCGCTGACTTCCGGATCGGCCATCAGCGCGTCGTGGCGTTCATCCTCGACCGTGAACCCGAGGCATTCGACGAAGTAGCCGTACTCGACGGTGGCCAGATGCTGGATCAGGCCCAGGATGTTGGTGCCCGTCCCGACCATGGGGCGGGTCATTTCCTGCTCGCTGAGCCCCTCGACCTTCCAGAGCATGGCTTCGCGCGTGCTGTCCAGGTACGTGGTGAGGTGGTCCTTGAGATTGTCCATGCGGCCCAGCCTAGGAGCGACGGGGCCCGCCGGGGAAGGGCTGCGGCGAAAGGAAGGAGCCCGTCTTCGCGCGCAGTGCGCGGAGACGGGCTCCCTTCGGGATGCGGTCCGTGCCGTGAATCCGGTGCTAGCGGCCGGCGACCTCGGTGATTTCCGCGCCCTCGGCGTCGGCATGGCCGGCGACCCGGGCGTTCCAGCGGGTGATGACCGCCGCGGAGGTGGGTCGCGTGATCAGGGAGACCACGATGAAGGTCAGTGCCGAGGCAATCAATCCGAAGTAGATTGGCTCGTTCGCGTAGATGCCGTCAAAGCGCTGTTCGGCCTGGATTTCCAGGACGATCATGGTGCCCAAGGTGACAATGGTTCCGGCAGCCATCGAGGCGGCGGCCCCCAGCCCATTCCCGCGCTTCCAGACCAGCCCGCCGATGATGGCCACCAGCAGGCCGCCCACCAGGATGTCGTAGGCAATGGTCAGTGCCGCGACCACGTCGGAGACCATGATGGCCAGCACGATCGAGACAATGCCCAGCAGCAGCACCCAGATGCGGTTGGCACGCACGTCGTGCTCCGGGTTTTCGTTGGTGTTCACCTTCACGTGCCTGCCGAACCAGCTGGCCACGAACGGGGTGACGTCGGTGCGGGCCACTGTGGCAGCGGCAATCAGCGCGCCGGAGGCAGTGGACATCATGGCTGCCACAGCGGCTGCCAGCACCAGTCCGCCGACGGCGACGGGCAGCAGCTGAGTGGCGACCTCCGCGTAGACCACGTCCTTGTTGGTGTCAGCGCCGATGATCTCCGGCAAGGCGACCTTGGCGGCCATGCCGATGATGGCGCCGGCTGCCCCGTAGAGCACGCAGTAGATGCCGGCGGTGGTGCCGCCCCAGCGGGCCACCTTCGGGGTCTTGGCGGTGAACACGCGCTGCCAGATGTCCTGGCCGATGAGCAGGCCCAGGGTGTAGACCACGAAGTAGGTGATGATCGTCTGGACGCCGATGCCGGTGAAGCTGAAGAACTCCGCCCCGACGCGTTCGCGGATCCCTGACATGCCGCCGGCTGCGTTCAGTGCGAAGGGCAGCATCAGGAAGAAGATGCCCACGGTCTTGATGACGAACTGGACCTGGTCGGCCAGGGTGATCGACCACATGCCGCCAATGGTGGAGTAGATGACCACGATGACCCCGCCGATGGCGATGGCCAGCCAGCGCTCCCAGCCGAAGAGGACCACGAAGATCGTCGCATAGGCGCTGGTGGAGGTTGCGCAGAGCATCAGTGTGTAGGCGAGCATGACGATACCCGAGGTGTTCGTCGCGGACTTGCTGCCGTAGCGCAGGGTGAGCATCTGCGAGACGGTGAAGATCTTCAGGCGCTGCAGGGTGGGTGCGAAGAGCAGCGAGAGCAGGATGACGCCGGCGCCGATGGCCACGACCAGCCACATGCCGGAGATCCCGAACTTGTAGCCGAGGCCGACGCCGCCGACGGTGGAGGCCCCGCCCAGGACGACCGCCGCCATCGTGCCGGTGTACAGGAACGGGCCGAGCCGCCTGCCGGCCACGAGGTAGTCGCTGCTGTTCTTGGTGCGCGATTTTCCCCACCAGCCGAAGATGAGCATAGCCGCCAAATAGACGGCAACGATCGTGCCATTGATGAATTCCATGGGGGGAGCCTTTGCTGGGAATGAACTTGGGTGCAACTCTGGGATGCCTAGGGGTAAACTTTTGTTGTTCTACAGGCTAATGTGAGGTGTCGCACACGTCAATTGCACCTAAGCTGTATGAACGCAATATTTCCCTCGAGCCCACCTGGAGACCCGCGCCGATGAAAGCCCTGCCCGTTGAGCCCAGCAGTGCTGCCCTCGCCATCGGCTCGCGGATCCGGGCGGCGCGTCATGCCCAGCGTCTGACCATTGACCAGATCGCCGAATCCACGGGCTTGACCAAGGGTTTTCTCTCCCGGGTGGAGCGCGATTTGACCAGCCCCTCGGTGGCATCGCTGGTGACCCTTTGCCAGGTACTGTCCCTGGAGGTCGGGGAGCTTTTCACCCAGCCGGACACCCACGTGGTCAGGCTTGCCGAGGCCCCTCGCATCTCACTGGGAGGCGAAGGAATTGTCGAAAGGTTGGTGACGGCGCGTTCGGAGCGGCGCCTGCAGGTGATTCGCGCCGTCATTGCCCCGCACGGCGAGGGTGAAAAGGAGCTCTACTCGGTGGATTGCGAGGTGGAGGTGCTCCATGTCCTCTCCGGGCGCTTTGTGCTGATTTTCGCCAACGAGCGCCTTGACCTCGACGCGGGGGACACCGTGACCTTCCCGGGGCGCGAGCCGCACAGCTGGAAGAACCCGACGGGCGAGGAAGCCATCGTCACCTGGACGCTGGTCCCCGCCGCGTCGCGTTAGGACCCGTTGCCCAACCCGTGGACGAAACCCGCGGAAAAGACCTCCAGCCGCCACTGTCCGCTGGCCGCTTGTGTTCGGGCTTAGCCGGGGACATTGTCCTTCGCCGTGTTCCCTGCCAGCTGTGCGGGTACTGAGTGCATGGAGAGGGCCGCGGCGTCCCGCGGCGGCGCGTAGCGCAGGGGAGAAGCCACGAAGACCCCGGTCAAAAGCAGGGCGAACACGGTCCCGATCGTGCAGATCCGTGTCATGACCGCGGTCGTCCTCGCCTGAAGCCGGTGCCGTGCCAGGTCGAGCAGGCCGATCCCGGCCAGTCCACCGGCGGTGTTGACGACAAGGTCGGTGGCATCCGAGCTCCCAAGGGCCAGGACGTACTGGATGACCTCCAGCGCCGCGCTCGCCCCGGCGACCGCGCCCGCGGCCTTCCACCACTGCCGCGACGGTGCGAGCAGGCCAAGGTAGAGGCCGAAGGGCACGAAGAGCAGGATGTTCGCGACAACTTCGAAAGGTGCGCTCGCCCCGAACCCTGAACCGGGAGCGAACGGGACCAGCTTGAGCTGGCGAAGCACGCCCCCGCCGAGGTACGGGACTTCGAGCTTCCACAGCACGATCCAGGCGAGCAGGCTGAGATAGGCAACGAACAGCGCGACCAGCAATTTGCGCCCGCCCTCTCGGGACGGATTCTTTTCCACGGCAGACACACAGACTCCACGACAAGCGACAGGGACCCTGCAATCCTAGGCCGCGGGGGCAAGCCCGCGGTGCCGAATGCCAGGTGCCTTAGCCCACGTGCACCCAGGGGCGCTTGCCGATGGCCGGCTCGGCCTCGCGCAGCACTTCGCGCGTCAGCGGTGCGATCTCGCCCTGGCCAAGGAACAGGAAGCGCAATAGGTTGTGCACCGGGTTGCCTTCGGTCCAGCGGAAGTAGATGTGCGGCATCACGCCGGTTTGGTCGCGGATTTCCAGGCAGATCGCGGCAATGGCGGTGGGCACGGAAGGCGCCTCGGCCTGCAGGATCTTGTATCCGTGCCGGGTGGTCCCGGTAACCACGATGTCCTGGGCGAAGTCCGAGAAGTCCGAGACCCTGATCTCGATGAAGACCACCGGCGCATCCTCGGGCAGATGGCTGGCCATCCTTGCGTGGGCAAGCTTGTGCCGGTAGCGGGCGGCCGAGAGGCGGACCGGCTCGTGGGCGATGATCCGCACCATCGAATCCCGGCTGGAGGTCTCGATGATCTTCAGGGCCTCCTCATCGAGGGTCACCGACGTGGCCCGCAGTTCCGTGGAGCGCCGGAAACGCGAAACCATGGAGACGACGATGATCCCGGCGATGAAGAACCCGGCAATCCGGATGCCGTCGGGCCGCTCGACGACATTGGCGCCGGTGGTGTAGATGAATATGGCCGAAATGATCCCGAAGCCAATGGCCCGCCACCGCTGGCCCTTGCGCCTGGCCGAGATGGTGACCGCCACCGCGGCCGAGGCCATGAGCACCAGCACGCCGGTGGCGTAGGCGGCGCCCTGGGCGTCGACACTTGCCTCGAACAAGATGGTGATGACCACGGCAATGCCGATGAGTACCAACACCAGGGGGCGGACGGCCCGTGCCCACTCCGGGGCCATGCCAAAGCGGGGCAGGTAGCGGGGAATGAGGTTCAACATCCCCGCCAGGGCCGAGGCACCGGCAAACCACAGGATCAGGATGGTGGACAGGTCGTAGACGCTGCCGAAGCCCTCGCCGAGCATCGAGTGGGCCAGGAACGACAACGCGCGGCCATTGGCCTGGCCGCCGGGCTGGAATTCCGGGGCGGGTATCAGCAGGGTGGTGACGATCGAGGAGGAAACCAGGAACACGCTCATGGTCAGTGCCGCCGTCAGCAGGAGCTTCTTGGCTCCGGCGATGCGTCCGAGTGGACTGGCCTCGGTGTCCCCGGGTGCCTTCCGGATCTGGGGCATCACGGCCACGCCGGTTTCGAAGCCGGACAGACCCAGGGCCAACTTGGGGAAGACGAGCAGGGCAATGGCAACCATCATCCAGGGTTCCGAATGCGAGGCCGTCAGGTTCAGCCACCAATGGTCTACGGGGGCGGGGTCGCGAACCAGCGACGCCACTGCGACGGCAATGACGACGAGGTTGAGCAGCAAGTAGACGGCGACCAGGCCAACGGCCAGCCAGATGACCTCGTGGAAGCCGCGCAGGAACAGTGCCCCCAGCAGCAGGATGAGGACCAGCGTAATAATGACTTGCTGCCCGTGGAATGCATCGGGGGTGAAGGGGTTTTCGATGATGTGCGCCGTGGCATCGGCCGAGGACAGCGTAATGGTGATCATGAAGTCCGTGGCCGCAAAGCCCAACAGCACCAGGACGAACAGTTTGCCCTTCCAATGGGGCAGCAGACGCTCGAGCATGGAGATCGAACCCTGCCCGTGCGGGGATTCGTTGGCCACGCGCCGATAGACCGGCAACGCCGCACCCAGGGTGACTGCCACGAGCAAGAGCGTCGCCAACGGGGCCAAGGCGCCGGCCGCCAGTGCGGCAATGGCGGGTTGGTAGCCAAGCGTTGAAAAGTAGTCCAGGCCGGAGAGGCACATAACCTGCCACCATCGGTGTCCGGTTGGCGTGGATCCGGCGGGTTCCGCGTGGTCCTGACCTATTTCGGTGTCACGGAGCCACCTTGAAAAGCGTTTTGGACGGGTCTTGGTTCGCACGGGCGAAACCAGTCCGGCTGACGCAGAGGTTTTCTTCACGAGAAGGAACGCTACTCTTGCCCAACGAGCCTGGACATAGCTGGTGACAACTAGTTTGGTGACGTGCGCGACAGTACGCCGCTTTGACATTCAGCCGCCGAAAAGCAACCATTTTGTAGCGGCATACATCAGGGAAGTCGTTTCCTGCGTTGCACCCGCCTGCTTTAAGGACTTTGTTTGTGAGTACCCTGCCCGAAGACACATCCTTGGTTCCTTGGCGACCCAAGCGGCTCTGGGCACCGTGGTGGCTGGCGATGATCCTGGGCGGAACTGCGGGGGTCACATTGACACTGCTCCGGACCTCCAGAACGTTTGTCATTCCCGGCGCGATTGCCCTGGCCATGATCATCATTTTTATCAGCGTCGCCACGATCTTGCGTCGGCAATTCCATTCCGAGGCCCTGGAGCCACCGATGTCGCTTTCCTATCTTTTGTGGATGGTGTTGTTGATTTTCCTCGTGGGTCCCGTCCAGCTGGTGTTGCTGCCCGCGAATCCGCAGGAAGTGATCGTCAAGGCACTGGCGTTGTCTGTGGGCATATCCATTTGCATGTATGCGGCGGACCGCGCCTTGTTCTCGTCGTTTGCGAAGCGGGAGCGTCCCAGGCAGGACGTTTGACCGGTGGCTTTCAGTGATGGAAAAGCACGGCTTTCCATCACTGAAAGTGCTTCTAGGCATGCCCGATGAAAAGCCCCCGCCGTCGACCTTGATCACGCTCGGCGCTCGCCGAGATCGACGGAGTCTCCGGCGCCATGGTGAACTCCACCGAGGCGCCCCGAGCTTTCATGCTCGCTGTGGTGCTGATCGTTTCGACCATCCTGGCACTTCTGTATGTGTTCTTGATGCGCGAGCGGGCCAAGCCGCGTCCCCCCGCCTAATCCGGCCAAGTTCGATGAACTGATCCACACCCCATTGCGCTGTGCTGGAAGTTGCCGATTCGGTGCTGAGTACGCACCGGAAGTAACAAGCGGCTGCCGGGTGTGTCCATATTGAACGATTCACCCAGGGTGGACGGAGCCATGTCAGGGCCGTGCTGGGTGTTGACGGGGCAGGGCCCATGCGGGGAACGTGGCGGCACCGCGAGCCATGCTCGCCCATCTGATCCCCGGGCCGAGGCGGGTGCCTTGACTGTTGCCCACACCACAAATAGCATACAGGGCAACGGTTGTTTCATATTGAGCAACAAGGCATGTTCGGCGCTCGGTGCCGGAAACCCTGAGGGAGAAGAACGTGGAAGAACTCCGCATTGAAGAAAACGGAAACATCGGGCCCATCGACGCCTCAAGGATTCCGCGTTTTGCCGGACTGGGCACCTATGCCCGGCTCCCGCGCATCGACCAGGTGCCGGCCGCCGACATCAAGGTCGTGGGTGTTCCGTTCGACGCAGGAGTTTCCTATCGGCCAGGTGCACGTTTCGGGTCCACGCACATCCGCGAGTCCTCCCGCCTGCTGCGTCCCTACAACCCGGCCCTGGATGTCTCGCCCTTCGCGCTGACCCAGGTGGCCGACGCCGGGGACATGGCGGTAAATCCCTTCAACATCAACGAGGCCATCGAGACCATCCAGCAAAACGCCTTGGACCTCACTGCCGACGGCTCCACCCTGGTGACCCTCGGCGGGGACCACACCATCGCGCTGCCTCTCTTGCGCGCCGCCGCCGAACGCGCGGGCGCGCCGGTGGCAATGCTGCACTTCGATGCGCACCTTGACACCTGGGACACCTATTTCGGTGCCGAGTACACCCACGGCACCCCCTTCCGCCGCGCGGTGGAGGAAGGCATCCTCGACACCGAGGCCATCTCCCACGTGGGCACCCGCGGCCCGCTCTACGGCAAGAAGGACCTTGAGGACGACAAGCGCTTCGGCTTCGGCATCGTCACCAGTTCGGATGTCTACTACCAGGGCGTGAACGAGATCGTGCACAAGCTGCGCGACCGGATCGGCGACCGCCCGCTCTACATCTCCGTGGACATCGACGTGCTGGATCCGGCGCATGCCCCGGGAACCGGAACGCCCGAGGCCGGCGGCATCACCAGCCGCGAGCTGCTGGAGATCATCCGGGGGCTGCGCGGCATGAACATCGTCGGAGCCGACATCGTCGAGGTCGCCCCCGCCTACGACCATGCCGAGATGACGGGCGTCGCCGCGTCGCACGTGGCCTACGACCTGGTCTCGCTGATCGCAGACAAGCGCGCCAACGACAAAAAAGCGGCCCAGGCATGAGCCCGGACGACATCGCCGAAGTGGGTACGCGCAACGGCGGGGACCTGGTCATCGAGACCCTCGAGGCGCTCGGTGCCCACACGGTCTTCGGCATCCCCGGCCAGCATGCACTGGGCCTTTTCGATGCGCTCTCGCGCTCGAAGCTGCACTTCGTCTCCTCCCGCGTGGAAAACAACTCCGCCTTTGCCGCCGACGGCTATGCCCGGGCCACCGGCGAGGTCGGGGTGCTCTTCCTGTCCACCGGGCCCGGCGCGCTGACATCCCTGGCCGGTCTGCAGGAGGCCTACGCCACTTCTGTGCCCATGGTGGTGGTGGCCAGCCAGATTCCGCTGGACGGGCTCGGCGCGCGCCGCAAGGGCATGCTGCACCAGCTCGATGACCAGAAGGCCTCCGCGGCGAACGTCACCAAGTCCCAGCGCACCGTCCACCACGCCTCGGGCATCCCCTCGGCCATCCAGGACGCCTGGGCCGATGCGATCACCGTGCCGCAGGGCCCGGTCTGGGTTGAGGTCCCGCAGGACGTCTTGCTGGCCCCGGTTTTGGTACCGCCGGTCATCGACGCGCTGGCCGAGGCTTACGAGCACCCGCCGCGCGTCGAGCTCATCGACGAAGCGGTCCGCTGGCTGGCCAAGGCCAGTCGCCCGGTGATCGTGGCCGGCGGCGGGGTCCGCCGCGCCGGGGCCAAGGACGCGCTGCTTGCCGTGGCCCAGTCCCTGGGCGCCCCGGTCGTGTGCTCTCCCGGCGGCAACGGCGCCTTCCCCTGGAACCATCCGCTGTCCCTGCAGTCCTGGGTCGAGGACCGGCACGTCACCGAGGTCCTGGAGGACGCCGACGTGCTGATCGTGGTGGGCTCCGCCCTGGGCGAGGTCACCAGCAACTACTTCACCCTGGAGCCGCGCGGGCACCTGATCCAGATCGACGCCGAGCCGCGCGTGCTCGAATCCAACCGCCCGGCCCTGGGCATCCGGGCCGACGCCAAGGCGGCGCTCGAGTACCTGGGCGAGGCATTGGGCATGCTCGAGGGCGGGACCGAGGCCAACTGGCACGGGAAGGGCCCCGAAACGGTCGTTGCCGACACCCTGGCCAAGGTCTTCGCACGGCTAGACGCCCAGGACCTGTCCAAGGAGCGCACCTTCATGGCCGACATCCGGGCCGCGGTGCCCGATGACATGCAAACGTTCTGGGACATGACCATTTCCGCCTACTGGGGATGGAGCTGTTGGGACTCCAAGGCCGGGGAGTTCCATTCCGCCCAGGGTGCAGGCGGCCTGGGCTTCGGCTTCCCCTCGGCCATCGGCGGGGCGCTGGGGCTGCAGGTCGCGGGCAAGACCCCGGCGCAGGCGCGCGTGCTGGCGGTCTCCGGCGACGGCTCGGCCATGTACTCCATTGCCGAACTGGCCACCGCCAAGCAGCACCAGGCTCCCGTGACCTGGCTGATCGTCGACGACGGAGGCTACGGGATCCTGCGCGAATACATGGAAGGGGCCTTCGGGAAGGCCACCGCCACCGAGCTGGCCCGCCCGGACTTCGTGGCGTTGGCCGAATCCTTCGGGATCCCGGCCCGTCTGGTGGACCCGGAAAACGTGCGCGAGGCGCTCGAGGAGTCCTTTGCCGCCGACGGCCCCAACGTGGTGGTGGTGCAGACGCTGCTGAAGATGTTCGCGCCAACGCACCTGTAGAAGGCGGGATGCCTGCACACTCTTTGCTGCTACGGCATCGCCCTGAGGTGGATCGTCAGGGCATCGCGCACGAAGGAAGCGCCCTCGAAGCCGCCGTAGTTCGCGGCGAAGCGCTCGTCGGCCACATACATCTCCGCCAGGCCCATGACGTACCCCTTGGTGTCGCCGCCCGGCTCCGCCGCCGGGGTTCCCGGGATGCCGGTGAGCCACTGGACGTGGCGCCGGGCCAGGTCCTGGGCCTGCGGGGAGTCCGGGGTGGTTCCGGCATCCCGGGCCGCGGCGATCCAGTCGTTGCCCAGGTCCTTCATCCGGAGCTTCCAGTCCTCCTGTCCGTCCTTGCCCAACCCGCGCCACCAGGCGTCGGAGCGGGCATAGGCTTCCTTGCCCCAGCGCTGCTCCACCTCGTCCCGGTGCACCGTATGGTCAAATCCGTCGAACATGTTTTTTGCCATGAGCTTCCCTCTTCCTTGCAGTGAATCGATGGTGTGCTGCACCGCTGCGATCCGTCGTGCGAGGCGGTCTTGTTCGGCGCGCAGGAGGGCCAGGTGCGTTTCCAGCGCCGCGGCCTCGTCCGCCTCGGCCTCGATGACCTGGTGGATCTGCGGCAGGCCGAGTCCCAGCTCACGCAGCAGCAGTACGCGCTGCAGACGGATCAGTGCCGCCTCGTCGTAGTACCGGTAGCCGTTGTGTCCGATGCGGCTGGGCGGCAGCAGGCCGATGTCGTCGTAGTGGCGCAGCGTGCGGCTGGTGGTGCCGGCGAGCCTGGCGACCTGTTGTATCGACCGTTCCATGGAATCAACGGTAAATCTTGACGCAACGTCAATGTCAAGAGGAGGGGCGCCTACTGCGCGGGTCGCAGGGGCAGTGCCGGCTACTTCCTGCGGTCTCGATCGAGCCCGGCGCCGGGGCGCAGATCCAGGCGGCGCAGCAGCTGCGCATTCAACGCCACCACGACGGTGGAAACCGACATCAGCACCGCACCGACGGACATCGGCAGGACGAAGCCGATGCCGGCCAGCGCTCCGGCGGCCAGGGGAACGGATACCAGGTTGTAGCCGGCCGCCCACCACAGGTTCTGCTTCATCTTGCGGTAGCTGGCGTGGGAGAGATCCAGGACGGAGAGCACCGAGCGCGGGTCGTCACTGGCCAGGATGACCCCGGCCGAGGCAATGGCCACATCGGTGCCGGCCCCGATGGCGATGCCGACATCCGCTTGCGCCAGCGCGGGGGCGTCGTTGACTCCGTCCCCGACCATGGCGACCTTCTGCCCCTCCGCCTGCAGCCCGGCGACCTTGGCGGCCTTGTGCTCCGGGCGCACCCCCGCAAAGACCCTGTCGATGCCCAGCTCCCGACCCACGGATTCAGCCACCGCCGCGGCGTCCCCGGTGATCATGACGACTTTGATGCCCCGGGCGTGAAGTGCCTCAACGGCGGTGCGGGATTCGGGACGGATCTCATCCGCCAGGGCCAGTGCCCCGATGACTGCCCCGTCGGCGATCACGTGCAGGATGGTTGCCCCGCGCGCCTTCCAGCTCTCGCTGGCCGGCAGCGGTTCAAGGGCATGGGTGGCCAAAAGGTGCGGGCCGCCGACCCCGATCTCGGCCCCGTCGACGGAAGCCCGGACACCCTCGGCCGGAGAGGAGCGGAAGCCGGTGGCGGGGGAGAGAGACAGTGAGCGTTCGCCCGCGGCCCGCATGATCGCCTGGGCCAGCGGGTGCTCGCTGTCGGATTCGGCGGCCGCAGCGAGGGCCAGGACCTGGTCCTCGGAGTGGCCGGGAACCGCGGCGATTTCGGTGAGAACGGGTTCGCCGACGGTCAGGGTGCCGGTCTTGTCGAAGAGCACCGAGGTTACCTGGCGCATGCCCTCCAGGGCGAGCCGGTCCTTGATGAGCACCCCGCCCTTGGCGGCGCGTTCGGTGGCGATGGAAACCACGAGCGGGATCGCCAGTCCCAGGGCGTGGGGGCAGGCAATGACCAGCACCGTGACGGTCCGGATGACCGCCGCGTCCGGGTCCCCGAGCAGCGACCAGACTGTGGCGGTGACGAGGGCGGCGCCCAAAGCGAACCAGAACAGCCAGCCGGCGGCAGTGTCGGCGATGCGCTGGGCGCGCGAACTGGAGGCCTGTGCCTCGGTGACCAGACGCTGGATGCCCGCCAAGGCCGTGTCGGCCCCGATCGCCGTGACCTTCACGCGGACGGCGGTGTCGGTGGAGACGGTACCGGCCACCACGTGTTGACCGGGGCCGCGGGACACCGTGCGGGACTCGCCGGTGATCATCGACTCGTCCATCTCGGCGGTTCCGTCGGTGATTTCCCCGTCGGCCGGGATGCGTCCGCCGGGGCGCACGATGACGACATCGCCCAGTTCCAGGGAGCCGGGGGCTACCTGTTGGACTTCACCGCCGACGATGCGTTCGGCGGTGTCGGGCAACAGCGCGGCCAGTGAATCCAGGGCCGAGGTGGTCTGGGCCAGGGACCGCATCTCGATCCAGTGGCCCAGCAGCATGATGACGATCAGCAAGGCGAGTTCCCACCAGAAGTCCAGTCCGTGGTCCAGAAGGCCGAGGCTCGCACCCCAAGAGGACAGGAAGGCGACCGTGATGCCCAAGGAGATCAGCAGCATCATTCCAGGTTTGCGGGCCGCCAGCTCGTCCCTGGCCCCGGAGAGGAACGGCCGTCCGCCCCAGAGGTACATCACCGTGCCCAGGACCGGGGAGACCCACGGGATCCACGCGGTCCGGGGCAAGGTGACGCCAATGAGCATGGTGAACATGGCGTTGAAGGCCAGAACCGGTATCGAGATGGCCAGCATGACCCAAAAGAGCTTCCTGAAGACCGCCACATGGTCTCCGTGCCCGCCGTGGCCCGAGTGGTCGCCATGCCCGGCGCCGGCATGTTCAGGGTGGACCATGCTTGCGTGGTCGTGTTCCGGATGTGCCGAATGCGGTCCATTGCCAAACTGGCGGTTTTCCGGGTCCGGCGGGGCTGCCGTGCTGTGCTGGTGTTCGTTCATGGCGCCAACGTATACCCCTAGGGGGTATATGTCAACGGCTCGACGGCAAGCTCATCCGGAGATCGTTTCCGTGCCTGGGCTCGTGTCGCGATCCTCCATGGCCTGCATGGGCGCCGAGGCAGGAAGCCTGGATACCAATTCGTCGGACCGTCGTGGCCGCAGGGAAGATGGTGGACATGCGACTAATCCTCATTCGGCACGGCCAGACCACATCGAACGTCGGACACCACCTCGACACCGGCGAGCCGGGGGCGAGCCTGACTGACCTCGGTCGTGAACAGGCCCGGGCGCTGCCGGCGGCGTTGACTGCCACCACCATCGAGGCGATCTATGCCTCCACGCTCCTTCGCACCCAACAGACGGCGGCCCCGCTCGCTGCCGCGCTCGGACTCGAGGTAGGTATCCGTGCCGGGCTTCGGGAAATTCCGGCCGGGACGTTGGAGATGGCCAACGACGAGGCCTCCATTGAGGCATACCTGTCCGTGGCCTTCGGGTGGGCCGATGGGGCCACTGACGCCATAATCGCCGGGACCGGGGAGGACGGGCAGGCGGTGCTGGGACGTTTCGACGACGTTGTCGCCGAAGTGGTGTCCACGGGTATCGATACCGCGGTGCTCGTCACCCACGGCGCCATGATCCGAGCGTGGGTCGGAGCCCGATGCGGGAACCTCCCCAAGGGATTCACCGCCCTTAACGCTGTTTCGAATACCGGCGTGGTTGTGGTGGAGGGAACTCCGGGCAGCTGGCGGGCAGAAAGCTGGCAGGAACAGGCCCTGGGCGGATCCGGGCTGGAGGATGCGTCCACCGATGGCGCGGCCGCCGAGGTCCTGGCGCGGGAGTGATCCGGTAGGCAAGGGAACAACATTTCGCGGGCACCGCCATGCCCGCAAGACATCCCTCGACCCGGTGAAGTAGTTGGTTTTATGCCCAAAACGCTTCGGGCCGGCGGGAACCCGAAGGATCCCGCCGGCCCGAAGGTCGGAACGCATGGTCGTGCGTTTGTTAGCGCAGCACCACGGTGCGGTTGCCGTAGAGGAACACGCGTCCCTCGGCGTGCCACTTCACCGCGTTGGACAGCGCCTTGCATTCGGTGTCGCGACCGGCGGCCACCAGATCCGCGGGGGAGTAGGTGTGGTCGACGTCCTGGACCTGCTGGGAAATGATCGGTCCCTCGTCGAGCTCGGCGTTGACGTAGTGGGCGGTGGCGCCCACGGTCTTCACGCCACGGTCCCAGGCCTGGTGGTACGGCTTGGCGCCCTTGAAGGACGGCAGGAACGAGTGATGGATGTTGATGGTCTTGCCGGTGAGCTTGCGGCTGAGCTCGTCACTGAGCACCTGCATGTAGCGCGCCAGCACCACGAGTTCCACGTCGAACTCGTCAATGAGCTCGAGCAGCTTCGCCTCGGCGGCCGGCTTGGTGTCCGGGGTGACCGGCACATGGAAGAAGGGCACCTTGTGCCATTCGGCCAGGCCCTGGTGGTCAGTGTGGTTGGAGACCACGGCGACAACGTCGATCGGCAGCTCGCCCAGGCGGGCCCGGTGCAGCAGGTCGTTGAGACAGTGGTCGAACTTGGAGACCATGATCAGCACGCGCTTCTTGGTGCCCTTGGGCGCCAGCGTCCAGGTGATGCCGTATTCGTCGGCCAGGGAGGCGAAGCCGGCGCGCATGGACTCGGTCAGGCCCGGGGCGTCGGCCCCGGCAAAATCCACGCGCATGAAGAACTGCCCGGCACGGCGGTCCCCGAAATGCTTGAGCTCGACGATGTCGCGGCCCTGGGCAAGCAGGAACCCGGTCACCGCATGGACGATGCCGGGGCGCTCCGCGCAGGCGACGGTGAGGATGTGTTCGACTTCAGTTGGTGTATCCACGTTCGGCACTCCGATACATGCGCGGCCGCCGGGGCCTCGCGAAGGGTGGTCTGTTTTTCTTTACTGCTGGTGTTCCGCTGGCTATTTTAGGTGCCTCTGGCCACAATCCCGATTCGCCGCCGCGATGTTGCGCCCACGAACGCGGGCGGGCGACCCCCCGGTCGAAAGGGGGATCGCCCGCCCGCCGTGGCCACGGCTCGTGCTGACCGCCTAGTCGACGGGTGGGGAAGCGAATTCCGTCATGGCATCGAGCAGCCAGCGCGCCGTGTAGTCGGCAAAGGACGCCCGCGGCAGCAACCGGAAGGTGTCCTCGGCACTCTTCCACAGCAGCACCGGAACCGGGCCGAGCACCGTGGTGATCGCGGTTCCCACGCCGAAACTGCGCGGGTGCAGGTCCGCCGGGCAGCCCTTCTCCAGCACTTCTCGGGCACTGGGTCCCGAGAGCTCGATGACGGTGCGGTTGGCCGAGAGGTCAACCACCTGGCCCGGGGCCTGTCCCAGCGCCTGGACCAGGTCGCCGAGCAACTCGGTGCCCTCCGGTGCAACCAGCAGGAACTCGTCCGGGCCGCTCCAGAGCACGGCTGTCCCGTCGGCGGTCCCGGCGACCTGTCCCACCGAATCCGGCAGGCCGACGCCGGTTGCCGCGGCCAGGG
Organism: Paeniglutamicibacter sulfureus; assembly: GCF_030512175.1. Classification (GTDB taxonomy): domain Bacteria; phylum Actinomycetota; class Actinomycetes; order Actinomycetales; family Micrococcaceae; genus Paeniglutamicibacter; species Paeniglutamicibacter sulfureus. Next base: position 788,970 of record NZ_JAULBL010000001.1, on the reverse strand, counting down.
CGGCGTGGGCTTCGGTTCCCGGCTCGGCGCGCACCCCGAGCTGGGTGGTGAACGCGATCTCGCGCAGCGACACGCCGCGTTCACCCTGCACCGAGCCCTGCTCGAGCGCGGATGCCAGGTGCGCCAACGGACTGGTGCGCAATACGGAAATATCAGTCAAAACCTGCTCAGCCATCTCGACGGCTCCCTTCGGAATCAAAAAGTACGGTTTCGCCCACGACGACATCCACGAGCTTGCCGTCGACGAAGGCCGACAGCTCCTCGCCGATGCGCGCCCGGCCGTTGGAGATCATGGCCATGCCGAAGCTGCGGCCCAGTGCCGGGGAGAGGTAGCTGGAGGTGACGAACCCCTGCATCGGCACCGGCGATACCGACTGGGTCAGTTCGGTGCCCTTGTTCACCAGCTGGGTGCCTTCGGGCAACCGGAGGCTCTTGTCCGCCGGCAGCACGGTGACCAGCTGCTTGCGGTCCTCGCGACGGTTGTCCACGCGGTCGAAGGAACGCTTGCCCACGAAGTCCTTGACCTTGGAGACCACCCACTCCATCGAGGCGTCCTGCGGGGTCACCGTGCCGTCGGTGTCCTGGCCGACGATGATGAAGCCCTTCTCGGCGCGCAGCACGTGCATGGTCTCGGTGCCGTAGGGGGTGATGTTGAATTCCTCCCCGGCCTCCGCCACGTCTTCCCAGACCTTCAGCCCATACCAGGACGGCACGTTGATCTCGTAGGCCAGTTCGCCGGAGAAGGAGATGCGGCAGATGCGCGCCTCGATGCCCGAGGCCAGCACTGTCTCCTTGAAGGCCATGAACGGGAAGGACTCGTTGTCCAGATCCAGTTCGGGGGCGACCTTGGCCAGCACCGCGCGGGACTTGGGCCCCACGACAGCGACGGTCGAGTACTGCTCGGTGACCGAGGTGCACTTGACGTCAAGTTCCGGCCATTCGGTCTGCAGCCATTCCTCCAGCCAGTCCAGCACGCCGGCGGCGCCGCCGGTGGTGGTGGTCATGAAGAAACGGTCCTCGTCCAGGCGCAGGGTCACCCCGTCGTCGAAGATCATGCCGTCGGCCTTGCACATCAGGCCGTAGCGGGCCAGCCCCGGCTTGAGCTTCTTGAAGGCGTTGGTGTACATGCGGTTCAGGAACTCGCCGGCGTCCTTGCCGCGGATCTCGATCTTGCCCAGCGTGGACGCGTCCATGAAGCCCACCGAGTCGCGCACGGCCTTGGACTCGCGGTAGACCGCGGTATCCATGTCCTCGCCTTCCAGCGGGTAGTACCAGGGGCGCTTCCACTGCCCGACGTCCTCGAAGAGTGCGCCGCGGGCCACGTGCCACGGGTGGATGGAAGTCAGGCGGGCCGGGTCGAAGAGCTCCCCGCGCTCGCGCCCGGCCAGGGCCGCGAAGGCCACCGGGGTGTAGGGGGCGCGGAAGGCGGTGGTGCCGATGCCCGCCACGTCGTTGGTGCCCAAGGCCGCGGCGATTACGCCGATGGCGTTCACCCCGGACGTCTTGCCCTGGTCGTTCGCGGTGGAGATGGAGGTGTAGCGCTTCACGTGCTCCACCGAGCGCATGCCCGCGCCGACCGAACGCAGCACGTCGGCCACGGTCTGGTCGCGCTGGAAGTCCACGAAGTGGCTCTTGTAGTCGGCGCCCTCGCCGGCCAGCGAGGGAACCAGCCACAGGGCGCGCGACTCGCCCGGGGTCTCCACCGGTGCGCTGGGCACCGAGGCCGAGGTGCTGAACCCCGCGGCGGTTGCCGCGTCGGCCCCGGCGCGGGCGCCCTCGGCCAGCGCGGAGGCCAGCTCGAGGCGCCCGTTCATGGCACCGGCGGTCTGCTGGTTGGCCACCGGGTGGGCGGGGACGAAGGCGGAGAGCGCCTCGCTCCAGCCCAGGCGGCGTTCGCGCTGGGAGTGCAGGTGCACCACGGGGTTCCAGCCGCCGGAGACGGCCAGGACCTCGGCGTTGATGGTCTCGGTGTCCCCGACCAGTGCGCCGGCGGCATCGATGCCGCTGATGGTGACCGAGGACAGCGAGCCGTCGGGACCTGCCGAGGTGTCGGCAACCACGGAGCCGACGATGACCCGGATGCCGCGGGCAGAGACCTCGGTGGCGCGGATCGAGGGCTCGGTGCGGGCGTCGATGACCGCTGAGACCGCGGTGCCGGCGGCCAGCAGGTCCTCGACCAACGCATAGGCCGAGTCGTTGGTCGTTGCCACGACGATGTTGTTGCCGACCTGCACGCCGTAGCGGTTGAGGTAGGAGCGGGCCGCGGCGGCCAGCATGATCCCCGGGCGGTCGTTGTTCTCGAACACCAGCGGGCGTTCGTGGGCGCCGGTGGCCAGCACGACCTGCTTGGCCCGGATGTGCCAGATGCGCTCGCGGGACACCCCCGCGCCCAGCTCGCCGGCCAGATGGTCGGTGCGGCGCTGGACGGCCACGAAGTAGTTGGCGTCGTAGCTGCCAAACGCGGTGCTGCGCGAGAGGTAGGTGAACTCCTCGGCCGAATCCAGGGCGGCGCGGGTCTCGGCGATCCACTGCGCGGCGCCCTTGCCGTCGATGGTCTCGGTGGAGGCCGAAAGTAGCGAACCGCCGGCCTCGGGCTGCTCGTCGATCAGGATGACCCGGGCGCCGGACTTCGCGGCTTCGCGCGCAGCCGCCAGTCCGGCGGGGCCGGCCCCGACGATGAGCACGTCGGTGTGCACGTGCTTGCGGTCGTAGATGGCCTCGTCGGTGCGCGGGTCAAGCTGGCCCAGGCCCTGAAGCAGCGTGACGTCCATGCCGTCGGTGAGTTCCACGGTGGTGGCCGGGAGCATGGATTCGTTCACGTGTCCGGCCCAGCGGGCGCCGATCTTGACCAGCGCGTTGGATTCCTCGACGCCGGCCGAGACGATGCCGCGCGGGCGCTTGAGGTAGAGGGAGTCGCCGCAGGCGCGGATTCCGGCCCCGAGCATGGCCGAGGCCACGGTGTCCCCGGCAAAGCCGGTGAAGGCCTTGCCGTCCACGGTGAAGGAAAGCTCGCGGGTGCGGTCGATGCGGGCGGAGGCGGTTGCGTCCGCGCCGAGTCGGTGCGAAGAGGTGGTGCTCACTTGGTTCCTCCCTGTGCTGCGGTGTTGGTGGCCGGGGCGTTGGTGGTCTTGATGGGTTGCGGCTCGCCTGGCTTGTAGACGGCCTTGAATTCATAGGTCACGGTGTCGCGCACCGCGTTGAACCAGCGGCGGCAGCCGGCGGAGTGGACCCAGCGTTCGGCGAAGAGCCCCTTGGGGTTTTTGCGGTAGAACAGGAACTTGGCCCATTCGTTGTCGTTCAGCGCCGAGGGGTCCGACGGGTAGGCCACGTGGGCCTCGCCGCCGTAGCCGTATTCGGTCTCGTTGCGGGGCCCGCACCAGGGGCATTCGATGAGCATCATTTTGTGTGGGTCCCTTCTAGTGGGCCACGGCTGCGGCGCCGTGTTCGTCGATGAGGTGGCCGGTCTCGAAGCGCTCGATGGAGAAGCCCGCGTTGAGCTCGTGCGCCTCGTCGTTGGCGATGGTGTGGGCGAAGGTATAGCCGGCGCCCGGGGTGCCCTTGAATCCTCCGGTGCCCCAGCCGCAGTTCACGTAGAGCTGGTCGATCGGGGTCTTGGAGACGATCGGGGAGGCGTCCATGGTGGTGTCCACGATGCCGCCCCAGGTGCGCAGCACGTGGGCCCGTCCGAAGATCGGGAAGAGCTCGACGGCGGCTGCCATCTGCTCCTCGATCACGTGGAAGGCGCCGCGCTGGCCGTAGCCGTTGTAGGAGTCGATGCCCGCGCCCATGACCAGTTCGCCCTTGTGGGCCTGGGAGACGTAGACGTGCACGTGGTTGGACATGACGACCGTCGGGTGGACCGGTTCGTGCAGTTCGGAGACCAGCGCCTGCAACGGGTGGGACTGGATGGGCAGTTCGAAGCCGGCCTGTTCGGCCAACACCGAGGAGTGCCCGGCGCCGCAGAGGGCGACCTTGCCGGCGTTGATGGTGCCGCGGGAGGTCTTGACGCCGGTGACCCGGTTGCCGTCCTTGATGAAGCCGGTGACTTCGCAGTTCTGGATGATGTCCACGCCCATTTCGTCGCACTTGCGGGCGAAGGCCCAGGCGACGTGGTCGTGCTTGGCGATGCCCGCACGCGGCTGGTAGGTCGCGCCCATGACCGGGTAGCGGATGTCGTCCCCGATGTTGATGATCGGGCACAGTTCCTTGACCTGCTCGGGGGTGATCCATTCGGCGTCCACGCCGTTGAGCTGATTGGCCCCGACCCGGCGCATGGACTCGCGCACGTCGCCCAGGGTGTGGGCGAGGTTCATGACCCCGCGCTGGGAGAAGAGGAAGTCGTATTCGAGTTCCTCGGGCAGCTGCTCCCAGAGCTTGAGGGACTTCTCGTAGATGCCGGCGGATTCGTCCCAGAGGTAGTTGGAGCGAATGATGGTGGTGTTGCGGGCCATGTTGCCGCCGGCCAGCCAGCCGCGTTCCAGGACGGCGATGTTTGTCATGCCGTGGTTCTTGGCCAGGTAGTAGGCGGTGGCCAGGCCGTGCCCGCCGCCGCCGACGATGACGGCGTCGTAGGAGGACTTGGGTTCCGGATTGCGCCAGAGGAATTCTGGGTGCTCGGGGAGGATATCGGCCATGGTCTTATGCTCCAATCGGGGCGAGGTTTAGTGACCCCGCTCAAGCCGCTTGCCAAGGTGCCAACCGTCGCGCCTGGGACCAATGCGGCACCAGCGAAGAAGCCCTCGACCACGGCGCCCAATCCCAAGCAGGTATCACCCGGGGCATACTGTGCACAGGACGACAAAGGCACCAAGGGAATTGGCAAGAAGACCGGGAAGAGCTATACCTGCAAGAGCAGCGATTCCGACACCCGCCTGCGCTGGCGCTAAACAATCGGGTGAGGCCCGGCTATTGGACCTGGAAGAACCTCCCGGTGCGCAAGGGCATCACCTTGCCAAGGTCGACCCCTTCGTCGGCGATCTGCAACAGCAGGCGTTGCCGCTCAACGGAGGAAATGTTCGCCGCAGAACATCGCCTGGCCACCAGCGCCAATCTGTCGGCAAGTTCGTTCATGGGATCACCCGAATGCGCCTTGACCCAGTCATAGCTGACCTTGGAACGCGAGAGCAGCTCATGGATTTTGTGCACGATCGTCCTCGCCTCAGTGGACTTCGTGCGGGCGTGGCTTTGGGGATTGTGGAGCAGGTCAATGGCCATGAGCGAATCCGAACGGATGCGAAAGCGAACCGATCCGGCGAACAAGTCGTCACGGTACCTGCTGGCATCCAGCAGGGCGTAATGGATGGAATTGAGTTCGCCCTGCAGGATTTCCTTACCCGTGGCGGCGAAGGCGTTGATCATGGGTGGCGTACCGCGGCCGTAATCCAGGATCCAGCCATGGCCCGTCAACGGGCTGTGCCAACTGCGTGAGGCGTCGGTGGTGATCGTCAGCTCGGAGTAGTAGTCCTCGATGCGTTCCTGAAGCAGGGCCGTGGCCGCCTTCGCTCCGGCCAGTGGACGGAACTGCTCCGAAACCATGAACCCCAGCTGCGCCAATGCCTCGGGGAGTCGAATATGTCCGTTCAGCAACGCGTTGTCACAATACACGGGTTCGGACGCATTGCGGCGCACCGCGCGAATGGCCTTGTCGAGATGCGTTACCAATACGCCGAGCCGCTGCCCTGATTCATGGACGGGCAAGACTCCGCACCGTTGCCCGACAACCTGGAACGCGGTGGTGCGAACCACTGCCCAAAAAAGGATCTGGTTGTGGTGCCGGACCTCAACGGTGACCCCTGAGCGCTCGGTGACCGACTGGACCGCGGGAATGAACCGCGCGGATGGAGGCGTGGGGCGTGGTGCCTGCATGGTCTCCTCCTCGATTCGGCGCTGGGCTGGTTTCGCGTGCGAATACCCGATTCCCCAAAGCTACCTAAAATACCCGTCCGTGGGGATAGGGAACCGGTGATCGTCCCGAAAGCCGCCTGTCGGGACGGTGAAATCCCTTGGCCGTCCCCGCGTGGCCGGGCGCTGTCCCGCGGTGTGTCTAGGATGGGTATGGCAACGAGGTACTTTACGAGAAGCGGGTTCGCACCGGCATGGAAACACGGCAGTCGAAGCTGCAGCACCAGCAGCTGATCGTCACCCTCTATGGGCTCTATGGCCGATCGACGGGGGGCACCTTTCCGGTGGCCGTGTTGGTCGACATGCTCGGCGCCCTGGGTATCGAGCCGCCCGCTGTGCGCTCGACGGTATCCAGGCTCAAGCGCAACGGCGTGCTCGTGAGCCGCCGGGACGGCAACACGGCCAGCTACCGCCTCTCGGCGGACGTTCTCGATGCCTTCGACGAGGGCGACCAGCGGATTTACGCCCCGGAACGCTCGCACCCCAACGACCCCTGGTCGTTGGTCATCTTTTCCGTGCCGGAAGCCGAACGCAACCGCCGCTATGAGCTGCGGACCGAACTGAACAGCCTCGGCTTCGGCGCGGTGGGCGCGGGAGTTGCCATCGCACCAAGCAACGTCCTGCCGCAGGCAATGCGGCGGCTGAAGGACCGGGGACTTGACCGATACGTCGAATACTTCAGCGCAGACTACCTGAGCCAGCAGGACATCAAGGCGAAGGTGCCCCAATGGTGGGACCTGCAGGAGCTGGACGAGCAGTACCGCGATTTCCTTGGGCTTTACGGAGCGGCCAAGGAGGAATGGTCTGCGCGGCTCGAAGCCGGCACCGGCGGCGATCCCGCCGCCGGCTTGGCCAGGGAGGCCTTTGCCTTCTACGTACCCTTGCTGACGCTGTGGCGGCGCTTCCCCTACCGGGACCCCAACCTGCCCTTGGAATTCCTTCCCGAGGGTTGGAAGGCGCCCGCTGCCAAACACACGTTCTGGGCCATCGATGCACTGCTGGCCCCTATCGCGAAGTCCTACGCATATTCGCTCTTGGCTGCTCGGGGCGTGGGGCCCGATGCCTCGGCCATCCAGGACAGCGCCCCGGCCCAGTGAACGGCCAGCGGGTCAATGGCTTCGAGGTGGCCAAGGGTCCTGAATTCGCGTAGCTCCACCAGGGAACCCTGTGACCCCGCGGCGGCCATGAACGCGTTCGAATGTGCGATCGGCACGCGGTCGTCATTTGCCCCATGCAGGATCACCGTTGGCGTGGTGCCAAGCGGCTGGTGCACCGGCGAGGCGGAGCGGTAGATCTCGGGGGCCTGGTCCGGGGTGGCCCCGAAGTATTCGGCCGCCGCGTTGTCTCCCAGGTTCTCCAAATAGGTCCGTTCCGCATCGGTGACCGGTGCCAGGGCCACAACCCCATCCGCGAGTCGGGCCGTGAGCAGCGCCAGTTGCCCGCCCACCGAATGGCCGACCGTGAGCAACGGGCCGCCGATGCCCTCGGCCTGCTTCAACACGGCGATGCGTTCCAGCGCTTCCGTGGTGTCCTCCAGCGGGGCCGGCCACCGGCCGGTGGAGCCGCGGCGGTATTCCACGTTGGCCGTGATCCAGCCTTCGGCCCGCAGCGAAGCGGCCAGTGGGTCCATCAGCGAGGCGAAGAGATGTGAGCGCCAATAACCCCCGTGGATGAGGACTGCGATGCCGAGTGGCCGGGTTCCGGGCTCGGGCCGTGAAAGCACAAGGTGCTGGGCCTCGTCGGGGCCGTAGGACAGGATCCCGGATAGCGGGGGCGTGCTGGTCATGTCATGTACTCCTTGGCGCAAACGATGGGAGGGCAGTGCGGGTTCCGCACTGCCCTCGACTGTAGCGGACGCCTAGGCGCCCGGAACGGCTCCCGGCGGCAGGAAGTTGACGTCGCGCAGGGCCGAGAGGCGGACGACTTCCTCGGGATCGGTGAGATTGTGCAGCTCGTCGAAGAGGGTGGAGAGCTGGCCCGCCGGGCTGACCCAGAAGAGGGACTTGCCGGGGGTTTCGTGCTTGTTGTAATAGGCATGCGGCAGCCCCATGGGCATGCGCACGGTGTCGCCCGGGCCCGCGGTGGTCCACTCGCCGTCGAGGTAGAGCGTGTACACGCCCTCCATGATGTAGATGTGCTCGTCCTGCGTGGGGTGCACGTGCGGGGGAACGCCGGTGCCGGCCGGGTCAAGGGACAGCCAGGCGAAGGACGAAGAGCTTTCCACCTTGGATAGATAGGTGTGCCCCAGCACGTTCCAGGTCTTGTTGCCCATGGCCTCGCTGGCGAGGGTGATGCCCTTGGGCAGATCGCCGAGAACGATTTCCTGGCCCTGTTGGATTTCCATTGCAGCTCCTTGTCGCATGTTTCCTTGGTCGACCCAGCATGGCAGAAAACCATGAGCATATGCAATAGGTATTGCGATCGCCAGTTCTAGTGCATATGATGTGGATCACGCTTGGGGGCGTGCACCGCTGCAAGGTCAAATTGCCGCGGCGTACTTGAACCAACCACAGACCGGGCCATGAACCGACAGCCCTTCCCAATGAAGCGAGGCGCCAGCGTGAGTACAAAAAATTTCAGCGGCATGAGTGTGCACACCTTGGGGACGGGAGGTGGACCGATCGTCTCAAGTTCCCGGGCCGGCACCAGCACCGCGGTCCGGGTCGACGATGCCACCTACGTCTTCGACTGCGGCATGGGCAGCATCCGCAACTACCGCTCGCATTGCGAATGGGGCCAGTTGCGCGGCATCTTCCTCACCCACCACCACTCCGACCACATCTACGACCTGGGTTCCTTCCTGGTCACCGGCTGGCAGGTGCCGGGGGAGTCCTTCGCGGCACCTATCGAGGTCTTCGGCCCCGGAAAGCCAGCCCGCATCCCGGCCCTCGATGAAGAGCATGCGCGGGACATCGACGCCCGCGTGGGCAATCGCGAAATGACCTCAACCACGCAGATCGTTGACGCATTGCTCGACACTGTCTTCGCTTCGGACATCGCCATCCGCATGGCCGACGAGGGCCGCGGCGAGCCGCACGAATGGGTGCGCGGACACGACATCGAGATTCCCGCAACGGCGGGCGCAGATCCGGTGGCCAATCGGCACCCGGTCATGGAACCGTTCGAGGTATACCGCGACGAGCTGGTGGTCATCTCCGCGATCCTGGTCGACCACCGCCTGTGCTTCCCGGCCTTCGGCTTCCGCATCGACTCGCGCCACGGCTCGGTGGTCATCTCCGGGGACACCGCCTACTCGGAAAACTGCATCAGGCTCGCCCGCGGCGCGGACCTGCTGCTGCACGAGGTCATCGACCTGCCCTCCATCCTGGCGACCTTCCCCGACGGTCCCACCCGCGAGGGGATCGAGGTCCACCTGCGCGAATCGCACACCCCCTTCGCCGAGGTCGGCAAGGTCGCCGCCGCGGCCGGTGTCAAGGCCCTGGTGCTCCACCACATCGTGCCCAACACCCCGGGCACCGCCGACCTGGCGGCCATGGGCGAGGCGGTCCGCCGGGACTTCGCCGGCACCGTGCACATTGCCGAAGACAACGACGTCTTCTTCCCCCGGGATCCCGGAACCAATAGTGTTGAAACCGCAGGACTGGAAATCATCGGAGCAGGCGCATGAGCACCTCGGAGCACGTCCAGCCGCACACCCTTCGTGCGGCCGTCAAATACGGGAAAATGAATCGCCGGGCATGGATTGTCACGTCCTTGCTGGTTGTCTTCCAAATCATCAACTTCGCCGACAAGGCGGTGCTGGGCCTCGTCGCCGACTCGGCCATCAAGGAACTGGGCCTCACCGCGGGCCAGTTCGGACTCATCGGCAGCGCATTCTTCTTCCTCTTCGCCATCGCCGCGGTGGCCGTGGGCTTCCTGGCCGGCAAGGTCTCCACCCGCTGGATCCTGCTGACCATGGGCATCAGCTGGGCCGTGCTGCAGTTCCCGATGCTGTTCGGCGGCGGCGCGGCGGTCCTCCTGGTCACCCGCATCCTGCTCGGCGGGGCCGAGGGCCCGGCAACCCCCATTTCCCTGCAGCACGTCCACGGCTGGTTCCCGGCCAAGGAGCGCGGCTTCCCCTCCAGCATCATTGCCATTGGCTCCACGCTCGGACCCATCATCGCGGCCCCCATCCTGGCCGGCATCATCGCGCACCCGGCACTCGGCTGGCGTTGGGCCTTCGGGTTCCTGGGCATAGTGGGCCTGCTCTGGAGCGTTGTCTGGTTCCTCGTGGGGCGGGACGGACCCTACAGCCACATCACCGGGAAGAAGGCCGCCACCGAGGCGGAACCGGCGAAGGTCCCGGAGGCCGCGGTGCCCCGGGAGCAGCCGGCCGTCGGAAAGCCGGGCGCAAGCATCACCGAACGTGCCGACCTCCTCAAGCTGGTGCCCATCCGCCGGGTGCTGGGCTCGAGAATGTTCATTGCTGCCGTCCTGGCCGGTGCCGGCTGCTTCTGGGCCCAGGGCTTCCTGACCACCTGGTCGCCGAAGTACCTCGGCTCGGTGGTTGCCCTCTCGCCCGAGATGATCGGCCTGGTTTCGACCTTCCCGTGGGTCATCGGCGCCCTGGCGCTGCTGGTGCTGGGATACACCTCGCGGTACCTGATGCGCCGCGGCGTCACGGTGCGCTGGGCCATGGGCGCCCTGTTCGGCGCTTCGCTGCTGGTCTCGGGCATCTGCTTCACCGTGCTGCCGCACCTGCACGGCTACGCAGCGGTGACGGCGCTGACTCTTGGCGCCGGATTGGCGATGATCTACCCGCTGGCCCCCACCGCCATCGCGTTCTGTGTCGCCTCCAAGCAGCGCGCGGCCATCATGGCCACGCTGACCGGGCTGGCCTCGGTCGGCGGCGTCATAGCCCCGGCCATGGTCGGATCGCTCATGGACCGCGCCGGATACATTCCCGGTCCCAAGGGCGTGCGCGACAGCGCGGAAATGGCCTCGTTGCTGGCCCAGGGCATGAACTCGTCATTCTCCATGATCGGGATCTACCTGGTCGTCGTGGGTGTCATCTGCGTCCTGCTGCTGAACCCGGACCGCACCGCCGAACGCCTGCAGACCAGGTTCGCCTTCAACGGATAACCGCAAAGGCACCAAGCAACCGCGGGGCGCGGGGGGAAGAATCGTTCTTCCCCCACGCCCCGCGCGTTTTCAGCCGCCCTTGCCGGTCATGGTGAACGTGGCGGCAACGGCGGCCGAAAACCGCTCCGACTCGAAGAGCACACGGGCCAGCGCATCGCGCGACCCCACGGCGGGGCCCCACAGCGGGCGCCCCAGCGCCATGTTCACGTGCGCCTGCCGCCCGGCCCGCCGGGCGGAGGCAAGACGCCGGCGGGAAAAGCCGGCGAGTTGCTCCTCGAGCCGGTCCCGGGGCTGCTGCCCGCCCAGCGCCGCCCCCAGGATGGGGGCCAGGGCTGCGGCATCGAGCAGGCCCAGCGTCATGCCCTGGCCCCCGATGGGGCTGACCTCGTGGGCAGCATCCCCGATCAGGACCAGGTTCCCGTGGTTCATGGATCCCACCGCGAAATTCGCTGTCCCGAATTCGCTGAGCATGGATTTTTCGCCGGCCTGCACCCGGTGCCCGGTCCGCCGCGCAATGAGTTCGGGCAGCGAGGGGGACCGCTCATCCCGGAGCCGGGAAACCCAGCGCCTCCGGTTCCCCGGGAGGGGGAACGACTCGGTGATCCCGTGCTCGTGCAGAAACAGGGCCGCCACCGGGCCGAAATCGGTGCCGTCCGGGTAGTCGCCCATGAGGTAGCGATCGGGCAGGTCCCTGCCGCGGAACGGGACCAGCGCCGCCCGCCGCACGGCCGACCGCGTGCCGTCGGCGCCGATGAGGAAGCGGCATTCGAACCGGGTGGGTCCGCCGGCGGCCGCGGCCTCGACAACGTGGAACCCCGGGTGCGCGGTGTACGAGGTGAATTCGTGCCCGGCCAGCAGCGCCGAGGGATCCAGCTCCCGCAGACGGTCGCGCAACAGCCCGACCGTCCGGTTTTGCGGCAACGACAACACGAAGCGGTGACCGGCCGGGATGGAGCCGAACCCCAGTTCCGCCACGACCCGTCCGCGGGAGATGCCGACCCCGCGGGTGATCCGCACCCCGGCCTCCACGGCAGCCGGTCCCACCCCGAGCCCATCCAGGACCGCGAGTCCCGGCGGGTGGATCCCGATGGCCCGCGAGTGTTCCCCGACCCCGGTCCGGGACTCGAGCACGCGCACGCTGTGTCCGCCCTGGCGCAGCAGGATCGCCAGCGCCATCCCGCTGGGGCCGGCCCCGACTATCAGGACGTCGATCATCGGCCGGCCGGTGGTTCCCCGTGCCAGATGGCCAGGTTCCGGTACATCCCGGCTGCGTGCGCGTGCCATCCGCGCGGCAGCACCCGGGCGAGTTCGTCGCGGGTGAAACTGCGCCGGATTGAGGTGAGGCCGTCGCGCCGGATGAACGAGGTGCCCGCCAGGGGCAGGGTGGCCAGCCCGAAAAGCAGCAGGGCGCTGCGCCGGCGCCGGATGTCGCTGTGGATCGCCAGCGAGCGGGCAAGCACCTGGCTGTCGGCCAGAACGCCTGACAGCGCCGGCGGATCCAGGTGGTGCAGGACGTGGTTGGAGATGACCACGTCGAACACCTGTCCCTCGGCCACCAGTTCCGCGCTGGCCGCCCGCCGGAATTCGAGCTCCTCGGGGCCGAAGCCGGCAGCGGCAGCCGCCCGGGAGGCAAAATCGTGGGCGCGCGGGTCCGGGTCGATGCCCGTCACCTTGAGGCTCAGCCCGTCGGCCCGTGCCCAGCGCAGGAGCGCCAGTGCAATGTCGCCGCCGCCGCAGCCGATGTCCAGGATGGTGGCGGTGCGGTTGCGCGGAAGCGCCGGTCGAACGAGCCCCAGGTACACGCTCCGCCACCCTGACACGCATCGGTTCACCAGCGGGAACTGCGCGTAGGTCCGCTCCAGCATCAGCGGATCGGCATCAGGGCTGTCCATTTCCTCGAATGCGGCAATGTCCCGTTGCATGTCCGGGGCGCCTAGCCCTGCCTCCCCGAAACCAGGGTCATCAGGGACGTCTCGACGGTGAGACCGGGGCCAAAGGCCATGGAGCACACGCGCTCGCCGGATGACGATGCCCGGGAAATGTTCTCGTCCATGATGTCCTTGAGCACGAACAGCACCGTGGAACTGGACATGTTCCCGTAGTCGTTGAGGATCCGCCGCGCCGGCACCAATTGGTCGTCGCCCAACTGCAGGCGCTTCTGCACGCGGTCAAGGATGGCGCGTCCGCCGGGGTGGATACCCCAGTGCGGGATGTCGGCATAGGCATCGCCCAGCGTCGGGTCCCGGGCCAGCAGCGGTTCCAAGGCGCCAACGATGTGGTCGTCGATGATGTGCGGGACATAGGTTCCCAAGACCATTTCAAAGCCCTCGTCCCCGATGTTCCAGGCCATGGCCTCCTCGCCCACCGGGGTCAGCACCGTCTCGAAGTGGTCCAACCGCAGGCCGGACCCGGAGTGCTGGCGGGCGGTGACGATGGCGGCAGCGGCCCCGTCGGCAAAGAGCGCGGAGCCCATGATGGTGTCGGGGTCGTTCGAGCTGCGCACGTGGATGGAACACAGCTCTGCGCAGACCACCAGGACCACGGCGTTGGAGTCGGCCTCGCAAAAGCTCTTGGCGGCGCGCAGGGCCGGGAAGGCGGCGTAGCATCCCATGAATCCCAGGTGGTATCGCTGGGTTGCCGGACTCAGGCCCAGTGCCCTGACCAATTGGTAGTCGGGCCCGGGGTTGTAGAAGCCGGTGCAGGAGACCGTGATGACGTGGGTGATGTCGCCGGGTGCAAGATCGGGGCAGGCATCCAGGGCCTTTTGTGCAGATTCGATGTAGAGTCCGGGGGCCGTGGCGGCAAAGACCTCGTTGCGTTCCTTGGTGCTGGGTCGCAGCAGCAGCCCCGACTCCGCGTCGAAGAAGAGGGGGTTCTCGGCCACCGTCTCGGTGGTGAATTCGGTGACCGCAGTATGGCGGGTCGAAATCTGGGCGGAGTCAAAGGACGTATTGATCAGGCGCTGGCCCAATCGGGTCAGGCCGGGTTGGGCGGCAAAAACGTCCCGTACCTTGTCCTGGTACAGGATGGTTGGCGGAACTGCTGTTTGGATGGTTCTCATCATCACCGGCATGAAACCGAGCCTATGGCCCGATGCCGTTGGGGTAAAGGGGCACGTCGCGGCAGGGGTGGCGCCCGGGGAAAGCCAGGGAAAACGGGACCCCCAAAAAGTGCTGGCATCCTTGCGCGCTCAGGAGTATCGTCTGTGTGTGGGGAGACCAGTCGCGGTCGTAAGTGATCCCGCCCCAGGGTGAGAGGTAATTGATGCCAGACAAATCACCACATAGACATGAACACAAGAAGCCTGCCGGCAAGTCGATCAAGGCGCGACGCGCGGAGAAGCGCTCGAAGAACGCACCTGCGACAGAGACCGAGCAAGTCACCCACATCAAGAAACACTGAGCAACTTGATGATTGGAGATAGTTTTACCGGAAGCGGAGAAGAACAGACATCTTCTCCGCTTCTTCCATGTCCACCTGCAGATGGGAGCCCGCTGCGGGTAGTGGCGCGGGGGGGAAAAAACTTTTTTGACATGATTCCAATCCGTTTGCCGTACGGCACCGAATGCTCCATGACAGCCCGAACCAACAGTGGTCGGGAAGGCGCGGAGACCAAGGGTCGACGCCAAGCAAGGAGCATGACATGAAGCGCATGAACAGCAAGTTTGCCTCAGCACTCGGACTGATTGCAGTTGCCACCGTTGGCCTGACCGCTTGCTCGGCGGGCACCGGCGGCGAAACCGCTGCACCTGCCTCTTCGGCCGCCCCGTCCAGTTCGTCGGCGGCACCGAGCAGCTCGGCAATGGCCAGCGAAGCGGCGATGGACCCGGCAGCAAACCTCGTGGGCTCGGGTTGCGCGGCCTATGCCGAGGCAGTGCCCAGCGGAGAAGGCTCGGTTGCCGGCATGGCCAAGGACCCGGTCGCAGTGGCCGCCTCCAACAACCCGCTGCTCAAGACCCTTACCGCAGCGGTGTCAGGCAAGCTCAACCCCAAGGTCGATTTGGTTGACACCCTCAACGGTGCCGAGTTCACTGTCTTCGCCCCGGTAGACGAGGCCTTCGCAGCCATCCCGGAAAAGGACCTCAACGCAGCCGTCGCGGACGCAGACACCCTGAGCAGCATCCTGACCTACCACGTGATCCCCGGCCAGATCGCACCGAGCGACATCCCCGGCAGCCACACGACTGTCCAGGGCGGGGACCTGGAGGTCACCGGCAGCGGTGACGAGCTCATGGTCAACGGCGCCACGGTGGTTTGCGGCGGCGTCCAGACCGCCAACGCAACCGTCTATCTCGTCGACACCGTGCTGATGCCCCCGGCCAAGAAGTAGCCGCGGCACGGCAGGGCAACCCACCAGGGGGTTGGTGTCTGATGGTCCCTTCCATCACTCACCGGCCCCCTGCGGTCGATAGGCGTCGACCCGTGGTTCCGGCAGGCCGAAAAAATATTTTTCGGCCGCCGCACCAGAAAGGATGAAGGACGGGTTTGGAATGCATGAGACGCTTTATCGCATGAGTTCACATCTACCAGGTGGCACGGAACAGACTTGGGCCCCGACCACCGAAGAACTGATGCTCCGGATTGCGGCAGGCAATGAGAGCGCTTTTGAAGAACTCTATGACCGTCTCTCGCCCCAGGTCTTCGGTCTGGTCCGACGCATCCTGAAGGACCAGGCTCAAAGCGAGGAAGTCACGCAAGAGGTATTTGTCGAAGCCTGGCAGCAGGCCTCACGCTACGACTCGGCCCGCGGAAAGGCGATCACCTGGCTGCTGACCCTGGCGCACCGCCGGGCCGTCGACCGGGTTCGGGCCAGCCAAGCGAGCAAGGACCGCGACCTGCGCCAAGGCATCAAGGAATTCCAGGCGAGCTACGATGACGTTGAGGAAACGGCCATCCAGCACGATGAAAGCCGACGAGTCATCCAGGCCCTGGAACGGCTCAGCGAGACGCAGCGCGATGCCATTCAACTGGCCTATTTTGGGGGCTACACGCACATCGAGGTGGCCGAATTGCTCAAGATCCCGGTGGGAACCGCGAAAACACGAATACGCGACGGAATGAACAAACTTCGAGACCTGATGGGAGTGGCGTAATGGACAAGCACAAGAACGAGCTGACCGGCAGCTTCGCCCTGAACGCATTGGGCGACGATGAACGCGACGAACTGATCCGTCATGCAGAATCCTCCCCGGAGGTCCGTGACGAATTGGATGCACTGCAGGAAACGGCGGCACTTCTTGGCCAGTCGGCCGAACCCGTCGCACCCCCGGCCAGGCTCAAGGCCAATGTCATGTCCGCCATCCGGAACACCCCGCAGTTGCCGCCGGTCGACGCCGAGCGAGAAATTCCTGGCCACGGAGCCCCGGAAGCTTCGGGTCCCGCCGCAGAGGCAGCAAGGAAGGACCGCGCATCGGAGCGGTCGCCGGAGCCGGCCCCGCAGCGCACGCCCCCAACTGCCAAGGGCAACCAACGGATGTTCGCCTTGGCGGCCGGAGTGCTGCTGGTGGCATCCGGCGTGCTCAGCGGCGTGGTCGTCAACCAAAATGCGGAGCAGCAAAAGCTGGAGGAACAGCTGGCTGCCCTCAGCACGCAGCAAAACGAACTGACCCGCATCCTGACCGCCGCCGATGTCCAGTCCAAGAGCCAGCAACTGGACGACGGTGCCACGGTTACCTTGGCCTACTCGGCCTCCGAGGGCATGATGGCGGTGACCACCGCCGGATTGCCCGCCCTGCCCAGCGACAAGGGGTACGAACTGTGGCTCATCTCCGGCACCGGTGCGGTACCTGCCGGAATGGTCGACGGTACCAAGGCCGATGGCATGGTCATGGTTTCCGGGGCGATGGAGGGCGTGACACACTTCGGCATCACCGTGGAACCGGCTTCCGGCTCCCCGGCGCCAACGACCGAACCGATCCTCGTCCAGGAACTCTAGGCGCCTGAAAGATTACGCGGCCGCCTTCCAATCCGCCGGTGGTACCGTTCCGAATACGTAGTGGTTAGTTGTTCCCCGCAGTCGCGGGGAGGAAGCATCACAACGTACGGGTGGGTGAACTCATGAACAAGTTAACAGCAACGAGGCTGCGGGACCTGGGCACCTTCGGGCTCGCGGGCTTCGCGTCGGCTGCCGTGCTTTTTTCCGTGGCTCAATTTGTGTCGGCCTTCTTCGCCACATCATCGGCACCCCTGGTGGCGATGGGATCGGTGTTCATCGACCTGACACCGCCATGGCTCAAGGATTTCGCCATTGCCACGTTCGGCACCAATGACAAACTGGCACTTTTCATCTCCATGGGGGTGATTGCCGCCGTAGCCGCGGTATTGGTCGGAATGATCGCCAGGCGCAGCTTTGCCCTGGCGGCCGGTAGCATCGTGGTCCTCGCCGTGGCAATCGGCGGAGCCGTGCTTTCCAGGCCGGCCACCGGACTCGTGGACCTGACTCCCATCATCTTGGGTGCGGTCGCGGGCCTGGCCACCCTGCGGTGGCTCTCGGCGCTCGCCGGGAAGGCCCGGCCTTCGACACCCGAAGAGGTACCGGCACCCGGGGCCTCGCGCAGGAACTTCCTGCTGGGCACTGCACTTTCCCTGGTTGGCGCGGCAATCGCCACGGGCGTCGGAAAATCCCTGGCCACCGCACGCAACGTAGCCGATTCCGCCCGTTCGGCCCTCGGGCTACCCGCGGCCAAGGTGCTGGCACAGGCGCCACCGGCCAACGCGCAGGTCGAATTGTCAGGCATGCCGAAGTTCATCACGCCGAACAAGGACTTCTATCGGATCGACACCGCTCTTACCGTGCCGCGCATCAACCCGACTGAATGGTCGCTGCGGGTCCACGGCATGGTGGAAAAGGAATTCACCATGAGCTTCGAGGAGCTTCTGGCCGAGGACCTCGTGGAAAGCTATCTGACGCTGACCTGCGTATCGAACCCGGTCGGCGGCCAGCTGGTGGGCAACGCCAAGTGGTTGGGGTATCCGTTGCGCCGGCTCCTGGAGCGTGCGGTGCCCAAGGACGGCGCGGACATGGTCCTCTCGACATCGATCGACGGGTTCAGTGCCTCCACGCCGCTCGAGGTTCTCACCGACGACCGCATGGCCCTGCTGGCCATCGGCATGAACGGCGAGCCCTTGCCGCTGGAGCACGGATTCCCGGTCCGCATGGTGGTGCCCGGTCTCTACGGCTACGTCTCCGCCACGAAATGGATTGTCGACCTGGAAGTCACTCGCTTCGAAGACAAGGTCGCATACTGGACCACGCGAGGCTGGTCGGATCACGGTCCCATCAAGCTTTCCTCCCGGGTGGATGTGCCGCGGTCCTTCGCAAGCGTTCCGGCGGGAACGGTTGTCATGGGAGGAACCGCCTGGGCGCAGACCCGGGGAATCTCGAAGGTACAAGTGCAGATCGATGATGGCGACTGGATGGACACGGAATTGGGCGCCGAGGCTTCCGTGGACACCTGGCGGCAATGGCGCTACGAATGGGACGGGGGTTCATCGGGAAACCACACGGTCAGCGTTAGGGCTTTCGACGGGCAAGGGGAAATGCAAACCAGCGAAAAGGCCGACCCGGTCCCTGACGGCGCCAGTGGCTGGCAGCGGGTCCAGTTCTCGGTTGAATAGCCCCGCGGTCGCCTGGTCTGGTGTGCACGGAGCCGTCCAAACCTTGGCCGGTTCGGGTCGGCTCCCGATACCACTTGAAAGGCTGGAAATCCATAGATACCCGGCGTATTCTCAAGGTAAGTCGGTTTGCTGGAACCAGCCGAACCGATGGGCAATGGGATGCGGGTGAACGCATGGATACGGCAAGGAATCGGTGCCGGCGGCGGAAACGCCGTAGGTGATATCTGGCAGAGGCCAGACGGCTCTGTTCACGGTGCATGACACCGTCGCCTTCGCCTTCGCCTTCGCCTTCGCATCGCGATCAGTGGAAACAGCCGACGTGCACGACGTTGTCGATGAACCCCAAACTTCCGTTGGGGGTATCGTGCCGACATTGACCGGTGGTCCGCTCGGCTACCGCATACTCCAAGAGAAACATCCATGTTCCAGTTTCGAGGACTGAGGAGCACACGATGAACGAGGAAACCAACGCCACGCCGGCGCAAGAATCCGACGGAAAAGTCACCGGATCATCCACGACCAAGGGCGCCGCGAAACGATCCGCGGACGAACTGCCCGATGGCTCGGGCAACGACGCGCAGAGGCCGATGTCGCTAGAGGACAGGGAACGCTACGACGCAGGCTAGCCACGGGCGACCAAGCCAAGAACATGTGCCTCGACAAGCCGGCAAACGGCTTGGACGGTGCACACTTCACAACAACATGGTGGCCTGTTCCAGAGAAGATGACAGGAGTGAAATGTCATGACACAGGATGCACACATTCCGGCACCACGCGAGGAACCCCAGTCAAGGCTGAGGGTTCCCGGGACGCACCACGCCAACGGATTGTTGATCGGCGGCGGACTCGCGGCCCTGCTCTTCTTGGTATTCATCGTCGCCGGCGGCATCACGCTGGGTACCGTGATCAGTCCGCTGTGGATTGGTTTCATCATCGGTGTCTTGGTCGCGCTTCTTGGAGCCTTCCGCATGGTTCGCGGCCCCGAAGCCTTCGGACTAGGCGATACCGAGCACAAACACCCGGCTGCCTAACGCAAAACGGGTGAAATCACGAGGGCCATCGTCTCGCCGCCCCCAGGGCAGACGGTGGCCTTCGTGTGTCCGGCCGGCAAGGCGATATTCGTTGGTTCGGCAGTGCGTTCCGGCCAAAGGTGTTTCCTTCGTCTTCTGCATGGCGCCTATTCCCGCGGTACCGTTGAAGTCATGGTGAACCCGGCATTTCGGCCGTTGCCACCGAGATGAACCAGGGAGGCTTCATGCTGTATCGCGTGATCTGGATGACCGTCGCCGTGGTGCTTGCAGTCATGGGTATTTCGCTCCGGTCCGACGCACCGATCGCTGCATTCGGCGCAGGCGCAATTGCCGCCTACTGCCTGGTTGGGGCCATCCGCGGACGTTGCCTTGGCGGTATCTGCATGCCGACGGCGGCGACCGACGAAAACGTTCCCAAAAAAGAAGAGGCCGGCCGGGAATGAATTCACGACCCTCGTGGTTTTACATGCAAAGACATGTATTTCACGAGAGGGAGCCACACACATCATGAGCCAAAACATCGTAGTCATCTCCGGCGGACTGGGCACACCGTCAACCTCCGGCCTGCTGGGACGCCAGCTCGGCGAATCCGCCGTCAAGGAACTTGCGGCGATGGGCATCCAGGCCGACCTGACGGTGCTTGAGCTGCGCGACTACGCCGCTGACATCACCAACAACCTGCTCACCGGCTACGCACCGCCGCGCCTGGCCGAGGCCATCGAAGCGGTACGAAACGCCGCCGGACTGATCGCTGTCTCTCCGGTCTTCACCGCATCGGTCTCCGGGCTCTTCAAGTCGTTCATCGATGTACTGGATCCCACCTCGCTCGATGACAAGCCCATGATCCTGGCCGCCACGGGTGGAAGTGCACGGCACAACCTGGTGGTCGACTACGCAATGCGTCCGATCTTCGCCTACCTGCGGGCGCGGATCATGCCCACGGCCATCTTTGCCTCACCCGAGGACTGGGGAGCGGACCAGGGCCACGGTGCGCTGGCCGAACGCGAGCGCCGCGCCGGGACCGAGCTGGCCCAGGCCATTGCCGGACCCAACGGGACCGCAGCGCGGACCCAGGACCTGGGCGACACCCGTTCCATCGCACCACGCGTGAGCGAAACCGCAAATCCGCGGGACAACATGACCTCGCTGCCGTTCGAGCAGCTGCTGGCCAACATCCAGAAGGGCTAGTTGGAGCCGCCCGAGGTCACTGGGCAAACTCCGGGTCGGTGACGTCCTTGTTGTCGCAGCCGTCGACCGCGGCCCCCATGCGGTGGATCATTCCGCCCAGCACCGGCCGCGGGGTGGCAAAGTTCAGCCGTACGAAGCCCTTGCCGCCGCTGCCGCAGGCAGTGCCGTTGATCAAAGCGACCTGGGCTTCCTTGAGGAAGAACTGGGCGGGCCCCGGGTCCAGGGCGAGCCGGGAAACATCCAGCCACGCGAGGTAGGTCCCCTGCGGGGGAAGGTAGCGGACCTGGGGCAGGTGTTCCTGGATGATGTCCAAGAGCAGCATTCGCGACTCATCAAGGTATCCGATGACCCCGTCGAGCCAGCCCGTGCCGGTGCGGTAGGCAGCCGTTGTCGCCGCCAGCCCCACATTGGCTGCGCCGTGTTCGGCTACCCCGCCCACCCGCTCCCAGGCGATTCGGTCGGCGTCGTTGGTCAGGACCAGCTGGGCACACTTGAGCCCCGGGAGGTTGAAGGCCTTCGTGGCTGCAACCGACGTGACGGAGTGCGCCGCGGCCGCGGGCGAAACGGTGGCATAGGGAACGTGGGAGGCGCCGTCAAAAACAAGTGGCGAATGGACCTCGTCCACGAAGACCCTCGATCCGGAGGCTTCGACCAGCTCGGAGATCGCGAGCAGCTCCTCGCGCGAATAGACCTTGCCGATCGGGTTGTGCGGATTCACCAGGACCAGCAGGGCGCCGCCTGCCAATGCCTGCTTCAGGGCGTTCCAGTCGATCTCCCATCCGCTTTGCGTGGGAACCATGGCCACTTCGATGGAATCCCGCCCAAAACGCTCCGCGGTGGAGATGAAGGGCATGTACGCGGGGGTCAAAAGGACCAGGGGAGCGTCTGGACGGTGCCTCGGGGAAAAATGCATGATGGCGGCGTCAAGCGCCGTCATCACGGAGCTCATGGGCCGCACCTGGTCGGGGTCGATCTTCCACTCGAACCTGTTCTCCAGCCATCCGGCCGTGGCCTGCTGCATGTCGTGGACCAATTGGGTCGGTGCGTAGCCGATCAGGCCGTTGACCAACGTTTCCTGTGCCGCCGCGATGACGCCCGGGGCCGTCCCGAAATCCATTTCGGCCACCCATGCACCAAGCGATCCGCGGTATTCGGACCACTTCAGCGATCCGGTCCGACGCAATTGGTCGACGGTCAAAAGGTCGAAGGGGTGGGCACTCATTTAGCCAGCTTAGACTCCTTCGGGAACGAAAGACCCTGCCGTTTTTTATTTCTTCTGCCCAAGTCGCTTGTTCTTCGGTAGGTTGGCTAGTGAAGCAGGATGTCAGCAGGATCCGACCCGAATTCCTTGGGTTCCCCCAAGCCTCGGTCTGTGGGTGGTTGCCGGAAGGGAGCGCAATGGACGGGCGCAATGAGCGCAATGAGAGTGTCGAGGAGCGGCTGGACCGGAACTGGAACGAGCTCATGCAGGAGCTGCGCGTCATGCAGACCGGTGCGCAAATCCTTGCCGCATTCCTGGTGGTCTTGCCCTTCCAAGCGGGGTTCACGTCGCTGGAGCAGGCGGACAGGAGATTCTATTTGGTCCTGCTGGTGTTCTCCGCGCTGCTGATCGTCCTGCTGGTTACGCCGGTTGCCGTGCACCGGCACCTCTTTGGCCAACGCGTCAAGATCACCACCGTGCACATGGGCCACGTCATTTCGAAGTTGGTGGTCATCGGCGTGGGGGTCCTGGTGGCCGGGTGCGTGTGGTTCGTGGTCCAGGTCCTGTATGGCTGGGCATTGGGTGCCCTCATTGGCGGACTCGTCATGCTTGCGGTGGTTTTCCTGTTGGTGGTCCTGCCACGGATCATCAAGCCAACGTCGTCGATCCCGCTCCCGCCGGCCCCCGGCATCGAGTAGCGCACGGCATGGGCGGTTCGGCCTCGGCTCGCCAGGCGCAGGAATGCCTTGGGCACTTCAGGGCGGCACGGACACAAAGGACGCCTGAATGTGACCCCGGTGACGTATTGGCTACCATGTTCAAGGTGTGAGCCTGTGACCACAAGATGTGGTCGGGTGACCACGGGACGTGCATCCAGAACTTCAGAAGGGGCCCAGGCCAGCATGCTCAACGATGAGACCATCACCCGGATAGCCGATGAACTCGTGCAGGCGGGCCACGGCCGCGTGCCGGTCAAGCGCCTGACCGCCCGCTTCCCCGAAATGACGGTGGAGGACTCCTACCGGGTCCAGAACCTCTGGCGCCAGCGCTCCGAGGCCAACGGCCGCATCCTTGCGGGCCGCAAGATCGGACTGACCTCCCGCGCCATGCAAATGGCCACGGGCATCACCGAGCCGGACTACGGCATCATCTTCGATGACATGGTGCTTGACTCGGGCTGCACCATCGAGTGGGACAAGTACACCCACCCGCGCGTCGAAATGGAACTGGCGTTCAAGCTCAACAAGGACGTCGAGGGACCCAACGCCAACATTTTCGATGTGCTCAACGCGACCGAATACGTCATTCCCGCGCTGGAAATCCTGGATTCGCGCATTGAGATGGAGGGCCGCACCATTGTCGACACCATCTCCGACAACGCGGCCATGGGCACCATGGTCATCGGCGGGAACCCGATGAAGCCCTCGGACATCGACCTGCGCTGGGTCTCGGGCATCCTGTTCAAGAACCAGGTCGTCGAGGAGACCGGCGTCGCCGCCGGCGTGTTGAACCATCCGGCCGCCGGCGTCTATTGGTTGGCGAACAAGATCGCCGCCCACGGCGACAAGCTCAACGCGGGGGAGATCATCCTGGCCGGTTCCTTCACCCGCCCCATGTGGGTGGACAAGGGCGACACCGTCTTTGCCGACTACGGACGAATGGGAACCGTGACATGCCATTTCTTGTAGAACCCGACCAGTCCCTCAAGGACGCACTGCGCCAGGCCGACCACGCGCTGGCGGGCATTTGGGTATGCTCCGGCTCCCCGCTGGTGGCGGAGATCTGCGCCGGTGCCGGCTTCGACTGGATCTTCATCGACGCCGAGCACTCGCCCAACGGTCTTGAGTCCATCTTGGGACAGCTGCAGGCGGTGCGTGGATACCCTGTCGTGCCGGTGGTTCGCCCGCCGGTCAACGACACCGTTCTCATCAAGCAGTACCTGGACCTGGGCGTGCAGTCGCTGATCATCCCCATGGTCAACAACGCCGACGACGCCCGCGCAGCAGTGGCCGCCTGCCACTACCCGCCCATGGGCGTGCGCGGGGTAGGTTCGGCGTTGGCGCGTTCGGCCCGCTGGAATCGCATCCCCGACTACCTGACGCGCGCGAGCGAGTCCCTGACGCTGATGGTGCAGATCGAATCGGCCGAGGCGGTGGCCAACGTCGAGGAGATCGTGGCCACCGACGGCGTGGACGGCATCTTCATCGGCCCCTCCGACCTGGCCGCCTCGATGGGCGTGATCGGGCAGCAGGACCACCCGGACGTCGTCGCCGCCGTGGAGACGGCCATCGCCGCAGGCAAAGCGGCAGGCAAGTACGTCGGTGTCAATGCTTTCGCCGAAGCGCCCGCCAAGCGCTACATCGAGCTCGGCGCGCACTACGTGGGCGTCGGTGCCGACGTGGCACTGTTGGCCCGCGGCAGCGAGGCGCTGGCAGCCAAGTTCGTCTCCGGCGCCGAACGCCAGGCCGGGGCTCCCGCCAGCTACTGAGTTCCGAGCCCACGGGCAGCACGCGGCTTCCGGAGGAATCCTTCCTTTCGGAAGCCGCGCTTTTGTGTCTCCGCCGCGGTGCCGGCGGCAGTCGGCGGTGCCAGTGCGGGATCGCCCGGCACACCGCCGCCTGTCGACCTTGGAATGACCTCGGCCCAATAGGCGATAGGCTCGCTTGAATGGACCTTTCCCTTATTTTTCTCGTGCTTGGCATGGTTGTCGTCGGTGCCATCGCGCAGCGCGTGGCGGGGCTCGGTTTCGCGATGCTTGTTTCCCCGTTCCTGGTCATTGCCCTGGGCGCACACCAGGGGGTGTTCCTGGTGAACATCTGCGGGGTGCTCTCCTCGGCGCTCATCATGCCGCGGGTATGGAAGGACATCGACTGGTCGATGTTCCGCTGGCTGTGCTCCTTCAGCGTCTTCGGCTCGGTGGCCGGCGCCTTGCTCGCCGGAGGGCTGCCGGCGGCCCCGCTGTCGATCGTGGTCGGTGCCGTGGTGTTGGCGGCACTGTTGCTCTCCCTGATCCTGGTGCGAGCCAATGTCACGGTTTCCGGCCAGGTCCCCAAGGGCAGCGCCGGGTTCCTCTCCGGACTCACCAACTCGCTGGCAGGGGTCGGGGGACCTGCGGTGAGTGCCTACGCGGTGCTGGCCCGCTGGCCGCAACGTCCCTTCGCCGCCACCCTCCAGCCCTTCTTCGTGGTGACAGGGCTGGTCACCATCGGCATGAAGTTCATCACCACGCCCGACCAACTTCCCCCGCTGCCGCTGTGGGCCTGGTTCGGGGTCGCCGTGTTCATCTGGGCGGGCGTGCTCATCGGCGAGCAGGTCCAGCGCGTGGTCTCGGACAGGCATGCGCGTTTCTTCGTGTTGTGTTTCGCCTTCTTTGGAGCCATCACCGCCTTGGTCAGCGGTCTGCGCGCCCTGTAGCCCAAGGCCGCCCAATCGCGTCAATCAGGGCAGCGGCGGCACATCGGTGGCACGATTGGAAGCGATGAGTGAGAAGAAAAAGCAACCGCACGCCGCGGCGGCATTGAACGCGGCGCGCCAGCGGCTGAGCACCGGCTGGCCCATGCCGCTATTCCTGCAGGGAGCCTTCGAGTTCATGCAGGCCGCCCTGTTTTCGGCCTTCTTGGTGGTCATCCCGTGGTTCGCCGTGTGGTTCAGCGGCGGTTTTGCCAAGCGCGACATCGAGTCGGTGCTGCAGATGGGCGGGCAGATCTGGTTGCTGATCCATGCCGTCCCGCTGCACCTCCTGCAGGTGGGCACCGGTGCCGACCCCACCCAGGGGTCCGGCGTGCTGAACTTCATTCCGCTGGGTCTCACGCTCATCCCGTTTGGCCTGTGCTGGCGGGCAGGGCGCCGCATTGCCCGGGCTTCCTACACCGACTCGTTGTGGCAGGGCATCCTCGGGGCGCTGGGCGTCTACCTGCTCTGCGGCCTGTTCACCGGTTTCCTGGTCAACAACGAAGAGGCCACCGTCTCGCTCCTGGCGGCCACGCTCATTCCGCTGGTCCCTGCCGGGGCCGGGGTCATCATCGGCGCCCGCCGCGAGGCAGGTTCCTGGGGCCGGTTGATCGGCTTCGACGCCGCGGCCTGGATCTCCAAGGCATCCCAGCATTCGCGCTGGGCGGGATCCTACGTGTGGGCGGTGCTCTGCGGCGGAACCCTGGCCTACCTGCTCGCCTTTGCCCTGGCCTCCCTGCTGCTGGCCGTCAACCTGGCAGTGCACTGGGTGGATGTCTCGAACGTCTACCAACAGTTGCGGCCCGGTCCCATTGGCTCGGCCGTGCTGACGCTGGGCCAGCTGGGGATCATGCCCAACCTTGCACTGTGGACCCTGGCGTGGATCACCGGCGGCGGGATCACCCTGGGCGTGGGAAGCACGCTGTCCACCCTGGAAACCACCGTGGGCCCGCTGCCCGCGGTGCCGGTGCTGGCCGCACTTCCCTCCGGGGACCTTGACTACGCCTGGGCGTTCATGGCGCTTCCGGTGTTCGCCGGGTTCATGGCGGGCTGGTATTTCCTGCGCGTGGGCGAGAACCACCTAGACGACTGGGTGTCGTTGCGGATCCGTTCCCGCTGGTTATCCCTGGGCCTGTCCACCGTGGCCCTGGGCCTTTTCGTCGGCACCTTTGCCGGCGCCCTGTCCCTGGTCGGCTCGTGGCTGGCCGGCGGGTCGCTGGGCATCGGGCGCTTCACCGAGATGGGGCCGGACATCCTGCTCACGGCCGTGCTGCTGGCCGCCCAGGTGGCCCTGGGCACCGCCGTCGGGTACCTGGTGTCCCCGCTGCTCGAGCACGATCCGGTGCTCGACGGCTAGAGCGGCCGCGCGACGCCCAGGTCGTGGTGCAGGTGGTGGGCCGTGTCGTGCCAGGCATATTGGGCCAACGTGGCAGTGGTGAACACCGCCCCATTGGACCGGGTCCCCATTCGCGTCAGCTGCGCGTCGGACAGCGAATCCAGCGCGGCGGCAAAGAGGGACGCGGCCTCCTCCAATCCCCGGGCCACCTCGGCCGCTGGGATCTGCGCGTAGGCACCGCGCACCGCCGCCGCGTCCTGGTCCCAGTCCGGAAACGTCGGGGAGTCGGTTTCCAGCATCATGGCCAACCGGCCGTTCATCACCTGGAGCATCTCGCCCACGTGCGCGCAATACTCGTGCGTGCTCCACACGCCCGGGTCCTTGCGCACCGTCGCATCCGGTGCAGCCAGGGCGGCTGTGAAACGCGGGACGGAGTCGCGCAACAGCGCCGCGACCTGCCCGGGGTGCAGTGCCCGCACATCGATCCCGCATTCGTCGCACACTTCGCTCAGCACGACGGTCCAGTCCTTGGTGTCGGGGGTGGGTTGCTCGTCCATGGGGAAACTCCTCATCTCGCCGGGTCCAACTCGTTCCTGAAATCCTGCGTGCAGGCGGCCTCGGAGCGCAGGGTCAGAGCGTCGGTCCGGCACTGCTGATACTGCAGCGAGGGCCCGAGGAACACCAGTTGCCCGGCCAGCAGCAGGGCAATCAGCCCACAGGCCACCGTCGCCACCGGCACCGCCAGCCTGAGCGCGCCCGCCGCGGGATTGCCAAAGGCCTTCAGGCTGGTCAGCAGGCCCAAGACAAATCCGGCCACGGCGAACGGCAGGCCCGCGAGCCTGAACGGCAACGGCAGGTACCAACCCGCCAGTGTGCAAGCCATGGCAATCAATGTGGCAGCAACCCAGCCGCGCAGCGGGCGCGCGGCATCCGGTGCATCCTGTGGGGTGTTGCCAGCCATGAAACCCACACTAGCCCCGAAGCCGCGTTCGTTACATGGATTAGGTCGCCGTCTGGTGCACTTGCGTACGATAATGGTTAGTCACGGGTGCTTTTTCCGCACCGCGGCAGGCCCACGCCCAGGTACCGAAGGATTGATTCAACGATGCAGGCAACGCAATCGAGCCGACGCAGAAAGACCGTCGCAATGCTCGCCGCCATGCTTGGCACGATGCTCCTGCTCTCTGCCTGCAACGCGGGATCCACCGGCGGGGCGCCGGCCGATCCAGACAGGCTGGTGGTCGCACTAACCGGCGAACCGGTGAACCTGGACTTCACCACCACCGCCGGGGCCGCGATCCCGCAGGCCATGATGTCCAACGTGTACGAGGGGCTGGTGGGCGTTGACCAGACCGGCGCCATCATCCCGCAACTTGCCATCGGCTGGGAAACCAGTGCCGACAACAAGTCCTACACCTTCACCCTGGTGGAAGGCGCCACGTTCTCCAATGGCGCCGCCTTCGACGCCTCCGACGTGAAGTTCTCCATCGAGCGCGTCAAATCCGACGCCTGGCTCAACGGGCTGAAGTCCAAGATGGACGTGGTGGACACAGTCGTGGTCAATTCCCCGACCTCGGTCACGGTGAACCTTGCCCGTCCCTCGCAAGCCTGGCTGTATTCGATGACCACGCTGGTGGGCGCCATGTTCGACCCCTCCGGAGTCGAGGACCTGGCAAACACCCCGGTGGGCACCGGCCCGTACCAGCTCGAGTCCTGGGCGCGCGGGGAATCGATCACGATGTCGGCCCGCCCCGATTACCGGGGTCCGGCCCCGGCCATCGGACATGTCACCCTGCGCTACTTCGCCGATGCGATTGCCACCACCAACGCGCTGTCCTCCGGCGACGTCGACATCATCTACAACATGCAGGCCCCCGAGCTGCTGTCCTCCTTCCAGGCCAATTCCGCCTACCAGGTCATCGAGGGCACCTCCAACGGCGAGATCATCCTGTCGATGAACAACAAGGCCAAGCCCTTTGACGACAAGCGGGTGCGCCAAGCGGTGCTTTACGCCATCGACCGCAAGTCGGTGCGCGACACCGCCTGGAACGGCCTGGGCACCCTGGTCGGCGGGCCGGTGCCGCCCACCGACCCGTACTACGAGGACCTCAACAACCGCTATCCCTTCGACCCGGACAAGGCCCGTGCCCTGTTGAAGGAGGCCGGCGCCGAGAACCTGAAGATCGATTTCACGGTGCCCACCCGTCCCTACGCCACTGCCGTCTCGGAAATCGTCCAGTCCCAGCTGCGCGACGTGGGGATCGACGCGCGGATCCGCAGCGCCGAATTCCCCGCCGTCTGGTTGGATACGGTGTTCAACCGCCACGACTACCAGATGTCGGTGGTGCTGGCCGTGGAGGCCCGCGACGTGCTGACCATGTTCAACAACCCCGACTACTACATCGGCTATGACAACTCGAAGATCAAGGACGAGGCCGCCGCCGCGGATGCGGCAGACGAGTCGAACTACGTGGCTGGGATGCAGAACGTGGTGCGCACCATCGTGGACGACGCGGCGGTGGACACGCTGTTCATCTTCCCCAACGTGTCGGTGGCCAATGCGGGGATCACCGGCCTGGGCGCCAACTCGGTCACCGAGGCGCTGAACCTCTCCACCATCGCCTGGTCCTAGGCGGGGGCGGTCGAGGAATGCTGGTGCGCATTGCGGGGAACCTGGCCCGCTTCCTGCTGTCGCTGCTGGCCGCCACGATACTGGTCTTCGCCCTGATGCGCGTGCTGCCCGGGGACCCGGCGGTCATCGCCGCCGGACAAAACGCCTCCCCGGAAATTGTCGCCTCCCTTGCCCGCCAATTCGGGACCGACAGGCCGCTGCCCGTGCAGTACTGGGACTGGTTCTCCGGGCTCTGGCGCTGGGACTTCGGGGTGTCCTACGTGACCCGGGCCGACATCTCCCCGCTGGTGGCCGACAAGGTGCAGGTCTCCCTGATCCTGGTCGCCGCCGCCATGGCGCTCGCGCTGGCCATCGCGATCCCCGCCGGCACCATTGCCGCAGTGCGGCATTCGAAGCCTTCCGGCGCGCTGATCTCCGCGCTCAGCCAGCTGGGCATCGCGATCCCCGGCTTCCTGCTGGGCATCGTGCTGGTCTCCTTCTTCGCACTGCGCCTGGGCTGGCTTCCCGCCAACGGGTGGGTGGCACCTGGCACCGACTTCGCCGGGTTCCTGTCCCGGCTGGTGCTGCCGGTCATGGCGCTGGCCGGGGTGCAGTCCGCGATCCTGGTGCGCTACGTAAGATCCGCGGTGCTCGAGGTGATGCACGAGGACTACCTGCGCACCGCGCGGGCCAAGGGCCTGTCCCCGCTGCGCGCGCTGGGGCGGCACGGGCTGCGCAATGCAGCGATCCCGGTGCTCACCGTCACCGGCGTCCAGTTCTCCGCGCTGATCATCGGAGCGGTGGTCATCGAACGGGTCTTCGTGATCCCGGGCCTGGGCTCGATGCTGCTCTCCGCGGTGGGCAACCGCGACCTTTTGACGGTCCAGTCGGTGGTGATGGTGCTGGTGGCCATCACGCTGGTCGTCAACCTGCTGGTGGACGTGCTCTACACCGTCCTTGACCCGCGCATCCGCGCCGCCGTCCGATGAGAACCCCGGAGCCCGAACCCATGCTGCCAGCACCCGTGTCGCCCGAGACCATGAAGCCGGGACCCGTGCGGCCCCGTCCCGTCCCCGCGCTGCTCATCGGCGGGGGGATCGTGGTGCTGATCGCCGCCACCGCACTGCTCTCGCTGGTTTTCACTCCCTTTGACCCGCTGCAGGCCAACCCGCCGGTGCGGCTGCAGGGGCCAAGCGCCGAACACTGGCTGGGCACCGACAACCTGGGCCGTGACCTGCTCTCGCGGATCCTGATGGGCGCGCGCATCACGCTGCTGGTTGGACTGGTCTCGGTGGGTATCGCGGTGCTCATCGGCACCCCGCTGGGCATCTGGGCAGGCATGCGACGCGGGGCCGTGGAGGAAATCACCATGCGCGCCTCCGACATCCTGCTGGCCTTTCCCGCCCTGCTGTTGGCCATCATGTTCGCCGCGATCTACGGCGCCTCCACCGTCTCGGCGATGGCGGCGATCGGCCTGGCCTCCGTGCCCGGCTTCGCCCGGGTGGCCCGGGCCGGGACGCTGCAGGTGATGAACGCCGAATACGTGCTCGCCGCCCGCGCCGCCGCGCAGCGTCCCCTGCGCATCGCCAGGCGCCACGTGCTGCCCAACATCACCGGGATGTTGCTGATCCAGTGCTCGGTGACCTTCGCCCTGGCCGTGCTGGCGGAAGCCGCGCTGTCCTTCCTGGGCCTTGGCACGCCCCCGCCGGTTCCCTCCTGGGGCAGGATGCTGCAGGAGTCCCAGCAATACTGGGGCACGTTCCCGCTGATGGCGCTGTGGCCGGGGGCGGCGATTGCGGTGGCGGTGATGGGCTTCAACCTGCTCGGGGACGGGCTGCGCGATGCCCTGGATCCCAAACTGGGACGGGGCAAGGCGTGAGCGGGCACCTCGAACCGGAAACCGGGAACCTGCTGGAGGTCACCGACCTGTCCGTTTCCGCCGGCAGCCGGGCACTGGTCTCCTCGCTGTCTTTCTCCATGGTCGCCGGCGAGCGCATCGGGCTAATCGGCGAGTCCGGGTCCGGCAAGTCGCTGACCGCCACGGCGCTGCTGGGCCTGCTGCCGGAGGAGCTCACCGTTTCCGGTGCCGCGCACCTGCACGGGTTCGCACCCAACCTGCTCACCGCGGACGACAGATCGATGCAGGGGTTGCGCGGGGATGAGATCTCGATGGTCTTCCAGGAGCCGCTTTCTGCGCTGAACCCGCTGATGAAAATCGGCGCCCAGGTCGCCGAGGTGATGCTCCAGCACCGCACGGTGCCGAACCGCGCCGCCGCCCGCCGGCGCGCCGTCGAACTCTTGGCCTCGGTGAAGATCCCGGATCCCTCCCAGGCGGCCGGCGCCTACCCGCACCAGCTCTCCGGCGGACAGCGCCAACGCGTCATGGTCGCCATGGCCCTGGCCAACGACCCGCAGCTGCTGCTGGCCGACGAGCCGACCACGGCGTTGGATGTCACGGTGCAGTCCCAGGTGCTCGAGCTCATCTCCGCCCAGGTGCGCGAGCGCGGCACCGGGCTGCTGTTCATCACCCACGACCTGGCCGTGGTGGCGAACGTATGCACCCGGGTGCTGGTGCTCAACAAGGGGCACCTGGTCGAATCCGGGGAGATTGACCGGATTTTCTCCGCACCCGAGCATCCCTACACCCGCGCACTGTTGGCGGCGAGCGACCTGTCGGCCACCGATGCGCGCGGACGCCTGTTCACCGTGGACACCGCGGCAAGCTACGTGCCGCCGGCGCTGCGCGAGGCACCGCCGGCGTCGACTCCGGACCCGCCCCCGGCCCTCGCCGACCCAAAGCCCGGTCCCGCACTGATCACCGCGACGGGGCTGGGCCGCACCTACCACCGTGCCCGCACCACGGCCTTCGGCCCGCGCCCCGTGGTCAATGCCCTGGTCGATGTCAGCTTCACCGTGGCGGCCGGGGAACGGGTGGGCATCGTGGGGGAGTCCGGCTCGGGCAAGTCCACGCTGCTGCGCATTCTTGCGGGGCTTGACCAACCCACCTCAGGGCAGGCCACCGTCGCCGGGACCCCTGTCGCCGGTGCCCGGGAGGCGGACCTGGCCTCCCTGCGCAGTGCGCTGCAGATCGTCTTCCAGGATCCGCTGGGATCGCTGGACCCGCGGATGCGGGTAGCGGACATCATCGCCGAACCGCTGTTGGTGCCGGGGCGGACACTTGACGCGGCCGGGCGCCTGGCCGAGGTGCACCGGATGCTCGGGCTGGTGGGCCTGGAGGCCGAATCGGCCGGGCGCTACCCGCACCAGTTCTCCGGCGGACAGCGCCAACGCATTTCCATCGCCCGCGCCCTGGTGAACCGCCCGCGGATACTGGTGGCCGACGAGCCGGTCTCGGCGCTGGATGTCTCGGTGCGCGCGCAGGTGCTGAACCTGGTTGCGGACCTGGTCGACGAGTACGCGCTGACGCTGCTGCTGGTCTCCCACGACCTTTCGGTGGTGCGCCACCTCTGCGAGCGGGTGATCGTGATGAAGGACGGGCGCATCGTCGAAGCAGGGGACACCGAGCAGATCTACAACAACCCCGCGCACCCCTACACGGCCCAACTCATTGCCAGCTCCCTTGACCTGTCAGGGGAACTGGCGGCGCCCCACTAAACTTGTACCCATGCGCATCGTAGTTCTTGTCTCCGGCACCGGGTCCAACCTCCAGTCAGTCATCGACGCCGTCGCCGACGGGTCGCTGGAAAACGTGGAAATCGCCGCCGTGGGCGCCGACAAGCACGGCACCTTCGGCGTCGAGCGCTCGGCCGCTGCCGGCATCGAGACCTTCGTGGTGAACTTCAAGGACTTCGCCGAGCGCTCCGACTGGAACCACGCACTGACCGAAAAATGCCTGTCCTACAAACCCGACTACGTGGTGTCCTCGGGCTTCATGCGGATTGTCGGCGAAGAGTTCATCAACGCCTTCGACGGCACCTACATCAACACCCACCCGGCCCTGTTGCCCTCCTTCCCGGGCGCCCACGGGGTCCGCGACGCGCTGGCCTACGGGGTCAAGGTCACCGGCTGCACCGTGCACATCGCCGACGCCGGGGTGGACACCGGACCCATCCTGCGCCAGGAAGCCGTGGCCATCCAGGACGACGACACCGAGGAAACCTTGCACGAGCGCATTAAGGTGATCGAGCGCCGCCTGCTCATCGCCACGCTGGCGGACCTGGCCGCGAAGGCGTAGCCACGCCGGACGGGGGCTAGCCGCCGAGCCGGAAGCGCAAGGTGCGCACCTCGAAGGCCGTCAGTGCGATGGCGACCGAGCCGTCGGTGTGTTCGGCCATCCCGCCGGGACCTTCGATCGGATCCTCCAGCAGGGTGGTCACCGAGGCACACTCCACCGGCCGGTGCACGTTCACGGTGCCGGCGGCCCGGCGCCCCAGGGATTCATAGACGCGCACGACCAAATCGCCCGAGCGGTCACCCGCCAGCTTCACGCTGGAGAGCATGATGCCCGTGCCCTCGACCGTGACCAGCGGATCGAACCCGTGGGCGCCGGTGACCGTGCGTTCGGCGCTGTTCATCAGGGCCCCTGCCTCGGTCGCGGAGGCGATGTCGGCGCCGATGACAAGGCCGTAGCGGTGGCTCTGGAGGCCCTGGTCGGTTTCCGGATCGGGGAAGCGCGGGGCGCGCAGCAGCGAGAGCCGCACATTGGTCGTCACCCCCGCCTCGGTGGAATCCCGGGTGACATCGAAACCGTAGATGGAATCGTTGATGAGCGCCGCGCCGAAGCCGGGCTCCTCGGCCAGCACGAATCGGTACATCGAGGTCTCGAACTTCGCGCCCTCCCAGCTGGTGTTCACGTGGGTGACGCGCTTTTGGTAGCCGAACTGGGTTTCGGCGATGGTGTGCTCCGCGCGGATGTCGAGTGGGAAGGCGACCTTCAGGAACTTCTCTGTCTCGTGCCAGTCAGTGGCCTGCTCGATCTGCAGTACCCGCGAACCCGGTGCCAGGGTCAAATCCTGGCGCAGGGTCGAGGCGGAAAAACTGCGCTCAACGACCACGCGCGCAGTACCGTCGGCATCGGTGGCCAGCGTGATCGCATCCAGTTCGCGCAGGTCGGTGACCTGGTTGCGGTAGTACTTGTCCACGTCCCAGGCGTCCCACTTGTTCGGGAAGTCCTGGTGCAGCTGCATCAGGTTCGCGTCCTTGCCGGCGGCAATGGTCTCGCGGCCGCTGAGGTGGTCTATCGCGGAGGTGATCAGTCCCTCGCGCGAAATCGCGACGGTGACCAGCTCGTTGGTGAGCACGAAGCCCTCCGGGGACTCTGTGGCCGTCACGGTGTCGGTGACGGGCGCCAGATCGGCAACTGCCGCCCCGGCGCCGGTGCGCACGCCCGAGCGGGTGAACGGAGCCGCGTTGAGGGTGATCGGGGTGTCGCCGGTGCCCACCAGCGCTGCCTGTGCCGCGGCAATGATGGCTTCGGCGCGCTGGGTCACCGTGGCGTACTCGGCCACGACCTCGCGGTGGACCCACGCGATGGAGGTGCCCGGCAGGATGTCGTGGAACTGGTGGAGCAGAACCTGCTTCCACAATGCGTCGATTTCGGCATACGGGTATGCAAAGCGGGAGGACACGGCTGCTGTTGCCGACCACAGCTCGGCCTCCACCAGCAGCAGTTCGGTGCGGCGGTTGCCCTGCTTGGTCCGGTGCTGGGAGGTAAGCGTTGCACGGTGTAGCTCCAGGTAGAGCTCGCCCACCCACACCGGAGGGTTCTCCAACTCGGCCTTGGCGCGGGCGAAGAACGCGTCGGGATGCTCCCACCTCACGGTGGGGCTTCCCTCGAGGTCGGCAAGGCGGCGTGCCTTGCCGGTCATCTCGCGGGTGGTGCCGCCGCCGCCGTCTCCCCAACCCACCGGGGCTATCGATCCGGTCGCGTGGCGGGACTCGCGGAACTGGCGCGCGGCACGGGCCACCTCTTCGCCCGAAAGCTGCGCGTTGTAGGTGTCCATGGGCGGGAAGTGGCTGAACACGCGCGAGCCATCGATACCTTCCCAGAGGAAGCTGTGGTGCGGGAACGTGTTCTGCTGGTTCCAGGAGATCTTCTGGGTGAAGAACCACTCGAAGCCGGCACGGCGCATCAGCTGCGGCAGGGCGGGGGAGTAGCCAAAGGAGTCCGGCAGCCACACGCCGGCGCAGGTGACGCCGAATTCCTCGCGGAAGAACTTCTGGCCGTAGTGGAACTGGCGCACCAGGGACTCGCCGGAAGGCATGACGGTGTCGGACTCGACCCACATGCCGCCCAGGGGAAGGAAGCGGCCGGATGCCACTGCCTCCTTGACCTTGTCGTAGACCTCCGGGCGGTGTTCCTTGAGCCAGGCGTACTGCTGCGCGCTGGACATGCCGTAGAGGAAATCCTTGTCCATGCCGAGCATTTCCACCATGGAGGAGCAAGTGCGGGCGACTTTGCGGATGGTCTCGCGCACCGGCCACAACCAGGCCGAATCGATGTGGGAGTGTCCCACCGCGGAAATGTGGTGGGCGCTCTCATCGGCGCGTCTGGAAAGCACTTCCACCAGTTCGGTGCGGGCATCCGGCGCGGTTTCGGTGATGTGCTGCAGGTCGAGCCCATCCAATGCTTTGTCCATGGCCTGCAGGATGCGCATCCGGCGCGGACCCTGGGGCAATTCGGCCTGGAGCTCGAGCAGCACCTCAAGGTCCAGGGCAAGCTCGTGGACCTCCGGCTCGAAGATCGCCAGGTCCATGCGACCGGTGGCGTAGATCTTCCGCGAGGACGAGGTCCGGATGTCGCCTTCGGCGGTGGGCTGGAACGGGTGGTGGCCAAGCAGCACCGGGTTGGCTGCGGCTTCGATGAAGTACTCGACGGACTCTTCGCCCGCGGCGGGATCCGCGACGGGGATCCACTGGTTGCGCGGATTGATCGCTTTCACGGTGGTGCCGTTCCCGCGGTAGACCAGCCCCTCGCACTGGAAACCCGTCAGGGTCTGGTCGAAGCCAAGGTCGACCAGGGCCTCGACGCGCTTGCCCGCCCAAGAGGAGGGAACCGTTCCGCGCAGGCGGAACCAGGTGGTTCCCCAGGCTGCGCCCCAGGGAGTGCCGACCTGATAATCGGTGTACTCCAGGCCCAGGGCGTCCGCCGGCGCGATGGGCTCGCCCGGAAGCTGAAACCAGCCAACGTCAAGCGGGATCAAAACCGGGTGGATGGCCGGGCGGATGCGTTCCTCGAGGACTCGCTTGACGCGTCCAAGGGTCAACGGAATGTCATCATGCATGGATGCCTTTCGCCGGGCTTTGGCCCTTGATGAATCCTTGCTCGGAAAAAGCGGTGTGGGGCATTGGCCGGCGCTTCGCAGCCCAATTGAGACTGCGGGCTCCGACGTCCTGCGGCCTCATCTTGTGATGCCGCAGACTTCGCGGAAATTCGGGGAGTTGACCTATGAATCCAGACTAACCGATAGCTCCGGCAGCATACCGGGCGCTCTGGGCAGGCCCAGGGGCCACAGGGGTGGTTCGGAATCCACTGCAAGGCAGTGGACCGGACTCTACTGTAGGGCCCGGCCCTTGGTCTCGGGGGCGAAGAATGCCATCAGGATGACAGCGCCCAGCACCAGGACCCCTGCCGCCATGAACAAATTGCCCAGTCCAACCACCGGCCACAATGAGGCGAAGAGCAGCGGTCCGAATCCGGCGCCCAGGCGGCTGAACGAAGATGCCCAGCCGAAGCCCGACCCGCGCAGCTCGGTCGGGTAAAGCTCGGACACGTAGGCGTACAGCACCGGGATGGCGATCTGTACGACTACACCAAAGACCAGCAACCAGAGCAGCGCCAACGCGGGTGCATTGAGTGTCACCGCGACCATGACCAGGATGAGGGCTGACAACGGACCGGTGATGCCCAGCAACCACTTGCGGCCGACCCGCTCCACCAACAGTGCGGCAATGACCACGCCGATCAGGCCCATCAGGGCCATCACCGACGTCATGAAGAACGCGGTGGACTGCACCATGCCCGTGTCCGCCAGGATCGACGGCATCCACGTCAGGGCCAGGTAGTAGACCAGCAGGATGGTTAGGAACAGCGACCACGAAACCAGGGTGATCCGTGGGCTGAAACGCCAGATCTTCACGAGCTGCTCAAGCCAGGAGCCGGGGGACAATCGAGGGGCGGCCTCCGGTTCCGGAAGGGTGTAGGACTGTGCGGGTACCCCGGTGCGGGCGACCAGGTCGTCAATGACCCTCGCCGCCTCATCCCGCTGGCCCTTGCGGACCAGATAGAGCGGGGACTCCGGAACGCTGCGGCGGACCCAGAAGACCATCAATGCAGGGAGCACCATGACTGCCAGGATGAGCCGCCAGTTTCCGGTGGTCGCCTGGACCCAACCGGAAATGAAGAATGAGAGGGCTGCGCCCACCGGCCACCAGCCGTCCATGGCCGTGAGTACCCGGCCGCGTTGCTTGGCGGGCGTGAATTCACCCACCAGAGCGTAGTCCACCGGGATGCAGCCGCCCAGTCCCACCCCGGCGATGAAGCGGAAGGCCACAAACCATGCAAAGCTCGGGGCCAGGGCGCCGGCAACGGTGAAGATCGAGAAGATCAACAGTGTCCAGGTAAAGGCCTTCTTACGGCCGATCTTGTCCGCGATGGTTCCCCAGAGGAAGGCGCCCAGGGCCATGCCCAGCAGGTTTCCGGTGCCCAGCAGCGCCGCGGTGGTCCTGTCCAGGCCCCACTCCGCGGCGACCAAGGGGATCAAGGCGCCATTGAGCGTGACATCCCAGGCGTCGAACATGAACCCGAGTCCGCCAATGATGAAGATCTTCCCTTGCACGCCCCACTTCCACGGGAGGTTCTGGACGACCGACTCGCCGGTGGGTAGCTTCAAGTAATTGTTCATCTGGGCTTGGCTTTCGGACAGGAGCGGTCTGGCGCGGGACGGGTCCAACCGCGGCAACAATGTGGCAATTGCGGCACCGGCGGAAAACGTGCTCCGGCGCCAGCAACAACGCTACGCGCTGAATCGGCAAACCACAGAATAGCCCTTGACATTTTGTGGCTTGGCGTTTCGTGGATCGGCATCTTTTCGGCCCGGGAAAATTCGGCGAAGCCCCTTGTGCCGGGGCTGTTCCGGTGCGGGGCAACCCGGGGTAGGCTCTGGATATGGGAGTAGATTGGACCGCTCTCGAAGAGGCGATACGGGTGTCGGCTCTTCGCCAGGCGGAGGAAATAATTGACCGTCACCCGGACGAAGTGTTCTATGCCATTGCCCTCGACGGGGTGAGCGCCGACGAAACCGACCACATCGATTTGCCCGTGCTCGCACTGAACTCCGAAGAAGCCCTGACCCGTGCCCTCAGCGTCAACGTCGAGGAACCGGATGCCGAGGACTTCGAGGACGAGGACGAAGCCGAAGACTTCGAAGAACGCCCCGATGCCGACGATGACGGGTCCGACCGGGACGTCCATCTGCATGACAACGACGACACCAATGACGATGACTCGGACGATGACGACGAGGATGACGACGTTTACGTGGACGAGGATGACGACGACGAAGACATTGACGCGGTGCTCAAGGAATTCGACGCCCTGACCTCCGATGCCGAACAGGGCTACTATTCCTCAAAGTGGAACCCCTCGGATTGGCAGTGGAGCCCCATCGAGCTCTTTGACGAATCGGCCACGGCGCTGTGGAGCCAGGCGTTGACCGACGTGGCCAAGGACCACGGATGGGAACGGACCAACCGCCTGTACTACGAAATGCTCATCCGCGTCACCGAGTCACTGCGCTCCGCCCTGGCCGTGGGTCGAAACTCGGATGTGGTGGTCTACCTCTCCGACGAGGAGCACGGCGATGCGCTCCTGCGCAGGTGCCTCACTGAATCCCAGCTGGCCAAGCACTTCCCGGAACTCGCGCATTAGCTCGACAGGCTCGAAGGATCCCCGGGAAGCTTGAGCTCCGCGAGGATCCTGGAGTCCACGTCGCGCAGCTGGATCGCAGAAATTCTCCCCATTTCGGTGGGCACCGCGCCGCTCACGCGGGCAGTGCCCGTCTTGGTGGCGTTCCAGGAGCTGGCACGGTCGACTTCCCCCGATTCGTCCACCACCCACAAGGACAGCGTCCCGCTGGTGGGCAACTCGGTTCCCCTGAATTGGAGCTCGGTGCCCCAGGCCTTGGCATTGAGTCCCAGGTCCACGCGCGGTCCCGCTGCCGAGACCACCTCGTAGGTGGCATCCGGGGCCGGTGCCGGTCGCAGCACGGGTGCCAGGAAGACGCCTCCGGCAACTGATGCAGCGACAGCCGCCGCTGCCGCCGACCCCAACAGGATCCGCCGGGTTCGCCGCCTCTCCCGCAACCGGTCCAGGAGACTGGCTCCGGGGCCTTCCTCCGGGATGGCGTGGTCCCCGAACAGCAAGGCGCGGGCGTCTTGCGCGTCCAAAGCGCCAAGCCTCGTCGACACCGGGGCGAAGAGGGAGAGTTCCTGGCGGCACTGCCCACAGCCGGCAAGATGCGCCTCGAAGGCCCGTGTCTCGTCGGCGTCGAGTCCGCCCAGCACGTAGGCACCCAGGTTCATGTGCTCGTTCACTGTTCCACTCCCATTTCCGCCAGGATCCCGCGCAGGGCCCGCATGGCGTAGTACGCCCGTGATTTCACCGTGCCCTGGGGGATCCCCAGGCTCGATGCCGTTTGGGCCACGGTGGAGCCCAGATAATGCATGTGGATCACCACCTGCCGGTGTTCGAGGGTCAAACGCAGCAAAGCCTCCTCCATGAGAATTCTGTCCAAAACAGCTTCCATGCCCACAGGCACGCCCGGGCCTTCCGGATCCTGCGCGCCGAGCGCGGTTGCGGAAATCCGCGCCGCGGCCCGGCGGTGTCTGTCGATGATCACGTTGCGGGCGGTGGCAAACAGGTAGCTGCGCAGCGAACCGGTCAGCTCCGGTGCGGTCTTCCACACCTTGAGCACGGTTTCCTGCACGACGTCGTCGGCCTCGTCCCGGTCGTTGGCTACACGCAGGACGAAGCGTCGCAGGGCGTCTCCGTGGTCGCGGTAGATGTCCGACACCACTTGCGCATCGAGTGGCACATGGGCTCCAGTGAGTCGTTTCGGAAACATCGGGTCACCAACTGAGACGCATCGGGACTGCAAACGGTTCAACCATGATTCAAGTATGCGCAAAAAAAGTTCTGAAAAGCATGAACCTTGTCCCCGGTCGATGCGTCTTAGCTGGTAAGAGTTCCCTCTCGGTTCTGCCCGAATGTTCCCCGGGGCGCTCTGGCCCCGTGGAATCGGGGTGCCGTTTCGCCCTTCGAGTGTAAGGAATTGCATCATGAACCGTATTCATCACAAGGCGTTCGCGTCTTCAGCTGCGGTCCTGCTGGGTGCCGCATTGCTGCTTTCCGGCTGTGCTTCCGGCGACGACGACTCTCCGGCAGCCCCGGGCACGGCGGCAACGACGGCGCCGGCCGAGACCAGTGCCGCGGCTTCGAGCCCTGCGGCTTCAACGCCCGACCTGATGACCGGCGAATCCAGCCTGGGCACCATTGTCGTGGACGGTGAAGGGATGAGCCTCTACTACTTCACCAAGGACAAGAAGGACACCACCACCAGCGCGTGCACCGGCGACTGCCTGGTCGCATGGCCGATCGCGGTGGCCAGCGGAGACACCCCCGTGGTGGAGGGCGTCACCGGCGAAGTCGGGACCATCGACAGCCCCGAGGGTGAGAAGCACCTCACGCTCAACGGCATGCCGCTGTACTACTTCGCCAAGGACACCAAGCCGGGCGATGTATTGGGCCAGGGCCTGAACGACGTCTGGTACGTAGTCACTCCCGCGGGGGAGATGATCAAGTAACCACCGCGCCACACAAGAAGTCCCCCAACTGGGTGCGGGATAAGATGGGGCATAGCACCCCCCTCAAACCGCACCCTGGGAGACTTTTGTGAGCCAGACCGTCCTTGATCGCGTCCCGATTCGCCGGGCACTGATTTCCGTCTACGACAAGAGCGGATTGGAGGAGCTGGCAGCGGGCCTGCATGCGGCAGGCGTCGCACTGGTTTCCACCGGCTCCACCGCCAAGCGCATTGCGGCCGCGGGGATCCCGGTCTCCGAGGTCGAGGAAGTCACCGGCTCGCCGGAGATGCTTGACGGCCGCGTCAAGACCCTGCACCCGCGCGTGCACGGCGGCATCCTGGCCGACCGCCGCGTCCCGGAGCACATGAAGACCCTCGAAGACATGCAGATCGAGGCCTTCGACTTGGTAGTGGTGAACCTCTACCCATTCGTCGACACCGTGCGCTCCGGCGCCGCCATGGACGACGTCGTGGAGCAGATCGACATTGGGGGCCCTGCCATGGTGCGCTCGGCGGCCAAGAACCACGCCGCCGTGTCCATCGTCGTGGACCCCGCCGCCTACGGCGCCGTCATTGCGGCGGCCGCGGCCGGCGGCTTCGACCTGAAGTCCCGCCAGCGCTTGGCCGCCAAGGCCTTTGCACACACCGCCGCCTATGACACCGCTGTCGCCTCGTGGACCGCGGCACAGTTCCTCGACGAGGACGGCGACGGAGTCATCGACTGGCCCGCGTACTCGGGCCTGGCCCTGGAACGCTCAGAGGTCCTGCGCTACGGCGAAAACCCGCACCAGCAGGCAGCCCTCTACGTGGACAAGGCCGCCCCGGCGGGCATCGCCCAGGCCGACCAGCTGCACGGCAAGGCCATGAGCTACAACAACTACGTCGACGCCGATGCAGCGCTGCGCGCCGCCTTCGACTTCGATGCACCGGCAGTTGCGGTCATCAAGCACGCCAACCCCTGCGGCGTCGCAGTGGCCTCCGCCGATGCCGCGGACCCGATCGCCGACGCGCACGCCAAGGCGCACGCCACCGATCCGCTTTCGGCCTTCGGCGGCGTCATTGCCGCAAACCGCACCGTGACCGCGGGCATGGCCAACACGGTCAAGGACATCTTCACCGAGGT
Organism: Paeniglutamicibacter sulfureus; assembly: GCF_030512175.1. Classification (GTDB taxonomy): domain Bacteria; phylum Actinomycetota; class Actinomycetes; order Actinomycetales; family Micrococcaceae; genus Paeniglutamicibacter; species Paeniglutamicibacter sulfureus. Next base: position 746,608 of record NZ_JAULBL010000001.1, on the reverse strand, counting down.
CGTCATCGCTCCGGCCTTCGAACCCGAAGCCGTGGAGATCCTCTCCAAGAAGAAGAACATCCGCTTGCTGGCACTGCCCGAGGGCTACGGCCGTTACCCGGCCGAAATCCGCCAGGTTTCCGGCGGCGTGCTGGTCCAGGTGTCCGACAAGGTCGACGCCGACGGCGACGACCCGGCGAACTGGACCCTTGCGGCCGGCGAGGCTGCCGACGAGGCCACCCTGGCCGATTTGGCCTTCGCCTGGACCGCTGTGCGTGCCGCGAAGTCCAACGCCATCCTGCTGGCCAACAACGGCGCCGCCGTGGGCATCGGCATGGGCCAGGTCAACCGCGTGGATTCCTGCAAGCTTGCGGTCGAGCGCGCCAACACCCTGGGCGTCACCGTCGAGTCCACCGTGGATGCCGCGGGCGGGGCCTCGGGCGCCGAGGGCGTCTCGGCACAGCGTGCCAAGGGCGCCGTTGCAGCCTCGGATGCGTTCTTCCCGTTCGCCGACGGCCTGCAGATCCTGCTGGACGCCGGTGTGCGCGCAGTGGTGCAGCCCGGCGGTTCGGTCCGTGATGAAGAGGTCATTGCTGCAGCAAACGCAGCGGGCATCACCATGTACTTCACCGGAGCACGCCACTTCTTCCACTAGGAACAAGTGATCCGGCTGCCGCCGGCGTTTCGCCTTCAGGGGCAAACGCCGGCGGCAGCTTTCCGTTTAAGCCGTCGTTTGGATGCGGGGAAACCGGAAGACATATGGTCCCGAACAAATGCCTTCTTCAATTTCCCGAGCTGGTCTCCACACCGTTTGCCTGGTTTGCCGGGAGGTACTTGGTCTCAACGTTCACTTGTCCGAGCACATCGGTTCTGGCAGTCGATCAGGAACTTGCCATGCATCACCGAACCCGCGCGGCGGATTCGGTCACTGGTCGAGGTTATCCCGATCCGCACAGCCCGCAGCATCGCGCCAAGAGAGCAGATCGCGTCATGCGATGGTGAGGAAAACGAGCGATCCACTGTGTCGGTGAAATCAGGTTGAGCGCCATGCGCACCACAGTGCAAAACCTTGATATGCGGGTTTCGTAAGCCGATGATGAGAGGTACCAACCAAGAGAATGGAAGTGAAGGACATGCGTGGAAGCGGCCTTGTATGGACAATCGTGGGAGTTCTGGTGGCCATTGCCTTGGTGATCTGGATCGTTTCAGCATTGTAGGACGCCTTTAGGGTCCCAGGAAGCCTGAAGCCTTGTGGGACATGACTCCGTCACCCGGGCATGCCCCGGCCCAATGCGCCCACCATGGTAATCCGTTCAAGATCCCCGGTCGGCGTCCCGTGCCGATAGGGAAAGAGGACACGAAGATTCAGGGTGTGCCGAGGCCCCGGACGATTGGTTCGCCCGGGGCCTGAGTTCAGCCTCTTTGGTCGATGCTGCCGCTATCGCTGCTTGTCCACCTTGACGAAGGGGGAGATCACCAGGCCAACGGTGGCCAGGACGGCGCCGACGATGAAGGCAACGTGCGCGCCGGAGAACAGCGCGTGGGCCAGATCCGAACCTGCTTCCATCTTGGAACCGGCGAGCAGCGACATGACTGTCACGAAAATGGTGGTGCCGATGGCACCGCCGAGCTGCTGGCCGGTGGTGAAAATGGCCGAGCCATGGCCGTAGAGGCGAGGCTCAACAGTGGCCAGGGCCGATGACATCAGACCGGTCATCAGCAGGGCCAGGCCGATGGAGAAGACGATGTGGTTGACCATGAACATCCACAGCGCGGTCTCGGAATCCACGGTGACGTACATCCACTGGCCCAGCGCCAGCATGGCGGCTCCCGGAATGAGGACCGGGCGGGGACCGAAACGGTCGTAGATGCGCCCGAAGATCGGTGCAACGACCGCCTGGGCCAGACCGCCGGGGAGCAGCATCATGCCGATGGACAGGGTGGTGAAGCCGGCACCGGATTCAAGGATGATCGGGACCATCACGATGGTGCCCAGCAGGGTGCCCATCGCGATCATGATCATCACCACCGAGAAGGTGAAGGTGCGGGTCTTGAAGGGAGTGAGGTTCAGCAGCTCCTTGCCGACGCGGGTCAGCCGAACCTGGCGCTTGATGAACAAAGCCAGGGCGACCAGTCCGATGGCGAAGGAAGCGACGGTGACGACCAGGTTGTCGGCGGCGTGCTCAAGGCTGGAGATGCCGTAGACCAGGAAGCCGAAGGCAAGCGCGGAAAGCACGACCGAAAGGACATCGAGCGGAATCTTGCGGGCGTGGGACGGGAGCTTGATGAAGATGATCCCCAGGACCAGGATGACCACAGCCAGCGGTGCCATCAGGATGAAGATGTAGTGCCAGGTGAAGGCGTTGACGATTGCGCCGGAAACCGTCGGTCCAATGGCGGGACCGACAGAGATGACGATCGAGTTCAGGCCCATGATGGCGCCGCGCTTGTGCACGGGCACCAGCATCAGGGTGGTGGTCATCAGCAACGGAAGCACAATGGCGGTGCCGATGGCCTGGATGATGCGGGCGACCAACAGCACCGCGAAGCTTGGCGCGAAGACCGCGAGCAAGGTGCCGACCAGGAAGCTGGACAGCGCGAAAATGAATAGGCTCCGGGAGCTGAAGCGCTGCAACAGATAGCCTGTGGTCGGGATGACCACGGACATTGTCAGCAGGAAACCGGTGGTCAGCCACTGGCCGGCGGCTGCCGACACGGAAAGGTCCACCATGATCGCCGGGAGGGCGACGCTGAGCACCGTTTCGTTCAGGATCATCAGGAACGCGGCGAGCGCGAGGGAGCCGATGATGCCGACGAGTTGTTTGGTGGGCAGGGTGGGCGGAGCCTGCCGCGCAGGAGCTGCCGGCGGGGAAATCGTGTCTTCTGTGGACAGAGCCATCGGAAGCTACCTCTTCTGTAAGATTTGAACGAAGAAAATCATGTCATGGTCTGACAGCTTTGGTAAGCAAATTCTGTCATAGTGTGACATGAAATATAGTGTGGTGAGCCCCGCGCCTATCCGGGAGCGCCTCCGATTCAAGAAAAGAGCTGAGCCATGGGTATCCGTGAAGAGCATCGCGCCCAAATGCTGCGCGAGATCCAGGGTGCCACGCTGGACCTCGTGGAAGAGAAGGGGATGGATGCCACCACGATCGGCGACATCGCCGCACGCGTGGGCATTTCCGAGCGCACCGTCTTTCGCTACTACTCGTCCAAGGAACATGCCCTCATGCCCGGCCAGCAGGGCCTGATCGACGCCCTGGTGGCCTGCGAAAGCCGGCATGGCAATGCCGCCGGGATCCTGGGTGACCTGTTGGCCGTGTGCCGCGAGCTCTTCGCCCTGGAGGTGGCAGAGAGCGACTTCCGCAGGATTTCCCGACTGATGGTCCAGGAACCGGAGATGATGCGGGTTGCCACGCGCCAGGAGCGAAACCTTGTCGAGGGGCTTAGTGCGTCGTTGGCGCAACGGGGCCCGCTGCGGCCGATCCAGGCGCTCCTGGTTGCCGAGGTGGTGACGGCCGCTTGGCGGGTAGCCTGGCAATCATTCGCCCGCCAGGAATTCGACGGGGTGGACTCCGATCCGCTGGCGCTCTTCGATGAAACCGTCCGTGAGCTGGGGAAGCTGTTCCCAGGCACCTGAGGGAGGGGTATCCGCGGTTCAGTTATGAGGGGTTAACTTAACGCGGGTGTGCCGCCGCGGTCTCGATTGGCCCGGCTTTTCGGGGTGAAAAGGGTCCGGGGGAGAAGGGGAGTCTCGCCACAAAAAGTGTCCGGGCGCAGTAAATCGGGTAAGTTAGGGCTGTTGAGATCAAGTCGGACCATTCATATCCGAGAAGACCGTTCAGGGAGACGCCGCACCTATGGCCAAGATTATTTATACCCACACCGACGAAGCTCCGATGCTGGCAACCCACTCGTTCCTGCCGATTGTCGAAGCATACGCCTCGACCGCGGGTGTAGAGATCGAGACGCGCGACATCTCGTTGGCCGGCCGCATCATTTCCGCCTTTGGCGACCACCTCACTGCAGAGCAGCAGATTCCCGACGCATTGGCCGAGCTCGGCGCCCTGGCCAAGAGCCCGGATGCAAACATCATCAAGCTGCCGAACATTTCGGCCTCCATCCCGCAGCTCAAGGCAGCCATTGCCGAACTGCAGGCCGCCGGCTATGCGCTTCCGGACTACCCGGACAACCCGTCCTCGGACGAGGAAACCGAAATTCGCGCAAGCTACGACAAGATCAAGGGTTCCGCCGTGAACCCGGTGCTGCGCGAGGGCAACTCCGACCGCCGCGCACCGTTGAGCGTGAAGAACTACGCCCGCAAGAACCCGCACACCATGGGTGCCTGGTCCGCTGACTCCAAGACCAACGTCGCCACCATGACCGAGGATGACTTCCGTGCCAACGAGAAGTCCGTTGTCATCGACAACCCCCAGAACCTCTCGATCCGCTTCGTCGGCGAAGACGGCAATGTCAAAGTCCTGAAGAAGGCCCTGCCGGTGCTGAAGGACGAAATCATCGACGGCACCGTCATGCACGCCGCGTCGCTGAACAAGTTCCTCAAGGACGCGGTTGCCCGTGCCAAGGCCGAAGACGTGCTGTTCTCCGCACACCTGAAGGCCACCATGATGAAGGTCTCGGACCCGATCATCTTCGGCCATGTCGTCAAGGCCTACTTCTCCGAGCTGTTCGAGACCTACGGCGAGCAGCTTGAAGCAGCAGGCCTGAACCCGAACAACGGCCTTGCCGCCATCCTCGGCGGGCTCGACGAGCTCTCCGACGAGGTGCGCGCCGGCGTCGAGGCACTGATCGCCAAGGGCCTGGAAGAGGGCCCCGCAGTAGCCATGGTGGACTCCGACAAGGGCATCACCAACCTGCACGTACCCTCGGACGTCATCGTCGATGCCTCCATGCCCGCCATGATCCGCACCTCGGGGCACATGTGGGATGCAGAGGGCAAGGAACGCGACACCCTGGCAGTTCTGCCGGACTCCTCCTACTCGGGCATCTACCAGGTCGTCATCGACGACTGCCGCGCCAACGGTGCCTACGATCCGACCACCATGGGCACCGTCCCGAACGTCGGCCTGATGGCCCAGGCTGCCGAGGAATACGGCTCCCACGACAAGACCTTCGAGATCAAGGCAGCCGGCCACGTCCAGATCCTGGACGCCACCGGCGGCGTGCTCATCGAACACCAGGTCTTCCCGGGTGACATCTGGCGCGCCTGCCAGACCAAGGACGTGCCGGTGCGCGACTGGGTCAAGCTGGCCGTCAACCGCGCCCGCGCCTCGGCCACCCCTGCCGTGTTCTGGCTGGACGAGACCCGCGCGCACGACGCCGTGCTGATCTCCAAGGTCAACGAGTACCTGAAGGACCACGACACCGAGGGCCTGACCATCGAGATCCTCTCGCCGGTCGATGCCACCAAGTACAGCATCGATCGCATCCGCCGCGGCGAGGACACCATCTCGGTTTCCGGCAACGTGCTGCGCGACTACCTCACCGACCTGTTCCCGATCCTCGAACTGGGCACCAGCGCCAAGATGCTTTCCATCGTGCCGCTGATCGCCGGTGGCGGACTGTTCGAGACCGGTGCCGGCGGCTCGGCCCCGAAGCACGTGCAGCAGCTGGTGAACGAAAACCACCTGCGCTGGGATTCCCTGGGCGAGTTCCTGGCCCTGGCCGTCTCCTTCGAGCACCTGGCCAACACCTCGGACAACGCTCGCGCGCAGATCCTGGCAGACACCCTGGATGCCGCAACCGGCACCTTCCTGCTGGAGAACAAGTCGCCCAAGCGCAAGGCCGGCGAGCTGGACAACCGCGGCAGCCACTTCTACCTGGCCAAGTACTGGGCAGAGGAACTGGCGGCACAGACCAAGGACACCGAGCTGGCAGCTGCCTTCAAGGCCGTCTCCGAGGCACTGGGCGGCAACGAGGAAGCCATCGTGGCCGAGCTCGCCGCCGTGCAGGGTGCCCCTGTCGATCTGGGTGGCTACTACCGCCCGGTCGAGGAGAAGGTCGCAGCCATCATGCGTCCGTCCACGACGTTGAACACCGCACTGGAACTGCTCAAGAAGTAGTCTCACTGGGAAAAGAATGCCGCGTAACCACTGCAAAGTGGTTACGCGGCATTCGTGCATTCAGCGTAGGAATGCGGAGAGACGGCGCCTGACGATGCGCAGGTCCCGGTCATGGTCGCGGGCGATCTTGTTTTTCTGCAGTGGGAAATCACTCTGCTCGATCACTATCAATATCGACCCGTTTTGGGGGATAAGTTCAGCTTTGCGACGGTCATAGAGTTTGCGCTGTTCGCCGCGGGTCATTCCCGTTGCCGTGATCTTGTCATCGAAGAACGGAACAGGTTCGCTGTGTTGGCGCTCGTGGAATTCCACGACGATCCCGTGCGTACGCCAAAAGCCGTCGACCGGGAGCTTCGAGCGCTTGCCGGTGGCCAGCGAAGGATCGCCACGCAACCATCCGAACGTCATCTGGCTGACATGTCCTTCGCCCAAGATCTCGTCGCATAGCCCAAGGACATAGTGCTCGTCTTTTTTCGGTGTGGGAATTGCCTGGTTGTCGGGCGGTGACTCCACATACCGGTCAACGGGCCATGCCAGCTTCCAACCCTTGTCCTCTCCATAGGAGTCCCAGTAGGCAATCGGCAGGCCGGATGTGCTCTTCACCAACGGAAGGAGACGTGCAAACCATTCCGTGTACGCCCGATCATTGGCATTCCGCGGATCGCTTCGCTGCAGTTTGGGCAATGCGGCGAGGATTTCCTCGGCGACCGTGACATGGCCGACGTCTTCGGGGAACTGACGTGCATTGAATTCGTATCCTTCGCCATTTGAATAGCGCAGGCACTGTTCATCCCCGATTGGCTCAGTGGCATCCCCGCTTACATCCAGTGAATCCTGGGAAAACAGCGCGATGCGCCAGAACATGCCCGAGGCGCTGAGCCCGGGATTGAATCTCAGCCCGCCATAGCCCATGCGGTGCAGCAGCCTCACGGCTTCCAAGATCCGCAACGGCATCACGCAGTCCATGGAACTTCTTTCATCAGTGTCGAAGGCGGGAGAAAACATCCACCATTTTTCTCCCGCCTTCCGCGATTGAACGGCTGTCACGCATCTACAACCCGCGTCCGACTTCCCAGATGCTCTCCGAGGTGCCGGTGAGCAGGGCATTGACGGAGGCGGCCTGCGCGTCGGTGAACGAGGCAATGTAGTCGACGATGGCCCGGGCCCGTCCCAGCCGCTCGATCTCCCTGCGTGAGGAATCCGGAAGCGGTCCGGAGGTCTCGGAATAGAGCTGGCGGTATTCGCCGGTTGCCGCCTCGACGGAGTCCAGCAGCCTGCGCGGTGCGCGGGCTGCATCCTGTGGATCATCCAGCCACGCGGCCAGGCCCTCGGCCAGCGACCTGATGATGCGGGTCTGTCCGCGCTGGTATAGCGCCAGGTCGGAGCGTTCCAGAACAAAGCGCTCGTGCACGAACTTGAGCACCACCACGTCGTGCCAGGCCTCGTCAGCCAAGCGGACGTGCCCGCTGCGAATCACGGGGTCCTTCTCCACCGCGATCGAGGCCTGGAGCCTGTCGATCCAGCGCCGGGTGAAGGCGGTGACTGCGCGGTCGGCGTCAAGTCCGCCGTCATAGGGCAGGGACAGCAGCCCTTCGACCAGGTCATGGCCAACGCGCTGCACCGAGGCGCGGAAGGCGTCGGCATTGGCTATCCACGGGTCTTTGGCGGCAACCCGCCGCCAAGTGCGCTCGAGCCCGTGGCCGGGCAGGCGCTGGTCCAGTTCGCACACATCGAGCCTGGCCAACTCGGCGCCGGAATCAAGCCAGTGCCGCAGCTCGGCGGACACCGGGGAATACTGCAGCACCCCTGCACGATAAAAGTCATCCAGGTCGTGCACCGCGTAGGCGATGTCATCGGCGATGTCCATGACCGAGCATTCCAGGGTCTGTTGGTGCTCGGCGATCTGCGGGAAAACGGAAAGAACGTCACGCATCTCGGCGGCCTCGATGTCGTAGGCCGAGTATTTCAAGGCGGCGTTTCCATCGCCGAGGCCCACGCCGCGCGGCAGAAGTTCCGGGGACCGAGCCGGCAGGGAACGCCATTCGTTGCGGGTCCAGGGGTACTTCAGCACCGCCGCACGCACAGCACGGGTCAGGTTCAGCCCGCGCGGGCTCGCGTCGCAGCTGTCCAGCGCGGTGAGGATGCGGAAACTTTGGGCGTTGCCCTCAAACCCGTCGGGCAACCCGAGGATCTGACGGGCCGCCCGGTCCAGTTCCTGTTCGCCCAGATGCCCAAAGGGCGGGTGGCCCAGGTCGTGGGCGGCAGCGGCCGCCTGCACCACGACGGGATCGCAGCCGCCGAGATCGGCCACCAGCGTGCGCGTGGGCTCGTCGGCATTGCGCAACCCGATGGCAATGGAGCGTGCCACCGCGGAGACCTTCAGCGAGTGGGTGAGCCGGTTGTGCACCACGGTGCCGGCGCCGGCCTGCGGGATCACCTGGGTGACCGCCGAGAGCCGCGAGAAATAAGGGGAGAAGCGGATGCGCTCGATGTCGACGCGGAATTCGTCTTCCCCGGGCCGCGAATCTTCGCCAATCGCCCGTTCCCGGCCGCCGGTCTGGTGGGTGGTATTCCTGTAGTCCATGGTGCGCACCAGCCTAGATGATTAAGTCCTAATCATTTCAGTGGTCGTAGGCGGTGAGGGAGCGTTTGCGGGGTGCGTTGGTTTTCCAGTTGTGCCAGATTCCTGCCGCGAGGGCCAGGAGCTTTGACGCGACGCGTGCGTAGAGACCTTCGAGGGTTCTGGCGCCGTGGTGTTCGAGCCCGAGCTGGCCCTTGAGGCTGTCGAAGACGGACTCGATCCACTGGCGGATGCCGCCGAACTTCCCGAACCTGGGCTTTTCGTCCTTGCGGTCCGGCCGCACCAGGTTGGCGCCGAGGTCCTCGGCGATGAACCGCTCAAAGTCCCTTCCGGCGAAACCCTTGTCGGCAAGGATGACCTGCCCGTCGCGGACCAGATGGTGGTCGTGGCGCAGCAGGGCCTCGGTGACCTCGCGTTCCCCGAGCTTGGGGTTGGCCAGTCCCCAGATCACCGGCATGCCCTCGGGGGTGCTGACTAGGTACAGGCGAAAGCCCCAGAAGTAGCGCGAATGCGAGGCGCAGTATCCGTAGCCGGCGTGCCCGGCCAGGTCCGAGCGCTTGACTGTTTCGCGGCTGGTGCCGCACGGGACGGGGGTCGAATCCAGCAGGCGGAGGATCTCGTGCCAGGATTCGGTGTCTTTGGCCAGGGCGGTGATCACCGCACTGATCAGGGTTCCGGCGGCGCGCACGCGCTTGTTGTAGCCGGATTGCTGCGGGATGCCGGGGAACAGTTCCCGCAGGTGGGTGCGGGCGTAGCGGACCCATCGCGATTCGGAGGAGTGCCCGTGCAGCAGGTGCTGGGCCACGACCAGGCACAGCAGCTCGGCATCGCTCAAGATGGCCTTGCGGCCGGGTTTGCTCGAGCGGTCGTATCCCAAATCCGGCAGGACACGATCGGTGAGTAGGACGTAGAGTGTGGTCAGGAGAGTGTTGAGTTTTGGGTTCACATACGAGACTTAGCACTCTCCGCCAGCGATTAACAGGGTCCGGGAACAAGTTCCCGGACCCTGTCTCGTTCCAAGCGTCAATTAGGACTGACTCATCTAGTGGAATCCGGGGCGCAGGAACCCTGCGACGCGGCACCGGAATCCGCGGAACGTGGCCGCACGGCGCCATCCGCCACTGCCCCCCATCTTCTTGAACGGGTCAGGGCCGTGCTGACACCGTCTTGTCTCCGTTCGCGAAGCAATTTCGTGTTCGTGGGCGCAACGAACCTGCGACGCCAGGCTCACGGACGAAAATCCCCCCGCTAGGGAGTTCCGTGAGCGGTCGTTTCGGAAGCCGTGTCCTGCATGGGGTAATATTCGATCGAGCTCTTAACGAGAATGATTGTTAGTTGCAATAGCGTTTGCCATCCGAACCGCCACACGAAAGCCCGCACTTTATGACTGCCCTGCTCGTCCAAGGCCTCACCATCTCCCTGCACGGGAAACCCCTGGTCGCGGGGCTGGACTTCAGCATCGAACCCGGGGAGAAACTGGCATTGCTGGGGTCCTCCGGATCCGGCAAGTCCCTCACGGCGGCGGCCTTGCTGGGGCAGCTCCCGGCCGGGATGGAGGCCACGGGGATGCTGCGCGTCAACGGCAAGGAAATTCCGCTCCGGGGCCGAAGGCTCGCAGGGCGGGAATTCGCCGCGATCCACCAGAACCCGGCCGCAGCACTCAACCCGCTGGTGCGCTTGGGCCGCCAGCTGGCCATGCCACTGCGCAACGCGGGGCTCTCGGGACGCGAGGCGCGTGAAATTTCCCGTGAGCTGCTGGCCTCGGTGGGACTGGCCGACGCGGACCGCATGCTGCGCAGCTTCAGCGGGGAATTGTCGGGCGGACAGCTGCAACGAGTATGCATCGCCTTGGCGCTTGCCTGCCGGGCCGACATCCTGGTGGCCGATGAGCCGACCACGGCTCTTGACGTCGTCAACCAGGCCAGGGTGCTCGAGATCCTGGCGGGGGTCCCTTCCACCGCGGGTGGCCTGCTGCTGATCACCCACGACCTGGCCGCTGCCGAGCAAATATGCGGCCGCGCGGTCGTGCTGCAGGACGGCCGGAAAATCGAGGAGGCCCACATGCCGGAGTTGATCGCCCGGCCACGGCATCCCTACACCGCTGCCATGGTCGATTCGGCCCGCTCATCCTTCGCTCCTCCGCTCGAGGTGGCGGCCGCATGACGGCCCGATTGCGCGCCCTGGATCTGGTCCACGGCTATCCTGGCCGGTGGCCGAGGAGCCGTCAGGGCCACCGGGCGCTGCGCGGGATCAACCTCGGCATCGAAGCAGGCCAAGCCGTAGGCTTGGTGGGCAGCTCGGGCTCCGGAAAGTCAACGCTTGTGCGGTGCCTGCTCGCCCTGGAAAAGGTGGACTCCGGATCCGTCCAGTTCAATGACAACCCGCTGGTTCCCGGTCCGGTTTCCTCTCTGCGGTGGTACCGGCGGTTCGTGCAGTACGTCCCGCAGAACCCCGCCGGCAGCCTGGACCCGCGCATGAGCGTCCAACAACTGATGCTCGAGCCGCTGAGGCAACTTCGCATCCAGGGGGAACACCGGCAAATGATCCATCGCGCCCTGGAACGCGTCGAACTCGATCCCGGACTGCTGGGACGCAAGCCGGCCGAACTCTCCGGCGGGCAGAACCAGCGGGTCGCCATCGCCCGGGCCCTGGTTCCCGGGCCGTCGATCCTGTTGGCCGACGAACCCGTCAGCGGGCTGGATTTGCCGCTTCGCGATGCGGTGCTGGGGCTGCTGGAGAAATTGGTCCGGCAGGACGGAATGGGACTGCTGTTCGTGTCCCACGACCTCTCCGCCGTGTCCCGGCTATGTTCCCGCACCGTGGTGCTGGAATCCGGGCGCATCGTGGAGGAGGGCGACACCCTCGATATGTTCCACACTGCCCGGCACCCGGCAACCCGGGAGCTGCTGGCAGCCATCCCGCAATTGGGCACCCGAACGGGCGCCGCATGAGCGGCACCCGCGTCCTTGCCGGCGAGCCCGACCGGGTACAGGGCACAGGCCCCGCTCCCGGGCTGCTTCTGGCCAGCCAGCTGATTTTCAATGTGGGATTCTTTTCCGTTGTCCCCTTCCTGGCCGTGAGCATGCGCGGGGACTTCGGCATGGGTGCCCTGGCAATCGGGGTGGTGCTGGGGGCCAGGACCTTCGCCCAGCAGGGGATGTTCCTGATCGGAGGGGTGCTGGCCGATAGGTGGGGAGCGCGGCGGCTGATGGTTTCCGGCACCCTGGTGCGGGTTGCCGGCTATCTGGTGCTGGCCTGGGCCGCGGACTTTCCCTCGTTCCTGGCCGGTGCCATCATCACTGGAGTCGGTGGAGCCCTGTTCTCGCCGGCGCTCGAAAGCCTGGTGGGCACGGCCCGGTCCATGGAGACGGGGAACGCCGGCACCCGCGCCAAGCCGACGCTTTTTGCGCTGCTGGTCATTTTCGGTGAAATCGGCGCAGTGGCAGGCCCGGTGCTCGGTGCCTTGCTGCTCGGTGTCGGCATCGATGCCGCGCTGCTGGCCGGCGCGGCGATCTTTGCCGTCATGGCATTGGTCTTCCTGCGGTGGATTCCGGGAACCGACGCCGGGGGCCAAACAGCGATTTCACGGGTCGGGAATCGGGAGGGGGCAGGCACCTGGGCGTGCCTGCGTGAACGCCGGTTTGTGCTGTTTGCCTCGTTCTACGCGGTGAACCTGCTCGCCTACAACCAGCTCTACCTCGGGTTGCCGGTGGAACTTGAACGCAGCGGCGCCGGAGTCGGGGCACTAGCCGGGGTCTTTGTCTACGTTTCGCTTCTGACCGTGGCCCTGCAATGGCCCATTGCCGGGTTCATGCGCCGCGTCGGGGACAAAACGGCCCTCTCGCTCGGATTTTCCGTGCAGGCCGTGGGATTTTTGCTCTTGGCGGTGCTGGCAACACGGGAGGCGCCGGAGGGCGCGTCCCTCGCCCCCGCCGCACTGATGGTCACTGCCCTGGCGCTGGGCCACATGTGCGTGACGCCTACGGCCCTGGGCCTGGTCGCCGGCTTTGCCAACGGACATCCCGCCGGGGCGTACTACGGCCTGCTCGCCACGTGCGGGGGGCTGGCCGTGCTGGCTGGAAATGCCCTATTGGGTCCGCTCTATGAACATGCCTACCTGCCGTCGCTGGCAGCGGCCGCCCCTTGGGCGGCACTGGCCTTGCTGGCCGCAACCTCCGCAGTGGCCATCCGCCGCTTTGTGCCCGGGCATTGACCGCCCTCTTTCCCGAAATCCAGTCACCACCCAACCACGAAAGACAGGTAAGACCGAGATGGTTCTTCCACGCCCAAAAGCAGCCGCGACAGCAGTGCTGGCCTCTACCCTGGCACTGGCCCTGAGCGGATGCTTCGCCGCGGGCGACGCGGGCGCCGCCGCAGACGACACCCGCATCAAAGTGGCCATGATGCAACCGCCGCGTTCGGGACTGACCCCGCTGAGCGATGACGCCTTCAAGCTCTCCCGCTGGCAGGCGGCAGAGACCCTGGTGGTCCTCGACGAGGTGGGAGAGGCCCAGCCCGCACTGGCCACCGCATGGGAGCAAACGGGTGAGAGGACCTGGACCTTCGAACTGCGCCAGGGCGTGGAATTCCACGACGGAACCGCACTAACCGCCAAACAGGTCGCCGCTTCGCTGGAAACCGCGGCGAATGCCAGCCCCAAGCCCCGCATCCTCGACGGCGTCGAGCTGGGCATCAAGGCCGAGGGCGCCAACACCGTCGTGGTCACCACCGAGGTTGCCGACCCGCTGCTGCCGCAACGGCTTTCCAGCCCGCAGCTGTCCATCCTGGCGGCCTCTGCCTACAAGTCCGGCGGAGTCGTCGTCCCGACCGGGGCCGGCACCGGTCCGTATGTGCTTTCCTCCTTCGACGGAACCAGCTCCGCAACCCTGGACCGCTTTGATGGCTATTGGGGCGAACCTGCCGCCGCCGCCGGGGTGGACGTCCAATTCGTCCCGGACGGCACCGCCCGCGCAGCGGCCCTGCGCACCGGAAACGCCGACATCGTGGAAACCATCCCCGTGGGACAGGTCGCCCAGATCGATCCCGCGCTGGTCCACGAAGTTCCCATGCCCAGGACCAACACCCTCTACCTGAACAACGACACCGGCCCCTTTGCCGATCCGGCCGTGCGGGCCGCGGCGCGGGAAGCCATCGAGCGGGCCACCGTGGTCGAACGGGTCTACGAGGGCCGTGCCGACATCGCCGAGGGGTTGCTGGGCCCCGCACTGCCCTGGGCGGCAGCCGAACGCGCGAACGAAAACTACACCGAGGTGCTGGGGAACCGTGCAGCGCCCTCCGTTGTGAAGGGAACCAAGATCACGCTGGGCACCTTCACCGACCGGGCGGAACTACCCGAGGTTGCCGTCGCGCTGGAACAGCAGCTCGAGGCCGCCGGTTTTGTCGTGGAGCAGGATGTGCGCGAATACCAGCACATCGAGGCCGACGCCCTGGACGGGAAGTTCGACGCCTTCATCCTCTCCCGCGCCACGGTGCTGGATTCCGGGGACCCAGTGGCCTACATGTACAGCGATTTCTCCTGCGAGGGATCGTTCAACATCTCGCAGTTCTGCGATGCCGAGGTCGACGCGGCCCTGGCCAAGGCCGCGGCCGTGGCACCCGGTGGGGAACGCCGGGCCGCCATTGCCGCCGCCGAGGCGCTGATCCTTTCCAAGGACGCGGCAGTGCCGCTTTTGCACGAACGCGTCATCCAGGGCGAATCGGCCAGGGTCCGCGATGTTGAGCGCGACCCCCGCGAACGTGCGCTGATCACCAACCGCACGGGAATCGCCGACTGATGGCACGCACGGCCCCGGCAATCAACGCACTTTCCCGCCTGCTGGCCCTTGCCGCGGTGACGGTCGTGATCGGCCTGCTGCCGTGGCTATCGGGCAGCAAGCCCGAATACACGATCCTGCGTGCCCGCTATGCGGATCGGGAAGCGACACCGGAAACCCTGGCGATGATCCGCGACGAGCTCGGCCTGGACCGCGGCCCGGTGGCGATCTTCCTGGCCTGGGCCGGCGGGGTGGCCCACGGCGACCTGGGAACCTCGTGGATCACCAACACCCCGGTGGGTCCCGGGACTGTCTCCGCCCTGGGCGTCTCGTTGACCCTGATGGGATGTGCGGTGGCGGCAGTTCTGGCCGTGCTGCTGTGCGTCCCTGCGGTGGCGCGCGGTCTGGCCGGAAAGCCGGGCAGCGGATCCGGGGCCGTTGCGGCGGGAATCACGGCGCTGCCGGAATTCCTGTTGGCCGCCATGCTGCTGATTGTCGGAGCCGTCTTGCTGGGGTGGTTCCCGCCCTACGGCTGGCAGGGGCTGCACCACGCGGTGCTGCCGGCGCTTTCCCTCGGGTTGCCCGCCGGCGGGCTGATCGGGCGCCTGGCCTCCGAAGCCATCAGCGCCGCCTTCGCGGAGAAGTGGGTGGCGACCTGGCGGCTCTCCGGGGCGCGCCGCGGCCAGCTCACCGCGGCCGTGCTGCGCCGGGCCATGCCATCGGTGACCAGCCAAGTCGGCCTGGTCCTGATCGGGTTGACCGGCGGGGCAGTGGCTGTGGAAAAGGTCTTCGCGATCCCCGGTTTGGGCCGGGCCATCCTGGGCGCCGCCAGCGCCCAGGACATTCCGGCCCTGCAAGCCGGGGTGCTGGCGCTGTTGGTGCTGGCCGTCATCGTGGGTTCGGCCTGCGCTGCGGTGCGCCTGCTGTTGCTGGGCAGGGCACTTCGCTCCGGTACGGTTCCGGCGCCGGAGACCATGCGTTTACCCCTCCGGCGGGAGATGCTCCTGCCGCTGGCCGTGGCCTTGGCGCTGGTGCTTTTGGTCGTAGCCGGACTGTTGCGCGACCCGTTCGCGTCCGAGCACGCGAGGCTGGCTGCCCCGAGCCTGGCCCTGCCCTTCGGAGCCGATGCCAGCGGACGCGACCTATTGGCCAGGGTGGGGCATGGTGCGCTGTCGACCTTGGGGACTTCCCTGCTGGTGGTGCTGGTTTGCCTGGTCCTGGGGCTGGTCATCGGGCTGTTTCCGCATGCGGCAACCGGTCCGGTGGAGGTCGCCAACGCCGCCCCGCCGATCCTGGTGGGCCTGATGGTCGCGGTGGTCACCGGTCCGTCGCTGCTCGGCGCCGCGATCGCGGTCGCATTGGTGGGCTGGGCACCGCTGGCGGCGCACGCGGCGGCCCTGGGACAGGAAGCGCGGGCCCGGCCGTTCGTGAAGATCCTTCCGGTGCTGGGCGTTGGCCCGGCCCGGATCCTGTTCAGGTATGTCCTGCCGGCGATCCTTGGTCCGGTGTTCAGGCACGCCATGCTGCGGATTCCCGGGATCGCGCTGGCCCTGGCCTCACTGGGATTCCTGGGGCTGGGGCCCCGGCAGCCAACCCCCGAGTGGGGGCTCATCCTGGCCGAGGGAATCAACTACGTTGAAAGGGCGCCGTGGACGGTCGCCGCTCCCGCCGCCGCCCTGGTGCTTACCTCTGTCCTGGCGGTGTCGCTCTCCGGCCTGAACTGGAACCGCCGCCAGGGCAACCCGGGGAACAATGCCCCGATCCGCGAGGGGCACAAAAGTACTGCCTCGTCCGGCGAGTAACCCCCTGCGCAGGGGGAGCGGCTTCACGAAAAAGGGAACAGGGTCATCGCGGTGGGGTCGCAACTCCGCCCCGGCAGTCCGTCAAGACCGTGGCACCACGGGTGAAAACCATTCCCCCACCCTCGGATCCCGGCACCGGAAACCGGTCGCGAGCACGCCACTCCTTCGCGTCACATTGGCTTCACGGAAGTCCCGCGACGTCATGCCGGTGCCGGAAATCCCCGAGGATGAAACGAAAAACGCGAACGGACGGCCGTAACAATGTGACCGCGGCGGACCAGCGAAAATGACGCCGTGTGGACACATGAAGTGATTTTGCCCTTCGTGACGGCTGTGCCGGCACGCTCCTTGCACGTGCCCTCGAACCTGTTCCAAGATGAATACATCAACCATCAAGAGCGGCTGAGAGATCTGGCTCGTTGACGCCGCAGCAACCATCGTCCGATGGATTCCCCTCGCGGGGACTCCGATCGGCGAGGGTGCTACTGCCAGAAGCGATGGAGCCGCTTCAGCGTTCACTCATCATCGCCGCAGGAGATCCGTTACGGTTCCCTGGGGCTTTTGTGGCGATCCCTGATGCCTCCCTCGAATCGACGAGGAGACATGCATGAGTATTGGAACGACAGCCGCACCGCCGTCACTGTCCTATGAGTTGTACCCTCCGGCGAACCGCGACGCCGCCGAGGCAATCTTCAACAGCATCCGGGCCCTGGAGACGACGGATCCCGACTACGTGTCGGTGACCTATTCGGGGTCCCCGGCACGGCGGAACGCGTCGCTTGAGCTGATCGAGCACTTGATCCAGAACACCCGCCTGCGCCCGCTGGCCCACCTGACCTGTGTGGGGGAGAGCCGCGAATCCCTGCAGAACCTGATCCGCCACTTCGTTTCCCTCGGGGTCCGCGGGGTGCTGGCGCTGCGCGGGGACCTGCCGACGGACCCCGAGGACTGGCGCGGCGAATTCCCCTTCGCCCGCTACCTGATCGAGCTGATCCGCGAGGTCGAGGCCGACCACTCGGCCGCCTTGGCCGGGGGAAGACTGGGGGTGGGTGTCGCCGCCTACCCGATCCGGCACCCCGAATCCCCGTCCTTCGAACACGACGTGGAGGTATTGCTGGCCAAGGAGCGCTCCGGGGCCAACTACGCCATCACCCAGGTCTACTTCCGTGCCAATGAGTACACCAACCTCGTGGAATCGGCCCGCCGCGCCGGGGTCACCATCCCGATCATCCCCGGCGTCATCCCGCTGAACTCGGTCAGGCGCCTGAACCGGCTGGCCTCGATGGCCGGGATTGCCCCGGACCCGATCCTGGCACACGCGCTGGAAACCGCCGGCTCGGATTCCGAGCGCCACCGCATCGGCGTGGACGCCGCCGTCACCCTGGCCCGCCGGGCCTTCGACGACGGGGCACCGGGCGTGCACCTCTACACCTTCAACGACCATCGCGGCTCCCTCGATGTCATCGAGCAGCTCGAATTGCCGCGGACCCGCGCGCAGGCCAGCAACACCTGGGCCACCCGCGCCGCCGTCTAGACCCACCCACCTTTCCACCACTTTCCACCACGCCAGAACAACAGGAGAACCATCATGACGAAGCCATCCTTCCCGGCAGCATCCATCATCGGCTACCCGCGCATCGGACCCAACCGCGAGCTCAAGAAGGCCCTCGAAGCGCACTGGGCCTCACGCACCGACGAGGCGACGCTGCACGCCGCGGCCCGCCAACTGCAGAACGCCAACCTGGCCAAGCTCACCGGTCTCGGGCTCAAGCCCGATGACGCCTCGCTGCCCGGCGACTTCGCCTACTACGACCAGGTGCTCGACGCCACCGTCGCCCTCTCGGCCCTGCCCACCCGCTTCGCGGACCTGGCAGGCGAGCACGGCGCCATCGACACCGCAGGCTCCTTCGTGCTGGCCCGCGGCGACGAATCCCGTGCGCCTTTGGAAATGACCAAGTGGTTCGACACCAACTACCACTACCTGGTCCCGGAAATCGGCGAAGCCACCCCGATCAAGGCCAACGCCGCCGTCCTTCTCGAGTCCTTCGCGGCACATGCGGCCAATGGCAACACCATCCGCCCCACCCTGGTCGGCCCGATCAGCTACCTGCTGCTGGCCAAGGCAGAGGACGGCGCTCCCGCCGGCTTCGACCCGCTCTCGCGCATTGACGAAGTGGTCAACGCCTACGGCGAGATCCTTGCCGCCCTGGCCGCCGCCGGCGCACCGTGGGCGCAGCTGGACGAGCCGGCCCTGGTCACCGACCGCGGCGCCGCCCTGGCCGTCCCCGGCGCGCTCGCCGAGACCGTCTACTCCAAGCTGGCCACCGCCACCGAGCGTCCCGCACTGTTCGTGACCCTGGGCTACGGCACCGCCGGGGACATCACCCGCCCGGGCGCCACGCAGGGCTTGTTGGCCCGCGCCGGTGTCGATGCAGTACACGCCGACCTGGTCCGCGGCGCCCTGCCCACCGCCCAATTCCTGGGCGATCTGGCCGGCTCCACCCTGGTCGCGGGCATCGTGGACTCGCGCAACATCTGGCGCAACGACCTGGCGGCCTCGCTGGGCACGCTCGCCGCGCTGCGCGCCGAGGTCGAAACGGCCGGCGGCACCCTGGCCGTGGGCACCGCCACCTCGCTGCAACATGTCCCGCACGATGTGACCCAGGAAGCGAACCTGCCGGCCCACCTGCCCACTTGGCTTGCCTTCGCCAACCAGAAGGTCGCCGAGGTCATCACCCTGGCCAAGGGCCTGGCCGAGGGCGAATCCGCGATCGCCGCCCAGCTCTCCGCCGCCGAATCGGCCATCGCGCACCGCGCCGGATTCGCCGGGACCACCGTGGCCTCGGTGCGCGAGCGCCTGGCCAACCTCACCACAGCCGACTTCTCCCGTTCCGACGCCGAGACCCGCAAGGCCGCCCAGGAAAGAGCCTTGGAGCTGCCGCCCCTGCCGACCACCACCATCGGCTCGTTCCCGCAGACTTCCGAGGTCCGCACCGCCCGCGCCGCGCACAAGGCCGGCACCATCGACGACGCCGCCTACGACGGCTTCCTCAAGGCCGAGATCGAGCGCGTCGTGCAGCTGCAGGAACGCCTGGGCCTGGACGTGCTGGTGCACGGCGAGGCCGAGCGCAACGACATGGTCCAGTACTTCGCCGAGAACTTCGATGGCTTCACCGAGACCGAGAACGGCTGGGTGCAGTCCTACGGATCGCGCGCCACCCGCCCCTCGATCCTCTGGGGGGATGTCTCCCGTCCGGCGGCCTTTACCGTCCCGTGGATTTCCTACGCCGCCTCGCTGACCAACAAGCCGCTCAAGGGCATGCTCACCGGTCCGGTGACCATCCTGGCCTGGAGCTTCATCCGCGACGACCAGCCGCTGGCCACCTCCGCCAACCAGGTGGCTCTGGCGCTGCGCGATGAGATCGCGGACCTGCAGGCCGCCGGCATCGGCATCATCCAGGTCGACGAGCCGGCGCTGCGCGAACTGTTGCCGCTGCGCGCCACCGACCAGGCCAAGTACCTGGGCTGGAGCGTTGACTCCTTCCGCCTGGCGACCTCCGGGGCCACCGACGCCACCCAGATCCACACGCACCTGTGCTACTCGGAGTTCGGCGAGATCATCGAGGCCATCGACGCCCTGGATGCGGACGTCACCTCGATCGAGGCAGCCCGCTCCCGCATGGAGGTCACAGCGGATTTGACCGAGTTCGGCTACTCCCGCGGCATCGGCCCGGGCGTGTACGACATCCACTCCCCGCGCGTGCCCTCCACCGCCGAGGTCGCCGAGCTCATCGACATCGCGCTGGCCTCCCTGGATGCCAAGGCGCTGTGGATCAATCCCGACTGCGGCCTGAAGACCCGCGGCTATGCGGAAACCGAGGCCTCGCTGGCCAACCTGGTGGAAGCCGCGGTCGCCGCCCGCGCCACCCTGGGTGCCACCGTCTAGCACCGCCGCGCGGGGGCGGCATCCATCACGGGTGCCGCCCCCGTGCCTCCCTCACCGACCACGCTTCGACTTACCTTCGGCCCGAAAGGCACGATCATGGCCTCCAGCACCTGGCGCAACGCCACCACCGAAATCCACTCCGGGTACGCCCCGTCCGCCCCGCACCGCCCCATGACCGTGCCGATCTACAACTCCGCCGCCTACCAGTTCCCCGACTACGCCACTGCCGCCAAGCTCTTCGCGCTCAGGGAACCGGGCTACACGTATTCGCGCACCGGCAACCCGACAGTCGCGGTGCTGGAGGAACGTGCAGCCGCCCTCGAGGGCGGGATCGGCGCCATTGCCACCGCCACCGGGCAGTCTGCCGTCGCGATCTCCCTGCTGGCGCTGCTGCAGGGCCCGGGCCACCTGGTGGCCTCCAACAAGCTCTACGGCGGCACCGTGGACCTGCTCACGGACACCTTCGCCGACTTCGGCGTGAGCGTGAGCTTTGTGGACCCTGCCGACCCCGCGGCCTGGGCCGCGGCCATCACGGAAAAGACCCGGGGCTTCCTGCTGGAGTCCGTCTCCAACCCGCTGATCACCCTGGTGGACCTGCGCGCCATCACCGAGGTGGCCCACGCCGCGGGCGTGCCGGTGGTCGTGGACAACACCCTGGCCACCCCGGCCGCCTACCGCCCCATCGATTTCGGGGCGGACGTGGTGGTGCACTCAGCCACCAAGGCGCTGGCGGGTCACGGATCGGTTCTTGGGGGATTGGTCATTGACGCGGGCACCTTCGATTTCTCGGATGCGACGCGCTGGCCGCAGATTGCCGCGCCGCGGGCGCGCTACTACGGGGACTCGCTCTTGGACCGCTACGGGTCCAAGGCCTACCTGATGCTGCTGCGCTCGAAGTTCCTGCACGATCTGGGACCCACACTCCCTGCTGCCTCCGCCGCCGCGATCCTCACCGGCATCGAGACGCTTTCCCTGCGCGTGGCCAAGGCCCAGGACAACGTGCTGGCCCTGACCCGGGCGCTGGCCGCGCACCCGGCAGTGGCCACGGTCCACCACCCATCGGAACACACCCATCCCGACCACGCGCTGGCTGCCCGCGATTTCCCCCGGGGCACCGGCTGCGTGTTCTCCTTCGACCTCAAGGATCCCGCTGCAGTGCCGCGGCTGGTCGATTCGCTTCGCCTTTTCGCCCTGGCCGCGAACATCGGTGACACCCGCTCCCTGGTGGTTCACCCGGCGGCCATGACCCATTGCCGGCTCAACGCCTCCCAATTGGCGACCGCCGGGATCAAAGCCGGCACGCTGCGCATCTCCGTCGGGCTCGAGGATGCCGCCGACCTGGTGGCGGACCTGCTCGGAGCCCTCGATCCCCTGGGTGCCGCATCCACCACGCCGGCCGCAACGCCGCGCGAAACCATCAACGCCTAGAGAAAGGGACGAGTCACCATGGGCACCACCACCAACCACGGCTTCAACACCCAGGCCATCCACGCCGGCCAGGAACCGGACCCGTTGACGGGCGCGGTCATCCCGCCGATCTACCAGACCAGCACCTTTGTCCAGGACGGGATCAACGTGCTGCGCAACGGGCACGAATACTCCCGCGGCTCCAACCCGACCCGCAGCGGATTTGAAACCCAGCTCACCGTCCTGGAAACGGGCCACGCAGGATTTGCGTTCGCCTCCGGCATCGCCGCCGAGGATGCGCTGCTGCGCGCGGTGCTCGAGCCCGGGGACCACATCGTCCTTGGTTCCGACGGCTACGGCGGCACCAACCGGCTGATCAACCGCCTGCACGGCAAGTGGGGGATCACCAACACCCCCGTGGACATCACCGACCTCGCGGCGGTCCAGGCCGCGGTGCAACCGGGGACGACCGCGCTGCTCTGGGTGGAGACCCCGTCCAATCCGTTGCTGGGCATCGCGGATGTCGCGGGTTGGGCCAGAATCGCGCACGCTGCAGGGGCACTGCTGGTCGTGGACAACACTTTCGCCACCCCGTTCCTGCAGCGCCCGCTCACCCTGGGGGCCGACGTCGTGGTGCATTCGACCACCAAGTACATCGGCGGGCACTCGGATGTGCTCGGCGGCGCAGTGGTCGTGGCCGACCGGGCATTCCGCGGCCAGGCGCTCGCCGAGGCCGTGGGCTTCCAGCAATTTGCCGGGGGAGCGGTGGCAGGGCCACAGGACTGCTTCCTGGCGGCCCGCGGGCTGAAGACCCTGGGGCTGCGCATGGAGCGCCACTGTTCCAACGCCGCCGCCATTGCCGACTGGCTCCAGGGTCGGGAGGAAATTTCGACGGTGCTCTATCCGGGCCTGGAAACCCATCCCGGCCACGAACTGGCCATGGCACAGTCCAACGGCTTTGGCGGGATCGTCTCGATGCAACTTGCCGGAGGGGAGCCGGCCGCTCGGGCGTTTGCCGAATCGACCAAGCTCTTTGCGCTCTCCGTGTCCCTGGGCGGGGTCGAGTCGCTGGTTTGCTACTCCGCGGAAATGACCCACGCCTCGGTGATCGGCACCCCGCTGGCGGTGCCGCGGAACCTGGTCCGGCTTTCGGTGGGCATCGAGCAGGTGGAGGACCTCATCGCGGACCTTCAGCTGGGGCTGGCCGCGGCGCGGGATGCCTCGCTGCAGCGCGCCGCCGCCTGAGAAAAAGCTTGCGGTGTTCCCGCACCTGGTCTGAGGGGGCCGCGAAGGAACACCGCATGACCGGGTACCGTGCTTGATCGCCGGAACCGGAACCAACGGGACGGCGGGTATGGGAGTTCCCGCAGTGCCGGAGAGGAAGGAGCGGGCCGGCATCTGGCAGCCGGTCCGCTCCTGCCGCTAGTGGTTGTGCCCCCTTGCATGACCGAGCCCAGTCACATGGACCCCGGAAGATGCGATAAGCGGTGGTTTATCCGCGATGAATGGTTGATGTTGGACGAACTGGTGATCCGATTGGACATTGCTTGATCAATTTGTGACCATTTTTTCATGTCAACTGATCGAAACGTACAACCCAAGCCCGGACTGGACGCCGAAGAGCGCAGTGCCAAGATTGCCGTGACGCTTTTTCCGCTGCTCGTCCTGGCCGGCGGGGCGATTGCCCTGCTGACCCCGGAAACCTTCAGTGGGTTCTCGAAGGCCATCAACCCCTTGCTGATGGTCATCATGTTCGGCATGGGCCTGACCCTGACGCTGCCCGACTTTGCGATGGTCGTGCGCAAGCCGCTGCCGGTGTTCCTGGGTGTTGTGGCCCAGTACGTGATCATGCCGCTGCTGGGCCTGGGAATTGCGATGCTTCTTCAGTTGCCTCCGGCACTGGCCGCCGGCGTGATCCTCGTCGGCTGCGCGCCGGGCGGCACCGCCTCCAACGTGGTGACGTACCTCGCCAAGGGTGATGTTGCGCTTTCGGTGACCATGACCTCGATCTCCACCCTGCTGGCCCCCATCTTCACACCGTTGCTGACGCTGTGGCTGGCCGGCCAGTACCTGCCGGTGGACGCCGGATCAATGGCCAAGTCGATCGTGCAGATCGTACTCATCCCGGTGGTCCTGGGCCTGGTGCTGCGTGTGATCCTGCCGCGCTTGGTCGCCAAGCTGCTCCCTGCCCTTCCCTGGGTCTCGGTTCTCGCCATCACCGGTGTGGTGCTCATCGTGGTTGCCGGCAGTGCAGCCGCCATCTTCAGTGCCGGCCTGTTGATCCTGCTGGCAGTCATCCTGCACAACGCCGGTGGCATTGCCTTGGGCTATGGAACCGCAAAGCTCTTCAAGCAACCCATTGCCAGCCGCCGCACGATGGCCATCGAGGTCGGCATGCAGAACTCGGGTCTGGCCTCGGGTCTGGCCAAGACCTACTTCACCCCCGAAGCCGCGTTGCCAGGCGCCGTGTTCTCGGTCTGGCACAACCTCTCCGGAGCCTTCATCGCGGCTTACTGGCGCCGCAGCAGCGCCAAGAACGCCGCCTTTGACGCAGAATCGCAGCTTGCAGCCAAGTAACCGGTATCCCGTAGTCACACAAGGATCCCTAGGCCGGACGGTAATCGTCGGGCCTAGGGATCCTTTCGGCATCGTCACCGGCAACTCGAGGCCCTGCGGAATCCGGGACCGTGTGCCTATCCTGAACCATGGGCGCATATGTCCTCGTTGCCTTTGTCGTACCCGTGCAGGCCGGTCTGGTCTTCCCCCGGTCCGGCTGGCCGCTGCACATCACCTTGGTGCGCTTCGACACCCGGGAAACCGCCGACGTCGTACGCTCCAGGTTCGACGGTGTGCTGCCGGCGCTGCTGGGCTTTGGCGTGCGCATCGGCCCGGATGCCCAGTTCGGCCGCAACGCGTCCGTGCCGGTCTCCCTGGTGGAACCGGAGCCGGCGCTGCATCGGCTCCATATTGACGCGCTGGAAGCGCTGGGACCGCAGGTCCACCTGCCCGGCGCCCAGCACAGCCGCTCGAATTACCGCCCGCACGTCACCCATGCCGCCACACGACTGTTTCCCGGGGACCAAGTCAGCATCCGGCAGGCAGCACTGGTGGATATGCGTCCGGATAACGATCCGCGGCTGCGCCAGGTCCTGGCCGTCTGGGAACCAGCGTAGGAGACGGTTCGCCGCAGCATGCCGCCTGCCCGAGTACCGGGCGAAACTGATCGGAACCGATGGCTGCGTGGGATCCGGAGGGGGCGGACAGCCTGCAGGCGATCGCTTCGCCCACCTGGATCTTTCGAGCATGAAGAAAGGGTTACGTGGTGCCGGAGGATCCTCCGGCACCACGAAACCCTTGTTATGGCCCTACTGACCGGTCTACCTCGCGACGAGATCGTTCGGGTAGCGGATTCCCAATTGGTGGCGGATCCCGTCGAAGATGGCCATGGTGTTGATCGAGTGTTCCCAGGGCATGGTGGGGGATTCGTTGAGCCCCTGCTGGATGCACCTGGTCGCCTCGCGGAATTCAAACGTGAAGTTCTCGCCCACGGGCTCGAAGACCTCGGTCCGTGCCGGGCCGTCGGCCGGGTGGATGAAGAGCTTCGTGGGGTTGTGCAGCGGAGCGTTGGTCCCCAGCCAGCCATTGGTGCAGGCGATCCGCGCTTCCTTGGTGGGGGAACTGGTCAGCGACACCATGAGCTGGGCATGGCGCACGCCGGAGTAGCCCAGTGTGATGGCGGTCTGGATGTCCACGCCGTCCTCGTTGAGGTCGCAGCTGGCCTGCACCGAGGTCGGGAAACCGAAGGCGCCGATGGCCCAGGTGAGGGGATACACGCCCATGTCCAGCAGGGCGCCGCCGCCGGCAGCCGGATCGTAGAGCCGCCACGTCGGGTCGTAGGGGGCCAGGAAACCAAGGTCCGCCTGGACCCAGGAAGGTTCCCCGAGCTCGCCGGATTCCAGGATGTCCAGGGCACGGCCAAACGCCGGGGTGAAGCGGGACCAGACGGCTTCCATGAGGAAAAGATCGCGCTCATGGGCCTCGGCGACCAGGGCGCGGGCCTCGTCCGCATTGACGGTCAGGGACTTTTCGCAGACCACGTGTTTACCGGATTTCAGCGCGGACATGGCGATCTCAAAGTGCTGCCCGTGCGGGGTGCCGATGTACACGGCGTCGATTTCCGGCTCGGCAAACATGGCGTCGTGGGAGCCGTAGGCCCATTCGATGTCATGTTCGTCGGCGAAGGCGCGGGCGCGTTTCTCGCTGCGGGAGGACACCGCCATTACGTTGGCGTCCTCGAGTGATTGCAGGTCGGCAATGACCCTTCCGACGATGCGTCCGGTGGAAACGACGCCCCAGTTCAGTGTGCGGCCCGTGGCCTTGAGGGGCGAGGGGGCTCCTGGGTGTGCGGTGGGTGGTGCCTGGATATAACTGACCATCGCTTGTGTGCTCCCTATTTCGTGGGCGGGTGTGGACCTAGCGTGAGGCGTTGGCCTCACGGTGCTTTGCCGCCAGCACCAGGTAGTGGGCGGCGTTTTCCTTCAGGTTTTCCACCTCCTCGTCGCTCAGTTCGCGGCGGACCTTGGCCGGGACCCCGGCAACCAGCGAGCGCGGGGGAACCTGCGTTCCCTCGAGCACCAGCGCGCCTGCGGCCACCAGGGAGTTCTCCCCGATGACGGCACCGTTCATGATGGTCGCGCTCATGCCGATGAGGCAGTCGTTGCCCACGGTGGCGCCGTGGACCACGGCCGAATGGCCCACCGAGACGCGCTCGCCGATGGTGCAGGGAAAACCGGTATCCGCGTGCAGGACCACGTTGTCCTGGAGATTGGTGCCTTCCTTGACGGTAATGGTGTCCGAGTCCCCGCGGGCCGAGACGCCGTAAAAGGCGCTGGTGTTTGCGGCCATGGAGACGTCCCCGGAAAGCGTGGCCGTCGGTGCCACAAAAGCGGTGGGGTCGACGGTTGGTGTGATCGAGTCAATGGTGATGATGTGGGCCATGACACCCACTGTAGCCTGTGCCCTGCGCCCATTTTGGCTGTGCGACACAACAAGGCGCGAAGCCGTTTTCGGGAATTTGCGAGGCCCGGGCCAGGGAGGTGTCCCGTGGTCATCCATCGGTTCGGCTGATGGTGGCACCCTGCGGATGCGGAAGTCCGGGCAATGACATGGACGAGGCCGTGGGCCGGCATTCTTGCCAACGGGGCTTGGCTGGTTAGCGTGGGGACGGCATGCGGTGGCCACGGCATTGGGCAACCGGATAGTGTTGTCCTTCGGCTCCGCGCCTTGGGGCTGCGGAACCTGAGACGGTGTTCGGATGCAAAAGAACGGGAGCAGCTGGGACGATGTGGCCGCAGCACAAGGTTGAGGTATACGAGCAAATGGTCGCGGCCCTCCGGCACACACTTGAGGAGCAGTCGGAGAATATCCCGGCAGAGATCCTGGAACGACTGAACGGGATCATCAGGTCAGCGGTTCACTCCATCGACACCAGTCCGGAAATCGTGGCGGTGGGCCTGCCGGACATCGAGCCCGACGTTCTCGAGCCCGAAGTTCTCGAGCCCGTGGTGGCCGAAGAGACATCGGTCGATTCCGCCCCGGCCGCGGCGAGCACCGCGGTCGATCCCTTCCGCCATGGCGCCCACGCCGAGGCCAACAGGATGCTTAAGGCCAGGCAACTGGCCCGCTGGCTCTGGGACCGGGATATCGGCGGTGACCAGGTTTTGGGCTTTAGCAACAAATGGCGCAACAAGATCGCCAGGGCCGCTGGCGTCAATCCACCCTCCACCTTGGAAACCTGGACGGTTGCCGTGGACCTGATGGGGCGCATGCAACAGCTGGCCGATTCGGGGACCCAACCAGAGGCCAGCGAACGCCAGCATCTGGACGAACATGACCAGTGGGCCGCTGAGCACTAGCACTTCCTTAGCAGCTACCTGGGGCCAGCGCCGAAAGGGGCTGGGAAGAAAAGCCGGCACCAGGTACTGGTGCCGGCCCGCCAGACTAGGAGAAGACGACGGTGCGGTAGCCGTCGAGCATGACGCGGCGCTCGGCATGCCAGGCCACTGCCCGGGTCAAGGTGCGGCCCTCCACATCCCGGCCCATCGCCACGAACTGCTCGGCGGTGCGTGCATGGTCCACGCGGATGACCTCTTGCTCGATGATCGGTCCCTCGTCCAGGTCAGCCGTCACGTAGTGGGCGGTGGCGCCAATGATCTTCACGCCGCGCGCGTGCGCCTGGTGGTAGGGCTTGGCCCCCTTGAAAGATGGCAGGAACGAGTGGTGGATGTTGATGGCACGGCCGTTCAGTGCGCGGCACAAGTCATCCGACAGGATCTGCATGTAGCGGGCCAGCACCACCAGCTCGATGTCGTGCTCGTCAACCAGAGCCAGCAACCGGGCCTCGGCCTCGGCCTTGGTTGCAGCGGTGACGGGTATGTGGATGAATTCGATGCCATGGAAATCGGCCATGGGCTTCAGATCCAGGTGATTGGAGACAATGACCGGGATATCCACCGGCAAGGTCCCTGCACGCTGGGAGTAGAGCAGGTCGTTGAGGGCGTGGCCTTCCTTGGACACCATGATCATGGTGCGTACCCGGGAACCCGCGGCGGTTACCTTCAGCTCCATCCCGAACCGTTCCTTGACCGGGCCCAGTGATCCGCGCACGGTCTCGAGATCCTGGCCGGTGGCCACGGCGATGCGCATGAAGAAGTTGTGGGTCTCCGGGCTCTCGAACTGCTGCGACTCGGTGATGTTGCAACCGGCGCTCAGCAACGCTCCCGAGACGGCATGGACGATGCCCGGGCGGTCGGGGCATGACAGGGACACAATGAAATCGTTGGTGCTCACGGGGATTACGCTACAGGCAGCCCTCGCCGCGGCTGAATCCCGCAGTTAAATGAAGCATTCCTAGTCGGCACCGACCGCCGCGACGCGTGCATCCAGCAGCCGTTGCGCGGCAACCGCCGCGGCCCGGCCGGCGCGCGTTGCCCCGATGGTGGAGGCTGAGGCGCCGTAGCCCACCAGGAAGAGGCCGGGGACCTTGTCGACGGTGACCGATTCCTCGCCCATGACGATGCCGCCGCCGGGTTCGCGCAGGCCCAGCGGAGCCAGGTGGTCAAGCGAGGCCCGGAACCCGGTGGCCCACAGGATGACGTCGACGTCCTCGGTGGTTCCGTCGGTGAAGGTAACGGCATGGGCAGAAATTGAATCAATCCCGCCGCGGGAGACCAGCACACCGGAGTCGATGCCCTCGCGGTAGAAATCAGTGAGCGGAAGTCCCGTTACCGAGACCACGGATCTCGGAGTCAGGCCCGCCCGGGTGCGGCTGTTGACATTCATCTCCACCTCGATGCCCCAGGACTTGTTCTGGGGTGCTTCCCGCCACTGCGGTGCCTGTCGGGTGGACCACAGGGTGTCGATGCCCAAGGAGGCGAACTGCAGCAGGAATTGCTCGGCGCTGGTCCCGCCGCCGACCACCAGCACCCGCTTGCCCAGGAATTGCTCCGGCGCCACGAAGTCGTGGGTGTGCAACTGGCGTCCGGCGAACTCCCGTGCTCCGGGGTAGTAGGGCCAGTACGGCTTGTCCCAGGTTCCGGTGGCGTTGATGAGCGTAGCGGCGTGGACCTGGCGGCCGTCGGTGGAGATGATGGTGAAGCCTTCGGTCAGCGAGCCGGTGACGGTCTTGGCCTTGAAGGGCCGGATCACCGGCAGTGCGAACGCCGATTCATAGTCCCCGTAGTAGCGGGTGACCACCGCGGAGGCTGGTTCGGATGGGGCGGGTGTGTCCAATTCCATGCCGGGAAGGGAGTGCAATCCGTGGGCGCGGTCAAAGGTCAGCGAGTCCCAGCGATGGCGCCACGCGCCGCCGGGGCCCTCGTTGGCATCCAGCACCACGAAGTCCTGAAAGGGGACCAAGCCCTTGCGCCGCAGGTGGTGCGCCGCGGAAAGTCCCGCCTGGCCTGCACCAATGACGACCGTACGCAACTGCTCACCCATGGACTGCATGTCGGCTGGCCCTCCTTGAGGACGTGGTAATTGAAGATTCAAGTGTCACCCGGTGTAACAGTCTGACCCGCGGGCCTATTCCGACTAATATCGAAGGGTGTCGCAACTGGCGTTGGGTGGGGTGAACCACCGGGGAGCGGCACATGAGCTAACCACGGACCGCGCGCCTGGGTCCGGGGGTTGAATGATTCGCAATGTGACCCTGCCCGAAGAACAACCCTCACCCACTGGAGTTCAACATCATGAGCAAGAATCCCGTGACCAACCAATCCCTCGCCGAGCTCGACCCGGAAATCGCCGAGGTCCTGAAGCTTGAGCTTGGCCGCCAGCGCGACACCCTGGAAATGATCGCCTCCGAGAACTTTGCGCCGCGCGCGGTGCTCGAGGCCCAGGGCTCGGTGCTGACCAACAAGTACGCCGAGGGCTACCCGGGCCGCCGCTACTACGGCGGCTGCGAGCACGTGGACGTGGCCGAGAACCTGGCCATCGAGCGCGTGAAATCCCTCTTCGGCTCCAAGTTCGCCAACGTCCAGCCGCACTCCGGCGCCAGCGCCAACGCCGCTGCCCTCTCGGCCATGATCGAACCCGGGGACAAGATCCTTGGCCTTTCCCTGGCCCACGGCGGACACCTGACCCACGGCATGAAGCTGAACTTCTCCGGCAAGCTCTACAAGGTTGCCGCCTACGAGGTCGACCCGGAAACCTTCCGCGTGGACATGGACAAGCTTCGTGCCCAGGCGATCGCCGAGAAGCCGCAGGTCATCATCGCCGGCTGGTCCGCCTACCCGCGCCAGCTCGATTTCGCCGCCTTCCGTGCCATCGCCGACGAGGTCGGCGCCAAGCTCTGGGTCGACATGGCCCACTTTGCCGGCCTGGTCGCGGCAGGACTGCACCCCAACCCGGTGCCCTTTGCCGACGTGGTGACCTCCACCGTGCACAAGACCCTTGCAGGTCCGCGCTCGGGGTTGATCCTGACCAACGACGAGGCACTGGCCAAGAAGATCAACTCCAACGTCTTCCCGGGCCACCAGGGCGGGCCGCTGATGCACGCCATCGCCGGCAAGGCGGTTGCCTTCAAGATCGCAGCCGGCGAGGAATTCAAGGCACGCCAGGAGCTCACCCTGGAAGGTGCCAAGCTGCTGGCCGAGCGCCTCACCGCCGAGGATGTCACCGCGGCGGGCGTCTCGGTGCTCACCGGCGGCACCGACGTGCACCTGGTCCTGGTGGACCTGCGCAATTCGGAGCTGGACGGCAAGCAAGCCGAGGACCTGCTGCATGAAATCGGCATCACCGTGAACCGCAACTCGGTGCCGTTCGACCCGCGCCCGCCGATGACCACGTCGGGCCTGCGCATCGGCACCCCGGCGCTGGCCACCCGCGGTTTCGACGCCGCTGCCTTCGCCGAAGTCGCCGACATCATCGGCGAGGCACTGCGTGACGGACAGAAGGCTGACAAGGACGCGCTGGCCAAGCGCGTGAACACCCTGGCAAAGGCCTTCCCGCTCTATGAGGGTCTCGAAGACTGGTAAACGGCCGCCGGCCACCGAACACCGCCCGCACCATGCGCGCACGGGAACTAACTCTTGAAACGGAGCACCACAAACACATGACTGCACAGATTCTTGACGGCAAGGCAACGGCAAAGGCCCTCAAGGCCGAACTGACCGAACGCGTGGCCAAACTCGCCGAGCGCGGCGTCACCCCGGGCCTGGGCACCATCCTGGTCGGATCCGACCCGGGCTCGACCTGGTACGTCGGCGGCAAGCACAAGGACTGCGCCGAAGTCGGCATCAAGTCGATCCGCGTGGACCTGCCCGAGGAGACCACCCAGGACGAGCTGCTGGCCAAGGTCCGCGAGCTGAACGAGAACCCGGAATGCACCGGCTACATCGTCCAGCTGCCGCTGCCCAAGCAGATCGACCAGGACGTCATCCTCGAGGCCATGGACCCGGCCAAGGATGCCGACGGCCTGCACCCGATGAACCTGGGCCGCTTGGTCGCCAACGTCAACCGCCCGATGACCTCGCCGCTGCCGTGCACCCCCAAGGGCTGCGTTGAGCTGCTGGCCCGCCACGACATCGACCTGAACGGCAAGAACGTGTTGGTCGTCGGTCGCGGAGTGACCATCGGACGTCCAATCGGGCTGCTGCTGACACGCCGCGACGTCAATGCGACGGTCACGCTGGCCCACACCGGTACCAAGGACCTGGCCCAGCACCTGGCGGAGGCCGACGTGGTCATCGCAGCAGCCGGCCAGCCACACATGATCAAGGCCAAGGACCTCAAGCCCGGCGCGATCGTGCTGGACGTGGGCGTCTCGCGCGTCAATGACGAGAACGGCAAGGCCGTTGTCACCGGCGACGTGGAACCTGCAGCCCATGAGGTTGCCTCCTGGATCTCCCCGAACCCGGGCGGCGTGGGGCCGATGACCCGCGCCATGCTGCTGGCCAATGTGGTCGAATCCGCGGAGCGCGCTGCCGGAATCTAACCGGTTCGCCACCAAGCAACGACGGTCCGGGCGTTCCGTCCTTCAAGTGAAGGACGGAACGCCCGGGCCGTTTGTCATTTGCCAGGCAATCGTTGGCTTGCCTGCATACGATGGTCGCCATGACCCCTGACACCTCATCCGCTTCGCGGCCCACCATCTCGGTGCGTATCCGGTGGGTCATCGGTCTGACGGTGTTCGCGATGGCCTGCTTCGCGGTGATGGGTTGGCTGTTCGATCGGCCATTCCATGATGGGGCAGGCAACCGGCTGGTCTTATACGCGGGCTGGCATGACGGAGAGTTCGCAGTCCTTGCGTGTCTGCTCGGCGGCTTGGCGTTGGGAACCGCGTTGGTTCTATTGATCGCACCGCCGGTTTCACGAATCCGGAGCAATGCCTTGTTCGTTCTCGTGCAGCTCGTGCTTTTGGCTGCCGGTACCGTGCTGCTACTGTTTTGGATTTTGGTGCTCTTCTTTGCCATGCTCGGCGCCGGGATGGGCGCGATGGATTCGGTCACCGCCCCGAATGGACAGCGGGTACTCCTTGACCGCAGCATTGGCGACCAAGACATTGTGTCCGTCTGGGTTCCGGACTCGCCCAACATGTATGTGGAGGCACCCAACAGCGGCTTCCCGACAGAAACGAATATTGAGACGAAGGACTGCTCCCTGAATGCGGACGTCCGGCCTTGGATCCTGACCTGCCAGGGGTTTGACGTGATCCTGGCGGGCACTCACTAGGACAACCCCGCGGGTTAGGCGGCGGTTCGTACTCCCGGCGGAGTATGCGTGCCTACGGCCACGGCCGGATGATTGCGGAGAGTGAGAACGAGTAGTCTCGTCTCATGATCAACCGACGCCGTCCTCCACTGGGCATCCTGCCGGTGGCCGTGGCGGTCGTGCAATTGATCGGAACCCACTTCGCCGCACGGCGGTTTGACGAGTCCCTGCCGTGGGGCGCGGTACTGCTCCTGCTGGCGGGCCCGGCCCTGCTGTTGTTGCGCCGCCGAGCGCCCGGTCCCATGGTTGCCGGCATCGGGGTGGTGACCGTGGGCTACGTCGTGGCAGGCTTCCCCTGGGGTCCGTTCCCTGTGTCGTTTGCCATTGGGTTGGTCCTTGCCGTCCTCGCCGGAGCCCGCTGGTGGGCCTGGGGGAGTGCCGCGGCCGCCGGAATCGTGTTCCTGCTGCTTGCCCTGCAACAGGGGGAAAGCACCCCGGTCCTCTTCGTGCTCGTGTGGTTGATAGTCGTCCTGTTGGCAGGGGAGCTGGGGCGCAGTGCCAAAGCCCGCCGCGACGAGTTCCGTCGGGCAGCCAACGAGCGGGCCAGGCACCAGCGCGACGAGGAACGCCTGGTGCTGGCACGGGACATCCACGACGTTGTGGCGCATTCGCTGTCCATGATCAACGTACAGGCTTCCGTGGCGCTGCACTTGGCCAAGAAGGACGGCGACACCTCCGGGATGCTCGCAGCACTGGAAAACATCAAGACCGGCTCCAAGGACGCGCTCTCCGAGGTCCGCGACGTCCTTGCCGTCCTGCGACAAGACGCGCCGCGGGTTCCCAGCCAACGGCTGGAGCAACTCGACGAACTCATCGCGAGGGTCCGCGGAGCGAACCTGACCATCTCCTTTACCCCGCCGGTGCTGCCGCCCCCGGAATGGATCGATGAGCGCGTGGAGAACATTCTCTACCGGGTGGTGCAGGAATCCCTGACCAACATCGTGCGGCACGCGAAGGCCAGCCGCGTGACCGTGGCCGTCGAACTTGATGACGTGCATGCCGCGGTCGCCGTGACGGACAACGGGATCGGCATGGGCACCGGGGACGAGGGCAACGGGATTGGCGGGATGCGCGAACGCCTGGGCGCCCAGGGCGGAAAGCTCACCATCACCACCGGAGGAGCCGGCGGAGCGGGCAGGGTCGGAACGCGCATCGATGCCTGGCTGCCGGCACCCGGGAAGCCGCATGACTGAAACCCCGACACCCCCCGAACCGACACCAGGGAGCCACATGATCGGCATTCTCGTCGTTGATGACCAATCGCTGATCAGGGCGGGATTTTCCGCGCTCTTGGGGGCCGAGGACGACATGCAGGTGCTTGGTCAGGCTTCCAACGGCGTGCAGGCACTTGCACAGGCGCGCCCTGGAACCCGACATCGTGCTGATGGATATCCGCATGCCCCAGGGCGATGGCATCACTGCCGCTGCGGCCATCGCCTCGGACCCGTCGCTTGCACACACCCGGATCATCATGCTCACGACGTTCGAACTAGACGACTACATCCTCGATTCCATTCGGGCCGGCGCCTCCGGGTTCCTTGTCAAGGACACCGAACCCGAGGAGCTCATCGCGGCCGTGCGCATCGTCGCGGCGGGGGACTCGCTGCTCTCGCCCTCGGTGACCCGAAAGCTGCTGGCACAAGTTGCCGCCACCAAGCCCGTGCCGACGTCGCGGCAACCGGCGGCGTTCGACGTGCTGACCGAACGCGAACGCGAGGTCCTGATGCTCATCGGCACGGGCAAGAGCAACTCCGAAATCGCCGAGGAGCTTTTCATCACCCCGCTGACCGCCAAGACCCATGTCTCACGCATCATCGGGAAAATGGGAGTGCGCGACCGGACCGGGCTCGTGGTCATCGCCTATGAAAGCGGACTCATCACCCCCGGTGCACAGCCCGCTCCGCAGACCTCCCGACGGAATCCCGACTAATCCCGGCTCCACCCGCGCCTGCACCGGCCGGAGTACGCCCCGGACCCCTAGGTGTCTCCACCTGGCCGATGCGGCGAAGGATTCCCAAGGGTGAAAGTGGATACATGAGGCATAGAGCCTCGGAATCCCGCTATTCACTCTTTGAGGAGCAACCCATCATGACAACCGCGATTCTTCCGGCACTTGCATCCATGCCAGCCCACGTCTGGGGACCGGGACATGGCCCCGTATGGTTCTTCCTGTTCCCGCTCTTCTGGATCTTGCTCATTGGATTCTTTATCTTCTTCAGCCGCCGCATGTACTGGCGCCACCGTGTCCAGGGCGACCCCATGGGCGCCGAAGGCGTGCTGCGCGAGCGCTATGCACGTGGTGAAATCGATGAAACCGAGTACCGGCAGCGGCTCGAGGTGCTACGGGCCAACCGGAAATAGGCCCGGCAACAACTCCGACCGAGCACAACCGCGGGTCCAAGGACCCGTGGTTCGGCTCGGTCGAATCCTGCTTATTGGGGGCATGACATAGCCCACATATGCCCTTTCGGCTATATGTAGGGATTTGATCGAGCCTGGGAAAAGTCCCGGAACGACGGGGCCAGGGGCGGATTGCCGCATGATCATGCACAGTCCATGCCCGAAAATGAATTCAGCTAATTGGTGTCAATGCGCAACGATCAGGCATTTCACATGCGTAGCACGTAAGCTCTTGTAGATAGGAACCGAGATTTTCAGTTCTTGCGACTGAAACCGCCGCCCTAACCGTTTACCGGGAGTGACCCTTGAGTAGTATGAGTTCCACTTTGACCCCCTCGGCCCCGGAACAACGTGTATCGCGTGGTTCGGCCGGAGCCAACAATTACCGCCACCTCAAAATCCGCGTTCGTGACGCTGGCCTGCTGGGCCGCCGCAAAGGCCACTACCTGGGGCTCATCAGCGTCCTTGTGGCCATGCTTGGCGGAGCCGTCACCGGTTTTGTTCTGCTAGGGGACAGTTGGTACCAGCTGCTCATTGCCGCTGCCGTTGGTGTCATCCTGACCCAGTTCGCATTTCTTGCCCATGAGGCCTCGCACCGCCAGATCCTGACCTCGGGCCCGGCCAATGACAGGATCGGCCGCTTTCTGGCCAACTTCGTGGTGGGCATCAGCTACCAGTGGTGGATGAACAAGCACAACAAGCACCATGCCATGCCCAACACGGTCGGCAAGGATCCGGATATCGAGTGGGACACCATTTCGTTCCAGACGGAGGACGCCCAGAAGCAGAAGGGGTTCCTGAAATGGATCACCGAGCGCCAGGGCTACCTGTTCTTCCCGCTGCTGACCCTTGAGGGTTTCAACCTGCATATGCGTTCCATGATCTATTTGTTCACGAGCGAGCGAGTCAAGGATCGCAGGCGCGAGATCATCTCCATCATCATCCGGTTGTCCCTTTATGTGGCGGCCATTTACATCTTCCTCCCGGTGGGCATCGCCTCGGCCTTCATTGGCGTTCAGCTTGCCGTCTTTGGTGTGTACATGGGTGCCTCGTTCGCTCCGAACCACAAGGGCATGCCGCTGATTCCCAAGGAGTCGCGCATCGACTTCTTCTCACGCCAGGTATTGACCAGCCGCAACGTCATGGCCCGTACGACCTTTGGCAACCGCGTCCTTTCACACGTCTTCGGCGGCTTGAACTACCAGGTCGAGCACCACCTGTTCCCGTCAATGCCCCGCGCCAACCTCGCGGGCGTGGCTGCGATCGTGCGTGAATACTGCCACGAGCTCAAGGTCCCCTACACGGTCACCTCGGTCTCCCAGTCCTACGCCCAGGTCATCACGTACCTGAACAAGGTCGGCCTCTCGGCGCGCGACCCGTTTGACTGCCCGATGGTTGGCGAGTTCCGCCCCTACAAGTAGGCGGATACTGACGTCTTCGAGAGATTGCTCGGCTTGGCGGCCCTCACTGAATACTTCGCATTGCCCCCGGATCCGATTGATCGGCTCCGGGGGCAATGCGTTTGTTGGGGTGCGGTCTTCTTGCGGCCTGTAAAACGGATTCGTCACGGCTTTTCGGGATCGGCCGGCTGCGGCGCTCCAAGCATGCCGGATAAGCAAGCGGATGAGCCCTACCCGCTAGATACCGTTGTGACCGGCTGTCGTTTTGCATTGCGGTGCTTGCACCGTGGATTGAACCCAACGGCCGTGCCTGAAGCGATATGCAGGTCCATCGCTTGCTCTTGATTAGTCAGGCCGGGCCGGCCGGAAACCGGGCGGATCAGGCTCTGGCCAATACTTCGGACTCGAGGTCGGTGACGAAGCCATCTCCACCTCGCTTGGAAGGCCGTGCTTGGAACGCCGCGATGCCGCTCCCCGGCATGGAGCTGAACCTGCTGGCCATTTACGAGGCAGTCGCGTTCCGAGCTTCACTGCATAGATCCAAACGAAAAATGGTCGGTGTCCGACTCCCAGATAGGGAGGGGGGACACCGACCATTCGTGTCTGGCGGTGGGACCCGCGGAGCGCGGGGATCCTTGTCTTCGGTCCTCTACTTGACCGGAACGGCCGGAGACTCGAGTGCCGGGCGGCGCTTGTCGAAGACCGTGGCACCGATTTCCTGCTCGGCCTGGTTGTTGATCGAGAGGTCGATTCCCTTGCGGTCACGCAGCAAGGACACCGCCGTGAGTGAAATCAGGGTCATGAACAAGAGATAGATCGACACCGACGTGGTCGTGCCGGTTGCCTGGACCAGGGCCGTGGCAATCATCGGGGCGAATGCGCCGCCGATGATGGCGCCCAGGGCGTAGGAAATGGACACGCCGGAGAATCGCACCGATGCCGGGAACAGCTCGGAGTACAGGGCCGCCTGCGGGCCGTAACCCAGGCCCAAACCGACCGCGAAGAGCGCGAAGGCCAGGTACAGCATGGGCAGCGAAGCGGTGTTCACCATCCAGAACAGCGGGAAGACCACCAGTGCCTGGCAGGTGAAGCCGATCTGGTACGTGCGCTTGCGCCCGATCTTGTCCGCCAGGTAGCCCGAAAACAGCGTGAAGATGAACCACATGGCCGCGGCGAAGGCGACGGCAACCAGGACGTCGGTGCGCTCGAAGCCGATCGGTCCCTCGGGATTGGTGGTGTAGGCCTGCAGGAACCCGCCGGTGGTCATGTAGCCGGCCGCGTTGTTGCCGGCGAACACCAGGGCGGCCAGGATGACGAGGAGCCAGTGCTTGCGGAAGAGCTCCACGATCGGGACCTTGGTCTGCTGCTTCTTGGCGGCGATTTCCTCGAAGATCGGGGATTCGTCCACCGCGCGGCGCACCAGAAAGCCAACGACGATCAGCACAATGCTCAAGAGGAACGGCACACGCCAGCCCCACTGCAGGAACTGCTCACCGGGGGAGATGACGCCGGTCATCAGTGCCATGACGCCGGAGGCCAGGAGCATGCCCAGCGGGACACCGAGCTGCGGGAAGGCCCCGGCGCGGCCGCGGCGGTCCTTGGGTGCGTGCTCGACGGCCATAAGGACCGCGCCTCCCCACTCGCCGCCGGCGGAGATGCCCTGCAGGATGCGCAACAGCAGCAGCATGATCGGAGCCATGACCCCGGCCGTGGCGTAGGTCGGCAGCACGCCGATCAGGGTTGTTGCAGCACCCATGAGGATCAGGGTGATCACCAGCATGGCGCGGCGGCCGATCTTGTCCCCGAAGTGGCCGGCCAGGAAGGCGCCGAGCGGACGGAAGAGGAAGGAGATGCCCACCGAGGCGAAGGAGAGCAACAGGCCGATCTGTGCACCGGCCGGCTTGAAGAACAGCTCGGCGAAGATCAGGCCCGCAGCCGTGGCATAGATGAAGAAGTCGTACCACTCGATGGTGGTGCCGATGATCGTGGCAAAGGCCACCCGGCGCTGGTTGGCGCGCTGGGCCGGCGTCTGGCTATGGGCAATGCTCATGGTGCTCCTCTTTGAGCGGACTGCTCGGACTGGCTCGACTCGGTCATTGGTGCCCCGGGACTGCCTGTGGCAATCCGGATTTTGTATGCCAGGTCACGAACCAGTGTTGCAGGCCACATAGATTGAGTAAACTTCAATTAGTTGTATAACATTATTGATTGGACTGAAGAATGGCCCGCTTCTCCCTGCGCCAGCTTGAACTGCTGGCCGAACTTCCTCGGCATTCAACCCTGGGGTCGGCTGCGACCGAACTGAACATCTCGGAATCGGCGCTT
Organism: Paeniglutamicibacter sulfureus; assembly: GCF_030512175.1. Taxonomy (GTDB): domain Bacteria; phylum Actinomycetota; class Actinomycetes; order Actinomycetales; family Micrococcaceae; genus Paeniglutamicibacter; species Paeniglutamicibacter sulfureus. The sequence goes on along the minus strand of NZ_JAULBL010000001.1, from coordinate 707,640 downwards.
TCCCAGGCGATCACCGCAGTCGAGAAGATCGCCGGGGAACAACTCTGCGTCCGGCGCAAGTCCCATGGGGTGCGCATGACCCCGGCCGGCCAGTACTTTGCGGCCAAGGCTGCGCGTATCGTTGCAGATTCAGAGGAACTGGCCGAATCCTTTCCCCGCTCCGATGGAGCCCTGCGCGGTCCGGTGTCCATTGGGTGCTTCGCGTCCTTTGCCAGCCACGTGGTGCCCTCGATGCTCGAAGGCTTTCGCACCCTGCATCCGGGCATCGACGTGACGGTGCGCGTCGGCACCCACGATGACCTGCTCCCGGCCCTGGAGAACGGTGAGCTGGATCTGGCTCTGGTCTATGACCTGTTGCTGCCCACCGGATTCGCCAAGCGCGTCATCTATGAGACGCGGCTCGAAGTGGTGTTGCACCCGGAGCACCCGCTGGCCGCCAAGGACTCGATCACGCTGACGGAGCTGGAGGACGAACCGCTGATCAACTACGAATCCAGTCCAAGCACCGAAAACACCCGCAGGCTCTTTGCCGAGGCTGGGCTCCATCCCAACGTCGCCTATTCACTGCCGCAGGTGGTGCTGGTCAATGCCATGGTGGGACGCGGCCTGGGCTACGGGCTGCTGTATGCACGGCCCAATAATCCGCCGCACACGCTGGACGGTTTGCCGGTGGCCATCAGGGACCTCGAGCCGCCGAATAGCCCGAGTGCGGTCGTGGCCATCTGGCCACGCAACTCCACGCCCGGACCCCGGGCCGAGGCCCTGCTGGAACATTGCATTGCCGCGATGGACGGGGCCTGGGGCCGGGTCTGAGGCATGGCGGCTCATGCCGGTATCGGGATGCATGTCTTGGCCAGGGCCTTGAGGCTGAATCCCGGATCGGCAAGGGTCTCGGCGTCCAGCGTGATGCCCCGGCCCACGAGCCTGCGAGCGGCAATGTGGTCGGCAGGGCTGTTGACCGATTCCACTGCCGCCAGCACACCATCGCGCAGCAGCGCAATGGAAAACTTGCCACCGGACGGGTCCCCAAGTACCACCGGCTCGTCTCCGGGATCCGAGATGCCGGCGATCTGCAGGCGGATGCTGCCCTGGGTGCTCCAGAACCACGGCGTCTCGGCGTAGTGGGTGTGGTGCCCCATAATGCTGCGGGCGGCATGGCGACCGTGGTCGGTGGCGTTTTGGACCGATTCGAGTCGGGTGCGGGAACCGGTGTGGGCGTTGGGGAAGGAAGCGCAGTCGCCGACGGCCAACACGCCATCCGCGTTGGTGCGCAGCGCAGAGTCCACCAGGATCCCGTTGTCGGTGGCCAGCCCGGCCGTCTCGGCAAGTTCGGTGCGCGGTAGCACGCCCACCCCGTAGAGCACCAGGTCCGCCGGGTAGCGTCCGCCGCCAGTGGATTCGACGAGCAATCCGTTTCCGTCCCGGTGGATGGAGGACACTCCCTCGTTCAGTCGCAGCTCGATGCCGTCGGCCCTGTGCCGGGCGGCAAACCACTCCGAGGCGGTCGCCGAGAGCGCTCGTCCCATGGGGCGCGGCGCGAATTCGAGCACCGTGACTTCAAGCCCGCGGGCCCGTGCAGCCGCCGCGAATTCCAGACCGATGAAGCCGGCCCCAATCACCACCACCCTGCGCGCGTCGGACAGTGCACGCTGCAGGTCTTGCGCGTCGTCGAGAGTTCGCAGGGCATGGACACCCGGGAGGGTTGCGCCCGGGCACGGCAAGGGCCGGTTGGCGGCGCCGGTGGCAAAGACCACATGCGTATAGCGAAGTGTGGTGCCGTCAGCCAAGGAAATGTTCCGCGCCTCGGTGTCCACCGCTGTGGCGGCGGAGGCGTGCAGCGTGATCTCCTTGGCGGTGAAGAAGTCCGGCCCGCGCAACGGCAGGGGAGCGGCGGGCGAATCGACACCCAGATAGTCCTTGGACAGCGGCGGGCGTTGGTAGGGAAATGCCACCTCGTCGTTGAGGATGGTGATTGCCCCGTCGAAGCCCTCGGCGCGCAGGGAATCGGCGACCTGGATGCCTGCCTGCCCGGCGCCGATGACGACGGTGTGTTCGGTGTTGTTGTCTTCCATGGCGCTTACACCTGGTCCGAGGGAACGTCGACGACGATGCTGGCCAGTGAACCGGACATCTTGACCTGGCATCCCAGGCGCGAGGCATCGGTGCGCTCGGCGGTGGTGCAGTCGAGCATTTCGTCTTCGTCGTCGCTGACGGAGGGCAGCTCGGAAGCGAATTCGGGGCGGACGTAGACATGGCAGGTGGCGCACATGGCCTGGCCGCCGCATTCCCCGACGATGCCTTCGATGCCGTTGGTGACGGCGGCGCGCATGAGCGAGGTGCCTTCCTCGACGGTGACTTCGGTGGACTCGCCGGTTGCCTGGGCGAAGGTGATCGTGGGCATGGGGGATGGTTCCTTTGGGTGGTCGAGAAATGTGGGGTCGGTGGAGTGTGGGCAGGCCGGCGGGCCTAACCCCAGGTGACCGGCATCTTGGTCATGCCGCGGAAGACCCAACCGGCGTCGATGCTGGGAGCGGTGGGGTCCAGACGCAGGTCGGGGATGCGCTCCAGCAGTGCAGGCATGGCGATCTGGGCGACCTGGGCACGGGCGATCCAGGTCCCGGCACAGAAGTGCACGCCTCCGCCAAAGCCAAGGTGCGGCTTCTTGGGGCGGAAGATGTTGAAGGACTCGGGATCCTCGAAGACCTCCGGATCGCGGTTGGCGGCTCCAAGAACCACGCCGAGCCGGGAACCCTTGGGCAGATGCACGCCTTCGAGCACGACGTCCTGGGTGGTTTCGCGGGGGTACATGCCAATCGGGGCGACCCAGCGCACGGATTCCTCGAAGGCCACCGCATGCAGCTTGGCGTCGTTCTTCACGGCTTCCAGTTGCTCGGGGTGGTTCAGCAGGGCCCAGATGGTGGTGGCCAGGACGTCGCGTGGTTCGTTCAGTCCTCCGCCGATGGTCATTTTCAGGTTGGCGCGGATGGCCTCGAGCGGGATGGGCATGGACGCCAGCCCGGAGAGCAGCGAGTGGTCGGGATTCTTGGCCAGGTAGGGGAGCATCTCGTCAATGGCGGCATCGACCTCTGCGGAGGATGCGGCGCTTTTGTCCCAGATCTCCGGGTCATCGGCGTAGTTTCCGGTTCCGTCGATCATGGTCTGGCTCCAGCGCTGCATGTCTTGTTGCGATGCGTTGTGGAATCCGCAGATCAACCGCAGGTTCTCCGCGGTGTAGGGAGCCGCGTAGTCCCAGACGAAGTCCGCGCCCGGACCCTTTGCGACCAGCTCGCTCAGGTACTTCTCGTGGTTGACAGCAAAGATCTCGTTCCAGTGCTTCTTGATGGTGCCGGGACGCAGCGTGGAGCCGTAGGAGTCCCGGTCCACCTGGTGCTTCGGGTTGTCCTTGCGCAGCATGGAATGGCCCATGGCGCGCTTCATCAGCGAGTTGTTTTCATCGGCGGAGAAGCGTTCCTCGTCCTGTTCGATTTCATGGCACGCGGCGTAGGACGTCACCATGTAGCGGTTGACCGCGGGGACCCAGTGGACGGGTGACTCCGAGCGCATGCGCTGGTAGATCGGAAACGGGTCGGCGTGCAGATCCGGGATGGTCACCCAATCCGCCACGGGTGCTTCAACTCCGGTCATGGCTGCTGCAGGCGATGCGCCCGCCGCGGTTCCCCCTGCAGATTCCTCGACGGCCGATGAGGCACTGGTTGCGCCACTGAAGGGGCAAGTGGCGGTCGGGGTGTTCGATGCACTCATGGCGGTGGACTCCTGTATGAAAGGTCGGCTGGTTTCCTCCAGTGTGAGCCACTGCATAACATCGGGTAAAGTACGAGTTCTAACGGTATATCCACGTTTTTAGCGAGGTATTGTGGCCCGGTACACATTGAGGCAGTTGGAATGCTTTGTCGCCGTGGGGGAGCAGGGGTCCATTGCCGGGGCCGCGGCGGCATTGATGCTCTCACCGTCGGCGATCACCGGAGCACTGAACGAGCTGGAACGCGCATTCAATGCGCAGTTGACGATCAGGCGGAAAGCCCACGGCGTCAGCCTGACCCCGTCGGGCCAGTACGTTCTGTCCCAGGCCCGGGGGCTGCTGCATGCCGCCACGGACCTGCAGGTCATGGCAGCCGACGCTGGCAAAACCTTGCGGGGCAAGGTTGTCATCGGATGCTATTCGTCTTTGGCTCCCACGCTGTTGACCGAGCTCATGGCGGAGTATGGAAACCGACACCCGGACGTGGAGCTGGATTTTTTCGCGGGAACCCAGCAGGAAATCCACGAGAAACTGCTTTCAGGCGAACTGGACCTGGCCATTGCCTACGATCTCACTGTTCCCCCGGGGCTGACCCGCAAACGGTTACGAGAAGCCGTGCCCGTTGTCGTGCTGCCGGCGGACCACCCGCTCGCGGCACTGGATACGGTAGCGCTCGCCGAACTTGTCGACGAGCCCATGATCTTGCTTGACGTGAACCCGAGTCGCGAGAACACCGAGATGATGTTTTCCGCGGCTGAGCTGACACCTTGGATCCGCTTCCGCACCACCGACTTCGAGGTGACCCGTTCGATGGTCGCCCGTGGCATGGGGTATGCGATCCTGGTCCAGCGTCCGGCCGTAGACGTTTCCTACGAGGGGCGACCGTTGGTGGTTCGCCAGATCCATCCGGCCGTGCGCCACGTACCGATATCCATGGTTTGGAGCGAAGGGGTTCGGCTGTCCAGGAGCGCCGAGGCGATGCTCGAACTTTCACTCGAGTTGCACCGACGGTAGCTGCGAACAGAGAACCTCGCCAAACGCGCCCACAACGCACCAGAGTGAGGAAAACCGATTGCCGGGGAGGACCTGGAACCGATACAGCAGCAAGAGTGAACGGGGAAACGATCCATGATTGCCTGGGTTTGAACTCCGAGGCCAGCCGTTGGTGCGCGCCCTTCCGCCGCCATTGTGTGCATTGGTCCGTCAAGGTCGAGACCCAATCCCTCCTCCTGGATTCCGGTGGAGGATTTACCAAAAAACGGGGTGGCCTGGATCAGCCAAAGATCCCGCTCTTCATGATGTTGATGGCCGCCGGCCCCAGGATCACGATGAACAGCGTCGGGAAAATGAAAACCAAAAGCGGAAACAGGATCTTGACCGGCAACTTCATCGCCGTTTCCTCGGCCCGCTGCCGGCGCTTGATGCGCATTTGGCCCGCCTGCGTCCGCAACACCCTTGCGATGCCAATCCCGTACTTGTCTGCCTGGGCTACCGCCCGGACGAAGGACTTGAGGTCCGCAACGGAGGAGCGGTCGGCCATCGCGGCGTAGGCTTCCCTGCGCGAACGACCCACCTGCATCTCCTGGAGTGTGCGTCCCATTTCCTCCGCCAGAGGACCCTGTCCTCCCGCGGCCACACGTGCCATGGCGGATTCCAGACCCAGCCCCGCCTCAACAGAGATCAGCAGTTGGTCCAGCGTGTTGGGCAGCTCCAACTGGATCGCCTGCTGGCGCTTGATGCCGTTGTTGTAGACCAGGAGGTCCGGCAGGAAATAACCGAATGCCGTCAGGGCCACGCCGAGAACGAATATGCCCGTTCCCGGGTTGGACGAAAACAGGAGGACACCCATCAGGGCACCGCCCAGCGCCAACAACGGCTTCATCATCAACACGCGATCCAACGGCCACGATGCCGTCCGGCCGGCCATGGCCAGCATGCGGTCCAGTTTCGCCGCGTAGCTGCCGGGTGTCAGACGCCGGGCCAGTGCCGCGAATTCGTTGTCGCCGCTGCTTTTGATTTCTTCGCCGGTTGCCACTGCGGACCTCGAAAGGTTTTGCCGCACCAGCACCAGTTGGTTGCGGTCCACCGAGACGAATCCCCACACGATGAACGAGAGCGGCAGCACCACCAGCGCTATGGATATCCATCCGATGGCTGTTATTCCCATGGTCTTCCCCCTAGAACTTGATCTTGACCATGCGGCTCATCCAGAAGGAGCCGATCGCCATCATGATGCCACCCACCACGAGCATGCCGATGCCCAGTGGATGGCTGAATAGTGTCCCGATGTAGCCCGGATTCATAAGGAACAACAGGCCGCTGATCCCGAACGGCAGTCCCACCAGGATGTACGCCGAGAACTTGCCCTCAGCGGACAGGGCCCTCACCTGTCCCTTGATTTGGGAACGCTCGCGGATCGTCTCGCCGACCTGGTCCAACACCACGGCCAGGTCTCCGCCGACCTCGCGGTTGATCTGGATCGCCCCGGCCACCCAGGAGAAGTCCTCAGACCTCATGCGCACCGCGGTCTCCAACATCGTCTGTTCGGCGTCGCGCCCCACCCGTGACTCATTGACGATTCGGCCCAATTCCTCGGCCATCGGCGAATCGAACTCCTGTGCTGCGCCGTCGAGGGCGCGCAACACCGAGTGTCCCGCACGCAGGCTGCCGGAGATGGTCATGATCATGTCCGGCAGTTGGTCTTCGAATTTGGTCCTACGTCGTTCTGCGCGTATTTGCAGGAAAGCCCAGGCGCCGGCCGGGGTCAGGAACGCCAGGAGCACGGCGAGACCGGCTCCGCCCAGGAGCAGGCCGAGCACGCCGGCGGCCAGGGCCGCGGACCCTACGAGGACCAGGAATTCCGCCGGATCCTGTTTGACGCCCGCGGCCTGCAGCGCGCCCCGTCCAAAGGGCCCGCCCGCCCTTGCGGTCGCGTTGCGCTCCACGGCCCTGACCGTCGCACCGCTGAAGCGGCTGAGCAGGGACGGCGACTGAAGGGCCGCCTCGCCCATCCGGCGTCGTTCGATGGGCACCTCGGCGCTGACGGGCCTCAGCACCACCAACAACAGCAACAACATGGCGGTGAGCCCAGCGAGTAGACCGGCTGCGAGCAGGATCCCCTCCATGGTCACCACCGGCCCTTGCTGGCGCCCGCTTGGGCACCGGTTCCCGCTCCGGCGCCGCCCGACGCGCCGAAGATCCCCGGCGGAAGTTTGACGCCGACCTCGTGGAAGTGGTCTAGGAAGCGGGGCCGCACGCCGGTCGGAACCGGTTTGCCGAGGAAGCGTCCTTGGGCGTCCATGCCGGCCGAATAGTCGAAGAGGAACGCATCCTGGAGCGTGACAACCTCACCCTCCATGCCCTGAACCTCGGTCAGGTGCGTCACGCGGCGAGTGCCGTCGCGGAGCCTTGTGAGGTGCACGATCAGGTGCACGGCGGAGGCCACCTGCTCGCGGATGGCGCGTAGCGGCAGATCCATGCCGGCCATCAGGACCAGCGTCTCGAGGCGGGCGACGGCGTCGCGCGGGGTGTTGGCGTGGACGGTGGAGATGGAGCCGTCGTGGCCGGTGTTCATGGCCTGCAGCATGTCGAGCGCTTCGCCGCCGCGGACCTCGCCCACCACGATGCGGTCCGGCCGCATGCGGAGGGAGTTCTTGACCAGGTCGCGGATGGTGACGGCGCCCTTGCCCTCGATGTTCGCCGGACGACTCTCCAGCCGGACGACGTGGTCCTGCTGGAGTTGCAATTCCACGGCGTCCTCGATGGTGACGATGCGCTCGTCCAATGGAATGAAGCCGGACAGGACGTTGAGCAGCGTGGTCTTGCCAGTACCGGTGCCGCCGGAGACGATGATGTTCAGCCGTGCCTTGACGCAGGCCTCCAGCAGGTGGGCCATGTCCGGGGTCAAGGTACCGAACTCGATCAAGTTCCGTACTGTCAGCGGATCCTTGGAGAACTTGCGGATCGTGATCGACGGTCCGTTGACAGCCAGCGGCGGGATGATCGCGTTGACTCGGCTTCCGTCCTCGAGCCGGGCGTCCACCAACGGCGAGGACTCGTCGATGCGCCGTCCAACCTTGGACACAATACGCTCGATGACGCGGCGCAACTGGTCCTCAGAACTGAACGTGGCGTCGGTCGCCTCGAGCTTGCCGTTGCGTTCCACGTAGATCTGATCGCGGCGGTTCACCATGATTTCACTGACCTCGGGGTCGTCCAGCATGCGCTGCAGTGGACCCAACCCGAGGACCTCGTCGCCGATGTCCCGGATCAGCCGCCGTCGTTCCTCGGGGGAGAGCGGCACTTGCTCGGCGTCGATCACCTGGCTGAGTTCGTCGCGGGCCAGCTTGCGCAGCTGTTCTTCGGTGAGCGACGGGTCGGTGATGCGCGAGCCGAGGCGCTCGAACAGGGCCTCGGCGGAACGTGCCTTGAGGCCGGACAGGGCGTCCACGGTCCCTCGTCGCGCCGGTGCGGCAGGCGCGTCGGCAAACGCAGGGAGGTCGGATTCGGGCGCCGGCACGACGCCGGGTTCCTCGCCACCGTGCGGCGAGTTCCCCGGGTGGGCATCGACTGGACCGGGCTCCGCGGGGACGGAAGCCGAGATCGGCGGCAGCGCCCCGGCGTCGACAGGGATTCGGCCGTCAGGCTTCGTGGCGGGCTCCGGCGCGCCGCGGCGGGCTGCTGTGAGGCGGCTGGCGAGGTTCATCGGACCACTTCCCTGCGGTGGATCTTGCGGTTGCTGGCTGATTGGTCGGCGTCGAAGCGGCGCGCAAGCTTCATCAGTCCGCGTGCCGCGGCATCGTGCGAGTGGTCGGTCAGCAACGGCGTCCCCTTGTTGGTGCTGAGCGGGACGGCGCGGGACCGGGGGACCACGGCGTCGACCGGGACCCCGATGGAGGCCTCGACGTCCTGGACAGTGAGGCCGCTGCGACGGTCCGCGAAGTTCAGCACCACGTGGCGCCCCTGTGGGATGAGCTGGAGCTCGCGCAGGACGCCGAACCCCGTGTTCAGCCCGCGGATGCTGGGCACGTCCATGCCGCACACCCACACGGCGTCGGTGGCCTGTTCGAGCGCCGCGAGCAGGTGTTCGCCGAGGCCGGGTGCCGTGTCCAGGACCACGTACCGAAACTCGGCCGCGAGCTGGTTGATCAGCACGGCGACCTGTTCCGGGGTGATGAGGTCCGCGTCGGCCGGGCTCTTGGGCCCGCATAGCGCGTAGACACCTGTGTCGTCGACCGTCAGGAAGGCCTTGAGGACCATTGAGTCCTGGACGGCTGCGCCGAAGACGGCGTCTGTGATGGTGTGCTCGGGATCCACGTTAAGGGCGCCGGCGACGTCGCCGAACTGCAGGTCCAGGTCCACGATCACTACCCCCATCGGGGCGGTCTTCGCCAGCCCGACGGCAAGGTTGGTCGCCACCGTGGTCTTGCCCACGCCGCCCTTGGGCGACATGACCGCAACGACGCGACCCCGGCGTCGTTCATTGGAACCGCCTTCGCCGGACTGGCGCCGCCGCCCGTCCGTGGACAGGCAGGCGCGCTCCAGGAGCACGCGCAGGGTGGCGGGATCGGCATCGGGTTCCGTGATATCCCGGACACCGGCACGCATGGCAAGCATGACCAGCTGCGGATCCGCGCCGGCGGTGAGCACCACGGAGATGTCGGGGTTCAGCAGGTCCAGCGCGGTGGCCAGTCGGAGGGCGGCCTCACGGTCAGTGTCCGGGCCCAGGAGGACGACGTCGGTCGTCTCGCCGATGCTGCGAGCGAGCAGATCGTGCGGCGAGAGGTTGGCGGCCCCGGCTGGGATGCGCTGGACGGCGCCGGGCATGGCACCCTTGACGGCGGCCAGGACGCGGCGTTCGAACTCGGCGGAGTCGGTCAGGAGCAGAAAGCGGCTCATTTCAGCACCTGGTTGATTTCCCAGACGCGGGTGTCGCCCTTGGCGGTGTCCTCGTTCTGCTTGGTCAGCCAGACCAGGCCGAACTCGCGGGTGTGGATGATCTTGGCCGCTTGGGCGGAGTCGACGCCGAAGGTGACATAGGCCGAACCTACCGGCAGTGCCGCAGCTCCCTCGGCGGTGCTTTCCGCCTCGCCTGCCGCGATCTGGATGGCGGTGACCAGGACCTGCTCGTCGAGGAGCTTGGTGATCTCGACTTCATCGGCGTCCTTGTCGTTCTTTTCCTTGACGGTGAAGCTGCCGAAGACACCCACGGTGTCCCCGGCGCGGAGGTTGCCGCCGGCCACGCGCTCGGGCTCCAGAAGGACGGTGATCTCCTGTTTTCCTTTGGGGACCTCGACGGTCCCGGGGGTGAGGAGCGAATCCTCTGTGACGAGTTTGGCCGCGAGGAGCTGTTCACCAGCGGTAACCGCCTGCGCCAAGACCTTGCCGTCCTGGTCCGCGAGCGTGTCCAGCGCATCCTTCGGCACGGCGACCGCCGGCAGGCTCTGCTCCTTGAATGCTGTGGCCAGTTCGGCGACCGGGGTGCCGGCAGGCACGTCGCGTGTGGCGATGAGGACCTTTACGGGATCGAGCGAGGATTGTGCGCGGGCGTCCGCGCCTTGCACGTAGGTGAGGAGTAGAACCGTACCGACGATTGCCAGTACCAGTGCTGCTATGCCCCCAAGCAGCCGAGTTTTCATTGTGTGCCCCCAAGGCTAATGCTTCTTTGAATGTATTCAGTTACTTCGTTAGGCGGACAACGGTCCCCCCGAGTGAAGGACCGGTTGAGATTTCTCCGCCGTCTCCCATCTCCGAATAGAGAGTGAAAAAGCCCTGTAGGCAACGTGCGTTTCCGCCGTCGCAAGGTGGCGCCAATGGGTCGATTTTTGTGTAGCCGGAAAATTGGTACCCGGTAATTTGGAATGCGCCGTGCCCGTAGATGTCGTACGTTCCGGTATTCCCCGTGCCGCTGGACGTGTCGAAAATAGGAAACAGGATTGGATGGTCCATCGCATTATCCAGCGCGTCCTTGCAGGTCTGAGGGATGTTGTTTCCTGGGTCACTGCCGGCTACAGGGTCGCCGCTGGACAGGTCGATCGTTGCTTGACAATTGGCGGCGTCGTAATCGATCCATGCGAAACCACCGTTCACATAACCCGGCTGGCCGACACACTCGGGAATCTCCGGTGCGTTCTTATCCGATCGAAGCGTGATCCGCTCGTTGCTCGGCGCGCCGTCAAAGTGCCCAAATTCCGCAAGGTCATCCAGCTGCTCTTGGCTGAGGAGACTCTTGAACGCACACAACGGGGCCGTCCATGGGAAGGAGGCAGTGGTCTTGGGTGGCCCCCAGGAAGCCTCCGCAGTGGCCGGAACAGAAACTTCGGAGAGGCCAAAAATGTTTGCGAACGTCATGCCCAAGCCCTCGTTCCCCGACGCTGACAAGGCACCTGTTGTGACGCGCACGGTTCCGGGTTTCGGATAAGTGATCGATTCAATCTTCGTGTGAGCATCGTTGGCGTTGTCATTGGCGAACCCGGGAGCCGTCGCTTCCCCGGCAGTACATGCGCCTTTCGAGCAATCCAGAGCAACCGAAATCGCTGCGGAATCAGCGCCGTTTTGCAGCTGGACTCGTTCCCAGTAGATGCGCCCCACATCGATTGAGATAGCAGCGAATCCTAGTAGTGCGACCATCACGATTGCGACGATAATTGCACTTGCACCGCGCTCGCTGTCCCGTTGGTTGGATGTGGGAGTCCTGGTTATCCACCGCATCGCATTGACGCCTTCCCCGTTATCGTGTCGGGCCCAATGCCCAACAAGGACGAATTCGTTACCTGGACAGTGATGGTGACCCGCGAGTCGGTCGTACTGGCTGTGCATACCGGCGTTGCCGGCAGGATCGTTACGTTCGCCGGATCTAGCAACGGAGCCATTTGTGGCAGGAGCGCGTTCAAATTCAGCGGTGTTGTTTCAGTATGGACAGCGACTGCGCGTGCTACTTCTCGGGCAACCTGAGTTGCGGAGACCTGTTGATTGAACAGAAACCCAAACTCAATAATCCCCAGCAGCAAGGCAAGGAGTAATGGGAGGACCAAGGCGAATTCTACGGCTGAAGCACCCTCCTCCCGTCTGTAGATGTGCCGCATAGTCGTCTCCCGAGGTTCGTTATGTGGAGTGGTTCGCGATGGAAATAGGATGGAGTGGTTCGCCGGGCGCCTTTACATGACCAGCAACCCGGTGAACCACGTCTGCTACCGCAGTTCCTAAGCGTTACCCCCGGGGATGGCGGTGACTACCTGTTGGAACAGCCCTCTGATGTCCTCGCCGAGGAACCCCACCGCCGCAATGATCACAACCGCGATCAGCCCGACCATGATGCCGTACTCAACGGCGGTGGCCCCCTTTTCCTCGCGGCGCAGCCTGCCGGCGACGGTGGACAGGCCAATGTAGATGTTTGCGAACAAGGTGTTCATGATGAAACTCCATTTTCTACGTCAAGAAGGTGCGAAATTCTTTCGCCCCCAGCGAATCATTCTTGATGAGAAATTTTGGCGGAATGAAGTGGTCCCCAAGATAAATTAGACCCCATTAGATGCCAATTACGTTTTGTAATCCCCCCAGGCGGTTCCCCAACCGCTGGCATCTGATTTGGAGTCTAGGAGAGTTGTTTGAACTTGTAAAGCCTTCGTGTTGACTCATGAAAAGTGCTCGCGAAATGGGGTGCGTGCCTTTCGCGAGCATCTTGACATGGCTTCAAGATTTATTCTCTGTTCATTTTTTTGTGTTGGGAACATTGATTTACCACAGGGTGATCGGTTTGGATGGGAAGCAGTTCGAAGTTTTGAGCTCGCTAGTGTTTAGTCTTCTGCGCTTGAAATGATTCGCGCCGGCGAGATGAGACAGTGAGCATCGAGAATCGGCAGCAGGGCATGAACGGGCGAATCCTGGGTGATCTGCTAACCGGGTCGGCCGTAGCCATCGGTACCGCTGCGCGTGGGGGAGCGTCGAGTGTACGAGCTTCTGCAATCGGTGGCCAAGGGGCGGCCACGGTATTACTTCGGCCTTCGTTCCCTTGCCCCCATCCGTGGCAATCGCTAGTCAAATACTTCAAGCCTTGCTCGGCAAGGAACGCACTCCGCCGGCTGATCGGGCTCAAGACTCGAGCCCATGAGTATGGACCAGGCATTCGCGAACAACTATTTTCGACTGAACTGACTCTGGCCGCGAATGAACCTGCGGCGCATACTGGTGGGGCAGGAAAACCCACACAAACCAGAACCTGGAAGGGTGCGGACATGGTTGGCTCATGGCAAGCATTGGTTATTGACTGCGAAGACCCCGATAGCTTGGCCAGTTTTTACGAGGAGCTGCTGGGCATGGTTCGCGTGGAAAACGACGACGATTGGGTAGGCATTGGCGATGCCCCGAATCGCCCGGCAATAGCCTTCCAACGTGTGGATCCATACGTCGCACCGGAGTGGCCTGGGCATCTTCATCCGCAGCAGGCCCACATTGACGTCAGGGTCAAGGACCTTGACCTGGCCGAAACTGAAGTTCTGTCCATGGGTGCAACGTCCATGGGAACTGGCTCGAAGACTTACCGTGTCTATCTCGATCCGCAGAAGCATCCTTTTTGCTTGGTCAGCTGGTGATCCCCGACGTGGTGGAAACCCTCCGGCCGGCGGCGGAGGAGTAGCTCGATAAGCGTCCTCAAATGTCGCGTACACCATCAGGGTGTGACGCCCAAGCCTGCCCATGACGAGTAGGCGAACGTTTTCACGGTCGTTGCTGTGGAGACTGCGCCCGATTTCATTGGTAGTGTGCCCCGCGCTGAGCTTCGTCAGCACTTGCAATTCACGGGGGCGACGGACTACTGAATCTCGAGCATTGTCCTGAATCAGAACGGGGCGGGCGGTCTTCTCCTGATGGCAGTGCATTCAATCTCGGCTACGACTTCTGGTGTGGCGTCTTGGCCCCCCTCAGGCACCTCTCAGTGCGGAGATGATGCTTGGTGGGGCCCGCGTCGCCCCGGAATGTGGCAGCACCTATTTTCAAATCCAACGTCGTGGGGACGGCCGGTGGTTTTTTGCGGATTCTCTGCCAAGATGATGAAACGACGAATCGCGCGCAGTGGGCCTTGGGGAAGATATCCATCGTGCGAACGAATGGGGGATTGGAAGCATGGGCATGGGGGATGCCAAATCTGTCAGGCGCAATGTCGCCGTTTTCCTTGACATGGAAAACCTTGTGGGAGGCAAGGCAGCGGAAGCGACCGGGCTGCGGCTCGGTGAGCTGGTTACCGGAATTGAAAACATCGTGCGGAAATCGGACGTGGCTTCGCAGACCGCCGTGGTGCGCGCCTATGAGCATTGGGGAAGCCCTGTGATGGCCGGGTTCCAGCGCGAGATCCTGAAATTCGGGGTGGATCCGGTCCAGATCTTTTCGTTTGACAAGAACGTCAAAAATGCCGCCGACATCGAATTGTGTGTTGACGTTTGTCGTTGGCTCACGAGTCGCCCTGGATCGAAGTGTTTGTCATCGCGACCGGTGATGGCGGGTTCATTCCGTTGGTCCGCAGGCTCCATGCGCTGAACAAGTACGTGGTGGTGGTGTCGACCGATGACCCGGAATCCGGGGTGGTCAATGCCCTCCTGAAAACGGTTGCCGATGAATATCACCAGGTTCCAATGTCACAGGTGTCTGTGAAATCCCAGATGTAGCCAGTGTATGCGTCTGCACATCCGATCGCTTCGCGGGCCAAGGTGCTTCCGAAGGTCGTCGTCAAGAAAACGCCCGAGAAAGTGAAGCCCAGACCCACACCCAATAAAGCCCCAGAAAAGCCGGCTTCAGAGCTGGCGAAGATTGCAGACACAAAAGTTTTACGCCGTGCGATTCTGGTGATCATCAAGAGTAACCCGGATCTCGTGGTCTCGAATCAAGTCAATACGGGTGCCTTGAGTCTCCGCCTTCAGAGCGAGTACCCCCAACTCAGTTACAAGGCCTGCGGGTCCAAGACCTTGGGTGCCTTCTTGAGAGACCACTGTGCCCTGGCCGTGCTCAAGAATCAAGCCGTTCAAGTGCCTGTCCCAACTATCGTTGTGCCTAAGTCCACGACATTGCCCGCCCCGATACCGACGACGGGAGTGCCGACTCCAAGCCGGAAATTCTTAGTGCACGCGGTCCGCAAGCAATTTACGGACGGGGCTCTTGGCCCTGACGTCAGGGCCACCGGACCGGCAGGGTTGAAACTAAGTCTGATCGGATCGAAACTGAGAGCCGCCATCCCGGGGTTTAGTTCGCCAAACGACGGGTTAAGTAATGGCTTGCTTGGGCGCTCGCCGTCATCACCGTGCTCATGGGGGCAAGGATTGCCATTAATGGGCTGCTCTGGACAGGAACATATGGCCGGCGGGCCTGACCCGTTGTCGGGGGACTCGTTGGATTCATAGCCCACGGTATGCGGTGCCAGGTCCTGGCTGGTCCCGGGTGCCGGGCCGGTAAGGGGAGTGTTGCGCCAGAGCCGGGTCTATCCCTCGCTTGCATCGACAGTGAACGGCGATTCGCCGTTGTTCACGAATCACAGGGAACCGGTCAACGCGTTCTCGGGCTGTCCTGCACCGGCGCTCGCCGAGGTAATGCGCGGATCCCGGGTGGTCACGGTCCACTGCGGGTCGGGGTCGATCTCGGCGTTGGCCCAGGTTTCCTTGTAGCTGACCAATGTCCGGTAGGCAGGGCCGTCAGTGATCGAGGCCTCGTACCGAGTTCGCCTGTAGGCTTCGTTGCCCGAGAGGAACTGCAGGTTCATCCCGGTATCACGCGCACCTTCGATGTTGTCCCACTGCTTGAAGGGCCAGTAATCGTCGTGCCCACCGAGAGGAACGCCGTGTGGTTGGTCGACAGGTTTCCGCGGCGTTTGGTGTCGACTCCGCTGAAGTAGCTCACGACGTAGCCGTTGCGCTCGAGGAACCGCACCTGCGGGTGTTCGCTCCCGAAGTAGAAGTCGCGCGCCTCGATCCCGCCGCCGGTGTTGAATGGGCGGTTGTAGCTGACCTTGTGGGCGCGCCCGTTGGCTGCGCCCCGGTCGAAGCTGGATCCGCCGTACGTATTGTGGGCGTGTCCGTTAGGATTCGAGGTCTGGAAGGCTACGTCGGATTGGCTGGAATCGTCGCGAACAATGAAGGTGATGTGGCTCTGGTTATCGCGCTCGGCCCAGTCGAGCTTGGCCACGTAGACGCCCGATACCGCATCGACCGGCACGTTCCAGCTGGCAGACACCCCCCAGTTTCCGCAGTCCACCAATTCGGTGGTCATATCGTTGCAGCAGTCCGGCTGGTTCTGCGGCAGCGACGCACTGGGGCTCACCGAGGCGACCTTGCGGGCACCGAGCCCCGGGTTCCGCCCGGTGCGGTAGATGTCGATGGTGTAGGCGTCGGCGTTGGTGCCGATCTTGAAATCAACCCGGGATCCGACAGAGTCGCTGATGCCGGTCGCAAAACCCTGGATGATGGCATCGCCCGGCCCACGATGTCCCATTCGTCCGGATCCGCTTCTGGCTGGAAGTATTCGCAAACAATCATGATGGCCCCGGGCGCACAAGGATCTGCCGCCAACGAGCTGGGGGCCGTCAGGGTGACTGTGCCCATGGCCAGTGCACTGGCCAACGTGAGAAAACGCCGGGATTTCCTGGCCGGGGGAGAAAGAGTGCCCTTGGAATGGTTAGGATGCGCGTGCCTGCGCCTACCGGGCCCCAAAATCCAAACGACAGTGCCACGATTTTTCCCCACGAATCTGCGCGTGCGACCTTGGCCGCGCCAAGTCCCCATTCTCTCGTATGTGGCTTGAGTGCAGGATTTCGGCAATTAAGCTGACAAGCGTAATTCGTGCCCGGATTCGGTCCTGCCGCTGCGTGTTTGAGAGAATATAACCATGGAACCCCTCGGTAGTAGCTCGGCCCGCGCGCAGGGCAAAAAAATAACCATCAACGCCTCGACCCTCTCCTTCGCCGTCATGGTCACCATCTTCTTGGTGGCAGTCGTCTTCGCAGCGAACCAGAACGATGTCATCGGCTGGCTCGTTGTGGTGATTTCCTTGGGTTGGCTCCTGCTGTCGGCGTTCCTGGTCCTTGGACTCAAGCGGGGTGCGGCGAAGATGAGTACCCAGCTGAAGGCCGCCACAGCGGCAGCCGCCACCCGCGGCCAGGGAGGTCCAAGCACCAGCCCCGTCGTCATGGACGAGGCAACGCGGAATCGCGACCTGAAGCTTGACCACTCCTTCAAGATCATTCAGGTGCAGGTCGGCGTGGTGAACGAGTACCGGGCGCAGGGCGGCGAGGATGCCAAGGGCATGGTTGACCGCGCCCTGGAAACCATTGAGATCACCGCTTCCAACGCCCGTGACATGATGAAGCCCTCTGGCCGCGGAGAGCCCATGACCGGCGAGGTCATCGACTAAATATTCGGAGCCCTCGCCGGCACGGCGACACCCCGGCAGTGCCGGGGACAACCCCTCGAACAAATATCGATAAGGTGGATGGCGTGATACCTACCTCAGAAGAGATCCTGGCCAAGTCCGAGCGTGCGGTGCGCGTTGCCTCGGTGAACGTCAACGGCATCCGTGCTGCCTACAAGCGCAACATGGCCGACTGGATCGACGCCCGCGACACTGACATCCTCTGCCTGCAGGAGGTGCGCGCGCCGGATGCGATCGTGCGCGAGCTGGTCGGCGAGGGCTGGCACATTCTGCACGCCGAGGCCAAGGACAAGGGTCGCGCCGGGGTCGCGGTGCTTTCGCGTGCCGAGCCGACCGCCGTGCGCGGGCACATCGGCGAGGAGTACTTCGCCGAGTCCGGGCGCTGGGTGGAAGCGGACTTCACCATGGAGGACGGCAGCACGCTGTGCGTTGTCTCCGCCTATGTGCACTCCGGTGAGCTGAACACGCAGAAGCAGGTGGACAAGTACCGCTTCCTCGAGCGCATGAATGTGCGCCTGGTCGAGCTGAAGAGCGAGAAAGACCACGTGCTGGTGGTGGGCGACTTGAACGTCGTGCACACCGAGAAGGACATCAAGAACTGGAAGCCGAACCACAATAAGCGCGCCGGTGTCATGGACGAGGAGATCGCCTACTTCGACGGATTCTTTGGCGCCGAGATCGGCTACAAGGACGTGGCCCGCGAACTGGCCGGCCCCGACGCACAGGGCCCTTACACCTGGTGGTCCTTCCGCGGGCAGGCCTTCGACAACGATGCCGGGTGGCGCATCGACTACCACATGGCCACCGCAGACCTCACGGCGAAGGCCATCAAGTCCCATGTGGATCGCGCCTCGGCCTACGATTTGCGCTTCTCCGACCACGCTCCGCTGGTCGTCGACTACCAGTTTTAAAGGACCCACCCCACGCATGAGCGAAACACTGGCCACCACCACCCGTCCGCGCGTCCTGTCGGGCATGCAGCCCTCGGCCGATTCCCTGCACCTGGGCAACTACCTGGGCGCCCTGGTCAACTGGGTCAAGGCCCAGGACGACTACGAGGCGTTCTTCTTCATCCCGGACATGCACGCCATCACAGTGCCGCAGGATCCGGCCGACTTGCGCAACCGCACCCGGGTCACCGCCGCCCAGTACATCGCCGGCGGCATCGACCTGGAGAAGTCAACGCTCTTCGTCCAGTCGCAGGTGCCCGAGCACGCGCAGCTTGCCTGGGTGCTGAACTGCATCACCGGCTTCGGCGAGGCCAGCCGGATGACGCAGTTCAAGGACAAGAGCTCCAAGGGCGGTGCCGACGTCGCGTCGGTGGGGCTGTTCACCTACCCGGTGCTCATGGCCGCGGACATCCTCCTGTACCAGCCCCAGGGCGTCCCGGTGGGCGATGACCAGCGCCAGCACGTGGAGCTGGCCCGCGACCTGGCCACCCGCTTCAACCACCGCTTTGGCGAGACCTTCGTGGTGCCGGAGGCCTTCATCAAGAAGGAAGGCGCCCGCATCTACGACCTGCAGGCCCCGACCTCCAAGATGTCCAAGTCCGCCTCCAGCCCCAACGGCCTGATCAACATCCTGGACGAGCCGAAGCTGGTGGCCAAGCGCATCAAGTCCGCCGTCACCGACGCCGACACCGTCGTGGCCCACGACCGGGCCAACAAGCCCGGGGTCACGAACCTGCTGGAGATCCTCTCGGCAGTGACCGGAACCCCGATCCCGGCGCTGGTCACCGAGTTCGAGGGCAAGATGTACGGCCACCTGAAGGTCGCAGTGGCGGAGGCGGTCGTCGAGGCGCTGACCCCGGTGCGGGCCCGGACCCTTGAACTGCTCCAGGACCCGGCAGAGTTGGATTCGCTCCTTGCCGCCGGCGCCCTCAAAGCCCGCGAGGTTGCCTCCAAGACGCTGGCAGACGTGTACGAGCGCGTTGGCTTCATGGCTCCCCTGGGAGAGATCCGCTAGCAATGGGCACCAATGCAGGGGAAACGACCGGCACCGACGTCGCGCAGGCGACGGCCCTCGGGGTGGTCATTGAGATCCCTGCACCGCACGACGCAGCATTGCGCACGTGGCTCCGTCGCTACGGCGGCGTGGCGGCAGCGGCCGTCGCCCCACACATCACCCTGGTCTCCGGCTCCACCACCGACTGGGATTCCGCGGTGGAGCATGTTCACAAGGTGGCTGCCCAGGCGGAGCCCTTCGAGGTCAGCCTGCGCGGGACCGGGACGTTTAGGCCCATCACTCCGGTGGTGTTCCTGAACGTGGAGAACGGCGCCGATTCGTGCAGTGAACTGCACGACGCGTTGGTTGACGGTCCCATGCGGCACGAGGTGGCCTACGGCTACCACCCGCACCTCACGATCGCCCACGAGGTCGAAGAGGCTGTCATGGACCTGGCCCAGGAAGAACTCAAGGGCGAATCCCTGAGCTTCACGGTCCAAAGAATTGGTCTCTTTGCCCTCGATGCCACCGGTGCCTGGTCGCTTCGTGAGGAGCTGGGTCTTGGCGGGCCGTCGAGCTAAGGGAACCACGGCGCCGGCTTGGGACACGGCCGACGACGTTGAGCCGGCCGCTTCGGCGAGTACGTCCATTGACCCCGTTGCCGGGGAACTTGGAACCCGGGCCCCAGGCGTGGTGGCCCGCCGCTTTGTCGGCGCTCCGGTCGTGGCCCCGCCTTCCCCTCTGGACCCGCGGGCACTTCACGCCTTCATCCGGCTGAAGGCGCAGGAACTTTACCAAGCGCGTGCCTCCGGCACGCCGTGGCTGCGGTTCAAGGCCTTCTGCCTCCTGCTCACCGCCAGGTTCTACGCGCTCTACCCCCTGAGGGTCTGGAACCTCTACGTCAGGCGCCGCGGACCGTTGCTGGCCGCCGGCAGCGCGTACCGGATGTTCTTCTCGATCGCCGCGATGCTCGTGGCGGGGTTCGCCGTGCTGGGAATGTTTGCCAGCGAGAACCCGGTGCTGCGCGACGGCGTGATCGCCATGGTCGCGGCCGGCACACCCGGACTGCTTGACACCGGCCACGGGGGACTGGCCAACCCGGAACAACTCCTGGGCTTTCGCAGTTTCGGGCTCACCCTTGCCGTTTCCCTGGGCGCCTTGGTCTTCACGTCGTTGGGCTGGCTGTCCGGCCTTCGCGAGGGCATCCGCACCATCCTTGGCCTGCATCGGGACCGCTCCAACCCGGTGGTGTCCAAGCTGCGCGACGCATTGCTGTTGCTGGTCCTGGCAGTGGCCCTGATTGCCTCGAGCACCTTGGCCATTGCCAGTTCCTCGATGGTTGAATCCCTGTCGGCAGTACTCCACCTCAATGGGTGGTGGACCAACGCGTTGAGCAGGGTGGGCTTCGTCGTGGCGATGTTCGGCCTGGATTGCGCCACCGCATGGGTGCTCTTGCGGGTGGCTTCACGGGCCAAGGTCATTGACGGGGGACTGGCGGGTGGCGTCCTGCTGGCGGGAGCCGGTGCAACGATCCTGCGCTTCCTCTCCGCCATGCTGCTGGCCTCCTTGACCAACAATGCCGTGCTGGCGCCCTTTGCCGTGATCCTCGGGTTGTTCGTCTGGTTCAACCTGCTCGGACACGTGTACCTGCTCTCGGCGGCCGTCGTGGCCGTTCGCTCGGCGGACGTGGAACGCGCTCGCGCCAAACGCGCCTGACCGGCAAAGCAGGGCTTCCGCCTTCCCTGGACACCCCCACATGGGCCCGCGCATGGGGTCCTGCCCCATGGCATGAGAATGGACTGCGCGGATGGCCGTCCCGTCGCCCGCCCACCCCCAGATACTGCGTTAAAGCAGTGTGGCCCGGCCTCCCCTCGAAGGGATGCCGGGCCACACGGGCGCCTAGTTGGAAACTAGATGGAACGGGCCAGGATGGCCTGCTTGACCTCGGCGATTGCCTGGGTCACCTGGATGCCGCGCGGGCATGCTTCGGTGCAGTTGAAGGTGGTGCGGCAGCGCCACACACCTTCCTTGTCGTTCAGGATCTCCAAGCGCATGTCGCCCGAATCATCGCGCGAGTCGAAGATGAAGCGGTGTGCGTTAACGATTGCCGCCGGGCCGAAGTACTGGCCATCGGTCCAGAAGACCGGGCAGGAAGAGGTGCACGCGGCGCAGAGGATGCACTTGGTGGTGTCCTCGAACTTGGCGTGGTCCTCTGCCGACTGGTAGCGCTCCGCCGAGGGCTCGTGGCCCTTGTTGATCAGGAACGGCATGATCTCGCGGTAGGACTGGAAGAACGGCTCCATGTCGACGATGAGGTCCTTTTCAAGGGGCAGGCCCTTGATGGCTTCAACGGTGATCGGCTTGGAGTGGTCCAGGTCCTTGAGCAGGGTCTTGCAGGCCAGGCGGTTGCGGCCGTTGATGCGCATGGCATCGGAGCCGCAGACGCCGTGGGCGCAGGAACGGCGGAAGGACAGCGAACCGTCGTGGTCCCACTTGACCTTGTGCAGGGCATCCAGCACGCGGTCGGTGCCGTACATGGTCAGCTCAAAGTCTTCCCAGTACGCGTCTGCAGTGGTCTCCGGCAGGTACCGGCGGACGCGCAAGGTGATGTTGAACTGCGGGATTTCTCCGCCGCCGCCAACACCTGGCTTCAGCTCAATCTTCGATGCTGGTTCCGGAAGTTCCGTGCTCATTAGTACTTACGCTCCATCGGCTGGTAACGGGTGAAGATGACGGGCTTGGTTTCCATGCGGATGCCGGAAATGCCCTCGGTGGTGGCCGTTGCATCGCGGTAGGACATCGAGTGCTTCATGAAGTTCTCGTCGTCGCGGTTCGGGAAGTCCTCGCGGTAGTGACCGCCGCGGGATTCCTTGCGGTACATGGCGGCCGCGGTCATGACCTCGGCCATGTCCAGCAGGAAGCCAAGCTCGATGGCCTCAAGCAGGTCGAGGTTGAATCGCTTGCCCTTGTCCTGGACCGAGACGTTCTTGTAGCGCTCGCGCAGTTCCTCAATGACCACGAGTGCACGGTTCATCGAGTCCTTGTCGCGGAACACCTGGACGTTGGCGTCCATGATGTCCTGCAGTTCCTTGCGCAAGACGGCAACGCGCTCGGTTCCGGTGGAGTTGATCATGGCATCGATCTGGTTGGCAGTGAATGCCTCCGGATCCTCTGGAAGCTCAACGAACTCGGCGCCCAGGGCGTACTTGGCAGCGGAGATGCCGGCGCGCTTGCCGAACACGTTGATGTCCAGCAGCGAGTTGGTGCCCAGGCGGTTGGATCCGTGCACCGAAACGCAGGCAACCTCGCCGGCGGCGAAGAGGCCCGGGATCACGGTGTCGTTGTCCTGGAGGACCTCGGCTTCGATGTTGGTAGGGATGCCGCCCATGACGTAGTGCGCGGTCGGGAAGACCGGCACCGGCTCGGTGTACGGCTCCACGCCCAGGTAGGTGCGGGCGAACTCGGTGATGTCCGGGAGCTTGGCATCGATGTGTGCCGGCTCCAGGTGGGTCAGGTCGAGCAGCACGTAGTCCTTGTTCGGGCCACAGCCGCGGCCTTCGCGCACCTCGTTGGCCATCGACCGGGCGACGATGTCACGCGGTGCGAGGTCCTTGATGGTGGGGGCGTAGCGCTCCATGAAGCGCTCACCTTCCGAGTTTCGCAGGATGGCGCCTTCGCCACGGGCTGCTTCGGAGAGCAGAATGCCCAGGCCGGCCAGGCCGGTCGGGTGGAACTGCACGAATTCCATGTCCTCGAGCGGGATGCCCTTGCGGAAGGCGATGCCCATGCCGTCGCCGGTCAGGGTGTGGGCGTTCGAGGTGGTCTTGAAGACCTTGCCGGCGCCGCCGGTGGCGAAGATGACGGACTTGGCCTGGAAGACGTGGAGTTCGCCGGTGGCCAGGTCGTAGGAAACCACGCCTGCAACGCGCTTCTGCTTGTAGGCGGTGCCGTCCTCGCGGAAGGCATCCTCCTCAACCATGAGCATGTCCAGGACGTAGTACTCGTTGTAGAACTCAACGTTGTGCTTGACGCAGTTTTGGTACAGCGTCTGCAGGATCATGTGTCCGGTGCGGTCGGCTGCATAGCACGCGCGGCGCACGGCGGCCTTGCCGTGGTCGCGGGTGTGGCCGCCGAAGCGGCGCTGGTCGATCTTGCCTTCCGGGGTTCGGTTGAACGGAAGACCCATCTTTTCCAGGTCGAGCACAGCGTCGATGGCTTCCTTCGCCATGACCTCGGCTGCGTCTTGGTCAACCAGGTAGTCCCCGCCCTTGACGGTGTCAAAGGTGTGCCATTCCCAGTTATCTTCTTCTACGTTGGCCAAGGCCGCACACATGCCACCCTGTGCCGCACCGGTGTGCGAGCGGGTTGGGTAAAGCTTGGTGAGAACGGCCGTACGTGCGCGCTGGCCGGATTCAATGGCCGCGCGCATGCCTGCGCCGCCTGCTCCGACGATCACGACGTCGTACTTGTGTACCTGCATACCTGATGCTCTCTTTTCTTGAATTCTCTGCTTCAGCGAACGAACGGGGAGCCGAAGATTACTGGCAAGCCGCGATGGTGTTACCGGCGATGCAGGGATCGAAGGTGAAGATCACCAGGGTGCCCATGACGACGATGACAATGGTCGCAACGTAGAGGATGCCCTTGAGCCACACGCGGGTGGCAGGCTTCTCGGCGTAGTCATTGATGATGGTGCGCACGCCGTTGGTGCCGTGGAGCATGGCCAGCCAGAGCATTGCCAGGTCCCAGAACTGCCAGACCGGATCGGCCCACTTGCCGGCGACGAAGCCGAAGTCGATGGCGTTGATGCCGTCGCCGACCATGAGGTTCGCAAAGAGGTGTCCGAAGATCAAGACGACCAGTGCGACGCCGGAGAGGCGCATGAAGAGCCATGCGACCATTTCGAAGCTGCCGCGCGACTTGCGGGCGCGGTTGTACTTCGGATCGATGCGTTGGCTGCGGGGTGCAGCGATTTCTGCCGACATGGGTTAGTGACCTCCAAAGGCGAGTGACAGGTGGCGGATGGAGAATGCCACCATGGTGATGACCCAGAGGGCCAAAACGCCCCAGAGCATCTGGCGGTGGTACTTGGTTCCCGACTTCCAGAAGTCGACCAGGATCAGGCGCAAGCCGTTGAACGCGTGGAAGACGATGGCAGCGACGAGGGCGGTTTCACCCAGGGCCATCAGCGGGTTCTTGTACGTGGACATGACCGCGTCGTAGGCGCCGGGGGAGACCCGGACCAGGGACGTATCGAGCACGTGTACCAAAAGGAATAAGAATATTACGACACCCGTTACGCGGTGCCCCACCCAAGACCACATGCCTTCATGGCCGCGGTAGAGGGTGCCTGACGAAGCCTTCGACACTGAATTAACCTCCATGACTCGCAAGGGCGCATGTGTATTTTCCACACAATAAATTGACGCCTTGGTGCGAGCGTTCCTTGCCCGATCTTAGACCACCATCGACAAGGGTGCCCATTCTTTCGGCTATCCGTGTGAGTAGCCTCACCGGAACACGGGGCTGATCGGCTAAACATCCGGGAAATGCGCGAAATACATTAGATTCCAATGCTGTATTTCATGGGGGCCGGCACCGCTTTCCCGAGGTTCATCCATTAGCCTTAGTCGGATGAACGCTGAACTCATGGCACGATTCCACGGGGTCATCCCTGCAGGTGGTGTCGGCACCCGTCTGTGGCCGCTCTCGCGCGCCGCCGCCCCGAAATTCCTCCACGACCTGACCGGCTCCGGATCAACACTGATTCGGGCCACCTACGAGCGGTTGATCCCGCTGGCGGGCGACAACATCATGGTGGTCACCGGTCGCGCGCACCGCACCGCGGTGCTGGCGCAATTGCCGGAGCTCGGCGACCTGAACCTGGTCCTTGAGCCGGATCCCAAGGACTCCGCGGCAGCCATCGGCCTGGCCGCGGCGATCCTGTACCTGCGCAACCCGGAAACCATCATGGGTTCCTTCGCCGCGGACCAGGTCATCGTCCCGGTGGAGGTCTTCCAGGAGGCCGTGCGCGAGGCGATCCACACCGCTGCCACCGGCAAGATCGTCACCATCGGCATCCGTCCGACCCTGCCGTCCACCGGCTTCGGCTACATCCGGGCCGGGGAGCGCATGGACATCTCCGGCGCACCCACCGCGCGCGACGTGGTCGAGTTCGTGGAGAAGCCCGACGAGGACACCGCCCGCCGCTACCTCGCCGACGGCGGCTACCTGTGGAACGCAGGAATGTTCGTGGCCCCGGTGTCTCTGATGCTCGAGCACCTGCAGCGCAGCCAGCCGGAGCTGCACGCCGGCCTCATGGAAATCGCAGCCGCCTGGGAAACCGGCGATCGCGTGGCGACCATGGACCGGATCTGGCCAACGCTGCCCAAGATCGCCATCGACTACGCAGTGGCCGAGCCTGCCGCCGCGGCCGGGGACGTGGCCGTGATTCCCGGGGTGTTCAACTGGGACGACGTCGGAGACTTTGCCGCCATCGGCCGGCTGAATCCGGCCAGCGAGAAGACAGGCGTCACCGTGGTGGGCGCGAACCCGCGCGTGTACTCGGACAACGCGACCGGCGTGGTGGTCACCGACTCCAAGCGCGTGATTGCCCTGATCGGCATCCACGACGTGGTCGTGGTGGACACTCCCGACGCGCTGCTGGTCACCACCAAGGAACATGCCCAGTCGGTGAAGGGCACCGTGGAAAAGCTCAAGGCCGAGGGCGCCGTCGACGTGCTGTAGGTGCAGGGGCCGGAAGCCACCGGCACCTTCCGATGCCCCGCGGCAGTGCTGAAGAAGCGTTTGCCGCGGGGCATTTTCATTCGGCGAAAACGGTTGCGCATCAGCGTCCGCATTGAAAAGGAGGCGAAAGTGAGCGAGGCAACAATTGGAAGCGAACAGCGCAAGCTCAGGTCCCAGCGCGTATTGTCGGTAAGGTGCGCACGAGTATGAATGAAGACCTGAAGATCCCCTCCGTCAAGCCCTGGGTGAAGCCCATGGTTGGCGAGCTGGTGGCATTCCGTCGAGAGGTCCATGCGAATCCGGAGCTCTCGTTCGTGGAATACAAGACGACCGAACGGATCCTCACCCGGCTGCGCGAGGTGGGCTTGGCCCCTGTCGCACTGGAGGACACCGGCGCGTACGTAGACATCGGCGAGGGGCCCATCGCCCTGGCGCTGCGCGCGGACATCGATGCGCTGCCGATCCTGGAGGAGACGGGCCTGGACTACGCCTCGGTGGTGGACGGGGTTGCGCATGCCTGCGGCCACGACATCCACACCACCGTGATGCTCGGGGTTGCCAAAGTGCTCAAGGCCATCGACGACCAGTCGCCGCTGGGCGCGAGGATCCGCGTGATCTTCCAGCCCGCCGAGGAAAAGATGCCAGGCGGCGCACTGAACGTTATTGCCGCCGGCGTCTTGGACGACGTCCCGCGCATCGTGGCCTTGCACTGCGAGCCGCGCATCGACGCCGGAAAGATCGGCACCCGAATCGGCGCGATCACCAGCGCGTCCGACACCATCAAGATCGAACTCGTCGGCCGCGGCGGGCACACCTCCCGCCCGCACCTGACCGAGGACCTGGTCTTCGCGATGAGCCAGATCGCCACGAACGTGCCAGCTGTCCTGGGCCGGCGCATCGACGTGCGCAGCGCGGTCTCCGTGGTCTGGGGCCAAATCCATGCCGGCAGCGCTCCCAACGCGATCCCTGCCACCGGCTATTTGGCCGGAACAATGCGCTGCCTCGACGGGGAAGCGTGGAAGGGTGCCGGGGACCTACTGGACGAAGTGGTGCGCCAGGTGGCCAGCCCCTACGGGGTCGAGGTCAAGCTCGAGCACATCCGCGGCGTCCCCCCGGTGATCAACACCGAAGAGGAGACCGATCTCATTGAGGATTCGGCGCGCGCCGAGTTCGGTTCCGGATCCATCGTGCTCACCCCGCAATCCATGGGAGGGGAGGATTTCGCCTGGATGACCAGCAAGGTGCCCGGCGCCATGATGCGCCTGGGCACGCGAACCCGGGGCGGGGAAAACTACGACCTGCACCGCGGGGACTACATTCCCGACGAATCGGCCATCGAGGTGGGCGTGACGGTCATGGCCTCGGCAGCCCTCCGGGCCATCGAACAGCTGAGGTTGGCTACCGAGGAGTAGGTCCGATCCGTAGCGTTATCTGGTTGTAACCTTCTTCCATAATGCGTCAAGCGTTTTACAGGTTAGGCTATGTGGTTGTGAAGCCGTTCCTTCCGAACGCGTCCCGCTCACAATCGTGGGGGCCCGGGTCGTCGTGGGAAGCAGTGGATTCATGCCGGCGCGGCAAGTTGCCGGCGGCAGTGCCCCACCAATCGTGGGCATGGATTCTTTGCCGGGTAGCCCCGGGAATCCGGGCCACGGTACTTGTAGCTCGTAACTATATGGAGGAACTCCCTATGCGCAACATCAAGCGCAAGACCGGTATGGCTGCTGCCGTGCTCGGCATTTCTGCACTCGTCCTGACGGCCTGTGGCGCTGCCCCCGAGGAAGGCAACGGCGGCCCGGACGCGGCATCGGACTACTTGGGCTGCATCGTTTCCGACTCCGGCGGATTCGACGACCAGTCCTTCAACGAATCTTCCTTCCGCGGCCTGAGCAAGGCCGCTGAGGCGCTGGGCTTCACGCCGAAGACCGCCGAGTCCAAGGCCAACTCCGACTTCGCCACCAACCTCAACGGCATGATGGGGGCGGGCTGCAACCTCACCATCACGGTTGGCTTCCTGCTCGGCGATGCCACCAAGGCAGCTGCCGAGGCCAACCCCGACAAGCACTTCGCTATCGTCGACTTCGCCTACGACGAGCCGATCGAAAACGTGAAGCCGATTATTTACGACACGGCCCAGGCTGCCTACCTGGCCGGCTACGTGGCTGCGGCCCAGTCCAAGACCGGAACCGTCGCCACCTTCGGCGGCATCAAGATCCCGACCGTGACCATCTTCATGGACGGATTTGCCGACGGCGTCGACAAGTTCAACGCCGACAAGAACGAGAACGTGAAGCTGCTGGGCTGGGACAAGGACAAGCAGGACGGCACCTTCACCGGCGACTTCGAGAAGCAGGACAAGGGCAAGCAGGTCACCAAGAACTTCCTCGACCAGGGCGCCGACATCGTCATGCCCGTGGCAGGCCCGGTCGGCAAGGGCGCCGGTGCGGCCGTGAAGGAAGCCAACGCAGCGGGCAAGGACGCCCTGCTGGTGTGGGTCGACTCCGACGGCTACCTCACCGCACCGGACTACAAGGACATCATGCTGACCTCGGTCATCAAGACCATGGACACCGCGGTGGAGCAGGTCATCACCGAGGACCAGGCCGGCACCTTCGATTCTGAGGCATACGTGGGCACCCTGGAGAACACCGGCGTCGCGCTGGCTCCGTTCCACGACTTCGACTCCGAGGTCTCGGCCGAGACCAAGGCCGAGCTCGAGGCCCTGAAGGCCGGAATCATCGACGGTTCGATCAAGGTCGAATCGCAGGCCAGCCCGAAGGCCTAGCACCCCGCATATCCGGCGGGTTCCGGACACCGCACCACACGGCGCGCTGCCTGCCCCCTTGCACCTCCCGCAACACGTGGAGGTGGCAGTGGGGGCTGGCGGTGCGCCGTTGGCCTGCATAGTCTTGGAACCAGCTGGCACGGGCAATGCGGAGGGATGGCCCCATTGGGGCCACCACCGCTATCTGACAAGCAAGAATGGTGGTGTCGTGAAACTCGAACTCCAAGGAATTTCAAAGGCTTTTGGATCGTTCTACGCCAACGAGGACATCGACCTCGTCGTCGACGAAGGGCAGATCCACTGCCTGCTCGGCGAAAACGGTGCCGGCAAGTCGACGTTGATGAACGTGCTCTACGGCCTCTACGAACCGACGGCCGGACGCATCCTGGTGGACGGCAAACCGGTGACCTTCCGCGGCCCCGGCGATGCCATGGCCGCGGGCATCGGCATGGTGCACCAGCACTTCATGCTGGTCCCTGTCTTCACCGTGGCCGAAAACGTCGCCCTGGGGGCAGAGTCCACCAAGGGCGGCGGCTTCCTTGACCTGGAGGTCACCCGGAAAAAGATCCGGGAAATTTCCGACAAATACGGATTCCACGTCGACCCCGACGCGCTGGTCGAGGACCTGCCGGTGGGCGTGCAGCAGCGCGTGGAGATCATCAAGGCCCTGGTGCGCAACGCCGAGGTGCTGATCCTCGACGAGCCCACGGCCGTGCTGACCCCGCAGGAAACGGACGAGCTGCTGGACATCATGCGCCAGCTCAAGGCCAACGGCACCTCCATCGTCTTCATCTCGCACAAGCTGCGCGAGGTCAAGGCCGTCTCGGACGTCATCACCGTGATCCGCCGCGGCCGCGTCGTGGGCGATGCCGCACCGGATGCCGAGACCACCGAGCTGGCCTCGATGATGGTCGGCCGCGAGGTCAAGCTCACCATGGACAAGGACCCGGCCAACCCGGGCGAGGCGACCTTCAAGGTCAAGAACCTCACCGTCACCTCCATCACCGGCCAACACGTGGTCGATGACCTGAGCTTCGAGATCCGCCGCGGCGAGATTCTGGCCATCGCCGGGGTCCAGGGCAACGGACAAACCGAACTCACCGAGGCGATCCTTGGCATCCAGGACCGGGTCTCCGGCTCCATCACCCTGGAGGGCAAGGAACTGCTGGGTCGCAGCGTCAAGCAGGTCCTGGGCGCGGGCATCGGCTTCGTTCCCGAGGACCGCACCGCCGATGGGTTGGTTTCGGATTTCAGCATTGCCGAAAACCTGGTCCTGGACCTCTACGACAAGGCACCCTTCGCCAAGGGCATCTCGATGCGCCCGGCCCAGGTCGCGAAGAATGCGGCGTCCCGGGTCGCCGAGTTCGATGTGCGCACCCCATCGGCCGAGAACCTGGCTTCCTCCCTCTCGGGCGGCAACCAGCAAAAGGTCGTGATGGCCCGCGAGCTCTCCCGCCCGCTGCGTCTTTTCATCGCCTCCCAGCCCACCCGCGGTGTCGACGTGGGCTCCATCGAATTCCTGCACCGGCGCATCCTTGCCGAACGCGACGGCGGCACCCCGGTGATGATCGTGTCCACCGAACTCGACGAGGTGCTCCAGCTCGCCGACCGCATCGCCGTGATCTACAAGGGCAGGCTCATCGGCATCGTGGATGCGGACACCCCGCGAGATGTCCTGGGCCTGATGATGGCCGGCGTCTCGCCGACCGAAGCCGAAAGCGCCCACAAGGATTCCCCCGACGACATGGAAGGAGACTTCGCGTGAGCCAGAGCGAACTTTCCCCCGGCAGCCCTCCACCGCTGCACGCCAAAACCACCGAAGTGAAGCAGCGCAGCACCTGGGAGCGAATCACCCAGGGCCCGGGCCTCGTCTCGATCCTGGCGGTCATCGTGGCACTGGTGCTCGGCGGGCTGCTGATTGCCGTTACCGACCCCAAGGTCGCCACCACCGCCGGCTACCTCTTCTCGCGTCCCTCGGACTTTTTCCAGGCGTTGTGGGCGGCGGGAACCGACTCCTACGTCTCGCTCTTCCAGGGCTCGATCTACAATTCGCGCCAGGGCTTTGCTCCCTTCCTGGAAACCCTCACGGTTTCCACCCCGCTGATCTGCGCCGGCCTGGGCGTTGCCTTGGCGTTCCGCGCCGGGCTGTTCAACATCGGTGCCCAGGGCCAGATCATCATTGGTTCCGTCATGGCCTCCTATGCAGGTTTTGCCTGGCACCTGCCCTTCGGCCTGCACCTGCTGTTGGTGATCCTCATGGGCATCCTCGGCGGAGCGGTCTGGGGCGGTCTGGTGGGCCTGCTCAAGGCACGCACCGGTGCCCACGAAGTGATCCTCACGATCATGTTCAACTACGTGGCCCTGTACTTCCTTGACTTCCTGCTGAACACCGAGGCCTTCCAGCGCCCGGGGGAGACCAACCCGATTTCCCCCATCCTGGATCCCAGCGCCGTCTTCCCGGCGCTGCCCGGATCCCGCCTGCACCTGGGCTTCGTCATGGCCATCGCCTTGACAGTCCTGGTTGCCTGGATCCTGAAGCGCTCCACCATCGGCTTCGAGTTCCGCGCCGTGGGAGCCAATGCCGCTGCCGCTCGCACCGCCGGGGTCAACGTCGCGCGTTCCACCATCCTGGTGATGGCCATCGCCGGCGCCCTGGCCGGAGCCGCTGGCGTGGCCCAGGTGGCGGGCACCGAAAAGGTGCTCACCGCCGGCATCGCCGCATCCCTGGGCTTTGACGCGATCACGGTGGCGCTGCTGGGACGCTCCACCCCGTGGGGCACCTTCTTTGCCGGCCTGCTCTTCGGCGCCTTCCGTGCCGGGGCGGTGACCATGCAGATTTCCACCGGGACCCCCATCGACATCGTCCTGGTGGTCCAGTCGCTGATCGTGCTCTTCATTGCCGCACCGCCCCTGGTTCGCGCCATGTTCGGGCTGAACCGCAAGTCGAAGCACCAGACACCGAAGAAACCCAGGCACGAGGCGCCAGCGCCCGCTGCACCTGCCAGCCAAGGAGGTGGCGCATGAGCGCGCCGGCCCCAACCCTGTCCGCCAAGTCCCTGGTACATGCGCCGGTGGGCTGGAAGACCCCCATCATGCTCTCGGTCATCGGACTACTCTCACTGGTGTTCTTCGGCTTCGGCGGCTCCGCGCAAACCGCCACCTTCGGGATCTCCACCGGCGGCGACGTGTTCACCCTGCCAAACGTGGTGGTCCCTGGCATTGCCACCGGAATCGTGCTGGGCCTGGCCATGTGCGTGCTGGCCGGGTACTCGATCTTCATGACGCGCGAGCACCGACCCACCCCGGGCTGGGTGCCCATGGTCTTCGCGGCGCTGTTCATCTTCGCGTTCCTGGTCTGGGTCGTCTCCGGCGCCCGCACCCCGCAGATCTCCCTGGCCGGGCTGATTGCAGGGTCGGTGACCCTGGCGGTGCCATTGGTCTTCGGTTCGCTTTCCGGGGTCCTGTGTGAGCGCGCCGGCGTGGTCAACATCGCCATCGAGGGCCAGCTGCTCGGCGGCGCCTTCAGCGCCGCGATCATCGCCTCGGTGACGGGCAGCCCCTTGCTCGGCCTGCTCGCCGCAGCGGTGGCAGGCGCCCTGGTCTCGGTGGTGCTGGCCATCTTCTCCATCAAGTACGTGGTCAACCAGATCATCGTCGGCGTGGTGCTCAATGTGCTGGTCTCGGGCATTACCGGGTTCCTGTTCACCACCGTGATGCAGACCGACCCGGAACTCTACAACTCCCCGGGCCGCCTGACGGTCATCGAGATCCCCGTGCTCTCGGCCATCCCGATCATCGGCCCGATCCTTTTCCGCCAGTCCATCGTGGGCTACCTGATGTACATCGCCGTGGCGGCGGTGTGGATCGGGCTCTTCAAGACCCGCTGGGGGCTGCGCGTGCGCGCCGTGGGCGAACACCCCAAGGCCGCAGACACCC
This sequence comes from Paeniglutamicibacter sulfureus, assembly GCF_030512175.1. Lineage (GTDB taxonomy): Bacteria > Actinomycetota > Actinomycetes > Actinomycetales > Micrococcaceae > Paeniglutamicibacter > Paeniglutamicibacter sulfureus. The sequence goes on along the minus strand of NZ_JAULBL010000001.1, from coordinate 675,064 downwards.
TGGGCATCAAGGTCAACGCCACGCGTTTCGTCAACGTGATCATGGGCGGGGCGATCGCCGGCATCGGCGGTTCCTTCTTCACGCTGGTGGCCATCGACTCCTTCACCAAGGAAATCTCCGGCGGGCGCGGCTTCATCGCCCTGGCCGCGGTGATCTTCGGACGCTGGAACCCCATCGGGGCCTTCTTCGCCGCACTGCTCTTCGGCTTCGCCGACAATCTGCAGTCGATCCTCACCATCATCGGCACCCCGGTGCCCAGCCAGTTCATGGCGATGCTGCCCTACGTGGTCACGGTCTTTGCCGTGGCCGGCCTGGTCGGCAAGTCACGGGCACCGGCTGCCACCGGCCAGCCCTACGTGAAGGGCTAGGGAGGGGGGAAACGATGATTGATTCCCCCGCTGCCCTGCCCGTGGTGGGCCAGGCCGATTGGGAGGCCCTGCGGCTGGCCGCCGTCGCCGCCATGGAACGGGCCTACGCGCCGTACTCGAACTTCAAGGTCGGCGCCGCGGCGCTGACCGAGGACGGGCGCATCGTCTCGGGCTGCAACGTGGAAAACGCCGCCTACGGGGTCACCTTGTGCGCCGAATGCAATATGGTCGGCGAACTCTTTGCCACCGGCGGCGGCAAGCTGCATGCCTTCTACTGCGTGGATGCCTCCGGCACCCCGCTGATGCCCTGCGGGCGCTGCCGGCAGCTGCTCTTCGAGCACAGCGGGGAGCGGATGCAGTTGATGACCCCGCGCGGCATCCAGACCATGGACCAGGTGCTGCCGGACGCTTTCGGCAAGCACAACCTCTAGGCCGCGAACCCCGCACCCGCGGGGCCGGCGTCCGGATCAAGGAAGACAGATGAGCACCGAGAACTTTGACGCCGTTGACATCATCCGCATCAAGCGCGACCGCGGCACCCTGTCCGGGGAGCAGATCGACTGGACCATCGACGCCTACACCCGCGGGGTGATCGCCGAGGAACAGATGGCGGCGCTGAACATGGCGATCCTGCTCAACGGCATGGACCGGGCGGAGATCTCCCGCTGGACCACCGCGATGATCAACTCGGGGCAGCGCATGGACTTCTCCACGCTCCGCACCCCCGCCGGACTGGCGATGGCCACCACGGACAAGCACTCCACCGGCGGGGTGGGGGACAAGATCACCCTGCCGCTGGCACCGCTCGTAGCCGTTTTCGGCGTTGCCGTCCCGCAACTCTCGGGCCGCGGGCTGGGGCACACCGGCGGCACACTGGACAAGCTCGAGGCGATTTCCGGGTGGCGGGCCGAGCTGGGCAACGAGGCCATGATGCGCCAGCTCTCGGAGGTCGGCGCGGTGATCTGCGCCGCCGGCGCTTCCCTGGCCCCGGCAGACAAGAAGCTCTACGCGCTGCGCGACGTCACCGGCACCGTCGAGTCGATCCCGCTGATTGCCTCCTCGATCATGAGCAAGAAGATCGCCGAGGGCACCGGGGCGCTGGTGCTGGACGTGAAGGTGGGATCCGGTGCGTTCATGAAGAACCTCGCCGATGCCCGGGAACTTGCCGCCACCATGGTGAACCTGGGCACCGACGCCGGGGTGCACACCGTGGCGCTGCTGACCAACATGGACACCCCGCTGGGGCTCACCGCCGGCAATGCGATCGAGGTGGAGGAATCCATCGAGGTGCTCTCCGGGGGCGGGCCCGCCGACGTGGTGGAGCTGACCCTCGCGCTCGCCACCGAGATGCTTGCCGGGGCGGGTGTCCGCGACGTGGACGTCGCGGCTGCGCTGAAGGACGGCAGGGCGATGGACAAGTGGCGCGCCATGATCGCCGCGCAGGGCGGGGACAACGACGCGCCGTTGCCGGTGGCGAAGGAGTCGGAGACCCTCTACGCGCAAGCAGACGGCGTCCTCACCTCACTCGACGCGATGGATGTGGGAGTTGCCGCCTGGCGCCTGGGTGCCGGACGGGCCCGCCGCCAGGACCCGGTGCAGGCAGGAGCCGGCGTGCGCCTGCATGCCAAGCCCGGCGACCTCGTGCGCCGGGGTGCCCCGCTGGCCACCATGCTCACCGACACCCCCGAACGCTTCGAGCGCGCACGCGCCCTGCTCGAGGGAGCGGCAACCATCGCACCGGCCGGAAGCCGTCCGGACATGGCACTGGTCATCGACAAGATCACCGCTTCCTGAGGCGTCCCCGTCCCGGGCGCGCATGGTCCGAACGGACGATGCGCGGAACCCAGTATTCAACCCGGGGAATGATTCACGTGGCCGGTGAAATGCGGGAGAATGGGAGCCAAGTGGTTCTTGGGGCCACGAGTTGCCGCGCCTTGGGGTTTCCAGCGGTGCGCCGCCAATGCAAATGAAAGACGGTTTCCCAGTGGACCTGATCAACGAGGCCATCGTTCACGCGGCAAACGCGTGGTGGATCCTGCCGATCGTTTGCCTTTTCTGCTTCATCGACGGCTTCCTGCCCATCCTTCCCTCGGAGACGCTGCTCGTCGCCCTGGGCGTCGTGGCTGCAGGCACCGGGATCCCCAACGTCTACCTGTTGATCCTTGCCGGGGCCGTGGGGGCGATCACCGGGGACCAGATGGCCTACCTGCTGGGCAGGCGCATCGGCACCGAGCGGTTCGGCTGGATGAGGCGCCCGCGCATGCAGAAGCTATTTGCCTTTGCCCGCCGCGAACTGAATATGCGCGGGGCCATGCTGATCTTCACCGCCCGCTACGTTCCCATTGGCAGGGTGGTGGTGAACCTCAGTTCCGGAGCGACCGGCTTCTCGCACCGGCGCTTCACCGTGCTGGATGTCGCCGGGTGTTTGACCTGGTCCAGCTATTCGGTGGCCATCGGCGTGGTTGCCGGTGCCTGGTTCCACGACAACCAGCTGCTGGGGATCGTCCTCTCTGTCGCCCTGGCCATCATCATGGGCTACCTGATCGACAAGCTCTCCCACGCCATCTTGGTGCGGACCGGGCGCCGCATTTCCGAACGTGAAATGCGCGGTGCCAATGCCCAGGCAATCGCCATCGATGCGCCTCGCCCGGTGCGCGTTCCCGGGCAGGAACCGGAGCCCGAACCAATGGCGTCGGACGGCAACTAGAACTCCTTGGAAGCGTTGGGTGAACATTTGCCCCCACGTCACCTGCACCCACTGTTGGAACCTGCGGCACACCGCTAGGCTGGGCAGGTGACTGACGAGATGATCCACATTGCCTATGACCCTTCCTTCGACTTCCGGGCCCTGCCCAAGGTATCGCTGCACGACCACCTCGACGGGGGCTTGCGTCCGCAAACCATCATCGAGTTGGCGGCAGAGGCCGGCCACGCGCTTCCCTCCACCAACGCAGAGGAGCTCGGAGCCTGGTTCCGGGCCTCGGCCGATTCCGGTTCGCTGGATCGCTACCTGGAAACCTTTGACCACACCATTGCCGTGATGCAGACCAAGGACGCGCTCAAGCGCGTGGCCATCGAATTCGTCGAGGACCTCGTCGCCGACGGCGTGGTCTACGGCGAGGTGCGCTGGGCACCCGAACAACACCAGCGCGAGGGCCTGTCCCTGGACGACGCCGTCGAGGCCGTGCAGGCGGGAATCGAGGAGGCCAGCACCCGGCTGACCGAGGCAGGCACCCCGATCCAGGTCGGCCAGATTCTCACCGCCATGCGCCACGCCGACCGCGGCGTCGAAATCGCCGAACTCGCACTGCGCCACCGCAGCCGCGGCGTCGTCGGCTTCGACATCGCCGGTGCTGAGGAAGGCTTCCCACCCTCGCGCATGAAGAAGGCGTTCGACCTGTTGGCCGAAAACTTCTTCCCCGCCACCGTGCATGCAGGAGAGGCAGCGGGCCTGGAATCCATTCGCGACGCACTGATCACCGGACGTGCACAGCGCCTGGGCCACGGCGTGCGCATTGCCGAGGACATCGAAATCCAGTACGGCGGACTCGACGACGACGGCGAGGAAGTCGGTGAGGACACCGGCCTGGTGAACCTGGGTCCGGTGGCCAACTGGGTGCGCGACCGCGGCATTGCCCTGGAAATCTGCCCGTCCTCCAACCTGCAGACCGGCGCCACCGCAGCATTTGGCGAGGGCATCGAGTCCCACCCGGTGGACCTGCTGATCCAGACCGGCTTCAACGTCACCATCTCCCCGGACAACCGGCTGATGAGCGGCACCACCCTCTCGGACGAGTTCGAACTGCTCGTCGAGGCCTTCGACTACGACCTCGAGGACCTGATGGACCTCACGCTGAACGCCGCCGAGGCCGCCTTCCTTCCCCTGGAGGAGCGCGAGGCCCTGGTCGACTTCATCAATGAGGCCTACGACGCGCTCAACGACGAAGACGACGACGATGACCTCGAGTACGAGGACCTTGACGACGAGGACGAAGACTAAGGGAGAACCCCACGCGGGGTCCGGCAGCGGCCGGACCCCGCCACCGAACGCCGGTGCATCAATGCTCGTCTTGGAGCATTGATGCACCGGTCTTGGCGTTTAAGGCTTCAATCGGACATCCGCCTTCGTGGCGCGGATGTGACCGACACCGGTTCCTGCCGCGCGAAGGGGGTACCCGGGATTCGGATATCGTTGGATGCGGGCAACGCCGCCCAGGGGTCTTACACGCACCGTGCCGTCGCCGGCACGGGTTGCACCGGGCCCTTCGCCGACCAGGGGGAGAAGCAGCAGTGAGTGAGCAGGTCGACCGTCTCGTCGAGATCATTTCCCAACTTCGCGAGCACTGCGCCTGGACCGCGGCGCTGACCCACGAGTCGCTGGTCCAATACCTGCTCGAGGAGTCCTACGAACTCACCGAGGCCATCGAGACCCACGCACCGGATGCCGAACTCGAGGCCGAGCTTGGCGACATCCTTCTTCAGGTAGTCCTTCATGCGGCCATCGGGGAGGAACGGCGGGCCTTCGACCTGGAGTCGATAGCGGCCTACCTGGGCGAGAAAATGATTCGCCGCAACACCCACGTCTTCCATGCCGATGGCAGCCTCAAGGACAGTTTCCCCGACTCGATTGGCGAGATCATAGAGTCCTGGGACCGGGCGAAGCGGGCGGAAAAAACGCTGAACGAATCGGCCGCCGCAGGCCTGCCCTCCAACCTGCCGGCGCTGCTCTACGCCCAGTCATTTCTCTCCCGCACCGCCCGCCACGCCGCGATTACCGAAACCCGGGACGAACCCGGCGCCGCGGGGAAGCGGGACATCCAGGATTCTGTCCGCTTGGGGGAACCGCTGCAAGGCGGCGTCCCGGAAAGCGAACAGGAATTGGGCGAGCACCTGCTCGCCCTGTGCGCCCAGGCCCAGACCCAAGGGCTCGACGCCGAACGGGCCCTGCGCAACGTCGTGCAACAGCGCATTGCGCAGGCCGGGGCCGAAACGCAGGAAACAACTTCGTGAACTGGGTCTCGCCCAAGCTAGGCTAGGGGCAGGCAACGGCGCCTGCATGATGCAGTTCACGTTTGACCAACATCCACACCCCTTGAAGGAGTACCTTCCCATGGCATTGATTGAAGCCATTCACGCCCGCGAAATCCTCGATTCGCGCGGCAACCCAACCGTTGAGGTTGAGGTTTTGCTGTCCGACGGCTCGATGGGCCGCGCAGCAGTTCCTTCCGGTGCATCCACAGGTGCCTTTGAGGCAGCAGAGCGCCGCGACGAGGACCCCAAGCGTTACCAGGGCAAGGGTGTTCTCGGCGCCGTCGCAGCGGTCATCGAGGACATCGGCGAGGCCATCGAGGGCATGGATGCCACCGACCAGCGCGCCATCGACCTGACGATGATCGACCTGGACGGCACGTCCAACAAGTCCAAGCTGGGCGCCAACGCCATCCTGGGCGTCTCGCTGGCAGTGGCCAACGCCGCCGCCGAGTCCGCGAACCTGCCGCTGTACAAGTACCTGGGCGGCCCGAACGCCCACGTGCTGCCGGTTCCGCTGATGAACATCCTCAACGGCGGCTCGCACGCCGACTCCGATGTCGACATCCAGGAATTCATGATCGCCCCGATCGGCGCCGCAACCTTCTCCGAGGGCCTGCGTTGGGGCGTTGAGGTCTACCACAACCTCAAGTCCGTGCTCAAGGAAAAGGGCCTGTCCACCGGCCTGGGCGACGAGGGCGGCTTCGCCCCGAACCTGCCGTCAAACCGTGCGGCACTGGAACTGATCACCGAGGCCATCACCCGCGCCGGGTACGCCCCGGGCACGGACATTGCCCTGGCGCTGGACGTTGCCTCCTCCGAGTTCTTCGAGAACGGCACCTACCAGTTCGAGGGCAAGTCGATCACCGCGCAGGAGATGAGCGACTACTACGCCCAGCTGGTTGCCGACTTCCCGCTGGTGTCCATCGAGGACCCGCTGGACGAGGACGACTGGGAAGGCTGGAAGACCCTCACCGACGCCATCGGCGACAAGGTCCAGCTGGTGGGCGACGACCTGTTCGTCACCAACCCGGAGCGCCTGTCCCGCGGCATCGAGACGGCCACCGCCAACTCGCTGCTGGTGAAGGTCAACCAGATCGGTTCGCTGACCGAGACCCTGGACGCGGTGTCCATGGCCCAGCGTGCCGGCTACACCACCATCACCTCGCACCGCTCGGGTGAGACCGAAGACACCACGATCGCCGACATCTGCGTTGCCACCAATGCCGGCCAGATCAAGACCGGTGCCCCGGCCCGCTCGGAGCGCGTTGCTAAGTACAACCAGCTGCTGCGCATTGAGGAAGAACTCGGCGATGCGGCGGTTTACGCCGGTGCCGGTGCCTTCCCGCGTTTCGGTGCATAGCAAGCCGTAATTACACGTAGGCTCGTGGGGGAACTATTCTTGGTTCCCCCACGAGTTTTTGTGTTAACCCCCGAAAGCTCGCCACCACGAACCTTCCGGGGCCATCTGAAAAGGGCTCCGGCATGACCGGGCAAGGAGTCAGATGGCCACGCGACGTCCCCCCATGCCGCGCTCCGGGTCCTCCGCCAATGACCCCGCGCGCAATGGCACGGCGAATTCCCGCCACGGCGCCGATTTGCCGGCACCCGACGAAGCGCCCAAGCGACCGCGCCCATACCGCGAATCCCCGCCCGAAGCCGCTCCCGCGGCACACCGCACCGCGGCCCCGCGCGGACCAGTGCGCCCCGCGGCACCGCGCGCCAAGGTCGTGCCGCTGGGTGAGGTGAACGCCTCGGGCAAGCCCGTGTCCGGCACCGCCAAGCCAAAGCCTGCCGCCTCCAAGGCAAGCACAGCAAAGGCCTCGCCTTCCAAGGCCTCACCCAAGTCCAAGGCGAACGCCAGCGGCAGCGCGAAGCCCAAGCCCACGTCCAAGGCCACCGCCTCGCAGCGGCGCATCGAAGACCGGAATCTCCTTTCCGGAGCGGTGCGCAAGGGTGAAACGGCAGCACGCAAAACCCCGCGCAAGGGCGATGACGGGCCCAAGGTGCCGATTCCGGCGCGCAGCTTTTCGGGCCGCCTGTTGGCCCTGAGCATTGCGCTGTCGGTGTTCGCCGTCCTGCTGATCCCCAGCATTGGCACCTATGCGCGCCAGCGCGACGAAATTTCGGACCTGCGCACCTCGATCGCGGCCATGGAAGCGGAACAGGAAGCGCTCAAGGACCAGATCGCCCGCTGGGACGATCCGCTGTACATCAAGCAGCAGGCCCGCGACCGGATAAACTTGGTCATGCCCGGCGAACGCAACTACATGGTCGTCGGCGAACGGCCCGACGAAGAAGCTCCCGGCGAGGCCAACCAAAGCCCCGAGGAAGTCCGCACGGACCTTCCCTGGGTCGATGCACTCTTTGACTCGGTGCAGCGCGCCGCCACCGACTGAGCCTGCTCCACACACACCACCTGACCCACCGACGCGAGGAGATGCTCCCAACCGTGGACGCCGCGAACCAAAACCACGAAGCACTCGATGCTGCCGCCCGGGTGCCCAGCGCCGCCGACCTGGAGACGCTTTCCCGCCAACTGAACCGCCCGGTGCGCGATGTCGTGGAAATCGGCGCGCGCTGCGTCTGCGGGAACCCGCTTGTGGCCACCACCGCGCCGCGGCTGTCCTCGGGCATCCCGTTCCCGACCACGTACTACCTGACCCACCCGGTGATCACCGCCGCGGTGTCGCGCCTCGAGGCCGGCGGCGTGATGAATGAGATGAACGCCGAACTGGAGCAGGACCCGGCGCTGGCCGCCGAGTACGTCCAGGCCCACGAACACTACCTTGCCGTGCGCGACGCCATTGGCGAGCGCTCCGGGACCGGCGCTGTGCCGGAAATCGCCGGTGTCTCCGCCGGCGGCATGCCCACCCGCGTCAAGTGCCTGCACGTGCTGGTCGGCCACTCGCTGGCCGCCGGCCCGGGCGTGAACCCGCTGGGGGACAGGGCACTGGAAGCCATCGCCGAATGGTGGACCAAGGACACCTGCCGTTGCGCCGGAGCCTGGGACACGCAGGCCCCGGCGCCGAGCCAGGACCGCTCGCGGCACGTGAAGACCCAGGCCGTGGACCCGGCCATCAAGAAGGCCGAACGCGCAGCCGCCCGTGCCGCCCGCGAGGCCGCAGCAAACGACGGTTCCGCCGACACGAAGGAAGCCCCGGGAGCATGACACGCGTCGCCGCCATCGACTGCGGAACCAACTCCATCCGCCTGCTCATTGCCGACCTGGTGGAAACCCCCAACGGGCCGTCGCTCACCGACGTGCTGCGCCAGATGCGCGTGGTGCGCCTGGGCCAGGACGTCGACGCCACCGGTGAATTTGCGCCGGAGGCACTGACGCGCACCTTCGCCGCCATCGACGAATACGCGCAGCTGATCCGCGAACACGGGGCCACCTCGATCCGCTTCGTTGCCACCTCCGCGACGCGGGATGCGAAAAACAGGAACGAATTTGCCGCCGGCGTGCGTCAGCGCCTGGGCGTCGACCCGGAGGTCGTGCCCGGCGAGGTCGAGGCTGCGCTGTCCTATGCCGGTGCCTCCTCCGTGGCACCGGCAGCCCCCGGAACCCACATCCTGGTCGTTGACCTGGGTGGGGGATCCACCGAGTTCGTCCTGGGCAACGGGCTTGGCCCGGTGGCCTCGCGCAGCATGGACATGGGTTGCGTCAGGCTGACCGAGCGGTTCTGGCGCCTGGAAAAGCCGACACCCGAATCGATCGCAGCTGCCCGCGCCCAGGTCAACGCGGTGCTCGACGAGGTCCAACGAGACGTCGACTTTTCACTGGTGGACCGGATCGTGGGTGTCGCCGGAACCATCACCACGCTCACCGCCGCCGCGCTGGGCCTGGACAAGTATGACTCGACACTCATCCACGGTTCCGAGGTCGACATCGACAAACTCGAATCCACCGTCGCGTTCATGCTCGAGGCTGAACGGGAAACCCGCGCTTCACTTGGGTTCATGCACCCGGGTCGGGTGGACGTCATTGCCGCGGGGGCGCTCATCTACGGATGCATCCTGGAACGCGTCGCGCAGGCGAGCTCGGGACGGATCACCACCGCCACGGCCTCTGAACACGATATTCTTGACGGAATTGCCCTGGGGCTTGGCACCGGCCACTGAGAACCACCGCCGGACCCCCCTGAACGCACCACGCTAGGAGAACACTTGAGCCACAGACTGCGCCGCGCCGCCGCCATGCTCCTGAGCCTGGCACTCTGCTTCTCCGCGGTGTTGGGCACCGCCGGGGCCGCGCAGGCCGATGCGGCCCGCGACGGGGAATGGTGGCTCAAGGCCTCCGGCATTTCCAATGCCTGGGAGGTTTCCAAGGGCGCGGGGGTCAAGGTCGCCGTCATTGACACCGGCATTGACACCAGCCACCCGGATTTGCGCGGCGTGGTGACCGGCGGCAAGGACGTTTCCGGTTCCGGAAATCCGGACGGTTCGAAGCCGCTGGGAACCCTGCCCGAGCACGGCACCCTCGTGGCAACGCTGCTGGCCGGCCGCGGAAACAACAAGGCGGCGATCGCCGCGGCCAAGGCCGATGCGGCGGCCCAGAAGATCGCCTATGACAGGGCAGTCAAGTCGGCGAAGGAGGCCAAGGAGGATCCGCCCAAGGCACCGGAGGCGATCGAGATCCCGAAGCCGGGTCCCGGGCCCGACGGCGTGCTGGGAGTCGCACCGGAGGCCGAGGTGCTCTCGGTGTCGTTGTGGATGGGCACCGAAAACCCCGCGGGGATCTCCGTGGAGGACCAGGTTCCCGCGGCCGTGAAGTGGGCGGTGGACAGCGGCGCCTCGGTCATCAACATCTCCCTGGGCTCCACCCAGCCGGACTGGCCGGTCAGCTGGGACACCGCGTTCAAGTACGCGGAGGACAACGACGTGGTCGTGGTCGCGGCGGCCGGCAACCGTGCCGGCGGCATGAAGCAGGTCGGGGCACCGGCAACAATCCCCGGCGTGCTCACGGTGGCAGGAATCGACCGCAACGGCAAGGCAAGCGTCGATTCCTCGACAGAGGGCATCAGCATCGGTGTTGCCGCACCCGCGGACCCGCTGGTGGGTGGACTGCCCGGCGGCGGATATGCCGACTGGTCGGGCACTTCCGGCGCAGCGCCGCTGGTTGCCGGCGTCGCGGCAATGATCCGCTCCAAGTACCCGGAGATGAAGGCGCCACAGGTCATCAACCGGATCCTGTCCACCGCGCGCCCCGCCGGGCCAGCTGGCGTCGACAACCTGTACGGACATGGCATCCTCGATGCTTACGCGGCGCTCACGGCACCGGTTTCCGAGGTCAAGGCCAACCCCATGAACACCATCACCGAATGGATCCGGGTGCACCGCCGCGGCCCCGAGGTCCTCACCGGGCCCACCGCGGACCCCGGCATCTCCACGGAGAAATCCAGCATCAAGCCCATTGCCGCACCTGCTCCGGTGGCTCCGGGTGACGAGGCCGGCTTCTTGCCCCCGTTGTTGGTGCTTGGCTTCGGCGGTTTGCTGGTGCTCACGATACTGGGCGGGATCATGCACGTCACCCGCATCCGGAACCGCGCGGCAATGGCGGAATCGGCCAAGAGCGCACCCGTTGCGGCGCTGAAACTCAATGACCGCTCGGGGGCCAAGGATATTTTCGATGAGCTCCCGGAGTCGGGCAGGGACGTCTAGCAACTCCCGGCAAAAAGTGGCAATTGCCACCCCGTTTCGAGCTAGTGAAGACTTTCACAAACAGCGTTTCTGGGGATAGGATGGGTTACATGCCTATCACTGAACAATTTTCCGATCGCCCGCGCATCCTTGTCGTGGGTGGCGGCTACGTTGGACTTTACGTCGCAATGAAGCTGCAGAAGAAGGTCAAGGACCATGGCGGCATCGTCACCGTGGTGGACCCGCTTCCCTACATGACCTACCAGCCCTTCCTTCCCGAGGTTGCCGGCGGCCAGATCGAACCGCGCCATGCCGTGGTCTCGCACCGCCAGCACCTCAAGCACGCCGAACTGATCACCGGCCGTGTCTCGGCCATTGACCACAAGAACAACAAGGCCGTCGTCGTGCCGGCTGTTGGTGAGCCGTTCGAGCTCGAGTACCGCGACGTCGTCTTGGCCGCCGGTGCCGTCACCCGCACCTTCCCGATCCCGGGCCTTGCCGATTCCGGCATCGGCCTGAAGTCCATCGAGGAAGCCGTCGCCCTGCGCAACAAGATCCTCGAGCGCATCGAATCCGCATCGCTGATGACCAACGCCACTCAGCGCAAGCGCGCCTTGACCTTTGTTGTGGTCGGTGGCGGCTTCGCCGGCATTGAGACCATCGCCGAGATCGAGGACATGGCCCGCCACGCCGCGGACCTGAACGGCCGCATCGGCAAGGACGAGCTGCGCTTCGTGCTGGTCGAGGCGATGGGCCGCATCATGCCCGAGGTCACCGAGGACCAGGCGCTGTGGGTTGTCGACCACCTGCGCAGCCGCGGCATTGAGGTCCTGCTGAACACCTCGCTGGCCAACGCCGAAGAAGGTGTCATGGCGCTGATCAACATGCCGGACAAGTCCGACGCCGGGACCTTCGAGACCGACACGCTGATCTGGACCGCAGGCGTCATGGCCAACCCGATGGTGCGCTCCACCGACTTCCCGATCGAGCCCCGCGGCCGTGTCATGACCGGCACCGACCTGCGCATCACCGGTGAAGACGGAATCGCCATCGAGGGCGCCTGGGCCGCGGGTGACGTCTCGGCCGTGCCCGACGTAACCGGTGGACTGCCAGACGGCACCTGCGTGCCCAACGCCCAGCACGCCGTTCGCCAAGCCAAGTTGCTGGCACACAACCTGTACTCCACCCGCTACGGCGTGGGCCAGGTCAAGAACTACAAGCACAAGAACCTCGGCGCGGTTGCCGGGTTCGGTGCCAACAAGGGCGTCGCCAAGGTCATGGGCATCAAGCTCAAGGGCTGGCCGGCATGGATGGCACACCGTGGCTACCACGGCATGGCCATGCCGACCTTCGAGCGCAAGTTCCGCGTCCTGGGTGATTGGATGGTGGCACTGTTCTTCCAGCGCGACACCCTGCAGCTGAGCAACCTCGAAACCCCGCGCGCCACCTTCGTCGAGGCAGCCACGCCAAAGCCGCGCGCCTAGCAACAGCGAGTGGGGGGCGGTGACAACGCGTCGCGGATCCGGGCCGCAGAAGTGATAGGCCCACGGCCCGGGAACCGAGAATGTCGATGTCGCCGCCCTTCCTCATGCCGGGGCGCGTACCCAGTCGTTTCTCAACCGAGGGAACGATCTTGTACGCTTGGTCCAGTAGGCCCCCATGGTGGAATTGGCATACACGGCTGACTTAAAATCAGCTGCCGAAAGGCTTGTGGGTTCGAGTCCCACTGGGGGTACAACAAATGACACCGAGGGGTGTGCCCGGACCGGAAGGTCCGGGCACACCCCTCGGTCGTTAATCGGGTGGCCTTCCCGGTGCCTCCGTTATCTTGATGTAATGGTTTTCTCCTTATATTCTCGGGTCTTTTGGGCTACGTTCCTTAATAGCCGAGGTACCTTGGCCGCCCATCGGGCCGCTGCCTTGCGGGCACACTTTTGAGGAGAATTAACATGATCGCACTTGCACGGTCGCGTTTTACTCGAGGAAGCCGATATCTGGCCGTCGGAGCAGCGCTGGCACTGACCGCCACCGCATGCGCCGGCGGGGGCGGCGACGCGCCCAGCGCTTCGCCCACGGCCACCGGAGCGGCGCCCGCCGCGGAGGGGCCGCTCAAGCTGGGAACGCTGCTGCCCAACACCGGCAACCTCTCCTTCTTTGGTCCGCCCATGACCGCCGGCGTTGACCTTGCCGTCAAGGAAATCAACGAGGCCGGCGGAGTGAACGGCGAGGACGTCACCGTCATTCACCGCGACTCCGGCGACACCACGACCAACATCGCCACTCAATCGGTCAATGAAATGCTCGGCCAGGACGTCGCCGCGATCATTGGCGCGGCTTCCTCCGGCGTCACCAAGACGGTCATCAACCAGGTCACCGGATCCGGAACACTCATGATGTCTCCGGCCAACACCTCCCCGGACTTCAGCACCTGGGACGACAAGGGCCTGTACTGGCGCACCGCTCCCTCGGATGTCATGCAGGGCAGGATCCTCGGCAACGTCATGGTGGGCCAGGGCGCCGCAACGGTGGGGATGATCGTACTCAACGATGCCTACGGCACCGGCCTGGCCAAGAACATCCGGACGGCCGTCGAAGGGGCAAACGGGGAAATCGTCGCGGAATCGATGTTCAACGAAGGGGACTCTCAGTTCTCATCCCAGGTCGACGAGGTGGTGGGCGCCAATCCCGATGCCATCGCCGTCCTCAGTTTCGACCAGGCGCGTTCCATCATTCCCTTGTTGATCCAAAAGGGCGTGGATCCCTCCACGGTGTACTTCGTGGACGGCAACATCCTTGATTACTCGAAGGACTTCGACAAGGGAACCCTCGAGGGCGCCATGGGAACCCAACCGGGCTCCTTCGCGAAGGACGACTTCAAGGGTCGCCTTGAATCCGTGAACGACTCGCTCAAGGACTGGAACTACGCGGCGGAATCCTACGACGCCGCCACCTTGATCGCGCTGGCCTCCACGGTAGCGAAGTCGAATGACGGCGCGGCAATCGCCGCGCAATTGCAGGCGGTCTCCCGCGACGGCGAGAAGTGCGCCGACTTTGCCGCGTGCAAGAAGCTGCTCGACGAAGGCAAGGACATCGACTACGACGGCATTGCCGGTCCGGTGACCTACGACGAGAAGGGTGACATCACCGAGGGGATCATGGGCGTCTACCAGTACGACGGCAACAACGTTCCCAAGCCGCTGCGCGAGGAGTCCGGGGCCGTCTAGCGACCCGCCCCGGCAGGGATCGTGAAGAGGACCGAAGCCGGCAAGACGCCCGCTCCGGTCCTCTTCCATGCCGGAACCTTGCAGGGAGCACGCTATACCGCCGGCGGCGGCGTCTCGCGGTCCGCTTCCTCGCGTTCCACGGTTTCGGCCAGGTTCCCCAGATAGAGCTGGATGACCTTCGGGTCGTGCAGCAATTCGCGTCCGGTTCCCGTGTGCGCGTTCCTGCCCTGGTCCAGGACGTAGGCGCGGTCGCAGATCTGCAGGCAGCGCCGGGCGTTCTGCTCAACCATGATCACGCACACGCCGGCGCGGTTGATCTCGTGCACGCGCAGGAACGTCTCATCCTGGCGCACGGGGGATAGGCCGGCGGACGGCTCGTCGAGCAGCAGCACTGCCGGCTCCATCATCAGCGCCCGTCCCATGGCCACCATTTGCCGCTCGCCGCCGGAAAGGGAACCCGCACGTTGGCCCCGACGCTTGCCCAGTTCCGGAAAGAGAGAGGTGACAAACTCGAACCGCGACGCGAAGTCCTTGGGTCGCTGGAAGATGCCCATCTCGAGGTTTTCCTGCACGCTCAGCGTCGGGAAGACGTTGTCGTTCTGCGGCACGAAACCCAACCCACGGGAGACCAGCTTGTTGGCCTTCAGCCCGGTCAAGTCCGCCCCGTGGACGACCACGCGTCCGGAATGGACCTTCACCAGGCCGAACATTGCCTTGAGCAGCGTCGACTTACCCGCCCCGTTGGGGCCGATAATGCCGATGAGTTCGCCCGGGCGCGCCTCCAGGTTACAGCCATTGAGGATGTTGACCCCGGGCAAGTAGCCCGCGACCAGATCGGTGACGCTGACTACCGCGACCTCCGCCTCGACACTCATGATTCCCTCCCGCCCGGTTCCGGGGTGTCCGGTTCCTCGTGCACCGTCAGAAGCTCCCCGGCGTCCGCGGTGCCCACCACGGACTCGGCGTCCTCGCTCAGGACGTCCTCCAGCCGTGCGGCTCCCTCGGGCGATCCCAGGTCGACATCGTGGTGCGCCCCCAGGTAGGCATCGATGACGGCCTGGTCCTGCATGACCTCGTGCGGCGGCCCCTCGGCCACGACGCGGCCCTCGGCCATCACGATGACCCAGTCGGCGATGTGCCTGACCATGTGCATGTCGTGTTCCACGAACAGGACGCTCATGCCCGTGGACTTGAGGTTCTTGATGTGGTCGAGCAGCGACTGGGTCAGCGCGGGGTTGACCCCCGCCATGGGTTCGTCGAGCATGATGAGTTTCGGGTCCGCCATCAGCGCCCTGGCCATTTCCAGGAGCTTGCGCTGGCCGCCGGAGAGCGATGCCGCGTAGTCTTCACGCTTCTCGCCCAGCTTGAACATGGCCAACAAGGAATCGGCGGTGCGGGTGAGTTCGGCCTCGCGCGTCCGCCACAGCCACGGGAACATGGCCCGCCACAGCGCCTCGCCGGGCTGTTCGGCACCGCCGAGGCGCATGTTTTCCAGGACGGTGAGCTTGCCCATGACCTTGGTGAGCTGGAAGGTGCGCACCATGCCCATCCTGGCCACCCGGTGGGACCTGACGCCGGCGAGGGCATGCCCGTCAAAGGTCCAGGATCCCGAATCGGGGGTGTCGAAGCCCGTGAGAAGGTTGAAGAACGTGGTTTTTCCCGCGCCGTTGGGGCCGATGAGGGCGGTGATCCGGTGTCGCGGGATCTCGACATGGTCCACATCCACCGCCTTGAGCGCTCCATAGGTGCGGCGCACGCCGTCGGCGACGACGATGGGGTCGACCTTCTTGCAGCCGGGCGTGGCCGCACCCACGGAGATGGGCCCTTCAATGGTGGCCGGGACGGATCCGGGTCCCTGGCCGGTGACCTGCACCGGCGGAATTTGCTGCGGATCATTCATGAGAACGCCAGCTCCTTCTTGTTGCCCAGGATTCCCTGCGGGCGGAAGATCATGAGCAGCATGAGGGCCACCCCCACCAGGATGTAGCGCAATTGCCCGGCCTGGGCGCTTGAGAGGATGGTGATGTATCCGGACTCGATGAGTCCGAGCAGGATGCCCTGCGTCAGCGAGAGCACGACCCAGAAGATCATGGCTCCGAGCACCGAGCCGAAGACCGTGGCCATGCCGCCCAGCAGCAGCACCGTCCACAAGAAGAAGGTCAATTCGGAACCGTAGTTGGCCGGCTGGACCGCCCCCGTGGGCAGGGTGAACAGGATGCCGGCGAGCGAACCGAACAGGCCGCCGATGATCAGTGCCTGCATCTTGTACACGAAGACATTTTTGCCCAGCGAGAGGACCGCGTTCTCGTCCTCGCGGATGCCCTTGAGCACCCGGCCCCACGGGCTTCGCATGAGCGCCCACACGATCAGGGCGCAGAGCACCACGAGGCACCAGGCAACGATCGTCACCCAAAGGCTGCGGTCGTTGAAGTTCAGCGGGCCGATCGGGTAGTCGCCCGGCGGGAAGGGGTTCAGCTCGTAGAATCCGCGCTCGAACGTGGCCAGGCCGTTGGCCGAACCGGTGACGCTGGTTAGCGAGTTCGTGGTGACGATGTAGCGCACGATCTCGGCTGCCGCGATCGTCACGATGGCCAGGTAGTCGGCGCGCAGGCGCAGCGTGGGTATGCCCAGCAGCAGGGCGAACAGCACCGAGGCCACGAGCGCCGTCAGCACGGCAACCGGCAAGGGGGCCCCAAAGCTCAGGGTCGAGATCGAGAAGCCGTAGGCGCCGACCGCCATGAAGCCGGCCTGGCCGAAGTTCAGCAGCCCCGAATAGCCAAAATGGACGGCGAGCCCCAGCGCGGCCAGCGCGTAGGACGCGGTGATTGGGCTGACGATTTCCGTCAGCGCATTGGTGAAGATCGCGGCGAAGTCCATGATTCGTTCCTTCCCCTAGCCCACACGCTCGCGGCGTCCCAGCAGTCCCTGGGGCTTGAACAGCAGCACCAGGATCATGACGGCCAGGGCTCCGACGTATTTCAGGTCAGCTTCCAGCCAGATCGTCGAGATCTCCACCATGAGCCCGACCAGCACCGATCCAAGCAGCGCCCCGAACACCGTGCCGAGGCCGCCCAGGGTGACGCCCGCGAAGATCATCAGCAGGATCTGCTGGCCCATGTTGAAGGCGACGCCGGGGCGGTAGTAGGCCCACAGGATCCCGCCCAGCGCCGCAAGCATGCTGCCGACCACCCACACCATGCGAATGACGTGGTCGACGTCGATGCCGGAGGCGGAGGCCAGCGCCGGATTGTCCGCGACGGCACGGGTCGCCTTGCCGAACCGGGTCTTGAGCAACAGCAACGCGACCACGATGATGACCGCCAGCGAGACCACCAGGGACACCAGGGTATTGCGGGAGGTGGAGACGCCCAGCACCTCAACGATCGGGCTTTGCGCCGAGGGCAGCTGCTCGGTGGTTCCGCCAAAGAAGAACAGGATGATGTACCGCATGGCCAGGGCAAGCCCGATGGAGACGATCATCATGGGCACCAGCGCCGAGCCGCGGTGCCGCAGCGGTTTCCAGAGGCCCCAATCCTGTACCCATCCAAGCGCGCCGCCCAACAGGACGGCAACCGCCAGCGCGGCCCAGAGCGGAAACCCCCACGCAGCGAGCGCGAACGTGGCGACGGCACCAAAGGTGACCATTTCACCGTGGGCAAAGTTCGTCAGGCCGGTGGTGCCGAAGACCAGGGACAAGCCGACCGCGGTCAGGGCCAGAAGCAGGCCGAAGCTCAGGCCGGCCACGGCACGCTCGGCCAGGATCGAACCAAAGCTAGCGGTTTCAACCGCGGCGCTCTCACCGACCTTGAAAATGACTCCCATATTCGAGGAGGTGCCGAACTCCACGATGCGCGGATTCTCTTCTCCCTCGCCCAATGGCTTGTCCGCCGGCAGCGTGGCGACATCCAGCAGGACCTCGTAGGTTCCCTTTTCCGGAACCACGATGACCCAGCGGCCATTCTCGTCGCTGGTCACCTCGGCGCTGAATCCGTCGGAGGTGGTGGCCACAATGCGCACGCCGGCGATCGGCTCAGACGCGGCACGGAGGGTGCCGCGGATGGTCAGTTCCTGTTGCTGCAGCGGTACCTGGATGTGACCGGCGGGCTGGGCCGCGTACTGTGCCAGCGCGGGCGCTGCGGAGCCCATGGCCAGCCACGCAAAAAAGACGATGAATCCGGCGACCCCCACCAAGTGGGTCAACGCTGCGTTGCCTTGACGAAGCACGTTACGAGCCCTCTCGTCGCTATCCGCCCCGCGACCACCAGCGCCGGGCCCGCGTGTGATACATGTCACTCACGTGTGCTCATCGTAGTGCCATGACAGGTTGAAGTCCTATGACTGGGCTTCCCCCGATTGCCGGATTTGATAACGGTCTGGTTAACGGATTGCGGCGGCGCGCATGAACTGAGCTGCCGCTTTCCGGGCAAAAAATCTGAAACCACTCGTTTTGCGGCAAAAAGGTGGTGAATTGGGGATTTATTGGTCCGCATCGAGCGTTCTACCAACGTAGGCTATTTACTAACAACCCTACGGAGGAGAAACACCATGGCCCTGGGCGGAAACCCGGTCTTCAAGTCCAAGAACTACCGCGAGCAGACCCGTGCGGCCGGCGCAACGGGTGCCGCGTCCGCGACCTATGCTCAGCCGATGAGCGCTCAAGCCCTGCAGGACCTGTACACGCAGCCGTCCGCATCGCCGCAGGACACCGGCCGCATGACCTATGCCGATGTCATCAACAAGACCATGCTGACGCTGGGCCTTGTCGTCATCGGTGCCGCAATTGGCTGGCAGTTCCCGGGGCTCATGCTTGTCGGCGCACTTGTCGGCCTGGTCCTGGGGTTGGTCAATGCCTTCAAGCGCCAGCCTTCGCCGATCCTGATCATGCTCTACGCGGGCTTCGAGGGCATCTTCCTCGGCGGCCTGTCGGGCGTCTTTGAGAACATGTACCCGGGCATCGCCGTCCAGGCCGTGCTTGCGACCTTCTCGGTCTTCGGCGTGACCCTGATGCTGTACCGCTCCGGCAAGTACCGTGCCACCCCGAAGATGACCCGCATGTTCATGATTGCGATGATCGGCTACGGCCTGTTCTCGCTGCTTAACTTCGGCCTGATGATGTTCGGCGTCATTGACGGCATGTTCGGCATGCGCAGCGGCCTGCTCGGCCTGGGCATTGGCGTGCTTGCCGTGCTGCTGGCCACTTACGCGCTGGTATTGGACTTCACCAACATTAGCGAGGGCGTGCGCCAGGGCGCACCGGCCAAGATGGCGTGGGCAGCTGCATTCGGCCTGACAGTGACGCTCATCTGGCTCTACGTGGAGATTCTGCGCATTCTGGCCATCCTGCGTGGCGACGACTAGTCAATCTGCTGTGTGACCGCGGGGCAGTACCTATGATTTGGGTACTGCCCCGCGGTTTTTCTGCAATATGTGCGTCATCTATTCCGCACAGGCAACTCTCAAGGGATAACGTATGTTCATGGCATTTTCAGGCAGCATGGATTTGACCGGAAAGCATGCGTGCTTGGACGCGAAGCCCCGGTCCGGTTCCCGCGGGGGAGCGGCATGAAGCTGTCGCGTGCCCTCAAGCGCCTGGCTGACGCCACCGAAGCTGTTCAACAGAGTGCCCAGGCCACGCGCCATCGCCTGGCCGCCGATCCCGTGATCGATGAGGCCAGCGCACTCTCCTACGCCGAACATGCCCACGCCGACGACCTGCCCTACGGCGTGCGGATTGCGGCGTCGTGGTCTTGGCGGCTGATCGTCATCGTGATCGCCGTGGGCATCGCCGTCTGGCTGCTGTCCCATGTGTCCCTGCTGCTGATCCCGCTGATGATCGCGGCCCTGCTGGCGGGGCTGCTGAGTCCCGTGGTGAACTTCCTGAACCGCACCCTGCGCTTCCCCAAGGGGCTTTCCGTCGGGGTGACCATGATCGCGTTCCTGGGCCTGGTCGTCGGCGGCCTGTCGATCGTCGGGCGGCGCCTGGCCACTGGATTCGCCTCGCTGTGGTCCCAGGCCCTCACCGGCATCGGCCAGATCCAGCATTGGCTCTCCACCGGCCCGCTGGCCCTGAGCAACCAGGATGTCGACCAGCTGGTCCAGGACGCCCTGAACGAGCTCAGGAGCAATTCCTCCTCGATCCTTTCCGGCGCGCTGTCCTGGGGCACCACGGTGGGACACCTGATTACCGGTGTGCTGCTGGTGCTCTTCTCGCTGATTTTCCTGTTGCTCGACGGGCAGCGGATCGGGCGCTTCTTCGTGAACATCCTGCCGCGCCGTGCCCGCGCGGCCGCCCACGGAGCCGGCCGACGGGGCTGGGCCTCGATGGTCGTGTACGTTCGCGTCCAGCTCTTCGTCGCCTTCATCGACGCAGTGGGCATCGGCGTCGGCGCGCTGATCCTCGGAGTGCCGCTGGCACTGCCGCTGGGCGTGCTCGTCTTCATCGGGTCCTTCATCCCGGTCGTGGGCGCCTTGGTCACCGGCGCGGTTGCCGTGCTGCTGGCACTGGTGGCCAACGGCCCGGTCAATGCCCTGATCATGCTCCTGGTGGTGCTGTTCGTGCAGCAGGCCGAATCCCACATCCTGCAGCCGCTGATCATGGGCAAGGCGGTGAGCCTCCACCCGCTGGCTGTCGTCATGGCCGTGGCCGGCGGTTCCATCGTCGCCGGCATCGCCGGGGCGCTCTTCGCGGTTCCCGTGCTGGCAGTGGCCAACACCGTGGTCAAGTACATCGCCAACCGGGGCTGGGAACACGAGAACCCGTTCGGTGCCCAGACAGCGGCCATGGCCGCGGTGGGAGAATCCCGAATTACCAAGCCGGTCCGCACCACGGAACCGGCTCCCGCAGACCTTGACGGAGAAGAACCAGACCCAGGTTCCTGATCCCGCACGCCGCCCAAGTTGCCCGGCACAAGGTCCTGGCCCGAAAGACTTCCCGACCCGATTGCATTTGCGTGTCCATACACGCCCAGAAGAAAGCCGCTCCCATGATCCAGAAGACCACACTCCCGGTGAGCCTGTCCGACATCGAAGAGGCCCGGACCCTGCTTGAGGGCGTCAGCGTCCAAACCCCGATGGAGCACTCGCGCGCACTGTCGCTGGACATCGGCTCCGAGGTCTACCTCAAGTGTGAGAACCTGCAACGTGCCGGGTCCTTCAAGGTCCGCGGCGCCTACGTCCGGATGGCGAAGCTGACCGCGGAGGAACGTGCCCGCGGCGTCGTCGCGGCCTCTGCCGGAAACCACGCCCAGGGCGTCGCCCAGGCAGCCCGCCGGCTCGGCATCAAGGCCCGCATCTATATGCCGCTGGGAGTGGCGCTGCCCAAGCTCACCGCCACTCGCGACCACGGCGCCGAGGTCATCCTGCACGGTCACAACGTCGACGAGGCGCTTGCCGAGGCCGAACGCTACGCCACCGCAACCGGTGCCGTCTTCGTTCATCCCTTCGACAACCCCGACATCATTGCCGGCCAGGGAACCATCGGCCTGGAAATCCTCGATCAGCTGCCAGACGTCGACACCGTGTTGATGGGCGTGGGCGGCGGGGGACTGCTGGCCGGGGTCGCGGTGGCCATCAAGTCACGCGCCAAGGAGCTGGGACGCGACATCAAGATCATCGGCGTGCAGGCCGAGAATGCCGCCGCCTATCCGCCCTCGCTGGCCGCCGACGCGCTGGTCCCGTTGGACACCGTGCGCACCATCGCCGACGGAATTGCCGTGGGACGACCCGGCCAACTTCCCTTCCAGATCATCCGTGAACTCGTCGACGAGGTCGTCACAGTCTCCGAGGACGCGCTGGCGCGCGCCCTGGTGTTCCTCATGGAACGCTCAAAGCTGGTCGTCGAGCCTGCCGGTGCGGTGGGCGTGGCGGCGCTGCTGGAAGGGAAGCTGGAGGAGCTGGGGCTGAAGCCGACGAAGACCGCGGTGATCCTCTCCGGCGGCAACATCGACCCGTTGCTGATGCTCAAGGTCATCCAACGCGGCCTTTCCGCGGCGGGACGCTACCTCACCGTGCGGATGATGCTGGACGACCGTCCCGGCGAGCTCGCAACGATCTCCCGTGTCATCGCCGAATCCGATGCCAACGTCACCCGACTGGACCACACCCGCGTCGGCGGTTCACTGTCCATGGGCGACGTGGCGATCACCATCGACATGGAAACCAAGGGGCACGCGCATTCGGAATACGTGCTGAACAACTTGCGGGCCGAGGGCTTCCAGCCGATGATCATCGGCTAACTCCACACCCCCGCATCAAGGCCCCCTTGTTCCATCCACCGGCGCGGTGGATGGAACAAGGGGGCCTTGCCTTTGCCCGGGCGAACGGGAAACACTGGCCAAAAGCAGATGGCCGCCAATGCTGAAACCCGCCGGGCCATCGCCCCCGAGGGGGAGATGGGCATCCAAACGGGTGAAGCATTGGCGGCCACCGGGCCACCGATCACGCCAAGGCGCGGGTGAAGGTAACTATGCGCTGTACGGCTTGCAGGAAACGATTTCGACGGTGATTTCCTTGCCGTTGGGTGCGGTGTAGCTAATCGTGTCACCGGACTTTGCGCCGTGCACGGCGGCACCAATCGGGGACCGCTCGGAGTAGACCTCCAGGTCGGTGTCCCCGGCAACCTCGCGGCTGCCAAACAGGAAGGTGGTCTTGTCGCCTGCGATGATGGCCTGAACCAGCATGCCCGGCTCGACGACTCCGTCATCGGCAGGTGCCTCGCCCACGTGGGCTCGGCGCAAAAGGTCCTTGAGGTACGCGATGCGTGCCTCGGCCTTGCCCTGTTCTTCCTTGGCTGCGTGGTAGCCGCCGTTTTCCTTGAGGTCGCCCTCGGAACGTGCCTGTTCAATGCGGTCCACGATTTCCGCGCGGCCCGGCCCAGCGAGGTGCTCAAGCTCGACGGTCAGGCGGTCAAACGCCTCTTGGGTCAGCCAGATTACTGGTTCATGATTGGTCGTGGTCACGTGGTACTCCTTGTGTAATCAGGGCCGCTGCTCCCCAGGGGAACAACAGGCCGAGATGGTCCCGCCCGATGATGCGACGAACAACTTGCAAGCAAAGACCCCGCACAGTGGGTGAAGAACTTTGTCCGTCACGTTCTGTAGCGGGGCATTAACGTATTAGAAAGATATTAGCCGTCATTTGGCTAATTGCCCAAGGTTTGAGCTTTTGGCGTATCGGCGCGTCTCGGAGACTTCACAATGGCCGAGACACTCGGGGCGTGTGGAATCTAGGCGGTCTTGAGGACTCTGCATTCCTCGATGCCGGCGGTGGTCGCCAACGATTCGGTGCGCAGATCGACATCAAAGCGCGTGGTTGTCATGCCCTGGCCCTCGCTGGGTCCCACGGTCAGCGTCTTCCATCCGACAATGGCGTAGGAATCGCTCATGGCGCGCACCTCGCACTGCACGGTCGCGCTGGCCTCCTTGGAAATGTCCACAATCGCGGTCGCCATCGTGGGTGAGTGGACGATGAACGAATTGTCCTTGAACTGCACGTTCGAATGAGTTGCCGTGGCCAAGTAGAGTGCGGCCAGCATGCCAACGCCCAGGGACCCGATGATCAACGTCTTGCGGGTCTTTTTGGGAAGGGCCCGCTTGGGCGAACCGTACCTATTAGTTAAGCTGGACATTGGCGCCTCTTTCGATTCGTGGGCGTCGCGGCCGGGAAATCATCCCTACCAGTCTAAGCCTTGGCAAGGGGAACCCTTCACCGAGCATGAGAAGTTGGAGCTACCTAGGTGGAAGAACGAAACGTGGAGCAGATCGCTGATTCAACGGGGCTGCGTTTGCTGGCGGTCCATGCACACCCCGACGACGAATCATCGAAGGGCTCGGCCACGATGGCCGCGTACATTGCGGCCGGCGCTTCGGTGATGGTGGCAACCTGCACCGGGGGGGAACGCGGAGACATCCTCAACGCGGCCGTTGGTGAACTTGCCCACGCACACCGGGACCTGGCCGGGGTGCGGCGCACGGAAATGGCCGAGGCCGCTGCCGTGCTGGGCATCGAGCACCGCTGGCTGGGTTTCGTGGATTCCGGCCTGCCCGAGGGCGACCCGCTGCCGGAACTTCCCTTCGGCGCCTTCGCCCTGCAGCCGCTGGACCGGGCAGCTGCACCGTTGATCAAGTTGATCCGCGAGTTCAAGCCCCACGTGATCATCGCGTACGACGAAAACGGCGGCTACCCGCACCCGGACCACATCCAGGCTCACAAGGTCGCGGTGCACGCCTTTACGGAAGCGGCCAAGGCCGACAGCTCCCCGGAACTCGGCGAGCCCTGGGAAACCTCCAAGCTGTACTACGACCGCGCCTTCGCCCCCGAGCGTTTCAAGACACTGCACTATGCGATGGTGGACGCCGGCATCGAGTCGCCGTATGCCGAACGAATTGCCGCCTGGGAGCAACACCCTGACGAGCAGCTCTTCGGTTGGGTCTCCCCGCACGAGACCACCACGCAGATCCACTGCGCCGTCTTCTTCAAGCACCGCGACCGGGCGCTGCTGGCCCACCGGACCCAGATCGATCCGGCCGGTTTCTTCTTTGCGGTGCCCGAGGCGATCTACGCCAAGTCATGGCCGTGGGAGGACTTCACGCTGATCGAATCCTCGGTTCCCACCACACTCCCAGAGACCGACCTGTTTGCCGGTCTAAGATAGGTAACGTGCCGGTGAAACCGGCCGCCAACTTTTTCAGAAAGAGCCCCGCGCGTGTATTCGTTCCTGCTGTACGCAGCATCAGTTAGTCCTTCGCCGGTTCCCGGCGCGCCCGTCGGTGACGCGGCACAATCCATTGGCCCGGGATTCGTGGGTTTTGTGGCCACCGCGGCGCTCGTCATTGTGACCATCTTCCTGATCCGTGACATGACCCGCCGCATCCGCCGGGTCCGTTACCAGGGCGAGGCCCAAGCCCGCCAGCAGGAGCTGGTGGAAAAGGGCAAAGACATCCAGCCCGACGAGCCGGGCGACAAGCCCGCGCGTTAATCGTCTCGGACTCCTGAAAGTATGGCTTGGATGGATTCTTGTGTCAGGTGTCGCTTTCGGGGCTCCGCCGCCGTGGGCTTGGCCATTGGGACTCGGCGCTTGGCGTGAATCCGCACCCTGAAGTCGCCTTGAGCGTAGGTGTCCCTGTGCCCTGTCGGCAGGTCGGTCTGATCGGCGGACCTGGACCCGGGCCGCATTCACGGGCGGACCTTGATCGACGGTCCCAGGCAATGGGACTCCACTAGCTCGCTGTCGAGTACTCTTCGTGGAACAGATCTGTTCTGAACGTGCGACGGAGAGCCGGAGTGTCGGATGACGAGGATGTCCGGTGCAAAGGATATCTGTCGTGAGACTGGGATCGGGAAACAGCACCGGGGCTTATCGGTTAAGCGGGACCGTGTTGGGATGAAGCACAGAATTGTCCCGCGTTGTGCGTCGTCTCGTTCCGCCTACCATCTGCGAGACCTCGCGAGACACCGGTTGGAAGAGCGCTCCGGCAGCTACTTCACAAAAGTGGAGGCTTCGAGCGGTTTCGTCGCCCGCCCGACATGTTCACGGCGTCGACTGGTTCGACGGCCCGGCTGGGTGCGTTCCGCCAGAAGAGGATGCCGGCCCAGATCATCCAGACCCAGACGAAAAGCGGGATGAAACCCAGGACTATTAGTACCGCATTGAAGGCCGGAGCAGCAAAGAACGGTATCAGAACCATGCCGGCACCGCCTATGAACCCGAGGACATTCAGTGCGACGGGGAAGAGGCCTGAGCGCGACAGACACCAAGCAGCGCAGAGGACTGACAGACCTGCAGAGCCGTAAACCATAGGGTACAAGGCGGTACCGGCTCGGTCCAGAGCCAGGACCGCTTGCTCGGACGAATCGGCTGCAAGTGTTGCGGCGCCGGCATAAATCGCGGTGATTGCGATTTCCAGCGCGACGCTGATGGTCATGATCGATACTGCAAATCCCATCAAGGGGTGGTCCCGGCCGGAGTCTCGGAGGCCGGCCCGAAGGCCGACGAGCAGCAACACCCGGCCGGTGAGCACGAGGCACATCCAACCGGCGATGAGTGCCATTCCGTTCTCGGATCCGGCATAGGTGGCCACGACCTCTTGCGGTGAGGCGCCGATCTCGCCGCCGATCATCTCTACCCCCACCAGACCAGATCCAAAAATGGCGACCCACTCCAAGAGGTAGAGCACGGCGCCCGCCAAGGCCATTCGGTTGCCGGCGATAGGTGGCCTGCCTTTGGTTGTCTTCATGACTTTTTCTTTTCTCGCTCGGAATTGGAGTCGGTTCACGTTAGAAGTAGCTCGAGGGAACGCCGGCCTACTGACCGCGAGCAAGTTTCAGGGAGCACGGCCGAAGGCGCCCCCGCGTCCACCAGCGGCACCCGGTATTGCCAGGCAGATACGCCGGCAGTCGAACACAAGTCGAACACGACGATGCCCGCGTCGTTCCGCGGTCAAGTCGCCAATGAACTGTCCGGCGCAAGAGGCCCCGGAGCTCTGTCCGCAAGCGCAGGGAACACGATGTCGGGTAGAAATGGTCCGTGCGTACCGACCGCTCCGGCGAGCGTCACGATCCGCGCGGCCTGACCAACGCGCACGAGTCAACTCCCGTGGAGAGCAACTTGGTCGGCAGTGTCGGGAACCGGGATGAGTATCAAGACGAGACGTGCGTGAAGCGCGGTCCACGGCCCCGCGGCCTCGTACCATCCTGTCTACGGGAGGGTTTTCGGTACTGGCATGCCATGGAAATCCGACCGCCATGACGAATTCGCTCACCGCCGGCGAGCCCGCTGACGCCCGCACCGAAACATGCAAGCCGCTCATGTCCGCATTCTAGTGCGGATGCTCCCGTGAGTCACCAGGAGGGGCTGGCATGCGCGAAATTCCCAGGCCGTGACCCAAAGAACCATCTTGGGGGAGACCGCAAACATGGGACAACGAATCGCCTCAAGCGCTTCCGCCTACTTGCGCCAGCATGCCCACCAGCAGGTGGACTGGTGGCCCTATGGGGACGAGGCCTTGACCGGGCAGCAGCCCCGTTGATCAAGTTGATCCGCGAATTCAAGCCGCACGTGATCATTGCGTACGACGAAAACGGCGGCTACCCGCACCCAGACCACGTCTAGGCGCACAAGATCGCCATGCACGCCGTTGCAGAAGTTGCCAAGTCCACCAGCTCTCCGGAACTTGGCGAGCCCTGGGAAACCTCCAAGCTCTACTACGATCGCGCCTTTGCCGACGAGCGATTCAAGACACTGCACTACGCCATGGTGGACGGCGGCATCGAATCGCCCTATGCCGAACGAATTGCCGCCTGGGAGCAACACCCGGACGAATAGCGATTCGGGCGGGTTTCGCCGCACGAAACCACCACGCAGGTCCACTGCGCAGACTTCTTCAAGCACCGAGACCGGGCGCTGCTGGCCCACCGGACCCAAATCGATCCGACAGGACTCTTCTTTGCCGTGCCCGAGGCGATCTACGCCAAGGCATGGCCATGGGAGGACTGCACCCTGATCGAATCCGCGGTTCCCACCACACTCCCAGAGGCCGACCAGTTTGCCGGTGTAATGTGCCGATGATTCCGGCCGCCAACTTTTTCAGAATGCGCCCCGCGCGTGTATTCGTTCCTGCTTTACACCGCCTCCGTTAGTCCATCGCCGGTTCACGGAGCGCCCGTCGGAGATGCGGCACAGAGCATTGGCCGGGGATTCGTGGGTTTGTGGCCACGGCGGTGCTCGTCATTGTGACCATCTTCCTGATCCGTGACATGACCCGAGGCACGTCAGCAGGAGCTGGTGGACAAGGGTAAAGACATCCAGCCCGACGAGCCGGGCGACAAGCCCGCGCGTTAGGCTCACCATCATCCTGCAAAGGCCCCCGTGAAATTGAGAATTTCTTCACGGGGGCCTTTGAAGTGACCGCGGCCCTGGGTTCAGGAACCGGGCGGAACCAACCCGGCATGGTGGGCCAACACCGCGGCCTGCACCCGGTTCACTGCCCCCAGCTTGAGCAGGATTGCCGAGACATGCCCCTTGACGGTTCCCTCTGTCAGGTGCAGCCGAGCACCGATCTGTGCATTTGAATAACCGGCCCCCAGCAGGATGAGCACATCCGTTTCCCTGGCACTTAGCTGCGCCACGGCCGCGCGGGCCACCTGAGGGGCACCGACGTCGACGGCGCGCAGCCGGTCCACCACCCGCCGTGCCACGCGCGGTGAAAGATAGGCGGCGCCCGAGGCAACCGCCTTGACCCCGGCAATCAGCTCCTGCGGCGCCGAGGCCTTGAGTAAAAAGCCGCTGACTCCCACCTTCAGCGCCGCGTCGATGTACTCGTCTTCGCCGAAGACCGTGAGCATGGCGACGGCGGTGCCGGGCAGGCGCACGGCCAGTTCGCGGGCCGCGGCGAGCCCGTCGAGCACCGGCATGCGGATATCCAGTAGCGCCACCGAAGGCCGGAACCTGGCGGCAAGTTCCAGGGCCTGGCGCCCGTCGGCCGCCTCGGCCACTACTTCGATGCCCGGATCCGAGGACAGGATCGCCCGGACCCCGGCGCGGACCAGCGCCTCGTCATCGGCCAACAACACCGTGATGGGCCTGTCCCCGGGGCCGGAGGCGGGTCGTGGAACTTCGGGCAGGGGCACAGGGCTCATCCTTCGTTTCGCGGCAACAGATGGTCCTTGGACACGAGCACCCCGTGGCCGAAACACAGCCGGTACATGTCGGTGCTGAAATCCAGGAAGCCGTTGCGTGCCTGGTAGTAGATGCATGTCGTGTTCCCTGGTGCCGGGGTCTCGGCAATCATCGGGGTGGGGCCGTCCAGGCCGCCGGCGGGCAGCAACGGTACGATCTCTGCGCGGGCCTGCCCCACCCGCAGCTGCGCGTAGGCGGACGGCGCCAGGGCGTTGTCCACCACCGTGAGCACCTGCACCGTCACCAGGATGCCGGCCAACAGCGTCGCCAGCCCCAGCGGCAGCAACGCGGTGGCCCATTGCCGCGAGCGCGTGGTGCGACGAACATCGGCAAGCTCCGTGGCCACCGACCCATCCACCGGCGCAGGACCGAGCGCCAGCGTGCCGGGTCCGGGTTCGGGAAGCCGGGATGACCGGGGGATGCGTGCGACCAGGCGAAAATCCTGCCCGTGAACTCCGGCCTCCAGGGTGCCGCCGAGCATGCGCAGCCGTTCGGCGACCCCGGCGAGCCCGGAACCTCCGGTGCCCACGGCCGGGGCCGGTGAGGTGCGTCGGTTTTCGATCTTGATGGTCACCGGGTCCTTGCCTTCGTCGATCCCGATGTGCACCTCGGCGCCGGGGGCATGCCTGGCCGCATTGGTCAGCCCCTCCTGGACCACCCGGTGCATGGCGGCCTGCACCTCCCGTGGAGGATTCGGTGTTCCGGGCGGGGCCGGCACCTGTTCGAGGTCCGTCTGAAGCCCGGAGGTTCGCACCCGGGCAACCAGTGCCTGGATCGATTCGCCGGCAGGTACCAGCGGGGCAGCGCCGTTGGACGTGTCCTGGCGCAACATCGCCACGATCGCGTGCAGCGAATCGATGGCCTGGGCAGCTCGCTCGCGGATGTCGGCCGCCGCGCGGCGTCCGTGCTCCGTGGAGTTTGCGTCGACCTCCAGCGCGCCGGCGCCCAGGGCAATGAGCGCCAGCTCGTGCCCGAGCTCATCGTGCATGTCCTGGGCAATGCGGGTGCGTTCGAGCAGCCTGGCGTTGGCGGCAACGACCTCGTGTTCGCGTCGGCGTTGGGCGGTGCGCAGCATACGGTAGCGGCCCCACCACCATGGCAGCACCACCGCGGCAAAGACCAGCAGCACGTCCAACAGCCACCTCGAGGCGGCCCCGGAAGGATCGGCGGCAAGCCGCAGCGCACCGGCGACCAGGATCCCGGCCCCCAACATGGACACCGAACCGGAGAGGGAATCCAGCCTGCGCCCGGCCAGATAGGCGGCAACCACCGCCAGCGCCGCGGCCAGGGCATTGCCCGGGCCCAGGGCAGGCATCACGAGCGCGGCCAGCAACAGCACGACGGCCCAGCCGGCCTGCTGCGGACGGAAACGGACTCCGGAACGGATCCTCATTCACCCCATGCTACCGAGCCGCCGCCCGCCGGAACACCGACGAAAGTCAGGGGTGTTCGCTGCCCAAGACCCGACGAACGCCGGTGTCGGTGGGCCCGGGACCCAACCTAGCGTTGAAGGCAAGGAAGCAACACCAACCGGGCAAGGAGCAGGACCATGATCGTGCTTGAGGATCTCACCAAGGACTTTGGACGCAAGCGGGCGGTGGACGGGCTGTCGGTGGCCATCGAAGCGGGGAAAGTCACCGGCTTCCTGGGTCCCAACGGGGCAGGGAAGACCACCACCATGCGCATGCTGCTGGGGCTCGACACCCCCGACTCCGGGGCAGCGCTGATCAACGGGAAACCCTATGCGGCCCTGCACACCCCGCTGCGCACCGTGGGGGCCGTGGTCGACTCGCGCATCGGGCATCCGGGGCAGCGTGCCGCATCCCACCTGCTGGGCCTGGCCCGCAGCAACTCCATCCCCGCCCGCCGGGTGGGGACGGTGCTGGAGGAGGTCGGGCTCGCCGAGGCGGGGCACCAACGCATCGGCACCTTTTCGCTGGGCATGCGCCAACGTCTGGGCATTGCCGGTGCGCTGCTGGGCGATCCGCAGGTGCTCATCTTCGACGAGCCGGTCAACGGCCTGGACGCCGACGGGGTGGTGTGGATCCGAGAGCTCATGCGTGCCAAGGCGGCCGCCGGGGCGACGGTGTTCGTCTCCAGCCACCTGATGAGCGAGATGCAGTCCACGGCCGACCACCTGGTGGTCATCGGGCGGGGCAGGCTGATCGCGGATGATTCCATCGACAACGTCATCGCCGAAAGCGCGCTGAACTCCATCACCGTCGCCACCCCCGATGCCGCGCTGCTCGCCGAGGCGCTGTCCCGCGCCGGGTACCCTGTCACCTTGACGGATTCCGGGACGCTGCGGGTCACCGGCGCCTCGCTGGAGGATGTCGGGGGAATTGCCCACGGGCTGGGGCTGAGGATCAACGAACTGAGCCTGCGCAAGGCCTCGCTGGAACAGGCCTACGCCGAATTGACTTCCTCCAGCCTCGAATACGTGCCAACCGAAAATGAAAGGAAAGCATCATGAGAGCCATCCAGGGAACCCCGCCCGCCGCCATCCGCCGCGGCCGCGGCCGCCGGGCCGCGGCCTTTGAGGCCACCAAGCTGGCCTCCCTGCGCTCCACCTGGATCATCCTGTCACTGGCGCTGCTCGGGCAGGTCGGCCTGGCCTGGCTGCTGGGCGCCTCGGCGCAGGCCAGCGGGGAGAACGGCTATGACACGACGATGCCGGCACCTTTCGTCGCCTTCGTGTCATTGCAGCTGTCCCAGCTGTTCATCGCCGTTCTTGCGGCGCTGTCCGTCACCTCCGAGTACGGTTCCGGCACCATCACCACCTCCCTGCAGGCGGTCCCGGTGCGCTTGAGCTTCCTGGGGTCCAAGGCCGCGGTGCTGGGTGCGGTCGGATTCGTTTCCGGGGCCGCCCTGGTGGGGGTCGGCACTCTGGTGGCGGCACCGGCCGCGGGATCCTACGGAGAGTTCACGCCCGGCCAGCTGGCCACGGCCATGCTCGGCGCCGGCGCCTACCTGGGGCTGCTGGCCATGATGATGGTGGGCCTCGGATCGGTGCTGCGTAGCAGCGCCGGGGCCGTGACCGCGGCGTTCGTGCTGCTCTTCGGGCTGCCGCAGATCCTGCCGCTGTTCGCCGCGGAGGCGGTGCAGGAAGCCGCCTCCTATCTGCCGACCAATGCCGCGGCGGTGTTGGGCACCGCAGTGGAACATCCCTACGGCCCGGTCACCGCGGTTGCCGTTCTGGCAGCCTGGACGACGGTGTTCCTCGGTGCCGGGTATGTGGCATTGCGGGGCCGGGACAGCTGAAGTCGGCTGCTGCTGGCGTCCCACGAAGCGAACCACTGGGCAGTCAGCTCGATGTCTACGTTCCACATGTCTCCGCCTTGGAACCTCCAGACACGACGGTCGTCGGGATTGGCCTGCGCTCGATGTCCCGGGCTCTGCCATGAAGGACGCTCGTGGGGGAGACTGGAAACATGGGACAACGAATCGCCTCGAGCGCCTCCGCCTACCTCAGGCAGCATGCCCACCAGCAGGTTGACTGGTGGCCCTACGGGGACGAGGCATTCGCCGAGGCCGCGTCCCGCGACGTCCCGGTCTTCCTGTCCATCGGATACGCAGCCTGCCACTGGTGCCACGTGATGGCCCGCGAATCCTTCGACGACCCCGGGATCGCCGCCTACCTCAACGAACACTTCGTGCCGATCAAGGTCGACCGCGAGGAACATCCTGCCGTCGACAGTGCCTACATGGCCGCAACCCAAACACTCACCGGTGCCGGTGGCTGGCCCATGAGCGTATTCACGCTCCCCGACGGCCGCGCCATCCATGCCGGGACCTATTTCCCGCCGGTGCCCCGGCCGGGCATGCCCGCCTTCATGCAAGTGCTCGAAGCCGTCACCGACGCCTGGGACAACCGCCGAGACGCCTTGGAACTGCAGGCAGCGACGCTCGCCGACCACCTGGGTTCGGTCGCCGGCGGACAGGCCAAGATGTTCTCCCGGTCCCTGCCGTTGCCCACTGCCGGCAATGAACCGGGGCTGGCCGAGGTGATCGGCACCGCCGTGCGAAAGTTGGCGGCCATGGAGGATCCCACCGGAGGCTTTTCACCGGCACCCAAGTTCCCGCCGAGTTCCGTGTTGGACTTCCTTCTGCGGGCTTCACTGGGCTCGGGGCCCGAGGCGTCGCAGGCCACCGCGCTGGCATCGGAGACGCTGCGGATCATGGCCTGCAGTGCACTGGCAGACCACGTGGGCGGCGGCTTTGCGCGTTATTGCGTGGATCCTGAATGGAAGATCCCGCACTTTGAAAAGATGCTCTACGACAACGCACAGCTGCTGGGACTGTACGCCCGCGCGGCGGTGCAGTTGCCCGATGCGGACGTCGCCGAACTCTGCCGCGTATCCGCCCGCGGCATCCACAAGTGGCTGGAGGAAGACATGCAGCTTCCCGGCGGGGGATTCGCCTCATCCCTTGACGCCGACACCGTCATGCCGGACGGATCCCACCACGAGGGCGCCACCTACACCTTTAGCCGGGGCGAGGTCGCTAGGATCCTGGGGGAACAGGGAACGGAAGGGCTTCGGGCCTCCGGCAATGTTTTCCTGCAATTGTGGGCAGGCGCATCGCTGCCGGGCGAGGGCGCCGGGCAAGGTGATCTCCTTCCGCGGGACGTGCCGATGACCGTTGCGCTGTCCCGCACCCCGACGCTCGCCGAATGGCCGGGGCTCGCAGATGCCCTGGGGAAACTGGCCGCCGAGCGTGCGACGCGGGTGCAGCCGGGCCGCGACGAGAAGGTCGTCGCCGGGTGGAACGGCCTGGCCATTGCCTCGCTGGCCGAGGCCGCGGTGCTTGTGCGCGAACCGCTCATGCTTGACCTCGCCACGAAGACGGCCGAGTACCTGTACCGGGTGCATTGGGTGACGGCGAGCGGTGGCGCCGGGGCAATGCTCCACCGCATCAGCCACCAGGGCCGGGCCAGCACATCCATCTCCGCGGTGCTTGAGGACTATGCGGGCGTGGCACTGGGATTCCAGCAGCTGGGTACCGCCTCGGGGGACCAGGTCTGGTTCGCCAGAGCCGACGAAGTGCTCAGCGCGGCCCTGGAACTTTTCCTTGACGGCGGATTGCCACTGGACAGCGCAGCGAACGACCCCCGAGTCCAGGCCATGCGCGGGGGAATGGGCAGCGCCGAGGCACTGGATGACGCGGTGCCCTCGGCGACCTCGCTGCTGGCCGCCGCGCTGCTGAACCGGGCCGGACGCAAGCAGCTGGACATGGGAGCGGGCGCCCCCGAGGCGGCGTTCGAAAGCAGCGAAGAAGACCTCGGGTTGGTGCGCATGTTGCTGGGATTCGTGCCGGCCCTTGCCGAGCGCGCACCCCATGGCACCGGGAGCGCCTTGGGAGTGGTTGCCCGATTCGTCCACGGTTCCACGACGGAGCTGGTCGTGGCGGGAGGAACCGAGCCCGAGCGCCGGGAAGCGGTGCGTCTCGGCGTATTGGCGGCAGTGGCCCAACTGGGCCCGACCGGCGACGCGGGCACCAGGGACACTGTCTACCCGGCGGGACCCGAGGGGCAATTGCGGCTCTATGTGTGCCGCGGAGGGGTTTGCCACGCACCGGTCGGTAACCTGCCGGCGCTGGCCGCGCTCATCGCACCGGGACTTTCGGTGAGCGGACCGGTGAACTAGGTGGCGCCGAGCACCGCGATGGCAATGGCTGCGAAGTGGCAGGAGAAACCGATCAGCGTGAAGGCATGGAACAGCTCGTGGAATCCCAGGATTTCCGGAATGGGGTTCGGGGCCTTCAACGCGTAGAACACCGCACCGGCAATGTAAAAGGCACCGCCGGCGCATATGAGGATTGCCGCGGCCGGGCTGGCGGTGAAGAATTCCCCGATGAACAGCAGGGACGCCAGGCCGAGCAATACGTAGACGGGGGTGTAAAGCCAACGCGGTGCGTCGGTGTAGAACACCCGGAAGCCGACCCCTGCAAGGGCCCCGATCCAGATCGAGACCAACAGAATGGTGGCCGACTTGGCCGGAAGCAGGGCCCAGGCCAGCGGCGTGTAGGAGCCGGCGATCAGCAGCATGATGTTGGTGTGGTCGATCCGCTTGAGCACGCGAGTGGTGGTCGGCGACCAATTTCCGCGATGGTAGAAAGCCGAAACCGTGAAGAGCAGAACCCCGGTGAACGCGAACACGGCACTGGCGATCTTGCCGGCGCCCGCAGGGGCCAGAACGATCAGCACGATACCGGCGACCAGGGCCAGTGGTGCGGTGACTGCATGGATCCAGCCGCGCAGCAACGGCTTGGCCGGGTGCGCTGGAACCATGGGATGTGACGGGGTCCCGGATGCTTGGCTCATGACCCCAGCCTAAACTACCGCGCGGTAGCTTTGGCGGCGGCGATACGGCGTCTATCTATTGGGCGGGACCTTCGAGGCTCCGACCGAAGAGAATAGGTCGTACACGTGGACTTCACAGCGGGATGCTGCGTCGGCTGGTTCCGCGATTCTGGCATCAACCGACGACAATAAAGGGTTCGCGCATGCCGGTGACACCATCGTCTTCCAGGTCAACGCATTGGGAACCGCGACTACGGTAAAAATGCAGGAGAACTAACCCGCATCCTCACCAGACGCCCCTGCGGAGGCAGCGCTCGCCGGGGCGTCGTGCCCTTCGTGGCAGAGGCGAATAGCCCCTGTGGCAAGCCCCACCTTGCTGACAAGACGGGCATTCCCGGTTCAATCCCCCCGGCGCCTGCCGTGATCACCATCGATGGATCGAGGCCAAGGTGGCAGCGGTGGCCGGAGTGCCGAGGAAAACGCAGGGATCGCCGGGGACCGGGCCGTTGTATGGGGTATTGCACCGTGCCATGCCCGCGTCTTGGCGCACCACCGGGGACGGAACCCGGTAGCGTTAAGCCATGCACGCGACCCGAGGGCGGTCGCATGTTGGCCCCCTATTTTTATGCAGGAGTATCGCCGTGGAACTTCCGGGATTCGTCTACCGGCTCTATGAGCGGCAGTTGCGGGGTATGTTGACCCCGGAAAAACTGCCGGCACATATTGGCGTGCTCGTGGACGGGAACCGGCGCTGGGCCAAGCTGTCAGGGCAAACCACGGCCAGCGGGCACCAGGCCGGCGCGGACAAGATCCTGGAATTCCTGGGCTGGTGCCAGGAGCTGGACATCAACCTGGTCACGCTCTACATGCTTTCCACGGACAACATGAGCCGCTCCAGCGATGAACTCGATGCCCTGATGGGGATCATTGCCAACACCCTGGACCGGTTGGGCGAGACCAAGACCGTTCGCGTAAAGCCGGTGGGCGCGCTGGACCTGTTGCCGGACTACCTGGCCAACAAACTGCGCGAGCTGGAAGCCTCCACCGCCGGTGTCACCGGGATCCACGTCAACGTCGCCGTCGGCTACGGCGGCCGGCAGGAGATCGTCGATGCCGTCAAGGCGCTGCTGCTCCAGGGACATGCCAACGGGCTGGACGCCGCGCAGATCGCCGCGGACCTGGATCCCGACCAACTGGCCACCCACCTCTACACCAAGGGCCAGCCGGACCCTGACCTGGTCATTCGCACCTCGGGCGAACAGCGCCTTTCAGGGTTCCTGACCTGGCAGAGTGCCTACAGCGAGTTCTACTTCTGCGAGGCGCTGTGGCCCGATTTCAGGCGCGTGGACTTCCTGCGCGCCCTGCGCGACTTCGCCGACAGGCAACGCCGCTTCGGCTCCTGATCCGTGGTTTCCGGGGCGCGTCCCACGCTGACATCCGGGCGATGCCAAATCTTCATCTTCTCTTCACCGCGGCACTGTCCAAACCGTAGGTATGGCCGAAGCATTCGGCGTATGTTGAGCGTAACGGGTGATGAAGCCGTCATTGCCCGCTGAACGGGGCAGCACTCCCCGCGAGGAGCCACAGTGGTAGCGAAACAGGAAATCCCATCAACCGCCCCCGCCGTCTCGGCAGAGACTGCCACCCAGGCGGCATCGGCGGCAGGTACCCGGACATTCGTCCTGGACACCTCGGTGTTGATCGCAGACCCCCACGCCATGTTGCGCTTTGCCGAACACCATGTGGTCCTGCCGTTGACAGTGATCACCGAACTCGAGCACAAGCGCAACGACCCCACGCTGGGCTATTTTGCCCGCGAGGCACTGCGGACCCTTGAGGAGCTGGGCCGCAAGAACGGCGGGCTGGCCAATGACATGGAGGTTGGCAAGCAGGGTGGCACCCTGCGGGTCGAACTGAACCACATTGCGTCCAACGTCTTGCCGGTGGGGTTCCGCAACGCGGACAACGACACCCGCATCCTCTCTGTCGCCAAGGCCATGCTCGACGGCGGCCTGGACGTCACGCTGGTGTCCAAGGACACTCCCATGCGCATCAAGGCCTCGGCCATGGGCCTGACCGCCGAGGAATACCGCAATGAGCTGATCGCCGATTCCGGTTGGACCGGCGTGCACGAGATGGACGTGAGCCAGGAGGACATGTCCGCGCTCTACTCCGATGAATCCCTTGAGCTTGAGGAAGCAGCCGAGCAGCCGGTGAACACCGGGCTGATCCTGCACTCCCCGCGCGGCTCGGCGCTGGGCAGGGTTGACCGCAACCACCTGGTGCGCCTGGTGCGAGGAGACCGCGAGGCCTTCGGGCTGCGCGGCCGCTCCGCCGAACAGCGCCTGGCCCTGGACCTGCTGCTCGACAAGGAAGTCGGCATCGTCTCGCTCGGCGGCCGCGCCGGCACCGGCAAATCGGCGCTCGCACTGTGTGCAGGGCTCGAAGCGGTGATGGAACGCCGCGAGCACCGCAAGATCATGGTCTTCCGCCCGCTCTACGCGGTCGGCGGCCAGGAGCTGGGCTACCTCCCCGGCGCCGAGGCGGAGAAGATGAACCCCTGGGCGCAGGCCGTGTTCGACACCCTGGGCTCGGTCGTCTCCAAGAACGCCATCGACGAGGTCATGAGCCGGGGCATGCTCGAAGTGCTGCCGCTGACCCACATCCGCGGGCGCTCGCTGCACGACGCGTTCGTGATCGTCGACGAGGCGCAATCGCTGGAGCGCAACGTGCTGCTCACGGTGCTCTCGCGCATCGGGCAGAACTCCAAGGTCATCCTCACCCACGACGTGGCCCAGCGCGACAACCTGCGGGTGGGACGGCACGACGGCGTCGCGGCAGTGGTCGAGCAGCTCAAGGGCCACCACCTCTTCGGGCACGTGACCCTGACCCGCTCCGAGCGCTCCGAGATCGCCGCGCTGGTCACCGAGCTGCTTGAGGACCGCATCCACTAGCCGGGTGCAACTCCGGGGCGGGCCCGCGGTCCTAGACCGCCGGCCCGCCCCGGTGCCGTGCGCTGCCCGGAGTCTGCGGCCCGGGGGTGTCGGCCAGCCCCGGGATGGGCCACACCGGTGCATGCCGCACGTCGCTGAGCGAGGCCAGTGGCTGGGTGAAAAGCCCGTCGATCATGTACTCGTCCACGGCGATGATGACCGCCCGGTGTTCGAGCCCGGCATCCGGCCCGTCGAGCACCCGGCGCAGCACGCAGACGCCGGTGGCCCGGTCGAGGCGGATCAGCGTGAGGCCGGTGCCCAGCAGCGGCGCATCGTCGATGACCGGGGCGTAGGAATGGCCGCGGGAGAGTTCTGCCTCAAGGCATTCGCGGCCCGATTCGTCCTTGAACACCCGCAGCGAGTGGATGGTGCTGGGATGGGGGAAGGCCACGTCGGCAGGACCGGGTGCGAAGCCGGCGATCTCGACTGGATCGAGGAATGCACTCCACAGGCCCACGGGCATCAATGCGTTGCCATAGGCGGCCTCCGGCCGCCGGGAGACCAGGCCGTCGTCCCCGTATACCGGGGCCAATAGTTGAGGCGGCAACAACCAGCTTTTGCGGGTGGCCGCCACGAAGCCGGCATCGCGCGAATCGTAGATGTGCTCGGTGCGGAAGAGCACCGCACCGTCCGCGTCCTCGACACGGATGGCGTCGGGGCGCCTGATCAGCACCGTGAGGTGCGTGGGCAGGCTCGGGGCGGCAAAGGCCAGCGCATGCCGTTCCTTGTCGGTGACGCCGATCCGGATTTGGAGGGTGTTCCACAGCCAGGGGGAGGACCGGGCGAGCCGACGAAAATGGCCCATGAGCTCCTTGCCCGGGGCCCTGTCGGGGTCGGGGAATACGTCGGCGCCACGGTGCTGGTCCATGCCTTCAGTGTAGCGAGGAGTCACATTGCGGGGGATTGTCCCGCCGGTGGCGTGCCGCCGCGGACGGCGGCGGCGGGCACCGCGTAAGGTTTGGCCCATGCCGCAACTCATCCTGCAGTGGTTTGCCGCCGACCCGGCCCTGGCCACGGTGGCGGGAATCCTGGCAACGCTGGCCCTGGCGCTGTACCTGTTCAACGCCGTGCGCCTGACCATCATCGACTTCAAGTCGCACCTGCTGCCCAACCGCATCCTGGGCCCGTGGTTCATCGCCGCCCTGGCGCTGCTGGGCGCTGCCGCATTGTTGGCCGGGGAACCCATGATCCTGCTGCGCATGGTGCTGGGAGCGGTGATCCTGTTCGCCGGTTACCTGGTGCTGCACCTGATTGCGCCCGCGGGCATGGGGCTGGGGGACGTGAAGCTCGCCGCCGTGCTGGGACTCTACCTCGGTTTCCTCTCCTACACCCACCTGTTGTGGGCCACCGCCTTTGCCTTTATCATCGGGGCCCTCTGGTCGATGGTGTTGCTATTGGCGCGCAAGGTCACGCTGCGGTCCTCCGTTGCCTTCGGCCCCTTCATGCTGGCGGGCGCGGCCCTTGCCCTGGCCGTGGCGGGCTAGCCAGGCCCGCGCCCGGAATCCACGAGACACGAAAGACACCGGAACACCGCCATGCCCACACCAGAATTCATCGTCCAAATGCGTCGGAAGATCGGAAACGATCCGCTGTGGCTGCCCGGAGTCAAGGTCGTGGTGATCCACGAGGGCCGCGTGCTGTTGGTCCGCCGGGCCGACAACGGGCGCTGGACGCTTCCGGCCGGCATCCTGGAGCCGGGCGAGGAGCCCGCCATCGCGGCGGTGCGCGAGGTGCTTGAGGAGACCGCGGTGCACTGCGCCGTCATCCGGCTGGTCGGGGTGGCAACCACCGACGAGGCGGTGTATCCCAACGGGGACCGCGCCCAATACCTGGACATCATCCTGGCCGGCGAGTACCTGGGCGGGGAGGCAAAGGTCAACGACGACGAGAACCTCGAGGTCGGATGGTTCGTGCTGGGCCAGCTGCCGGCACTGCCGCCCAAGCACCAACGTGCCATCGACTGGACCCTCGAGCCGAAGGAAGCCGGCCACTTCATCACCGGCACCCAGGGCACCGCCTGATCCACTGCCGTCCCGACGAACGCAAAAAGCGCCCAGCAAGACCCTGCATCCCCCCGCGCGGGAAGGAATGCAGGATCTTGCGGGGCACCATTGTTTGGCGGGGAAAGAACCTTAACGCTTCGTCTCGAAGGTCCCGTCGGTTTCTGCCGGGCTGCCGGAGGCGCCGGCGGGCAGCTTGTCGCCGAACCGTGCCGCGTCCTCCAGCGCCTTGGCTTCCTGGCCGCCGATGGCCTCGCCGCGGGCCACCATGCCGGCGGTGTCCGAGAGCTTGACCTGCTTGAGGAACAGCGCCAGCACGAAGGCGATGAGGATGAACGGGATCAGGTACCAGAACACCGGTGCCAGCGAGTCGGCGTAGGCATTGACGATGCCCTCGCGCACGCCCTCGGGCAGCTGCGCCATGGTCTGCGGGTCCAGGGTTGCGGTGGCGTTGCCCGCATCCGCGGTGCTGGCCCCGGCGCCGGTGAAGACGTCGGTGAGCTTCTCGGAGAGCCGGTTGGTGAACATGGCACCGAAGATCGCCACGCCCAGGGACGCACCGACCTCGCGGAAGTAGTTGTTCGTGGAGGTCGCCGTGCCGACCATGGCGGGATCCACGGCGTTCTGCACCACCAACACCACTACCTGCATGATCAGCCCCAGGCCGGCACCGAACACGAACAGGTACACGCAGATCAGCCACAGCGGGGTGGTTGCCGAGAGCGTGGTGAAAGCGAGCATCGCCAGCGCTGTGACCAGGGCACCGGCGATCGGGTATCCCTTGTACTTGCCGGTCTTGGTGATCGCGATGCCCGACCAGATGCTGGTGCCCATCAGGCCAAGCATCATCGGG
Organism: Paeniglutamicibacter sulfureus; assembly: GCF_030512175.1. Lineage (GTDB taxonomy): Bacteria > Actinomycetota > Actinomycetes > Actinomycetales > Micrococcaceae > Paeniglutamicibacter > Paeniglutamicibacter sulfureus. The sequence continues at coordinate 633,980 of NZ_JAULBL010000001.1, read as the reverse complement.
AGCATCAGCAGCCCGGAAACGGCGGCCGAGGTGCCCGAGGACATCTGCAGGAACGTCGGCACGAAGGCGATGGCCGCGAACATGCCAAGGCCCAGGGTGAAACCGATGGCCGTGGCGTTGACGAAGATCCGGTTCTTGAACAGTGAGAGCGGGATGATCGGGTCCTCGGCACGTGCCTCGGTGATCACGAAGAGCACGATGGCCGCGAGCATTCCCACGCCCCAGGCCCAGGTCTCGGGGGCCGCCCAGCCGTGGTTCTTGTTCCCGCCGAAGTCGGTGAAGAAGATCAGGCAGGTGGTGGCGATGGAGAGCAGCAGCACCCCGAGCACGTCGATCTTCTTGGTGGACTTCTTGTTCGGAATGGTGAGGGCGAACCAGGCGATCAGGAAGGCGCCGATGCCGATGGGGATGTTGATGTAGAACGCCCACTGCCAGGTGAGGTGGTCGACGAAGAATCCGCCCAGCAGCGGACCGGCCACGGCCGAAAGGCCGAAGATGGCACCCAGCGGGCCCATATACTTCCCGCGCTCAGAGGCTGGGACGATGTCGGCGATGATGGCCTGCGAGAGGATCATCAGGCCGCCGCCACCCAACCCCTGCATGGCGCGGAAGAACACGAACATCCAGAAGCTCCCGGCAAAGGCCGCGCCGACGGAGGCCAGGGTGAACAGGGCGATCGCGATCAGGAAGAGGTTGCGCCGGCCCAAGACGTCGCCGAACTTGCCGTAGATCGGCATGACGATGGTGGTGGCCAGCAGGTAGGCGGTGGTGATCCAGGCCTGGTGCTCGACGCCGCCGAGTTGGCCCACGATGGTGGGCATTGCGGTGGAGACGATGGTCTGGTCGAGGGAGGAGAGCATCATGCCGGCGATCAGCGCGGAGAAGATGATCCAGATGCGCCGTTGCGTCAGCAGCAACGGCGCCGGGCCCGGGGGTGTCCGGGGCGCGGTGGTGGTGGACATGGTGGTTCCTTGGGTGTGATGGGAAAGATGAGTGGCGGGTCGGACCATCAGGTCAGGGGGCGGGGGGATGCTCCCCGTGAAGCAGGGGCTGGCCGAACAATTCCCGGGTCTGGCGCATGACGGAGAGGAATTCTTCCTCCAGCGATGGCCCGTCGGGTGAAGCCAGGTAGCGTTCGATGGCACGGTGGGTGGCGAACTGCAGGGCGTGCGCCAGCATGCCGATGCCGCTGTGGTCGGCTTCGACTCCTTCGCGCCTGGCCACCATGGCGGTGAATTCGGCCTGGCGTTCCGGGCCGACCTTGATCATGCGTGCCAGCAGTTCCGGCTCGCGGTGCAGGATCGTGAAGAAGCCGTGGACACCGCGGATCTCGGCGTCGTCGATGCGCAGCTGTTCCCGCACCAAGGCCACCAGGTCGGCCAGCAGGGTGGGGGAGATGCCCACGGTGCCGATGGGCCGGGCGTTCATGAACCGCTCGAGCGCCTCGGCTGGCAGCCCGTCCTCGGCGTGCCCGAAGACGGCGTCGAGCTTGGTGGCGAAGTAGTTGAAGAAGGTGCGCCGCGAGATCCCCACGCGGGCGCAGAGTTCCTCGACGGTGAACCCCGCAAAGCCGTTTTCCGCCGTCAGCTCGCGTGCGTTCCGCGAGATGGACAGCCGGGTTTTCAGCATGCGGGCGCTGAGGCCCGGCGGGGTGCCCGGCTCGCCGACAACCCCAATTGCACTATTCTTCATAGAGTGCAGTTTTGCACTATTGGTTGTTAGGTGCAACTTAAGTGTTTCGAGTCACCGGGAATAATGCGAAAACGCGCAACTTGTCGCAAGTCGAAAATAACAAGATGAGCAAATGCTGGAAGTTCTTGGCGTAAAAAATCGATGGGGCAGTCTCAAGGTTTTGTCGTTCTTGTTCACACAAAACTATGACCAATTGTGCTTCGCCGAGGCATCGAGAGAATTCCTGGACCGCCGGGTCAACGAGGTCTACTTTGCCGCTAAGAGGACCGCACCGGGCTGTTTTGCCAACCAGCCCTCATGGCGCGTAGGCGCGCACCAACGACTCAGGGCGTGGACCCACGGGAATTCCTCAAGGTAGCTTCCGGCATCATTTGGAGGGATTGCCCGTGGTGGGGCGGCACCCGGAGACCGCCCTGATTAGGATGGTTCCAGTGGCCCCGGCCGGTCACGCCGGTTCACACGACTCAAGTGAATGTGACTACTTGGCTGCTGAGAAAGCTGCACGTCCCTGACCGTCTACGACCTGCTTGGGAAAGGCGTGGAAGAGAAGACTACCAAACTAGCGCCCGGCCGCTCTTTGCTGCTGGAGACTCCAATGGCGCTGGTCGGGAACCGGGCGTCGGCCTGTGAGGGCGCAGAGCGGGAACCAACACGCGGTGGTGCGCATATCTCAACGTCGAGGGTGCTCTCGGCCTTAGATTGTGGCCCCACTGGGCTTGGTGGCGGCTCAGATGATGGTGCCCTTCGGGAAGAGTTGCGCCGCTATGTGGCCTTGGGATTCGTTTGATCTTTTGGCTTGGTTCGGGGCGCTGACTTTGCCTCGAGGTTGGCCAGACGAATTCCGATGTCGCTGCCGGCGCGGGATTCTGGCGGGCAAAACTCCAGCCACCGTTTCAGGACCGCTATTTCCTCTTTGCGTTCACCTAGCTTGCGGTGGACGATGGCGGCTTCTCGCGTGTATGCCGGTGCCGGAATACTACCTTGACGGCCTTTCTCAGCGCTCTCGATGGCAACGTAGCACCAATGCAAAGCCTCCTTCAAGCGGCCTTCACGTTTGAGTTGTTTGATGGGCTCCGCCAGTTGGAGGTAGTGCACACCGTTAACCATGGCTTTCTGGAATTCCGCGGCTCGGCTGCCTCCTTCGGCCAGTGCCTCCTTGACCAGGTCGGATTGGCCGCGCGCTGTTTCCAGCACTCGTTCCCTCGCGGTCAGCGCAGGGGGATTCTGCCGGTCGTGGGACCACTCCGGCTGGCCGTCACCCATCCATACATAGGCTTTGGCTCGAAGTTTGTCCTCCCCACGCAAAATGTGCAGCTGGTATTGGACAGGTACCGCGGTCCCTGCGTCCAAGACGAAATGGGCGGCCAGGTATCCGGGAAGGCACCCGACACGGGTTCCGTCGACAACGACATCCACGGCGTTCCTATCCGCTGTGTTGGATGGGTCGCGCTGCAACATGGCTTGGCATTCGAGCACGTCGCGTTCCTTGAGCCCACGATGGTCAGCCAAGGACCGAACCGCTTTTTTGGCAAAAGTCGTGGTCACTGCAAGCTCCACACACAGGGGCATCTCCATGGTGATGCTCAGCTTGATGGTGGCCCCATTGGACGCCCTCGCCTCTTGGTTGTCGGAAGACCCGGGATCACCGTCGCCACGTCTGGCCGGGACGGGTTCGACGGGCGCCAATGCGGTGTCTGCCTTTTCGGCTTCCACCACCGTTTTGCCTTGCCCGAGCCACGCTTTCAGTTTCTTGCCCAATCCCATTTTCAAAGTCCTTCCGTAGTCGTCTTCATTCCTGACCTGGATACGGTCGCCAGCCACTGCATTACCTCCGCCAGCGTCTCCTCGGGACGCGGGGCAACCGAGTAGACCTGCAACTCGAGGTAGTTGGCGTCATCGATGCCGAGACAGGGCAGGTTGTCCTCGCGCAGGCGCACCACCACATAACCGGCGGCGAGCAAGTCTCGGCTCTTGGCCTCATCGACAAGTTTCTTGGCTTCGGGTGCGTGCCAGTAGGCGCCGTCGTATTCGATGGCCACCGTGGCGTCGTTTGATTCGACCACGATGTCTGCGGTCCAATGCTTGCGCAGGGCAAAGGCCTTATGCCGCAGCTTCGGGCCGGACTTGGCGGATCCGAATGTTTTTCGGGCGGCCTCAAAGTAGTCCAGCTCGACCTTCGACTTGCCTGCTTGGCGGCATTCGGGGCAGTCCGACCCGGCGTAACGTGAGGCAAGGGACGCTTCCCACTGGTGTTCGGGATTCACGGAGCAGTTCCAGGCCGGCATGAAATCGGTGGCACCCGTTGGACGGACCTGCCATGCCGTGGCAGGGTTCGCAGGGCTCCATTCTGCTGCCATACCCGGGTCGGACCGTGCGAGCGAATCCAGAATGGTGTTGCAACTCGGGCACAGATACCGGGGGCGTTTGTTTCGCTGGTGCACCTCCTCCTGACATTCGTGGCCGCAGCATGATGCGAGCCACCAAACCAATCGCTTGGAGTCGGGTCCCACCTTGGCCGGTGTCCATTTGCCATTCAGAGTCGGGTGCCATTGGCCGGCAATCTCTGGAAGGGCGTCGGACAGCATGGGTTTGTCCGCGGCAAGAGTTACCGCGCCTCGGCAAGACGGACAGCCCGAGGTGTAATACGAGTACGGTCGGACGCGCGGGTGGTGGCCGTTCTGACACTTGAACTTGCGCAGACTGGAGCCTGCTACCACTTCAGTCCAGGGGTTGGCGTCGTCATCCCAAGCCATCAGTAGCTCGGGGATCTCGGAGATTGGTGTGGTTTTCAACCGCTCGTATTCTGCCCTCCAGGCGGCAAGCCTCTCGTCTTTGCATGGCGGACATGTGGGTCTCTCGGCCATGTCCCGCACTTTGGCTTTGAAGTGGTGCCCGCATTGGGGGCAGGCCCAGTCGCAGATTCGGTGGGCCAGTACTGTCACCGTGTTCAGGAGGAACTTATCGTTAGCTTCTGCGTCCCACCAAGCGAGCGCAGGGGAATCGGAGTCGATGAGCAGGTTTTTCTTTTTCGGACCTCCAGGCACCTGCTTGGCCCCGGAGTTGGGATTTGAGACGCACGAACAGCCCCACCCGATGTCTCCCATGCGCTGAGCTTTCTGGCGTCCGCAGTATCGGCATCTGGTGAGGATGGGGTATTCACCCCAGGGGAGTGTGAAGAGTTCTTCGACGGGCACGTAACTGTTCTCCGCCAGATGGGCGGCCTGCGTCCCGATGTCTACGGGGGGTCCGGATACCGCGCCCATCGGGAAGTTGGCTGACCACTGAATCCAGAAACAACGCCGGCATGCGGGTTCATCCCTCTCCCTGAGCTCCAGCAGGTACTTCAGGACATAGTGGCATTCGGCTTTGCACACCCGACAGCGGATCAGCCACTGTTCACGTGGGCCGAGGAATGGCTCGGCCGACTCCAGATCCATCCCGTTGAGGATGCCCTCGAGGCAGTCCCGGCACCACGCTGGTTTGGTCCGCGTCTTGTTGGCTGCCTCGTTAGTGCAGCCTTCAGTTGTGCATGCTTGCCCGGTGCCCACTTGAACCAACCCCCATTGATCACTTCGTGCCTGCCCCCTTGGAAAGCACAGAACGAGCCTACCCCTGGGAGCCGACAGAGTGCCGCGGGATTCAAAGATCCTCCTTTGTGGTTCGGCGGCGCAGACACGCCGGGGGCGGTGTCCCGGGGAGCAAACCCGGTACACCGCCCCGCCAACAGGAATTCCCCGTGGGGCTGCCTGTCAGTGCTTGCCGGTCATGGTGGTGACATCGAGCAGTTCATCGAGCTGGGCCTCGGTGAGATCGCCACGCTCGACGAAGCCCAGCGCCACCGTGGCCTCGCGGACCGTGAGCGAATCGGCAACTGCCTTCTTGGCGATCTTCGCGGCGCTCTCGTAGCCGATGAGCTTGTTCAACGGGGTGACGATGGAGGGGGAGGCCTCGGCCAGGAAGCGGGCGCGTTCCACGTTCGCGGTGATCCCGTCGACCATCTTCGTCGCCATGACCCGGGTGGTGTTGCCCAGCAGGCGGATTGACTCGAGCAGGTTCGAGGCCATCACCGGAATGCCGACGTTCAACTCGAACGCCCCGTTGGTCCCTGACCATGCGATCGCGGTGTCGTTGCCGATCACCTGGGCGGCGACCATGATCGCTGCCTCGGAGATCACCGGGTTGACCTTGCCCGGCATGATCGATGAGCCCGGCTGCAGGTCGGGGATCGCGATCTCGCCCAGTCCGGTGTTCGGTCCTGATCCCATCCAGCGCAGGTCGTTGTTGATCTTCATCAGCGAGATCGCGATGTTGCGCAGCTGGGCCGAGGCCTCGATGAGTCCGTCGCGGTTGGCTTGGGCCTCGAAGTGGTTGCGGGCCTCGGTCAGCGGCAGACCGGTGTCCGCGGCGAGCAGCTCGATGACGCGTTCGGGGAACCCCTCGGGGGTGTTGATGCCGGTGCCCACCGCGGTGCCGCCCAAGGGCACCTCGGCCACCCGCGGAAGCGAGGCCAGGATGCGCTCGACGCCGTAGCGCATCTGGGCGGCGTAGCCGCCGAATTCCTGGCCGAGGGTCACCGGGGTCGCGTCCATCAGGTGGGTGCGCCCGGACTTCACCACGTCCTTGAACTCGACTGCCTTGGCCTCCAGGGATGCTGCCAGCACTTCGAGGCCCGGGACGACGTCGCCCAACAGCCCGGCGGTCGCGGCAACGTGCACCGAGGTGGGGAATACGTCGTTGGAGGACTGCGAGGCATTGACGTGGTCGTTGGGGTGCACCACGGTGTCCGAGTCGGCCGCGGCCAGTGCGCGGGTGGCCAGCTCGGCCAGCACCTCGTTCATGTTCATGTTGCTCGAGGTGCCCGAACCGGTCTGGAACACGTCGATGGGAAAGTGTTCGTCGTACTTGTTGGCGGCGACCTCGTCGGCGGCCGCCATGATCGCGTTCGCCCGCTCGGCATCCAGCACGCCCAATTCCAGGTTGGCGCCTGCCGCGGCCTTCTTCACCTGGGCCAGCGCGCGGATGTGCGTGGCCTCGAGCTTCTTGCCGGAGATCGGGAAGTTCTCCACGGCCCGCTGGGTCTGGGCCCGGTAGAGGGCTGCGGCCGGTACGCGGACCTCGCCCATGGTGTCGTGTTCAATGCGGAAGTCTGCAGAAGTGTCCATGCCAGACACGCTACGCCGCATGCACCCGGTTCGGCAGTGGCCGGGCGCACAGTTCACCCCAATGGCGAACGCGGGAATAAAAAGCGCCCGCGGCAGGTCCCGGGAAACCGGTCCGGCCGCGGGCGCGGAGGTGCCGGCTAGAGGACGCCGAAGCCGGAGACCATTTCCGCCTTGCCCTCGGCCAGGCGGTAGGTCACCCCGATCACCGCGGTGCGGCCCTCCTCCACGGCGGAGGAAACGATGCGCGACTGTTCCACCAGGCGGTGGCTGGTCTGCTGGACGTGCTCGACGACGGTGGTGTTGACGTCGCGGATGCCGTTGCGCCGGGCGGTGATCACCGACGGGGTGATGTGCTCGACGAGGTCGCGGATGAAGCCAGGGGGCATGGTTCCGCTTTCCACCGAGTCGATCGTTGCCGTCACGGCGCCGCAGGAGTCGTGGCCCAACACCACGATCAACGGGACGTTCAGCATGGCGACCGAGTACTCCAGGGAGCCCAGGGCCGCCGAGTCGATCACGTGCCCTGCGGTGCGCACCACGAAGACGTCGCCCAGGCCCAGGTCGAAAATGATTTCTGCAGCGAGACGCGAATCCGAGCAGCCGAAGATGACGGCAAAGGGGTGCTGCTTGTCCACCAGGAACTGGCGGCGCAGCGCGTCCTGGTTGGGATGGTCGGTTTGGCCGGCCACGAAGCGGGAGTTGCCCTCGCGCAGTTTGCGCCAGGCTTCTGCGGGAGTCAGCTCAAGGTGGTCGACGGAGACGTCGGAATCATTCATGTTTTTTAGCTTAGACGCCCGAGGCAGGGCACGCCGGTGAATGCATTGTGTCGAATATCTCATCCGGGCGCCGTGGCCGGATGCTGTGGGGGCGGGAGCTAGTTGGCGGGGATCTCTTGCTGGGCCAGGCGGGCCAGCTTGTCGAGGGTGTCCAAGCCGCTGTCACTGGTCAGCACGATGGTGGAGGCCCCGCGCGTCGAGACCAGTATTTGGTCGTTGTCCTTGGTGCGCAGTTCCCAGTCGGTCCCGTCTACGGTGTGGGTGCCGGCGGGGGTGGCGTTTTCGGTGGCCGCTGCCAGCCATGACGGGTTGGCCCCGGCTGTCTGCTTGACCCACACGAACTCGTCGTCCTTGGTGACGACCCCGAATTCCCAGTACTTGATTCCGTCGACATTCCCGGTGATCCAACGCGCGAAGTTCACGTAGTCGCCCTCGGGAAGGTTCGGTGCCCAGGGCGTGAAATCCGCATCCGCCGCGGCCTGCGAGGCAACATCGGCGACATCCACCGGCGCGCGGAAGGTCTCGGCCTTGTCCGCCGGGTTGATGAGGATGACCGGGACCGCCACCGCCACGGTGAGCAACACCGAAATGATCATGCCCTTGAGTGTTTGGTTGGCGCGCTTGGCCTGCTTGGGAGTCAGCACCGGCTTGACGGGCTGCTGCGCATCGTCAGGTGCCGAACCAAGCCCGTGCGACGGCACGGCCGTGTCCGCGGACGCCGGGGTGTTGGCGGATGCAGGGGTGTCGGCGGGTACGGCTGGGCCTTCGGGGTGTTCACTCACCCCTCCATTCTCGCGCATCCGCCGCGCAGAATCTAAACGGGCGGCCCCGGGCTCCGCAGGCTGCCGGATGCGTCGCACAAGTCGTAGCCAGCGGGGAGTAAGCGGCGACGGGAGATATGATGGGAGCTGTTGGCCCCTCGGCAAACTAACAGATCTCAACGACGAGGAAGACCGTGACTGAAGCCACGAATTTTGCCCACCTGTCCCCACGACTTTCAGTCGGCGACGCTGAACCGGACCGCAACCTTGCCCTTGAGCTGGTGCGTGCCACCGAGGCCGCCGCCATCGCCTCCAGCCCCTGGGTTGGTTTCGGCGACAAGAACGCCGCCGACGGCGCTGCCGTCGACGCCATGCGCTCGCTGCTCTCCACCGTGTCCTTCAATGGCGTTGTCGTCATCGGCGAAGGCGAAAAAGACGAAGCCCCGATGCTGTTCAATGGCGAACGCGTGGGCGACGGAACCGGCGCCGAATGCGACGTCGCAGTTGACCCGATCGACGGCACCCGCCTGACCGCCCTGGGCATCAACAACGCACTCTCGGTGCTGGCCGTTGCCGACCGCGGTTCCATGTTCGATCCCTCCGCGGTCTTCTACATGGAAAAGCTTGTCACCGGGCCCGAGGCTGCCGAGCTGGTTGACCTGCGTCTGCCGGTCAAGCAGAACCTGCACCTGATTGCCAAGGCCAAGGGCAAGAAGATCAACCAGATCACCGTGTGCATCCTTGACCGCCCGCGCCACGCGGGCCTGGTCGACGAGATCCGCGCCGCCGGCGCACGCACCAAGTTCATCATGGACGGCGATGTTGCCGGCGCCATTGCAGCCACCCGCGAGAACACCGGTGTGGATGTGCTGATGGGCATCGGCGGAACTCCCGAAGGCATCGTCACCGCCTGCGCCATCAAGTCGCTCGGCGGCATCATCCAGGGCCGCCTGTGGCCCACGGACGACGACGAGAAGCAGCGGGCCATCGACGCCGGCCACGACCTGGACCGGGTGCTGACCACCAACGACCTGGTCACCTCCGACAACTGCTACTTTGCCGCGACCGGCATCACCGACGGCGACCTGCTGCGCGGGGTGCGGTACAAGAACAACCGCATCCACACCCAGTCGATCGTGATGCGCTCCAAGTCGGGCACCATCCGCATCGTCGACGGCGAGCACCAGTCCGACAAGTGGGAAGCCTACACGCGCTAGACCACACCGGCGGCAGTGCCGCCCGGACGTGGCGAGGCCCGGCAGGAATTGATTCCTGCCGGGCCTCGCTGCGTCTTGGCTGCCGCGGGACCTAGGGGAGCGGCTGCGGCGTCACGGCGAAGGCACGCCCCGCCGCATTGGCGCTGCGCCGAGCCATGGCCGGGGCCTCGTTGGCGCCGATGAACAGCGAATCGCCGCGGCGCAGGAGCTCGTCCCCGCGCGGTGTGTCGATGAGCACCTCTCCTTCAATGCAGAGCACGATGACCGGGCCGTTGGCGGCCACCGGCACGTCCCCGCCGCCCATGTCGGCGGCATCGGCCACGGCGTCCAGCTCGATGTGCTGGAGCTGGAACTCGGCGAAGGGCGGGGTGAAGACCTGCTGGCCGTACATGGTCTCGGTGGCTTCCAGATGCGGGACGCCCAGGGCCTCGAAGCTGCTGACGCGCAGCAGCTCGGGCACGTCGATGTGCTTGGGGGTCAATCCGCCGCGCAGCACGTTGTCCGAGTTGGCCATGACCTCCACGCCGAGCCCGCGCAGGTAGGCGTGCACGTTTCCGGCACCCAGGTAGATGGCCTGCCCGGGTTCCAGCACCACCAGGTTCAGCAGCAGCGAGACCAGCACGCCAATGTCTTCCGGGTAGTGTTCGTTGATCCGTGGCAGCTCCGCCAGCGAGGGGTGTTCGGCCAGTGCAGGGTTCGCTTCCACGGCGCGCAGCGCGGCGGCACCAAGCCGCCCGAGCTCCGGGGATCCGCCGAGCAGGTATTCGCAGCTCGAGCGCAGCGCCTCGGACTCATCGGGGTTCGAGAGCAGCGAGACGATCTTGGCGCAGGTTTCCGCCGGCTCGGCTTCCAACGCCGCGCCCAGGGTGCCAAAGAGACCGGCGGTCTCCGCGGGGGAGCGGAAGCCGCTCAGGGCGGCGAAATCGGTCAGCGCGTAGATCATTTCCGGCTTGTGCGAGCCGTCGCGGTAGTTGCGCCGGGGAGCATCGGAGGCCAGGCCCGCGGCATTCTCCGCCGCGTACCCGGCGGCTGCCTGCTCGGCGGAGGGGTGCACCTGGATGGACAGCGGCTTGCCCGCTGCCAGCAGCTTCATCAGGAACGGCAGCCGGCCGTATGCACCGGCCACCTCGGGACCCAGCAACCCCTGGGGGTCGGCGGCTATCAGCCGGTCCAGGCCGGTGTCCACGCCACCGGGCTGTCCATCGGAGGCCAGCGAAGGAGCGGAAGGGTGGGCTCCGAGCCACATTTCTGCCTCCGGCTTGCCGCTGGGGTCGGTGCCCAGAAGCCCGCTGATGGCGCCGGTGGATCCCCAGGCATAGTCACGGATGGTGTTTGTCAGGCGATACATCGTTGTCCTTCAGGCTATGGGGGAATTATGTGCCCGGACGGGTCAGGGCACCGAGCATTCGTTGTTGTTGGCTGCGATTTTTGCCAGCAGGTCGGTGCGGCCGATTTGCTCGAGGGTGACCAGGTAGCGCTCGGTCAGCTCCGACCCGTCGGGCTGCGCCGTGGGTGCGTCGGAGGGTGCCGTGTTGATCTTGCCGGGCTCGGAATTCCGCTCGGTCCCGGAATCCTTGGTCGACTTTGCCGGCGCGGAGGATTCCTTCTCCTTGGCCGATTCCTTGGTTGCCTCCGCGGACTTCTTGGCCGGGGATTCGTTTTGCGCGGCGATGAGTTCGTCGATGCGCGAGTGGATCTCGTCGAACTTCGGGTAGGTGGAGAATTTGTCGCCCGCGGACCCGAAGTCGGGGGCACCCAGGGTCAGGCGCTTGAACGGGGTCTGGCGGGCCTTGTCGGCCAGGTTCAGGAACGATCCGAGCTGCTGCTGCGGAATGTCGGTTTCCACCAGTTGCTCGCCGGCATCCATGATCGAGGTGAAGCGCGTGAGCATGGTTTTGGGGCTGAACTGGGAAATCATGGCCTGTTGCAGGCACTGCTGGCGCGCGATGCGGTGGTAATCGGAGGTGAAGTCGCGCGAGCGGGCAAACCAGAGGGCCTGCTTCCCGGTGAGCGTCTGCTCGCCGGGGGCGAACCAGTGGGTGTTGACCGAGGAGTTGGGCCAGCTCTTGCCGTTGTAGGGGACCCAGCCGCCGGAGTCGACCTTGACCCCGCCCATGGCGTTGATGAACCCGGCGAACCCGGCCATGTCGATCATCACGTACGACTGGACCTTCAGACCCGTGCTGCCCTCGATGGCGTCCATGGTTGCTTCCGCACCGGGGTTGGCCGCATCCGGGTACAGGTCGGCGTGGTTGTCGGTGGCGTCGCGATAGATCGCATTGAACAGGCACTCGTCCCCGCAGTTGTACCCCTCGGGGTAGATCTTGCGCATGGGGGAGTCCTTGGAGAACTGGGCGTTCTGCATATTGCGCGGGATGGAGATCAGCAACGACTTGCCGGTCTTGGCATCGACGGACAGCAGCGACATGGAATCGGTGCGCACCCCCTCGCGGTTGCCCGCCGAGTCGGCGCCGAACACGGCGATGTTGTAGCGTCCGTCAACCGGCTTGAAGGCAGGTCCGGCGGTAAAGACGCTGGAGATGGTCTCGCGGCCCTTGTTCATGACGAATGCGCCGTAGCCCAGGGACCCGGTGATGGCCAGGGCCACCACCAGCAACGTGGCGGTCAGCCCGATCCTGGCCCCGGGGGCCAGATACCGGGGACGGATGATCGCCAGCGTGTTCAGGAACATCAAAAGCCAGCCGGCTGCCAGCACCACCAGCAGCAACGAGGATCCCAGCTGCACCCAGGCCTGGGCAAAGAATCCAAGCAGCCAGTCGCGCTTGAGCAGTGCGAGCGCCAGCACCACCAGGAGCAAAGCCCAGCAGGCGATGGTGACGCGCATGACGAACCCGCCAAGGGCGCGATTCCCGGAAACCCATTGGGCGCTGCCGGGGAAGAACGTTGTCAGCAGCAGCAGGAACAGTGCGCGCTTGGAGCGCACCGGTGCCGGGGCCGAGACGGGGTCCGGTAGCAGGTCGGGGTCGTGGGACGAGCGGCGGGTCGATGTCATCGGGGTCCTTACGCGCCGGGGGCTTCGGAGGCGACGGCGGCCCGCAGGGCGGCGCCCTTGTCGGCTGCGACCTGGCGCAGCTCGGCGGCGAAGTCGATGAGTTTTGCCTGCAGTGCGGCGGCGAGCTCGTCAGTGCCGGTGGCGAGCATCCGCACTGCCAGCAGGCCGGCGTTGCGTGCCCCGCCGATGGAGACGGTGGCGACCGGCACACCGGCGGGCATCTGGACGATGGAGAGCAACGAGTCCATGCCGTCGAGCGTCTTCAGCGGCACCGGAACGCCGATGACCGGCAGCGGGGTGACCGAGGCGAGCATGCCCGGCAGGTGGGCGGCGCCGCCGGCTCCGGCAATGATCACGCGGATGCCGCGGGTGTGGGCTTCCTTGCCGTAGGCGATCATGTCCTCGGGCATGCGGTGGGCGGAGACGACGTCGGCTTCGAAGGGGATGCCGAATTCGCGCAGCGCCTCGGCGGCCAGCTTCATGACGGGCCAGTCCGAGTCGGAGCCCATGACCAGGGAAACCAGGGGTGCGGGGGTGCTCAAGAAGTTTGTCCTTCGGTGGTGGATGCGGGGGCCGGGGAAGGCACGCCGTCACGGATCAATGAGGCAACGGTGTTGGCGCGGGCGCGCAGCGAGTCAACGGATTCCCCGGGTTCGGAGACCACGTTGACGTGGCCGATCTTGCGTCCCGGACGCACGGACTTGCCGTAGGCATGGACCTTCACGCGCGGTTCCGCGGCCAAGGCGGCCTGGAACGCGGTGAACAGGTCCTGGTTGGCCCCGCCGAGGTAATTCTTCATCACGGTGGTCTCGGCCAGTGCGTCGGTGGCTCCCAGCGGCAGGTCAAGGACCGCGCGCAGGTGCTGTTCAAACTGGCTGGTGATCGAGCCGTTCATGGTCCAGTGTCCGGTGTTGTGCGGGCGCATGGCAAGTTCGTTGATGACGAACCCGGCACCGGAGCCGGGGGTCTCGAAGAGTTCGGCGGCCATCACGCCGGTGACGCCGAAGGCCTCGGCGATGCGCAGTGCCGCCTGCTCGGCTGCCGCCTCGACGGCCGGGTCCAGGCCCGGTGCGGGGGCAATGACTTCGTCGCAGACGCCGTCGACCTGGATGGTGTGCACCACTGGCCAGGCCTTGGCCTCGCCGCCGGGGTTGCGGGCGACAAGGGCGGAGAGTTCGCGCGTGAAGGCGACCTTGTCCTCGGCCAGCAGTGCGCCGTTGCCGAACCAATCCGCCGCCGCGCGGGCATCTTCTTCCGTCTCGATCATGCGCACGCCCTTGCCGTCATAGCCGCCGCGAGGGGTCTTCAGCACGATCGGCCAGCCGATCTTCTGGCCGAAGGCCACCAGCTCATCAACGGTTTCCACCGCTGCCCACTCGGGGTTGGGCAGGCCCAGCGCGGCGATGGCCTCGCGCATCACGAGCTTGTCCTGGGCATGGATCAGCGCGGCCGGGCGCGGCTGGACGTTGACGCCTTCGGCGATCAGCGCCTGCAGGTGCTCATTGGGCACGTGCTCGTGGTCGAACGTCAGGACATCGACTCCGCGGGCGAATTCACGTAGCGTCGCCAAATCCGTATAGTCACCTACCGGGGCGGAAGCAACACTGCGCGCGGCAGAGACATCCGGGCCCTCGGCCAGGATACGTAGTTCGAAGCCGAGATTCAGGGCCTCGGGAGCCATCATTCGGGCAAGTTGGCCTCCGCCAACAACGCCAATCACTGGAAACATCACCCGCTTAGCCTACCGAACGCGGGGCCCAACCTATGTTGTCCATGGCGAGTTTGGACACCATTGGCGGTGAACATTCAGTGAACCGCATTAGAATAGTTTGGTTGGCCGTCCAGGGAAATGACGGCCCAACCGCACCGGACGCGCAGCAGCGAGCCACGCGGCATACGGTGCATTGAGACGAATCCATGGAGGATCATGCTGAAAGAGATCTGGCGCAAACTCTTGGGCCTGGCGTCCATGATGTGGCGCGAAGTCGCCAAATTCGGCGTGGTCGGGGGTGTCGCGTTCATCATCGACTCGGGCATCTACCTGTGGATGCTCGAGGGGCCCATGGATGATTCCGAGGTCAAGGCAAAAATCATTGCCGGCGTCGTGGCCACGATGTTTTCGTGGGTGGCCAACCGCTTCTGGACCTTCCGCCATCGCCGGCAGGCCAACGTGGTGCGCGAGCTCGTAATGTTCCTCATTATGAACGCTATCGGGCTGGGAATCGCCGCAGCATGTGTGTTCATCACCAAGTACTGGATCGGCCTGACCGACACCACCAGCCTGTTTATTGCGGGTTCCGTGGTCGGCCTGGTGCTGGGCACGATCTTCCGGTTCTTCGCCTACCGTTTCTGGGTCTTTGGCGAGGAAATGGATGCCGAAGAGGAATTTGCCCACGACCGCGAGCTGCTGCACGTCGGCCTCGAGCCGGCTGATGCGGAGCGTGGCGCTTCCGCGCCGTCCCGGGCCCCGGGAACGCCTGACGGCGTCGTCTAGTGCCGGTGGGCCCGGCACGTTGATACCTACAGCCCCGGGATGTTCCCCCTCTTGCTTCTCCACCACCGGTGGAGGGAAAAGCCAGGGAGCATCCCGGGGTTTTTCATGCCCGCCGGAGGCCGGGCCCTTGGCTTGCGGGCCTATGAATCCCGATCCAGGCGCGTCACCACGCGTTCGCCGCCGAGCAGCGAGTCGCTGATCTTTACGCCGTCTTCCACCAGAACCACAGGGTTCCCCGCGCTCCACAGCGACACCAGGACCGGAAGGAGCCGTTCCAGCGGCCACGCGGTGCTCAGCAGGGTGGTGCCGCTTGCCCCGGTTTCGGGCAGCTCGGCGAACAGCTGGGTGTAGGCCATCGAGCCGGCGGCCCCCTGCAATGCCGTGGCGGACGTATCGATGGGGGAGGGGTTGAACGAATCCGCGTAGGCGCGGACCTCTGAGGCGTAATCGGTGGCACCAACCGGCAGCGGGCCGTCGAAGGCCATGGCCAGGGCCGGCAGGGGAACGGCGATGACCTCGACGCTGCCGTTGACTGCTAGGGTTTCCGTGTCGGCGGTAATAAATATGTCGACATCTCCGGGATCCGTTCCGGGGGCCACGCAGCGCACTTCGGCGCCCAGGTGCCAGCACGCCAAGGCCAGCGCCGCGGACTTCCAATGGCCGGGCATGTCGGTGGCAACAATGCTCCCCGGGGCTAAATCGAATTCTTCGTGCAATAGGTTCGCGCTCTTGGCGACCCAGTTGTCAAAAACGCGTCCACTGAGTTCCACGCGTTCCCCGCCCTGGGAGTACCAGGTCAGGTACGGGTGGGTGGAATGGCGCATTGGAGCGAGCAGTGATTCGACGGGAGATAACGAGTTGGTATCAATGGTCATGGGAAGCTCCTTGTCAAGCCTGTGAATTCCCCGGGAATCCGGGGTTGGGCGAAATCGTGTGTGATCACGGCGAAATCTCGGGCGTGGCGTGACTCCAAATCTACGACATGTGTGGCTAAAATCGACGGCCGCACTTGACGCAACGGGAGTTACACCAGTGTAATTAGATAGTGCACCGTCAGGGAGAGAGAAATTGTCTCGCGACGGCTTTTTCTTGGAAGGCCGTCGACGTCGCTCTTATGGGTCATATTAGGTATCAAGTTCGTAACGGCGGAAGGTTAGTAAACCATGGGAAACGTGGATCGAAGCTTCAACGAGGCCGCAGCGACGGCGCCTACGCCACCTTATAGCGGGGGCCGAAGCGTTCCGGCGGACTGGTTTGTCGATCCGGCCGAGACAAGCCGGGAACAGGAAGCCGACGGTTCGCAGGGCTTGACTCCCGCAGAGGAGACAGCCGCATTCCTGTTGGCGCACGACGCAGCCAGCGATCTGGTCGCTGACCCGACTCCCTCGTGGGCACCGAGCTTCGATGCCATGCCCGACGGCAAGAGCCCGGCCCAGGCCATCTGGATCGGCCTGGGCGCCGAGGACGAAGAAGGCGAACTGGGCTGGCAGTCCGAGGCACTGTGTGCACAGACCGACCCCGAGGCATTCTTCCCCGAAAAGGGAGGATCGACCAGGGACGCCAAGCGTGTCTGCGGCGCCTGCAATGTGCGCTCCGAATGCCTTGAATATGCACTGACCAACGACGAACGGTTCGGAATTTGGGGCGGACTGTCCGAGCGTGAACGTCGTCGCTTGCGGAAACGAGCAGTCTAATTCTCCCTACGATCCACGTCACCGCCATTGTGGCTGCCCACAATGGCGCAGCTTTTCTCCCCCGGACCCTGGCCGCCCTGCGCGATCAAACACGACTGATTGACCGCTTCGTCGGCGTCGACGCGTCGTCCACCGACGGTTCCGCCGACCTCCTGCGCCGGCAACTGCCCTCCGACGCCACCTTGCTTCAGGTCCCGGAGCACAGCTTCGGGCACTCGGTGATGGAAGCCGTGCAATCCCTCGGTGAGCCGCGCAAGGGGCGCACCGAATGGCTCTGGCTGATCCACGACGACTCGGTGCCCGAACTCAATGCCCTGGAAAAGCTCCTCACCGTGGTCGAGGCCACCGAGTCGGTCACCATCGCCGGGTGCAAGCAGCTTGATCTTGACTCCCCGCGCCGCCTGTTGGATGTGGGCCTGGGCATGAACAAGCATGCCGAGCGGCTGACGCTCATCGAGATCGACGAGGTTGACCAGGGCCAGTACGACGCCCGCACCGACTCCTTTGCCGTGACCAGTGCCGGAATGCTCATCCGCCGTGACGTCTTCGAGGCCCTGGGCGGTTTCGACCCGGCGCTGCCGGGACTGGGCGACGACATGGACCTGTGCTGGCGCAACCGCCTCATGGGCAACCGCGTGGTCATCGTGCCCGCAGCCAAGATCCACCACAAGGCAGCGGTGGTCCGCGCCCTGGCAGGACCGGCCGAAACCCGCCGCGCCGAGGTGTTCATGCGCCTCAAGCACGCCCCGGCCTGGGCCATCCCCTTCCTGGTCATCGGAGCGGTGCTGGGCGGGATCTACCGCTTCCTGCTCTCGCTGCTGGCCAAGGACCCCGGCTACGCCTTCGGCCAGTTGGGTGCCACCTTCAGGGCCGTCGGAACCCCGGTCAAGCTCTCCAGGTCCCGCTCCGCGGCCGCCGCCACCCGGCGGGTCCCACGCAAGTCCATCGCCCGGCTGCTCACCGATCAGGACCTGGTGCGCGAACACCGCAAGCACATGCTCGACTCCCTCGATGGCGAAAGCGTCTACGGGGACGGGACCGGCGCCACCGCCGCCCAGGTCCCCAGCGGGGACGCCCGCAACGACTTTGCGGCGCTGGCCGCACCCAACCGCACCTCTTCCTTCGTCAGTGCCATCATCGCCGTGATCGCCACCCTGGCCGCGTCGCTGGTGGGTTTGCGCGCCCTGATCGGCGCCGAAGCAGTGGCCGGCGGGGCAATGCTCCCGCTCTCCACCAAGGCCTCCGAGATCTTCGCCAACGCCACCTCCTGGTGGGCCGACCTCGGGGCCGGCAGCCCCGCCGGCGGGGACCCCATCGACTACGTGTACTGGCTGGCCGCCCTGGCCGGCGGCGGAAACGCCAACGCCGCGGCCGTGGTGCTGACCCTGCTCGCCATGCCGCTGGCGGCGCTGGCCGCCTGGCTGGGCCTGGCCGCGGTCACCCGTTCGCGGGCCGCGCGCATGGTCGGCGCCCTGCTCTGGGGCCTGGCCCCGGCGCTACAGGTTTCGCTGGCTTCCGGCCGCGCCGGCAGCGTGCTGGTCCACGTCCTGGCACCGCTGTTCCTGCTGGCGCTGCTGCGCTCGGTCGGAGCCGCCATTGACTTCCGCACTGGCCGCGGAAACCGCCCGCTGCCCGCCTCGCGCCCGGGCACCGGAATGGTTCCCTCCTGGACCGCCGCCGCGGCGGCCGCCCTGCTGCTGGTGGCCATCACCGCCGGTTCCCCCGCCGTGGGTCTTGCCCTGGTCGTGCTCATCGTCCTCGCGGCCATCGGGCTCCGCTCCCGTGCCCGGACCCTGTGGTGGGTGCCGCTTCCGGCACTGGTCTTCCACCTGCCGCTGGTCATCGCCGCGCTGGGCAACCCGCGCGTGCTGCTCACCGATCCCGGACTGCCCCTGCCCTTCGCCCCGGCACCGCTGTGGGCCCAGGGCCTGGGTTTCCCCACGGCCTTTGACCCGCTGGGAACCCCTGCCGGATTCGGCTTCCTGCCCGCCGGGCCCTGGGCACTGGTGCTGGCGCTGCTGGTCGGCGCCCCGCTGCTGGCCTGCGCGCTCACCGGGCTCTTCGCCGGGGGCCGCAACAACTCCGCCTCGCTGGCCCGTAGCCTGTGGCTCGGCGGCGTGCTGATGCTTGCCGCCGGGTACGGCGCCTCGCTGGTGCCCGCCGCCGTGGCCGGAAACACCTTCGTCGCCGCCTTCAACGGGCCCTTTGTCTCCTTCTTCGCCCTGGCGCTGGTCTTTGCCGCGGGACTGGGGATCTCCGAGCTCCGGGCCGAGCGCCGCCAGGGCGCACCCTCGGCCACCGGTGCGCGCACCGCTGCCACCGGCACCCTCGCCTGGGCCTCGGCCCTGCTGGGAATCTCCGTGCTGGTCGCCGGCGGGAACTGGATCGTGGCACAACTCCCGGCTCCTGCAGGTGTTGCCGCGGGAACCGACCTGGGCACCACCAGCGCCCTGCAGGCGGTATCCGCCCGCACCCTTCCCGCCACCGCCGCCGACCGCGGACTGGGACCCTACGAGGACCGCACACTGGTCCTCGCGCAGAACGGCGGCGGGGCGGTCAGCGCAGCACTGATGAACGGGGCAGGCACCACCGCCGATGCCCTGTCCCAGCCCGCAGCCGCACACCGCCTCATCGGCAACGTGCCGGCCCCCGCCCTGCGTGAATCGGACGACGCCGACCGGCTCATCGAACAAACGGTTGCCACGCTCGTCTCCGACTCCGCCCTGGACCCGCGCGCGGAACTGGCGTCCCTCGGCGCCGGGTTCGTCGTGCTGCAGGATTCCCGGGCCACGGCCTCGGCGCTGGTGGCACGCCTCGACGCGGTGCCCGGCCTGGTCCCGGTGGGACAGACCGAAGCCGGATGGCTGTGGCGCGTGGAACCGCTTGAGCGGATCCCCGGCGTGGACAACGCCACCGACTCCACCGCCCGCGTGCGCATCGTGGCGGGGGACAAGACCGTGGCACTGCTGCCCTCGCACCGCGGGGAAGTCACCGCTGCAACTGTCGAACCCGGCGAGGCCGGCCGGGTGCTGGCGATGGCCGAACGCGCCGACGCGGGCTGGAGCGCAACCCTGGACGGGGTAGAGCTCAAGCGCCTCGCCGTGGGCGCCGAGGCCGGCGGCGCAACGGACGCCACCGGGACGGGCGTGGAAAACGCGCAATGGGCGCAGGGCTTTGAGCTCGGTGCCGCCGGCGGCACCCTGGAAGTGCACTACCTGAGCCCGTACAAGCTCCCGGTGGCCATGGCCCAGCTGGTGGTGCTGCTGCTGACCCTGCTGTTGGTCATCCCCATCCCGCGCAGCCGCCGTTTTGCCGCGCGCCGCCTGGATGAATACCGCACCCGCGGCAACGCGGAAAGCATTGACGAGCTCGACCGCGGGCACCATGGGGCCCATGCCAAGGAGACGAAGTGAAAAACGATTCCCGCAAGGCACGACGCGAAGCCGATCGCGTAGCCCAGGCCGCCCGCGAAGCCGCGGGACTGGCTCCGGGCGCCGCACTGCCTGCGGAACGGGACCAGATGCCCGCCCCCGTGGCCGCAGCGCCACCGGCCCCGGAATCCGCCGACACGGCAACGCCCGAATCGGCGACAGCACCCGCGGCCGTCGCGGAGCCCGCCAAGGACGCGGAGACGGACCCGAAGACCGAGGCTGCCTCCCCGGCGCCCGCCCCGGAGCGCGTTCACCGTGCCAAGACCCGCGGCAGGGCCTTGGGCCTGGTGGGCTCGGTCGGGGTGCTCTGCCTGGGCGCCGCGGCCATTGCCGCCGGATCGGTGTTTCCTCCCGCCACCGCCGCCACCGGCACCCCGGTAGCCCTGACCTCGCTGCCGGCGGGAGACGCGCTGGCCAGCTGCCCGGCGACGATGAAGCTGTTCACGGGCGCCGGTTCCGGTGTCGACCCGGAATTCGCCCCCGCATCCAAGGACGCCAGGACGGGTGTGCGCGCCGCGGTGCTCTCGGATTCCGCCGGCCGCATCCCGGGCACCGAAATGCTCAGGAACGATGCGGGCGTCGAGGCAACCATCGCCCCGCGGCTGTCGGCAGCCGAGGCAGCGAAGGCCACCGGCGCCGGCGCCGACGGCACCTCCGAGCGCAAGGGCGCACCGGGCGCGGTGAGCAACTACGCCGAGTCCCTCACGGTGCACGCCCAGCCGCTGGGCGGGGTGCAGTCCCTGGTCTCCGCCGTGCGTTCCTACTCCGCCGCCGACGGGGACCTTGCAGGGCTCGCCGCCGCGGGCTGCACGGCCCCGTCGGCCGAATCCTGGCTCACCGGCGCGGTGACCACCCCCGGATCCACCGCGGTGCTGAACCTGGTCAACCCCTCGGCCTCCGTCGCCCAGGTGCGCGTTGACCTGCGCGGTGCCGACGGCATGGTCTCCGCACCCAGCCTCGGCGCGCTGGCGGTGGCACCGGGCGAGTCCAAGTCGATCATCCTCGCCGGGTACGCGCCGAACGAGAAGGCCCTCTCGGCCAAGGTCACTTCCTCGGGCGGGCGCATCAACGCCACCATCCAGCAAAGCACGTTGCGCGGGCTGGTCCCGGGCGGCGTCGACTATCTGGGTGGCTCGTCAACGGCCAACAACACCCAGGTGATCCCCGGGGTAGCGATCCTGGACCCGAAGCTTTCCGGCGAGCTGGCCAAGCCTGCAGCCAACTCCGACGCCGCCGCCGAACTGGTGCTTGCAGCGACCTCCGCCGAGGGCGCCACCGTCAAGGTGCGGGCCCTTGGCCGCAACGGCGAGGTCCCGATTCCCGGCGGCGGGGAAGTAGTGGTGGCCTCCAACGCCACCGCACGCATGCCGCTGGGCGGGCTTCCCGCCGGGCAGTACACCATCGTGGTCGAGGGCGACTCTGCGGTGAGCGCGAGCGTGAAAATGGTGCGCGGCACCAAGGCAAACGAACCCATCGACCTGGCCTGGGCCGGTGCCGCCAACCGGCTGGGCAGCGAAAACCTGATGGTGCTTCCGCCAGTGGGCAGGTCCACGCTGGTGCTCAACGCCCCCGAGGACACCGCCACCGTCTCGGTGCGCGCGCTGGGTGCCGACGGCAAGCTCTCGGCAACGCGGAACATCGAGCTGTCAGGCGGCAAGACCGTCGCGCTGGCCGCCAGCGACTTCGGGGCCGGCACCACGGCCCTGGTGCTCTCGGCCAACGGCGCCCCCGGCTACGCCTCCGCGGTGGTCCAGGACGGGGCCTTCGGCATTGCCGCGGTGCCGGTCAGCGACGCCGCACTGGGAAGCAAGGGCGTCCAGGTCCTGTTGCGCGACTAATCGTCCGGGCCGGCATCCCAGGACCCGTACCCGGGGTCAATGGCCTGCGGGTCCATGGCCCACAGGTCGGCCAGTTGTTCCACGATCGCCATGTGCACCATCTCCGGAAGCAGCTCGGCGCCGTGGCCGCACGCCTCCTCGATGGGGCGGCGGTAGAGCGTGACGCGTTCGGGGCGGCCGGGACGCGCCGAACGGCTCGTGGCCCACGGCACCCGGGTCCCGGCAGCCCGCGCACGCTCCAGCACCTTGGCGGCGGGGACCATCATGATGCGGAAGTCGATGGCCGTCACCCGCTCGCCCCAGCGGTCGGCCAGACGCTCGGCCGATTCAACCAGCAGGTCCTCGAAGCGCTCGGCCCGGGTGCGCGACCCGGGCAGCGGTGCCAGGAGCAGTGGTCCGCGCCGGCCGCGTCCGTGCCGGTTGCGCTTGCGGTCGGCGTATCTCCGGGTACTCCCGCTGTGCAGCGAGGACGGATCGCGCCCGTCCAAATCGATCGACAGTTTTCCGGACATGACACCTAGCCTATGCCACCTCGGCCCCGCGGGAACCGCCTGCCGCACGGCGATGCGCCGACGCCGTGCCGCCGCGCTGCGGTAGTCTGTGTAACCGTGGGATCATCCAGACTTTGTTCACGTTCGGCGTGCCGCCAACCGGCCATCGCCACCCTGACCTATGTGTACGCCGACTCGACGGCGGTGCTCGGTCCCTTGGCGACCTTTGCGGAACCGCATTGCTACGACTTGTGCTCGCTCCATGCCCAGCGCCTGACCGTGCCGCTGGGTTGGGAAGTCATGCGCCTGGCCCTGCCCGAGCAGGGACGGCTCGGCAACGACGACCTGTACGCGCTGGCCAATGCGGTGCGGGAAAACGAGGCCGATGTGGCCCTCGCCCCGGCCCCGGAGGTCCCGGCTCCACGCACCTCGCCGCCGGCCATCGAGCCCGGCAACGCCCAGGGCATGACGCGGCGGCACCTGCGGGTGCTGCGCGAAGGGAACCTGGAGCCCTAAACTGGGTTCCATGTCGAATCTCTCAGCCCAACTCTCTGCCCAGCTCCGTTGCCCTCTCACCGGTTCCACCCTCATCCAGCACGGTGACACGCTGGTGTCCACCGGAACCGGGGACAACGGGGAAACCTACAGCTACGAAATCGTCGAGGGGATCCCGGTCATGCTGGCCCCCGAGGCCACCGTCATCCCCGCGAAGACCCAAGGCTAGGGGCCGGGGACATGGGCATCGATTTCCGGGTCGCGAACCTGTCCCTGCACGAGGCCGGACGCCACCAGATCCGCCTGGCCGAGCACGAGATGCCCGGATTGATGTCCCTGCGCGCCGAATACGCGACGGAGCAGCCGCTGGCCGGCGCCCGCATCGCCGGGTCCCTGCACATGACGGTGCAGACAGCGGTTCTCATCGAGACCCTCGTGGCCCTGGGCGCGCAGGTCCGCTGGGCCTCCTGCAATATCTTCTCCACCCAGGACGAGGCCGCGGCCGCCGTGGTCGTGGGCACCGGCACCCCGGAGAACCCCGCCGGCGTCCCGGTGTTCGCCTGGAAGAACGAGTCCCTCGAGGACTACTGGTGGACCGCCGAGCAGGTCCTTACCTGGCCGGGGGCCGAGACCGAGCCGGAGCTCGGACCGAACATGATCCTGGACGACGGCGGCGACGCCACCATGCTGGTGCACCTGGGCGCGCAGTACGAGGCCGCCGGAGCCGTGCCCGGCCCCGAGGCCGCGACAAGCCACGAACACTCCATCGTGCTGGACACCCTGCGCGTCTCCCTGTCCAATGACCCGGCCAAGTTCACCCGCATTGCCGCGAGGATCAACGGCGTCACCGAGGAAACCACCACCGGAGTGATGCGGCTGAACCAGATGGCAGCTGCCCAAACGCTTCTCTTCCCGGCGATCAACGTCAACGATTCGGTGACCAAGTCGAAATTCGACAACAAATACGGCATCCGCCACTCCCTGCCCGATGGGCTCATGCGCGCCACCGATGTGCTGATCGGCGGCAAGGTGGTCGTCGTTTGCGGCTATGGGGACGTGGGCAAGGGTGCCGCCGAGGCCATGCGCGGCCAGGGCGCCCGGGTGATCGTCACCGAGATCGACCCGATCTGCGCCCTGCAGGCGGCCATGGACGGCTACCAGGTGGCCCGGCTGGAAACCGTGCTGGACCAGGGCGACATCTTCGTCACCACCACCGGCGGCAAGGACATCATCACCGCCGGGCACATGCAGCTGATGAAGAACAAGGCCATCGTGGGCAACGTCGGGCACTTCGACAACGAGATCGACATGGCGGGACTGGCCGCGATCCCGGGCGTCCAAAAGGTCGAGATCAAGGCCCAGGTGCACGAGTGGACCTTCGAGGCCGGTTCCACGGCCGAACGCTCCGTCATCGTGCTCTCCGAGGGCCGGCTGCTGAACCTGGGCAATGCCACCGGCCACCCCTCGTTCGTGATGTCCAATTCCTTCGCCAACCAGGTGATCGCGCAGATCGAGCTGTACTCCAAGGCCGGCACGGGGGAGTACGCCAAGTCCGTCTACGTGCTGCCCAAGATCCTGGACGAGAAGGTCGCGCGCCTTCACCTCGCCGCCCTGGGTGTCGAACTGACGGAGCTTTCGGACGCGCAGGCCCGGTACCTCGGACTTGATGCCGCCGGCCCGTACAAGCCGGAGAGCTACCGCTACTAGGCGGATCGCGGCCCGGCCGCCGAAGTTCTCCGGGCCGCAGGAATCGAAGCCCGCCTTGCCTTCGCGCCTCGCGGCGGCAGGGCGGGCGCCGGTGCGTTGCCCTTCCGACACGCGGACCGAAAAGACGCTGGTGGGCCGCGGGTGAACCCTCGGCTCGATAGGCTTAGCTGTGTGTTTGGCAGTGGGCGTTGTCGGCCCGCAACGCCCCGCACCGCAAGCGCACCGCATGTCAGAGTTTTGAGGGAGAAGCATGGCTGAGCAGGACGAACCGCAGACCGGCAAGCCGGGAAAGCCGGCGACCGCACAGGCAGTGCCCGGTGCCGGCGCCAAGACCGAGGCCGGATCCGGCTCGTTGAGCGCCGCCGCCGCGTCGGCCGCCGCCCGGATCGAGGCCTCGATTGTCGCCTCGCGGACTGCCGCCGCGCAGAAGGCCGCCGAAGCCAAGATGCCCGCAGCACAGGCAGCGAAGCCCGCAGCAACGACCGGCGCTGCGCCGGCCAAGCCTGCGCAGGCCCCTACCGCCGCACCGGCGGCCGCGGCCAGGCCAGCTGCCACACCCCTGAAGCCGGCCGACCCGGCAAAGGCGACCCCTGCCGGGGCAGGCGCCCAGAAGCAGGCCCCGGGCAAGGCCGAAGAGCCCGAGGAAGTCGAGGACATCATCGCCAAGATCCCGGTGGAACCGCTCCCCGAAACCGCCAAGGTCGACAAGTCGTCGTCACCGGCAACTGCCGGATCCGCAGCATCGACGGACAACGACCAGACCCGCGCCATGCCGCGCCCGGTGGCCCCGGCCACACCGCAAACCGCTTCGGCCATTGCCGAGGCACGCAGCAGGGTCTTCGGCGCCTACACCCCGGTGCCCGAGCCGACCCCTGCGGCCCGCGAACGCCGTGCCGCCCGCGAGGCCGCCCTGGAATCCAAGCCGCCACTGGCCCGCACCCTCCAGGTGTTGCTGGCCATCGCGTACCCCCTGGTGCTGCTGATCCTGGCCATCCGCCTGGTGGCCAGCCCCATCTTCCTGTGGATTGCCTACCAGCGCCCCGGATTCCCCGTCGACAGCTTCGGGTTCACCACCGCCGACAGGCTGACATACGGCTCCTTCGGCGTGGACTTCTTGAACAACGTCGCCGACAACCGGTACCTGGCCGAACTGAGGGATCCCAACGGCAACCCGCTCTTCCTCGGCACCGAGGTCCAGCACATGGCCGACGTCAAGAACGTCATGTCCTTCACCTACCTGGGCGGGACCATTCTGGGCGTCATCGCGCTCATTGCACTGATCTACCTGGGCAAACGCTACGCCGGCGGCATCCGCCGCGGGCTCTTCGCCGGATCGGTCGCCACCTTGGTGCTGCTTGCAGGTCTCACCGTCGTGGCGATCCTTGGCTGGGAAAGCTTCTTCAGCACCTTCCACCGGATCTTCTTTGCGGACGGCACCTGGACCTTCAACTTCTCTGACACGCTGATCAGGCTCTACCCGCCGCAATTCTGGATCGACGCAGCCATCGGCATCGCCGGTCTGGTGGTCATCACGGCGCTGGTGACCCTGATCGCCACTTGGCCTACGGCCAAGCGCCGCGAGGGCTCGCGCCTGCGCCAGGAAAAGCGGGTCTTCGGGCTGTAGCACTGCCGACCACAGCAGATTCCCGGGTGTCTCCCGGCTTCGATTCGGAAGCCGGGCCAAGCACTCGGGAATCGCTGTTTCTGCCGACCCTTCAGCGCCTGTACAACTGGTCGATCAGGTCCTGGAAGTCGCTGACGATGCTTCCCCGCTTCACCTTCAGCGAGGGTGTCAGATGCCCCGACTCCTCGGTGAACTCCCGGTCCAGGACCACGAACTTCCGAATGCCCTCGGCCTTGGAGACCGCGGCATTCGCCGCATCCACGGCGTCCTGAAGCTCGGCGAGCACCTTGGGGTGCACCGCCGCCTCTGCCGGGGAGAGCACCGGAAGGGCGTTGGCCCGGCACCACGGGCCCAGTTCTTCGGGATCCAGGGTCAGCAGGGCGGCGATGAACGGACGGTTCTCACCCACCAACACCACCTGGGAGACCAGGGGCGAGGTGCGGATGGCTTCCTCCAGCGGCCCCGGAGCCACGTTCTTGCCGCCGGCAGTCACCAGGATGTCCTTCTTGCGCCCGGTGACGACCAGGAACCCCGACTCGTCCAGAGCCCCGGTGTCGCCGGTCCTGAAGAATCCCTCGTCGTCAAAGGCGTCGGCCGTGGCCTGCGCATTGTGGTGGTAGCCGGCAAAGACCCCGATTCCCTTGACCAATACCTCGCCGTCAGGCGCGATGCGGATGGTGGTGCCGGGGATGGGCAGGCCCACGGACCCCACCCTGAGGTTCCGCGCCATGTTCACTGTTGCCGGGGCCGTGGTCTCGGTGAGCCCATAGCCTTCCAGCAATCCCACGCCGGCGCCGCGGAAGAAATGGGCCAGGTCGGCGTTCAAGGCGCTGGCGCCGCAAATGGCGTAACGCACCCTGCCGCCCAGCACCGCCCGCAGCCGCGGGTAGAGCACCTTGTTGAACAGGGCGTGCCGGGCCAGCAGGAGCGGGGAACGGCGCGAGGCCAGGCCGCGGGCCCGGGCGTCGGCGCTCCGGGAAAATTCGATGGCTGTCGACTCCGCCTGGGCGAAAAGCTGGCCCTTGCCCGCGGCCAATGCCGTGCCGGCCGCGGTGGTGCGGATCTTTTCGAAGACCCTGGGCACAGCCAGCAGGAAGCCCGGTTTCACGGCCGCCAGATCCGGCTCCAGGGTGGAGGCCGAGGACGTGTGCGCGATGGTCGATCCTGCGTGCACGCAGACCTGCTGGACGGCGCGGGCCAGGACGTGGGCCAGCGGCAGGAACATTAGGGTGCGATCGTTCCGGCCCAGCACCGGGGCCATGTGCCGGGCCAGGTTCACGGCAACCTGGGAGAAATTCGCGTGGGTCATCATGCAGCCCTTGGCCCGTCCGGTGGTGCCGGAAGTGTAGACCAGGGTGGCGATGTCCTTCAGGCCGGCGGAGGTCCGGGCGGCCTCGACCTGTTCATTGCCGATCCCGCTGGCGGACCCCTCCGCCAGCAGTTCCCGGAGTCCTGCTGCAGGGATGTCGGTCGGCCCGGGGGCCTCGGGCCCCTCAAAGGTCCACACGGTGACCTCCTCGTCCACGGATCCGGCGGCCTCCGCGAGCACTCGTGCGCAGGCTGGGTCCTCGGCAAACACGTGCCGGGCGCCGGAGTCCTGCAGGATCCACGCCACCTGGTACGGGGAACTGGTCTCGTAGTTGGGAACGGACACAGCGCCGGCAAACCAGATCGCCTGCTCGGCCAGCGCCCATTCATAGCGCGTGCGGGACATGATCCCGATCTTTTCCCCGGGGGCGATCCCGGCGGCCAGCAGCATCTTGGCCAGCCAGCGGACGTCGGCGACGAAGTCGGCGGTGGACACGTCGGTCCACGAGCCTGCGCGCTTGACGCTAAAAAGCGGTGCGCCGGTGCCGCGGGCCAGACGGTCCACCAGCAATTGGGTGGTGTTGAAGTCCTGCGGCAGGTCCTGGAGAAGTGGTGTGCTGGCTTCGCGCATGGTGTGTTGCTTCCCGGGAGATGGTCGGCGTGTGGTCTGGGACATCACCTATGTTACCCATTGGTAATTTGGGGTCTATCCCCAGCTGGGCATCCAAATGTGGTTGCGCCAGTTCTCGTAGGTGACCATCTCCCCGGTCCACACCGGGAGGAAGTAGGCGGACACGACAACGACCAAGGCCAGGAAGATCCCCACACCCCACAAGAGGCGCCGCCGGTGCCACGGCACCTGGCCCCCGACGGGCAGGCTCCTGCCCAGCACGTAGCACAGGGAGAGAATGAGGAACGGGGCGAAAGGCAGGGTATAGAAGAAGAACATTGTCCTCTCCGGATAGGCGAACCACGGCAGGAACCCGGCGCCCACTCCCGCCAGGATGGCCCCGGCACGCCAGTCGCGGGCACCGATCCAGTGGAAAAGCACCAGCAACAGGCTCAGCGTCGCCGCCCACCACATGATCGGGTTGGGCAGGTCGGTGATCGCCTGCACGCAATCCGAAGAGGTGCACCCGAACTCGCCATTGCCGCGCGATTCGTAGAAGAAGAGCACGGGGCGTCCGGCAAAGAGCCAGCTCCAGGGCGAGGACTCCCAGCCGTGAGGCGAGCCCAGGCCCTCGTGGAAGGAATAGGCGGCCCGGTGGTATTCGCCCAGTGAACGCAGCGCCCCCGGCACCCAGCCCCAGGTCTCCGAGGGATTCTCCGCAGCCCATTGGCGGTAGCGTCCGTCCGAGGAGAGCAGCCAACCGGTCCAGGTGGCCAGGTACACCACGATGGCCGTGGGGATGATGAGCAGGAACGCCGGGACCCCGTCGCGGATCAACCCGGCGGCGATCCAGTGGCGGATCCCGGCGCGGCGCCGGGCCGAGAGATCCCAGAGCACCGTCATCAGTCCGAAGACGGCAATGAAGGACAACGCCGACCACTTGACCCCGGCTGCACAGCCGAACATCACCCCGGCCACCAAGCGCCACGGCCGCCACCACAGCCACGGGCCGTAGGCCAGCAACCCCTCGGCGGGGCGGGCGCCATCGGCGGTGGCCAGGGCGCGGGCCAGTCGCTCGCGTCCGTCGAAGCGGTCAAGGAGCAGGGCGAAGAACCCTGCCAGAAGGAAGAACATCAGGAAGATATCGAGCAGTCCGGTGCGGGACATGACCAACTGGTGCCCGTCGATGGCTGCCAACAGGCCGGCCACGCCGCCCAGGAACACCGAGGAGAACATCTTCTGGGCAACCAGCGCGCACAGCAGCACCGCGAGGGTGCCAAAGAGCGCGGCGGAAAAGCGCCAGCCCAGCCCGTTGTCACTGCCGAAAAGCCACATCCCCGCGGCGATCAGCCACTTGCCCAGCGGGGGATGGACCACGAAGGAGGCGGAGTCCTTGGGCTCCGGGTGCCCTGCAATGAAGGCATCGTTCGGCTCCTCGCCCCACTCCAGCTCGTAGCCCGCCTGCATCATGGTGAAGGCGTCCTTGACGTAATACGTCTCGTCAAAGATCAGCAGATGCGGATGGGCGAGGTTGGTGAAGCGCAGCACCGCCGCGAGAGCGGTGACCGCCAGCGGAACGATCCAGCCCCAGATCCCGGGACGGTGCAACGGGCCCGCCAAACGGTCCCTCAGGGCTTCGCGCCCGAAGGCGCCGGCCGGTGGGAGGACCCAGCGCCGAAGTCTCTGCGTGGAAGCTGTAGTCACTGTCAATACTCTACCGGCGCCCGTCGGCGGGATCCGGCGGCACGCGCGGGCAGTAGGCTTGGGGCGTGGAAACTCAAGAAACCCCGGGCCAGATCGTCTTGGCGGCAACCCCCATTGGCAACCTTTCCGACGCGTCCCCCCGCCTGATCGAGCTCATGAAGAGCGCAGACATCGTGGCCGCCGAGGACACCCGGCGTTTCCTGCACTTGGCCACCGGCCTGGGAGTCCGCGTCCCCGGGCGCTTGATCAGCTACCACGAGCACAACGAAACCCACCGGCTGACCGAGCTGCTCGAGCTGGTGGCCGGCGGGGCGACCATACTGGTGGTCTCCGATGCCGGCATGCCCGCTGTCTCCGACCCCGGGTTCAAGCTGGTCGAGGCAGCCGTGGCCGCCGGTGTCACCGTCACCGCCGTGCCCGGACCCTCCGCCGTGCTCACCGCGCTGGCCCTGTCAGGGCTTCCCACCGACAGGTTCACCTTCGAGGGCTTCCTGCCCCGCAAGGCCGGTGAGCGGACCAAGCGCCTTCAGGATCTGGCCACCGAGCAGCGGACCATGGTCTTCTTCGAGGCTCCGCACCGGCTGGACGCGATGATCCGTGCGCTGCGCGACGCCTTCGGACCCGAGCGCAAGGGGGCCATTGCCCGCGAACTGACCAAGATGTATGAGGAAGTGATCCGCGGAAACCTCGACGAGCTGCTGGTGTGGGCCGAGGGGGAGGTCCGCGGCGAAATCGCCGTGGTCATTGCCGGTGCTCCGGCCGGGGAGCCCGCACGCGCCACCGACCACGTGGCCCAGGTGCAGCAACTTGTCTCGGAGGGCCTGCGTCTGAAGGAAGCGGTGGCTGCGGTCGCCGAGACCGAACGCGTGTCCAAGCGCGAGCTCTACGCAGCGGTGCTCGAAGCCCGCGCCTGACCATTGCCCCAAAAAACCACCGGGACGCGCATGGGATGACTGCACAAAATGGCGGCTTCGTCATAGTGCAGATAGAAATTTACAGTCACTTGCCGCGGCGCTAGCGTGGAGACCAACACGATCCTGCAATTTTCGCAACACCCCACAGTTCAAGGGAGAACGCCGCTATGACCATTACCCCCGAGCGCGAAGCCGAGCTGCTCGCCTCCGTCCCGACCGGTTTGCTGATCAACGGCGAATGGCGCGACGCCTCCGATGGCGGTACCTTTGACGTCGTTGACCCGGCCACCGGCAAGGTGCTTGCCACCCTGGCGAGCGCCACCTCGGAAGATGCGATGGCAGCCCTCGACGCAGCCGACGCCGTCCAGAAGACCTGGGCGCTGACCGCACCGCGTGAGCGTGCCGAGATCTTGCGCCGCGCCTTCGACATGGTCACCGCGCGCGCCGAGGACTTCGCACTGCTGATGAGCCTGGAAATGGGCAAGCCGTTGGCCGAGGCCCGCGGCGAGGTCACCTACGGCGCCGAGTTCCTGCGCTGGTTCTCCGAGGAGACGGTGCGCGACTACGGCCGCTACCTGACCACTCCCGAGGGCAAGAACAAGATGATCGTGCAGACCAAGCCGGTCGGCCCGTGCCTGCTGATCACCCCGTGGAACTTCCCGCTGGCCATGGCCACCCGCAAGGTCTCCCCGGCCATCGCCGCCGGCTGCACCATGGTGCTCAAGCCCGCCAAGCTCACCCCGTTGACCTCCCAGCTCTTCGCCGCGGTCATGATGGAAGCCGGCCTGCCGGCAGGCGTGCTCAACGTCGTCTCCTCCAAGAGCGCCTCGAAGATCTCCGGCCCGCTGATGCAGGATGAGCGCCTGCGCAAGGTCTCCTTCACCGGTTCCACCGCCGTGGGCAAGATGCTCATGAAGGACGCCGCCGACAAGGTGCTGCGCACCTCCATGGAACTGGGCGGCAACGCACCGTTCCTGGTCTTCGAGGATGCCGACCTGGACGCCGCCGTCGAGGGCGCCATGGCAGCCAAGATGCGCAACATGGGCGAGGCCTGCACCGCGGCCAACCGCTTCCTGGTGCACGAGTCGGTGGCCAAGGAATTCATCGCCAAGTTCTCCGCCGCCATGGGCGCGCTGAAGACCGGCCGCGGCACCGAGTCCACCACCAATGTCGGCCCGATCATCGATTCCGGCGCCCGCGACGACATCCACGCGCTGGTCTCCAAGGCCGTCGAGGCAGGCGCCGTTGCCGAGACCGGCGGGGCCCCGATTGATGGCCCGGGCTACTTCTACGCACCCACCGTGCTCTCGAACGTCGCCAACGACGCCGAGATCCTGCGCCAGGAAATCTTCGGCCCCGTCGCCCCGGTGACCACCTTCCGCGACGAGGCCCACGCCATCGAGCTGGCCAACGCGTCCGAGTACGGCCTGGCCTCCTACATCTACACCCGCGACCACAACCGACTCTTCCGCGTCGCGGAGCAGATCGAGTTCGGCCTGGTCGGCTTCAACGCCGGCGTCATCTCCAACGCCGCCGCCCCGTTCGGCGGAGTGAAGCAGTCGGGCCTGGGCCGCGAGGGCGGCGCCGAGGGCCTGGCCGAGTACACCACCACCCAGTACATCGGCATCGCCGACCCGTACGCGGCCCGCTAACCGCCAGCGGCACCGACGGCGGCGCCCCCCTCTGCTCCACACGGAGCAACGGGGGCGCCGCCGTTTTCGTTGGCGGGGCCCCGTTGCGGCGATGCCGCTCTCGGGACCGCCGGCGGGATCGCCGTCGCCCAGCCACAGGGCAGGGCAAACTACCTGGACGAGGCGTAGCCGGAGGCTCCCAACGGGCGGGGAGCAAAGAGCGACCGCGGCCAGAGGCTGCGCCCCAGGCGCTCACCGACGCCCATCGAGGCCGCCAGGGCCTGCCAAACCTCGCCGAGGGCCGCTTCCAGTGCGGCGGGGTCTTCCTCATCGCCGGGGCGTGCGTAGCGCTGGCGTTCATACGCTCCGGCCAGCGCGTTGAGGGATTCGGCGGCAGCGGGGAAGCTACGCGCCAGGCGCCGGGAATAGTCCCCGGCCGATTCGTCCAGCCTCATGGGCCAGGAGAAGTCAAGGCCAAGGGCCACGAGTTCGGACCAGGCAGCCGCCGGTCCGGTTTCCTTCCCGTGGCGGATGTCCGCACGTCCGTGCAGGGCCATGCGCGCGATGCGTCGACTGCGCTGGATCCTGCGCACCATCCACGGCGCCGCCCCAGCCAGCAGCACGACGAGCAGGATGCCCGCCAGGCCCGACGTCGGGGACCCGGCCCCGGGACCGGAGCCCCGCGCCGCCTCCGCAGCCTCGGACGAGGCTTCGGAGGAGCTGGCGGATGCGGAATTTGACGCGTTGGGCGCGGTCGGGTTCAGGGTCGGGTCGACGTCCGGGGCGGGCAGCGCAGGTGCGTAGTCCGGGGGGATCCCGCGCCCCGGGGTCGGCTCGAACGCGACCCATCCGGCACCGGGGAAATAGAGCTCCGGCCAGGCGTGGGCGTTGCGCGAACTGACGGTGAACTCGTCCAGTTCAGAGCCGTTCTGCCCGGCGATCGACTCCCCGGTGGGGGTGCCGGGGGCGTAGCCGGTGACCAACCGGCTGGGGATGCCCAGCTCGCGGGCCATTAGGGCCATCGTGGAGGCGAAATGCACGCAGTACCCGGCCTTTTCCTGCAGGAAGGCGTCGATGACGTCCATCCCGCTGCCGTCGTAGCCGTCTTCGACCGGGGTTTGTTCCGAGTACCTGAACGCCGCTGAACGAAGGTAGTCCTGGATGGCGACGGCCTGTTCGTAGGGGTCGCTGGCGACATCGCCCACCGCGGCCTCGGTGGCCTCTGCCAGGGATCCGGGAACGTCCTCGGGCAGCTGCAGGTATTGGGGGTCGACCTCGGCAAAGAAGCCGCGCGGGATCGAGGAGGAGAGCTCGGCGAGCATCTGGGCGCTGATCTGCGGGTTCACACTCATCACCGAGTAGTCGGCGGCCGCCGGCGGCTGGCCCTCGGCGGCCAGCAGGGTGCCGGTGTCCGGGCTCCATCCCCAGTTACCGCCCAGGCCGTTGAGCGTGATCGCGTTTCCGGGCAGCGGCATCCACGCGCCGCGGTACCTGTCGGTGATGACCCGGGTATAGGCGGGCCGGGCCGATTCGAAGGCCCGCGGGAAGGCTCGGGTCACCAGGTTCTCGGTGGCAGGGACCCGGCTGGCCTCGGGGTCAGGCAGCCAGCGGTCGGCGGTGAGTTGGCCGATCACGGAGGTCCGCAGGTAGGTGGGGGAGTCCGCATCGGTGAAGTAGCGCAGCACCGTGCCGGAAGAGCGGTTGCGCAGGTCGTTGCCCAGGGCGATCATCGGGTCGATGTTGGTGGCGATCCTGCCCCAGGACGGACGGCTGCCCTCGGTGAGCATGCCCTTGGAGAACCCTGGAATGGCAGCGGGCAGCACCAGCAACGCGACGAGGGCGCCGGCCAGGAGGGCTGCCCCCTGCAACAGCGCCCCGCGGGCCTGCGGTCCGGGGGAGGTGTGCCCGCCGGCTGCCTCGTGCGGGCCGGCGAGTTCCAGGGCGCGGCGCCTGCCCGAACCGGTGTCGGACTGCCAGCGCGATGCCGCCAGCACCAGCAAATAGCCCACGGCCGTGAGGGCAACGGTCATGATGCCTGCACCGTGCGGCTCGAAGAGCGAGGCGATGGACAGCAGCAGTGCCAGCGGGATGCCGGCCAGGGCCGCGGCGCGGAGCTCGAAGGCCAGGGCGTCGACGGCCAGAGCGACCGCGGAGGCCCAGACGCAGATGGAGAAGACGATGACCCCGGTGGTTTCCACCGGCGGCACCTGGGAGCCCATTTGCTCATTCGCCATGGCCCAGACCTTCAGCAGGGCGCGGTAGGTCGCCCCGGTCGGCACGACGCCCAGCCAGGCGGTGTTGGAGAAGAACAGGAAGGTCAGCGCCAGCACCGCCACCACTGCCCCGGCCAGGGTCCCCAGGTAGCGGCGCGGGGAGAGGCAGCGCACGAGGTTGGCGGCCACCACGATGCAGGTGACCACCACGAACACCTGGAGCATCCACCCCCAGCCGCTGATCACCCCATGCAGCGAGGCGGTGGCCCCGAGCATTGCCGTGAGCGTGGCCAGGGCCGCGAAGGCGGCCGCGGGGATGCCGGAAACAGCTGCGTCGGGTGCCTGCCGGGGTGAACCCGGGGGCGGTGTATCGGTCCGGGGCAGGGTCGCGGTGCTCATGACTGGTGCCACAATCCGGCCCAGGCCTCGGTGAGCGTGGTCTTCGGGTTCACCGCGACGGCCGACCAGCCGGCCTGGCGGAAGCGGGAGATGATCGGGAACAGGTGCGCTTCGCGGTTGGCCACGCACAGCACCGTCACCTTGCTCCGCGCACCGACGACCTCCAGCCAGTCATCTGCCTGTTCGGGGGTGGGTTCGCCCAGGATCAGCACGAGTCTGTCGCCTCGCTCGCGCATGCGTTCCTTCAGCGCCGCGGCGAGCGTGGACCTGGCCGTCTCGTGGCGCTGGACCCCGGAGTCCTCAAGTGCCAGTGCGGCGAGTGCCTGCTGCATCCGGGCCGTGGCGTGGGGACCTGCAAACAGCTCGCCGGCTTCCTCGGTGCCGGAGGCGGAGACGTCGTTGACGCCCTCGCCGCGGTGGTCGATCAAGTCGATGCCGAACCCCGTCTGCGCCAGGTAGGCTCCGACGCCAAGTGCCGCGTGCAGAGCCCATTCGAAGCGCCGGCTGGAGTCCTTGGGCGCGGAGGTGAATTGTGGGATCTGCAGCGACGGCTCGGAACCGGCGCCCTGCGACAGGAAGGCAGCGCGGGAACGGTCCAACATGATGACGGCCCTGGGGGTGGCCCGGTAGTCCTCCTGGCGCACCATCAGCGAGCCGCGCCTGGCCGTGGCCGGCCAGTGGATGCGCCGCACGGTGTCCCCTGGACGGTACTCGCGGGTCATCACCTCAAAGGAATCGGGGGTCAGCCGGCGGTTTGAAGCGGCCTGGCCGTGGGATCCGTGTTCGCCCGGAATACCGGTGGGCTCCAGCGCCTCGCACACCGGCAGGGCAATCAGGGCGCTGGGCGCATCGAGGGCCGCGGGGCGGGCGGCAAGCCCGAAGACGTCGGCAACCTGCGCGCGCACCGGCCCGATCGCGTAGATGCCGCGCGTGGCCGGCCGCAGCCGGTATTCATACCAGCTGCCGGAGCCTCCGGCCCCCTGCGCCGCGGTGCGAGAGGGGTAGTTGAACTCCGGACCCTTGCCGAAATCCTCGGGCAGCGTGTCGCTGAGCGGGATCGATGCACCGGAACGTCCCCGATGGGTGATGTGCAGGCGCACCCGCACCGATGAATCCGTGGTTGCCTGAGGCGGGTTGAAGGTCCGGGTCACCGTGAGCGCGGGGTTGCCGAAGCGCAACAGGAAGGCGGCCAACAGCGGGGTCACCAAGAGGAAAAGGGAAACCGCCATCAGCTCGCGCCGTCCCAGCAGGAAGGCTCCGAGCAAGGCAATCGCCCCGGCGGCAAAAAGGCCCCAGCCGCGCGCGGTGAGGAATCCCAGGTGGACCTTTTCGCGCAGCGTTGCCGGAGGCTCGGCGATCGCCCAGCGGCCGCGGGAAGGGGATTCGCGGAATTCGTTGGGTTCCCCGGTGTCGGTGCCCATGTCTGCCCTCACCTTGCCTCTTCGCGTTCGGCGCTAGCCGCGTGCCCCGGCGCGCACCGGTATCGCGTTGAGGATTGCCACGAGGACGGATTCGGGATTGGAACCGGCGGCCTCGGCCCGGCGGTGCAGGATCAGCCGGTGCCCGAGCACCTTGGCGGCGATGTTGCGCACGTCCTCGGGCAGCACGTAGTCGCGGGCATTGAGCGCGGCCTCGGCCTTCGCCGCGCGCAGCAACTGCAACAGGGATCGCGGGGAAGCGCCCAGACGGATGTCGGAATGCTCGCGTGTCGCCCGTCCCAGGGCCACGACGTATTCCTTCACGGGTTCGGAGACATAGACCGCGGCAACGGTGTTGATCAACATGTGCAGGGCGGGCAGGTCCAGCACCGGGGCCAGGTCATCGAGCGGCGAGGTCGATTGGTGGGTTTCGAGCATCGCCATCTCGGCGGCGGCGTCCGGGTACCCCATGGAGATCTTGGCCATGAACCTGTCGCGCTGGGCCTCGGGCAATGGAAAGGTGCCCTCGAGCTCGATGGGGTTCTGCGTGGCGATCACCATGAAGGGCGTCTCCAGCCGCCGGGTGATCCCGTCGACGGTGACTTGACCCTCCTCCATGCATTCAAGCAGCGCGGACTGGGTCTTGGCATTGGCCCGGTTGATCTCGTCGCCGATCACGATGTGCGCGAAGACAGGGCCGGGTCGGAACTGGAACTCGTGGGTGTCCTGGTTGAAGATGGACACCCCCGTCACGTCCGAGGGAAGCAAGTCCGGGGTGAACTGGATGCGGTGCACCGTGCAGTCAACCGACTTGGCCAAGGTCTTGGCCAGCATGGTCTTCCCGACCCCCGGCACGTCCTCCAGAAGCAGGTGCCCCTGGGCCAGCAACACGGTCAGCGCGGTGCGGGCCACCTCGGCCTTGCCATCGATCACCGTGGCAATCCCGGCCAGCACTTCTTCGCAGACCCGGCCGAACTCGTCGGCGGGCAGAACCTGGGACTCGGTGGAAAGCGACATGCAATGTCCTCCTGGAGCGCATCCGATGGGTGGGCGGTCGAGGCCCTCCATCCCAACGATACTGCCAAAGTTGTGCCCCGCATCACACTAAATCAATCGTCTCTTCCTTCCGCGTAGGCTGGATGGGCGAATGGTCATTGCCCCCGGGAAGCAGGGGCATCTAGTGAAGGGGACGTGGCAACCATGTCTACGGCGGAACAAACGGCGCAAACCTCGAGGACGCAAGGGGTGCCGGAGGCCTACCTGCCCGCCCCGGTAGCGGGGGAGTCGGGCGCCCCGATCCGGAATGCCAAGGACGAACAGGGCAAGAAGCGCGACCTCTCCTACCCGCCCGCGCCGGCCCCGTTGCCCTTTGGCGTGCCAGACAACCATACGCATCTGGACTTCCGCGATGGCTCGGTCCACGTCACCGTCGCCCAGGCGCTAAATGCGGCAAATGCCGTGGGCGTACCCGGTGTCATCCAAGTCGGTTGCGACGTGGAATCCTCCGAATTCGCTGTCCGCGCGGCAACTGAGGATCCCCGGGTGCTGGCCGCCGTGGCGATCCACCCCAACGATGCCGCGCGCCTGGCCGCCACGGGTGAGCTGGATTCCGCGATTGCCCGGATCGAGGAGTTGGCGGCCCATGGCCGCGTGCGTGCCGTGGGGGAAACCGGGCTGGATTATTTCCGCACCGGCGAGGCCGGCCGGCCGGCCCAGGAACACTCCTTCCGTGAGCACATCCGCATCGCCCGCGAGCACTCCAAGGCCCTGCAAATCCACGATCGTGATGCACATCACGATGTGGTGCGCGTCCTGGAAAGCGAGGAACTTCCCGAGCGCGTGGTATTCCACTGTTTTTCGGGCGATGCCGAACTGGCCAAGATCTGCAACGCCAACGGCTGGTACCTGTCCTTCTCCGGGACCGTGACATTCAAGAATTCGCACGACCTGCGCGATGCATTATTGGTAGCCAACCCCGAATTGGTGCTGGTGGAGACCGATGCTCCGTTCCTCACCCCGCACCCCTACAGGGGCCGCCCAAACGCCAGTTACCTGATCCCGCAAACGGTGCGTTTCATGGCCGAAGCCGTGGGGGCGGAGCTGGAGGAATATTGCCGGACACTGGCGGCAAACACGAACCGTGTCTACGGGGAGTTCTAGCCCGTTTTGGGCACAAGGCAAGCACGAAGTGCTTGCGACCTTATTACGATTCGGTTACGGTTGGTTTTTAGTAGCCGGGATCGGGGAAGGTTCCCGGGTGCATTTGATTCTGCCTGCGGAGGGGAACCTCGTACCGCAACGCGACATCGACAGATGAAAAGAATTGGATTGTGCTCGCACCAATCAATGGGCACACGGTGGGCTGCGCCCGGTTTTGCCGGGAGCAACCGTTCACCCGCCGTGTACGCATCGATCTGCCCCGTGCCCGGGTTAGACCTAAGTTTGGAATCCTGTGCAGAATGCCCTCAAGAATCGTTGGGTGAAGATCGGCGCGCAAGCAGCCGTTTTGACCGCGTTGATACTCGGTCTGGTCATGTTCGTCGGAGGCAACAAGACCCTTGCCGTCGCCGTCGACGGCGAGAGCCAGAGCATCACCACTCGCGCCGCCACCGTGTCAGATGTCCTGGAGGACTCGTCGATCACCCTTGGTGAACTCGACGAAATCTCCCCGGCCCTGGATGCACCAGTCGCCGAGGGTACCCTCATCGACATCAAGCGCCACAAGGAAGTCAATGTGAGCATCGACGGCGTCGACCGCGTCGTGCACACCACTGGCCTGACCGTGGCAGATGTCGTGGACCAACTCAACGTTTCCGAAAAGGCACAGATCGAGCAGGCCCGCGCAATGGCCCTGGCCTCGCTGGCCAGCACCATCGAGATTTCCACTCCCAAGGACGTTTCGATCACAGCCGATGGCAAGAACAAGAAGCTGAACACCACCGCCGAGACCGTCGGCGATGCACTCAAGGCAGCCAAGATCTCCCTGGACAAGGATGACGAGATCAACGCCAAGGTCGCGGACGCCGTCGTGCAGGACATGGAACTGAAGGTCGTTCGCGTCAAGACCAAGACCGTCACCG
The DNA here is from genome assembly GCF_030512175.1 of Paeniglutamicibacter sulfureus. Classification (GTDB taxonomy): domain Bacteria; phylum Actinomycetota; class Actinomycetes; order Actinomycetales; family Micrococcaceae; genus Paeniglutamicibacter; species Paeniglutamicibacter sulfureus. Next base: position 594,308 of record NZ_JAULBL010000001.1, on the reverse strand, counting down.
AGACCGAGTCGATAGAACACGGCACCGACACCGTCAAGGACTCCGACGCACTGGTTGGCACCAAGAAGACCCTCGAAGAGGGCAAGGACGGCGAACGCACGCTCACCTACACCGTTACGTTGCGCGACGGCAAGGAATCCAAGCGCGAGCTGACCAGCGACAAGGTCACCACCAAGGCCGTTGACGCCGAGGTTTCCGTAGGCACCAAGCCAAAGCCGAAGCCCAAGCCCGAGGTCAAGGCCAAGGCACCCACGACTTCCGGCAGCGTGTCGAGCACCTGGGCCGCTTTGGCCAAGTGCGAGTCCGGCGGCAACTGGTCGATCAACACCGGCAACGGCTACTACGGCGGCCTGCAGTTCTCCGCCAGCAGCTGGCTCGGCGCCGGCGGCGGCAAGTACGCGCCGCTGCCACACCAGGCATCGCCTTCCGAGCAGGTTGCCACGGCCGAGGTGCTGCGCGGCAGCGGCGGCTGGGGCCACTGGCCCGCATGCTCCAGCAAGCTGGGCCTGCGCTAACAGACATACCGGGCCCAACGGCCCGATGCACCACCGCACAGGTGCACAAGATTTCACAATGAACAATGGGTTCCGCCTTGGATAGGGCGGGACCCATTGTTCATGGCAGCAACACCCCCGTGAGCCACCCGCAGCGGACGCCCCGGTCGGCGGCGCACGGGCCCTGAACTAGGATTGATACGTGACTTCCGTAGAATCGACCCCGCCACCACTGCTCGGTGCCACCGAGATCCGCCGCCTCGCCGGTGAGCTCGACGTGCGCCCCACCAAGACCCTGGGGCAGAACTTCGTCATCGACGGAAACACCATCCGGCGCATCGTGGCGACCGCCAAGCTCGATCCTGCCGAGACCGTGCTCGAGGTCGGGCCGGGCCTCGGCTCGCTGACCCTGGGCCTGCTCGATGCCGCCGCCCGCGTCGTTGCGGTGGAAATCGACCCGAAGCTTGCCGCCCGGCTGCCGCGGACCGCGGCCGAATTCCGCCCGGAGAAGGCAGCGAACCTCACTGTCATCCTCTCCGACGCGCTGAAGGTCACCGAGCTTGAGCACCCGCCCACGGCCCTGGTGGCGAACCTGCCCTACAACGTCGCTGTGCCGGTGGTGCTCCACTTGCTCGAGCATTTCCCCTCGCTGCAGCACGGCTTGGTCATGGTCCAGGACGAGGTCGCCGACCGCATGGCAGCCGGCCCGGGCAACAAGACCTACGGGGTGCCCTCGGTCAAGGGCGCCTGGTACGGCACCATGCGCAAGGCCGGCGTCATCGGCATGAACGTCTTCTGGCCCGCACCCAAGATCAACTCCGGGCTGGTCAGCTTCGAACGCGGCACCCCTCCTGAGACCACAGCCACCCGGCGCGAGGTCTTCGCCGTCATCGACGCCGCCTTTGCCCAGCGCCGCAAGACGCTGCGCGCAGCCCTGGCCGGCTGGGCGGGATCCCCTGCCCTGGCCGAGGCCGCACTGCTGGCGGCGGGAGTCGATCCGCAGGCCCGCGGGGAAAAGCTCGGCATCGCCGAATTCGCCGCCATTGCCGAGGCGAAGGTCGCCAACGAACCGGCAGCCCCATGACCCAATCGGTCGTTGCCCGTGCCCCGGGAAAAATCAACTGCTACTTCAGGGTCGGACCGCCCCGCGAGGACGGCTACCACTCGGTGGCCAGTCTGTACCTGGCCGTCTCCCTTTATGAGGACGTTGCCGCCACCGCCCGGGACGACGAGGAAATCCAGGTCTTCCTGCACCCGGACTCCACCGCGGTCTCCGACCCTGAGTCATTCCCGCTGGGTCCGGAAAACCTCGTGGTCAAGGCGGCAATGCTGCTGCGCGAACACACCGGACACTACGCCGGGGTCGATTTGTGCATCACCAAGCGCGTGCCCATCGCCGGGGGCATGGGCGGGGGATCAGCCGACGCCGCCGCCACGCTCGTGGCGTGCAACGCCCTGTGGGGCACCGGGCTGACCCGCGAGGAACTTTCCCGCTTGGGCGCCCGCCTGGGCGCCGACGTGCCTTTCGCCCTGCAGGGCGGCGCCGCCGTCGGCCTGGGTGTGGGCGACGAGCTGGCCCCGCTGTTGTTGCGCACGCGCACCGACTGGGTGCTGGTCCCTGCCTCTTACGGGCTGTCCACTCCGCGCGTGTACGGCATGCTCGACCGGTTGCGGGCCAACGAGGTCGTCGAAACCCCCACCGAGGTCGACCCGCGCATGGTCGGGGCACTGTTGGACGGGGACCTGGACGCGTTGGCGCCCCTGCTCGTGAACGACATGACCCGTGCGGCCCTGGCCCTGGCCCCGGAACTGGGCGTGGTGCGCGACGTCGGCGAGGCCGCCGGCGCACTGCACGCGCTGGTCTCCGGTTCCGGTCCGACGCTGGCCCTGCTCGCCCGCGACCAGCCCCACGGCGCTGAAATCATCGCCCAGCTTTCCGACGAAGCGGGCGTGGCAACCCTGCAGGTCCACGGCCCGGTCCCCGGAGCCGGTATCCTGCCCACCGTCATCGAATCCCCGTAACAAAAGGAGCACCACACCGTGGCCCACCTGCTCGGCGCCGAAAACGTTTCCATGTCCTTCGGCACCCGTACCGTCCTTGACTCGCTCTCCCTGGGCTTGGAGGACGGGGATCGCATTGGCATGGTCGGACGCAACGGCGACGGCAAATCCACGCTCATGCGCCTACTGGCCGGCCGCATGAGCCCGGACGAGGGCCGGGTGACCAAGCGCGGGGACGTCCGCGTGGCCTATCTGGACCAGTCCGACGTGCTCGACGGGGCTCTCTCGGTCGGGGAAGCCATCGTCGGGGAGGCAGCCGACCACGAATGGGCCTCCAACCCGCTGGTGCGCGAGGTCATGGGCGGTCTGGTCGGCGAGGTCGACTGGCACGCGGAGGTCAACTCCCTCTCCGGCGGGCAGAAGCGCCGCGTCGCCCTGGCCAAGCTGCTCATCGGCGAGCACGAAGTGATCATGCTCGACGAGCCCACCAACCACCTCGACGTCGAGGGCGTCGCCTGGCTGGCCAAGCACCTGAAGGACCGCTGGCGCGCCAACGCCAACGGGCTGCTGGTGGTCACCCACGACCGCTGGTTCCTGGACGAGATCTGCACGCGGACCTGGGAAGTGCACGATGGCACCGTGGACCCGTTTGATGGAGGCTACGCCGCCTACGTGCTGGCCCGCGCCGAGCGCGACCGCACCGCCGCGGTGGTGGAGAGCAAGCGCCAGCAACTGGTCAAGAAGGAACTGGCCTGGCTGCGCCGCGGCGCCCCGGCCCGCACCGCCAAGCCCAAGTTCCGCATCGAGGCGGCCAACACGCTGATCGCCGACGTCCCTGCGGCCCGCGACACCGTGGAACTGAACAAGATGGCCACCGCGCGCCTGGGCAAGGACGTGCTCGACCTCGAACACGTCTCCCTGGACTTCGGCACGGGCAAGCCGCTGTTCAACAACATCACCTTCCGCCTGGCCCCGGGCGAACGCGTGGGCATTGTGGGCGTCAACGGCGCCGGCAAGTCCACTCTGCTGCAACTGCTCAACGGCCAGATCGAGCCCACGTCCGGGCTCATCAAGCGCGGCAAGACCGTAAAGACCGCCATCCTGACCCAGGAGGTCAAGGAGCTCGACGAGGTCAAGGACATGCGCCTGATCGAGGTCATCAAGGCCGAGCGGATGTCCTTCGAGGTCGGCGGCAAGGAAGTCTCCGCAGGGCAACTGGCCGAGCAGCTGGGCTTCGGCACCGACAAGCAGTGGACCCCGGTCAAGGAGCTCTCCGGCGGTGAGCGCCGCCGGCTGCAGTTGCTGCGCCTGCTCATCGGCGAGCCGAACGTGCTGATGCTCGACGAACCCACCAACGACCTGGACACCGACACGCTGGCCGCCATTGAGGACATGCTCGACGGCTGGCCTGGCACCCTTGTGGTCGTCTCCCACGACCGCTACCTGCTCGAACGCGTGACCGACCACCAGGTCGCGCTGCTGGGCGACGGCAAGCTGCGCGGGCTGCCCGGCGGCGTCGACCAGTACCTGGAGCTGCGTTCCGGTGCGCAGGGCGGCGGCAATACCGGAGCGCCCACGGACAAGTCCGGACCCGCCGCGGTGGCCGAATCCACCGGCCCGAGCGAGGCCGAGAAGCGCGAGGCCCGCAAGGAGCTGAACCGCGTCGAGCGCCAGATGAACAAGCTCGAGTCCTTGATTGAGAAGCTCCACGGTCAGATGGCGGTGGCGTCCGAAGCCATGAAATTCGACGAGGTCTCAACGCTCAATGCCACCCTGCGGGGAGTCGAGATGGAAAAGGAAGAACTCGAAATGGCTTGGCTGGAAGCCGCTGAAACCTTGGGTGAGTAACTGTTCGACCCACGACTTCGCTACCGCCCACTCGTAGAAAACCTCACGTGACCTAACAAATTCGCTTCCCCGTTTGGCAAAAATGCCAAACGGGGAAGGGCGGAAGTCGTGGATTGGTTCGATTCACACTCCGAATCACATACGTCACCAAGGGAACAACGGCCACCGGCGGATCTGGCCGGGCTTAACCGGCTTGCCTAGGCGAGCCTGAAACCGAACTATTCGATGGCGGGGGCCTTCTTGACGGGGCCACATTCAGTGAGGGCGCCACCGGCGCTACCAGTCGCCAAATCTCCCAACGGTTGCGCAGAAGGTTCGCAATATTCAGGGCCACCGACACCAGATCCATCAGCGCCTGGATGTAAAGTCGCACGCCGAACGGAAGACGTTTCGCTGGTTCCGTTACCAAGCGGTTAATCCCCATTGACATGAGACACACGGGGGACCTTCGTGGAAAGTCTGCACTAAAGGGAACGAAAATGTTCGAAACAGGTGATTACTTGGCCAAGTCGCCGTAGGATGGCTTGCAAGTTGCATGAGACTGTCTTGGGGACGGGCACACGCATATTTTGCCGGTAGTTGGGGAACAGGTGAATAACGATGTTGGATCTTGCTTGGCGTCCTGATTTATTGGGCACCACCAACGGTACAGGGGAAAAAAACAGCGGGAAGTCCTGGGGAGGACGAACGCGTGAGCACTATTTGGATCTGATCAAGGACGCCATCACAGACAGCAGCTCAATGTCCGTGGTGTTGACTGGAAGCCATGCTGACGACCGTGTGGATTTGGTGGCCCAGGCGATCAGGGCAGTGGATGCCTCGTGCGAGCCGATTCATGTCAGCGGAACGGTATATGCACAAAAAATGGGCTTCGGTGCGTTGGCATTCCTACTGGCCGATGTCGCAGAAATCGAACAGCTCGGCCTGACGGGAATCATGCGGGCCATTGCCAAGCGAAATCCTCATCGGCCAGTGGTTGTCGTTCAGTATCCTCAGCTGTTGGACCGTCAATCCAAGGATGCGCTGGCTCAAATGGCATTCAGCCGGAGCGCGTTGGTCATATTGCTGATGGTGCACGGTGAAATCATGCCCCCTGAATTCCTACCTATCACCGGCAGAGCAGGCTGTACCGAAATATGCTTTGAGCCGCTGGGACTTGACGAAGTGCATCGGGTTCTCATCAAAGAGTTCAATGCCGTTCCAACACCTCTGACAACGGGCGCACTATGGCATCGCGCGCATGGAAACATGGGCTTGTTGGTGGCCCTTGCTCGTGAGGCGATAACCAATGGCAAGCTGTGCCTCCAGGGGGAGCACCTCGTTTTGCTCCCCGGGGCATGGCCGCGGGGCGGCCGCGTGGAAGCGTTGGCCTGGGCCCAAATGTCAATGTTAAGTCACTCCGAGAGGCGCTTTCTCCAGAGACTGGCGAGACATGGAACGATACGGCTCGTGGGGTTGAATCGGGATCGACTAAAAGACGTCGACCACCTCATCAGCTCTGGATTTGTTAGAAGAATCGGCCAGTCACTCGAGGAAGTCACGCACAGCTCCACGTTTCTCCAGGAATCCCTTGGGAGAGAAAGCCGCGCGGCCGCGGTCGGTCATTCAATCAACGACAAGGGCAACTTCTTTGCTTTCATTTCAGGGCAGGGAAGGCCATGGTGCGAACAGACCCACATAAAAACCCAACCGTCAAGGAACCTGTGTCGGCTCCTCGACGAGCTGCGGAACAGTCTCTTGGATGGTGAACTCGAAACCGCGGAGCAATCCATAGCCAACATCATCACTCGCTACCTCGATGAACTGCCTGCAGAACTGTTCGAAGCCGTTGTCATCGCCGAAACCATTTTGGATGTTACCGCAGGTCGCCTGAGTCTTGCACTTCCCGTACTGGAATCGTCACTGGCCCAACTTCAGGTATCAGGGCATGACTACGATCTTTGGATAGTCCGGGCCATGCTTGTCTACGCAAGCGAATCTGGCCGCGTTGCCGAACACGCCAGGATGCCTTTCGACAGAAGCTGGGAAACAGCACGCTGGTGGTTTACAGAGTTGCTGTCTTCGGTTGGAACCAGCTCCGCTATAGGGCGGAACATGGAGGAGAGCCAGCTCCAGGGGACTGGCAACGGAAAAATCCTTTGCAGCTTAGCTGCTTTGCGGAACGGGCTTCAGCCAAGCGTCCAACCTCGGCGGCCTTCTACGCAAACGACCACGACGATTGGGCTGGCATTCGCACTCATATATGCAGGCTGGGAAAACGGACACGAATCGTCAACGCTGGCCGGTCTCGAAAAGTTGGTGGAAGCGGGTTTTGTGGTTTACGCCTTGCCGGAATCAAACCGTTTCCTAGATTCAATCTCGGCGGCAGGAAAGACGGCAGTTGCTGGTTTCGTCAATCGCAAGCGCAGGGGAAACGGGGCGCATCCGACCTCAGGCAATGATCAATTCCCGGGTCAAGAATCCGAGGTGCTTCAAATGCTAACGAACCGCGAAAAAATGGTGGCTTCGGCTGCGGCGCAAGGAATGAACAACCAGCAAATTGCCGATGACGCCGGTGTCTCTATCCGCACGGTTGAGGGGCATCTCTATCAAATCTATTCGAAACTGTCCTTGGGTGGACGGCGTGAACTTAGCTCCTTGGTCGGGACCCTGGGTCTCAATAACCGTGTCGCGTCATGAGCGCGGGGGAGCGGGAAGTTCCCGGTCGTGCCAGGCTGGCGGCACGCCGGGAACTGGCAAAAATATTGACAGAACCTGCATCAACGGGAGTCGTGCTTTCGGGCCCGATTGGATGCGAAAAATCATCGCTGGTGGACAGGGTGCTGAGAGGAGAAAAGCTGGAGGCGGTTCGCTTGCTTTGTTCTGCCGTGCTCGGTGAAAGCAATTTCGGGACCTTGTCACCACTATTGGTCGATTTCACAGAACCCCTGAAAGAAGCAGGAGTCCTGAAACACGTATGGAACCTCTTGCGTTCACCGAAACCGGGCGGGAAGACAATCGTGGTGGTGGAAGAGGCCGAACATCTGGATGAGGCGAGTGCCTTTGTCCTGACACAGCTGGCATCGGCTGGTTGTATCAAGTTGATTTTGATGACAGTGGGGCAGGGACACAGCGAGCGTGTGGTGGCGGGTAGTGAGCTCGGAGCGCGACTGGCCAGGATCATACTGGGGAAGTTTTCCGACCGTGACGTCGCAGACTACTGCCAGGAGGAACTCGGACGGTTGCCGACCACAGCCTCTGCGCGGGTTATCGCCGCAGCCTGCGGCGGCAATGGAATGCTCGTAGGAGCTTTTCTGCGTTCTGCCAAACAACAGGAGATCCTTGTTGAATCACGGGGCAGGTATGTGCTCGAGCAATCGCGGATCAATCTGGATGTGCATCTGGCCGATGCAGTCATCCGAATTCAACAACGTCTCGACTCCGCTGATGCGACGGCGCTGGAAATACTGGCCCTGGGCGGAGCAGAAGAGGTCACGTTCTTGGCGAAGTACACTGGTGCGGACGTCGGCAGGCTAGTCGACGCCGGACTGGTGAGGCAAGTTGCCGAGTCTCGGGTTGAAATTGCGGCGCCTATCCATGCCCAGATCCTTCGGGACCTCATCCCGCCCGGGCGCAACTTGCAACTGATGGAGCGGGTCATCCAGCGCTCAGTCGACCATGGAAGTCTGCCCGAGTCCGTGTTGTGGGCATGTGAAAACGGCAGACACCTTGAAACCCGGCTTGTCCTTGAAGCAACCACGTTGGCCAATAACCAGCTGGATTTCCCGACGGCTTGGCGCTTGTGTCAACACTCGAATGTACTTGGGAGCAGGCCAGCATTCGCCCGGGAAGAGGTGCGTGCCTTGATGGGTATGCGCAGGTACCAGGAGGTCATGGATACGGTAGGAAAGTTCTGTTGGCAATGTCCCGATGTGGCGCACCTACGCGAAATGAAGCTAATGCAAAGCGTCGCCTTGCGCCGCAACGCCGGCAGCCGAGAAGAGACACAGCACCTCCTACAGGAATGGAAAAGCTGCACAGCAAGACTGGAATCAATGGACGAGCCGGGGGAAGCGCGAGAAATTGCCCGGAATCAGAGGGCCATCGAGATTCTTGAAATGCGCATCGAGCTTGTTGACCGCACGAATCTAGGATCAATTCTGGACAGGGCCAGGCGGTGTGAAAAATTATGCGACGACAACGGCACCGAATTGCTCATTTGCCGCGAACTCATATGCGAAATCCTGATGGACATGGGCAGCTTTGTTGAAGCTGCCGATCTTGCCCTTGAATCCCTGCAATCGATGAGTGCAGGTTCCCCCTCCGAAAACATTGAATTTCACCCCCTACTGGCAGTTGGCTTGCGATCGTTGTTTGCCGTCGGCGACTATACAACGATCGGTGCTCTCAATGAATCGGGACGCTCCGGCTCACTGGAAGTGCAGCTGGATAGAAGCGGCATGCTTAATTTCTGGTCGGCATTTGCAACGATCCAGCAGGGGCGGTGGCCGCTTGCCAGAAATTTCTTGGACGACTCCCGGGCGGAATTGGCCTGCTACGACCCCGACGGCCTGTACCCCTTGGCCGAGGCGCTGTACGGCTTCCAAGAATCGCAAATGGAGGGTGCCACGTTCGACGGAGGCCATGAACGTCGCGAAAACCCTATCGAACACGGAAATAGTCGCGTCGAAATCACCGACGTTTTGATGTTAGCCACCGGATACCGGCAACTATCGAGGTCGCCGAAGGAACCGGAAGCCATGGTCGCACTCATCGAACGGGCCCGAGCAGAGAAACGCAGTCAGACAGAACACCACCTGCTGATCTTGTTGTGGAAAATGTCGAATGGTCTCCGTGACCGACCGCGGGCGCTGGACCGCCTCGAGACACTGAGCTCCGAAGGTGTGGGTCGACGATGCGGCACACTTGCGGCTGCCATGGGCATGGTGCGCTCAGGGCAATTCGTAGACATCGTCGGTGCAGCTGAGCTGATGTTTTCTTGCGGGGAGACCTGTCTTGGAGCCGAACTTCTTGCTTCGTGTCTGCGTGGCCACAACGATGGCATCGACGAGAGGAAGCGTGGGGTCCTGCTGCGTCAATTGGCTTCGTGGGTCACGGAACTTGGTGGCCAGAGTTGGGGAGCGTTGAGCGAGGCCATGAATGAACGTGGGGTGACAAACCGTGAAAAGGAGATCATCGAGTTGGTCGGCCAGGGGAAAAGCAACAGGGAAATTGCACAAAGCCTGACAGTTTCGCAACGCACAGTCGAGGGACACCTCTACCGGATCTTCGCCAAGCTAGGGATCAGTGGACGCGCGGAACTAGGAAACCTTGGTTAGGCTGAGCAATCGAAGGCGTTGGTGGAAATTCGAGTGGACGATCGACAATTTCGCGTAGTTACCGGTCAACAATAAGGTATCCAATACGCGTGGTTATCGTCCCATGACCTGACTATTCTTTGAATTAGCCCGGGGAAGAATATTGGTTGGTTGATCGAATTACGTGCACTGGATTCGCGATTTCCATTCGAATAATACGCCGGGTATAGGCAGGCGTTAGCGTAAACCGCCTGCGTATTCAGGACTGGAGTCGGCGGTTGGCGATTGTCCATCTTGGGCGATCGACCCCCCAGCAGCCGCCGGCTCCTTGTCCTACTGAAGAGGCACCCTTAGCCGGTCCCGGACAACACCTGTTGCTACCGACCGTTGAGCAGTTCAAGACAAAAGCTCGTCGCCCGTCAGTCTTCGCCAATTTGCCTTGTGCGGTCGGCGAAGGCTGACGTCGATTCATGTACTCCCTCACTACAAGGCATGAGGTCCAAGCTCGCGGAGCAACTTTTTCGGGTTGACATGCGGCCCGCTCCGCATATGCCCTACCTGCGTCCTGTGCAGATCCAGGGAGTAGTCAACTTACTTCGAAAGTGAGTAGTGGGCTAGGTGAAACGCCGGGGAAAACGCCCACACTAGAGTGCTTTTTACGCGTGGCCAACCCCGTCTTGGTGCCTAGCCTTGGGCTTACAGCGCTCACAGGATGCCCCGTCGCCGCGATGGGGATACTGCGCGCTTGCGTCGCTATTGATCGGACAATGCGACACCGCATCCACATTTTTGGGATGCAACTTTCCTAAACTACTTGGGGGTAATTTAGATGCGCGGTTTACAAAGTGGTGCAAGCGTTTCGCTTGTCGTGCCCACGTTCAACGAAGAACTAAACGTGGGCCATGTGCTCGAGGCATTGCCGCCTGGAATAGATGAATTCATTCTCGTCGATGGAGGATCAACCGACGGAACAGTGGGGGTTGCTCGGGACGTCATTCCTGACATCGTGGTGATTCAACAAGCTCGAAAGGGCAAAGGCAACGCCCTCGTCGCAGGTTTCGCTTCGGCGAGTTGTGAACGGATCGTGGCCATCGATGCGGATGGTTCCATGGACCCAGCCGAAATTGCGGCTTTTCTTTCGGCCATGGACGACGGTGCGGAATATGTCAGGGGCAGCCGGTTCCTGCCAGGGGGCGGAAGCACCGATATCACGAGACTTCGGACATTGGGGAATCATTTCCTGAATGGCATCGCCAACGCTTTCTTCAGAACCGCCTACACAGACCTCTGCTACGGGTTCAACGCCATGACAAAGGAAAGCGTGGAGGCATTCGACTTCCCGGATCCTTTCAATTCGTCTCTTGGCCACGTTTGGGGTGACGGTTTTGAGATCGAAACGATGATGAGCATTCGTGCAGTCAAGGCGGGACTGAAGATCGCAGAAGTTCCAAGCTTCGAGGCGGATCGGCTCAACGGTGAAAGTAACCTGAACACGTTCCGGGACGGTGGCCGCTGTCTGCGCACCTTGATTGTCGAAAGAATGTCTGTCGCGCGGTCAGCGGGCGCTCCCGATTCGTTTTGGAATGCCCGAACAGCTGGGAACACCCTGCACCGGAGAGGCCTAGGCCAGGCATGAAACGTTTAGTTTCTGTTGTCATTTGTGCATTTACCGAATCACGCTGGAACGACTTGGTCAGGGCCAGGGCTTCACTGGCCTGCCAGTCGATGGATCCAGCAGAAGTGATCATCGTGATTGACTACAATCCACGATTGTTGGAGCGGGCCCGAGAGCAATTCTCGGATGCAGTGGTGGTCGCGAACACTGAAGCCAAAGGGCTCTCAGGGGCAAGGAACTCGGGAGTCGCCAGGGCATCGGGAGAAATCGTCCTATTTCTTGATGACGATGCGGTTGCGGACACGCAATGGGTCCGGTACATGACCGAACCGTTTATTCACTCCGACGTGGTTGGAGTCGGCGGAATGGCGCTGCCTAAATGGGATGCAGGACAACCGCCATCCTGGTTTCCCGAAGAGTTCCTGTGGGTTGTCGGTTGCAGCTATGTCGGGCTTCCCGCGGATGGCGATTACATCAGGAACCCTATTGGATCATCCATGGGATTTAGACGCGCGAGCATAGTCGACAGCGGTGGCTTTTCGTCCGGACTTGGAAGGATCGGTGCCAAACCTGTCGGCGGCGAAGAAACCGAGCTATCCATGCGCATGAGGCAACATTCGGCAAACCATCGAGTGGTGCTTTGCCGCAAGGCTGTGGTGAATCACCGGGTCACCCTGGAACGTCACCGGTTGGCTTACTTCATGAGGCGCTGCTATTGGGAGGGAGTGAGCAAGTCAGTCATAGTCAGGCGTCAGTCCGCCCGGATCAACGAGCACGCGGAAAGTCTGCACACGGAGAAATCCTACGTATTGACCGTTCTGCCTGCCGGGGTCAGTCAGGGCATTGGAACGGCGTTGAGGAACCGTTCGCTTAGGCCGTTGGGAATGTCCCTGGCGATCGTAGGTGGACTCCTGGCGACATGTGTAGGTTATGCGCGTGGCTCGCTTGTCCCGGAACCTCTCAGGAATGTCGCATAGTTGCTCTGCCATGATGACCAAGGGTCCGCGATGTCCCGCCTGCGGGGACCGTCTGCGCTCCAAGGCCGGTCGAGGGGACGTTCGCGGGTTTCTCCGCCAGCGGCACCCTTGTCTGCGGCAGTTCGACAATGTGTGGTCGGCGCATCGACAGGCCGTGTGCGACAACGACGATGATGCTGATGTGCAACCGAGTGGTGCCCGAGAGTCTCGCGTTTGCCAAATAGTCCAACCGCTCTTCAAAATTTGCCTGTCAAGGCGTAGGGTGCTGTTTCAATGGCGAACTAGTCTTCGCCACTTAAAACCACCACTGGGGGCGGCTGTGGTTATCTTGATTCAATGGCGGGCGACTCGATGCCAGGAGACAACGGCTTCGATCCCGAGCCCATTTCATGGCGGAACAGCCGCGCCGGCACTGACGGGACACATGACTGTTCTTTGGGATGCTTCTTGCCGCGCAGAGGGAGGTCTTTCCGCGATGACGCCAAGCGGACAAGCAATTCTTTAATGAGCACCCCGCCACGAAACAGCTTTGGGAGCTGGATCCAGGCGGTCGAACTTGGGGGAATAAAGCATGATGTCGAAAACGAGCCCGAAAATTTTACCGGGCTACCAGGGACAACCTGAACGTCTGTCGCGGGGTCTTGGGCGTATCACTGACAGTGCGCGCGTGATGCCGGTTCGAGGCAGCCGTCAAGGGTTGAAATGGCCTCAAGGCGGAACGCAGGGCGGCGCACAGGTCGGTACGGCTGAAATCGGTAGAGCGGCAGTCAGTGCGTTGTTCGCGAGCGTGTTGGCCGGAATGGCGTTGGCGACCGCCAGCCATTTCAAGATACGGAAGTCTGGCGGGAGATCCGCAGGCATGGGGATGGTTCTTCCGGTGCTGCCGTTGATCATCGACCTGAAGAACCCATCGGCAACGCTGGATGCGCTTGAATCCGGAGCCAGGTATCGGAAGGTGCTGTGCCTGCTCACCAGGGACGGCGACCCAGTGTCCAAACTGAGCTTCCAACTGGCCGAGCATGAAACCGTCACCCCGGCGGTGGTCCGTCAGCATTTGGCCGCGAGAGCATGGCCCGAAGCTGCCGGCGCGGATCGATCCACCTCGTCCAACCCGAACGTTTACCCCTCGGTCACCGTTGTCCTCGCGACGCGCAATCGCCCCGAACAGCTGGTGGAGTGTCTGGCTTCGATTGAGTCCGGGACCCTGAGGGCCGAGCGCATCGTCGTTGTGGACAACGCGCCGTCGGACAAGCGTACCGCCGAACTCATGGCCCTGCGCACCCGGCAAGACCCGCGGTTGGTCTATGTGCGCGAAGACAGACCGGGACTCGCCCACGCGCACAATGCCGCAATGCCGCACATCGCCACGGACGTCGTCGCCTTCACCGACGATGATGTCCTGGCCGACCGCCGCTGGCTCGAACGTCTGGTGAAGGTCTTTGCCGAAGATCCGTCCGCGGTCTGTGTTACCGGCATGATCGCTCCGCGTGAGCTTGACACCCTTCCGCAACAATGGGTGGAAGGCAACATGACCTATGACAAGGGGCTGCACCGGCGCGTCTTCGACGGAACCCGGGGCAATGCAGAGTTTCCCCTGATGCCGTACACCTCCGGAGCCTGCGGATCCGGGGCCAACATGGCGTTCCAGACAAGGTACCTGCAAAATGCCGGGGGATTCGAAGCCGCCCTGGGCACCGGAACCGTGGCGATGGGTGGCGACGACTTGGCGGCATTCCATGACGTCCTGGCTTCGGGGAACCGGCTCGTGTATGAACCGGCCGCGATCGTTTTGCATCCGCACCACCGAGACTATGCTGCGCTGCGCCGCCAGGTCTACGGATACGGTGCCGGACTGGGGGCGCACCTGATGCGCTGTCTTATGCACGATCCGCGCATGGTGCTCGCATTTGCCGGGAATGCCTCAATCCTGCGGTCGCGCGCAACCAACATCATGAACCCGCCTGTCGTCGCCGGGCTTCCGCCCTATCCAAGGGATCTGCTGCGCGAACACCGGCGCGGCCTCCTGTCCGGGCCCTGGAGGTACCTGCGAAGCCGACGCCACCTGAAGCGCCAGATCGTTGCAGGGGGAACACCATGAACACGGTGATCCCGATCCTGCTCTACCATTCCGTCCAGGACGATGCACCCGTGGGCTTCGGCCCTTGGGCAGTGACATGCAAGCTGTTCGCCGACCACATGGATGCGCTGCTCAGGCTCGGGTACACGGGGCTGTCCGTCGGGGAAGTGGTCAACCTGATCCGATCGGGTGCCGAAGTGCCGCCTCGGAGCGTTGCGGTGACCTTCGATGATGGATTCGCCGATTTCGCCTCGAATGCCTGGCCGGTGTTGAAGCATCGCGGATTGCCGGCCACCTTGTATGTGACAACGGGAGTGGTCGGTGGTCGCAGCGAATGGCTTGGGCCGGTGGGCGCCGGGGAACTGCCCATGCTTGACGGCTCGGCCATCAGGGAGCTTGCCGGTGACGGCGTCGAGATGGGTGCGCACAGCGTGACCCACCCGCAACTTGACTGCATAGGACGGGAGGCCGCATCCCGGGAAATCGCCGGAAGCAAAAAGGCCCTGGAAGAACTGATCGAGCGGCCGGTGGACACCTTCGCCTACCCGCACGGCTATCACGACAAGGCAGTCAGGCAAATGGTCATCGAGGCCGGGTACTCCTCGGCAGCGGCCGTGCGCAACGCACTGAGTCATCCGCAGGACGACCCTTTCGCCCTGGCCCGGTATACGGTGATGGCCGATTGCAGCGTGGAACACCTTGAAGCGGTGTTGGCAGGCACGGCCGTGAAACGGGCCCGCCCACAGGAACGCTGGCGTACCCACGTCTGGCGGCAGGCGCGCCGGTTCCGTGCGTCAAAGGCGAGGTGGGGATCCAATGCTTGAACCAGTGGTGGTATCACCGGTTCCCCGGAAAAAATGGCGCAGCATGCTGGACGCCGACCAGGAGGCGCTACCCGACCACGCCCCCGAGTGGGTCGATGCGCTGACTTCCGGCGGCCGCTATCGGGACGCCAGCAGGCTCTACAGCTTTGCCGACGGCCGCGAATTCCTGCTTCCGCTGGTCCAACGTCGAGGACTTGCCGGACTGGGCGGATGGCTTCAGTCCTACCCACCGGGCTGGGGAGTCGGCGGCTTGGTGGGGGCGGAAGCGGATGCAGAAACGACTCGGGCGATCCTGCATGACCTGCGTAAACTTCGTCTACAGCGCATAGGCATCTGGCCGGACCCGAAGAAATGGCAGGCGTGGGCCGATGCCGTCGACGAGGGGGTGCTCGCCATCCCGCGTCGTGCCCACGCAGTAGACCTCAGTGGCGGTGCCGAAAGCGTCTGGAAGGGCATGTCCCAGTCCTCGCGCCGCCACGTCCGCATGGCCGAGCGTGAAGGCGTGCGCATCGAAATGGGCCACACCGATGCACTCCTGCGCGACTTCTATGCCCTGTACCTTCTGTCGATTGACCGGTGGGCGGGGCAACAGCATGAGCCGCGGGCGTTGGCTCATGTCCGCGCCAAACGGCGTGACCCCTTGGGCAAATTGCAATTGCTGGCCCGACATCTGGGCAGTGGGTACCAGGTGACGATCGCATACGTAGACGGCAAACCCGCGGCCGGCTCGATTGTCATGTTGGCCGGTACCGCCCATTACACGCTCGGTGCCATGGACCGCGAACGGGTCGGCAAGAGCGGCGCGGGATATTTGGTGCAGTGGAAAAACATGGAACGTGCCTGTGAATTGGGGTGCACCACATACCATATGGGGGAGTCCGGCGAATCGGAGGCCCTGGCACAGTTCAAGGAGAAGCTGGGAGCAGTTGCCTACGACTATGCCGAGTTGCGGTTGGACCGCCTGCCGTGGACCCGCGCAGATGCCGCCATACGCGGACTCGTAAAACGCCTGTTGGGATTCCGCGATGTTTAACAGGATCTGGGGAGCAGCGATTGGTGCTGCAATTGCACTGTCCCTGGTTTTCTCATTGGCCACCAGCACCCGCCATCAAATCCTTGACACGGATTTTTCGCCGCTTGCCTCGGCGGTCGGAACGACGGGAACCAATGATTCCCCGAGGCAGGGGAAACCTGCAGATCCGGCGGGAGAATCCGAACCGGGGGCATCCGTGGTGCCCGTCGAACCGGCCGACGAAAGGATCTTGCTGGATGAACGTTTTGATGAAAACACCCTGAATGAGTCGATCTGGAATCGGTGCCATTGGTGGGACAAGGGTGGTTGCACCATTGCCACGAATAACGAGCTCGAATGGTACATGCCGGAGCAAGCGAAAATCGCCAACGGGATCCTGAACCTGACGGCGGAGGATCGCCGGGTTTACGACTCGGAGGGCAAACCGTTCGACTATGCCTCGGGCATGGTCACGACCGGACCCCCGGCATACGATAAGCCGGCGAAATTCGCGTTCACCTACGGAAAGGTCGAGGTCCGGCTCAAAATGCCGGCGGGCCGTGGACTATGGCCGGCGATCTGGATGCTTCCGGCAAGCACGGAACCGGTCCCCGAGGTCGACTTGCTGGAATTGCTGGGCCATAAACCGGGGATACTTCGGATGCGCATGCATCCAAAGAACGACGCGGAACGCTCGCTCGGCCATAAATATGCGGTCCCCGGCGGATACACGCTCACCGAAGGCTGGCACACCGTCGGGCTGGACTGGACGCCCGGTCGGCTGAAGTTCTTCCTGGACGGAAAGCAGGTGTGGCAGCTGGACGACGAACGGGTTCCGGATGAACCCATGTACCTGGTGATGAACCTTGCCGTCGGGGGAGACTTTCCCGGAAACCCCGACGAGTCAACGGTTTTTCCCGCGACGATGAGCATTGACCACGTCCGGATCCTGAAAAATGACTAGCGAGAAGATCGGCATTGCCAGCTCGCTCAGGGCACGGTTCAACGATCCGTTACGACGCAGTGCCGATGCCCTCATTATCGGCACCGGACTCACCTCCGTGCTGGGGCTTGCCTTCTGGGCGCTCGCCGCCCGATGGCTCCCCACCTCGGCAGTCGGCATTGGTGTGGCACTGATGTCGACCGTCGCCTTGCTTGCCAACTTTGCAACCTTGGGGATGAACAACGGCCTGATTCGATTCCTGCCTGCGGCCGGATCCGGCACAGCACGGATCATCATGAGCTGCTACGCGTTCTGCGCCGGGGCCGCCATGTTTGCGGCAGGGATCTTCCTTCTGGGACAACCCCTGTGGGCCGAAAAACTTGGCTTCCTTCGCGACAACCCGGTGGCGATGCTTGTCTTTGTCGTTGGCACGGCGACATGGGTGCTCTACGTGTTGCAGGATCAAGTGCTCATCGGTCTGCGCCGTACCGGCTGGGTCCCGATTCAGAACGGCCTCGCATCCGTGTTCAAGATCGCCCTGCTTCCGTTGTTCGCCGGTGCCGCCACATGGGCAATTTTTGCGGCAACCATGATCCCTGCCTTGCTGGCGGTGCTTCTTATCACGGCACTGGCTCTGCGGTACGCGCGCCAAGCTGCGGCCCGGGATTCCCGGCCGGCGAAGGAAACGCGGGTTCCGATATCAAGCATTGTGCGTTTTGCCGCGTCCGACCATCTGGCAACCATGCTTTGGTTTGCGACCAACGATGTCCTGACATTGATCGTGCTCCAGGTCGCCGGAGCCGAAGCCAGCGCGTACTGGTACATTGCCAACGCCATCGGGGAATCGTTGTACCTGATCGTCAGCAACGTGGGAAGCGTCTTGATTGCCGAATCGGTACACGACCCGGCCCATGCAACTGCATACGCACGCAGGGCGTTGTTTCATGGCGCCCAACTGGTGGTTCCGGCCGCGATCCTAGGCATTGTTTTTGCCCCGTTTGTTCTGCGTTTGATGGGACCGCACTACGCGGAAAACGCGACGTCGACCCTGCAACTTATCTTGGCGTCGGCAATCCCGCACCTGATCGTAGGCATAAGCGTCAGCACGGCCAGGGTGCGCGGAAACATGCGCGCGGTCGTAGGGGTGTATGCGTTTATTTCGATCAGCACCTGGGTGGGCGGATGGTATGCCCTGCACACGTGGGGGCTTGCCGGCATCGGACTGGCGATCCTGATGATCCACAGCATCACAGCGGTGTTCCTGCTGATGACGGGGCGCACGGGCCTGTGGGACAACGAGCGTGGATGGCGTTCATTCGTCGATGGGGCCGGACGACTGCACCATTCACGGAGGACCAAACGCAAACTGGAGCGGACCGGACATTCCTCTCCCACTGCACACAATGCCTGCGGAGTGCCGAAGGCACGGGGCACTAACTGGCCAAAACCCTGGCCCAACACCATTGCGACTGCCGGGGAGCGGCAATGAAAACGCAAACCACATCGAGTGGCCGTCATGGGTCGAATATCCACGGCGAGGTCCCGGCAACACCGCCGGCAGCCCCTGGCACCGGGAGTGCCACGCACATGAGAAGCATTGCGTTGAGCTTGGCGATTCCCCTCGTGGCCGTGGCACTCTGGGCCTGGAGCTTCAGCGGTGCGGAGCCCCGTGACATGGGCGTCCTGGGGTTGCTGAGCCTGTTCACTCCCGTGACGGCGTTTGCCTTGGCGCTTCTCCTTGGAGGCTTCCTGGCCAGCCTGTACAAGGGTCTGCCAAGCTGGGTGCTCGGTATCTTCCTGGTCACCTACATCGTGTTGATCCACGGCACACCGGCGGTTTTATACGGCACCCTTCGCTATTCGTGGGCCTATAAACACGTTGGCATCGTCGAGTACATCCAGCGGCACGGATCGGTAGACACCACCCTTGACGCGGGGCAAATCTACCAAAACTGGCCGGGGTTCTTTGCCGGCGGCGCCCTTCTCACTGACCTCTCCGGGCAATCCGACGTGCTCCAAATTGCCTCCTGGGCCCCCGTGGTCTTCAACCTGTCCACCGTGATCGTATTGCGCTACGTCTTCAGGGGCCTTACACGGAACCGCACGTTGATCTGGCTGGGCCTGATGTTCTTCCTGCTCATCAACTGGGTGGGGCAGGATTACTTCTCCCCGCAGGCCGTCGGCTTGATCCTCTATTTGGCCATGGTCGGGCTGATGCTCAGGCCGATGTCACATGTGGCCATGATTGGTCCGTTTGCCGTGATCGTCGCCGCGGTTGCCCTCACCCATCAGATCACGCCCCTGATGATGCTGATGGCGGTTGTTGCGTTGACTGCACTACGACGCACCAATGCGTGGCAACTGCCGATCGTTGCGCTGACGGTCATAGCCGGGTGGGCCTTTACCGGGGCCTTGGACTACACACTTCCCAACTTGCGGGAGCTAGTCTCGGAATTCGGCAATGTCGTGGACAACGCAGACCAGACCCTCGAAAAGGCGAATGCCATCACGGGCACGGCACTGCTTGTGGTTTGGGGCGGCCGGTCCACCGTTGCCATCGCCGGCCTGTTGTCGGTCTTCGGCATTTGGTCGAACCGGAACAAGCAAGGCACTTGGCACCGCTGGGACGGCATGGGGGCGCGCGGCATCGCCGCGATCCTCATGCTGCTGCCCGGAATCTTGGTGTTGACCACTGGCTTCGGTGGAGAGGTGCTGTTCCGGGCGTTCCTGTTCGCTTCGCCGTTCATTGCCATACTCGCCGCCGAAACGTGTCTCCCGCGCGACGGCCAGGGCTTTCCCTTGCGAAGCCTCGTGTCTGCCGGTGTTGTCATCGCACTGGTCACTCCGGGGTTTCTGCTCGGCTATTACGGCAAGGAACAGCAGAACTACTTTCCCCCTGAAGAGGTTGAAGCCTCGAGCTGGGTATACACGCATGCGGCGCCCGGCTCCTTGCTCGTTGAAGGGAGCCCAAACTATCCGGCGCGTTTCATCGACTATGAGAAGTTCACATATGTGCCGTTGGACCGTGAACCGGAAGAATCGATTCGCGGGTTGCTGTCGGACCCTGCCGTCAGGCTTTCCGCATGGCTCGTCGACAGCAAATACACCGAAGGATACGTGTTGATTACCCGGGGCCAAAAAATTGCCGTCAACGCCGAGCAGTCCATGCCGGAAGGGAGCCTGGAACGGATCGAGGAGGAATTGCGGCAATCCGACAGATTTGAGATTGCCTATGAGACGACCGACGCCACCGTTTTCAGGCTTTCGGACGTGGGCAGGAACCAATGAGTGCCCTGCGCATCATTGGCACCGGGCCCGTCGTCATCGTGGTGACGATTATCTACATTGTGCTCTTGCTTGAAGTGGAAGCAGTCCGTTTGATCAGTGCCGTGGTTTTCTCTCTCTTCGTGCCGGGCTACGGGTGGGCTCTGCGGATGCGTCCGGGGGACGGGGGTGACACCTTGGCCATGGCCCTGGTCTTGAGCTTGTGCGCCACAACCTTTGTGGCGACGGCAATGGCCGTTGCAGGTTGGTGGTCACCCGTTGCCGGATTTATCAGCCTTCTTCTCATGGGTGCCGCGGGCTTTGTCCGTCTCCGCCGTGACGCGGGGGGCCGCGGGATTCGGGCGTTCCACGTGTCGCTGGGGGTTGCCGAACCCCGGGCACATGGAATCCACCGCCTCGGGGACAGCGATTAAGCGGTACTGATTCCTTACGGAGCGAAACTGCGCGCCCGAACGGGCAACAGATCCAGTGGAGTGCCAGGCGGGGAGCAACAAGTCCTGAACCATCCAGAAGTGCAGTCAGGGCCAACGATGCAGGCCTGCCCGACCACCACCGCTGGCAGGAATGTCACCTGGAGAATCCGGTCCGACTACTCCGCCGGCGGAACCTCGGCTGTCGGGGACTGCCGGGCCTGCTGGTCTTGGAGCGCAGGATCCTTGCGCAGGCCGGTCAACCCGTACCAAGCCAGGTTCACCACATGGGCGGCAACCGTGCGCTTGTCGGGGTGCCGGGCATCCAGCCACCACTGCGCGGTCATGGCGACCATACCCACGAGCATCTGCGCGTAGATGGATCCGTCCTCGGCGCTGAACCCGCGGCGTGAAAACTCGTCGGCCAGGATGTGCTCGACCTGCTCGGTCACCTTGGTCAGCAGGGTGGAATACGTGCCCTCGGGCTGGGACGGCGGGGCATCGCGAACCAGGATGCGGAATCCTTCGGTGCAGTCCTCTATGTAGGTCAAGATCGCGAGCGCTGCTTTCTCCAGCAACACCCGTGAGGAGTCGTCACCGGAGAGTGATTCCGTGATCCGCGACAGCAACTCCCGGTATTCGTTCGTGACCACTTCCATATAGAGAGCTTCCTTGGAACCAAAGTGCTCATAGACGATGGGCTTGGACACACCCGCAGCGCGGGCGATTTCTTCGATCGTGGTTCCGTCTACGCCCCGCAAGGAGAATAGCTGGCGTGAGATATCGATCAGCTGAAGCCGGCGTTGGACTCCGGTCATTCGCGTGCGCGGGCGTGCGGTGGGGCTCATAAGCAACATGGTAAGCACAGGAATGACATAAACCATGCCTAGTCACGGTGGTGTGAACAAAGGATGAACGCGCCGACGTCGTTCAAGTCGCATCGATGCCTACAGTCGTGGCAGAATAGTTCACTGTGCCGGTGAGGCAAGCTCAACGCACATTCCGCCCTGGTGTAATGGCAGCACCCCAGCCTTTGGAGCTGTGGAGTATAGGTTCGAATCCTATGGGCGGAACTCATCAATCATTGAAAATCCCGGTGTTTCGCCGGGATAGAATGATGAGGCCTGGCCCGGCCGGTCCGGCTAGCCAATGTAGCAGGGGAGTACCAATCTTGAGCGTTCACGCCAACGCACCAGCCGCTGTCATCGTTCTCGCCGCAGGCGCAGGAACCCGGATGAAATCGGCAAAACCCAAGATCCTGCATGAAATCGGCGGTCGCTCAATGGTGGGGCACGCCCTTGCCGCAGCTGAGGGGCTCGACCCCGAAACGCTGGTGGCGGTGGTCCGATTTGAACGCGAACGCGTTGTCGAGCACCTCCTGCAGGTCAAGCCGAACGTCGTCATCGCCGACCAGGATGAAATCCCGGGCACCGGACGAGCCGTGCAACTGGGCCTCGAAAAGCTGGACCCGGCATTGGAAGGCACGATCGTGGTCACGTACGGCGACGTCCCGTTGCTGACCACCGAGCTGTTGTCCGAGCTGGTTGCCACCCACGACCGCGAAGGCAATGCCGTCACGGTGCTTACCGCACTGCTGGAAGATGCCACCGGATACGGCCGCATCCTGCGTGCAGAGGACGGAACGGTGACCGGCATCCGCGAACACAAGGATGCAAGCGACGAAGAACGCGCAATCCGAGAGGTCAACTCCGGAATCTACGCATTTGACGCCGAGGTCCTGCGTTCGGCATTGGCCGAGGTCACGACCGACAACGCGCAGGGCGAGATGTATCTCACCGATGTGCTGGGCATCGCCCGGTCCACGGGGGGACGCGTCGCGGCCGTCGTCACGGAGGACGCCTGGCAGGTCGAGGGCGCCAACGACCGGGTCCAACTGGCCGCATTGGGCAAGGAAATGAACCGCCGCATCCTCGAAAAGTGGATGCGCGCAGGCGTCAGCATCATCGACCCGGAAACCACCTGGATCGATGTCGAGGTGGCACTTTCCAACGACGTGACCATCAAGCCGGGCACCCAGCTGCATGGAAGCACCGCCGTGGGAACCGATGCGGTCATCGGCCCTGACGCCACCCTGACCAACACCCAGGTCGGGCGCGGCGCCAAGATCGTCCGCTCGGACGTCACCGAGTCCATCATTGCCGATGGCTCATCGGTCGGCCCCTTCGCCTACCTGCGCCCCAAGACCAATCTCGGCCCCGACGCCAAGATCGGAGCCTTCTACGAGACCAAGAACATTGTCGTCGGCCGTGGCTCAAAGCTCTCGCACCTGGGCTACGCCGGGGACGCCGAAATCGGTGAATACACCAACATCGGCTGTGGCAACATCACCGCCAACTACGATGGCGTCAACAAGCACCGCACCGTCATCGGCTCGCACGTGCGCACCGCCTCCAACACCGTGTTTGTCGCACCCGTGAGCATCGGTGACGGCGCATACACAGGTGCGGGCGCCATCGTGCGCAAAAACGTTCCGGCGGGGGCCCTTGCCCTGACCGTGGCACCGCAACGAAATACCGAGGGCTGGACGATGTCCAAGCGTCCCGGTTCCCCCGCCGCGGAAGCCGCATTCAAGTCCGCACTGGATTCCGGCGTGACCGCGGAATCCGCGGACCAGGCCAAGTAACCCTCCACATCATTTCCGATCCCCGTCTGAGCGAGAAAGCGATCCCATGAGCGAACTGAGCCATAACGTCGATAAGAAGCTGGTGCTGGCTTCCGGGCGTGCCCACCCCGAGCTTGCCGAAGAGGTGGCAGCGGCCCTTGGGACCGAACTGCTTCCGATGAGTGCCTACGACTTCGCCAACGGCGAGATCTATGTACGCTCCGGCGAATCGGTGCGAGGCAAGGATGTCTTTGTCATCCAGGCCCACCCGGCACCGCTGAACAACTGGCTCATGGAACAGCTGATCATGGTTGACTCCATGAAGCGCGCC
Source organism: Paeniglutamicibacter sulfureus (assembly GCF_030512175.1). Taxonomy (GTDB): domain Bacteria; phylum Actinomycetota; class Actinomycetes; order Actinomycetales; family Micrococcaceae; genus Paeniglutamicibacter; species Paeniglutamicibacter sulfureus. The sequence continues at coordinate 570,571 of NZ_JAULBL010000001.1, read as the reverse complement.
TCGGCCCGGCGGGTCACCGTCGTGGCCCCGTTCTACCCATACGCCCGACAGGACAAGAAGGGCCGTGGCCGCGAGCCGATCTCGGCTCGACTGGTTGCCGACATGTTCAAAGTGGCAGGTGCCGACCGCATCATGAGCGTTGACCTGCACACCGCGCAGATCCAGGGCTTCTTTGACGGCCCGGTCGACCACCTCTTCGCCATCCCGTTGCTGGCCGACCACATCCGCAATGTTGTCGGGGACGACCCGGTCACCGTGGTTTCCCCCGACACCGGTCGCGTCCGCGTGGCCGAACAGTGGGCAGAACGCCTCGGCGGGGCTCCGCTGGCCTTCGTGCACAAGTCCCGCGACCTGACGGTCCCGAACCAGGCCGTTTCCAAGACCGTCGTCGGCCAGGTCGCGGGCCGCACCTGTGTCTTGATCGACGACATGATCGACACCGGGGGAACCATTGCCGGCGCCGTGAAGGTGCTGAAGGACGCCGGTGCCAAGGACGTCATCATCGCCGCCACGCATGCCGTGTTCTCCGACCCGGCCGCGCAGCGCCTGGCCGAGTCCGGTGCACGCGAGGTCGTGGTGACCAACACCCTGCCGATTCCGGAATCCAAGCGCTTCGAAACCTTGACGGTGCTTTCGATCGCCCCCTTGTTGGCACGGGCCATCAAGGAAGTCTTCGAAGACGGCTCGGTCACCAGCCTTTTTGACGGCGACGCCTAGGAACCCGTCCCGCGGGACATCGGCTTGATGCCGGACCCCGATGCGCCTCCCACTTGGGAGCCGCGTCGGGGTCCGCTTCCGTTAAGGGTCCAGTCCTGGATCTTGCACGATTTCCCCGGATGCCCGCGCCCTGCTAAAATATCTACTTGTGCCCAGGCGAGGGAACCCCATGCAAATGGGGGTCCGTTATCGACGAGGCTAGAAACGCACTACGCGTCCTTCTCCTTTGCAGGAATCGGATGATGATGCTTCTAGGCCCGAGCGGGGCAGGAACCAATTAATCATCTTCCACAAGGAGAACACCATGAGCAACATCATCACCCTCGACGGCGAACTGCGCACCGACTTCGGCAAGGGCGCCGCACGCCAGGCCCGCCGCGCCGGCAAGATCCCTGCAGTGATCTACGGCCACGGCACCGATCCGGTCCGCGTCCTGCTGCCGGCCGCCGCCACCACCCTTGCAGTCCGTGGCTCCAACGCCCTGCTGAACATCTCGGTTGAGGGCGAAGACACCGTCACCCTGGTGAAGGACATCCAGCGCCACGCCCTTCGCCAGACCGTTGACCACCTTGACCTCCTGATCGTCAAGAAGGGCGAAAAGGTCATCGTCGAGGTTTCCGTCCAGATCCAGGGTGAACTCACCGCCGGTTCGACCCTGTCCCTGGACCACGCGGTCATCGCCGTCGAAGCCGAGGCAGTCGCCCTTCCGGAGCACGTTGTTGCCAACGTCTCCGGCCTGACCGCGGGAACCCAGATCCTCGCATCGGACCTGATCCTGCCGGAGGGCACCGCCCTGGCCATCGAAGGCAGCGTCGTCGTTGCTACGATCGATGCCGCAGTTTCGGAAGCAGACGAGGAATCGGCAGCTTCCGCCGAGTAATTATCTCGATATTGGTTGTCGCATGACTAGCGAAACCTGGCTCGTAGCCGGGCTCGGAAACCCCGGGCCCGGCTACGCGCATAACAGGCACAATGTTGGCCAGATGGCCGTCGACGAACTTGCCGCGCGCATCGGCGGAAAGTTCAAGACCCACAGCTCCCGGGCGCAAATCCTCGAGGGACGCATGGGCATTGGCGGGCCCAGACTCGTTCTGGCGAAGCCGATGACCTATATGAACCTCTCGGGTGGACCCGTGGCCAATCTGGCAAAGTTCTTTGGCATCGATCCCGCACACGTCATTGCCGTGCACGACGAGATCGATATTCCCTTCGACACCGTGAAGCTCAAGCTCGGGGGTGGCGAAGGCGGCCACAACGGGCTGCGAGACATTTCCAAGGCCCTGGGCACCAAGGACTATTTGCGGGTGCGAGTGGGCGTGGGGAGGCCTCCCGGTCGCATGGAGACAGCGGATTACGTGCTCAAGGACTTCTCGAAGGACGAAAAGAAGTCCCTGCCGTTCCTGACCGATGCGGCGGCCGACGCCGTGGAGGAACTGGTGAATCACGGACTGGAATCGGCGCTGCGCAAATTCCACGACTAGTTCCGGGATCCGTGGCGCTTCACAGCGAAGCCGTCCGGTCGCCGATTGACGTGCCATTATTGGTCCCAGGAACAAGAGGGGCCGATTGGGGGTGGCCCCCTGAGGCCGGGGACCACCCCCAATCGGCTGCCGGCGACTTTTTTGGGCCAAATTCCGGGCCGGGGACACATTGGTAAGGGTTGACTTATGTGCCATGAAGGCCTGAACGTGGGAGAATTAGCGAAGCAAATGATGCCGTAATCACGATCGTCCCACGGAACCAGCCGCACAGTGCGGCGCACAGCCGTTGCGGCGAAGGCGGCATGAAACGAACTTCGGAGGATCCCAACGTGTCCAGTGCATTGCCCACGACGCAAGATACCCTTCCCAAGGCCTTGGATGACATTGAAGTCTCGCGGCTGCGGGCAGACTTCCCCATCTTGGGTCGCAACGTCAACGGAGTGCCGCTGACGTATTTGGATTCCGGGGCCACCTCGCAAAAGCCCAGCTGCGTTTACGAGGCCGAACAGCACTACTACGAGAACTTCAATGCCGCAGTCCACCGCGGTGCCCACTCCCTGGCCGTCGAGGCCACGGACATCTTTGAGCAGGCCCGCACCGACGTGGCGCGCTTCATCGGGGCCAAGGACAACGAAGTGGTGTGGACTTCGAACGCCACCGAGGCGCTGAACCTCATCACCTACTCCTTTGGCAATGCCAGTGCGGGCCTCGGGGGAGATGCAGCCCGTGCCTTCGCACTCGGAGCAGGGGACGAAATCGTCGTCACCGAGCTCGAACACCATGCCAACCTGATTCCCTGGCAGGAGCTGGCGCTGCGTACCGGCGCCACCCTTAAGTACATTCCCGTCGACGAATCAGGCGCCCTGCGCATGGACCTCGCCGGCTCGATCATTACCCCCGCCACCAAGGTGGTGGCCTTCACGCACGTCTCCAACGTCCTGGGCACCGTGACCGATGTTGCGGCACTGGTGGCGCTGGCCCGCAATGTCGGCGCACTGACGGTCCTCGATGGCTGCCAGTCGGTCCCGCACCTGCCCGTGGACGTCAAGGCCCTCGACGTGGACTTCATGGCGTTCTCCGGACACAAGATGCTCGGCCCCACCGGCATCGGTGGACTCTATGGACGGGCCGGACTGCTTGATGCCATGCCGCCCTTCCTCACCGGCGGATCCATGATCACCTCGGTGACGATGGAGAAGGCCGAGTACCTCCCGGCCCCCATGCGCTTCGAAGCCGGAACCCAGAGGATTTCGCAGGTCCACGCCCTGGCCACCGCCGTCGCATACCTGCGTGAAGTGGGCATGGACCGCATCGCTGCATGGGAAGAGAACCTGGGTGAGCGGATGCTCACCGGCCTGGACGGTATCCCGGGGGTGCGCGTGTTGGGCCCTGCCCAGGGCGCGGCACGCATCGGCACCGCCCCCTTCGTCATCGAAGGCGTGCACCCGCACGACGTGGGCCAGTTCCTGGATTCGCGCGGCATCGCCGTGCGCGTGGGCCACCACTGCGCCCAACCACTGCACCGGGCACTGGGCGTTGTCTCCAGCACCCGGGCAAGCACCTACCTCTACAACACCACCAGCGACGTCGACGCCCTGCTCAATGCGGTGTCGGACGTGCGCGGATATTTCGGAGTCGGCAAGTGAACGATCTGGACCAGCTGTACCAACAAATCATCCTGGACCATGCCAAGGCCAGGCACGGCGCCGGGTTGCTCGAGGCTCCGGAAGGGGTGGCCCACGGCGAATCGATGCAACACAACCCCGTGTGTGGCGACCACATCCAGCTGCGTGTCCAGCTTGAGGGAAGCATCGTGAAAAATGTTTCCTGGGAAGGCGACGGCTGCTCGATCTCCATGGCCTCGGCTTCGGTGCTCAGTGAATTGGCCACCGGGATCGAGCGCGACGAATTCATGTCCATCCTTGAGGAATTCCGCGAACTCATGCGCTCGCGGGGCAGTCGGGCCGGGGACGAGGAAATCCTGGGTGACGGCGCAGCGTTTGCCGGCGTCTCCAAGTTCCCCGCCCGGGTCAAGTGCGCCATGCTGTCGTGGGTTGCCGCCGAGGCCGCCTTGCTGGCGGCCAACCAGTAGCTCGCACTTCACTTAAGCCGAAAGAGCCGGATTGGCTGCCCCTGGAAATTTCCGCGGGCAGCAATCCGGCTCTATCTGTATGCGGTGATTCTTCTAGCCGAGGTTTTCCGGCTTCTGGAAGATGTCCGGTATGCCGTCCTTGTCTTCGTCCCTGGCGGCTCGCTCGTTGACCAGGCGGTAGCGGCGATCGCGCGGCCGCAGCCAAATCGTGCCCAGGATGGCGGCCAACAGCGAAGCGGTCAGGATCGCGACCTTGGCGTGGTCATAGTGCGGCGACGCCAGGCCGAAGGACAGCTCGGAGACCAGGAGCGACACGGTGAACCCGATGCCGGCCAGGAACGTCACGCCCAGCAGGTCGCCCCACTTGGTGTCCGGATCAAGGTTCGCCTTGGACGATCTGGTAACCAGCCAGGTGGCGCCCATGATGCCGATGGGCTTGCCGAAGACCAAGCCGAAGACGATGCCCCAGAGCACCGGGTCGCCCAGTGCCGAGGCGAATCCCTCAGCGCCGCCCACTGCCACGCCGGCGGAGAAGAATGCGAATACCGGCACGCAGAAGCCGCTGGAGAGCGGGCGGAAGCGGTGCTCGAGCTGCTCGGCCAGGCCGGGCCTGTCGAGTTCGTCCTTGTTCTTGCGCAACACCGGGACGCAGAAGCCCAACACGACGCCGGCAATGGTCGAGTGGATTCCCGAGCCGAAGACCAGGGCCCACGTTGCGATGCCCAGCGGCAGCAGGATGACCCAGGGGGCCCACAGGTTCGCGGCAAAGAATTTCGGCCACTGGTGCGTCACGAAGGTATAGAGGGCGATGGGGGCCAGCGCCATCAGCAGGTAGGGCGGGTTCAGATCCTCGGTGAAGACGAAGGCGATGATCACGATGGCAATCAGGTCATCGACGACCGCGAGGGTCAGCAGGAAGATGCGCAGGGGGGAGGGCAGGTTCGAACCGATGACGGCCAGCACCGCAACGGCGAAGGCGATGTCGGTGGCGGTGGGAATGGCCCAGCCGCGCAGGGTTTCCCCGCCGGTGGACGCATTCAGGGCGACAAAGATCAGCGCCGGGACCAGCACGCCGCCAAAGGCCGCGGTCACCGGGACGATGGCGCGCTTCATGTCGCGCAAATCGCCAGCGACAAACTCCTTCTTCAGCTCAAGGCCCACGAGGAAAAAGAACACCGCAAGCAGTCCGTCGGCGGCCCAGTGGCCGAGGGACAGGTTCAGGTCGATGCCGAAGATCTCGAAACCGAAGTGGAAGTCACGAAGTGCGAAGTAGCTGTCCGATGCCGGTGAGTTGGCCCAGATGAGCGCAACGACGGCGCCAATGATCAGGACGAGTCCGCCGACGGTTTCCCTGCGCAGGATTTCCCCGATGCGCAGGTGTTCGGTATAGCTTCCCGGACCGAAAACCGTCTTTGGTTTCGGCGATGGCGTGGGGGATTGGCTCATGGTTCTTCTTCAATTCTTTCGGGGACGCTGAAGTTATCGCCGACCAGACTTCCCGGCACACCAGAGACAACACTATCGCCTAAGGGTGTCCCAGTGCACATCCGGCAGCCTCAGGAGACCAATGGACGCTTCATCTTGGGGCGCGTGGAGGTGCCCTGCGGCGGCAGCCTGCCCGAAAGACAAAGACCGGCGCGTGGCTGCCCAAGGTGGTCAGCAACGCGCCGGTCATTGTGCCAAGGTCCGGCACCCGCCGCGGCGGGCGAAGCCTCGGTATTTAGCCGCGTTCGATCCAGGCGGACACCTTGGCGCCCTGCAGCGAGAGTGCCTTGGAGATAAACGGCTCGGCGGCCGAGGCGATCTTTCCGCCCACGAACGGAATGGAGGAGGACACAGTGGCCTCCACGCCCAGGGCCGATCCCGCTTCGGTGGCCCGCAGGGATTCGGTGCCGGCCACCGATACCGGCAGGGAACCGACGGTGAGCTTCAGTGTTGCTTCCCGCGATCCGTCGGCGGCCGGTGCCGACCAGGACTCGACCTGGGTGACCTCGACCGTCTGGCCCACGAATTTCCGGGCCATTTCCGGGGCGCGGTCGGTCGGCAGGGTGCGGACGGTGGTCAGGGTGAAGGCCGCGGCGGTGTCGCCGGAAATATCGAAGCTCTTGAGCGATCCGCCGACCAGTCCGGTCAGGTGCTCGGCGAAGTCGCGGTCGGCCAGTGTGGCGATGACGGCGTCGGGGGCGTGTGTCAGGTCTGTGGTGGCGTTAAGGGCCATGGGGCAAAACTCCGTAAAATAGATTGGCCGAACCAATATTGATACAACCCCACCAGCGTACCGGGCTTGCCTGCCCGCGGCGGTACGCTTGAATGGCGCACCCCGGGACCCGGCATGGATCTCGGGTACTTGTGTTGTGCGCGCATCAGTCTTCGGAAAGGACCCCAGCCGATGGCGCTTCACGGCCTGCGCACCGCATTGCGAACCGACACCTCCTTTTCCCGCGTCAGATCCAATGCCGCCACCGGGTACGCCGCCCGCGCCAACGAGCTGGAGATCGCCGCCCCTTCCGGGATGCGAGCGGTCATCACCGCGGAAACCGTCGAGGCGCTGCGCTCGAAGGTCGCCGACGGGCTGGTGCTGGCGGTGACAGCCACCGGCCGCGAGACCGAGGAGCTGGTTGCCGCCCTGCACAGCTACCTCCCCGAGGCTGCCGTGGCGGAATTCCCCTCCTGGGAAACGCTGCCCCACGAGCGGCTCTCCCCGCGCTCGGACACCGTGGGCAGGCGCCTGGATGTGCTGCGCCGGCTGGAGACCAAGGACCCGACGCTTCAGGTGGTCGTGGCCCCGATCCGCGCCGTCATCCAGCCCCTGGTCGCCGGCCTGGGCAAGTTGGAGCCGGTCCACCTGCAGGTGGGCGACGAATACGAGTTCTCCGCCGTGGTCAGGGCGCTGGCCGATGCCGCCTATGCGCGCGTTGACATGGTCACCCACCGTGGCGAGTTCGCGGTGCGCGGCGGCATCCTTGACGTCTTCCCGCCCACGCTGAACCACCCGGTGCGCATCGACTTCTTCGGCGACGAGATCGAGGCCATGCGCTTCTTCTCCATCGCCGACCAGCGGTCGCTGGAGCACGAGGCACCCACCCGGATCCAGGCCCCGCCCTGCCGCGAACTGCTGATCACCCCATCGGTGATGTCGCGGGCGGCCAAGCTGCAGTCCCAGATGCCCGCGGCGAGGGACATGCTCGCCAAGATCGCCGGCGGCCTGGCGGTGGAGGGCATGGAATCCCTGGCCCCGCTGCTGGTCGATGCCATGGTGCCGCTGCTCTCGGCGCTGCCGGCCGAGTCCATCGCCCTGGTCATGGAACCGGAACGGGTCCGCGCCCGGGCCCACGACCTGGAGGCGACCAACGCCGAGTTCCTGGCCGCCGCCTGGGCCACCGCCTCCGACGGCGGGGCCGCACCCCTTGACCTGTCCCAGGCGCAGGCGCAGGCCGCCGCGGCCGAGCTGGAGGCCGGGAACTTCACCTCGCTGGCCACCACCCGCAGCGACGCGCAGGCCGCCAAGGTCTCCTGGTGGTCGGTGACCTCGCTGGGCACCGACGCCGAACTGCTGCCCGAGGCCGACTCGATCCGCATCAATGCCCGCGAGCCGCGCGGCTACCAGGGAGACGTCGCCGAGATGCTCGGATTCATTTCCGGGCGCATCAAGGACGACTGGTCGATCGTGGTGGCAACCGACGGTCCCGGCCCCGCCCAGCGCCTGGCCGAGCTCTTCCACGACGCCGACATTCCCACCCACCGCATCGCTTCGCTCGACGAGGCGCCCACCCCCGGGCTCATCGAGATCACCACCGCGCAGGCCGGGCGCGGCTTTGCGCTCGATTCCCTGAAGCTCGGCTTCCTCACCGAGGCGGACCTCCTGGGCCGCTCCAGCGCCTACGCCCCGAGCGGGGCCAAGCGGCTGGCCGCCAAGCGGCGCAACGCGGTGGACCCGATGACCCTCGCCGAGGGCGACTTCGTCGTGCACGAGCAACACGGCATCGCCAGATTCGTTGAACTGATCGCCCGCAAGGTCGCCGGCGGGGCCGACGCCAAGCGCGAGTACCTGGTCCTGGAGTACGCTCCGGCCAAGCGCGGCGCGCCGGGTGACAAGCTCTTCGTGCCCACCGACCAGCTGGACCAGGTCACCCGGTACGTCGGCGGCGAGGCCCCGACGCTGTCCAAGATGGGCGGCTCGGACTGGGCCGGCACCAAGTCCCGGGCGCGCAAGGCCGTCAAGGAGATCGCCGGGGACCTGATTCGGCTCTACTCCGCCCGCATGGCCTCCCGCGGCCACGCCTTCGGAACCGACACCCCCTGGCAGGCGGAGCTGGAGGAGGCCTTCGCCTACGTGGAGACCCCGGATCAGCTGACCACCATCAACGAGGTCAAGGCCGACATGGAGCGCGAGATCCCGATGGACCGGCTGGTCTCCGGGGACGTGGGCTTCGGCAAGACCGAGATCGCGGTGCGCGCCGCGTTCAAGGCCGTGCAGGACTCCAAGCAGGTCGCGGTGCTGGTTCCCACCACGCTGCTGGCCTCCCAGCACCAGCAAACCTTCACCGAGCGCTACTCCGGCTTCCCGGTGCGGGTGAAGACGCTCTCGCGCTTCCAGACCGCGAAGGAGTCCAAGGACATCATCGAGGGGCTGAAGAACGGCACCGTGGACGTGGTCATCGGCACCCACCGGCTGCTCTCCGACACGGTCCAGTTCAGGGACCTGGGCCTGGTGATCGTCGACGAGGAGCAGCGCTTCGGCGTCGAGCACAAGGAACAGCTCAAGAAGATGCGCACCAACGTGGACGTGCTGTCCATGTCCGCCACCCCCATCCCGCGCACCCTGGAGATGTCCCTGACCGGCATCCGCGAGACCTCCACGCTGGCCACCCCGCCGGAGGAGCGCCACCCGGTGCTCACCTATGTGGGCCCGCGCACCGACAAGCAGATCTCCGCCGCCATCCGCCGCGAGCTGATGCGCGACGGGCAGGTGTTCTTCGTCCACAACCGCGTCTCCTCCATCGACAAGATCGCCGCCGAACTGCGCGAACTGGTCCCCGAGGCCCGCGTCGAGGTGGCCCACGGCAAGATGAGCGAGTCCCGGCTGGAGAAGATCATCCAGGACTTCTGGGAGAAGAAGTTCGACGTGCTGGTCTCCACCACCATCATCGAGACCGGCCTGGACATCTCCAACGCCAACACGCTGATCGTGGACCGGGCGGACAACTACGGCCTGTCCCAGCTGCACCAGCTGCGCGGGCGCGTGGGCCGCGGCCGGGAGCGGGCGTATGCCTACTTCCTGTGGAATGCGGAGAAGCCGCTGGGCGAGGTTGCGCTGGAGCGGCTCAAGGCCGTGGCCGCGCACAACGAACTGGGCTCGGGCTACCAGCTGGCCATGAAGGACCTGGAGATCCGCGGGGCAGGCAACCTGCTCGGCGGGGAACAGTCCGGACACATCGCCGGGGTCGGCTTCGACTTGTACCTGCGCCTGGTGGGCGAGGCGGTGGCCGACTTCAAGGGCGAGGCCGACGAGAAGACCGCGGAGATGAAGATCGAGCTGCCGGTCAACGCGCACCTGCCGCACGACTACGTGCCGGGGGAGCGATTGCGCCTGGAGGCCTACCGGAAGATCGCCGCCGCCACCGACTTCGCGGCGCTCGAGGATGTCCTGGCCGAGCTGGTGGACCGCTACGGGCAGCCGCCGGCGCCGGTGGTGAACCTCTTGGAGGTCGCCCGGATCCGCATCCGCGCCCGCGCGCTGGGACTAACGGACGTGGCGATGATGGGCAACATGATCAAGTTCGCCCCGGCCGCCATCGCCGACCTGCCGGATTCGCGCCAGCTGCGCCTGGCCCGGATGTACAAGGGCGCGGCCGACAAGCCGGCGCTGGGCGCCATCGTGATCCCCAAGCCGCAGACCTCCGCCATTGGGGGACGGGACCTGGTGGACGAGCAGATCCTGGAATGGGTCTCCGGGGTGCTGTCCAATATCTTCGAGGTTGAGGCGCTGCGCGCCAAGGCGTAGCCGGCGCGAAACAACGGGAGGCCGGGTTCCTGCCCGCCGATGGGGGGTAGGGAACCCGGCCTGCGTGTGTTCGCCCGCCGTTAGGCGGAGGCGGATTCCCCATGGTGGATCAGCACCGGGCACTTGGCGTGCGCAGCCAGTGAGCTGGACACCGAACCCATGACCATGCCCTTGAAGCCGCCGCGTCCGCGCGTGCCCAGTACGAGCATCGCCGCGTCCCGGGAAGCCTCGATGAGGTTGGGAGTCGCCGGTCCCATGACCACCTTGCGCTCCAGGTTTGCCGGGACGTCCTGGCCGAAGGCCTCTTCGATGGACTTCTCCAGCGAGTCGCGGGCGTCCTGCTCGGGTGCCCAAGCGGGAGTGTAGTCCTCCAGTGCAATGCGCGGAAGCCAGGAGGAGAATGCCACCAGGCCGTGGCCCAAGGGTGCTGCCAAGGTGGCGGCGTAGCGCAGGGCGCTAATCGATTGCGGTGACCCGTCAACGCCGACGATGATGGTGCCGTGTGGAGAGTTGTCCATGGTGAAGCGCTCGATTCTCAGTCGGGGGAACGAATCCCTTGCGGGATCCGCTGACCTCATCCTACATGCGGCAAATCCTAATTTTCTACACTCTGTAGAAAATTCAGCGTTGCGCTCCGCGCCCCCTGCCCTCGCGTAGGGTCCTTGGCGGAACCGGCGCGGAAGCGGCATGCAAAAGGGGAGGCGGGCACCGCGTGCAACACGGGTCCGCGGTGTGCGGACGAGCGGTGCTGCGCGGTGGCTGCCTCCCCCTGAAGCGGGAAACGCCGAAGGCGGTTAGTCCTGCTGCGAGGACGTCTTCGCCGGGTCGCGGTCGGACATGCCCAGGATGTGCTGCGGGATGCCGAAGGCCAACATGGCCAGCACCAGGCAGGCAATGCCCGGGAGCCAGGCGTTGTCCAGCGACCAGAACGAGAGCGAGTAGATGGCCCCGACAAACAGGACGAAGAACACCACCAAGGCGATGACGTTCCCGGCCATGTGGCCCTGGCCCGAGTGGGCTACATTCTTGCCGTTCGAGTACACAGCGAATCTCCTAAAATGATCTGGGGTTTCAATGCGCGTGCGGGATACGAGATCAGTAGCCCTCGGCGCCTTGTTCACCCTCCACAATAGCAACTCCGGAGCTGGAACCAAGACGTGTGGCGCCGGCGGCGATCATTGCGTGCGCGGTTTCCAGCGAACGCACCCCGCCGGAGGCCTTTACGCCCAGGTCCGGACCCACGGTGGCGCGCATCAGCGCGACGTCCGCGACAGTCGCCCCGCCGCCGGCAAAACCGGTCGAGGTCTTCACGAAGTCGGCCCCCGCGCGCACCGAGGCGCGGCAGGCCAGGACCTTCTCGTCGTCGCTGAGCAGCGCAGTTTCGATGATGACCTTCAGGATCGCCCCGCCGTCGTGCACGGCCTGCGCGACGGCGGAGATGTCGGCCACCAGCGCCTCTTCGTCCCCTGCCTTGGCTGCGGCGATGTCAATGACCATGTCGACCTCGTTCGCACCGTCGGCCACCACCGTCTTCGCCTCAAAGACCTTGGACGCCGTCGGGGTGGCGCCGAAGGGGAAACCGATGACCGAGCACGTCAGCACTCCGGAACCCGCCAGTGCCTCGCTCACCGTGGCCACCCAGATGGGGTTCACGCAGACGGACTTGAACGAGTGCTTCACTGCCTCGGCGCAAATGCGGGCGATGTCGGTGGCCGCGGCGTCGGGGTTCAGGATGGTGTGGTCGATGTACGAGGCGATGTTCTGGGTGCTCATGGCGATGTTCTGTGGCTCCTGGTCGTGGTGCGGATGAAAAGACGGGTGTGTCGGAGGGACGCTACCGGCGAGGTGGCCGCCGGTCGCGGCTACGGGTTCAGCAGGCCGGCGAGTTCGAGCTTGATGGCCTCGAGACGCGCGTTGCCGGCGGCGCGTGCTGCCGGCAGGTCGGCCGGCGAGGCCACCGAGGCGATGACCTCAAGGTAGCACTTGAGCTTGGGCTCGGTGCCTGAGGGGCGCACGATGACCCGGGTGCCGGCCTCGGTGGCGAAGAGCAGTCCATCGGTGGGCGGCAGGTTGGCACCGAGGGAAAGGTCCTCGAACCCGGTGACGGCCTCCGAACCCAGGCTCGCAGGCGGGGCCGAACGCAGCGAGTGCATCATGGTGTCCAGCAAGCCCAGATCGGCCACGCGCACCGAGAGCTGGTCGGTCTGGTGCAGCCCGTGGGCCAACGCCAGCGCATCGAGCACCTCCGGCAGCGAGGACCCGGCGGCCTTGAGCTCGGCGGCGTAGTCGGCGAGCATCAGCGCGGCGGACATCCCGTCCTTGTCGCGCACCAGCGACGGGGCAACGCAATAGCCCAGCGCCTCCTCATAGCCGAAGGCCAGGTCCGGGACACGGGAAATCCACTTGAATCCGGTCAGCGTGTATTCATGCGCCAGCGAATGCGCGGCGGCGATGGAGGCGAGCATGCGCGAGGAGACGATGGAATTGGCCAGCACCGCGGTGTCGGCGGCCGTGGCGGCGCAGCGGTCGCCCAGCAGCCACCCGACCTCGTCCCCGCGCAGCATCCGCCAGCCGGTGTCGGGGAACTTCACCGCGGCTGCGCACCTGTCTGCGTCCGGGTCGTTGGCGATGACCAGGTCGGCGCCGGTGTCAGTGGCCAGCGCCAGGGCCAGGTCAAGGGCACCTGGCTCCTCCGGGTTCGGGAAGGCCACCGTGGGGAAGTCCGGATCCGGTGCTGCCTGCTCGGCCACCAGGCGCACCCGGGAAAAGCCGGCGCGACCCAGCGCCTGGGCCATGGTGTGCCCGCCGACCCCGTGCATCGGGGTCAGCACGATGCGCAGGTTTTCCCGCGCGGCGGTGATTGCGTCGCCGCCGTTCCCGTCCGTGGCCGGGACGACGCCGGCGATGGCCTGAAGGTACCTGCCCTCGATGTCCCCGGGTTCCCCGGCGCCTGGCAGCACGCCCCAGCCGCCCTCGGCAAGCGCGATCGAGGCGATGGGCTCGTCGTTGTCGATCCGAGCGGCGATCCGTGCATCCACGGGGCTGACGATCTGCGCGCCCTGGCCCCACCCGCTTTCGGCGCGGCCGCCCAGGTAGACCTTGTAGCCGTTGTCCGCCGGCGGGTTGTGGCTGGCGGTCACCATGATTCCTGCCTCCGCACCGAGCGCGCGCACGGCGTAGGCCAGCACCGGGGTGGGCAGGGCTGAGGGCAGCAGCTGCACCTCGATGCCCGCGGCGGTGAGCACCGCGGCGGATTCGCGGGCAAAGACATCAGAGTTGTGCCTGGCGTCAAAGCCGATGACCGCCAGCGGCGTGTAGGCTCCGGCGGCGGCATCGAGCAGGAAACGTCCGATGCCGGCGGCGGTGCGGCGCACGACCATCGAGTTCATGCGGTTCGGGCCAGGTCCCAGCTCGGCACGCAGCCCCGCCGTCCCGAAGGCCAGGAAGGCGGCAAACCTGTCGGCCAGGTCGGCTGCTGCGCCCGCATCCCCGGGGGCGGCGGCGCACAGCTCGCGCAGCGCGGCGGCCGTCACGGGATCCGGGTCCTGGGTGGCCCAGGCCGCGGCGCGCTCGAGCAAATCGGCGTCGATCTGGTGGGTGCTCATCTGCTGTGGGGATCCTTCTGCTGTGCCGGGGCGGGGGGAGTGCGTGGGCGGGGGAACTAGAGCTTGGCGACGATGTCCGCCAGCAGCGCCGAAATCCGCGGGCCGGCGGCCTGGCCGGCCTCGATGACCTCTTCGTGGCTGAGCGCTGTCGCCGAGATGCCGGCGGCCAGGTTGGTGACCAGCGAGATGCCGAAGACCTCCATGCCGGCGTGGCGCGCGGCAATGGCCTCCAGTGCGGTGGACATGCCCACCAGGTCCGCGCCGATCACCTTGGCGTACTGCACCTCGGAGGGGGTCTCGTAGTGCGGGCCGGTGAACTGTGCGTACACGCCCTCGTCCAGCGACGCGTCCACCTCGCGGGCCAGAGCCCGGATGCGCGATGAGTACAGGTCGGTGAGGTCGACGAACGTCGCCCCCTCCAGCGGGGACGTGGCGGTGAGGTTGATGTGGTCCTTGATCAGCACCGGGGTGCCCGGCACCCAATCCGGGTTCAGTCCGCCGCAGCCGTTGGTCAGCACCAGCGTCTTGGCGCCGGCGGCGGCGGCGGTGCGCACCCCGTGGACCACGGCGCGCACGCCCTTGCCTTCGTAGAAGTGGGTGCGGGCGCCGAGCACCAGCACGCGCTTGCCGGTGGCGGTGAGCACCGAGGAAATGGTGCCGACGTGCCCCGGGACCGCGGCGGCGTGGAAGCCAGGCAGTTCGGTGGCGTCAATGCGGTGGGTGCGCTCGCCGATCAGGTCCGCAGCCTCGCCCCAGCCGGAGCCAAGCACCAGGGCGATGTCGTGGTTCGGGACGCCGGTCAGTTCGGCGATCTTGGCGGCGGCGGCATTGGCCAGGTCAAAGGGGGAGGATTCGTTGTCGATCACGGGGTTAAACCTACCGGCGGAACCCTGCATTGTCAGGTGGAGCTCGGAATGCAGCAGGCGGCGCCGCCGGATGCAGGCAGTTCGGGCTGTCGATGCCGACATCGGACGCTTTTGCCGGGGCCTTCGCCCGCGTGTGCGGTGTGCACTTGTCACCCGGGTAGGGAAGAATGGGTGATCGTGAGTGCACAACGCGATTTCAGTTCCCCCAGGTTGGTAATTCTCGGCGGAGGCCCCGGTGGCTACGAGGCCGCGATGGTCGGCGCCCATCTCGGCGCGCAGGTGACCATCGTCGAACGCGCGGGCATGGGCGGTTCCGCCGTGCTGACCGACGTGGTCCCCTCCAAAACCCTGGTGGCCACGGCCGATGCGATGCGCCGGGTCATCGGCGCGCGCGAATTCGGCGTCGAGGTCGGGGAGGCCGGCACCGAGGCGGTGGCAGATCTCTCCATCATGAATGCGCGCCTGCTGGAACTTGCCCGGGAACAGTCTTCCGACATCCATGTGGGCCTCGAGCGCGCCGGCGTGCGCGTGGTCATTGGCGAGGGCCGGCTGCTTGACGCCTCCACCGTGGAGGTCGTCCGCGCCGACGGCAGCACCGAAAACATCCCCGCCGACGCCCTGCTGATTTCCGTCGGTGCCCACCCGCGCGAACTGCCCACCGCGATTCCCGACGGCGAACGCATCTTCAACTGGACCCAGGTCTACAACCTGAAGGAAATCCCCGAACACCTGATCGTCATCGGTTCCGGTGTCACCGGTGCCGAGTTCGCCTCCGCCTACAACCTGTTGGGCACCAAGGTCACCTTGGTCTCCTCACGCGACCGCGTGCTGCCGGGCGAGGATGCCGACGCAGCAGAGGTCCTCGAGGAGGCCTTCAAGAAGAACGGCGTCAACGTGGTGGCCAAGTCCCGCGCCGAGGCCGTGGAACGCGTGGGCGACACCGTGAAGGTTACCCTGGGCGATGGCCAGGTCATCGAGGGCAGCCACTGCCTGGTGGCAGTCGGATCGATCCCCAACACCGCCGGAATCGGCCTGGAGGAAGCGGGCATCAAGCTCACCGAATCCGGCCACATCCAGGTTGATGGCGTCTCGCGCACCACCGCCACCAACGTGTACGCCGCAGGCGACTGCACCGGCGTCTTCGCGCTGGCATCGGTCTCGGCCATGCAGGGACGCATTGCCATGGCGCACCTGTTGGGCGACTCGGTGAAGCCGCTGAAGCTCACCGAGGTTTCCTCGAACATCTTCACCTCGCCGGAGATCGCCACCGTCGGGGTCACCGAGCGCATGGTCGCCGAGGGCAAGTACCAGGCGGACATCATCAAGCTGGACCTCGCGACCAACGCGCGGGCCAAGATGATGAACGTGAACCAGGGCTTTGTGAAGATCATTTCGCGCCGCGGCTCCGGCACGATCATCGGCGGTGTCGTGGTTGCCCCGCGTGCCTCCGAACTGATCTTCCCCATCGCCCTGGCGGTGCACAACAAGCTGCACGTCGATGACATGGCGGAGACCTTCTCGGTCTACCCCTCGCTTTCGGGCTCGATTTCCGAGGCGGCGCGCCGCCTGCACGTCCACCTCTAGGTCAAAGGCGCACGAACGCGGCGCCCAACAAGGTGCCCTTCGAACGGCCGCCGCCCCCCGGGGGTGGCGGCCGTTCGCCGTGGTGAGGCCCGGGCGCCGTGCGATCCGCGAGAAGGGCCGGCTACCGGACCCTGGCGCAAATTCGAGGGAATTGAACGCTTCGAAAGCGGGGATCACCTGGGATTGCTGTGGCGTGTATTACAGTTGTCCAAATAGTGGAAGGACTGTCCAAAAGGTGGACGTCCCTCATAAGCTTGTCACTTAGTAACTTATGGCACCCCACCAAGAGAATAACGAGTCATGTCCAACAAGACCACGGTCGTTGCACCGAAAGAAAACACACGCGGACGCGTGCTGTTTGCCAGCCTCATCGGCACCACCATCGAATTCTTTGATTTCTACGCCTATGCCACGGCATCGGTGTTGGTTTTCCCGGCGCTTTTCTTCCCGAACGCGTCGAACGTCAACGCGATCCTGTCTTCGTTCGCGATCTTCGGCGTGGCCTTCGTGGCCCGCCCGGTGGGCTCGGTGCTCTTCGGGCACTTCGGCGACAAGATCGGTCGCAAGGGCACCCTGGTGGCCTCGCTGCTCCTGATGGGCATTGCCACCTTCCTGATCGGTTTCCTGCCGCCGGCCCAGGGCAACTTCGTGGTGCTGGCACCGCTGATGCTGGTGCTGCTGCGCTTCGCCCAGGGTCTGGCCCTGGGCGGCGAGTGGTCGGGTGCCGCGCTGCTGGCCACCGAAAACGCGCCGGCGAACAAGCGCGCCATCTACGGAACGTTCCCGCAGCTCGGCGCCCCCATCGGATTCATCATCGCCAACCTGATGTTCGTGGGCCTGCAACTGGGCCTGTCCACCGAACAGTTCATGTCCTGGGGCTGGCGCGTGCCGTTCATCCTCTCGGCCGTCATGGTGGCCGTGGGACTCTGGGTCCGCCTGAAGCTGGTCGAGTCCGTGGCCTTCACCAAGGTCGTGGACCAGAAGAAGGTCGCGAAGTCCCCGTTCAAGACCACCATGAAGTACCACTGGCGTCCGGTGCTCGCCGGCACGTTCATCATGCTGGCCACCTACGTGCTCTTCTACCTGATGACCGCCTTCACGCTGACCTACGGCACCGCCCCGGCCACCGTTGAGGCGGCCCGCGCCGCGGCCGAGGCCAAGGGCAAGGTCTTTGACGCCGCCGCCGAGGCAGCATTTGTCCCGGGCCTGGGCATTGCCCGTCCGGAATTCCTCACGATGCTCATCATCGGCGTGGTCTTCTTCGGCATCTTCACGCTGGTCTCCGGCCCGCTGGCCGAAAAGCTGGGCCGCCGCAAGTTCCTGATCTACGTCACCAGCGGCATCTTCATCTTCGGTCTGGCCTGGACCCTGATGTTTGGCCCCGGCAAGGCGGCAGCCATGGTCGGCCTGGTCCTCGGCTTCACGTTGATGGGTGCGACCTTCGGCCCGATGGCCGCCTACCTGCCGGAGCTCTTCCCCTCCAACGTGCGGTACACCGGTTCGGCAGTCGCCTACAACATGTCCTCGGTGATCGGCGCGGCCCCGGCCTCGTTCGTCGCCATCGCCCTGTGGCAGTTCGGCGGAGGCAACACCGTCTGGGTTGGCGTCTACCTGGCCCTCGGCGCGGTGCTGACGCTGATCGCCCTGTTCCTGACCAAGGACACCAAGGACGTCGATTTCGAGAACAACGTCTCCTAGTTTCCACCCTGTCACACTGCCCGCCTTCCCCACGGACGGCGGGCAGCGTGCGTTAACGCCGGGGTTACTCGCCCACGGTCCCGTCGAGGCATTCGCGCAGCAGGTCCGCGTGTCCGTTGTGCCGGGAGTACTCCTCGATGAGGTGCACCAGGATCCAGCGCACAGACACCATCCCGTGGTGCCCGGCCCCCACCGCACGCTCCAGCGGCTCCGAACCCAGTGCGGCATCGGCGAAGGCCGCCTCGGCCTTCCATGCGGCGAAGGACAGCTCCACCATCCGGTCATCGGGATGCGGGAAGTCGAAGTCGGTGTCGTTTCCGTCCGGGCGCCAGTACAGCGGCGGCGCCGGGTCGCCGGCCAGACACGTGCGGACCCAGAATCGTTCCACGTCGCCCAGGTGCCGCACCAGGCCCAGCAGGGACAGCCCGGAGGGCGGCACCGCGCGGGTTCCCAGCGCCGCCGCGGTGAGCCCCGCGCACTTGAGCTCCAGGGTGCGGCGCTGGTAGTCCAGGAACGCCAGCAGCGTCTCGCGCTCGCTGGCGCACGGTGGCGGGTCGGCGCGCGGGTCCGGTGCGGGCGCCGTCTTAATTTCTGCCGTCATGGCCACCAGCCTACGACCCGTCACCCGTTCCTAGGCGAAGGACAGCTCGGATGCCCGCCCGGATGACCGCCCGGATGCCCGTTCGGATGCCCGCCCGGATGACCGGCGGGAACCCGGAGCCACCGCGTCGGCCCAAGAAAGGGTGGCCCGGCAACGCAACGGGGCGGCCCGGTCTTCGCATGGAAGACCAGGCCGCCCCGTTCGGTGCGGTGGTGGTGCGGTGCTACTCGCCGATCGAGGCCAGCACGGCTCCGGCCGAGACGGTGTCGCCCGGCACTGCGGTGAGCCCGGAAACCACGCCGTCGCAGTGCGCGGTCAGCGGCTGTTCCATCTTCATGGCCTCCAGGACCAGGATCAGGTCGCCCTCGGCCACGGTGTCGCCCTCGGCAACGGCAACCTTGACGATGGTTCCCTGCATGGGGGAGACCAGGTCGGCGCCCGAGTTGCCGGCGCTCGCGGCTCCGCGGGATCCCGCGGCCCGCTTCTTCTTCCGCGTCTTGCCGTTGGATGGGGACATGGCGCCCAAGGACGCGGGCAGCACGACCTCCAGGCGCTTGCCGCCGACCTCGACGGTGATGGCATTGCGGCCCTCGTCCTCGCCCGGGGTGCCGGCGGTGGCCGGGTCCCAGGCGGGGATCTCGTTGGCGAATTCGGTCTCGATCCAGCGCGTGTGGACGGAGAACGGACCGGATTCCGGGATGAACGCTGCATCGGCCATGACGGCGCGGTGGAAGGGAAGCACCGTGGGCATGCCCTCGATGTGGAATTCCGCCAGCGCGCGGCGGGAGCGGGCAGCTGCCTGCGCGCGGGTGGAACCGGTGACGATGAGCTTGGCGATCATCGAGTCGAAGTTCCCCGAGACGGTTTCCCCTGCCTCCACGCCCGAATCGATGCGCACGCCCGGACCGGTGGGCAGGTTCATGGTGGTGATGGTGCCGGGCGCCGGCATGAAGCCGCGTCCTGCGTCCTCGCCGTTGATGCGGAACTCGAAGGAGTGGCCGCGGACCTCGGGGTCGGTGTAGCCCAGCTCCTCGCCGCGGGCCAGCCGGAACTGCTCGGCCACCAGGTCGATGCCGGTGACCTCCTCGGAGACCGTGTGCTCGACCTGCAGGCGGGTGTTGACCTCCAGGAAGGAGATGACCCCGTCCTGGCCCACGAGGAACTCGCAGGTGCCGGCACCCACGTAGCCGGCCTCGCGCAGGATGGCCTTGGAGGCGGCGTAGAGGCGCTGGTTCTGCTCATCGCTCAGGAACGGCGCCGGGGCCTCCTCGACGAGCTTCTGGTTGCGGCGCTGCAGCGAGCAGTCGCGGGTGGAAATGACCACGACGTTGCCGTGCGCATCGGCCAGGCACTGGGTCTCGACGTGGCGCGGGGCATCGAGGAAGCGTTCGACGAAGCACTCGCCGCGGCCGAAGGCGGCGACCGCCTCGCGGACGGCGGATTCATAGAGCTCCGGAATTTCCTCGCGGTTGCGCACCACCTTGATGCCGCGTCCGCCGCCGCCATAGGCGGCCTTGATGGCCAGCGGCAGTCCGTGCGCATCGGCAAAGGCCAGCACCTCGTCGGTTGATTCGACCGGGTTCTTGGTGCCGGGCACCAGCGGGGCACCGACCTTTTCGGCCAGGTGGCGGGCCTGGACCTTGTCGCCCAGCTGCTCGATGGCGGACGGCGGGGGACCGATCCAGGTCAGCCCGGCATCGATCACTGCCTGGGCGAACCCGGCGTTCTCGGCCAGGAAGCCGTAGCCGGGGTGCACCGCGTCGGCGCCGGAGCGCTTGGCGACCTCAATGATCTTGGCGATGTCCAGGTAGGACTCCGCGGCCGTGGAACCACCCAGCGAGTAGGCCTCGTCGGCCAGCCTCGAATGCAGTGCATCGCGGTCGGGCTCGGCGTAGACGGCAACCGATCCAATGCCCTCATCACGGGCGGCGCGGATGATGCGTACGGCGATTTCTCCGCGATTGGCGATGAGAACCTTCGTCAACTGACTCATGGCAGGGGCTATCTCCTTTAAATATGCTCTTGTGGAGCCTACCCGCGTTTGTGGGATATACACCCCCAAAACCCCCGGTGTCGGGAGTAAGTCGCGATTTCTTTGTGGGGTTCCTACAATCCGGGACCGGCTAGACCCACAGGTCGGAAATCGACAGTCCGGTCCCCGCCAGCAGCTCGCGCAGCGTGGAGACATTCAGCCCGATGACGGTGTGCGGGTTGCCCTCGATGCCGCGGATGAAGGCGGCCCCGCGGCCGTCGATGGTGAACGCCCCGGCGCACGGCAGCGGTTCCCCGGTGGCGACGTAGGCGGCGATCTCCTCGGCGTTGACCTTCTCGAAGTTCACGGTGGTGGAGGAGACGGCGCCGATGGTCGCGCCGGTGCCGCCGTCCCCGTCCTCCTCGGAGCGGTTGTCGATGAGCCAGTGCCCGGTGTGCAGGATCCCCGACTTTCCGCTCATCGCCTCCCAGCGCTCCGTGGCGACCTCCGCGGTGTACGGCTTGCCGTAGGCGACGCCCTCGAACTCGAAGACCGAGTCGCAGCCCAGCACCACCGCCCCGTCGGCCTCCTCCATGCCCGCCACGTCCTCGGCCTTGGACTTGGCCAGCAGCAAGGCGGTGTCGGCGGCGCCCAGCTCGCCGAAGCGCTCCACGGCCCGGGCCAGGACCGCGTCCTCATCCACCGTGGAGACCTGCACGGCGAAGTCGATGCCGGCGTCGGTGAGCACCTTGGCCCGTCCCGGCGAGGCCGAGGCCAGCACCAGCAACGGCAGCTCATCGGGGCCCTGGACCTCCTCGCGCGGGTCGGTGGCCGTCGCGCCGGTGGTGGTGGAATTGTCGTTGGCATTCACATTCTGGCTCATGCATCCACCGTATCCCGAGCCGGAGGCGCCTGGGTTCCGGAATCCGTCGCGGTGCCGTCCTGCTTCGCCGCGGTGCGCGCGGCGATCTTCGCGCCCTCCACGTCCACGTCCGGCAGGATCCTATCCAGCCAGCGCGGGATGTACCAGGCGCGGTGGCCCAGCAGGTGCATGATCGCCGGGGTCAGCGTCATCCGCACGATGAACGCGTCGAAGAGCACGCCGATGGCCAGCGAGAACCCGATCGCCCGGATCATCGTCAGGTGCGAGAACACGAAGCCGGCGAACACCGCCATCATGATCAGCGCCGCGGCGGTGACCACCGGGGCCGCGTGGGCGAACCCGGAGCGCACCGCGGCGCGGGCCGGCTGCCCGTGCGCAAAGGACTCGCGCATTCCGGCGACCAGGAACACCTGGTAGTCCATGGCCAGCCCGAAGAGGATGCCGGTGAGCAGGATCGGCAGGAAGCTCATGATCGGGCCCGGCACGTTCACGTCGAACACCTCGCCCAGCCAGCCGAACTGGTAGACCGCCACGGTGGCGCCGAACGCCGCGGCCAGCGAAAGCAGGAAGCCGGCGGTGGCCAGCAACGGCACGACGACCGAGCGGAAGACCAACAGCAACAGGATCAGCGAGAGGCCCACCACGATAAAGATGTACGGCGGCAGCGCCTCGGCGAGCTTCTCGGAGACGTCCACCTGCGCAGCGACCTGCCCGGTGACGGCGATGTGTGCACCCGTGGCCTCCTCGATCCCGGGTGCGGCGTCCCGCAGCGCATGCACCAGCGCCTCGGTTTGCGCGCTGGCCGGCCCCTCGGCCGGGATCACCTGGATCGCACCAAGGTTTCGCGACTCGTTGACCGCCACCGGGATCGCCGCGACGACGCCGGGGATCTGGCGCACGGCGTCGGCCACGTCCAGGTTGGCAGTGTCGGCACCGCGTTCATCGAGCCCGGCCGGCAGGTCCGCGAGCACCAGCAGCGGGCCGTTGTACCCGGCGCCGAAGGCGTCGCTCATCTGCTCGTACGCCTTGTAGGCGCCCGAGTCCACCGGTTCGGCGCTGCCGTCGGGCAGCGCGGTGCGCAATTCCAGCGCGGGCAACGCCACGATCGCCAGGACGGCGATGGAAGCGATCGCGGCGATCCACGGGCGGCGGGTCACCAGCGCGCCCCAGCCGCGGTTTCCCGCAGCGTTGGTCGGCGCCGCGGCATCGGCATCGGCCTCCCGGGCACGTGCCCACGCCCGCTTGGAGACCAGCCTCGTCCCGATGATCCCCAGCAGCGCGGGGGTCAGCGTGATGGCGATGAGCACCGCCATCAGCACCGTGAACGCGGCCGAGGCGCCCAGCACGGTCAGGAACGGCAGCCCCGGGACGGCCAGCGCGGACAGGGCGATGACCACTGTCAGCCCGGCGAAGACCACGGCGTTTCCGCTGGTGCCCGTGGCCCGGGCGATGGAGTCGCCCAGCGGGACGCCTTCCAGCAGTTGCCGGCGGTGCCGGTGCACGATGAACAGCGAGTAGTCGATGCCCACCGCCAGGCCCAGCATCAGCGCCAGGGCCGGGGTGATGGAGGCCATCTCGATGACCGACGAGAGTGCGAGCGTCCCGCCCACCCCTGCACCCACGCCAAGCACCGCCATGACCAGCGGCAGGCCGGCGGCCACCAGCGTGCCGAGCATGGCCAGCAGCACCGCCGCGGCCACGGCCAGGCCGATGATTTCCGCAGCCCCGAAGATGGAGGAGAGGTCCTGGATGATCTCCTTGGAGAAGAGCACCTCGACGCCCGCGGACTCCGGCCCGGCGGCAATGCCCTGGATGGCGGCGCGCTGGTCGGTGGTCAGCGAGTCGGTCGCACCGACGAAGGTCACGTGTGCCACGGCGGTGGAGCCATCGGCGGAGACGAATCGCATCCCCTCGGAGGCACCGGCCTGGCGCTCGGCAAAGGCCAGCTCGGCCCGCCCGGCGGCCAGGTCCCTGGCGCCCCGCTCGAGCTTCTCCTCGGCCTCGGGCAGCGCTGCCGTCTTCTCGTCCACTGTCTTTTGCCCGGCGACGAGCTTGGCCTGGCTGGTCTCGATCTCCTGCTGGCCCGCCGACAGCTTGGCGGCGTTGGCGTCGATCTCCGCCTGCCCGGAACGCAATTGGGCCCTGCCCTCGGCGATCTTTGCCTCGGCGTCCCGGAGCTTGGCGCGGTTGGCTGCAAGCTCCCCGGCTCCGGCGTCGAGCTGCTGCTTGGCGGCCGGCAGCTTGGCTGCCCCGGCCTCCAGTTCGGCCTTCTTGGTCTTCAGGGTCTGTTGCCCGGAGGCCAGTTCCTTCGCTCCGGCATCGAGCTTCGCCTTGGCCGCATCCAGCGTCGATAGTCCGGCGGTGGCATCGGCAATGTCGCGCAGGTTTTTTTCCAGGCCCGTCTTGGTCCCGGCCACGGATTTCCTTTCGGCCTCGAGACCCGTGAGCTTCGCGGTGAGTGAGTCCAGCTCTTGTTGGGCGGCTTGCTTCCCTGCTTCGGTGGTGGCACCCGCGAGTTTCTTTTCCGCCGCAGCGGCAAGCTTCCTGACGTGGGCAATGCCGGCGTCAAGGTCCTTGAGGCCGGAGTCCACCCGGGCCAGGCCCGTGGTGGCTTGCTGCTTCCCGGCGGCCAGCTGCTTCTCAACGGAGTTCCGGGACCGGCCGTCCAGGATTTTCTTCATGCCGGCGTCGTATTGCGCCCGCCCGGCCTCCAGTTCCCGGGCGCCGGCATCGAGTCTCGCCTGCCCGGCGGCCAGGGCCTTGCGGCCATCGGCGATCTTCGCGGCACCGGCCCGGTATTCGCGGTTGCCCGCATCCCATTTTTTCTGGCCTGCTGCGAGTTGTTCCCGGCCGTCCGTCAGGGTGGCGGTTCCGTCTTCCAATTCACTGGCAGCGGCATCGAGTTTCGCCTGGCCGGCGGCCAGCTGCCGGCGTCCCTCGGCAAGCTCCTGCTTGGCATTGCCCAGCTGAACGCGCCCGGAGTCGAGCTCCGCCTGTGCGTCTTCCAACGCCACCTTGCCGTCCTCGAGCTGTTTCTTGCCGTCGGCAAGGGCCGTGGCGGCATCATCGAGCTTCGTCTTGCCTTCGGCGAGCTGCGGCTTGGCCTCATCGAGCTGTGCCTGGAGTTCGAAGGGCCGGGCCACCTCGGTGATCGGGGACTGGGCGGCGAGGTCGTCCAGCGAGGAGGCGATGGCCCGGTGCTGCGCGGCCGACAGCTCCGCGCCGTCGGGGGTGCGGAAGACGATGGAGCCGGTTCCGCCGGCCAGTTCGGGCATCTCGACCTTCATCCGGTCCAGCGTGCGCTGGGTTTCGGTGCCGGGGATGGCGAAGGTGTTCGACAGCTTGCCCATGAAAGCGCCGGCGCACAGCCCGATGAGGAGCAGCAGGATCGTCCAGATGCCGACGACGGCCCAGCGCCGGGCGTAGGCCAGGGCACCGAGGCGGTACAGGAAGGAAGCCATGGTCTCCTAGCCCTTTCGGGTGTGCGGCGCACGCTGTTGGAGGGAGGGGAAGCCGTCGCGCAATTGGGCGACGGCCTCGGCCAGGGTGGTGCGCAGCATGTGGGTCCGCCGCGGGTCGGCGGGGTCCGGGTGCTCGCCCAGCTCGCGGGCCCAGGCGGCGAAGGCCGCCTTGCCGGCGCCGATGACGCTGTGCGCAAAGACGGAGGCGGCCAGCGCGGTGCCCTGTGGGGCGCGGGCGGCGATGATCTCGGTGAGCGCCTCGGCGCAGTCGTTCCAGGCCTCAAGTTGCATGCGGGCCATCTGCGGATGGGCCGAGGCATGCAGGTACAGATTCGCGATGGGTTCCAGCAGCGCCGGGTCGACGAGGGATTCCACCGCTGTCACCGCGGCGGAGAGCAGATCGATCTCCGGATCCAGCTCGTCGAGCACCGCGACCGAATTCTCCAGCAGCAGCCTGGTCGGCTCGTTGAGTGCTGCCTCGATCGAGGGGAAGTAGTTGAAGAAGGTGCGGCGGGAGATTCCGGCGGCATCGGCCACGGATTCTGCGGTCAGTGCGGCGTAGCCTGCAGTTTCCAGCTGGCCGAGGGCGGCATGCACGATGGCGGTCCGGGTGGCGGCCTTGTTTTTTTCGCGCCGCGAGGGCGGCTGCACGGGGGAGTCGATCACTTTTTATACACTACGTGCAAACTTGCATGACGTGCAATTTTCCGACGATGGGAACCAACGCCACGGGGCGGGCCGCTTCCGCCCCGGGGATGCACTGCATTCCCCGGGAGAAAACGACCCGCCCCGTGTTGGTGTGACTACCGCAAGGCGGCCTGGCTAGCCGACGGGCGTCGGCGTCGACTCCCGCGCCTCGGCGGCGGAGGAATCCGCTGCAGATTTGAACTCGTCGTTGAACGGGTCGCCGTGGCGCGGTGCGTTGTACAGCTCCTCGTCCAGGATGCCCTCGCGCTTGGCGACGATGGCCGGCACCAGGGCCTGCCCGGCGACGTTGACCGCGGTGCGGCCCATGTCAAGGATCGGGTCGACGGCCAGGATCAGTCCGACGCCTGCAAGCGGCAGGCCGACCGTGGACAGCGTCAGGGTCAACATGACCACCGCGCCGGTGGTTCCGGCCGTGGCGGCCGAGCCCAGCACCGAGACCATGGCGATCAGCAGGTAGTCGGTCAGGCCCAGGTCGATGCCGAAGAACTGGGCGACGAAGATCGCGGAGATCGCCGGGTAGATGGCGGCGCAGCCGTCCATCTTGGTCGTGGCGCCCAGCGGCACGGCGAAGGAGGCGTAGCCCGAGGGCACGCCCAGGTTGCGCTCGGTCACGCGCTGGGTCAGCGGCAGGGTGCCGATGGAGGAACGGGAGACGAAGGCCAGCTGCACGGCGGGCCAGACCCCGGAGAAGTACTGCTTGATGCTCAGGCCGTGGGCGCGGACCAGCACCGGGTAGAGGCCGAAGATCACCAGCGCCAGGCCGATGTAGATGGCCAGGGTGAACTTGCCCAGCGCGCCGATGGTGTCCCAGCCGTAGGTGGCCACGGCGTTGCCGATCAGGCCCACGGTGCCCAGCGGGGCCAGGCGGATGATCCACCAGAGGACCTTTTGGATCACGGCCAGGGTGGCTGCGGAGAAGTCCAGGAACGGGCGGGCGGCGTCGCCCACCTTGAGTGCTGCGATGCCCACGGTGATGGCAATGACCAGCACCTGCAGCACGTTGAAGCTGAGTGCGGTGGTCGCGTCCCCGCCCTCGGCGATCTTGGTCGTTGCGCCAAGGCCTAGGAAGTTCGAGGGGATGAGCCCGATCAGGAACGCCCACCAGTCGCCGGTGCGCCCGTCGTATTCGGGAGGGGCGCTTTGGCCGGTGCCGGATCCCGGGCGCAGCACGGTGCCCAGCACCATGCCGATGATCACGGAGATGGCCGAGGTGATGGCGAACCAGAGGATGGTCTGC
Organism: Paeniglutamicibacter sulfureus; assembly: GCF_030512175.1. Taxonomy (GTDB): domain Bacteria; phylum Actinomycetota; class Actinomycetes; order Actinomycetales; family Micrococcaceae; genus Paeniglutamicibacter; species Paeniglutamicibacter sulfureus. Next base: position 543,662 of record NZ_JAULBL010000001.1, on the reverse strand, counting down.
CAGGCCAGGCGTGCCGCATTGGTCACCTTGGACAGATTGGCGATGGAAGCCACGACCGCGAAGAAGATCAGCGGGATGACCGCCGCCTTGAGCAGCGAGATGTAGCTGGAGCCAAGCGTGGCCAGCGTGGTGCCCAGTCCGGTTGGGGTGTCCGCGGTGTGGCCGGTGTACTTGGCCAGCAGGCCAAGGCCCAGGCCCAAGGCCAGTGCGATGATGATTTGCGGGCCAAAGGCGGTGGCCCAGGCGGGGAGGCGCCGTCGCGGCGTCGTGGTTGAAGTAGTCACGGTACGAAGCTAGGCGGTGGAGCCTAGCAAAGGACAGCCAGCATTGAGAAATATTACGAAAGAAACGGGCTGAGTCGCCTAATGCGGTTTATTTGTGACGCGTTGCATATGCAGCTCATCCCGGTGTTAAGATGAGCTTTCAACTAATGTATTTTTCTGTTATATGGTGCTCCCGGAGTGCGGAAATCCGTGCACCGATGTCGGCACTATCTGGGGATGGGGGTGGAGTGCGTGAAGTGGAGACAGGTCGATGACATTCTGCCCCGCCCGCGCCTTGACCAGCTGCTTGACCGCGCTGCGGCCTCCCCCGTTGTCATCGCCAGGGCGCCGCGCGGCTCCGGCAAGCGCACTGCGGTTCGCGGCTGGTTGTCCCGGCGTGACCCCTCGGCCGGCAAATGGTCATGGATCGAGTGCCGCGGGAATACCGACTCGCTGGACGAGTTGCTGGCCCTGACCTATGCGAAGGCCGAGAACCCCGAATCGCACCTTGTTGTACTTGTGGGGTTCTCCCGGCGGTACGACGAGGAACTCCTGCAGGCCGTGCAGCGAACTGCACTACAGCATCCCGGTCGTCGCATAGTCATAGTGACGCGTGACTACCTGGAAGTGGAGCGCCATCGAACGCTGCTTTCCGTTGGCGTCTCGGTGATTCCTCCCCATGAATTTCGCTTCACCGCCGATGAAACCGCACAGTACCTGGAGGGGACGGCGCTTGCGGACTTTGCCGAACAACTGGCCAACGGTCTGTGCGGCACGCCCCAATTGGTGCGGATGGCCAAGCTTCGCGCCGAGACCATGCAGGGGCCTCGCACTTCGGACGTGGCGGCCCGGCGCAGTTGGCCGGTCTCGCCCCTGGGCACCTCGGCGTCCACGCCGCTGGAGCTCGATGCGGAGGCCAAGGATTTTCTGGCCTCCGTCCACCGTGCGGTCGAACGTGACATGAAATTGATGCTGGAAGGCGAGGGCCTGGAGCCCGGGCAGCTGGATTTCCTGGCCGTGATCTCGGTACCCACGACATTGCCGGCGCCCTTGCTGGCGCTTCTGGGCTCGGGTCACGTTGAACGGTGGCTCGCGGATCTTGAGGGCCGTGGCCTGGTGTATCGGTCGTCGCGCAATCCGGACGAGGAATACTGCCTGCACCCCGTGCTGCGCCGAGTGCTCAAGCGTGTCTATCTGGAACCGGAACCGGAACGGTTGGCGGCCCTGCACCGATTGAGCGCGGGGTATGAAATGACCCAGGGTTCTTCGTTCCGCGCGCTGCGCCACGCGTTGGAGGCACCCGATTTTCAATTGGCTTCCGACGTGCTGCGCATGCATGCCGACGAATACCTCGAAGGCGAACTGGGCACGCGCGGTTCGGTGCTGCTCGATGACCTGCCCCTGACGGTCCTGGCCCGGTACCCCCTGTTGGCCATTTGCCTGGCGGTCGCCTACAGCTCCACCGGAAAATTCAAGCTCAAGACCCTGGAACTGCTGGCCCTGGCCGCCGCCGGTGCACGCACCGTGGGTCGCAAGGCCCCGCCGTCGGACCGGCTGATCATGATCACCGTCGAATCCGTGGCGCTGAGATTGAGCGGCATCGGTGAGGCCTCGGTGCGTTCGGCCCGGAGTGGCATCGCGTTGTACCGGGAGATGTCGCCCGGGCAGCGCGACGGGATCGGTCCCTTTGAAGGACCCCTGCTCATTCAGCTTGCACTGTGCCTGCATGCCGGCGGGGTGGACGAAGAAGCCCTGATCGTGGCCGAGATGGGTGTGGCAGCCGACCAGCGCCACAATCGTGACGGGAGCGACCACTATGCCGAAACGGTTCAGGCCTACTTTTACGCGCTCAACGGGGATATTCGCCGAGCCTCCGTAATATTGGCCGAATGCTTGCCGGAGCACTGGTCCAACCCTGCAGCCAACCACTATTTCGCCACGCCCCACAGGGCGGCAGCCTTCCTGTGTGCCATGGAAGAACATCGTTTCGACGATGCCGCGCGGTGGATGGAGCTCTTGCGCATTGAGCAGCACAACAACGAGTTCTGGCCCTCCATCCGGTTGGCCGAGGCGCTCCTCGCGGTGATCCGCGGGGAACCGACGGCCTCCCTCGTCCGGATGCAGGGTTACCTATTGCGTGAACGCGAACAACCGGTGGTGCAGCGGTTCGGCAGGCAAATGCTGATCACTGCATCGTGCCTGTTGAACCTGGCAGTGGGGGACGCCTCCCAGGCATTCAAGGCCGCGACGAAGTTGTCGGATGAGACCTCCCGCTTGTCGTTCCAAGCAAGGGTGCGACTTGCCCAAGGCGACGCAGCTGAAGTGTTGCGCTTGTGTACGGCCATGGGGGCGCCCGTGCAGCCGCGCGGGCGTTTTGAACAAGCGGTCCTGGTGCTCGCCGCAACCTTGCAACAAAACAACTTGAAGGCAGTTGGAGGCGCACTGCGCATGGTGGCCGCGCTGAGTGAGGAATACGGTTTGGGCCTTGCCTTGAACCTCTTGCCCGCCCCGGACCTGGAACGCGTCCTGACCGTGGCCAGGGAAATGCGTATCGAGCTCAAGATCGACCCAAATGCCGTGTCGAACATTCCCGGGGGCTTGGGCCGCGCAGTGCTTAGCTCCCGCGAGCTGGCGGTGCTGGGTGAATTGGTGTCCACGGGGAGTGCCGCGGAAATTGCCGAGCGACAGTTTGTCTCGGTCAACACGGTCAAGAGCCAACTACGGAGTATTTACCGCAAGCTTGGAGTGTCCGATCGGGCGTCCGCGCTCGATGTCGCGCGCGTGCAAGGGCTGGTTCTCAGCAGAGACGCCGAGACGATTGACTAGGAGGTTTCTGTCATTCGCATGATCCACCGGAGGTACTGCGCGCTCGCATGCGCCGCACTACGGGGGATCGGGCTTCCACCAAACCAGACTCGGAAATAATCCCGTTGGCACTGATGCAGCCCCCAAGCATTGCATCCATGCCGTACCGCGAATTCCCCGGCGATAAACGCTTTTGTACGTGAAGTGGAGTTTCCCGGAATCCCGAGTTGTGGTCGCTTCGACGTAATTCGCTGTACCAAGACCTAACTATGGCAGCAAATTCGTTGCCACATCAGCCATTTTGCTCCGATTCACCCTAGCGTTCACCCTCTAATCCAACGCAAAGGCATAATACAGGCGCTTCCGTCTCGAGCTTGGCGGCGAAAAGCCCATTCACAATCCATGTGACCTTCGTCGGCTGTGGTTCGTGTGCGCGTTCGTTGCCGGGGTGCCCATCCCCGGATGAACAGGGATTTTGGCACCCCGGCAACGTCTCCGGATTCGCTCGGGATCAGCCCAATAGTGCCCGACGCAGGGTATCGAGGCCCACCGACCCGACGCCGAGGGCCTGAGTATGGAACGCCTTCAGGTCAAAGTCGGCCCCGCCGCGGGCTTCGCGTTCGGCGCGGATCTGCTCCCACAATCGTTGTCCCACCTTGTATGCCGGTGCTTGGCCTGGCCAGCCGAGGTAGCGCGTGAATTCGAATTCCAGTTGGCCGGACGAGATATCCAGGTTCTTTTTCAGGAACTCGAAGCCGCTCTCGCTGTCCCAGGTCCCCGAGCCCCAGGCCTCGGGGATTTCCAGTTCCAGGTGCACGCCGATGTCGAAGACGACGCGGGCAGCGCGCATCCGCTGGGCATCGAGCATGCCCAGATAGTCGCCTGGATCGGCCAGGAAGCCCAGGTCGAGCATCAGGCGTTCGGCGTACAGCGCCCAGCCCTCGCCGTGCCCCGAGACCCAGCAGGCATGGCGGCGCCAGTCGTTGAGCGTATCGCGGGCCAGCACCGCGGTGGCTACCTGCAAGTGGTGGCCTGGGACGCCCTCGTGGTAGACGGTGGTCAGCTCGGACCACGTGGTGAAACTGTCCTCGCCCTCGGGCACCGACCACCACATGCGTCCCGGGCGGCTGAAGTCCTCGGACGGGCCGGTGTAGTAGATGCCGCCTTCCTGGGTCGGCGCAATCATGCACTGGATCCGGTCCATCGGGGAAGGGATCTCAAAGTGGGTCCCGGCCAATGCGACAAGGGCTGCGTCGGACTTTTCCTGCATCCAGCGCTGCAGCTCGTCGGTTCCGGAAAGTTGCCGGGCCGCATCCCGGTTCAGGATCTCCTTGGCCTCCGCGATGCCGGCCCCGGCGGAAATCTGCTCGGAGACCCGCTCCTGTTCGGCGATGAGGTTCGCCAGCTCGTTCACGCCCCAGGCGTAGGTTTCCTCCAGGTCCACCGTGGCACCCAGGAAGCGGCGGGACATCAGCGCGTAGTACTCCCTGCCCACCGCATCTTTCTCCGGTGCCAAGGGCAGCAGCTCGTCCTCGAGCACCTCAGCCAGGCGAAGATAGGCGGCGTTGGCCGCGACGGCGCCGGAGTCCAGCCGTTCGGCGAGCCCGGGGTCGACCTCGGTGCCCGCAGCAGCGAGGCCGTCGAAGAAACCTCCGTCCTTGGCATAGTCGCGCGCCTGCGTGATGACGATCTTCACCTGTCGGGCCGCCGCCACCAGGCCCAGGGCCGCCGATTCGCGTAGCGAGGCGATATATCCGTCCATGGCGGCGGGCAGGTTGTGCATTCGGTCGGCAACAAATGCGTAGTCGGCCGCGGTTTCCTGCGGCATGAGGTCGAAGATGGCGCGCAATTCCTGGGCGGGGGAGGCGATGTTGTTCAGCTCGGTCCGCCGGGTTTTCGCGATCTCGATTTCCAGTCCCAGGCGTTCGTTCATGGCGTCGAGAGTGGTCTCATCGACCTTGTCCTGGGGCGTCAGGGGCGACAGTTTCGCCAGTGCATCGCGTGCGGCCGCGGTCAGGGCTGCGACACCGGCGGGGGAATAGTCGGTATACGCGGCCTCGTTGCCGGGCAGGCCGAGCTCGGTGGCGAATTCGGGGATGAGTTCAAGCAGGCGGGCGAAGTATTCGTTGGCGACGGCGTCGATCGCGCTGGGCGTGCGCGCCGGTGTGGTGTTGGTCATGGCAACAGCCTAGGCGCTTCTGAAAGCGTTGTTGAAGATTTTTGCGGGAAATCTTTTCGCGGGAACGCGAAAGGCCGGGGTGCCGACAGGAAAATGCCATCCTGTCGGCATCCCGGCCGAAGCCGCCGGCCACGCAGCGTTGCGGTGAGGGGCGGCCTTGCGTTAGTGCCGGCCGACCTTCCAGGGCAGCGGGGAGGCGCTCAGTGCCCGGCGGCGGCGGAGACGGCCGCGACGCAGCTCGGTGCCCGTCGGTGCCGGTGCGGCGGAGTCCTGGATTGCCAGCGCGGAAACGACGGCGGCCAATGCAGCGACTTCCTCCGCCGTGGGATTGCCGCGGGTGACCGATAGCTGCGGCGCCGTGGCCTGCGCGACGGCCAGGGTGTTCTGGTTGCCGGTCACAGCGGGATGTTCCCGTGCTTCTTGGCCGGCAGTGCTGCGTGCTTGTCGCGCGTGGCACGCAGCCCGCGCACGATCTGCAGGCGGGTGTCGGAGGGGGCGATGACCGCATCGACGTAGCCAAGCTCCGCGGCCTGGTAGGGGTTGAGCAGTTCGGCCTCGTAGCCCTCGATGATCTCGGTGCGGCGTGCCTCCACGTCCCCGCCCTCGGCCTCGACCGCGGCCAGGTCGCGGCGGTAGAGGATGTTGACCGCGCCCTGGGCGCCCATGACGCCGATCTGTGCCGTCGGCCAGGCCACGTTGATGTCCGCGCCGAGCTTCTTGGAGCCCATCACGATGTACGCTCCGCCGTAGGCCTTGCGGGTGATGACCGTCAGCTTCGGCACGGTGGCCTCGGCGTAGGCATAGAGCAGCTTGGCGCCGCGGCGGATGATGCCCTGGAATTCCTGGTCCTTGCCCGGAAGGAAGCCAGGGACGTCCACGAGCGTGAGGATCGGGATGTTGAAGGCGTCGCAGTTGCGCACAAAGCGGGCTGCCTTCTCGGAAGCGGCAATGTCCAGGGTGCCGGCGAACTGCATTGGCTGGTTGGCGACGATGCCGATGGTCGCGCCCTCGACGCGGGCATAGCCGATCATCACGTTGGGCGCGTACAGCGACTGCATCTCCAGGAAGATGCCGTCGTCCACGATGTGCTCGATGACCTTGCGCATGTCGTAGGGCTGGTTCGCCGAATCGGGGATCAGCGTGTCCAGCTCGAGGTCCGCGGCGGTGAGCTCCAGCTCCTCGTCGAACTCCACGGCCGGGGCCTCGGAGATGTTGTTCGAGGGCAGGAACTCGAGCAGTTCCTTGCAGAACTCGATGGCGTCGGACTCGTCGGTGGCCAGGTAGGTGGCGGTGCCGGTGTTGGCGTTGTGCTGGCGCGCCCCGCCCAGGGTCTCCATGTCGACTTCCTCGCCGGTGACGGTCTTGATCACGTCGGGGCCGGTGATGAACATGTGGCTGGTCTTGTCGACCATGATCACGTAGTCGGTCAGCGCGGGGGAGTAAGCGGCGCCGCCGGCGCTCGGGCCCATGATCAGCGAGATCTGCGGGACCACGCCCGAGGCGTGGACGTTGTTGCGGAAAATGTCGGCGAACATGGCCAGGGAGGCCACGCCCTCCTGGATGCGGGCTCCGCCGCCATCAAGGATGCCGACGATCGGGCAGCCGTTGCGCAGCGCGAACTCCTGGACCTTGACGATCTTCTCGCCATTGACCTGGCTCAGCGAGCCGCCGTAGACGGTGAAGTCCTGGGAGTAGACGGCGACCTGGCGGCCGTCGACGGTGCCGTAGCCGGAGACCAGGCCATCACCGAGGGGGCGCTTCTTGTCCATGCCGAAGGCCGAGGTGCGGTGCACCGCGAGGGCGTCGAATTCGACGAATGAACCCTCGTCCATCAGCATTTCGATGCGCTCGCGTGCCGTGTGCTTGCCCCGCGCGTGCTGCTTTTCGATGGCCGCGGCACCCGAGGGGGCCTGGGCGAGGGCTTCGCGGCGACGGAATTCGGCGATCTTGCCTGCCGTGGTCGACAGGTCGATCGAATCCGTTGCGTCGGCGATGCGGCTCTGGGTCATCCCATGGCTCCCTTGAAGTAGAAAAATAGTAGGAAAGGCACAACAACAATGCCACCTTGGCCAGTCTAGTGAGGCTCTGGACCGAATTGTGTGTAGGAAAGCTACAAAGTCGCGACGTGTTGGGGGCCAAGTCGTCCATAAATCAAGTTACTCGTTAGTAGCTTTCGTGGCGGCAGTTCACGTAATGTGGCTCACATGAGTGAATCGACCCGCGCCGCCATCGCCGCCAACGCCAAGCCCCTGAAGGGCAAGACCATTCTCATGAGCGGCGGCAGCCGAGGCATTGGGCTGGCCATCGCACTGCGTGCTGCGGCCGACGGGGCGAATGTGGCCATCATGGCCAAGACCGCCACCGCGCAGGCGAACCTCGAAGGCACGGTATTCACCGCGGCGCAGGAAATCACCGCCGCCGGCGGTCAATCCCTGGCCATCGTGGGGGACGTGCGCAACGACGAGGACGTGATGACGGCCGTCACCCAGACACAGGAGCGGTTCGGAGGGATCGACGTGGTGGTCAACAACGCTTCGGCCATCGACCTGTCGAAGACCGAGGAGGTGTCGATGAAGAAGTACGACCTGATGATGGACATCAATGTACGCGGCACCTTCCTGCTCTCCAAGATGGCTCTTCCACACTTGCGGGCAAGCGAAAACGGGCACATCCTCACGCTCTCCCCACCTTTGAACCTGGCGCCGCAGTGGGCGGGGCGACACCTGGCCTACACCATGGCCAAGTACGGGATGAGCATGACGACCTTGGGCCTGGCCGAGGAACTTCGCGACACCGGCATCGGGGTGAATTCGTTGTGGCCCGCCACGCTGATCGACACCGCCGCGATCCGCAACATGCCCCACGGCGCCCAAATGGTCAGCGCCGCGCGCTCGGCGCGCATCGTCGCCGACGCAGCCCATGCAATCCTCACCAGTGACGCCCGCGCCTGCAGCGGCAACTTCTTCACCGACGAGGAAGTGCTGGCCGCCGCGGGCGTGCGCGACTTCTCCGGCTATTCCATGGGCGCCGCCGAAGCCGATCTGGTCCCCGACATCTTCCTGTAAGACCGCATCCGGCCTTGGCTGCCGGTAGAGGCAGCCGCCGGGCCCCGAGTGGTTCGGGGCATCGGGCGGGGGCGGCGGGAGTCGATAGTCTTGGGGGATGAGCATTGAACCGAACCCCGGCCATACCTCCGAACCCGACGCCTCCGCGGGCGCGTCCGAAGTTGGGCGTGCGGCGCTGGACGCGGCAACGCTGCGCCGGATCATGGGGGAGCTGGGCGCAGGGGAGCTGTGGATCAGTGAACATACGGGGTCGACCAACGACGACCTCGCGGCGCGCGCCCACAACGCCCCGCTGGCGAACCTGAGCGTGGAAACCACCGAACACCAAAAGGCCGGCCACGGGAGGCTGGGACGCGGCTGGCAAACACCGGCGCGCAGTGCGCTGGCCACCAGCATCTACTTCCGCCCCGCACCCGGATTCCAGCAGTCGGGGCTGGCCTGGCTGTCCATGCTGTGCTCCACCGCCATGGTGCAGACGTTGCGGGAGGATGCCGGGATGGCAGCGGGCCTGAAATGGCCCAACGACGTGGTCGCCGGCGGCCGGAAGGTCTGTGGCGTGCTGGCGCAATTGGTCATGACGGCCCAAGGCCCGGTGGTTGTTGTCGGCGCTGGCCTCAATGTGTCCCTCACCGCCGACGAGCTTCCGGTGGACACCGCCGCCAGCCTGGCGACGCTGGGGGCCGGCACCCTTGACCGGACCGAGTTGCTGGGCGGCTACCTGCGCCGGGTGGTGCACCTGTTCCGGACCTTCGAAGGGGCCGGCGGCAATGCCGCGACGCGCGCGGCGTATGCGCAGGCGGCACCTGAGGCCCCGGCCGCCGCCAACTCCCCGGAACCCATGACGCTGCGCGAGCTGGTGCGCTCGGTGATGGTGACGATCGGGCACGAAGTCGACGCGCACCTGCCCAACGGCACGGTGTTGCGCGGCACGGCCATCGACCTGGATGCCGAAGGCTCCCTGAGCGTGCGCGAAGCCGGTGGCAAGGTGCACAGCGTACTGGCCGGGGACGTCTACCACCTGCGTCGCAGCGACGGCTCCTACGCCTAGCCGCCGGGCCGGGGAACCGGGGAACCGGGGACCGTGCAGGGCAGATCACGCAACGATTTGCGGCTGCCCACCCAAAGCGTGGGTGCACTGGCTCTACCATTGAAGGAGCAAGACCGGCGCGCACAACCGGTGTGTGGGTTGAAGGAGCCGGGACGTGAAGTTGACATTGGAGAAACGCGAGCGGGTCATCGTCAAGACCCGCGCGCACCGGCGCGTGCTGCGTGGCCCGTTCCTCCGCTTCCTGCTCCTGCTGGCGGGTGCCTGCTACCTGCTGGGCCTGCTGCTTCGCAACGACCTGCCCCCATGGGTCCAAGAGGGACGGCCGTTGCTGGCGGCGTTGCTGGCCGTGGTGTCCGGCGCCCTGTTGGTCATCTGGTGTCTGCGGCCCTGGATCCGCTGGGCCAATACCTACACCTACCTGACCAGCGAACGCATCGTCACCAAGCGCGGACGCCGGGCCGCCGGGCAACATTCCATCGGGTTGTACGCAATCCACGATATTGTTGCGGTGGTAAGGCCCAACGCGCCGGAGAACGCCCCCGGGACGCTGTCCGTCGTATTGGCCGAGCAACGCTTCAACATCCCGCACGTCCCGGCCGTGGCCCGCATGCGCAACTACTGCATCGGGGCCATCACCGCCCTGCCGAACTTCCCACGGGTTGATGGTGTAAACATGGAAGAACGCGTTGACGGGGATCCGCCAACGAGGCCAATGAACGAATCGCACCACCCAGAGCAGCAACAAAGAGAATGGACTGAGCATGAGTGAGCGGTCGCCGGCGACGGGAACCCAACCCGTCGCGCCCACCGCTGCCCGCGACGCGGCACGTGCACAGGCCCAACGCCACCCCTCCGATGTCACGGACGCACCGGCACCCGAGGCCAACGGCGCGCTGCATCCGGAGCCCGCGCCGGCAGTGGAGCTGGCACCGGCGCTCGCCGACCCCCTCGGGGACCTGGTCGAGGCCATGAAACGACCCGAGCAGGTTGGTCGGATCACACCCGGTCCCGCCCGCGAAGCGGTCCGCGACCTGGAGCGCAGGCTGCTCGGTGCCGATCGCACCATGCGCCGGCGCGAAATGGCCGCAGGGGCAGGCGTCTCGCTGCTTTCCGCCCGCAAGATCTGGCGCGCCCTGGGCTTCCCGAACCTGGGCGACGAAGAAGTCTTCTTCACCACCGTCGACCAGGACGCGCTCAAATCCATTCTTGAGATGGTCCGGGAGGGAGTCCTGACCGAGGAAACGGCGATCTCGCTGACCAGGTCCGTCGGCCAGATGACAGACCGCATGGTGGTCTGGCAGGTCGAGGCGCTGGTCGAGGACATGGTGCAGAACCAGAAGATGAGCGATCCCGAGGCCCGCCGCAACCTGGTGAACCTGCTGCCGGAAATCATCGAGCCGCTTGAGGACCTGCTGGTCTACTCCTGGCGCCGGCAGCTGAACGCGGCCGTGCACCGGCTGGTGCTGCGTGCAGAGACAGGACTGGCGGCCTCCGCCGAGGGCCGCGACGGCTCCGAGGACGACGCCCCGCTGCCGCTGGCACGCGCCGTCGGCTTCGCCGACCTGGTCTCCTACACCTCGCTCTCGCGCCGGATGAACGAGCGCACGCTGGCCCAGCTGGTGCAGCGCTTCGAATCCAAGTGCGCGGAGATCATCTCCATCGGCGGCGGCCGGCTGGTCAAGACCATCGGCGACGAGGTGCTCTTCGTGGCCGAGACGCCGCAGGCCGGCGCGCAGATCTCCCTGGCCATGTCCAGGGAGTTCGCCGCCGACGAGCTGCTGCCCAACACGCGCGTTGCCGTGGTCTGGGGACGGGTCCTCTCCCGGCTGGGCGACATCTACGGGCCGACGGTCAATCTGGCCGCCCGGCTGACCTCGCTGGCCGAGCCCGGCACGGTCCTCACCGACGAGCTTACGGCCTCCACCTTGGCCGGGGACGACAGGTTCGTGCTTGAGCCCCAGGAAGTCACCGCCATCCGCGGCTTCGGGGATCTCACCCCGGTGCGGCTGGCCCCGGGCACCGGATCGGGACTGGTGCTGGACTAGATGGACTTCGGATTCGGGCAGGTGCGTGCGGCGGCGGCAACCGACATCGGGCTGCGCCGCGCCGTCAACGAGGACAGCGTGCTGGAAGCCGGAACCGTATTTGCCGTGGCCGACGGCATGGGCGGGCACGAGGCCGGCGACCTGGCCTCCCGCCTGGGCATCGAGACGCTGAACGAAATCGCCGCCGGATCCGGCGGCACCGGGGAAATCCCGCACGAGCTGCCCCGCGCCCGGGACGTCCTGGCCGTGGTCACCGCCGCCGATGCCCGCATCCGCAAGGCCACCGGCGCCCGTGGCGGCACCACCCTGTGCGCGCTGGCCCTGGTCCGCGTCGAGGAGGATGGCGGGGCATGGCCGGGGGAGCCGGCAGGCCCGCCGGTCACCGCGCAATTGCCCGCCGTGCCACCCTCGGCCCAGGCACCGCGCCTGCCGCTGCCCGCGGTGGGGGAAGCGCGCTACCTGGGCAGCACCCTGGAATCCGGCGACGCCGACCCGGGGGCCGGCCACCGGGCCGATCCCGAACCCACCACCGACGTGCTGCCGCGCGCGAAGGCCGGCGCGGTGCCCGCGGCACCTAAGGGTTCCGCGGCGATGACGATCGCCGGGACCTCGGCCAAGGTCACCCCGATCCCCGGCGCCGACGGCGGCGTGCCCGGCGGGATGGCCGGGAACCACGTGCGGCTGATGCTGCTGAACGTGGGCGACTCGCGCGGCTATCGATTGCGCGACGGCGTGCTGACCCAGCTGACCCGCGACCACTCGGCGGTCCAGGAACTCATCGACGGCGGCATCATTTCCGAGGCCGAGGCGCGCATCCACCCGCAGCGCAACCTGATCACCCGGGCGTTGGGGGCCGGCGGAAACTCCGTGCCGGACACCCAGTTCCACCTGCCGCGCCCCGGGGACCGCTACCTGCTGTGCACCGACGGGCTCACCGGAGAAGTCGAGCACGAGGCCATGGAGGAGATCCTCGCCCGGACCCCCGACCGCACCGAGGCAGTGGGCAGGCTCATCGACGCGGCCCTGGCCAGCGGCGGGCGGGACAACATCTCGGTGGTCATCATCGATATCGAGGGCCCCGGCGCGTAGGCGGGCGCACCGCCGGACCGACGCGCCACACGCGCACCGTGCCCGGACACCAACTCGGGGCTGTTCTGGGGCAAAATGGAGGGGTGATGCCCCAAGAGCCGACCCCGCAGCCAGAAACCAGCCAGCCCGTTGCCGCCCGCGCACCCGAGGACTCCGAGGCCATGGCGCAGGCCCTGGAGGCCGAGGCGGTCGTCCCCGGCGAGTCGCTGCGCACCGAATACGAGCAGCTCGTTGACGAGGTGCGCAAGCACCGGGCTGCGTACTACAACGAGGACGCCCCGCTGATCTCCGACGCCGAGTTCGACGCGCTCTACTCCCGGCTGCAGCGCCTGGAGGCGGAGCACCCGGAGATCGTCGCCAACGACTCGCCCACCCAGGAGGTCGGCGGCGAGGTCTCCGCGGCCTTTGCCCCCGTCGTCCACCTCTCGCGAATGTACTCCCTCGAGGACGTCTTCTCCCTGGAGGAAGTCATCGCCTGGGGCGAAAAGACCCGGGCGAATGCGGCACTGCGCGCCTCCGCGCACGAGCTCAAGTGGCTCTGCGAGGTCAAGATCGACGGTCTGGCGGTGAACCTGCTCTACCGCAACGGCAAGCTGGTGCGCGCCGCCACCCGCGGCGATGGCACCACCGGGGAGGACGTCACGCACAACGTGCTGACCATCAAGTCGATCCCCACGCAGCTGGAAGGGGAGAACTGGCCGGAGGAGGTCGAGGTGCGCGGGGAGATCTTCATCCCCTCGGCCGACTTCGCCGCCTACAACGCGGCGCTCATTGAAGCGGGCAAGGCACCGCTGGCCAACCCGCGCAACGCCGCGGCCGGATCCATCCGGCAGAAGGACCCTGCGGAGACCGCGAAGCGTCCGCTGCAGATGTTCGTGCACGGCCTGGGGGTGCGGACCGGGCTGGCCGCCGCCACCCAGTCCGAGACCTACGCGCTCATGGCTTCCTGGGGCCTGCCGGTTTCCCCGTACTCGCGCGTGGTCGACACCCTTGAGGAGGTCCTGGGGTTCATCGCCCAGAACGGCGAACACCGCCACGACCTGCTCCACGAGATCGACGGGATCGTGGTGAAGACCGACGCCTTCGAGATCCAGCGCAACCTCGGTTTCACCTCCCGGGTCCCGCGCTGGGCGGTGGCGTACAAATACCCGCCGGAGGAGGTCAACACCAGGCTTTTGGACATCCGGGTGCAGGTGGGCCGCACCGGCCGGGTGACCCCGTACGCGGTGATGGAACCGGTGCTCGTCGCCGGTTCCACGGTCAGTTTCGCCACCCTGCACAACCAGGACGTGGTCAAGGCCAAGGGCGTGCTGATCGGGGACACCGTGATCCTGCGCAAGGCCGGTGACGTGATCCCGGAGGTCGTCGGCCCGGTGCTGGCCCTGCGCGAGGGCCGCGAGGACGAGCTGCGCGAGTTCACGATGCCCACGCACTGCCCGTCCTGCGGGACGGCGCTGGCCCCGGCCAAGGAGGGGGACGTGGACATCCGCTGCCCCAACGCCGAGTCCTGCCCGGTGCAGCTCACCGAGCGCGTCGCCCACCTGGGTGGGCGCGGCGCCTTTGACATCGAGGCGCTGGGCTACGAGGCCGCGCAGGCGCTGACCATCGGACCCGGCGAGGACCCGGAACAGAACGGCGGGGTCATCGTCCCGGCCGGCCCGGGACCGCTGCGCAACGAGGCGGCGATCTTCGATCTGGCCGCCGGCAACCCGGATCCCGCGCTGCGCGAGACCCTGGCCGACGTGCAGGTGTGGCGGGAGGTCCGCTCCAAGGGCGCGGGCACCGGAAAATTCCAGCTGGTTCCGTACTTCTACTCCAAGGCCACCGCCAAGAAGCCCTCGGGCCCAACCCGGACCACCGAAAAGCTGTTCGACGAGCTGGAAAAGGCCAAGACCAGGCCGCTGTGGCGGGTGCTGGTCGGGCTGTCCATCCGGCACGTGGGCCCCACCGCCTCGCGCTCGCTGGCAACCCGGTACGGGTCGATGGACAGGATCATCGAGGCGCTTGAGGCCGAGGGCGCCCGCGAGGCCCTGGCCGAGGTCGACGGGGTCGGCGCGATCATCGCCGACGCGCTGATCGAGTGGTTCTCCGTGGACTGGCACCGGGACATCATTGCGGCCTGGAAGGCGGCGGGGGTCTTGATGGAGGACGAGCAGGACGCATCCATCGTGAAGCACCTGGAGGGGATGAGCATCGTGGTCACCGGCTCGTTGCCGACCTACAGCCGCGACGCGGCCAAGGAAGCGATCATCATCCGCGGCGGCAAGGCCGCCGGGTCGGTCTCCAAGAACACCGCCTACGTGGTGGCCGGGGAGGCCGCCGGGTCCAAGCTGGACAAGGCGCTCGCGCTGGGTATCCAGGTGCTCGACGAGGAGGGCTTCAAGCTGCTGCTCGACGGCGGGCCCGACGCGGTTCAGGGGCGCCCCAACCCCGAGGCCTAGGCGCGTGGGGAGCCGGCGCCCGGCTCCTCTGCGCGTCCCGACATTCACCACGGCAAGGAACCTTGCCGCCCGGACGGCAACAACCGGTTCCACGGCCATCAAGCACGGTCCCCCCCCCAGCCACCAAGGAGCAGCACATGAGCATGAACCCGAAGCACCTGCAATCGGCACAGGGTGCCGCCGAATCGCCCGTGGACAGGGCCGCGGCGTTGAGCCGCGAGCTGTTGGCCGTGGCGCGCGAGGCTGCGGCGGCCGGCGCCGCGGTGTTGGCCGAACGGGGCCGCGGCAAGGTGGCTGCAGACACCAAGAGCGCCGCGGGGGACTGGGTCACCGACTTTGACCGCCGTGCCGAAATAGCGGTGCGCGACGTGATTGCCGCAGCGCGCCCCAACGACGCGATCACCGGCGAGGAGTACGGGCGCACCGTCCCGGCGGAGCCCTCCGGCTATCGCTGGTCGATCGACCCGCTGGACGGCACCGCCAACTTCGTGCGCGGCATCGTCTACTACTGCACCTCGGTGGCGGTGTTCGGGCCGCTCGACGAGGCCGCCGCCTCCGCCGCCTCCGCACCCTCGTCCACCGCGACGCCCGAGGGCAACACGCTGGCCGCCGATGGCGCCGCCATGGATGCGGGAACCCACGGCTGGCTTGCAGCCTCCATCAACGCACCGGCGCTGGGCGTCGAGTATTACGCAGCCGCCGGGGACGGGGCATGGCTCATCGACTCGGTGCTGGCGACAGGGTCCGATGCCCGACGCGGGGGCAGCGCCACCCGGGCGCAGCGCTTGCAGGGCGGCGACAAGGAGGAGGCAGGCCGGCTGCTGGCCACGGGCTTCGGCTACGACGCTGACCGTCGGCAGTTCCAGGTCGGAGCGCTGCTGGGGCTGATGCCGGGCTTCGCCAATGTCCGCCGCATCGGATCGGCCGCGCTGGATTTGTGCCTGGTGGCCGACGGCACGCTCGATGCCTACGCGGAGTACGGCACCCAGGAATTCGACTGGGCGGCAGGCGCCCTGATTGCCGCCGAGGCCGGGCTGCCGGTGCTGCGCCCACGGACCAATCCGGGGTGGCAGGCAGCCGGATACCTGGACTTCGACGCGTTGCCCGCCGAATCATCCTTGGGTGAGGTGCCTGCGGCCGATCAACCGGCATCCGGAGCGCCCGCGGCGAAGTAGCGGCAGTGATGCAAAAGCCCGCCGCGGCCGTGGGGAGGGGACCACGGCGGCGGCGGGCTTTGTCGTCGGCCCCGGGCGAGGAAAGGGGGGACGAAACCGCTTCGGGCTAGATGCCGAATTGCAGCCCGGCGGCCGAATCGTCGTAGTAGCTGCGGTTCTTGAGCCCGGCGGCGGCGGCCTCGTCGAGCACCACCACCGCGTCCGGATGCAACTGCAGGACCGAGCCGGGGCAGGCGGCGGACAGCGGACCCTCGAGGGCGGCGGCAATCGCGGCCGCCTTCTTGCTGCCGGTGGCGACCAGCACCATGCGGCGGGCCTCAAGTATGGTGCCCAGGCCCTGGGTCACGGAGTGGGTGGGGACCGCGTCCGGGCCCTCGAAGAAGCGGGCGTTGTCCACGCGGGTCTGCGTTGACAGGCGCTTGATGCGCGTGCGGCTGCGCAGCGAAGAGCCCGGTTCGTTGAAGCCGATGTGGCCGTTGGTGCCGATGCCCAGGATCTGCACGTCGACGCCCGCCTCGATGATGGCAGCATCATAGGCTGCTGCCTGTGCGCGGATCTGCGCCTCGGAATCGCCGTACCCGTCGGGGGTGTTGAGCCTGGATTCCGGCAGGCCGACCACGTTGCACAGCTCGGTGACCAGGGTCTGGCGGTAGGACTGCTCGTGGGTGCCCTCCAGACCGACGTATTCATCCAGCGCGAAGGCGGTGGTCGTGCTGAAGTCGGCCTCGCCGCGCTCGACGGCCTTGGCCAGCTCCGCGTAGAGACCCAGCGGGGTGGAACCGGTGGCAACGCCCAGGACGTTGTCCCCGCTTCTGCGGCTTCGCAGTCCGTCGAGCACCGCCTCGGCGGCGAACGTGGCGGCTTCCTCGGCGGTGGCGGCGATCAGTACTTCCATGTGTGTTCCTTTGCGCTGGTGCAGGAAGGCCCTGCTGGTGTCGCGGGGCAACGCCCGGGGGCGGCCGGTGAAACCACGGCGGGTCCCGGGCGTGGACCGTTGGAAGGCCCCAAGGTGGCCAACGGTTGCTGCCGCGGCGGTGCCACGGCATAAGGGACAGCGTAGTCCGATCCCTTGTCCGACCCCTAAACCGATTGCGGTTGCATTTGCCCGGCGGCATGCTGCCGGCCACAGCGAGCGGCCAGGGTCCAAGCGCCGGGCCGCCGACGTGGCCGTGTGGGCCGGCGGGGGAGTGAGGTTGGCTACATATGTTCTGCGCCCTGAAGCCCCGGGCCCCGGGGATGCCACACTTGGAGGCAATGACTACAGCAACGCTCGCACCTTCCAGCACCCTGTTGATACGGCCGGCCACCGAATCCGACTACCCCCACATTGCGCGGATCACCGTGGACTCCTACCTGCACGCCGGGCACTTTGAGACCCCTGACCACGAGTACCTGCAGTTCGTGCAGCAGGTTGCCGCGCGCCATGCCGTCTCCGAGATCCTCGTCGCCGAACGCGACGGCGTCGTCATCGGGTCAGTCACTCTGGTGCGCGAGGGCACCGAGTACGCGGACATCGCCCTCGACGGCGAGCTGGAATTCCGCATGCTGGTGGTGGATCCTGCCGTGCAGCGTTCGGGTGCCGGGCGCGCCCTGCTGGGCGCCGTCATCGCCCGTGCCCGCGAGATCGAGGACGTGCACACCGTCTCGCTGACCACCGGCGGCCACTGGGCTGCGGCCCGCGCGCTCTACGAGGCCGAAGGCTTCGTGCATGCCTCCGAACGCGACTGGTACGTCCCGAACACCGAGATCGTGCTGGTCGTCTACACGCTTACACTCTAAAAGCGCTTTTGGTTTTTACTGCAGAGAGCCTCGTCGAAGCTTTTCGGCGGGGTTTTTTGCTGTTTTCGAAGGCAGGTGTCTGAAGCCTGGGGGAAGTACGTTGGTTTCTCTAAAGTGCGCCAGGAAGCTTCGTTTTTCGAGACCCGGTGCTCCCACGGAAAGTGCCAATCCGGCGCGAAGGTACTGTGTCGTTTCGATTCGGCCCACCACGGCCACGGCCCGATATCAGCCGACCTGGCAACGGGCGCATAGCGGTCCGCCGGATGCCTGGGTGGAACCCAAGACCGCCCGGTGGGAAGAGTCTCGTCAAGGTTTCGCGCCAGGTCCGGGCCGTGCTGACGAGCTGTCATGGGTGGAGGGATCGCCGGTGACTGCCCGGGCCTTCCTAGTTGTGGCAAAGCGGTCCCGGAAGCTGGTGGGGGTAGTGTCGAGTTGTCGGGCAAACGCACGTCGCAGCGTCTCGTCGCTGCCGAATCCGCTCAGCTGTGCCACGAGGGTGATGGGATGGCCATCAAGGATGAGCGACCGGGCCGCATCGACGCGCACCCGTTCGAGCCAGCGTGCCGGCGTCGTGCCGGCTTCGGCTTGGAACATCCGGTTCAGGTGGCGTACGCTCACCCCTGCAGATGCTCCCATCGAGGCAACGGTGTGTTCGTAAGCCGGATTGGCCAGGATCGAGTCCATGATGCTCCGCAACTTGCCGGTCTGAACCGGCGGGGTGGTCAGTGCGGTTGAGAACTGCGCCTGGCCACCGGGGCGGTGCATGAACACCACCAGTTCGCGGGCAGTCTCCCGGGCGGTCTGGACGCCGAGGTCCTCTTCGACCATGGCCAGCGCGAGGTCGATGCCGGCACTGATTCCCGCCGAGGTTAGGTAGCGTCCGTCCCGGATGTGGATGACGTCCGCTTCGACGGTGATGCGTGGATACCGTGCCGCCAGGGTGTGTGCATGGCGCCAATGGGTCGTCGCCCGACGGTCATTGAGGTATCCCAGCTCCGCCAGGACGAACGCCCCGGTGCACACCGAGGCGACGAGCCGCGCGCCGCGAGCCAGGGACTCCACGGCATCCAGGAGATCCGGGGGCACCCCGCCGTCCGGGAGGGATGCCCCTCCGACAACAAGTAAAGTGTCCAACACTCCGGCATCGACGGCAGGGATCGTCCGCGAGAGCTCCAACCCCGAGGAGGAAACCACCGGACCTCCTGCGGGCGAGATGCATACGACCTCATAGTGCTGCCGTTCGGGGTCGGCGAGATTGAACACTTCGGCTGGCCCGCTCGCATCAAGCATCGTCATGCCGTCGAAGACCATCATGCCGATTCGAAGACTCATGTCCGAAATCGAGGGAAACTAGGCAATAAAGACATGTCGCCAGCATAGCCCGCTCGGGCAGGATGGAAGAAGCACCATTGGCAAAACGAGTTTTAGAAGGCGGAAAGCACTCATGACCGAAACCATCGCAGGTATCCGGATCCCCGACAGCAAGATGGCCAGCGACGCCACCGAGCTCTTGCGCGAGGTGGCCACCGAGCTCGTGTACAACCATTCCCGACGAGTGTTTGTCTTCGGAGCGCTGCGCGGCCTGGAACAAGGGCTCGACTACGATCCCGAGCTGCTGTACATCGGGGCGATGTTCCACGACCTCGGACTCACGGACAAGTTCGCCCGGACGGACCAGCGCTTCGAGATCGACGCAGCCGACGAGGCACGCCGCTTCCTGGGGGACTACGGCATCACCGGCGAGGCCGCCGACAAGGTGTGGTCGGGCATCGCCCTGCACACCACCCCGGAAATCCCGCTGCACATGGCACCAGAGATCGCGTTGGTCACCCGCGGTGTCGAGCTCGACGTGCTGGGCATCGGCTACGACGCCATCACTGACGAGCAGCGCAATGCAGTCGTAGAAGCACACCCGCGCCCCGACTTCAAAAACCAGATCTTGGCAGCCTTCACCAACGGTCTCAAGGACCGGCCCGACACGACCTTCGGCAACGTGAAGGCCGACGTGCTGGCCCACTTTGTCCCGGGGTTCAAGCGTGGCGACTTCGTTGAGGTCATCCAGGGATCGGCCTGGCCCGAGTAAGCCGACGCAGGACATCCGGTCCACGCAGTCGGGGAACGTGGCGGCCTGCCTCACCGAGGCGGGCCGCCGTAGGCGAAGGTCGGCTTCCGGCTGTCATGCGGGCTGTTCCCGCCCGGGTTATGCATCTCTCCCGCAAAACAAGCGGTAGATGATGACCGAATGCATCATTCGGCAGTCCGGAGATCTGGCTGCTTGACGGGCGCCACCCCGCGGCGATGATGCCCAAAGCCTGGTCCGCGGAGAACAAAACGGCGGTGAACCTGATGGCCAAGCGCTTCGGGACCGGTCCGCCAGCCCCGCCGACGCCCGGCCCGGCCGAGACCTGCGAGGCTTCGGTGAAATCGTTGCATCTTCGCTAGCCGTGGCGACCTTCCCCGGTCCGATCCGCACCAGCCGGACCGGGTCGCTACGCCATGCCCAAGAAGTACCGGCTCAGGGCTTTCCAATGAGTTGTAGCAAGAACCCCGAGAAGTGCTGGTGTAAATGAGAAGGGCACCCCCGCCGGAACGGGGTGCTTGGCAAGCGCTGGATCTACGACGGGACCGGGGAGCCTGTGCGGCAGGCGCAGGGTCGCGCGTTGCTGGCCGGTTAGGTCCAGGCACAGCACCAGAATGAGTCGCACAGTCTCGAGCCGCTGGTCGGCGTGGATCGCGCCGCCGTCGGTGGTTCCGGTGCGGGTACCGGAAACGGCGCGATCACCATGATCCGCCGCCCCGTGGCCGGTGGCGCGGGCTCGTCGGGCGCCGAGGCCGGGCACGGCCCTGCGGGCGGGCCACTCGAAGCCGGTGGCGGTGGCCGGGCGTACTAGACTAGGGGGGAAACCCATCCGCCCACCTAGGGAGATACATGTCTGCCATCAGCCGTGAGGACGTTGCGCATTTGGCGCAGCTGGCCCACATCGAGATGAGCGATGCCGAGCTGGACAAAATGACCGGCGAACTCGGTGTCATTGTCGATTCAATCGCGTCGGTCTCGGAGGCCGCCTCTGCCGATATCCCGGCCACCACGCACCCCATTGCCTTGTCGAACGTGTTCCGCGAGGACGTCGTGGGAACGACGCTCACCGCCGAGGAAGCGCTGATGAACGCCCCGGACTCCGTCGACACCCGCTTCAAGGTGCCGGCCATTTTGGATGGAGAGTAATTCATGAACGAGATCATCCATCTTTCCGCCACCGAGCTGGCCGCCAAGCTGCGCGCCGGCGAAGTCACCTCCGTACAGGCCGTGCAGGCGCACCTGGACCGCATTGCCGAAGTTGACGGCGGGGACCGCGGAATCAACGCGTTCCTGCACGTGAACACGGAAGAAGCACTGGCCGTTGCCGCCGAGGTCGACGCCATCCGCGCCGCCGGCGGAGCAGACGCGCAGGCGCTGCACCCGTTCGCCGGCGTGCCGATCGCCATCAAGGACCTCATTGTCACCAAGGGCCAGCCCACCACTGCCGCCTCGAAGATGCTCGAGGGCTGGATGAGCCCCTACGACGCCACGGTGATCCAGAAGGTCCGTGCCGCAAAGCTGCCGATGCTGGGCAAGACCAACCTGGACGAGTTCGCGATGGGTTCCTCCACCGAGCACTCCGCCTACGGCCCGACCCGCAACCCGTGGGACCTGGACCGCATCCCGGGCGGTTCCGGCGGCGGCTCGGCCGCGGCGGTTGCCGCCTTCGAGGCACCGCTGGCACTGGGCACCGACACCGGCGGCTCGATCCGCCAGCCGGGCGCCGTCACCGGCACCGTCGGCGTGAAGCCGACCTACGGCGGGGTCTCGCGCTACGGCGCCATCGCCATGGCCTCCTCGTTGGACCAGATCGGCCCGGTCACCCGGACCGTGCTTGACTCCGCGTACCTGCACGAGTTGATCGGCGGGCACGACCCGGCCGACTCCACTTCGCTGAACGAGCCGGTTCCGGCCCTCGTTGAGGCCGCCGAGCTCGGCGCCTCCGGCGACATGGCCGGCGTGCGCGTCGGCGTCATCAAGGAACTGCAGGGCGAAGGCTACGAAGCCGGCGTCCAGGCACGCTTCGACGAATCGCTCGAGGCCCTGCGTGCCGCCGGTGCGGAAATCGTCGAGGTCTCCTGCCCCAACTTCAAGTACGCGCTGGGTGCCTACTACCTGATCATGCCCTCGGAGGTCTCCTCCAACCTGGCGAAGTTCGACGGCGTGCGCTTTGGCACCCGCGTGCTTCCCACGGAGGGTCCGCTGACCATCGAACGCGTCATGGGTGCCACCCGCGCAGCCGGCTTCGGCGACGAGGTCAAGCGCCGCATCATCCTGGGCACCTACGCGCTGAGCGCCGGGTACTACGACGCCTACTACGGTTCGGCGCAGAAGGTCCGCACGCTGATCCAGCGAGACTTCGACGCCGCGTTCGCGCAGGCCGACGTGCTGATCTCCCCGACGTCCCCGACCGTCGCCTTCGAGCTGGGCTCCAAGACCGACGACCCGCTGGCGATGTACCTCAACGACGTTGCCACCATTCCGGCGAACATGGCCGGGATCCCGGGCATCACCGTTCCCGGTGGCCTGTCCGAGGGCTTGCCGGTCGGGATCCAGTTCCTGGCCCCGGCCCGCGAAGACGCCCGCCTGTACCGTGCCGGTGCGGCACTTGAAAAACTGCTGGAAGACAAGTGGGGTGGCAGGTTGATCGACCAGGCCCCCGAGCTGTCCGCCGCCACCACTGGAGGGGTTGCCTAACTATGGCTTCGTACACCGATGAACTGGTCGACTTCGACGTCGCACTGGAAAAATACGACCCGGTATTGGGCTTCGAGGTCCACGTCGAGCTGAACACCAAGACCAAGATGTTCTCCTCGGCACCGAACGTGTTTGGCGATACGCCCAACACCAACGTGACCCCGGTCTGCCTGGGCCTGCCCGGCGTGTTGCCGGTGGTCAACAAGACCGCGGTGGAATACGCGATCATGATCGGCCTGGCGCTGAACTGCAAGATTGCCGAGACCTGCGGATTCGCCCGGAAGAACTACTTTTACCCGGACACCCCGAAGAACTTCCAGACCTCGCAGTACGACGATCCGATCGCCTACGACGGCTGGATCGACATCGAGCTTGAGGACGGCGAGGTCTTCCGTGTCGAAATCGAACGCGCCCACATGGAAGAGGACGCCGGCAAGCTCACTCACATGGGCGGGGCCACCGGCCGCATCCAGGGCGCCGACTACTCGCTGGTCGACTACAACCGCTCCGGCGTGCCGCTGGTCGAAATCGTCACCAAGACCATCGAGGGCGCCGGCAAGCGCGCCCCCGAGTTGGCCAAGGCCTACGTTGCTGCCATCCGCGAAATCGTCAAGGCACTGGATGTCTCGGACGCAAAGATGGAGCGCGGCAACGTGCGTTGCGACGCCAACGTCTCGCTGATGCCCAAGGGCGCCGAGAAGTTCGGCACCCGCACCGAGACCAAGAACGTGAACTCGTTGCGCGCCGTGGAGCACGCGGTGCGCTTCGAGATCGAGCGCCACGCAGCGGTGCTGAACTCCGGTGCAGCCATCGTGCAGGAAACCCGCCACTGGCACGAGGACACCCGCACGACGACTTCGGGCCGCCCGAAGTCCGACGCGGATGACTACCGCTACTTCCCGGAGCCGGACCTGGTTCCGGTCGTCACCACTCCCGAGTGGATCGAGGAGCTGCGCGCCCGCCTGCCCGAGCCGCCGGCCGAGCGCCGCAAGCGCCTGCAGGCCGACTGGGGCTACTCGGATGCCGAGTTCCGCGACGTCGTTAACGCAGGTGTCACCGAGGCGATCGAGGAAACCATTGCCGCGGGCACGAGCGCCGCGGTGGCACGCAAGTGGTGGATGGGCGAGATCGCCCGCCTGGCCAAGAACGCCGATGTCGAGATCCTGGATCTGGGCGTCGAACCGGCCACCATCGTCGAACTGAACTCTCTGATCGAGGGAAAGAAGATCAACGACAAGATCGCCCGCCAGGTGCTCGAGTTCGTGGTCGCCGGGGAGGGTACCCCGACCGAGGTCGTCGAGAAGCGCTCGCTGGCCGTGGTGAACGACGATTCGGCACTGGGTGCTGCAGTTGATGCCGCCATGGAAGCCATGCCGGATGTCGTTGCCAAGGTCAAGGGCGGCAAGCTCCAGGCCATCGGCGCCCTCATGGGTCCGGTCATGAAGGCCACCCGCGGACAGGCCGACGCCGGCCGCGTGCGCGAGATCGTGCTTGAAAAGCTGGGCATCGAGGGCTAGTTCCCTGATATACGGCATCGAGCCCCGGATCCCCGCTTCGTGTGGGGGACCGGGGCTCGACTTCGTTGGGGGGGGCCGGACTGGTTCATGCTTCGCACACCTGTCGACCACGAGGCGGGGAGTGCCCGCCCGGGCGCTTCTGTGTTTGGCAAGCCGGGAAACTAGAACAACGTTGGGTTGCTGTTGAATTGCCGCCAGAAGGTGTTGCGTCGGGGCTTTTGCCCGGGATCCATAAATTTGGGCAGGATGACGGAAAAGAGCCCGTCGGTGTCCCGAACGACGTCGATCAGCCCGGTGTGTTTGGCATGGTGGTGCCCGGAACAGAATGGCCGCCCGTCATTGATCTTGGTTGTTCCGCCCTTGGCCCATTCGTCGTCATGGTCGATCTCGCAATGCTCCGGGGGCACAGTGCAACCGGGGAAAATGCAGCCGCCGTAGATGCCGAGGATCGCCACGCGCATGTAGTCGGGGAAGAGTCTTTGCTCGCGGCCGAGGTCCAGGATCTGGGATTTCCCGCCCATGGTGATGGGGATGGCTCCGGCGTTGCACAGCTGCTGCCGCAACTCCGCCGGCGTGAACCGTTGACCGTGTGCCGTGAGTCCCGATTGTTCCGCCTTTTCCTCAAGTTCGGCCAGCGTGGTGATGATGACGAGTTCCGGTGAGGGAAGCCCCGCGGTCTTGGTGCCCTTGGTTGGTCTGCCCTTGGTCTTGATCAGGTTCATCAGTCCCTGGAGATGTCGTTGCGGCGGGGTGAAGCCGTCGGCGCCATAGGCGGTGTTGTTCATGGATTCGAGGATGTCGGCCTCCGTCGGCAATGGATCCAGGGTGAGTTTTTTGGCTTCGGCGGGGTCGGTCAGCGGGAGGCCGGTCGCGGGATCGACCAGAAAGTCGGGGAAGTCCGGCAGCGAGGGGGCGGTGCCGGTTTGCGTGCCGTTCCCATCGTCCATGACGACGGCTTCTGGTGTTTCGGCGGAAACCCCGGAAACTTTGGTGCCGTTAGAGCCGCCGGTGACGTTGGAAGAGCCGGCGGCCTGCTGGGCAAGTGCGTCGCGATCCCCGGCCTTGGTCCGCGGGTTGTCCAACTGGGCGAACAGCGCGAGCAGAAGCTCGGCGTCTGCCGCCCGGACGCGCAACAGAAACTCGGCGATCCCTGCGTTGGTGCCGCGGTAGAAAGCGCCGAGTTTGGTGCGCAGCACTTCCTCGGAGGGCTCCTTGACGCCGTGATCGAGCGCGACCTGGATGGCGTTGAACAGCTTGTTGGTGGTGCGGGGATCTTGTTCCCGCACGGATTCGGCGACCTGGGCCTCCAACCGGGCGGCCAGCTCGTCGGAGTTCGGGTATTGCCTGATCTCCGGCTGCATCCGCTCAAGCTTCTTGGCAGCATCGGCAAGCTGGTGGGGCGAGGCCTTGCCGTCCGCGAGTGCTTGGGCCAGCAACGGGAATTGCGGCGGCTGCTCGATGCCGTGGACATCCGTGCTCGGGAAGAGACGGGCGGCGGCGCGTACGCGATCGCGGGCCTCGACGAAGCCGATGCGGAACGTGGACTGCAGGAACTCGGTGGTGTCCTTGAAGGTGGGCCGTCCCTTCGGCGGGGTGGCGGGCGCTTCGGGCAGGTCAATGGTTCCCTCGATGTAGGCGGGCGGGTCCGCGAGGCACCGGTTGATCCCCAGCAAAGTGTCTTCGGGCAGCTCGCGGACCAGGGTGCGCTGGGCCAGATCGGTGGCAGAGAGCTGGGCGAAGCCGGTGCTGCGGTGGGTTCGTTCGACCACCTGTACGAAGTAGGCAGCGTCCGCGGGCGAGCTGGTGTGCTTGGCGATGCGCGGGGCCAGTTCCTCGAGGGCCAGAGCCAGGGCGGTGTAGGCGCGCAGCTCATCGTCCGGGGTCGCTGGGTACCTCGGATCCTCGCGGTCTCCCGCGAGCAGGGCGATGGCCGCTGCGGTGGTCATGGTTCAAGCATGCGCCGCTGAATGCCGCTGCGCGGGTCGATACGCGGGCATGTGGATAACTGTTGCAGGAGGGACGGAAACACCAGAATCGGGGGATATGCGGCCAATCCAGGAACCCCGAATATTCAACAGGGCAACGAGGACGGGAGATACACAGGAGTCTTGGCCACGGCGCCCCGGCCGTCCTTGCCGTGATAGGCACGGCAAAGGCCGATGCCGCGGTCGGAAAGGCGGTTGCGGATCTGCCGAATTGAATCCGGGGTGAATCCTTCCCATTGCATGTGCATCAGCACGGTGTCGCCGCGCCGTGCCGCCCCGGCCCGGGCGACGGTGGTCTGCTTTGAGCGCACCATCCAGTCCAGGGTGTCGTGGGTCCACGTCCAGATCTTCATGTCCGCCCGGGCATAGGCACATCGCACGTTCGAATTGATCGCACCGTAGGGAGGCCGGCCGTAGTTGGTGCGGACGCCGGTGCCGCGGAGCTCGCGGGCACCCTGCGTGCAGCTGAGCCTGCGCAGGTCGACGTGGTTTGCCGAGTGGTTGATGACCCATTGCCCCTTGGAACGGGCCAGGGCAGCAAGATCCACGCCGTAGCGGCGCTTGAAGGAGACGAGGCAATCGCCCGTGGGTGCCAGCACCAGGCCGATGTTCGACTTGCCCGCGTAGTTGATCACGGACTTGAACGAGGACAAGGTGCGTGGGCAGTCGTCGTAGGTCAAGACCACGCGCGAGGTCTTGTTGGGCCCGCGGTTCTGGTGGGCGAGCGGAATGGAAGGAAGCTTGGGTCCGGATTTGACGGGTTTCCCGGCGGCAAGATATTGGCCGCTGGCCCAGCCGGTGCGCGACTTGTAGGTGACCTTGTGCCAGCCGTTGGAGGCACGGGCCTGGACCTTGACGCTCGTCCCCTTCGGGATGGTGATGATAATCCGCGTCCGGGTGCTGCTGCCCGCGCGAAGATTCAGGTTGGCCTGGGTAGTCAGCAGCGCGGGCAGCTTCGCCGTCGCCACCTTCACGGGGCCCGGGACGGCGGGCAGCGCGGCAGCTGGCTGCGCGATCGTCACCGCGGATGCCTGGTGGGCCGTCGGCGGAGCGGCGCCGGCTCCGGAAGCCACGATTGCTGCAGCAAGGATCCCACAAGCCGCACCGCAAATTGTCCTGAACATGCCCGTCAGCTTAGCCATGACGCTTCCCCCAATATCGACCGGCCCCAACCGATCCCCTAACGGGATATTCTCCTCCCCCCGCTGCCACCGGGACAAGGGGTTCGGGAACGCGGGAATTCACGCCCCGCTGTCCATGACCCCGGGCTCCCGCAGCCACGACGCCGGCCACTGCCCGGAGCAGCTGCCGTCCCTTGACATGCAAGCAGTGACTTGCCTTAATGGTGAATGTGGAAGAGCTGCTGAAGGCGCTGGCGGACCCGACCAGGGCAGCGATCCTGGACGAGCTGGTGGATCGCACCGGCCAGACGCTCTTTGAAATCTGCAACCGTTTGGCCTCCCGTCACCGCATCAATCCCAGCAGACAGGCGATTTCGCAACACCTGCAGGTGCTCGAGGCAGCGGGGCTGGTCCACAGTGAACGGTCGGGCCGGTATAAATTCCATTACGTTGACACCTCGCCGTTGCGCCGGATCGCCGAGCGCTGGCCGCCCGCCGGAACAGAGACGGCCCGCCCGGAGAAGGCGCAGCCCGAGCGGAAACCTGCCGCGCCGGCCCCCGGCACGGAATCCGGCACCCTCACCACCACACCAACCACGGGTACGGGCGCACCGCGCGCCGGCTCTTCGTCGTCGAAAGGAAATGCATCATGAGAATCAACCTTGCCAGCGTGCTGGTCAGCGACCAGGCCAAGGCGCTGGAGTTCTACACGAAGAAGCTGGGATTCGTGAAAAAGAACGACGTGCCGATGGGGGAGTTCTCCTGGCTGACGGTCGTCTCGCCCGAGGAACCCGACGGGGTGGAGCTGGTGCTAGAGCCGGCCAACCACCCGGCCGTGAAACCGTTCCGGGACGCGCTGGTGGCCGACGGGATCCCGTTCACCTCCTTCGCGGTCGCCGATGTGCAGGCGGAATACGAACGGCTGGTGGGCCTGGGCGTGGAATTCACCCAACCACCGACCGCCATGGGGCCCGTCACCACGGCGGTGTTCGATGACACCTGCGGGAACCTGATCCAGATTGCGGCGATGAACGAGGACGCATGAGCCCCACCGGCTCCACGCCTCGGCCCGCGGCGGACGTAGGCGTCGATCCGGAGATGGTCGGTACCTTGGTGCGCGCGCAATTCCCGGAGCTGGCCCACCTGGAGCCGGGTTTCGCCGATGACGGCTGGGACAATGCCATCTACCGGCTGGGGCCTGACCTTGCCGTGCGTCTGCCTCGCCGGGCGGCTGCCCATGGGTTGCTGCTGAACGAGATGCGCTGGCTGCCGTTCCTGGCACCCCGGCTGCCGCTGCCCGTTTCGGTGCCGGTGCATCGCGGGAAGCCGGGGGAGGGCTACCCGTACCACTGGGTGATCGTGCCCTGGTTTTCCGGACGCAGTGCGGCATCGGTGCCGGCGGCGGCGCGCGACGGCTATGCCGGGGCGCTGGCTGCGTTCTTCAGGGCATTGCATGTGCCTGCCCCGGCCGATGCCCCGCGGAACCTGGTGCGCGGGGTGCCGCTGCGGGATCGGGACGACGCGGTGCGGTCGCGCCTAGAGGCCGTGGGCAAACCCATGCGCGGGGCCCTGCTGGCCATGTGGGAGCAGGGTCTTGCCGAACTGGAACACGTCGGCCCGCGCCTGTGGCTGCACGGGGATCCGCACCCGCACAACATGCTCGTCCACGACACGGCGGGTGCCGGGGAATCGGCTGCCGGCACCGGGCACGAGCCGGCCAGGCTCAGCGCGGTGATCGACTTCGGCGACCTGACGGCGGGTGACCCGGCCTGCGACCTGGCTGTTGCGTGGTTGCACTTCACACCCTCGGGACTGGAGGAATTCCGGGAGCGGCTGGCCGGCCACGGCCTGTATTCTCCCGGCACATGGGCTCGCGCCCGGGCCTGGGCAGTGAACTACGCGGTGCTGATGGCCGGGCTGCCGTCCGGTGACCCGTTGCATGCCGTTGGCACCCACGGCCTAGAACACTTGCTGGACCCGTGAACCCCTGCCTGCCCGATATCCAGGGGTTTGTGGTCCCCGTGGCGTGGCTTCGTGGTGCACTGGAGCCCGGATGGTCAGTCGAGGCTGAGCTCGGCCATGGCCTGGCCCATGGCGGCGGCCACCAGTTGCACGCTGCGCCGGTGCATGGATTCGGGCCGCGCCAGCAGGTCGATGCGCCGCCGGTTGGCGATGCCCTCCAGGGGACGGAGCACCACGGAGGTGCCCAGCGCGGATCCGGCGGTATATCGCGGGATGATGCCCAGCACGTCCCCGCAGGCCACCAGCGCCGCGACGGTGGCGTAGTCGTTGATGCGGTGGATGACCCGCGGTGCGTCCCCGGAGACAGCGCTGATGGCCTTGAGCACGTCGGCGGGGGAGTAGCCTTCGCGACTGACAACCCAGCGCTCGCCGACGAGATCCGCAGGGAGCAGGGTCGCACGGGCCGCGAGCCGGTGGTGGGAGGGAAGGGCGATGTCCAGCGGTTCGTGTGCGAGTGCGGAGACAACCACCCGGTCCGCGGGCCAGGGCGGGGTGTAGTCCATCCGGTGGGCCAGCACCAGGTCGTAGCGGGCGGTCAGCGCCGGGAAGTCCTGCTGTGCGACATCCTCGTCGAAGAACTGCGGCACCGGGGCGCCGGGGGCCTCGAGCTTGGCCAGCAGCGGGCCGAAGAGCGCCTGTCCCACGGAGTGGAACCCGGCGACCGTCACCGGCGCGGCAGGGCTTTCCTGGAATTCGCCGATGGCGGCCCGCGCGGCCGCCAACGAGGAGACCACCGAGGCCCCGGCGGCTGCCAGCACCTCGCCGGCCTCGGTGAGCACCAGGTTCCGGCCTTCCTTGCGGGTCAGCGGCACGTGGATGTTGCGCTGCAGCAGGGCCAGCTGCTGGGACACGGCAGAGGGGGTGACATAGAGGGCGCTCGCCACGGCCTTGACCGAGCCAAGGTCGCCGAGTTCGCGCAGGATCTGCAACTGGTGGACTTCCATGTAGACAATCCTAAATCGTTGATTGAGAAACCTGCGTATCTTCTAAGGTATCCACCGATGGCGCAAGATGCCAGACTGGAGTCGAATCGTCCAAGAACGCGCTTGGATCGGCGCAAGTGAGGAAACATCGATGAAGGCACTGTACAAGTCCGGACCCCACGCCGGATTCGAGCTCGTTGAGCGCCCCGAACCCGTCGCCGGCTTCCACGACGTGAAGATCCGCGTGATGACAGCCGGCATCTGCGGCACCGACCTGCACATCCAGGCCTACGACGACGCAGCAAAGGCCATGATCAAGGCGCCGATGATCCCGGGCCACGAGTTCTACGGCGAGGTCGTGGAGGTCGGGTCCGACGTCCACAACGTGCAGGTCGGGGACCGGGTCTCCGGCGAGGGCCACGTGGTCTGCGGAATGTGCCGCAACTGCCGGGCGGGCCGACGCCAGATGTGCATCAACACCGTCTCGGTGGGCGTGCAGCGCGACGGCGCCTTCGCCGAGTACGTCGTCATTCCCGAAGCCAACGTCTGGGTGCACCGGGATCCCTCGATCACCCCTGAACTCGGGGCGATCTTCGACCCTTTCGGCAACGCCGTGCACACGGCACTGTCCTTCCCGCTGGTCGGAGAGGACGTGCTGATCACCGGCGCCGGGCCGATCGGGCTGATGGCCGTCGCCGTCGCCCGCCACGCAGGGGCCCGCAAGATCGCCATCACCGACGTGTCGCCCGAGCGCCTGGAACTGGCCCGCGGCATGGGCGTGGACCTGGCGATCGACGTGTCCAAGACCCGCATCAAGGACGCCCAGCGCGAGCTGGGGATGCTCGAGGGCTTCGACTTCGGCATGGAAATGTCCGGACACCCCACGGCCCTGCCGGAAATGATCGAGAACATGAACCACGGCGGGCACATCTCGATGCTGGGCCTGCCCTCGAGCTCCATCGACATCGACTGGGGCAAGGTCGTCACCCACATGCTCACGCTCAAGGGCATCTACGGCCGGGAGATGTTCGAGACCTGGTACGCCATGAGCGCCATGCTCACCTCCAACCCGGTTTTGCGCGAGCGCATCTCCTCCGTGGTCACCGACTACCTGCCGGCCACGCAATGGGAAAAGGGCTTCGACGCCGCCCGCTCCGGCCACGGCGGCAAGGTCGTCCTGGACTGGACCGTCTTCTAAACTTCCCCAAGCCTCTTCCACCTTCCGACGCGACTTCCAGGAGAAGCACATGTACACCACCATGAAAGACGAGCTCGCCGCCGAACTGGCGCAGCTGCGCACCGACGGCCTGTTCAAGTCCGAACGCCACATCGACTCCGCCCAGTCCGCCCGCATCTCGGCCGGCGAACTCGGCGCCGAGGCCAGGAAGGTCGTGAATTTCTGCGCCAACAACTACCTGGGCCTGGCCGACGACGAGCGCATCATCCAGGCAGCCAAGGACGCCATGGACACCCGCGGCTTCGGCATGGCCTCGGTCCGCTTCATCTGCGGCACCCAGGACCTGCACCTGGAACTGGAGGCCGAGGTCTCCAAGTTCCTGGGCACCGAGGACACCATCTTGTTCGGCAGCTGCTTCGACGCCAACGGGGGCGTCTTCGAATCGCTGTTCGGCAAGGAAGACGCCATCATCTCCGATGCGCTGAACCACGCCTCGATCATCGACGGCATCCGCCTGTCCAAGGCCGCGCGCTTCCGCTACGCGAACCAGGACATGGCGGACCTGGAAACCCAGCTGCAGGCAGCCGCGGCGCTGAACGACGGAAAGGGTGCCCGGCGGACCATCATCGTCACCGACGGCGTCTTCTCCATGGACGGATACCTGGCACCGCTGGCAGCGATCTGCGACCTGGCCGACAAGTACGGCGCGCTGGTCATGGTCGATGACTCCCACGCGGTGGGCTTCATGGGTGCCACCGGCGCCGGCACCCCCGAGCACGCGGGTGTCTCGGACCGCGTGGACATCTACACCGGCACCTTTGGCAAGGCCCTGGGCGGCGCCTCGGGCGGATACGTCTCGGGCCGCGGGGAGATCGTGGCGATGCTGCGGCAGAAGGCACGTCCCTACCTGTTCTCCAACTCGCTGGCCCCAGCCATCGTCGCCGCGACGCTGAAGGCTCTGGAACTGGTGGAGGGCTCGGGCGAGCTGCGCGAGAAGCTCTTTGAGAACGCCGCGCTCTTCCGCCGACGGATGACCGAGGAGGGCTTCGAGCTGCTCGAGGGCGAGCACGCCATTATCCCGGTGATGTTTGGCGATGCCGTGAAGGCAGCAGAGGTTGCCGGGAAGATGCTGGAGCACGGTGTCTTCGTGACTGCCTTCAGCTTCCCGGTGGTGCCCAAGGGGGCGGCGCGCATCCGCGTCCAGCTCTCGGCCGCGCACTCGGCCGAGGACATCGAGGCCTGCGTGCAGGCCTTCGTCGCCAGCCGCTAAACGTCAACGAAAGATCGCCTGCACTTCCCCAGATGGGGGAGTGCAGGCGATCCTGTTTCAGGATGATCCGTTATGTGGGACCCGTGTCAGGCATGCCGGTGATGCTCATGATTTCGATGCCCGGAGTGTTCGAAAGGGTGCCCTCGGTGCAGGGGCTGTGGACACGGGCGAGTGGATCGTCGACAGCTCTACCCGGTTGCGGACGTCGGGGGGTCCGTGCAAATGCAATGTCGGCCCGCACGACGTGAAGCCCGATGAGCTGGTCCACACCATCGACCTTGACTGCTGCCTCGCCCTCCAGTTCCAAGCCAATTCGACGAAGAACGCGACGGCGGCCGCGAGATCCCCGACCACAACTCCGACATGGTCCATGCGGTGGATCGTCAAGGCACTCAGCATAGGGAACCACGAACGGCCGGGTTCTTGGTCGCCGGGGCAACCTACTCCGAACCCACCCGCAAGGCGCAGAGCCACCTGCGTGCGACGCAGCCGGCGGTTGGGCACCGGCAGGGCCGCTAGCCGACGATCGGCAGGGCGCGCGGCACGCTGGTCACGCGGACCACGGTATTGGCTGCGGCACTCCTGACTTCACCGTCGATTTGGTACGGTATCGGCTTGAGCGTGGTGAACTCGTAATGGTCGGTGCTCGGCTGGTCTCCCAGCCCTTTCGTTGCGGCGCGTGCGGCGGTCAGCAGGACACGCCACTTGGGTTGGTGGGGCAGAATGATGACCTCGAACTTCCCGTCGCGGGGCTGGTCATCGGCCTCGCTGAGCGTGGCGTACTTGGCCATTTCGGGGATGTTCGCGAAGACCAAGCTGTCCAGCTTCAGGTGCTGGCCGTTCGAATGCTGCATTTCAAAGGGCGTAAACTTCGAGAACGTGCGCACCACGGAGACCATTTCCTTCAGCGCTCCCTTGCTGCCCTTTTCCAGGTCGATGGCCACCACCGGAGTGAGTCCGAAGCCGATGTAGGAGTGCGCGTACTCCCCGGTAAGGTCACCTCCCTCTCCCGTGGCGATGTTCAGCAGGTCGATCCTCCGCACATGGCCTTCGGCAATGGCCTCATCGAGGGGCTTGGTGCCGATGCTGGAGCGGTGGTCGTTGGCGTTGCCGGCGGCCATGACAGCACAAACGGCCTCCCGGTTGCCGCTCTGCATGACCCCGTTGACGACTTCGTTGTAGCCCCCGTCCCCGCTGACGGAGACGACCAGCACGTTGGCGTGGTTGGCGGCGGCTTCCCGGGCCAGCTCGACGGCATGGCCTGCATGTTCGGTGGGCTGCAGGCTGATGTCCGCTCGGTAAGGGAGCCGGTCTGCCAACCGGTCCCTCAACTCTTCGGCCAATTTGGGGGCATTCCCCGTGCTGTTCGGGTTGAAAATGATCACGATTGACTCGAAAATGCGCGCGGATTCCATGGAGTGCTCCCCCAGATAGGCGGTGAATGATGACAGTGTGTTCCCCGTGACTGACGCCGACATCCTATCGACCGGGAAATCGGTTGCGATATGAAAAAGACACCTGCACCGCCTTGCTCAGGGGGGCAGATGCCTCTTTCCAACGCTGTTTCCGCTCAGCGAACTGAGCTGCGGCGCCCCGACAGGCCTTCGGCAACGCCGACGAGGAGCACGGATGCGACGACGGCGACGATAAATCCGACCACATTGAGCTCAAAGATGTCGCCTGTGCCGAGCAGGTTCGCGATGACCCCGCCGATGACCGAACCGGCGAGTCCGAGCAGGAGAGTCACAATCAGGCTCAGATTTTGCTTGCCGGGCTTGATGAGTCTCGCGAGGGCACCGATGACTAGTCCCGCGACGATGAATCCGATCATTTTTCTGGCCTTATCTCTTGGTTGACTTGCCGCTAGCTGGCAGCGACGTTGTTTATGAGCCTATGGCATGCCGCTTTGGCGTGCACCCAATCTGCACGGAACCCTTCGTTTTTTCCTGTAGGCCGATCCAGTGTCCCTTTTAGCGGGCGGCAGGCCTCCTGGCCTGCCGCCCGTGACGTCGGTAATTCCGTCGGCACGACGGTGAACAGCCAATCGCCTGCGTCTGACCGGGGTCGATGGGACAACGGTGCCTCCGGACCCCCGCGTCACATTGACTGTCTACGCGACCAAGGGATGCACAAATCGGGACGGTGAGAACCCCCGGTGGTAATGTCCAAATGAACAAACGGTGTAGCAACTGAAGGGTATTTCCCCATGAACAACATGAATTTGGAATTCCAGACGCAGCCCGTGGACATGAACAGCTGGCGGCTGCCCGAGAACCAGCGGTGGGCCTTCCAGCACATGGCCGAGATCCTGCCTACGGCGACAATTTCCCGGGGGGATGGCCAGGTGGCGCAGCTTCCGGAAGGGCACCGCGACCTGGATTCCGTCATTCTGCCGCCGGTCTTTGCCGGAGAAGTGCCCATGAGCGTGGGCTCGGTCATGGCCACCACGGAGACCGATGGATGGATGCTGTTGCACCGCGGCCAGGTGCTCACCGAGCAGTACTTCGGTGGGATGGGCGCCGGGACCCAGCACCTGCTGATGTCGATGAGCAAGTCACTGGTCGGAGCGGTGGCCGGGGCGCTGTGTGACTCCGGAATCCTGGATCCTGAAGGGCAGCTGACCGACTACCTCCCCGAACTCACTGAAACCGGATATGCCGGGGCCACGGTGCGAGAGCTGCTGGACATGCGTTCCGGAATCGACTTTTCCGAGAACTACCTAGACCCTGCCGCCGGAATCCGGAAGCTGGAGGAAGCCATCGGCTGGGCGCCCGCCAAGGCGCCCGGGCCCACGGGAATGTACCCGTACCTGCGGACCTTGGAACGAAAGACCGCCCACGGCGGCGTTTTCGAATACCGCTCCTGCGAAACGGACATGCTCGGCTGGATCTGCGAGGCCGCATCCGGCTCATCGATGGACATCTTGCTGTCGGATCTGGTGTGGGGCAAGCTCGGTGCCGAATCCGATGCGTCCGTTGGCATCGACCAGTTCGGCACCGCTGTCTTTGACGGCGGGATCAACGCCACGCTGCGCGACATGGCCCGCTTTGGTTCGCTTTTCCTCAACGATGGGCTCTCCCTGACCGGTGAGCGCGTACTCTCGTCCGAGTGGATTGAGCAGACACTGGCCGGGGCACCGGACTCCCGAGACGCTTTCGCTGACAGCCCTGTCGACAACCTCATGCCCGGCGGGATGTACCGGAACCAGATGTGGTTCCCCTACGAGGGCAGCGACGTCGTGCTTTGCCTTGGCATCCACGGGCAAATGGTCTACATCAACCGCCCCGCCCAAGTGGTGGCGGTGAAGCTGTCGACCTGGCCGGTCCCGCAGGATCCCGCCAGGCTGTTCCCCACCTTGCGCGCCTTCGACGCCATCGCAGCGGCACTGTTGGTGGAAGTCGAGACCGCCTCGGCGCCGACGCCTTCGGAACCGGAACCGTCGAAGTAGTGCGCCGTATGGTGTTCAGGCAATAGCCGACGCCAGCTACAACGGGACGGGAATCCGGGGTGAGGGAGTAGCCCCTCACCCCGGACAGGTCCCTTCGCTGAGGGTCTTCGGCGAGCGGGGGGATGAGCGCCAGGGTTCAGACCAGTTCCAACAGCCGGGCAACGCCCAAGGGAACCTGGGTCTTCAGGCGGGAGAGCGCATCATCCACCTCGGCCAACCTGCCCTCCTCGGGTGGAACCCGTGCCGGATTCAGCGCCACGGCGTCGGCCCAGGCCTTGATGTCCGGTTCCGACCCAAAGGATTTCGCCGCACGGGTGCCCATGATCTGCATGGTCGCCCAACTGGCAAGTGTGTTGGGATACGGGGTCGATGGGCAGAGCCGGTTCTTTTCCGCGTCGTCGTCGCGGGTCGCTTCCACGTAGCCGGCCAGCGCTGCACCGAAGCACGGGAATCCGGCCCGGATCGGCTGCAGCGTGATCGCCGACGGTCCCCAGATCGGGATGGTCGGCGGGTAGCGCAGGCCAGAGGCGGCACAGTGCACCACGAGCGCGTCCTTGGCCATCGAGACCGTGCCGTCCTCGAGCGAAATGCGCCTTCGTTCCACCGCCCGGACATGTCCGAGCCGCACGACGTGCTCAATGGTGCGCAGTTTCTCCAGTTCCCAGGTCGCCAGCGTCGGAGTCTTGGCCATCGTCGGGGTGACCGACCGGTCGATGCGGAGCATGATGCCGGCGTCTTCCAGCCGGAAAAACAGGTCCTCGAGCGACGTCGCGGCGGCGGATGCCTCCATGGTGTCGGCGGCCATGCCGAGGAACACCGCCGGTTCCGGCTGGACGACAGCGCGGTTGAGCATCCAGGGATCGCGCGGCCTCACCCAGCAGATCGCGTTGGGGTCCACGCCGTGGGCCAGGAGCCAG
The DNA here is from genome assembly GCF_030512175.1 of Paeniglutamicibacter sulfureus. Taxonomy (GTDB): domain Bacteria; phylum Actinomycetota; class Actinomycetes; order Actinomycetales; family Micrococcaceae; genus Paeniglutamicibacter; species Paeniglutamicibacter sulfureus. Next base: position 506,616 of record NZ_JAULBL010000001.1, on the reverse strand, counting down.
ATGCAGGCATCGGTTGCGGTCTTGCCCGATCCCACGATCACATACTGGCTCGGCGCCTCCATGGTGCGGGCGAGGCTGTTGACCGGAATCACGCGGACATCGTCCGCGACGTCGAAGCGCGGCGGGGTGACTGACGGGATGTCCGGTGCAAGGTACCGTGCGTCGACGATCCGGCACTGCGATGGCACCTCGGTCCGCCGGCCGGAGATATGCGAGACGATCTGCCGGTCGGCAACGTACTCGCAGTTGTTGAAGAACTCGACCTTGTCGGTGCCCAGCATCCGGTCGGCCAGGATGTGGGCGTAGTAGGCGCAGATCTCCGAGACATCGGCCCGTTCATGGAGGCCGGCTTCCGGACCGTGCTGTTGCACCCGGGAATCGCCGAGCAGCGTGGAGGCGACACCATAAAATGCGGAGGCCTGGTGCAGGCGCGCGAAGGGATAGGCGTCGAGCCAATGCCCGCCGGAACCGTGGCGTCTGTCGACAATGGCCACGCGCGCGTCTGCATGGTCGATCAACGCATCCGCGAATGCCATGCCCATCGCGCCGGCCCCGACCACCAGGTAGTCGGCTTGCACCTTGTGCGTCATGGACCCATTGAAGCACCGCAGTGCAGGGTGTATCCATAGCGGCAGTGAGGCCGGTTAATCCGGCAACGCAGTCCCCGCGCGGTCGTTGCGCAGACGCTGCTTCCCTGAGGTGGGAACCGTGGCCCAAATGCAATGTCGTTTCCATGGTGCCGTCGGTGCCTTGTGACTAGCATGGTAACCACGTTGCACAAGTGGTTGGAGTGGTGCACGGCATTGGGAGTTTCATTTGGGGATGAAATACAACATGATTGGGGGAAGAAACACCATGGTGGATCTCAAGGGGTTCGAGGATGCCCACTACATGACCGTGGCAGAGGTCGCCGAGGCCATGCGGGTATCCAACATGACCGTTTACCGGCTGGTGCATTCCGGGGAATTGCCCGCCGTGCGCTTCGGCCGTTCCTACCGCGTGCCCGCCCAGGCAGTGAAGGAATACCTGATCGCCGAGCAACACGCGGCGGCATCGGAGCACCGTCCCGAAACCAACTAAGCGAGCCCTCCGGCCGGGGATGCGGAAGCGCTCAATGGGCGTAGGGCTACCGATGTGGGCCCGTCCAGTTCGATGCGGCATACCCGCACGCCACCGGCAGGGTCCGTCGTCTTGCGTTTGCGCCCGTGGGCTTCGCACCGGGTCATGTCGCCACGGATGCTTGAAATGCGGGGTGCGGTTCCTTAGCGTGAGTGGGAGACCGGGATAGCGATCGCACGCACCACCGAACGGAAGGCAAACCTCCATGGGCTTCATCAGCGTTGGCAACGAGAACAGCACGTCAATCGACCTCTACTACGAGGACCAGGGCCAGGGACAGCCGGTGGTCCTCATCCACGGGTACCCACTCAACGGACATAGCTGGGAGCGCCAGACCCGTGTCCTGCTCGACGCGGGCTTCCGCGTCATCACCTACGACCGCCGCGGGTTCGGCCAATCGAGCAAAGTCGGCACGGGGTACGACTACGACACCTTCGCCTCCGACCTCAACACGGTGCTCGAAACCCTCGACCTGAACGACGTGATCCTAGTTGGCTTCTCCATGGGCACCGGCGAACTGGCACGCTATGTGTCCACGTTCGGGCACAAGCGCGTCGCGAAGCTCGCCTTCCTGGCTTCGCTGGAGCCATTCCTCGTGCAGAGGGATGACAATCCCGAGGGCGTGCCGCAAGAAGTCTTCGACGGTATCGTCGAGACGGCCCAGGGTGACCGCTTCGCCTGGTTCACGAGCTTCTTCTCCGATTTCTACAACCTCGATGACACCTTGGGGTCGCGGATCAGCCAGGAAGTCGTCACAGCGAACTGGAACACCGCTGTTTCGAGCGCGCCGGTGGCCGCCTACGCGGTCGTTTCCTCCTGGATCGAGGATTTTCGCGCGGACGTCGCAGCGGTGGCTGCCAGCGGCAAGCCGGCGCTCATCCTGCACGGCACGGCCGACAATATCCTGCCCATCGATGCCACGGCGCGGCGGTTCCGGAAATTGCTGCCGGAAGCCGACTACGTGGAAATCGACGGGGCACCCCACGGCCTGCTGTGGACACACGCCGCTGAGGTCAACGCGGCACTGCTCGCCTTCGTGGGGAACGCGCGGAGGTAGCCCGGGGGCGGCCAATCCCGTCCTGTATTTGGCTTGCGTCCCTTCCCTCGCCGGCGGATCCGCGCAGGCCAGGAGCACTCCGCGGTCAGGGAAAACGAAGAACTGCAACCGGTTCGCCGACCGGTACCTCGCCCGCCCTTGACGTTGGTATCAAGGACGGGGGACGCTCGATACAGGTCCTTCGCCACCACGGCCCGACCAGTTCGCGGCACGCCGGGTCCGCACGCGTGCACACCCACTTCAGGAGAGCATCATGAGCCATCAGTTCAATGAGTTACTGACCCGCCAACTGGGCAACGAGTTCGCGGCGTCCCAGCAGTACATTGCCATCGCGGCCTGGTTCGATGGACAGGACCTGCCCCGGCTGGCGAAGCACTTCTACCGCCAGGCCTTGGAGGAGCGGAACCACGCCATGATGATGGTGCAGTACATGCTGGACCGAGGCATCAAGTTCGTCATCCCCGGCATTGGCGAGGTCCGAAACGACTTTGCGACGGCGGAAGATCCGCTGGTGCTTGCGCTTGCCCAGGAGATCGAGGTCACCGAGCAGATCAAGGAGTTGTTCGCCGCAGCCCGGGCCGAAAACGATCCGCTGGGAGAGCAGTTTATGCTGTGGTTCCTCAAGGAGCAGGTCGAGGAGGTGGCGTCGATGTCCACGTTGTTGAATATCGCGCGCAGGGCCAGCAGTCTCTTCGAGATCGAGACATTCCTGGCCCGCGAATCGGTGGGAGATGCCGGGCAGCCCGGTGCGGACGGGGGAGCCGGCGCGCCCGAGGCCGCCGGGGGAACGCTCTAAAAAGTGGCGCGGACGGCGGTCCGGACCAAAACGTCGATCTGCCAACGACGGTTCCCATCGTCCGTGCAGGGAGGGGTATCAAACAGCCTAGCGAGGTGCTAGTTTCGACACACAGGCTTTGCTTGGTTGCTGGCATTCGACGACGCCGTAGACGGCCCCTCTGAGGGCGCCTCCGGCAGCGGTATGCCAAAACCAGGCAAGGTCCCGGGACCGCCGCCACCGCCGTCCGAAAGAAGGAACACATGACAGTTTCCCCCTTGATTTGGGGCATCACCATCGTCGTTATCCTGGCCTTGCTCGCCTTCGACTATTTCTTCCACATCCGCAAGGCGCACGTCCCCGCGCTCAAGGAAGCCGCCATCTGGTCATCGATCTATGTGGGGATTGCCATCATCTTCGGGATCCTGGTGTTCGTTTTCGGCGGTGCGACCATGGGGTCGGAATACTTCGCCGGCTACATCACGGAGAAGGCCCTTTCGGTCGACAACCTGTTCGTCTTCCTGATCATCATTGCCAGTTTCAGGGTTCCCCGCGAGGACCAGCAGAAGGTGTTGCTTTTCGGCATCGTGTTCTCGCTGCTGGCCCGGACCGGGTTCATTTTCCTGGGTGCGGCGCTGATCAACTCGTTCGCCTGGGTGTTCTACCTCTTCGGCCTGATCCTGCTGATCACGGCCGGCAACCTGCTCAAGCCCGGGGACCACGCGACGGGGCAATCAGACAACTTCATGATGCGCCTGGCCAAGAGGTTCCTCCACACGACCGACCACTTCGATGGAGACAAGCTCTTTACCATGCACAACGGCAAGCGCGCGCTGACGCCTATGCTGCTGGTCATGGTGTCGATCGGCGGCACCGACATCTTGTTCGCGCTGGACTCCATTCCCGCGATCTTCGGCTTGACGCAGAATGTGTACATTGTTTTCACCGCCACCGCGTTTTCGCTGATGGGACTGCGCCAGCTCTACTTCCTGTTGGACGGACTGCTTGACCGGCTCATCTACCTCTCCTATGGACTGGCAGCCATCCTGGCCTTCATCGGCGTCAAGCTGGTGCTCCATGCGCTGCACGAAAACAACCTTCCATTCATCAACGAGGGCGAACCCGTCCCCGTCATCGAAATTTCCACCGGACTGTCCCTGGGCTTCATCATCGGGGTGCTTGTCATCACCATCGTCGTCTCGCTGCTGAGCAAGGCGGGAAAGGCACAGACAGCGATCAACAGTGCCCGGCGGCACGCGGTGGACTACATCGACCTCGGCTACACTGCAGACCCCGCCGAACGCGAACGTGTCTACCGGCTGCTGACGATGGAAGAAGCCCAGATCATGGCCATGGAACCGAAGTACCGCAACAAGGCCAAGGACGTCGACAAGATCCGTGCGCAGGTGGCCGAGGCGCATCGGCTCCACGACGAATACACCTAGCCTCGGCCGCGGCCCTGAGCCCCCTCGAACCATTCCGCACGACCCAAGGAGAAACGGCAATGAGCACCGAAGGAACATTCAACATACCGATCCATACACCGGAACCCGCCCCGGCCGGCAGCATCGTGGTGGGACACGACGGGTCCAAGGGCGCGGAAGACGCGTTGGCCATGGCCCTGGAGCTGGCCCGGAAGCTGTCGGCACCGGTCGTCGTTTCACGGGCGTGGTCCATCGCCACCGCACCGCGGCCGGCCGGGTGGGAATTCGGCTACGTCCCGGCCATGGACGAGTTCACCGCAGCCGTGCGCGAGGAACTGGAACGCGATGCCCACCCTGTTGCCGAAAAGTTTCCCGGGGTCCAGATCACCTATGAACCGGTGCACGCGCCGCCGGCCAAAAGCCTCATCGCGATCTCGCACGACGCCCTGATGATGGTGGTGGGAACCCGCGGGCGCGGCGGCTTGAAGGGCATGCTGCTGGGCTCGGTGAGCGAGCAGTGCGTGCGTCACGCCGCCTGCCCGGTCCTGGTGGTGCGACCGCGCGACTGATGCGGCGCGCGAAAGGTCACCGGCCATCCGGCCGGTGACCGGCAATCTGCGCTAGACCCCGAGGGCGGGGTCCGGTTCCTCGTTGATGATCCGGTAGCCCAGGGCCGCGTCGAATCCGTGGATCTCGCGAGTGTCCAGGGCCTCCATGAAGGAGAGGATCTCCTCGGTGACGACCTGTCCGGGCACCAGGATCGGAAACCCCGGCGGGTAGGGGGTAACGAAACCGGCGGAGACGATCTCCTCCCCGGCGCGCACCCGGTCCGCTAGCTCCCGCGGCATCAAATAACCGCATTTCTCGGTCTTGTAGGTGGTGAAGTACGCGGTGCGCAAATCCCCGTCGACGGTGTCTTCCCCGCTGCGGAAGCGCTGGGCAAAGCGGCTGAAGTCCGGCAGCGGCGGCGGGGAGGAAACCAGCTCGGCGACGCGGGCCTTGCGGGCCCCCAGCGCGGCGGGCGACATGTCCTCGCGCTCGGCGTCGAAGTGCTCCGCGAGCTTGACCAGCACGTCGATGAGGTAGGCGACGGCGCTGCGCGAGGTGCCGATGTTGGTCATGAAGAGCACCGTGTTCCGGGAGGTCTTGTTGACCTGGATCCCGTGCAGGTCCATCAGGTACTGGTGCTTGAACGTGTCCCCGTCCACTCCGGTGTTCCCGATGTGCAGGGTCAGCCTGCTGGGGTCCATGACGAACTCGTCGGTGCGCCAGGCCTCGTCCATCGCCGCGATCCCGTCGCGCAGCGGCATCGGCCGGTCGGTCTGGCGGTACTCGGCCGGGATGAGGTCGCAGGTGCTCAGCACGCGGAAGTACTTCTTCAGCAAGGGGTGGCGCGCCACCGCCTGGGCCACCGACTGCGCCAGGTAGGCCTGGCGCTGGACCAGCTCGTAGCCTTCCAGCACCGCCTGGCGCCGTCCGATGTCCAGCGAGGCCAGGATCTGGTAGTTCGGCGAGGTGGAGGTGTGGGTCATGTACGCGGCCTTGAAGGTCACCTCGTTAAGGTGGCTGAAGTCCTGGTCGTAGACATGGATCATCGACCCCTGTCGCAGCGCGGTCAGCGTCTTGTGCGTTGACTGCGTCGCGTACACGCGCAACCTGGCGATGCGCGGATCCGGCAGCAGCCGCGTGGCCAGCCACACCTCGTCGTCGGCCGGTTCCCCGGTCACCGGGTCGAAGAGCGAGGCCCGCTGGGCGTCGGCGCGCGCCGCGTACTCCGGGTCCCTGAAGCTTTCCTCAAGCGCGGCCGCCGCAGCCATGGCGGTGCGCCGGCGGTAGATCGGGTGGAACCCGGCGAAGGCGAACCACGCCTCGTCCCAGAGGAAGACCAGGTCCGGCTTGATGGCCAGGCATTCGGCCATGACGCGTTCGACGTCATAGACGATCCCGTCGAAGGTGCAGTTGGTCAGCGTGATCATCTTGACCTCGTCAAGGCGGCCGGCGCGGCGGTAGTCAAGCAGCATGCCCTTGAGTGCCTTCAGCGGCACGGCGCCGTAGAACGAGTACTCGTTCAGCGGGTAGGCGTCCACGTAGGCGACCTGCGCCCCGGCGAGCATCAGCGCATAGTGGTGGGACTTGTGGCAGTTGCGGTCGGCAATAACCACGTCGCCCGGGGCCAGGATCGACTGGTGCACGATCTTGTTGGCCGTGGAGGTCCCGTTGGTGACGAAGTAGGAGCGCCGCGCGCCGAAGGCGCGGGCCGCCAGCACCTGGGCGTCGCGGATGGTGCTGCGCGGATCAAGCAGCGAGTCCAGCCCGCCGGAGGTCGCCGAGGTCTCGGCGTGGAGCAGGTTCATCCCGTAGAACTCTCCCATGTCCTTGATCCAACGGGAGTTCACCACCGAGCCGCCGCGGGAAATGGGCAGCGCGTGGAAGACCGCGGCCGGCTTGCGGCTGTGCTGCTGCACGGCGTCAAAGAACGGGGTCTGGTAGCGCGCCGCGACCCCGGCCAGCAGAGAGAGGTGCAGTTCCATGGACTCCTCGCGGCGGAAGAGCCGGGCGAAGCGCCGGTTCGCCGCACCGGCGAGGTCCTCGATGGACACGTCGGCCACCAGGTACAAGTCCAGTTCCGGGCGCAGCTTCTTGAGCTTGTCGGCCATGGTCAGGATGCGCTGTCTGGGGGTCTGGGAGGCTACGCCGGGATCGACGACGCCGTCCAGGTAGCGGCGCAGGTCGTCGCTGGGCCGCTGCCGGGCAGGCACGGTGAAGCCCGGGCGCACGATGCAGGCCTGGATGGTGGGGTTCAGCAGCACCGCGATCAGCGCGTCCTCCAGCGAAGGCACCACGTTGACCTGGTAGATGAAGGCGTCGGTTTCCCGGCGCTGGCCGGTCATCTCGGCGATGAACTCCTCACGCACAGTCGCCGATACGTCGTCGACGACCAGCACCTCGAAGCGCGGGCGGCGGTCGGCGATGGCCAAGCCCGCCGCGTCGAGCGCCTCGGCGTGGGGGTCCGGCTCGACGAGCTTGTCGTCGAGCTCGTGGCGGAAGCGCGCGAACCCGCGCGTCACGGTCTCGATCATCGTCAGCGCCGCAGCGTAGTCGCCTTCCCGCAGGCGGGTGCGAAGCTCGAGCACGTGCGCCTTGCCGGGCACTGCCCAGTAGGTCTCCACGGCCTCGAGGAAGCGCAACTGTCGGCCGACTTCCTCTTTCAGGCCCTTCTCCACGGTGCGTGCGCCGTTGGCGGCATCGGCCATGCCCGGAAGCTGCTTGGCCGCATAGCCCAGATATTCCCAGGCGTCGGTGCGAAGTCTCCACACGTTGGAAGGTGTCGCGTATTGTTCGGTGTCGACCTTCGACAGTACCGCTTTCACTTCTGGTCCATTCATAGGGGGCAACTGCCCTTGCGGGGCGTCACAAATCAGGGGGGGAAATTAGGCGTCCTCGGCCACGGGGTGGGTGCGTGCCGGCCGGATGAACAGGGGAAGGAATTCCTGGAGCGGCACCGGCGGCTGGGAGCCCAGCTCCGCGGCAATCGCGTCAAAGGCGCGCAGCGTGGGGAAGAGCTTGGAGGCGTCCTGCGGCAGCGGCCAGCTGGAAAGCTTCACACCCACCACTTGGGCGGGGCGGTTGATGTAGACCATTTGCCCGTGGATGCCCAGGCAGAGCAACACATCGTTGCCCTCGTAGGGGAACCACATCTGGTTCCGGTACATGCCTCCGGGCATCCGGTTGTCGCCGGGGCTGTTGGCAAAGGCCTCGCGGGAGTCTGGTGCCCCGGCCAGTGTCTGCGCGATCCAGTCGGCCGACAGCACGCGCTTTCCGCCCACCGAGTGCCCGTCGTTCAGGAAGAGCGAGCCGAAGCGTGCCATGTCGCGCAGCGTGGCGTTGATCCCGCCGTCGAACATGCCGGTGCCGTACTGGTCGATCCCGATCACGGCGTCCGCCTCGGCGCCGATCTTGCCCCACAAGAGGTGGGACATCAGCGTGGGCATGGTCGATCCGGAGACCGCCTCGCAGATCCAGCCGAGCATGTCGGTTTCGCAGGAGCGGTATTCGAAGACCCCGCCGTGCGCGGTCTTCTGTCGAAGAGTCGACAGGTACGGGTACATGCCGGTGGGACCGGGAACCGCCGGGGGAGCCCAGCCGATCGCCTCCTCCAGCTTCCGCACCTCGGCGTCGGCATCCAGGTAGTCCTCGGAGAACTCGATGCCCGAGCGCATGTCCAGCAGTTGGCGGACCGTGGCCCCTGCGTAGCCGGAATCGGCCAGGGTGGGCACATAGTCGGTCAACAGCGCCTCGGGATCCAGCATCCCCGCGTCATACAGCGCCCCGGCGACGGCGCCGACCAGCGACTTGCTCACCGACATCAGCAGGTGCTCGGTGTCGGCGGTCATCTCCCCGAAGTACTGTTCGGTAAGCACCGAGCCGCGGTGCAGAAGCATCCACCCGTCGGTGTCGCTCATGCCCATGACCGAGCCCACGCTCATCGGCGCTTCCTCGGGACCGGCCGGGGCCAGCATGATCGAGTCCAGGTCGCGGTGGGCGGCCGGCAGTTTGGAGGCCGGTTCCAGCCCCCGCGAGATCACCGCGGTGGGCAGGAACTCGGCCATGTGCTGGAAGGACCAGCGCAGGTTTTGCGGCAGTTGCCAATTTTGCATGTCCACCCTGGATGGGTGGTGATCAAGGTTCGTGCCGTCCAACGCTGGTTCCTTCCATGGCTGCACCATTGCAGCGTTCTGTTGCCGCATAATGCGGCGTTGTCATTGCTGCATCGGTGCAGCTTTTGGTAACGGCCAGGGCTTGCGCCCTGGTTCTATTGCCGAGCTACCACTGTGTTTTGACTCCGATGCCGGCCGTCGCATCCACTGCCGATTCCCCACCCACCGGTATGCCGGCAAAGCCTGCCCTGATGGAGTCGATGAAGTGCTTGGCCCGGATGGTCAGCTTGGGCGAGCCGTTGCGCTCAAGCTGAAGTCGTCCCTTGGTGACCAGGATGCCCAGGTCGGCACCCTTCCAGCGGTAGTCGCCGGGACCGTAGATGCGCAGGAAGAATGCCTCGGACTCGTTTTGCAGCATGTGCCAGTCCATGGCGGGGCGGCTGAAGACCAGCGCGCCGTTGGCGTCAAGGTAGTACTGGCCCGTTGCCGGGGTGGCGGTGAGCAGCTCGACCGTCTCGGAAGTCTCCTTGATGATCATCTGGCTCCACACGTCGGCACCCGAGAGTGCTTCCCAGCGCGCGTTGATCTCGTCGATGTCCAGGTCGAATTCCACGTCCATGTATTCGAGCAGGTGGAATAGGAACAATGGGACGTCCGCGTAAGCGCCGGCGGTCACGTTGGTGATGGCCGATGCCCCGGAAATACGCGGGTTCAATTCGCCCAGGTAGACCTTGTCGGTGTCGGTGTCCACGAGCACGTCGACCTCGAAGAAGCCGCGGTAGCCTTCTTTGGAAAGCCTGTCGCCCATGCGCTTGACCAGGTCGGTGGCCTGCGCCCGCTGGTTGTCGGAGAGCACGTCCGGGTGCATTTCGTTGCCGCACCAGCCGCCCTTGTACGGGGTCAGGTCGTTGTGGCCGGCCAGTTCGGTGAGGAACGGCCCGACCAGGGTGCCCGAGCGCGTGAGCACTGCCTCGACAGCTACCGGCAGGTTGTTGATCCGGCGCATGATCTTGATTTCCTCGTCGACGATCTCGGCGCTGTGCTTGTTCCAGTCAGCCTCGTTGTTGATGAAGAAGGTGGTCTTGCCCGAGTCGCCGTATGGAGTCTGGACGACCAATTCGTCCCCGAGTCCGGCCTCGTCGGCGGCCTTGCGCAGGGCCTTCCAGTCCGAACCCGTGGTCAGGACGTTCGGGACCGAAGCGACCCCTGCCTCGTTGCCCAACTCGGTGGTCACGATCTTGGAATCCAAGCGGGAGCGCAGCTCGGCCGACGGCAGGATCAGGTCGTAGCCCAACTCGTCGCAGATCTGCTCGGTTTCCTCGTCGAAGAAGACCATGGCGACCTTGGGCCGCGTGCCGGGACGCAGGTCCTTGGTCATGCGGGCGCGGACCTCGGCGTTGAGCAACAGCCAGTTGTTGATCTCCTCGCCGGAGCCGAATTCGCGGTACGGCTTGTGCACGGGGGTGAAGATCCGCGGGTGGGCGCCGTCCCAGGCATCGTAGTAGCTGATGTAGGTGAAGTTACGCACCCAGCGGTCAAGGCCCAGCAGGTTGAAAGGGGTGGCGCCGATGAAGAAGATCGGCACGTCGTTGGTGCGGAAGAAGTGGCGGACCTCGGAGATGTTGCGCACCGTGTGCAGGACCGTCTCGGCCGGCACGGTGGAGGCGAAGGCGGCGTCGGTTCCGACGGTTGCCTCGGGTGCCTCGGGGCCGGACGGGGTGGCGCGCGGCATCGGGTCGGCTGCCGGAGTCGCAACGGTCGAGGCTGTGGCCTTGGAGTCAGGCTTGTCCGTGACGGGGGTCTTGGCGGCTGCAATCGAGGTTGCAACGGCGGGCTCAGCCTTGGTTGCCAGCTTGGCTTCGGTGGTGCCCGTTGCGTTGGCGGATGACTTCGTGTCGGCCGGCTGGGTGGACGGAGCGGTCACGGCTGCTGGCTTGTCAGAGGACTTGACGGGCTTTGGATCGGCGGTGGTCTTGGGTGCGGCGGACTTCGGGGGCGCAACCGGGGCAACAGAAGGGCTTGCCGTGGCAACGGCAGCCGCTGGCTTCGTGGCCGTGGACTTCGCCTCGACGCCGGCCTTGACTGCTGCAGGGGCGGTCTTGGAGGTGGCGGCGGAGGACTTGGCGATCGGGGACGGTGTCGTCGCCGTTCCGAGGGACTTGGGCGCGGCGTCATTCGTCTTCGCGGCAGTGGTCTGGGTGGCGGTGGCCGGCTTTGCCGCGATCGAGGTGGCAGCGGCGGAAGATGTGGCTGCCGCGGGCGCAACGCTCCGGGTAGCAGCTGTCTCGGGCTTCTTCGCGGCCGACTTGGCTGCGGTGGCCTGGGCCGGAGTGGCAGACGTGGATTTTGCGGCGGCGGTCTGGGCCGGAGTGGCAGACGTGGATTTTGCGGCGGTGGCGGGCTTTGACACCGAGGCCTTTGCCGCTGCTGCGGACTTGGTTGCGGGGGTCTTCACCGCGGTTGCAGGCTTTGCCGCCGGCGACGCGTCAGTCGTCGGAGTGGTTTTGGAAGCTGCGGCTGAGGGCTTTTCACTCGCAATCTTGGCCGGGATCACGGCGGTCTCTCGAGCAGACGGAGCAGCCGTGGTCTTTACCGGTACGGACTTTGAAGCGGCAGGCTGTCGAGAGGCGGTTTTCGCAGCGGTTGCAGTCGACGAATTTGAGCTCGCTGTGGTTTTTGCGGGTGCAGCGTTCTTCACGGGTGCAGCCTTTTCATCAACCGATTTTTTGTCTGTCGTCGGTTTGGCCACCACCTTGTTGAGCTGACTCGGCTGGCCGATCTTCTTACCGGTCTTGTTCGCGTGTGCGGTCATTGTCCAACTCCTTTCATCGGGGAGATAGCCGAATCCTGGGGAGGTAGTTGACTCTGGCCGTCGGGGCCGCGCATTTCGTGTGAACACGGTGTGCACTGGGTCCCTGCAACATGAGTGTTCGCCGCCTCCCCATGGTCGGACAACCGCAGGTGCGGTAGACCGACCCATGGGGATTCTTCATTTCCATCTGCTAGTCCAGTAAACGTAGTTGGGAGAAGTGAACACTGCCTAAACGGCAGGTGTTGAAAGGCACGCCGGGCCGGGGGCATCGCCATGAATCCGCCGTAGAGGAGCGGTTTCCGGGTCGTTCCCGGGGGGCAGAACGAAACAGAAAATAATGAAACCCCGCGTAAGGGATTGGGATTTCCGGATCCTGAATCGACATGCTGTGATGTAGGTTACCGATGAGTTTATTTTTTGGCGCATTTTCGGCTTCACCGAGATATTTGAATGGAATCCAAGGCATGCAATAGGGGCCGTTGATTGAGGTTTTAGTGGCGGCTGAAAGATTTCCGAATGTTACCTATGACGTATGATTTGAAGTCACTTGGCCTTCCGGTGATGGCCCGAATGCGCAGGGAACCAGAGGCAAATCGATCGATATTTCAGACGGGTGGTTCAACCCCCTCCAGCGCGACAACAGTCGATCAGGCATCGATAGAAGTTCACCCGGTTCTCGGGCACCGCGGCTCGGCGGGAGTCCCTCAATCCACCGCTTGGAACGACGGTGCCAAGCGCCATTGGTCGAACGGGTCATGCATCATCCGGCCTCGATCGAGCGAATGTTGCAGGCATCCTGAAAACACGCGCAAAGAGCAAAGATCGGGCGTCAGCGGTGATATGAAACTTTAGTCGGCTAGGGATCCCGAAGTTGCGCGAGAAGACGACGCGGGTGGGCGTCCGTGTCGGTGATGCCAAGATTGGCATGGGCGATATTTCCCGCAACCACGATCAGGGTGCTGCGCACATGAAGCTTCTCGCCGTCGAACTCGAAGGACGGAAGTCCCAGTTCGGTGGCCGCGGAAAAGCCGGGATCCGATAGTAGCGGGTAGGTCAAGTGCAAACGCTCGACGGCCTCGGGCTGGTAGTCGGAATCCCGGTTGGAGAGACCGTAAAAACGGTATCCCATGGCCGCGCAGTCGGCTGCAAGATCGCGGAACTCGCACGAGGCGGGCGTCGATTTTGATGCGGGCGGGGCACTAATCCGGAAGGACCTGCCGATCCGGACCAACCACGGGCTCCGTGGTTCTCCGCTTCCGACGCCAGCGAATGAAAGTCGAAATTGTCCACATTAGGACGGTCGCCAGCACTCCGAGCGCGCCGCCGACCCAGGAACCGATTATCAAGCCGATCCCACGCAAATCCAGCCCACGGCCCTCTGAGAGTCCCGGGACATACGGCGGCTCGAAGATCGCGCCGACAACGATCCCGGCGAAGATCCCGTAAACGATCGAGGCAGCGACTCCCAGCACCAGGTACAGTCCCGGAGCCCTGCTGCCTCCGCGCATGTGCACGAGGCTGCCAACTGTGATCGACACCAGTGCTGCAGCGGACGTCAGCACCCAGAAGCCGATGAGGTCGTAGTCGTAGTCGTTGTAGTCCATGGGGCAAATGCCCGCCCTCTATTGGCAATGAAGCAGCCAGTCTATCGGCTGGGCCGTCTGGGGACCTGCGACTCGATTGCCAAGGAGTAGCCAATCCTTGGTGCCGTGGGCTAAAGCCTGGCCATCGACCGAAGGCTCCGACTCATGGGTCAACTCGCCTGCGGCTTGCTGGCCGGTGATGTAATGAAGGCAGGACGAGCAACCGCAACCCGGGCGGACCCGTCCCGGTCGGAAGGAAAACATGACACCCGCGAACGCCGAGAATCTGGCATTGGTGGGCTTGGACATCGGGGGCACCAAGACCCATGGCGTGCGTTGGTTCAATGGACACATCGTCGCCGAGGCTATGGCAGGCAGCGCCAATGTCCAGAACGTCAGCGTGGAAGTGGCCACCAGGAACATTGGGCGGATATTTGAGGAGCTTGGGTCGGGGCGCATCGATCGAGTCGTGGCCGGGGCCGGAGGCGTAGACACCGCCGAGGATGCACGGCGGCTGAGGGCGATGATCGAGGTGCATGCGCCAGGGGCCGCCATCCAGGTGGTGCACGATTCACGGCTCATTCTTGCAGCCGGCGAGACGGCCACTGGCATGGCAGTCATCCTGGGCACGGGCTCGGCATTCTGGGGGATCAACGCCGAGGGCCGGGAAGCGCGCGCCGGCGGGTGGGGCTATCTGCTGGGGGATGAGGCAAGTGGTTATTGGATGGGCCGCGAAGCGGTGCGGCACACCCTTCGAGAGTTCAACCGGAACCAGCAGCCAGGCATGTTGGCCCGCCTCGTGCTCCAGGCCAACGGTGTGGCATCGCCCGACGAGCTCATTGGGCTGTTCCATGGAGATACCGACAGGCGCTATTGGGCTCAGCAGTCCGACGTGGTCTTCAGGGCGCTCGAGTCGGGGGACCCTGCTGCCGCCCGGATCATCGACGATGCTGTCGCCTACGTGGCCGGGAACCTCGGGGATGTCTCGACCGTCCTCGGGATCCGGGGCCCGGTGATCATCGGCGGTGGACTGGGGATGCACCAGCCGGTTTACCAGCAACGCATTCGCACGGCACTCTCGGCCATGGGCCTGGAGGGCATTCGCTTCCTGGACGTGGATCCGGTCCTTGGGGCGCTCTTCATTGCCCAAGCGCCACGCTCCTAAATCGCAGGAATTTGCGGGAACTTGGCGAGAAAATTGCTGCCGCAGGCGGTGGCGAGTGCCCAAAGTGGGTGTGCCTGGTGGAGACTGGGGGAATCCATTCACGAAAGAAGGCAGCAAATGATCAATCTCAAGCAGGATTCGGACGGAAACGTCCGGATGAGCCGGCACTATCCGGAGAGCCTCACGATCTGCGTCACCTTCGCTGACGGGACGCAGGAAGAGGTCAGCGGGCGCCGGATGAACGAGATCTATGACGCGGCCCTGGCCGAATTCCGGTTGCAGAACAAGATGGATGCCAAGGGCTTCAAGCGCTCGCCGAAGGCCATCCACCGCAAGAACGCCGTCGGATTCGTTCCGGTCAAGCCCGGCCTGAACACCTAGCCGAGGGCTTCAACGGCCCTCGGTCCGTGTCATCACGGCAGGTCGAGGGACACCACGGCCATGAAGCCCCGACCGCTGATGCGCGGGGAGCCCTCCTCCCCGCCGATCACGGTGTCGCGCAGCTCGAGTGGATCCTCCGATTCCCCGCGCAGCACGGTTGCCTTTCCCTGCAACAGAACGCCGAACTGGGCACCGAAGAGATGCTGTTCGCGCTTCTTCGACAATTCCACGATGCGCACGTTGCCGCGCACCGCACCGGTGCGCGTGATCAGGTTCAGTGCCAGAACGTCTCCCGTGGGCAGTGCCGCGGCCGCGGTGCTGCCGCCGGCGAACTTCAAGGGGCGAAGAGCCTCCATCGCATGCGCTGTGCCGTCGATGGTCAATTCGAGCAGTTCACCGGCAATGACCGTCAGCGTCCGGTCGAATCCCCCATAGGGGGTGAAGTCCCCGGCGGCCTCGATGGAAGCCACACTCAGGCGCCAATCCCATTCCTTGCCCTCTGCCGGCAACAGCTTCGAGTCGGGTCCCAGTTTTCCGGCGGCGATTTCCCGGACTTCCCCCTGGGCCCATTTCCGCTTGGTGGAGTCGGCCAAATGCAGAATTGTGCCGGTTGCCAAGGACCGGTTCGTCGTCGTCATGACATGAAGTCTAGTGGGAACTAGCGGAATGCCCCGATGAACACCACCGCGCCCATGATGGCCAACGCCGCAGATGAAACGCCTTCCAGCCAGATGCCCACGGTGGGGCTCTTGAACCAGGCCATGGCCCGGGCCGCGATGGCGGTCAGCAACGACAGGTAGGCAAATCCCATGAGTGCGAATATCCCGCCGAGGAGCATCGCCGAACCCAGCATGTTGGATCCGACGGGAATGAACTGCGGCATCAGCGCAAGGAAAAGCAATCCCAGCTTCGGGTTCAAGGCCGCGGAAATCATCCCCGCCCGAACCGACTGGAAGAAGGTGTATTCGGTAGCGGAGGCGGTGGCCGACCGGGTGGTGGTGCGGGCGGTGGCTGCCGCCGCGCGGGCCAGGAACTGGGCCTTGATCAGCGAACCTATCCCGAGGTAGAGCAGGTATGCGCCGCCGACGAGGGCGATTCCCTGGTGGATGGCCGGGTAGGTCTGCAGCAGCGCCGCAACACCCAGACCGGCCAGGGCCGCCCAACCCATGATGGATGTCATCATGCCCAGCGCGGCGGCGATTCCATTGCGGGGGCGATTCAGGGCATAGCGCAGGGCCAGGAAGGTGTCTGGGCCCGGGGCCAACACCACGACAAGCGCGACCCCTGCGAAGCCAAGGAGAGAAGAAGACAGCATGGACACCATTATCTGGCTTGGCCTGCCCCGGCGTGAAACCGGATTCGCCGAATCCATGAGGGTTATTGGAATCCGGGTTGCTGGCGCCGTGGACCGGAAACCAAAACCGGCGAGCTTGAAAATGAACAGCATAAATGCCGAAAGGATGAAGGTCACAACCCATACTGAATCGTCTTGCGCACGGAAAAGCTGTAAATTTTCCATGGACTGCCTGCTGTTCGCAGGCAGGATTCTAGGAGGACAACTTGGCAAGGTATGCAGGCCGTGGACTGTGGCATTTTCTTGACTCACCGGCAATTCTGGCAACAACCTCAAAGATGGGTTTCGGTTGGCACGGGTTGGACATGCAGCATGGCCTGTGGAGTGAACCCCAAATAGTTTCCGCTCTTGCTGCCGCGCCACGTGGCAACATCGCCGTGCGGCTGCGAAGCGGAAGCTACGCAGATATTGGGTTCGCCCTCGATGCAGGTACCACCCACATCATGGTTCCCATGGTCAATACGGCTGAAGAAGCCCAAGGGGTGGCCCACGCGGCAAGGTACGCTCCACAGGGCGGGAGAAGCTGGGGACCGATGAGTGCGCTGTTCGGGGCACCCGTGCTTAACCCGCAGGAAGCGAACTCTCGAATTCACCTGTCGGCGATGATTGAATCCGCCGAAGGACTGGAAAACCTGGACGCAATCCTTGGCACCCCGGGCATCAACTCCATATTCGTGGGCCCCGTCGACTTGGCAATGAGCCTCGAAACAGACGTCGATTCGTTGCTCGCCGCCAAGGAGTCCCCCCTTGGATACATCGCAAAAGCGTGCCATGACCGCCATATTGAAGTTGGGGCTTTCGCCGGCTCGTCAGTCAGGGCCAGCGCCTTCGAAGCACTCGGCTACGACTGGGTGGCCACCGATACGGACATGGGACTCCTGAAGGCCGGTGCCGCACAAGCCCTGGATGGCTGATTCTGCCGCCGAGGAGTCTGCCTGTGCACATAATCCACTGACCCGCTCAGTGTTCCTCAGATGGGACGGCCTAGGCGGAGTCCAGGCGGCAATCACTTGCCATGAAATCTGGAAGACTCGGCCCATGAATGACAACGGGCAAGCCCATGAACAGCTGGACCTCCTCAACGCGATCCGGGAAGCCTTGGAACGTCGAGAGGAGGTCTTCCAAATCATTGATGAGGCACCGGACGAATCAACGGCGCTAACTCGCCTCGCCGAGCTGCTTGATATCGGGGAGTCTGGCTGCCACGCAATACTTCACATGCAGGTCAGTCATTGGCTTGGAACGTGGCGCGACGGTCTCGAAGAAAAAGCCGAAAGTCTCCGTTTGCATCTTGAACGCAACGCGACTCAACCATAGCGCCGCACCACAGTTGATCGCCGACACCGCCATACGGGGGGGGGGGGGGGGGGGGGGGGGGGGATCCTCAACAATTGGTCGTGGAGAGATCGATGTTAGGCAGCTCTGAGAAGTAATCACTACCCACGCCGGGGGAACCGTCCCGGTACAGGTTCCCTCGGCGGGCGCACCAGCTCAGTGCAGAGGACTTCGGACACCAGCGCAGTCGCCTTCGAAAAATGACAACCGGGTCACCCCGCCGTCGTTGCGCCAAGGCGCCGGACGCAGTTTGGAGTAGGCCACGACGCTGCCGGGGAGCAATGCCCGGTTCCGTTCATTTTCCATCAAATGATCCATTTGTTCGGCGGCGGGGGAGCTAGTTAGGCCAGTGGGCTGCCGGCGGCCGAGTTCGCGGCGGCCAGCAACGAGCCGTCGGTGATCAGCTGGAATACGGACTCGATTTCCGGGGAGATGAAGCGGTCCGTGCCCGGGCCCTCGACCTTGGTGCGGATCGCCTCGCGCACCGCGGTGATGACGGGGGAGGACTTGGTGGTGGCAAGGCCTCCGTCACGCATGTCCAGGGCGCGGGAGCTGGTGAGCAATTCGATGGCCAGCACGCGTGCGAGCCCGTCGATGCCCTTGCGCAGCTTGAGCCCGGCGTGCCAGCCCATGGAGACATGGTCCTCCTGCATGGCGGAGGACGGGATGGAGTCCACCGAGGCGGGAACGGCCAGGCGCTTGAGCTCGGAGACGATGCCGGCCGCGGTGTACTGGGCGATCATGTGCCCGGAGTCGACCCCCGGGTCGTCGGCCAAGAAGGCGTTCAGGCCGTGGCTGCGGGCGGTGTCCAGGAAGCGGTCGGTGCGGCGCTCGGAGATCGAGGCTAGGTCCGCAACGGCGATGGCCAGGAAGTCCAGCACGTAGCCCATCGGTGCGCCGTGGAAGTTTCCGTTGGACTCGACGCGGCCGTCCATGGTGACCACCGGGTTGTCGATGGCCGAGGCCAACTCGATGGACGCGACGGATTCGGCGTGGGCCAGGGTGGCGCGCACCGCGCCGTGGACCTGCGGGGCGCAGCGCAGCGAGTAGGCGTCCTGCACGCGGGTGAACTTGTGCGCCCCGGCCTTCTGTTCGGCCAGCAGCGCGGAGCCGGCGAGCACTGCGCGCATGTTGGCGGCGGAGTCGATCTGTCCCGGGTGCGGGCGCAGCGCATGCAGGTCGGCGGCGAAGACATCGTCGGTGCCCAACAGGCCCTCGACGCTCATGGCGGCGGAAAGGTCCGCGATGGTCACCAGGTCGCGCAGGTCGGCGGCGGCCATGAGCAGCATGCCGAGCATGCCGTCGGTGCCGTTGATCAGCGCCAGGCCTTCCTTCTCGGCCAGCACGACCGGCTCGATGCCGGCCGCTGCCAGGGCCGCGGAGGCATCGACGAGTTCGCCGGCGGCATTGCGGACCTTGCCCTCGCCCATGACGGCCAGGGCGCAGTGCGAGAGCGGGGCCAGGTCCCCGGAGCAGCCCAGCGAGCCGTATTCGCCAATGACCGGGGTGATCTGAGCGTTCAACAGCTCCGCGTAGGCCCGGGCGACGACCGGGCGCACGCCGGTGCGGCCGGTGGCCATGGTGGAGAGGCGGTTGAGCATGAGCCCGCGGATGACCTCGCGGGGCACCTCCGCGCCGGAGGAGGCGGCGTGCGAGCGGATGAGCGAGCGCTGCAGCTGGGCGCGCAGCTCGATCGGGATCTGCTTGGTGGCCAGTGCGCCGAACCCGGTGGAAACGCCGTAGTGCGGGACCGTGTCGGTGACCAGCGCGTCGATGACGGTGCGGGATTCAGCCATGGCATCGAGCGACTCGGAGGAAAGCTCGACCGGGGCCAGGTGGCGGGCGACCTTGACGACATCGTGCGGAAGCAATGCCCCGGTGGAGACGGTGACGGCGCCGGTGGAAATGGTGGCGTTGGGATTCATGGATTTTTCCTTCTGACAGGCGGGGCTTTTGAGGTGCCGTGTGATCCGGCTCTCGCAAACACTTGCCAAGGGATGAAATTAGCGTTTCAATAAGTGAAACGCATCACGTGGTCCCGGGGCAAGCCCTGGGGACGGGAATTTTGCCCGGGAGCGCCCAACGGCACGCTCCTGAGAGCGGTTCCACACACCGAATCACCAACATGGAGGAAAACCGTGGCAGAACCGGCAACCCGAACAGTGGAACGAGCCCTGCAACTTCTGGGGGCGGTTTGCGATGCCGGGGCCGTATCGCTGGCCGAGGTCTCCCGCGGCACCGAACTCTCGGCCTCCACGGCCCTGCGCCTGCTGCGCACCCTGGAGAACAGCGGTTTCGTGCGCAAGGACGCGGACGGCGAATACCGGCCCGGCCTGCGCCTCGTGCAGCTTGGCGCCCAGGCGCTGAGCCACGAATCGCTGATCCACCTGGCAGCGCCGGCGCTGCAGCGACTGGTCGACGCGACCGGCGAATCCGCCTACCTTTCGGTGCGCGGACACCAGGGCACGGGAAGCGACCACGCCGTGTACCTGGCCATCGCCGAGGGCACCCACTCGGTGCGCCATGCTTCCTGGGTGGGCCGCAGCGTCCCGCTGGCCGGCTCAAGCCTGGGAGTCGTGTTCGCCGGAAACACCCCGGATGCCGGGTACGTGGTTTCCGACAAGGGTGTCGAGGCAGACGTCACGGCCATCGCCGCTCCGCTGCGGCAGCTCGGGGCACCGGGAGCGGCCGTGGACGGCGGACCCGTTGCCGCGATATCCGTGGTGGCACCCAGCTACCGGATGAACCCGGAGGAGATTCAACGCATCGGGCAGCTGGTTGCCGCCGAGGCCCATGCGCTGCTGGGCACCGCAGTCGGCAGTTAGCCGGAGCACCAACCCCACCCTGCCCTTCGAGCGACCCCGCGACAACCCACAGGGCACCACCAGATTTGGCACCACCGACAAGGAGAACCATTCCATGAGCTTCACCCAACACGATCCCTCGCGCGTGATTCGCGCCCCGCGCGGCACCATGCTGACCGCCAAGTCCTGGGCCACCGAGGCCCCGCTGCGCATGCTGATGAACAACCTGGACCCGGAGGTCGCCGAGCGCCCCGAGGACCTGGTCGTCTACGGCGGCACCGGACGCGCCGCCCGTTCCTGGGAAGCCTACGACGCGATCATCAAGACGCTGACGGACCTGGAAGAGGACGAAACACTGCTGATCCAGTCCGGCAAGCCGGTCGGGGTCTTCCGCACCAACAAGTGGGCGCCGCGGGTGCTGATCGCCAACTCCAACCTGGTCGGGGACTGGGCCACCTGGCCCGAATTCCGCAAGCTGGAGGCCGAGGGCCTGATGATGTACGGGCAGATGACCGCCGGGTCCTGGATCTACATCGGCACCCAGGGCATCCTGCAGGGAACCTATGAGACCTTTGCGGCCATCGGTGCCAAGCGCTTCGGCGGCACGCTGGCCAACACGCTGACCCTGACCGGAGGCTGCGGCGGCATGGGCGGGGCCCAGCCGCTGGCCGTCACGCTGAACGGCGGAGCAGTGCTGATCGTCGACGTGTCCGAGGAGCGCCTGCGCCGCCGTCTGGGCAAGCGCTACCTTGACGACGTCGAGCTGGACCTGGACGCGGCCATCGCCAAGGTCACCGCCGCGAAGAGCGAGGGCCGGGGCCTCTCGGTGGGCTACGTCGGCAACGCCGCGCAGGTCTTCCCGGAGCTGCTGCGCCGCCAGCAGGCCGGCGAGGTCTCCTTCGACATCGTCACCGACCAGACCAGCGCGCACGACCCGCTGTCCTACCTGCCGGTGGAATACACGCTTGAACAGTGGGACGCCGAGGCCACGGCCGATCCGGAGGGCTTCACCAAGAAGGCCCAGGCCTCCATGGCCCGCCACGTGGAGGCGATGGTCGGCTTCCAGGACCTCGGCGCCGAGGTCTTCGACTACGGCAACTCCATCCGCGACGAGGCTCGCCAAGGCGGCTACGACCGGGCGTTCGAGTTCCCGGGCTTCGTCCCGGCCTATATCCGTCCGCTCTTCTGCGAGGGCCTTGGCCCGTTCCGCTGGGTGGCGCTTTCCGGGGATCCGGAGGACATCCGCGTCACCGACGAGGCGCTCAAGGAGCTCTTCCCGGAAAACGAGCACCTGCACCGCTGGCTCAATGCGGCCCAGGAACATGTCGAATTCGAGGGCCTGCCGGCGCGCATCTGCTGGCTGGGCTACGGCGACCGCGCGAAGGCCGGGGTGCTGTTCAACAGGCTGGTCGCCGAGGGCAAGGTCTCAGCGCCGATCGTGATCGGCCGCGACCACCTCGACTCCGGTTCCGTGGCATCCCCGTACCGCGAAACCGAATCCATGAAGGACGGCTCGGACGCCATCGCCGACTGGCCGCTGCTCAACGCCCTGACCGCCACGTCCTCCGGTGCCACCTGGGTCTCGATCCACCACGGCGGCGGGGTCGGCATCGGCCGCTCCATCCACGCCGGACAGGTCTCGCTCGCCGACGGCTCCGAGCTGGCCGCGGCCAAGCTGGAGGCGCTGCTGACCAACGACCCCGGCATGGGCGTGATCCGCCACGTGGATGCCGGCTACGAGCGCGCCATCGAGGTCGCGCAGGAGCGCGGCGTACGCATCCCGATGGCCCAATAAGCCCCCCACTCCCACTCGAAAAGGACAACTCCCATGTCTGGAACGAACAACACCGAGCTCGATGTCCAACGCACCTCCGCGCAGCCGCGGGGCAAGTGGCGATTCTTCGTGTACAGCCTCATCGGCGTGTTCATGTTCTTCATCCCGATCACCATCGGCGGCAAGGAGACGATCCCGCTGGACCATCTGGTCGGCTGGATCATCGCGGGCCTCGGCGACGCGGTGCGCTTCGTGGCCCTGGCGCTCATCCTTGCCGGGACGATCTACCCCTTCGCCTCCGGGCGGTGGCGCGAGTCGGGCATCAAGAAGGTGTTCGCGTTCCTGAACATCATCGGCCTGGTGGTCGGCACCATGCTGGTGTTCAAGGCCGGCCCGGCGCTGCTTTTTGAACCGGACCTGGGACCCTTCCTCTTCGACAAGCTCGTGATCCCCGTGGGTATGATCGTTCCGGTGGGGGCCATCTTCCTGGCGCTGCTGGTGGGCTACGGGCTGATGGAATTCGTCGGCGTGCTGGTCCAGCGGGTCATGCGCCCGATCTGGCGCACCCCGGGCCGCTCGGCCGTCGACGCCGTCGCCTCCTTCGTGGGCAGCTACTCGCTGGGCCTGCTGATCACCGACCGGATGTACCAGTCCGGGCGCTACACCGCCCGGGAGTCGGCCATCATCGCCACCGGGTTCTCCACCGTCTCGGTCACCTTCATGGTGATCGTGGCCAAGACGCTGGACATCATGCACCTGTGGCTGCCCTACTTCTTCCTCTCCTTCGGCGTCACCTTCCTGGTCACCGCCATCTGCGTGCGGCTTCCCCCGCTCAGCCGCATCAAGGACGACTACTACCCGCAGGCCGTCGCCTCCCCGGAGGAGAAGGTCACCACCCGCCGCCTGGCCACCGCGTGGAACGAGGCCATGGGCACGCTCGCTGACGCTCCCTCGCTGGGGCGCAACATCTGGGTGAACTTCCGCGACGGGCTGCTCATGGCCATGGCGATCCTGCCCTCGATCCTCTCGGTGGGGCTGATCGGGTTGCTGCTGGTCCGCTTCACCCCGATCTTCGACTGGCTGGGCTACATCTTCGTGCCGATCACCTGGGCCGTGGGCCTGCCCGATCCGGTGCTGGCAGCCAAGGCCTCCGCCGTGGGCATCGCCGAGATGTTCCTGCCGGCCACCGTGGTGGCGGGCCACGAATCCGAGCACCTGCGCCTGGTCATCGGGGTAGTGTGTGTCTCTGCCATCATCTTCTTCTCGGCCGTGGTGCCGTGCATCTTGGCCACCCGGATCCCGCTGAAGGTCTGGCACCTGGTCGTCATCTGGGCCCAGCGCGTCGCCCTGACCCTGCTCATCGCCAGCCCCGTTGCCTTCCTCATGGTCGGCAGATAGGAATCATGAACGTGCAAACCCACACCGTCAACTCGCTGCTGGCGGCCATCAACGACATCGGTCGCGACAACACCCGCGGGGGCTACTCGCGCCCCGTGTATTCATCGGCGGAAACCACGCTGCGCGAATGGTTCATGGCCGAGGCCAAAGCCCGGTCCCTGGAGGTTTCCACCGACGCCAACGGCATCATCTGGGCCTGGTGGGATACGCCCGGCTCGCCCAAGGACGAGGCCTCTCGCCGCGGCGCCCTGGTCACCGGCTCCCACCTGGACTCGGTGCCCGGGGGCGGGGCGTTTGACGGCCCGCTCGGGGTGGCCAGCGCCTTGGCCGCCTTCGACGTGCTGGCGGCGCGCGAGTCCGAAGGCTCGCTGCAGCGGAACCGGGCCCTGGCCCTGACCGTCTTCCCGGAAGAGGAGGGCTCGCGCTTCGGCGTGGCCTGCCTGGGCTCGAGGCTGCTCACCGGGGCCATCGACCCCTCCAAGGCGCTGAACCTGCGCGACGCCGACGGGAACACCTTCGCCGACGTTGCCTCCTCCAACGGCCTTGACCCTGCACGCATGGGCAGGGACGAGGCGGCGCTGGCTAGCATCGGTGACTTCATCGAGCTGCACGTGGAGCAGGGGCGCGGGCTGAACACCGAGGAACACACCGACGCCGCCGGACGCGGACCGGCGGTGGCCATCGGCAGCTCCATCCTGGGGCACGGGCGCTGGCGGTTGAGCTTCTCCGGTCAGGGAAACCACGCCGGCACCACGCTGATGGTGGACCGCGCCGACCCCATGGTCGCCGCCGCGCAGCTGGTGGTGAAGGTCCGCGAGTTCGCGCGCGCCCAGGCCGATGCCCGGGCCACCGTGGGCCGGCTCGAACCTGTCCCCGGGGGCACCAACGTGATTGCCTCGCGGGTGGACCTCTGGCTCGATGTGCGCCACCCCGATGACGCGGTCACCGCGATGCTGGTGGAAAAGATCCACGGCCAGGCCCAGAAGATCGCCGCCTTCGAGGGCTGCTCGGTGGCGCTCACCGAGGAATCCCTCTCCGGGACAGTGAACTTCGACCCGGCGCTGACCCGTGCGCTGGAAAAATCCGTGCACCGGCTCATCCCCAACGCGCCCCTGCTGCCCACCGGGGCCGGACACGATGCCGGCGTTCTCGCCGCCGAGGTTCCCTCCGGAATGATCTACGTGCGCAACCCCTCGGGCATCAGCCACTCGCCGGAGGAATACGTGGAGCACGACGACGCGGCTGCCGGCGTCGCGGCGCTCGCCGACGTGCTGGAGGACCTGCTGTGAGCCTGCCATCGAACGCCGTGCGCGTGCCGGCACCGGTGAACGCGCACTCCCACGCCTTCCACCGGATCCTGCGAGGCCGCACGCACGAGGGCGAACACGGGGGAGCGGGGACCTTCTGGACCTGGCGCGAGCACATGTACGCCTCCGCGCACTCGCTGACCCCGGCCGCCTACCAGCAGCTTGCCACCGCCGTCTTCGCGGAGATGGCATGCGCCGGGTACAGCGCCGTGGGGGAATTCCACTACTTGCACCATCGCAACGACGGGACACCCTACGGTGCGTCCGGCCCGGATTCCGAGCCGCATGCCATGGAACTCGCACTGGGGAGGGCAGCCCTGGCCGCGGGCATCCGCCTGGTGCTGCTCGACACCTGCTACCTGCAAGGGGGCCTGGGGCCCGACGGATCCGTGCTGGAACTCGATGAGACCCAGCGGCGCTTCAGTGACGGGACCGCCGCCGGGTGGCTCGAACGCCACGGGCGCCTGGGCACCGCATTGAAGGACCTTGATGCGGGCGCCGGGCTGCTCACCCTGGGTGCGGCGATCCACTCGGTGCGGGCAGTGGCACCGGATGACCTCGAGTTCATTCGCCACCATCTGGACCGCGAAGAACCACTGCACATCCACCTGTCCGAACAACCCGCGGAGAACCAAGCCTGCCAGGCCGCCTACGGGCTCAGCCCCACCGGGTTGCTTGAAAAAACAGGGCTGATCAAGCCACGGCTCTCCGCAGTGCACGCAACCCACCTGGGCGAGGCTGACATCGAGGCGCTCGGCCGGGGAATGGCAAACATCGTCATGTGCCCCACCACCGAGGCGGACCTGGGAGACGGCATCGGCCCGGCCCGCGAGCTCGCCGATGCGGGCGCCCACATCGCCCTGGGCAGCGACCAGCACGCGGTGCTCGATCCCTACCTGGAACAGCGCGCCCTCGAACACGGGGAGCGGCTGCGCAGCGGAGAGCGCGGGAGGTTCTCTCCCGTGGAGATTGCCGCCGCCGCACGGGAAGGAGGATTGCGTTCGCTGGGCCTTCCGGAGAACGACGACCACCTGGTCGTGGCCACCGACTCGGTCCGCACCGCCGGATCGCGCACCAGCCAGCTTCCGCTCACCGCCACGGCCGCCGACGTCGCCGAGGTACACATCAACGGGGAACTGGTCGCCGGCAACGGCATCCACACCCGACTCGGCGACCCCGCCGAACTCTACGCAGCCTTCTTCGAGACCTACCCGGAGTTTTCATGAGCACCTCGCTGATCACCAACCTGTCCGAGATCTTCACCGCGGACGCCACCCAGACCGTCATCAAGGACGCGGCAATCCTCATTGACGGTGAAAAGATCGCCTGGATCGGGGAAGCCGCCGAAGCACCCGACGCCGACGAAACCATCGACGCCGGCCACCGGGCCGCGTTGCCGGGCTGGGTCGACTCGCACACGCACCTGGTCTTCGCGGGGGACCGCAGCCAGGAGTTCGTCGCCCGCATGGCCGGGCAGGACTACGCGGCCGGCGGCATCGCCGTGACCACCGCCGCCACCCGGGCCGCCAGCGACTATGACCTCACCCGGCTGCTGCTGGGCCGGGCGGCAGAGGCGCTGGCCGGGGGCACCACCTACCTGGAGACCAAGACCGGCTACGGACTCGGCGTCGAGGAGGAGGCCCGGCACGCCCGCATCGCCTCCACCGTGGTGGACCAGGTGACGTTCCTGGGGGCCCACCTGGTGCCCGCCGACATGGACGCGCAGGACTACACGGACCTGGTCTGCGGCGAGATGCTGGAGCGGGTGCGGCCCTACGTGCAGTTCGCCGATGTCTTTTGCGAGCGCGGGGCCTTCAACGAGGCCCAGTCACGACAGGTCCTCACAGCGTCCCGGGATGCAGGCCTGGGGCTGCGCGTCCACGGCAACCAGCTGGGCCCCGGCCCCGGGGTGCAGCTGGCGGTGGAGTTCGGAGCCGCCAGCGTGGACCACGTGAACTACCTAGATGAAGCGGATGTGACGGCGCTCGCCGGATCCTGGAAAAATTGGGATGCCGGCTCCCGGAGCGGCACGGCCGGAACCGTGGCGACCTGCCTGCCGGCCTGCGACCTCTCGACCCGCCAGCCCCTGGCACCGGGCCGCGAACTGCTCGATGCCGGGGTGCAGATCGCCCTGGCGTCGAACTGCAACCCCGGGACCTCCTACACCTCGTCGATGGCGTTCTGCGTGGCCACCGCGGTATTGCAGATGCACCTGGGCATCGAAGAGGCCATTGTCGCGGCAACCTACGGGGGAGCACTGGCCCTGGGCGTACAGGACCTGGTGGGCTCCCTCGAGGTGGGCAAGCGGGCGGACATCCAGTTGCTCAACGCGCCCTCGGTGGCGCACCTGGCCTACCGCCCGGGCATGAACCTCACTGGTCCGGTGTTCCGTGCGGGAACGTTGGCGGCGGGACGCCTCTAGCGAAACGCTTCGTGATGGGAGGCACCTTCGTGATAAACAAGGAGCATGGCTATTACTGCACTCAAAGGTACCCCTGTCCAGACCGTTGGCGAACTGCCCGCCGTTGGCGAAACCGCTCCTGACTTCACGCTCACCGGTGCCGACCTCGGCAACGTGACCAGCTCCGAGCTGCGCGGCAAGCGCGTCGTGCTGAACATCTTCCCGTCCATCGACACCGGCGTCTGCGCTTCCTCGGTCCGCAAGTTCAACGAACTGGCCGCAGGACTCGAGAACACCGCCGTGGTTTGCGCCTCGGCCGACCTGCCGTTCGCGCTGGGCCGCTTCTGCGGTGCCGAGGGCATCGAAAACGTTGTTCCGACCTCGACCTTCCGCTCCGATTTCGGCGCCGAATTCGGCCTCACCCTGGGCGACGGCCCGATGCAGGGCCTGCTGGCCCGCGCGATCGTCGTCCTGGACGAGAAGGGCGCTGTCCTGCACACCGAGGTCGTTCCCGAGATCACCACCGAGCCGAACTACGACGCAGCCGTCGCGGCACTGTCCAACTAACGCGTAGGCCGGGGAGGCCGGGCGCGAACCCAGGAATTCCTGGGTTCGGAGCCCGGCCTCCTTTTTCGTGTCCGGACGCGCGACACGGTGGCAGGAACCGGAGGGCGGCACCGAGCTGGTTGCATCGGCCGTTGTCACACCATGCAACACTTAAGTCATGGATCTGTTGGTGTCGCCCGCGCTCACGATTCCCGCAGCGGAATTGGGCTGGCGGTTCTCACGTTCCTCGGGGCCCGGCGGCCAACACGTCAACACCTCCGACAGCCGCGTCGAACTCTTCTGGAACGTCACCGATTCGTTGGTGCTCACCGAAACCCAGCGGATGTTGCTGGCCACCCGCCTGGAGCGTCGCCTCATTGACGGGGTGATCACCGTGTCGGCCTCGGAGCAGCGCTCCCAGCTTCGCAATCGTGATACCGCCCTGCGCAAACTCGCAGAACTGGTGGCCTCCGGCCTGGCCCCCGAACCGGCCCGCCGACGAGCGACCAAGCCCACCCGCGGTTCGAAGCAGCGGCGTCTGGCAGCGAAGGGCCAGCGCTCGGAAACGAAACGACAGCGGCGACGGCCCACCGCCGAGTAGATCCCTGACCCGTTTCCCGTGGCCGCACGCCCACACGGACGGCATCCCTGATCGGGCGGCATCCCCGCGAATGGCCCCTGACTATGTCGGTGATCTGAGGCCGAACGCCGTCTAACCGTGGCCGGCTGCCGCTGCCGCTGCGACGAGGCGCGGCCTGATCTTGTCAATCAACGCACCGATGTCCCGGTTCGGATTCAGCGACGCATCGAAGACGCTCTCCAGAGCCATGGCTCCGAGCCACAGGCGGGCCCGCCATGCCTCTTCCTGGTTCGGGGCAATGGCATCAAGGACGTCCGCGCCGTGCCATGAGGCCAGATATGCGGCGTTCAATGCAGGGTCCCAGGCGGCGGCCAAGTCCCAGTCCAGGACGCCGAGAAGTTCGCCGTCGTGCCAGCGCATGTTGTGCCCGGCGAGGTCCCCGTGCACCAGGGACGCCGGAATCGTTTCAAAGGCAGGGATGGTGTCCAGCACCCGCCGCGCGGCATCGACGAGGTCCGGGGGCAAGGCCTTCAAGGTAGCGTCGATCTTCTGCGCGGTCCATGGCCCCCGATAGGAAAACGGCGGCGCCAGTAGGTTGGCCAACGGACGCACATCGACGGCAGCGAGTTCCTCAAGAACCGAGCGCAGGCGCACGACATCACCGGTGTGTGGCGGATACGCGGCACCCGGGACGTAGCGCTGGATGACGGCGGAGAAATCCTTTCCGTGCCACACCTGGCTCAAGGCGGTGGGCAACTGGAAACTGAACGTGCCCGACAGCGCCTGAACCAGCTCCATCCGTCGTTGCATGTCCGCGGCGGCCCCGGCGGTGCGACTCATGCGCATGACCGCCTGGTCGCGGGCCACCAGCACGAGGTGGAATTGTCCGCCCTCATCGACTCGTGCTGCCTTCCAATCCGGGCCCGCGAAAAGGGCGTTGGCCAGTTCGTATTCGTGGGGCAGCGCTTCTCGGGTCACACCAACCATCCTTCCAGGTCAACAGGTGTGTGGGTACACAGGATCAACACGTAGGATCGAACGCATGGGTTTGGAAGCGTCGGGAAACACCCGGTTCGGCGAAGTGTTGGGGAGATCGATGACTGACGCCGTTACGCGCCGTGGACTGAAGATCGAGCTGCTTATTGTTCTGGGGTTGTCCCTCGGCCGATCGGGTATCTACGCCATCGTGAACCTCATCGACAAGATGACTCGGGCGCCCCTGGGCTCACAGACGACGTCGCTGAACAACTCATTGAACCAACGCCAGTACTTCGACCTGACTTACCAGCTGCTGGACATCTTTTTTGCCCTGGTGCCGGTGATGCTGGTGTTCTACCTGCTCTGGCGGATTCCCGGAGGAAATCCGTTTGGCAGTCTTGGCTTTGACCTGGTGCGGCCGGTACGCGACCTGGGGTGGGGAATCGGGTTGTTCCTGGTCATGGGCATCGGAACCCTTGGCGTCTATGCGGTGGGCCGTGCGCTCGGCTTGACCACGATCATCGTGCCGGCAGCATTGGACGATTATTGGTGGACTGTCCCGATTCTGGTCTTCTCCGCGATCCGCCACGGCATCCTGGAAGAAGTGATCGTCGTCGGGTACCTCTTTGAGCGCCTCGGGCGACTGGGCTGGGGCAAATGGCACATCATTTGCGCCAGTGCCGTGCTTCGGGGCAGCTACCACCTGTACCAAGGCGTTGGCCCGTTCATCGGGAACGTCGCCATGGGCGTGGTGTTCGGCTACGTGTATTCCAGGAAAGGCAGGGTCATGCCGCTGGTTATCGCCCACGCGTTCCTGGACGTTGCGGGATTCGTCGGTTATGCGCTGGTGGGTACAGCAATCGGGTTGGGATCCTGAAGCACGGTTTGATTACTTTTCGCCGATGACTGCCGGTTTCCGGCCGGATTGATAGTCTCGAGGAAATCCGGCCCACCGGCATCCCTCACGCCCCGCTTGGCGTGGCGCCGTAACCGTCGGCGGAGCAGACCAGGAATTAATCAATGTGGGGGTGTCCGGATCACCTCCGGACACCCCCACGTTGCTAGTGCTTCCCATGACTGCTTTGTTACAGCGTGATGGGACCCGTGGGAGTTTCAAACGTTACCGAAAGGATTCCCGGCGTCCCGTTCGGCGCTTGCCAATCGACAACAACGTCGCCAACGGGCAACTGCTCGGGTTGTCCGAGCCAGTCGGCGACACGTTCGCTGGAGCCGGCGATGCAGATTGAGGAAATTTTCCCCACAGGATCCAGTGCCTTTGAGGGGTGCAGATCCTCGGTGCCCTCATCCCAGCGAAGCATGTAGGGAACCTGCGGGTCCGCAATCAGGCCGTTGATGCCGATCTGGCGCCAGGTCAGTTCCCGTCCATCGGGGAATTTCCGGTTTCCCGGCACCGAGCCGCGGCCCAGGCGTGCCTCGGCAGGAGCCAAGTCGTCAACGGCGACGCACCACCCCATCCAGCCACCTCCGAGTTCGGAGCGGGCGCGAACGGCCTGGCCAAACGGTGCCTTGTCAGACGACGGGTGGTTGAGTACTTCGACAACTTCCAGGTACTGGTTGTTCTTCAGCGGGAAGATGACATTGCGCGTACCAAAACGTGGGTGCACACCGCCCTTTACTGATTCGAGTCCAAGAACCGCGCCGATCCTAGCGGCAGTTGCCGCTAGACCGTCGGGTCCACAAGCGTAAGTTACATGGTCGAGCCTCATCATGTGCCCATCATGGCACTTTGTGATCTGGCTCTCGACTTAGGTTGACCTAACTTGTGTTTCAGTTGGTCGTTTTAAACGTCTGCGGCTAGTGCGATCGCCGCCAACTTGTCACAATTTGAGATGTGGTTGCGAACATGTGAAGCCCTGGGCCAGACTTATTGACAAGGTCATGAGTTTCAGCAGAAAGCCCCGGCTTGCTGAACGGCAACCCTCCGCCGCGGTGGGGTGCCCCGGGTGAAGACCAGGCCCCACGTTAAAACGACGTGGGACAAGCGCGGGAATGCCCCCAGCCAAGACACGGCCACAGCCGGAGTCGGCTTCGGGCATACCCCCTAGAATCCTTGAAGGGGAAGATATGTCTAACAACTGGTCCTTTGAAACCCGCCAGATCCACGTGGGACAGGAGCCCGACTCCGCAACCGGTGCACGAGCACTGCCCATCTACCAGACGTCGTCATTCGTGTTTCCGAGCGCCGAAAGCGCCGCTGCACGTTTTGCACTGGCCGAGCTCGAGCCGATCTACACGCGTATCGGAAATCCCACGCAGGACGCCGTTGAGCAGCGCATTGCCAGCCTCGAAGGTGGAGTTGGCGCACTGCTGTTGGCCTCAGGACAAGCTGCCACCACCTATTCGATCCTGAACCTTGCCGAGGCCGGAGACCACATCGTGGCCAGCCCGAGCCTCTACGGCGGAACCCAAAACCTGTTCAAGCACTCGCTGCGCAAGCTGGGCATCGAAGTCACCTTTGTTTCGGACCCGGATGACCTGGAAGGCTGGCGATCAGCCGTCCAACCCAACACCAAGGCGTTCTTCGGCGAAGTGGTTTCCAACCCGCGCCAGGACGTGCTGGACATCGAAGCCGTTTCCGCCATTGCGCATGAGGCAGGTGTGCCGCTGATCGTTGACAACACCTTGGCCACGCCGTTCCTGATCCGCCCCATCGAGTGGGGAGCCGACATCGTGGTCCATTCCGCCACCAAGTACCTCGGTGGACACGGAACGGCAATCGCCGGTGTCATTGTTGACTCGGGCAATTTCGACTTTGCCGCCGACCCGCAGAAATTCCCCGGCTTCAACACCCCCGACGAGTCGTACAACGGCCTGGTCTTCGCCCGGGACCTCGGCGTCAACGGTGCACTAGGCGCCAACCTTGCCTACGTCCTCAAGGCACGCGTGCAACTGTTGCGCGACCTCGGGTCGGCAGTTTCCCCGTTCAATGCATTCCTGATTGCCCAGGGGCTGGAAACGCTGTCGCTGCGCATGGAGCGCCACGTCTCCAACGCCGTGGAAGTTGCACAATGGCTGGAGACACAACCACAGGTGCAGCGCGTCCACTACGCGGGGATCGAATCCAGCGCGTGGTTCGAGCGCGGGCGCAAGTATGGACCCAAGGGCATTGGCGCCATTGTTTCGTTCGAGATTTCCGGCGGGAGCGAGGCGGGCCAGGGCTTTGTCGATGCGCTGACGCTGCACTCCCATGTCGCCAACCTGGGCGACGTGCGTTCGCTGGTTATCCACCCGGCGTCGACGACCCACGCGCAGCTCACCGAGGAGGAGCAGGTTGCCGCAGGCGTGTCCCCGGGACTTGTCCGCTTGAGCGTCGGCATTGAGAATATTGCCGACATCATCGGCGACCTGAAGGTTGGCTTCGAATCAGTGGCCACCTCTGCCGATGTTGAATTTCAGGGTACCCGGTGAGTGTGGAGACAAACGTGGTCCTTTATGACGCAGAAACGGCAGCGGCGTTGGACTATGCCCCCGACGGCATCCTGCAGCACCTGAAAACCGGTTCCTATACGTTCGAGACCGGGGCGACGCTGCCGGAAATCGTACTGGGATACGAGACCTGGGGCACGCTGAATGCAGATGCCTCCAACGCCGTCCTCATCGCCCATGCACTGACAGGCGATAGCCATGTCGCCCGTGGAGCCTCGACGGAACCCGGCTGGTGGGACGGATTTGTGGGACCGGGCAAGACGGTGGACACCGATAAATATTTCGTGGTTGCAGCCAACATGGTCGGCGGTTGCTCCGGCAGCACCGGCCCGGCCAGCCTTGACCCGGACGGGGTCCCCTGGGGATCACGGTTCCCCTTCACGACCATCAAGGATTCGGTGCGGCTGGAGGCACGCCTGGCCGACGAGCTGGGTATCGCTGCGTGGCACACGGTGCTGGGTGGATCCATGGGCGGTGCCCGTGCCCTGGAGTGGGCCGTCGAATTCCCTGAACGCGTCAGGAACTGCGTGGTGGTGGCGGCTTCGGCCGAGTCCTCGGCCGAGCAGATCGCCTTCGCACAGGCGCAGACCGCCGCCATCAAGTTGGACCCGGAGTTCGCCGGCGGCGATTACTACGCCAACGAGCTCATTCCGTCGGCCGGGTTGGGGATTGCCCGGCGGATTGCCCACATCACCTACCGGACAGCGACGGAACTCGACGTTCGGTTCGGGCGGATGCCGCAGGGCGACGAACTGCCTGTCTCAAGTCCCGGTCTTGACCGCGGTCGATACCAGGTGGAAAGCTACCTTGACCACCAGGCAAGCAAGTTGGTGGGCCGCTTCGACGCCAACAGCTATTTGGTGCTGACCGAGGCCCTCATGAGCCATGACATTGCCAGGGGCCACGAGTCCATCGAGGCCGCCCTTGCGCGACTGGCAGAGGTAAATGTCCTGGTGGCTGCCGTGGATTCGGACCGCCTGTATTGGCCCGAGCAGTCTGAGCGACTTGCCGCGTTGCTGCCGAATCCCTGCAAGGTCCAGTACATCACCTCGCCGATTGGCCACGATGGCTTCCTCACCGACATCGAGCAACTTGGCGATGCCCTGGGCGAGCGCGTTTTCGTCCGGGAACCCGACATTCAGGCCGACGCCGGGTAGCTCAAGGGGCATGGTCCGGTTGGGAGATGCAATTCAGGCTGTGCGCGGATCCTGGTCGGTAATGGACTTCAGGCGCGCCTGCGAATTTTCATCTCGCAGGGTATAACCGTGGCAACACGCGGACCCTGTCGCCGAGGGGCTCAGATCGCGGGACCGTTGCCGAGGGACGAGTTGGGCGGCTGCTCGGTAAAGGGAGTGGCGAGCGGTCGTTTCGGCAGGACGCCGTCACCGGAGGACTGGTGGCGGAGGCGGCGCAGTACCCATGGCGCCAGGTGCGTGCGCGCCCAAATCAGGTCGTCGCGGCGGGCATCGCGCCAGTTCTTGATCTCGGCCTCGGACGGTTCGAGCTGTTTCAGCTGGTGCGGGACGTTCAGTGCATCCAGAGCCATTGCCGCGATGGTGTGGTGGCCCAGAGGCGAGAAATGCAATCGGTCATCCGCCCACATGCGCGGTTGGTGCAACTCGCGCAGCGACCACATGTCCGCCACCACCGCATCGTAGCGGGCCGCGATCGTGCGCACGTTTTCGTTGTAAATGGCAACCTTGCCCCGGATTCCGCCCAATACGGGGGTGTCTCGGATATCGGGACCGGTGAAAAGCAGGATCGTGGCATTTGAGGTGGCCAATACCCGCATGAGCGCGTCGAGCTTGTCGGCGATGGCATCAGGGTCGCCGCCCGGGCGAATCACGTCGTTGCCGCCGGCGCACAAGCTGATGAGGTCCGGCTTCAGCTCCAGTGCGGGCCCCGCCTGCTCGTCAAAGATCTGGGTGATGAGTCGTCCCCGAATGGCCAGGTTGGCATAGGCAAAATCATTGACACCCTCGCTGAGCTGTTCGGCAACCCGGTCGGCCCAGCCGCGGTAGTTCCCGGGGCTGCGGGGGTCGTCATCGCCAACGCCTTCCGTGAAGGAATCCCCCAGGGCGACGTAGCGACTCCACGGATGCCTTCCGGTGCTCGGTGGGGTCGAAGCTGCGGAAGGTGTTTCAATCACGTTGTTCACGAAGATCTTCTTATCAAAGAATACGTAAGTTACCTAAGCGTAGCTTTCTTGGTGGATCGCCGAATGCTGCTTTCTTCTGCTTGACTGGTCTGGTGAGCGAAACAAGTTGGAACCCCACTGTCATTTGGTCCCGTCCGGAATCCGAACGCGCCGGCACCCCGCTGCTGGTGCTTTTGCACGGCTACCTCTCCAATGAAGAGGACCTCATGGGGTTGGCCCCCATGTTGCCCGAGGAATTCACCATTGTCTCGGTTCGGGCCCCGCAGTCCTTGGGTCCTGGATACACCTGGTTCCCGCTGATGCAGGACCTGGATTATTCGTTTGATGCCGTCAAGAACTCCATTGCCGACCTGTGGTCCTGGCTTGAGCCGGTCAGCAAGCAGCATTCATCGGTGAGCCTACTGGGATTCTCCATGGGCATGGCCGTGGCGACGTCCCTGCTACGGCACCAACCCGATGCGATCTCCACGGTCATCGGCCTTTCCGGTTTTGCCGTGCCGGAAGAGGGCGAGGGCTTCTTCCAGGACGAGAAGCTCAAGGAAATGCGGAAGCCGGTGTTCTGGGGAAGGGACCAGGCCGATCCGGTCATCACGCAGGACAAGATCGAATACACCCATGCCTGGGCGACTAGTGACGTCCACGTCACCAAGGTGCTTTATACCAACATGTTCCACTCGGTGAACGCGCAGGAAATGTCCCATGTGCACGAGTTCCTGAGCCATGTCGTGCTTAAGGGTGCAAAAATCTAGGTTTTTTGTACCTTCCCATTGACACAAGAAGCGGCCACCTGTTTGTATTACTTTATTGATACAAGCGGGTGGCTGTTTGGCTCCCGGTCCAACAACGGGAGCCACCATGGTCAACGGATTCGCCCTACTGCTGCTCCTTGGCTTCTCGGTCGGCATCGTCCTGCTGGTCAGACGAAACATCGTCACCCAGAAACGCTCCGACTTGCTGTCGCTTGCCGCCGCCGGCACCTTCGTCGAGCGGGCCAACGCAGGCAGGGTGCTGCGGAGCCTGCGGGCACGCACCGTCGCGGCACTGGCGGTGATGGCCTTGGGCGGCGCCGCGGCGTTGGTCCTTCACGCGGAATACCCTGGTGCGGCCGGGCTGCCCCTTGCCGCCGCCCCCGCATGCATGTGGATCCTGGCCTCCTTGGTCTTCGTGGCCTGGCGCCTCCCGCACGAGTTCTCGGACATCTCCCCGGAATCGTCGCTGCACACCAGCGCCGAACTGACGCCGCGCTCGACTGGAATGTTCGGCCCGGCATGGGGGATCGTGATGCCGGCTGTGCTGCTCGGGGCATCGGCCGCGGGTCTCATCCTTGCAGGCATCCTGTCGGGACCGGACGAGCGGGGGCGCTTCCGCAACCTCCCGTATGTATCAGCCGGCGGCGTGGAACTTGACCAAGACATGGTCGTGACCCAAGTCCAGCTGGGAGCCGGATCCATTGGGCCCTTTCCGGGGTGGTACTACGGACTCCCGGTGCTGGCGCTGCTGTTGGTGGGAGCCGGGCTGGGCCTGTGGGCACTGAGTTCCAATGCCCGTCGCCCGCGGATGCGCGGGCTGCGACTGCGTGCCTTCGACGATGCGGTGCGGACCAATGTCGGCTACGTCATCAGCACGGGCTTCAGCGCGATGCTCTGCTTCCAGGTCGCGCCCTTGCTGCTGTTCGCGGCCTCGGCCCTGCACGGATCCGGAATGAACGCGCCCTACATCGTGGGCCAGGTCCTCGACGAAGGCCGCGTGCCCGGCATGACTGCGGATCCATTGTTGAGCGCGCTGGCGCTGGCCATGGCTGTGGTCGCGTTGTTGCTGCTGATTGTTGGCGCCGTCCTGCTGGTGCGGTTGCTGGGGTGGGTGGGGGCTACTGTGCGCCCGCTGCGGTTCCCCGCGACGGCCGGGGCCATTGCATGATCACCCTGGACGCGTCGCATCCCAGCGGACCCGCCGAACAGGTCCGTGCGCAAATAGCGGCACTGATCCAGTCGGGGGAGCTGGATGCGGACGAACGGTTGCCCTCGGTGCGCCAGTTGGCCGGCGACCTGCGGGTTGCCGCCGGAACCGTGGCCAAGGCCTACAAGGAACTGGAGGCTGCAGGACTGGTGCGCACTGGACGCGCCAACGGTACTCGCGTGAATCCCGGCCAGCTGCTCGATGCACCGGCCTTGAGGGAAGTTCGGCGTCTTGTGGCAGCCGCGCGCAATGCGGGCATGAGTTTGGATGATGTGCTGGGAATCGTGGCGGTTACCTGGAACGCATGATTCCGGTCGCCCCCGGGAGGGCGGACTATTGCTAGGCGGACTCCACGCGGACGGACTCGCCGTTGACGGTTACGGTGTCGCCATTGCGGATCTGGGCGCCGCGGCGCGTCTCAATTTCGCCGTTGACCTTCACCAAGCCATCCTCGATCAGCTGCTTGGCGTGGAATCCGTCGTCGGCCAACGATGCCAGTTTCAGCAGTTGACCCAGTCGAATCGACTCGTCGCGGATTTGGATGGGGAATGTTTCGGAATTTGCCATGTATCCATCATGGCGCATCGTTCGACCGCATATGCACGAGGAGAGGATGCCAGGCGGGTTTTGTGGTGTTGGCGACATAATGGCGCTGTCTTGGGGGCTTCGCAGTAGGTTGCACTAGTAGGAAACCCGTCCCCAAGGAGATCAGTGGCACGCCCCGAATCGCAAGCACATGCAGTCCCCTTGGCGCTGGCCGCGTCGGCCGGGATGCTGATGCCCCTGCAGGCCTTGATCACTTCCGAGGGCGCAGGGTACCTCGGCGGGTACCTTTCAGCGGCTCTTCTCAGCGCGCTCACATCCCTGGCCTGTCTCTTGGTGGCGAGCGTGGCGATTCCCGGGGCCCGTGCGGGGTGGAGGAAATTCGGTTCCGTGTGGCGCGACCGCACCATCCCGAGGTGGTTCCTGCTGGCCGGACTGGTCGGCTCGTATTACATGGTTGCCCAGGCCATGAGCGTGGGCAGCATCGGCTTGGCCCTCTTCGCCGTCGCGGTTGTCGGAGCCAGGACACTGTCGAGCATCGTCATCGACATGATCGGGTTCAGCCCGGCCGGGAAGCAGCCGGTGACCCGCATCCGACTCCTTGGCGCGGGGCTCTTGGTCATTGGCGCGGTGATTGCCGCCTGGGGTACGGGAGCGCAGGCTGCCGAATCGCCCCAGGCTCTTATTGCCCTGGCCGTAGCTGCGGGGGCAGGACTCTTGGTCAGCTTCCAGCAATCCATGAACGGCCGTGCCGGGAAGGCCTATGGCTCCACCACCACCGCGACGGCAGTCAACTACTTGGCAGCCGCTGCCGGGTTGCTGGTGGCCATGGCACTCGCGGCCGTGCTGCGGATTGAATCCTTCGGATTCTCCCACGCGCCGCTGTGGTGGATGTACTTTGCCGGGCCGCTGGGCATCCTCTTCGTTGTCACGGGTGTCACCCTGGTTCCCCGGCTCGGTGCCCTGCTTTTGGGCATGGGGCTGGTGACGGGGCAATTGGTCGGTTCCCTCGTCATGGACCTAGTCATATCGCCCGAATTGGTTGGCGCCAACGAAATCGTCGGAACCCTTGTCACGCTGCTGGCGGTCCTGGTGGCCTCGTGGCAACCCAACGGGCGACCACGCTGGAAGGCACGGAAGTCATCATGATTTCATCCCCGGCTCACGCACCGCGCAAGGAACGCTCCCTGGCGCCGCTCTATGTGGCGACCGCCGTGGTGGCCGGGTTGGCGATGCCAATCCAGAGCCGCATCAACGGCGCCCTGGGACTCCGGCTGGGGGATCCGGTGGCCGCCTCGCTGGTCAGCTTCACCACCGGACTGATCGTGCTGGCCATCGCTTCGCTGCTATTGCCCGGTGCCCGCGCCGGGGCCATGGCGATCCCGCGCGCCCTGCGCGAGAAGCGCTTCCCCCTCTGGTACCTGGCCGCGGGCTGTGTCGGCGCGTTCGTGGTGATCTCCCAGACGTTGACGGTGCCGCTGCTGGGCGTCGCCCTGTTCACCGTCTCCATTGTCACGGGCCAGACCATGGGTTCGTTGCTGGTTGACGGCATTGGCTTCGGACCCGGCGGGCGGCGGCGCATCAGCACGCTCCGCGCGCTCGGCGCCGGATTGACCATTGTCGGAGTCGTCTGGGCCGTGAGCCCCAGGATGGGGTCGGCCGCGTCCATTGCCGCCTTGCTGCTGCCGATGGCCATACCGCTGGTGGTCGGCTTCCTCATGGGGTTCCAGTCCGCGGCCAATGGCGTCCAGGCGCAGGCCTACGGGACACCGGTGGCGGCAACGCTGGTGAACTTCTTCGTCGGCGGGGCCATGCTTGCGCTCCTGCTGCTGGTGCGCCTGCCGCTGGTCGGGCTTCCGGAGTCCCTGCCCGCCCAGTGGTGGTACTACCTGGGTGGCCCGCTGGGATGCCTGTTCATCGGGCTGTCGGCGTTTCTTGTCAGGCACCTGGGCGTGCTGCTGACCGGACTGGGCATGATCTGCGGCCAACTCGTGGGATCGCTGCTCATCGACGTTCTCGTTCCCGCGCCCGGAGCCGTGATCAACGGCGCGACGATCGCCGGGACGCTGTTGACGCTTGTAGCCGTCGCGCTGGCCTCGATCCCCTTTGGCAGAATGCTCCGGGCGCGGAAATAACCGCACCCGCCGTCACCCTGGCGGCGAGGGACCCGACAGGGGATGCCCGGAAACTTGGGGCATCGGCCCCATGTGCCTGCGGGCCAGACTGTCCTAGGATCGCGCCAACAGGGAAAACGGAACGGGCATGGAAGCGCGGCCGAATTCCTGTCGTTGGGAACCGGGAGGCGCCACGCCATGAGTATTCTTCACACCGCCGGCGAGGACGAGGCGCAGGGCGCCGTCGCCGCCGCGTATGCCGCCGACCGCTCCGCCCTGGGGTACGTCCCGAGCCACACCAAGGTCCTGGCCATTAATCCCGAGGCCTTCGAGGCATGGAAAGCCCTGCAGGGGTCGATCGCGAAATCCATGGGCATGCGCCGCTACGAACTGGTGACCCTGGCCGCGGCGCTGGGCATCGGGTCCCGGCATTGCCGTCTGGCCCACGGAAACAAGTCACTGAAGTGCTTCGATGAGCAGGAACTGCTGCGCATCGCCAGGGACTACCGCACCGCGGGCCTGGAGGACGCCGAGGTCGCCATGATGGACTTCGCCGTGAAGCTGAGTACCGATTCGGCCGCCATGGGGGAGGCCGATAGCCGGCGACTGCGCGATCTCGGCTTCTCCGACCGGGAAATCGTTGACATCACGCTGGCGGCGGCGGCCCGGAACTACCTCAGCCGGATCCTGCAGGCCCTGGACGTGGACGTCGACGTGCCGCCGACACTCAGCAAGGAAATGCGCGGCGCCCTGCTGGACCCGCTCGAGGCCCTCCCTGCCGTCGCCGACTGATCCGTCCCCGCCGACGGAGACCCTGCACCCGGAAGCCGCAGCCGGTGATTCGCTATGTGCACCCCGCGGCCGAAAGGGTCCCGGACCTCATCCGGTGCGGGAGTGCGGGGGTGGCCCGCATCATTGACCGTCGGCCACCGGGACGCTCGAACTTCACAACCCAAACACGTTAGGCTGGGCGAGTATGTTTTCGCCCAACGGACCGCAACCAGCGGCCTCGTGAACCATTGGAGTTGTTATGGCGCCTCAGTCCAAGCTCGATCAAGTCATCTCCCTCGCCAAACGGCGCGGCTTCGTCTTCCAGGCCGGTGAAATCTACGGCGGATCCCGCTCCGCATGGGACTACGGACCCCTGGGCACCGAACTGAAGGAAAACATCAAGCGCGAATGGTGGCAGACCTTTGTGCGCGGGCGCGAGGACATGGTGGGCTTGGATTCCTCCATCATCCTGCCCAAGGCCGTCTGGGAAGCCTCCGGCCACGTCGCCACCTTCACCGACCCGCTGGTCGAGTGCACCTCCTGCCACAAGCGCCACCGTGAGGACCACCTCATCGAGGCCTTCGTGGCCAAGAAGAAGCGCCAGCCGGTCGACGGCATGAGCGAAATCGCCTGCCCCGATTGCGGCACCAAGGGCCAGTTCACCGAACCCCAGCTCTTCTCCGGCCTGGTCAAGACGTTCCTGGGCCCGGTCGACTCGGCCGCCGGCATGCACTTTATGCGCCCGGAAACCGCTCAGGGCATCTTCGTGAACTTCAACAACGTGCTCACCGCTTCCCGCAAGAAGCCGCCGTTTGGCATCGGCCAGATCGGCAAGGCCTTCCGCAACGAGATCACGCCCGGAAACTTCATCTTCCGCACCCGCGAGTTCGAGCAGATGGAAATCGAGTTCTTCACCGCACCCGAGGACGCTCCGGCCTTCTTCGACAAGTGGGTCGAGGACTGCTGGGCCTGGTTCCTGGATTTGGGCATCAACGAGGAGAACCTGCGCCGCTTCGACGTCCCCGAGGACGAGCGCGCCCACTACTCGGCCGGCACCATCGACTTCGAGTACCGCTTCGGCTTCCAGGGTTCGGAATGGGGCGAGCTCATGGGTGTCGCCAACCGCACCGATTACGACCTGACCAGCCACTCCAAGGGCTCGGGCACCGAGCTGAGCTACTTCAACCAAGCCACCGGCGAACGCTACACCCCGTACGTGATCGAGCCGTCCTTCGGCCTGACCCGTTCGATGATGGCCTTCCTGGTCGACGCCTACGTCGAGGACGAGGCCCCGAACGCCAAGGGCGGGGTGGACAAGCGCACCGTGCTCAAGCTCGACCCGCGCCTGGCCCCGGTCAAGGCCGCCGTCCTGCCGCTCTCGCGCAACGAGGACCTGTCCCCGAAGGCCAAGGCGCTGGCCGCCGAGCTGCGCAAGACCTGGAACATCGACTTCGACGACGCGGGTGCCATTGGCCGCCGCTACCGCCGCCAGGATGAGATCGGCACCCCGTTCTGCATCACCGTGGACTTCGACACCCTCGAGGACCAGGCCGTGACCATCCGCGACCGCGACACCATGACCCAGGAACGCGTCGCCCTGGACAAGGTGCGCACCTACCTGTCCGAGCGCCTCAACGGAGCCTAGGACCATGTCGACACTCCAATTCCGGCCTTGGCGTGACGGGGACGACCTGGCGCTGCTGGAGATCTTCGGCGACCCGGCATCCCCGCATGCCCACCAGGACCGGACCATGTTCCGGAAAGATTCGAACGCGCCCTTCAGCCGGGCGCTGGTGGCCACCGACGAGGGGATCGCGGTCGCGGCGGGCGTGGTCTTCGCCTCGACGCTGCACCCGACGCGCCTGTGGCTCTACGTCGAGGTGGCGCGCGAACACCGGCGCACCGGGGTGGGCACCGAGCTGGTGGCGCGCTTGCGCGCCCTGCTGCCGCCGGGGCACCCGGCCGAGCTCAAGGCCCGCTACACCCGGACCGCCGGGACCGACGCGGTGGCTGCGGCCGGGTTCTGCGCGTCGCTGGGCATGAAGGAAATCCAGGTCGCCCGCGACGTGGTCGTCGAGCCCGGCGGATTGAAGCTGCCGTTGTTCGAGGACGACGGGCTGACCCTGGACGACATCGCCACCGGCAGCGTCGAGCTGACCCAGCTCGTCGTCAAGTTCTACAACGCGACCCATCACTGGGACCCGGCAAATATGACGCTGGGCAGTGCGCAGAAGATGCTGTTGGACGACGCGACCGGCGCCCAGGGCGTGATCGTGTTCCGCGACAAGCCCAAGGCCAAGGGCGGGAAAATCCTCACCTTTGCCATCAGCTACACCCCGGCGCGCGCCGATGCGCCCGCGGACGTGTTGCTGGGCTGGAACCCGGAGCTGGGCCTGGACGAGTCCGCGGAGCCGATCCGCGGGATGCTCGCCATGCTGGCGCACCAGTATCCGGTGAAGCTGGAGGTTGACGGTTCGATGGTGGTGCTCTCCTCGCTGGTTGACGCACTGGTTCGCGCCGACCATGCAACGGTCACCGCAACCACGCACATCGTGGCGACCGGGTAGCTTCACCGCAGCAACGTCGATGGCGTCGGATGCATCCCCTTGAGGGGGGGGAGCATCCGGCGCCATTGTCACGTTCGGGAGAAGTTTGGTTGCATCTTGTGTCAGGACCTTGACACAAGACGCAGCCCCCCTGTTGTATTGTCCCAGTGGTACAAGTGGACGGGGAGTTGCCCGTCCCGGATGCTTGGGGTGAAAGGTGGGGAACAGACATGGCGATTGCACATGAAGGCCGTGGTTCCCTCGAACCCGCGATTTTGCCGTCGGCGGGTCAACTGGATATCGGCACAGTTGCCGTCGACCCGGCCAGCCCCACGGGGCCGGCCGAACAAGTCCGCAGCCAACTCACCGCATTGATTCAAAGTGGTGTGCTGCCTGCCAACGCGAAGCTGCCCACCGTGCGCCAGCTCGCGGGGGACCTGCGTTTGGCCGCCGGCACGGTGGCCAAGGCCTACAAGGAATTGGAATCAGCGGGGTTGGTCCGCACCGGCCGGGCCGCCGGAACCCGGGTCAATCCGGGCCGGGGCCTGGCCGAACCGGCACTCGCCGAGGCACAGGTCTTTGCCCGGGCTGCCCGAACCGCGGGCCTGAGCCTCGAGCAGGCCCAGGGATTGCTGGCCGTGGGGTGGGATCGCACGGCCAATTGAGGATTTCGCATCATCTCCGCCACCACCTGCCGGCGTCCGCACGCCAGGTGTCGGGACATCGACACAGCGTCGAAGGCTGCGGATGACGGACCCCTGAGGGTCCCTGCGGAAGGTCGGATGAACGATGGAACTCTCAACGACGACGGTTCTTATTCTGGTTGCGGCAACAATCCTGTTGGTGGCCCTCCTCTGGGTCCTGATCCGCGCGGTGCCGCGCACCCGCGGGAAGCTGCGGGCGGAAACCTCTCGGCTCGATGTTCCCTCCCGGCGTGTGGCGGCAACGCTCCTGGCCGGATGGCGCACCGCCGCCGGCTGGGCGCTGGCGGCCGGCATTGC
This sequence comes from Paeniglutamicibacter sulfureus, assembly GCF_030512175.1. Taxonomy (GTDB): domain Bacteria; phylum Actinomycetota; class Actinomycetes; order Actinomycetales; family Micrococcaceae; genus Paeniglutamicibacter; species Paeniglutamicibacter sulfureus. The sequence goes on along the minus strand of NZ_JAULBL010000001.1, from coordinate 462,629 downwards.
CGTCTATCTGGTGCTCCGCGTGGCGATGGAAGTGTGGGCCCGCGGGGTGGCAACGGCAGCGCATGCGCCGTATTTCGAGGAAACCGAAGAACACTTCCAGGGATTCATGGCATGTCAACGTTTGCCGGAGTCGAGCCCGGGGGCCACCGAGGCGGACGTGGAAAGATGCTACGACGCGTTGGGTGAAGCGCCCCTCGCCCCGCCGCAGGCCAATGACGCGTGGCCGCTCTTGCTGGGGTTGCTGGTGCCGTTGGTAGCGGTGATGATGACCCTGGGATTGCTGGCCCTGCTGGCCGCCCGGAGGAAGAACCCCGAGGCTGCGGGCGCCACGGCGGCATCGGCGCACGTGCAACCCCGTGGTTTCCTGAGCTTCGGGCCGCGCTGGGCCATGGCAATTCCCGCGGCCGCCGCATTGTTGCTGTGCGGATGGCTGGTGGCCACGGGGCTGGCCTCGAGCAAGGATGCCTACGGTCGGTTCACCAGGATGGTCGTCCAGCGAAACTCTGCCGCAGACGACCCCGAGGTCGGTTATGCCCTGCCGCTGACTCCCGGGCCGCAATCGGTCGATATCCACGGCTGGTTTTTTGGGGTTCCCATGATTGCCGCGGCACTAATTCTGCTGGTGATTGCCGTGCTGTTGCTGCGTTCGTTGGCCCAGGCCCCGCGGCCCAGGGATCCGAGCCTGTTCGGGGTCGATGACCTGGCCCGGAAGCTGAAGGCAAAATTCGTTGCCGGTGTGGCAGGTGCGGGAATGCTCGCGGCGCTTGCCCCGGTGGCAGTCCACACCGGTGGTGCCATGCTCACCGTGGCCGGCGACGTGCGCGCGGTCGGGGAGAACGTCGAATTCTTTTACCACGACACCATGCTCAGCGGCGCCTACAGCTACGTCGCCGGACTGCTGTTCACTGCCCTGGCCATCCTGATGCTGGTGCTGGCTGTTGGGGCGGCCGTTGAGCTGGTCGCTGCGCGAAAACTGGCCGTGGCACTTGCCCTGGACGAGGAAAAACAAGGCTCGGGTCCGGAATTCCGATAGGCCTTCGAATCAGGAGTGCGCTTGGCGTTCCGGTCCCCGGCTATGGGGGGCGGGACGCCAACTGGATGGGACAGGTCGACTACTTCTTCCAGCCCAGCTCGCGCGCGATGTTCGCGATCTCGGTCATCACGTGCGCGTTGTAGTCCACGCCGAGCTGGTTCGGCAGGGCGAAGAGCACGTAGTCGGCCTCGGTGATCGCGTCGTCGTCCAAGAACTGCTGCGCGACTTCCTCGGGGGAGCCGGCATAGGTGGGGCCCGAGCGGGCAACCGATCCGTCCAGCACGCCCACGGAGTCCCCGCGCTCGCGGCGCCCGAAGTAGATCTCGTCCGTGTCGGTGGTGATGGGGAACGCGCTGCGGGTCACCGCGGTCAGCCCGCCGGTGCTGTGTCCGCTGGCGGCATAGGCCTCCTTGTATTGGCGCAGCTGGTCGGCCTGCAGCACGTGGAAGGGCCGCCCGTCGTCCTGAAGCAGAAGCGTGGAAGAGAGCAGGTTCATGCCGACTTCGCCGGTCCACAGCCCCGATTCGATGGTCGCGGCACCCCACCAGATCCGGTTTTCCAGGCCCGGGGAGACCGGGTTGATCGGGAGCAATTGGTCCTGGTCGTGGTGGCGTTCGGGCATCGGGTGGGCCATGCCTTCCCCGGCGATGGCTGCGCGAAAGCGAGCCGCCCGTCGGCGCGTTTCATTCGCCCAGTTGTTCCCCGGTTCCAGGTCGTAGCCGAACTGGTGCTGCCCGTCGCGGGCGGATTCGGGCGAACCACGGCTGATGCCCAGCTGCAGGCGCCCATTGCTGATTGCGTCGGTGGCCCCGGCCATTTCGGCCATGTAGAGCGGGTTCTCGTAGCGCATGTCGATCACCCCGGTGCCGACCTCGAGCGTGGTGGTCTTCGCCGCCATGGCCGCCAGCAGCGGGAACGGGCTGGAGAGCGAATTGCCGAAGTGGTGCACCCGCATCCAGGCCCCGTCGAACCCGGATTCCTCGGCCGCGACCGCCAAGTCGATCATCTGGCGCACGGCATCGGCCCCGGTGGGCAGCGGGGAGTTGCTGGAACCTCCGGAGTGGCCGAAGGTCAGGAAAACGATCTTTTTCACGCCTTGTCCTTTGCATGCAAACGTATGTACTTTGGGTACAGCCTTGCGAGGCCACCCATTATTCCCGGTGTGATGCACAAGTTGGCGCCCGGCGCCCACGGATTTGGATCTATTTGAGAGAATGGGTTAGTGACTGCAATTTCCGACGTAACCCAGACCGGCGCGCCCTCGACGGCGAAACTTGAGCTGCCCCCGCTCCAGCTGGGAAAACACACCATTGACACTCCGGTGATCCTGGCCCCCATGGCCGGCATCACCAACAAGGCCTTCCGCCGGCTTTGCCGTGAATACGGTGGTGGCGTGTACGTCACCGAAATGGTCACCTCCCGCGCGCTGGTGGAACGCAATGCCGAGTCCATGCGCATCATCTCCCACGACCCGGACGAGGAACTGCGCTCGGTCCAGCTCTACGGCGTGGATCCCAAGACCGTCGGCGCCGCCGTGCGCCTGATCGTGGAGGAAGACCGCGCCGACCACATCGACCTGAACTTCGGCTGCCCGGTTCCCAAGGTCACCCGCAAGGGCGGGGGAGCGGCCCTTCCGTGGAAGACCGACTTGTTCACCTCCATCATCAAGGCGGCCACCACCGAGGCCGCCCGCGGGGACGTGCCCTTGACCATCAAGATGCGCAAGGGCATCAACGAGGACCACCTCACCTACATCGAATCGGGCAAGATCGCCCGAGACCACGGCGTTGCCGCGGTCGCCCTGCACGGGCGCACCGCCAGCCAGTACTACTCCGGCAAGGCCGACTGGGACGCCATCGCGCGCCTGCGCGAATCCCTCCCGGACATGCCGGTGCTGGGCAACGGCGACATCTGGAGCGCCGAGGACGCGGTGGCCATGGTCAAGCAGACCGGCATCGACGGCATCGTCGTGGGCCGCGGCTGCATGGGCCGCCCCTGGCTCTTCGGGGACCTGCAGGCAGCCTTCGAGGGCACCGACAAGCGCTACACCCCGGGCCTGGCCAAGGTCGCCGAGACCGTCTACCGCCACGCGGAACTGCTCACCGAGTACTTCGAGGACGAGTTCAAGGGCCTGCGCGACATCCGCAAGCACATGGCCTGGTACTTCAAGGGCTACCCGGTCGGCGGGGATATCCGCTCCGCCCTGGCCCAGGTGCCCACCCTCGAGGTGCTGCGCGAACTGCTGGACCAGCTGGATCTGTCCATGCCGTACCCCGGCAAGGACGCCGAGGGCCAGCGCGGACGCGCCGGATCCCCGAAGAAGACCCACCTGCCCGACGGCTGGCTTGCCACGCGCGAGATGGACGAGAAGCACAAGGCCATGATTTCCGCGGCCGAACTAGACGTTTCCGGCGGCTAAGGAGCCCAATGTTGCAGATTCCCGGCTACACCGAGGCGGACGAGGATCGATGGGTACCCGAACCGCCCAAGAAGGCGTACCGGACGGCGTTTGAGCGCGACCGCGCCCGGGTACTGCACTCCTCGGCGCTGCGCCGGCTGGGGGCCAAGACCCAGGTCGTGGCGCCCTCCTCCGACGACTTTGTCCGCACCCGGCTGACCCACTCCCTCGAAGTGGCCCAGGTGGGCCGCGAGCTCGGCGCCACCCTCGGCTGCGACCCGGACGTGGTGGACACCGCCTGTCTGGCCCACGACCTGGGCCACCCGCCCTTTGGCCACAACGGGGAGAAGGCGCTGAACGAGCTGGCCGGCGACATCGGCGGCTTTGAGGGCAACGCGCAGACCCTGCGACTGCTCACCCGGATCGAGACCAAGACCTTCAGGCACACCGGTGCCTCCGCCGGGCTGAACCTCACCCGCGCCTCGCTGGATGCCGCGTGCAAGTACCCGTGGCTGCGCGAAGACGCCCCGGAGAAGAACGGCAAGAAGACCTCCAAGTTCGGGGCGTACGTCGACGATGCCCCGGTCTTCGACTGGCTGCGCTCCGGCTCCGGCGCCCAACCTCGGCAAACCTGCATCGAGGCACAGGTCATGGACCTGGCCGATGACATCTCCTACTCGGTGCACGACGTCGAGGACGCCATCAACGCCGGACGCTTCCAGCTGCGCTGGATCAAGGACAAGGACCAGCGGGCCCGGGCGATCACCTTCACCCGGCAATGGTATTTGCCGCACGTCGAGGACGGCGTCATCGATGCCGCCTTCGCCCGGCTCGAGGCCACCAATGAATGGGTGCCGCACGCCGATGGCTCGCGCCGTTCCATGGCGGCACTGAAGGACATGACCAGCCAGTTCATCGGGCGCTTCTGCCAGTCGGCCATCGACGCCACCCGCGAGCAGTTCGGGCCGGGGGAGCTGACCCGCTTCAACGCCGCGCTCATCGTCCCCGAATCCACCGAACACGAGATCGCCGCGATGAAGGGCCTGGCCACCGCCTATGTGATGACCAGCGACGAACGCAAGCCCATCTATGCGCGGCAAAGCGAAATCCTCACCGAGCTGGTGGCCCTCCTGGCCGAGACCGGGGACAAGTACCTCGAGCCGCTCTTCGCGGCCGACTGGCGCGACGCCGCCGACGACGCGGGCCGGCTGCGCGTAGTCATCGACCAGGTGGCCTCGCTCACCGACGCCTCGGCCATCGAATGGCACGCCACCCTGGTGTTGGGCAAGAGCTTCAACGAACGGCTCTTCTAGGCCGGCAAGCCCGATCCACAGCCCGCAGCGGAACGGCGCATTCCATCCTCGAATCGTCACTAGACTGGGTGTATGGCAGGCCTGATTAAGCGTGAAGATATCGACGAAGTCCGCAACCGCACGGACATCAAGGAAGTCATCGACGGATATGTGACGCTGAAGTCCGCCGGTGTCGGCTCCTGGAAGGGCCTGTGCCCCTTCCACGACGAGCGTTCCCCGTCTTTCCACGTGCGCCCCCAGGTCGGTTCCTTCCACTGCTTCGGCTGCGGCGAGTCCGGCGACGTGATCGCCTTCCTGCAGAAGATGAACCACGGCACCTTCTCCGAGACCGTGGAGCAGTTGGCCGGCCGCGTCGGCATCGAACTGCACTACGAGGACGGGGGCACCGGCCCGCGCCGCGAGGAAACCGGCCGCCGCCAGCGACTGCTCGACGCCCACAAGATCTCCGAGGAGTTCTTCCGCGAACAACTCACCACCCCCGGAGCCGCGGCCGGGCAGAAATTCCTGTCCGAACGCGACTTCGACGCGGAGGCCGCAGCGCACTTCGGCGTCGGCTACGCGCCCCAGGGCTGGGACGCGCTGCTCAAGCACCTGCGTGGGCGTGGCTTCCAGGACGAGGAACTCAAGCTCACCGGCATCTTTTCCGAGGGCAACCGTGGCATCTACGACAGGTTCCGCGGTCGCCTGATCTGGCCCATCCGCGATCTCACCGGAGCCACCATCGGCTTCGGAGCGCGCAAGCTCTACGAGGACGACCAGGGGCCCAAGTACCTCAACACCCCCGAAACCCAGCTCTACAAGAAGTCCCAGGTCCTCTACGGTGTCGACTTGGCCAAGAAGGAAATTACCAAGACCCGCCAATTGGTCGTGGTCGAGGGCTACACCGACGTGATGGCCTGCCATCTTTCGGGCATCGGCACCGCGGTTGCCACCTGCGGCACCGCCTTTGGCACCGACCACATCAAGATTGCCCGGCGGCTCTTGCGTGACGACGGATCCGGCGGCGAAGTGGTCTTCACCTTCGACGGCGACGCCGCCGGCCAGAAGGCCGCCCTGCGCGCCTTCGAGGAAGACCAGAAATTCATCGCCCAGACCTACGTCGCCGTCGAGCCGACCGGAGCGGACCCGTGCGACCTGCGGCAGAAGCGCGGCCCGGAGGCGGTGCGCGAACTCATCGATTCCAAGCGCCCGCTCTTCGAATTCGCCATCAAGGCGGGATTGAAGAACTACAACCTGAATACCGTCGAGGGCCGGGTGCAGGCGCTGCGCGTCAGTGCCCCGATTGTTGCCGAGATCCGTGATTCGGCCATTCGCCCGGCCTACGCACGTGAACTTGCCGGTTGGCTCGGCATGGACATGGAGGACGTCAACCGGGCCGTGGGGGCCTCGGTGCGACGCAACCGGATGCCCAAGGCGGAGGAACCGGTCCGCGGAAGCGCCGGCCATGCGGCACCGGAGCAACCTGCCGCCCCGGTCTACTCCCGACCCGATCCGCGCGATCCGGTATCCCGGATGGAACGCGAGGCACTGGAAGTCGTGCTGCAGCAGCCGGCGCAGTTGACACCGGAGCAATGGCAGGCGTTCTATGACGCCCGCTTCATGGCCCCTGCCCATGCCGCGGTGCACGATGCCGTGCGCGCTGCCGGAATGGCAGGTGCCACCCCGTCGCAATGGGTCGAGGCCATCCGGCAGGAAGTCCCGGAACCCTTGCGATCATTTGTCTCCGAACTGGCAGTGACTCCGTTGCCTGCAAGCACCAGCGAGGCATTGCTGCGCTATTGCAATGACATCATCAATCGTCTCTTTGAGCTGCAAATCACACACTTGAAGGCGGAGAAGATGGGTGAGCTGCAACGTATGGATCCCGCGGGGGATCCGGAGGGCTTCCAGCGCATCAATCGCGAGCTGTTGGAGCTGGAATTGCGCCGCAGGGCACTGCGCCAGGACTAGTTGCAGCCGGGTGTGGGCGACGATTTTTGTTTTCCCGAAACCTTGTGTAGAGTATTTCTCGTTGCATTCCTCCGTAGCTCAATTGGCAGAGCATTCGACTGTTAATCGAAGGGTTACTGGTTCAAGTCCAGTCGGAGGAGCCAAAACAAAAGAATCCGTATTTTCGTCACAGAAAATGCGGATTCTTTTGCGTTAACCCACCAGGGCGGGAGGGTGCCATTGAGGACACTCCAAGGCGGCGTTGACGGGGATAACGACCCAGTGCGTTGCACCGGATTTGGCCCCGCTCAGTCTGGCAAGCAGACAGGCACGCGCTTCTCGCCTATGGCCCCGTTGGCAGGGCATGGCCGCCGTGTCCCGATGAATCTAAGCTGATGCCATGGAATGGCTGGCGGCGTACGACTACGGCATGGCCCGCGAAATCCTGCAACGCGGGGTTGCGCTGATCTACCTGATTGCCTTCATTTCCACCCTGAACCAGTTCCGGGCCCTTGCCGGCGAACGCGGCCTGCTGCCCGCGCCCCGGCTGCTTGGCGGACCCGGCGCCCCCCGTCCTACGATATTTAGCAGGATCGGGTACTCGGACCGGAAACTGGTGGCGGTGTGCGCCGCAGGGTGTGCCATTTCCGGGGTACTGGTGGTCGGGCTTCCCCAGGCTGGACCTCCGTGGCTGCCGCTTTTCGCCTTCCTTGCCCTCTGGGGCTTGTACATGTCGATCGTGAACGTGGGGCAGATTTTCTACGGTTTTGGCTGGGAAATGCTGCTATTGGAGGCCGGGTTCACGGTGGGCCTGCTCGGTTCCCGGCAGGTCCCGCCACCGCTAACCATTCTGTTGCTGATCGCCTGGCTGGTGTTCCGGCTGGAGTTTGGAGCGGGCATGATCAAGTGGCGTGGGGACCCGGCCTGGAGAAACCTCACGGCCATGTACTACCACCACCAAACACAGCCGATGCCCGGGCCGTTCAGCCGCCGGGCCCACCTGGCCCCAAAATGGTGGCACCGCTGCGAGGCGGCGGGCAACCACGGCGCCCAACTGGCGATCCCGTTCCTGCTGTTTGCGCCCCAGTCACTGGCCTCCATCGCGGCGGGCATCATCATTGCCACCCAGCTGTGGCTGGTGGCCACCGGCAACTTCGCGTGGCTGAACTGGATCACCATCGTGCTGGCTTTCTGCCGGGTCAGCGACCCGGTGCTGCGACGGCTCTTCCCCTGGCTGCCACCCGAAAGCAGCGCGCGAGCGGAGGCACCCATCTGGTGGACCGTGATCGTGCTGATCGGCACGCTGCTGTTGGCCGTGCTCTCCGTTCCAGCGCTGCGCAACCTGTTCTCATCCGATCAGCGCATGAATGCGGCCTTCAACCGATGGCAATTGGGAAACGCCTACGGTGCCTTCGGCTCGGTCACCAGGGAGCGGATCGAAGTCGTCATCGAGGGCACCGAGGACGAATCACCTGTCGAGGCCACCTGGCTAGAGTATGGGTTCAAGGGGAAACCGGGGGACGTTTCCAAGAGACCGCGCCAATTCGCGCCCTATCATCTGCGCTTGGACTGGATGATGTGGTTCCTGCCGCTGGGATCCTTGAACCAGCGCTGGTTCCATGCGCTCGTGGTCAGGTTGCTGGAGGCCGATGCCCGGACTCTGGCACTGTTGGGCCATGTCCCGTTTTCCGGCAGGAAGCCGCGCTTCATCCGAGTACTGACCTATCGCTATCGTTTCGCGACCGATGCCCAGCGCAGGGACACCGGAGCCCATTGGGTGCGCGATAGGCGGCAGCTGGAGTTCGGTCCGCTCGAACTTCAATAACCGGCCGCAACCGGTTCGCGACTTCACTGACAACTCGCGCCACGGATTCGACAAAGTTCGGTGCGCGACACCGGGTACAAGTGGCCGGCATCCGCCCAGTGCACGACTACGGGGAACACGCTGGACTACACCGGGGGACCTTGCCGGGGTCTCGGGGTGCCCCCGGTGGGGCTCCAGGCCGGGACATCAGTAGGATGGGAAGGTGGCTCATATCGACGTATCCGACATCCATTACTTCCTCTCCGACGGAACCCAACTCCTGGGTGGCGTGACCTTCAAGGTCACCTCGGGATCAAAGACCGCTCTGATCGGCCCCAACGGCGCGGGAAAGACGACGCTCTTCAAGATCATTGCCGGGGACCTGAAATCGGATGAGGGTGCTGTCAGTCGATCCGGGGGCATGGGCATCATGCGGCAGTTTGTTGGCCAGGTGCGCGACGAGTCCACCGTGCGCGACTTGCTGGTTTCCACGGCTTCGGCGGACCTGGCGGCAGCTGCGAAGGCCGTGGATGAAACCGAGCTGCTCATGATGGAATCCGACGACGAGAAAATCCAGATGCGCTATGCCCAGGCCATCATCGACTGGGGAGATGCCGGCGGCTACGAACTGGAAACCGCGTGGGACAAGGTCTGCATGGCGGCGCTCGGCGTGCCCTTCGACCGTGCCGCCCACCGCCTGGCATCAACACTTTCCGGCGGCGAGCAAAAGCGGCTGGTCCTTGAGGCCCTCTTCGAAGGCCCTGACGAGCTGTTGCTGCTTGACGAGCCCGATAACTACCTCGACGTCCCGGGCAAGCGCTGGCTCGAAGCCAGGCTCAACGCCTCGCCGAAGACCGTCCTGTTCATCAGTCACGACCGCGAACTGCTGAACAACGCAGCCAACCGCATCGTCACCCTCGAACCCGGCCACTCCGGCGCCACGGCCTGGATCCACGGCGGCGCGTTCGGTTCCTACGTCGACGCACGGCGCGAACGCAACGAACGCTTCGAGGAACTGCGCAAGCGGTGGGACGAGGAGCACGCCAAGCTCAAGGAGCTGGTGAACATGTACAAGAACAAGGCCGCCTTCCGCTCGGACATGGCCAACCGGTACCACGCCGCCCAAACGCGCCTTGCCAAGTTTCTCGAGGCCGGTCCGCCCCAGGCCATCCCTCTTGAACAAAACGTCAACATGCGGCTCAAGGGCGGGCGAACGGCCAAGCGCGCCATTGTCGCTGAGAAGCTTGAGCTCACCGGGCTGATGAAACCCTTCAGCAACGAGATCTGGTTCGGGGACCGCGTGGCGATCCTGGGCTCGAACGGTTCGGGCAAGTCCCACTTCCTGCGGCTGTTGGCCTCGGGCGGAACCGACCCGGAACGCGAACACCTGCCGGTCTCGGAGGTCGAGATTGCCGAGGTCCCGCACAACGGAACGGTGAAGCTTGGGGCACGCATCCGTCCCGGGTTCTTTGCCCAGACCCACAGCCGACCCGACCTCCTGGGCAGGACGTTGCTGGACATCCTGCATCGAGGCGACGAACACCGCTCGGGCATGGCCAGGGAAGCGGCCTCCGGAGCGCTTGACGGTTACGGCCTGGCCGGCCAAGCGGAGCAGAAATACGATTCCCTCTCCGGCGGACAGCAGGCACGATTCCAGATCCTTCTGTTGCAGCTTTCCGGGGCAACCTTGCTGCTGCTTGACGAGCCGACCGACAACCTTGACCTGCATTCGGGGGAGGCGCTGGAGAGGGCCATCGAATCGTTCGTCGGTACCGTGCTGGCGGTGACCCACGACCGCTGGTTTGCCAGGTCATTCGACCGGTTCCTGGTCTTCGGTTCCGATGGAAAGGTCTACGAGTCAGCGGAACCGGTCTGGGACGAGAAGCGGGTACAGCGCCAGCGGTAGTGGGGACCTGCTCCGGGCGTGCGGGCTGATCAACCAGCTTTCGATTTGGGGTTCCAATCGGCGCTCTGGTAGTGTTTTACCTGCTTCATTCCTCCGTAGCTCAATTGGCAGAGCATTCGACTGTTAATCGAAGGGTTACTGGTTCAAGTCCAGTCGGAGGAGCGCACATAGGAAACCCCGTTCTCCATTGGAGGGCGGGGATTTCTTGTCTCAAGTCGATCTCATACCCTGGGTGTACCCCTGCAGGTTGAGCCGTTTAGGCACGTCCGGGTGATAGTTTTGGGTTGAGCGGCCCGGGCCTAGGCCGCATGAAACGGAGAGACCATGTCTGGATCGGAATCGACTGGAAACCAATACCAGTCAACGCCACTAACCATCAAGGGACAGGTAAGCGGACTTAGCCACCTGATCCCGAACCAGGTGGCTGACGAAGCACGCATCGCCGCCATCGTCCTGAAGTCAAAGGGCATTGGCGTTGGCATTGCTGCAGGTGCCGGTATCGTGGCCCTGGCCTTGCTGGCCTTCATGATAATTGCCTTGGTCGTGGCCCTGATCATGGGAATCGGAACGGTCATTGAACCTTGGCTGGCAGCACTGCTTGTCGCTGCCGGATTCCTCGTTCTGGCACTGATCCTTGCCGCATTCGCCTTCTTCAAGTTCAAGAAGACCATGCCGCTGCTGCCTGACGAAGCAATTCGCGGGATCCGGCACGACCTTGGCGTGGTCAAGGACGGCAGCGCCTTCGATGTTTCGACGCTTGACGAGCCGAAACCGTCCAAGAAGAAGGACGAGCAGGACGAGAAGGAAGCCAAGAAGGACGATCACGAGGCAAAAGCCGAGAAGCCTACGCACAACGAACTGATCATCCGCACCCGGGAACGTCGCGAAAAGATTGCCTTGCACCGCGACGGCCTGGGACAAAAACTCGAGGTGCCACTCCACCTTGGAGAAAAATTCTCCGGCGCGGGACAAGCCGCCGGCGACGCGGTGTCCAAGGCCGCCGGCCAAGCCAGGCACCTGGCGGACACCGCATCGGGGAAGTTTTCCGAAGGCATGGAGCGGGCAACCGAAAAGGTGGGATCCCTCAGCGGTTTTGAAGGCGAAAACACCAAGGAGGCCCTGCGCGAGCGGTGGCAACCCTTGGCGATCATGGCCGGCTCGGTGACGATGTTCTTTATCTTCCTGCGCAAGCTACTGAGCAAGTAATCAATAACCCGGTGCGGCCAGGCTGAAAACCCTGAACAGCCGCACCACCGGTCACGACTCCCGTCGATCAACCCGATCAGGGGACGGGGAAGCGCGAACTACATGCCACGTGAATAGTCCCACCAGTCCATGAGCACAGAACAGACCATGAAAGAGGAGGGCATGCGCATTTTTGGAGCGGGGACACGCGACAACTTTGAATACCGCGAGCTCGCCACCTTCTGGACGGTGCCGAACCTGATTACTGTTCTCAGGTTCCTTCTGGTGCCGGTGTTCGTCTGGCAGACGCTCACCATGCATTACGGCTGGGCTACGCTCACGTTGGCAATCCTGGGTTCCTCCGACTGGATCGATGGATTTGCGGCCCGCCGCCTCGATCAGATCTCAACCGTTGGCAAGTGGCTGGATCCCGTGGCTGACAGGCTGGCGCTGATTGTTGTCGCCACGACCTTTGTGTCGACAGGAATAGCCCCGGCATGGCTGGTTTTTTCCATCGTGGTTCCCGATGCCGTCTTGATCATCAACGCATGGGTGCTCTTTCGGGGCAATCCCAATCTGCCGGTGAGCAACCTCGGAAAGTTCCGTACCGCGTTGCTTTTGGTCGGGACTCCGTTGCTGCTGCTGGGAAACACGGATTGGGGCAAGGGAAGCATTCTGGGGGACATCGCGACTTGGGCACTGGCGCTGGCCTGCGTACTTCACGTGATTGCTGCGATGCAGTATTTTGTACAGGCGCGGAGCAAGGCCAGGGCACTGAGGTCGGGAACTGAATGGTCTGGCTAGCGGTCACGGCGGCGATTGCCGGGGCATTCTTTCTGGCCTTTGGCACGCAGCGACAATCCAGTGCGGTGCGCGCCAGCGCCGGCGGACTGGATGTGACCGGATGGGGGATGCTTCGTCTTTTTAGGACTCCCCGCTGGGTCCTGGGCTTGGTCCTGCTCGCCATGGGGATGAGCCTGAATGTCTATGCCTTGGCGAGCGCTCCATTGACCGTGGTCCAGCCCATCGGTGCAATTGCGCTGGTCATCACCACGGTGGTCAATGCCCGCGAGCACCACATCAAGATGAATCGGCCCACGATCCTGGCGATCATTGCCTGCATGGTGGGAAGTGCGGCCTTCGTCTTCCTGGCCATCGAGGTCAGTGCCGAGGAGCACAAGATCACGAGCGGGCAGGAACTGCTGACCATCCTGATCCTGGCGATCGCCGTTGCCGTTTTCGGCGGGGCCGTTGTGGTCTTCCCACATAGACTCGGCGCGTTCTTCTACATACTGGGTGCCGGGGTCCTCTTCGGGTTCGTGGCGGTGCTGGTGCGCACCATTTCCGTGTCGCTGCTCGATCCAAACGGGCGGTTCCTGGCCAACGTTTCGTGGTACTCGATCCTGGCGGTGGTGGTTGCCGGCCTGCTCGGTTCCTACTTCGTGCAAAACGCATATTCGAAGGGCCCGCCGGACCTGGTCATTGCCGGACTGACGGTGATCGACCCCATCGTCGGGATCTCCATCGGCATCGCGATCCTGGGTGAGCTGGATCCCAATGTCCAACCCGCCATCGCGCTAAGCATGGTCGGTGCCGGTTGCATTGCTATCGTAGGGGTGATCGCCTTGTCGCGACATCACCCGGACGTGCTTGAACGCAAGGCCGAAGCCAGACGGCGGACCAAGGTCACCGATGGCAAATAGAGCTTGCCGTAGTCCTGCAATTGCCCAACAAGACAATGAAACGACAACCGTGGCCTCGATAGCGGTCATGTCAAGGAGTGAACGCACCACGTGACGGGCGAGAAACCATTGAAAATCGTGATTGCGGCGGATACCTATCATCCGGACGTCAACGGCGCAGCAGTCTTTTGCTATCGACTGGCCACCGCCATGACAGAGCGCGGGCACGAGGTGCACGTCATGGCCACCCGGCCGGACAAGGGGCCCACTGTCACCGAGGTCCTGCCCGAAGCCACCGTTCACCGGCTGCGGTCGCATGCCGTGCCGACGCATGAATACTTCCGTATTTGCTTCCCCTGGGAAGTCAACCCGGAGATCAAGCAGCTGCTCGACGAGATCAAGCCGGACGTGGTCCACGCTCAATGCCACTACATGATCGGCCAAGGCGCCCTGGCCTTTGCCAATAAACGCGGTAGCCGAACCGTGGCAACGAACCACTTCATGCCGGAAAACCTGGACCCGTTCCTGCCTTTTCCCCAGTGGTTCAAGAAGATCGTGGCGCGGAACTCTTGGCGCGACATGGGCAAGATCATGGGCAAGGCGAATGTTGTCACCACGCCGACGCCGCTGGCTGCCCGTGCGATGACCCAGTATGCGCGCTTGGACAAGGTCTTGCCGCTGTCCAACGGGATCGACTCCAGCAACTATGAGCTTGGCGCAGCGGAGTCGATCGACCGGAATCCATATCCCACGATCCTATTCGTGGGCAGGCTGGCGGTTGAGAAGAACGTCAACGAACTCATTGAGGCGCTGACTTTGATGAAGACGGTCCCCGATGCCCACCTTGAGGTCATCGGCGGTGGCGAGCAGCGCGCGCCGTTGGAAAAGCTTGCCCGTGAAAAGGGGGTTGCGAGCCGCGTGCACTTCCTGGGCCATGTCGACGACGAAGAACTGCGCAGAGCGTACCTGCGCTGCGATGTGTTCTGCCAGCCCGGAACCGCTGAGCTCCAGTCCCTGGTGACCCTGGAGGCGCTCTCGGCGTCCAAGCCCGTGGTGTTGGCCAATGCGATGGCCTTGCCGCACCTTGTTGATGACGGAGTCAACGGTTACCTATTCGAGCCGGGGGACCTGGCTGGACTGGCTGGCAAGCTGGATTCGATCCTGGGCATGACAGCTGCGGAGCAGGCGGTGATGGGCAAAGCAGGCCATGCCAAGGCAGCCCTGCACAGCCACAGCAAGACCATGGACACCTTCGAGGCGATCTATCGCGGTGCCGTCGCGGAGGATTTTCTTCCCTGATACTGACGCCAGTCAGAGTTTCCCGGCAAGGGAAGATGAAAACCTGCGAAGGAATCCATTAGGATAGCTGGGGATGTTTGGCCAATTGCCGCAGTTGGCGGTGATTCGATCGAACATCCATGTTGGGGCGGTAGCTCAGTTGGTCAGAGCAGGGGACTCATAATCCCTTGGTCGTGGGTTCAAGCCCCACCCGCCCTACACGTCAACGGCCTAGTCAGAAAATCCTTGCAGGAATTCTGGCTAGGCCGTTTTTCGCATTCGGGGTGGTAGTTGCGGGAGAAGTCAGCATACAACCAGATTCCCGCGAGACGCCCCGCCACGTCTTTGGGCGATGGCCGTTCCTTCTCTATTAGGCTCGAATTACCTGATCGTCAGGGAACCTGGCGCCTCTCGCGTGGGCATGCTCTGCCTGCCGCACCTTCAGCTTCACGCCCGACTACAGAAAGGACGAGCCCGGTCAATGCATTGCGTTATGTTTGTCGACCAGCACCCCGACACCCTGGGTGGCATGCAGACCTCCGTCCGGCTGCAGCGGCGGTTTCTTGAGCTGGCAGGACACCGGGTGACGATCGTTTCACCCAAGTACCGCGGCAAGCACATCCCCGACCAGGCCGTCATCGAGCTGCCTTCCTTGCCCCTGGGACCGGGGGAGTACTCCATATCCATCCCCGGCAAGGTCAGCGACAAGTTGTTGGCCAAGGCAATGACCGAGCGCGGACCAGTCGACGTGGTGCACGTCCAGGCAGACTTCTGGCAGGCCATCATTGGCTATCGGTTCGCCAAGGACAACAACCTTCCCGTCGTCCACACCATGCATAACCGCCTCGATGTGGGGATTGCCGCGACTATGCCGCTGCCGGGTCTGGTCCAGCGCGGGTTCGGCCTTGCCCAGAAGGCATTCCTGGGCACGGGCAAGCCGGTGGCTGCCGATGCCTGGACATATCTGCAGCGGTTCACCGATCACGCCCAACGCGTGACCGCGCCCTCCAGCCATTTCGCCCGCCTGTTGGAGGACGAACGCGTTTTTGCGCGCGTCGAGGTCGTTCCCAACGGAATGGACGATGGCCTCGCGTCGGATTTGCTGGCCCAGCCATCCGCCAAACCCAACACGCGGCCGAGGCTGGCCTGGGTGGGGAGGTTTAGTGCGGAGAAGCGACTGCTTCCCTTCCTCGACGCCGTGGCACTCTCCAATATCGACGCGGAGATCCACGTTTTTGGCGACGGAGCGGACCGGGCCAAGGCCGAAGCCAAGGCCCAGGCCATGGATAGGCCAACCGTGGTTATCCGCGGCAAGGTCCCCTACGGGCAAATGCTTACGGAGCTCCGGCGGGCCGATGCACTGGTCCAGACGTCCCAGGGATTCGAGACCCAGGGCATGACGGTCTACGAGGCGGCCGCCCTGGGCACACCTTCGCTGCTCAGTGACCGGAATATTGCCGAGGACTTGCCCAAGGGCGTCTACTGGCTCACCGAGGACGATACGGTTGCCGCGCTCGCCACGGCCCTGGAAGATTGTGTCGACCAGGTCAAGGCGGGCCACGGTCCGTTGACATCGTCCTTCGACCCTGCATCATTCCTGCAAAGCCGGCAGACCCAACTCATGATCAAGGTCTACGAGGACGCGGATCGCGAATTCAGGTCCCGAAGCCTGCCGAGCGGCTAGTCCAGCGGCAAGAGAATCGAGGGGCGGGTGTCGATGATGGTGAGCAGCGGGTCGATGTATTCACCGTCCAGCCGCAATCCCCAGTGCAGGCAGAGCGCGTCACAGTGCGCACCGGCCCCGACCATGCCGATCTCGTCGCCCTCCGAGACGATGGCGCCGACCTCCAAGGTGCTACGCACCGGCTCGAAGCTGGAGAGCAAACCGGAACCGTGGTTGATGACAATGACCGGCCGGTCCACGATGTGCCCCGCGAAGGAGACTATGCCTCCGGAAGGTGCGCGGACGGTGTCACCGGGGGCTGCCTGAAGGTCGGCGCCCCGGTGGCCGCTGAGCCAGCGTTGGGCCGGAGGGTCGAATCCGCGCACGAGTCGCGGCACCGGGGGCAATGGCCAACTCCATGCGCCGGCCGGGACCAGGCCTTGGCTTGCAGGGCGAGGGGCGGGCGGGGAAGCACTGGCCGGGGCCAACAGCACGGCGGTGCCAATCATTAAGCCTGCCAGGGACGAAACCATTTTCATGACCCCAAGCATGGGTCCGTACGGATGGCCCCCGGCCCGATCTCCACCGCTTTGTGGAGGTTTCCGGCGTGTGATGCACGTCCCTTGTCCTTGTGCGGATGTGTCAATTTTGGCGCCACCTGCCTGTAGTACACTTGAGCATGCGGTTCCCTGTGCCCTCTTGAAGCATGCGCTGATTGAGGGACTACAAGAAACCGACTTCGCGTATGAGTCATCCACACCTGAAAATCCCACTTCCGTGGCGATCTGTTGCGTGTGCGACTGGCAGGCCCGCGGTCCGAATACATTCGGGAGGGGTCAGGCCAGGAACGGTTTGCCGTTCTGCTCATGCCAGGGGTCGCGTCCAATACCGGATGCGCACCATCAACCGATAACAATGGCAGTTACCGCGGCCCAGTGATG
Source organism: Paeniglutamicibacter sulfureus (assembly GCF_030512175.1). GTDB lineage: Bacteria > Actinomycetota > Actinomycetes > Actinomycetales > Micrococcaceae > Paeniglutamicibacter > Paeniglutamicibacter sulfureus. The sequence continues at coordinate 445,497 of NZ_JAULBL010000001.1, read as the reverse complement.
GGCCGGCCAGCTACTGCCGGAAGGAGTTGCGACATGCCAGTCGTAACCATGCGCCAGCTGCTCGACAGCGGCGTTCACTTTGGACACCAGACCCGTCGTTGGAACCCGAAGATGAAGCGTTTCATCTTCACGGAGCGCAACGGCATCTACATCATTGACTTGCAGCAGTCGCTGTCGTACATCGACCGCGCCTACGAGTTCGTCAAGCAGACCGTTGCCCACGGCGGCACCGTTCTGTTCGTTGGCACCAAGAAGCAGGCTCAGGAAGCAATTTCGGAGCAGGCTACCCGCGTTGGCCAGCCTTTCGTCAACCAGCGCTGGCTCGGTGGCATGCTCACCAACTTCCAGACCGTTTCCAAGCGCATCTCGCGCATGAAGGAACTGGAAGAAATCAACTTCGAGGATGTTGCCGGTTCGGGCCACACCAAGAAGGAGCTGCTGCTGCTCAAGCGCGAGCTGACCAAGCTTCAGACCAACCTTGGCGGTATCCGCAACCTGACGAAGACCCCTTCGGTCCTCTGGGTTGTCGACACCAAGAAGGAGCACCTGGCCATCGATGAGGCACGCAAGCTGGGCATCCCGGTTGTTGCCATCCTCGACACCAACTGCGACCCGGACGAAGTCCAGTACCCGATCCCGGGCAACGACGACGCCATCCGCTCCGTCAACCTGCTCACCCGCGTCGTTGCCGACGCCGTTGCCGCTGGCCTGATCGCCCGCAACAACAAGGCTGCAGGCAACACCGAAGCTCCGGCCGAGCCGTTGGCCGAGTGGGAGCGCGAACTGCTCGAGGCCGGCAAGGCCGAGGCACCCGCTGCTGAAGCACCCGCCGCCGAAGCTGCTCCGGCAGCCGAGGAAGCACCCGCCGCTGAAGCTGCTCCGGCAGCCGAGGAAGCACCGGCCGCTTCGGCCGAGTAGTCACAAAACCAAGGTCGCTTGTTGTCGGCGCTCCCCTTTTGCGGGGGAGCGCCGACAACCGGAGACAAACCGCGGGACGGGCCACATTCGGCCCGTCCTTCGGCGAAAAAGCTCAAAACCACTTATGAATGGGGTTGCACGTGGCAAACTACACCGCTGCTGACATTAAGGCACTGCGCGAGCGCACCGGCGCTGGCATGATGGACGTCAAGAAGGCGCTCGACGAGGCCAACGGCGACGCCGAGAAGGCCATGGAGCTCATCCGCATCAAGGGCCTGAAGGGCGCGACCAAGCGCGAAGGCCGCTCGACCTCGGAAGGCCTCGTTGCCGCCAAGGTTGTCGAGGGCACCGTCGGCGTCATGATCGAGCTTTCCTGCGAGACCGACTTCGTCGCCAAGAACGACAAGTTCATCGCCCTGGCCGCCAAGGTCCTGGACATTGCCGTGTCCTCCGGCGCAGCCGACCTGGAGACCTTGCTGGCAGTCGACGTCGAGGGCAAGACCCTTGCCGACGTCGTCACCGAAGAGGGCGCAGTCTTGGGCGAGAAGGTCATCGTTCGCCGCCTGTCCCGTATCGAGGGTGCATCGGTTGATGCCTACCTGCACAAGACCTCCAAGGACCTCCCGGCCCAGGTTGGCGTTCTCGTTGCAGTGGACGGCGCCGGCGAAGCCGCAGCCACCGTTGCACACGACGTTGCAGTGCACACCGCTGCAATGGCACCGACCGTGCTTTCCCGCGATGACATCGACGCCGAGATCGTCGAGTCCGAGCGCCGCATTGCCCAGGAGACCGCTGTCGCCGAGGGCAAGCCGGAAGCCGCCATGACCAAGATCGTTGAAGGCCGCCTGACCGGCTTCTTCAAGGAGCAGGTGCTGGTCGACCAGGCATTCGCCAAGGACGCCAAGAAGACCGTGGGCAAGGTGCTGGAAGAAGCCGGCGTCAACGCCACCGCCTTCGCACGTTTCCGCGTCGGAGCCTAATTAGCTTCAACAGCAGGTAAATTGGTTCTCGGCGCCCCGGCACCGGTAACCATTTGCTTCACACCAAGGTAGAGGGGGTGGCCACTTCAACGTGGCCGCCCCTTTTTCCTGCCAGCTCCCGGGCCATCGAGGACCGAGAGCCGGCCACACCCCCAACAGCTACAACGTGGGCCCGCACCGACCCGCACGCAGGAGGAATGACACCCATGGACGCAACCCCCGAATCGCATGAACACACCCAGGCCCCGCGTCGCCGCAGGGTCTTGCTGAAGCTTTCCGGCGAGGTCTTCGGCGGCGGCAAGCTGGGCGTCGACCCGGTCACCGTGCGTGGCATTGCAGAGCAGATCGCCGCCACCGTGGGCAAGGTGGAGGTCGCCATCGTGGTTGGCGGCGGCAACTTCTTCCGCGGCGCCGAACTTTCGGCCTCGGGCATGGACCGCTCGCGCGCCGACTACATGGGCATGCTCGGCACCGTCATGAACTGCCTGGCCCTGCAGGATTTCCTGGAACAGGCCGGCGTTGACACCCGCGTCCAGTCCGCGATCTCCATGGCCCAGGTCGCCGAGACCTATATTCCGCGCCGCGCCATCCGCCATATGGAAAAGGACCGCGTCGTGATCTTCGGCGCCGGGGCAGGCCTGCCGTACTTCTCCACCGATACCGTGGCAGCCCAGCGCGCCCTCGAGGTCGACGCCGACGTGGTCTTGATGGCCAAGAGCGGTGTCGACGGCGTGTACACCGCGGACCCGAAGAAGGACCCGACCGCCACCAAGCTTGAGCACCTCACCTACGAAGAGGCCCTCATCAAGGACATCCGCGTCATGGACCAGACCGCCATGACCATGTGCAAGGACAACAAGCTGGAGATGATGGTCTTCGGCATGGAAGGCGACGGAAACGTCACCCGCGCCATCCTCGGCGAAAAGATCGGCACCCGCGTCACCATCTAGGTGCCCCGCGCCATGCCCTCCCGTGGCATAGGATTGTTCACAAGCCCAAAATTACCCGGCCACCCATCGATTGGGAGCCGATTCAAAGGAGTAGACCGTGATTGAGGAAATCCTCTTCGAGGTATCCGACAAGATGGACAGCACCATCGAGAACGCGAAGGAAGACTTCTCCGCGATCCGCACCGGCCGTGCGCACCCGGGAATGTACGCCAAGGTCATGGTGGACTACTACGGTTCCCCGACCCCGCTGCAGCAGCTGGCATCCTTCGCCACCCCGGATGCCCGCACCATCCTGATCAGCCCCTACGACGTGACCGCCCTGCGTGAAATCGAAAAGGCGCTCGGCGACTCCGAGGTTGGCGCGAACCCGTCCAACGACGGCAAGACCATCCGCGTGATCATGCCGGTGTTGACCCAGGAACGCCGCAAGGAATACGTCAAGGTCGTTCGCGGCAAGGGCGAAGACGCCAAGGTGGCCCTGCGCAACCTGCGCCGGAAGGCCAAGGACGGCATTGACAAGCTGGTCAAGGACGGCGAAGTCGGCGAGGACGAAGGCGCCCGCGCCGAAAAGGAACTTGACGCACTGACCAAGTCGCACGCCGAAAGCATCGACGACTTGCTCAAGCGCAAGGAAGCCGAGCTGCTGGAAGTCTAATGGCCAATCCCACCGAGCCGAGCGAAGGAGCCGCAGGTTCCCTTCCGGAGCCGACGCCGGATGCCGGAGGGCTTGATGCCATGACCCGGCGAAGCCGCAAGTCGACGCGCACCCAGCCCTCGCGGGCAGGACGCGACCTCCCCGCGGCAATCGTCGTGGGGCTGGTGCTGTTGGCCGTGGTGCTGACCGGACTGTTTTGGTTGCCGCTGGCGTTCGTCGCCACGGTGGCGATCTTCGGAGTCGTGGGCAGCTGGGAAGTTTCACGGGCACTGATCGGCGGGGGAATCGACACCCCGCTGGTTCCCCTGGCCGTGGCCGGGGTGGCCCTGCCGTTCTCCGCCTACTACGGCGGTCTCGAGGCCTTGGGCATGGCGTTTACCGCCAGCGCCCTACTGGTTTTCCTGTGGCGCATCATCGAGGGGCCGGCCAAATCCGTGCCCTCGATCGTTGCAAGCATCTTCGTCTTGACGTGGGTGCCGCTACTGCTGAGCTTTGCCGTGCTGCTGTTGAACGAACCGGACGGGCACTTGCTGGTGACAACGATGTTGTTGCTGGTGGTCTCCAACGATACGTTCGGGTATCTGGTGGGCGTGCTGTTCGGAAAGCGCCCGATGGCTCCGAAGATCAGCCCCAAAAAGTCCTGGGAGGGCTTTGCCGGGTCGGTTGCCGGGGCCACGGTGGTGGGCATCGCTGCGGCGGTGTTCCTGCTGGATGCCCCTTGGTGGGTGGGCATCCCCCTGGCGGTTGCGACGGTTGTCGCCGCAACGGCCGGGGACCTGGCCGAGTCGATGGTCAAGCGGGAACTGGGCATCAAGGACATGAGCAACATCCTGCCGGGCCACGGCGGGGTCATGGACCGGCTCGATTCGGTGCTCTTCGCCATCCCGGTGACGTATATCCTCACCATTTTGCTGATGCCCGGCGCGCTGTAGGCCGCGGGTGCCAAAGCATCCCTAAGATGGACATGCGGGTTGGTGCCGCCGCGCCCCGGTTGAACCCGGGCAATCGCACCACCCGCAGCAACAAGGTGCCGGTCTTCCGGTACGCAATACCAACACCAAGGAAAGAATTGTGAGTCAGGACAAGGCACAGCCGGCACCCAGCCCCTTTGAGCGCGTGGGGGAAAAGGAATTCGGCTACAACACCAAACAGGTGGATGTGTTCCTCGCCCGCGCCCGAGCCACGTTCAATGGCGACGGCGACGATGATTCGATTGTCACCAGCCACATGGTCCGCCGCACGGTTTTCCCTGCCCAGCGCGGCGGCTACAGCGCCCGCGAGGTCGACGGTGCGCTGGACAGGCTCGAGGATGTCTTTGCCCAGCGGGAACGCGATGCACTGATCCACGCCGATGGCGAGGACGCCTGGCTGCAGCAGGTCGGCCGGCTCTCGGCGATCCTGCGTGGACGCCTGCACCGGTCCCCGGGCGAGCGCTTCCGCAGGCCTTCGCGCTCCAGCGCGTCGAGCTACAACGTCCAGGACGTGGACAAGCTCTGCTCCCAGCTCATTGACTACTTCGAGAAGGACGTCCCGATGAGCGTCGACGCCGTGCGACGGGCGGAGTTCCGCCGCGCCGAGGGCGAGCACGGCTACGAGGAGTCGCAGGTCGACGCGTTCCTGGATCGCGTCGTGGAGCTCATGGCCTCGATCGACTAGCCTTTCGGCTCCGTCGAAGTCTTCAATGCGGTTGGCCTGGTGGCAGTCACCAGGCCAACCGCATTCTTTATGCCCGCATCAGGGGCCGTGACGGTCCCGGTCGTCAGGGCAGCGTTCCGGCCTGCGCCTCGGGAACATGCAGTCGGGCCATGACCTCGTCGATGCGTCCGGGCGGACGGCGCCTGGTTGCCAGGGACACGAAGATCATCACGAGGAATGCCAGCGGCACGCACCAGGCGGCCGGCTGCGCCAGCAGGGCATGGAAGGACTGCGGCTCGTTGGGCACCGCTGCCGCCAGCACCAGGGACGTGCCGCAGCACACGGCGCCGGTCACCATGCCGGAAATCGCCCCGGCAACGGTCAGTCCGCGCCACCAGATCCCCAGCAACAGCAGCGGGCAGATGGTTGCCGCGGTGAAGGCAAAGACCGAGCCGATGGCCCCGGCCAGCGCCAGGCTGGAGGTGCCCATGGCCAGCAGCAGCGGGACGGCGGTGGCGATGAGCGTGGAGATCCTGAATCCGCGCACCGTGCCGCGGAACAGGTCCTGCGAGATGGTCCCGGCCAGGGAGACCACCAGGCCCGAGGAGGTGGAGAGGAACGCGGCGAAGGCACCGCCGATGATGATCGCCGTCAGCGCATCCCCGGCGGTTCCGCCCACGATGCGCCCCGGCAGCAGCAACACCGTGGCATCGGCGTTCCCGCTGGTGGCAAGTTCCGGGGTGAAGGCCCTGCCCAGGATGCCCAGCACCGTGGGGAAGATGTAGAACAACGCCAGCAATCCCAGCACGATCGCGGTGGTCTTTCGGGCCGAGGGACCATCCGGGTTGGTGTAGAAGCGCACCAGCACGTGGGGCAGTCCCAGCGTGCCAAAGAGCAGCGCCACCAGCAGCGAGATGTTGTAGTACAGGCCCTGGTTCGCCGCCGGGTCGCTGGCGTGATCGAAGACGGCACCGCCCAGGGTCGCCGATTCCCCGGCCAGGCCCAGATGCAGCAGCAGGAAGACGGCGGGGATCGCCAGGGCCGCGAGCTTGAGCCAGTACTGAAACGCCTGGACGAAGGTGATCGAGCGCATGCCGCCGGCCAGCACGGTGAGGCACACGATCCCCATGACCAGTACCGAACCCATCCAACCGGGAAGCCCGGTGCTGATGCCCAGCGTCAGCGAGGCTCCATGCAGTTGCGGGACGATGTACAGCCAACAGATGACCACCACCAAGAAGCTGGTGAGCCTGCGCAGCCTCATCGAGCCCAGCCGGATCTGCGCAAAGTCGGGGATGGTGTACGCACGGGAGCGGCGCAGCGGCGCCGCCACAAAGAGCAGCAGCATGAGGTAGCCGGCGGTGTACCCGATGGGGAACCACAACCCGTCCTGCCCGGAGACCACGATGAGCCCGGCAATGCCCAGGAACGATGCGGCCGAAAGGTATTCCCCGCCGATGGCGCTGGCGTTCCACCAGGGCTTGACGGTGCGCGATGCCACGTAGAAGTCCCCGGTGGTGCGCGAGAGCCGCAGCCCGTTGACGGCAATGAGCACCGTCGCCAGGGAAACCAGCAACACCGAGAGCAGGGCAACGGCCGGATTGATCATTTGGCGATGCTCCGGTACTTGGCCTCGTTGCGCGCCGCCGCCCGGTTGAAGAGGAAGGCACAGAGCAAGATCAGCGGGTAGACGCCCACGCCCAGCAACCACCACGGCAAGGGGATGGTCGCCAGGCGGATGTCGTTGATCTGCGGCCAGGTGAACACCATGACGGCGAGGCCCACCAGCACCAACAGGAAGCCCAGGGCCACCGAGGCCGCCAGGCGCAGCTGCGAGCGGATCAGCGAGTGGACGTAGAAGGTGTCGGCGGCATCCGGGGCGGATCGGCGGACGATGTTCAGCATGGTGCCGGCGGGTGCGCTGACCCGCACCCGGGCTCCGGTGGGTGCCGGGAGCCCGTCATCGGGAGCCTGGACCGGGTGCGGACCGGGGGATTCGCGCGGCGGCTCGGCGGCGGCGCCGGATTCGCTCACAGCGGCCGGACTCGATTCGCGGCCAGCTTCTCGCGCAGGTAGGGCAGGGCGCGGCGCGAGACCGGGAGCTCGGTGCCGCCGATGAGAACCACGGCCTTGCCGGTGGCCAGCTTGACGGTGTCGATCTTGTCCATGGACACCAGGTAGGAGCGGTGGATGCGCACGTAGCCTGCCGCCCCCCACTGCTGCTCCAGGTCGTTGAGCGGGACCCGGATCAGGTAGCTGGCATCCTTGGTGTGCAGCCGCGCGTAGTCGCCCTGCGCCTGCACGTAGAGGATCTCGTCGCGGCGGATCATCTTGGTGATGCCGCCCTTTTCCACCGTGACCATGTCCGGCTTCACGGTGTCCTCCTCGGCCAGCTCGCAGATGCGGCGGACCGACTCGGCCAGGCGCTCGGGGCGCACCGGCTTGAGCACGTAGTCCACCGCGGCCAGCTCGAAGGCCTCCAGCGCCTGGTCCTCGTCGGCGGTCACGAAGACCACGGCCGGGGGACGGGTGAAGCGGGAGATGACCCGGGCGATGTCCAGCCCGGAGAGCGCCGGCATGTGGATGTCCAGGAAGAGGGCGTCGACCTCGAACTCCTCCAGGGCCTTCAAGGCCTCGGCCCCGGAATTGGCCCGGTGGATGGTGCCCACCCGTGAATCGAGCGACAACAAATACGCCAGTTCCGCAACGGCAGGCAGTTCATCGTCGGCAACGACCACGTTAATCATGCACGTCATTTTACCCGCACCCCGCGGGGGAAGGCGGACCCGGCGCGCTATCGGGCGGCGATGCCCGGCGCGGTGGGCTCGACCCCGGGGCGGAACTTGGGGATGCGCATGGTGATCAGCGTGCCGGCACCCGGGGCGGTGTCGATGACCAGCCCGTGGGCGTCCCCGTAGACCTGACGCAGTCGCACATCGACATTGCGCAGGCCCACATGGATGGACTCGGTGGTCCCCGCCAGCACCGCCGCCAGGGCCACCGGGTCGATGCCCACCCCGTCGTCCTCCACGGTGATCAACGCGTATTCGCCCGAATCCGAGGCGCTGATGGTGATCAGTCCGCCGCCGGGCTTGGATTCCAGGCCGTGGCGCACGGCGTTTTCCACCAGCGGCTGCAGGCTCAGGAACGGGATGGCGGTGGTCAGCACCTCGGGGGCTATGGCCAGGGAGACCTTGATGCGGTCGCCGAAGCGCGCCTTTTCCAGCAGCAGGTACCTGTCGATGGCGGTGAGTTCCTCGGCGAGCGTGGTGAAGTCCCCGTGGCGGCGGAAGGAATAGCGGGTGAAGTCGGCGAACTCCACCACCAGTTCGCGTGCCCGGGCCGGGTCGGTGATGATGAACGAGGCGATCGCGTTCAGCGAGTTGTAGATGAAGTGCGGGCTGATCTGGGCGCGCAGCGCGCGGACCTCCGCCTCCATGAGCAATGCACGGGAGGCATCGAGCTCGGCCAGCCCCACCTGCGCCGCGACCCAGGCGGCGACCTCGGCCACCGCGCGCACGAACCCGGCACCGGCGCGCGGGATGTACGCGCAGACGGTGCCCACCGGGACGTCCCCGACCATGATCGGGGCGCAGACCATGTCCCCGGTATCCGAGCGCTTGACCTGGGTGCGGGTGGCGGAGAGCGCAGCGGCCGCAAGTTCCAGCGCCGCGGCGGTGCCCCGGTCCCCGGTGTCCGGGATCGTGCCGTCCACCGCGAGCACCGCCGAGGTGTCGGTGATGACCAATCCCTGGGCAGCCAGCAGCGCGCGCAGGTGCTTCCCTGCCGTGGCGGCACCTTCCGGGGTGAGGCCCTGGGCCAGGTGCGGGGCCGCCACCGAGACCCGGTGAAGGGTCTCAAAGGTCGCCTTCTCGGCGTCGGTCCCCAGGTCCCGGCTGGAGCGCGCGATCTTGAACGCCAGATAGCCCACCAGGGTGCCGCCGACCACGACGGTGGCGACAATCAGGGTCATCTGCAGCGCGGTGGAGAGCATGTTCCCAAGCCTACGCGGCGCCCGGACGGGCATGCCGTTCGTCGTCGTCAGGTGCCGCTTGGCGCATCCGGGGGACCGTTTGCCGGATGCCGCACCCGGCCCCCTTCCCGCGTGGAGGGTCCATGGCGCAGGGTGATCTTAGTCACCCTGCCAGGTGGCGTACCCCACAAGGCCGGCCTGATCGGACGGCTCGGGCAAGGTACCGCTCCTGGCGCCTTGAGCCCCTTGTGAAGGAGGAGTCATGAGCACCACCGAAGAGTCGGACCTTGGAACCGGCATTGATTTTGAGAAAGAGCAGGACTCGGAAGAGTTCCGCGAGCTGCGCAAGACGCACCGCAGCTTTGTTTTCCCCATGGCAGTCATTTTCCTGCTGTGGTACTTCGCCTACGTCCTATTGGCCGACTATGCGCACGAATTCATGTCCATCAAGGTATGGGGCAACTTCAACGTGGGCCTGCTGCTGGGCCTGCTGCAATTTGTTTCCACCTTCGGCATCACCGCCGCCTACGTCTCCTACAGCAACAAGAAGCTTGATCCGAAGGCAACCGCGATCCGCAAGCGCCTCGAAGCACAGGAAGGGGAGTAGGCCATGAACGTCCTTACTTCATCGGTCCTCGCCGCGGCCGCCGAATCGACCAAGGTCGGCAACCCGTGGGTCAACATCGGGATCTTCGGCATCTTCGTGGGCATCACCCTGATCGTGGTGCTCAAGGCCTCGAGCAACAACAAGACCGCCGCCGACTACTACGCCGGCGGGCGTTCCTTCACCGGGACGCAGAACGGCACCGCGATCGCCGGGGACTACCTCTCGGCCGCATCGTTCCTGGGCATCGTGGGGGCCATTGCCATCAACGGCTATGACGGCTTCCTCTACTCCATCGGATTCCTGGTCGCCTGGCTGGTGGCCCTGCTGCTGGTCGCAGAGCTGCTGCGCAACACCGGCAAGTTCACCATGGCGGACGTGCTCTCCTTCCGCCTCAAGCAGCGCCCGGTGCGCATCGCCGCGGCCATCTCCACCCTCGCGGTCTGCGTGTTCTACCTGCTGGCCCAGATGGCCGGCGCCGGCGCGCTGGTCTCCCTGCTGCTGGGCATCGATGACAAGATGGGCCAGTCACTGGTCATCGTCGTCGTCGGCGCGCTGATGATCGTGTACGTGCTGATCGGCGGCATGAAGGGCACCACCTGGGTGCAGATCATCAAGGCCTGCCTGCTGATTGCCGGCGCGTTTATCATGACCATCATGGTCCTGGCCAACTATGGCTTCAACTTCTCAGCCCTGCTGGGGGCGGCGGTGGAAAGCGCCGGAACCCCGGAGATCCTGAACCCGGGCCTGCAATACGGCAAGTCGGAGACCTCCAAGCTGGACTTCATCTCCCTGGCCCTGGCCCTGGTGCTCGGCACCGCCGGCCTGCCGCACGTACTCATGCGCTTCTACACGGTTCCCACCGCCAAGGAGGCCCGCAAGTCGGTGGTCTGGGCCATCTGGCTCATCGGCGGCTTCTACCTCTTCACCCTGGTGCTGGGCTACGGTGCCGGCGCCATGATCGGTGCCGACAAGATCAAGGCCGCCCCGGGCGGCGTGAACTCCGCGGCCCCGCTGCTGGCCTTCGAACTCGGCGGCCCGCTGCTGCTGGGCCTGATCTCCGCGGTCGCCTTCGCCACCATCCTTGCGGTGGTTGCGGGCCTGACCATCACCGCGGCGGCATCCTTCGCCCACGACGTCTACGCCTCGGTCATCGCCAAGGGCAAGAGCACCCCGGAGAAGGAAATGAAGGTGGCACGCCGCACCGTCATCGTCATCGGTGTCTTCGCGATCCTCGGCGGCATCGGCGCCCAGGGGCAGAACGTCGCCTTCCTGGTGGCCCTGGCCTTCGCGGTGGCGGCCTCGGCCAACCTGCCCACCATCCTGTACTCGCTGTTCTGGAAGAAGTTCACCACCCAGGGCGCAGTCTGGTCCATGGTTGGCGGCCTCGGCTCCGCGATCCTGCTGATCGTCTTCTCCCCGGTGATGTCGGGTCTGCCGACGTCCATGATCCCGGGCGCCGACTTCGCGATCTTCCCGCTGGCCAACCCCGGCATCGTCTCGATCCCGCTGGCCTTCTTCCTAGGTTGGTTGGGCTCGGTGCTGGATAAGAATTCCGAGGACGTCGTCAAGTCTGCGGAAATGGAAGTACGCTCGCTGACCGGTGTCGGTGCCGAAAAGGCCGTCGACCACTAGCAGCCGGGCAAGATCCGCGGTGCGGGCGGGCTGCGGCCCGGCTCCACCGAGGCACATGGGCGGCGTCGTTTCCTTCCCCCATAGGGAGACGGCGCCGCCTTTGTCGTGCTCCGAAGATCGCTGGCAACTATCACGCGCCACCGGGGTGGACGTATGTACTGGTTTGGGAAGTCGCCGATCAGTCGTCGGCGTCCGGGCCGTTCCCCGCGGACTTGGTCCCAGGGCCGGAGGCCAGGCGCATCTGAATCAGGGCGGTGGTGCGGTGCGGAATCAACTCGGCCATCGACAGCGAGGTGTCGGCACGTTCCACTCCCTCGATGGCCAGGATCTGGCCGTTGACGCGGAAGAGCTCCTCCGCGCTATCCGCCACCACGCGCGCCAGGATGTCGGCGGATCCGGTCACCCCGTGCGCCTCGATAATTTCCGGGATCGCGCGCAGCCGTTCCACGATGTTGCCCAGCAAGCGCTGGCGCACGTGGATGTGCACGAAACTGACCAGCGGGAAACCAAGGGCAGCCGGGTTCACGCGCTGTTCGAAGGGCAGCAGCGCGCCGTTGGATTCCAGTCGCACCAAGCGGGCCTGGACGGTGTTGCGGCTGAGTCCCAGTTCGCTGGCCAGCGCCACGGCGCTGGCCTTGGGTCGGTGGCACAGGGCCGAAAGGATCCGCAGGTCGGTGGCATCAAGTTGCTGCATAATGCGCAAGATTAGCACCGCGTGACCTCTGCGAATAGTGCAAGCTGCGCAATGGGTCGTCCAAGGATTGTGCGCCCTGCATAACGTGAGTAGGATCACAGATAGGTGGCGGCGATGAGGCCGCACCCGCAGGAACGGCACGTCCCACCGGAATGCCAATCCTGATTCGCCATCGACGCAAAGGATGCCGACCGTGTCCCCCACGTTTGACCCGAAGACCCCCGAGGGCCCCGATACCTACCTCCAGGTGATTTCCCCCGACGGCACCCGCCACCCATGCCCCGAGCTCGATGAATGGGTCGGTGACATCGATGTTCCCGCGCTGGAAAAGCTGTACATCGACATGGCCTGCATCCGCCGCCTGGATGCCGAAGGGACCGCCCTGCAACGCCAGGGCGAGCTGGGGCTCTGGGCCCCGCTGCTGGGCCAGGAAGCCGCGCAGATCGGATCCGGCCGCGCGCTGGAAAACGACGACTTCATCTTCCCTTCCTACCGCGAACACGGGGTCGCCTATTGCCGCGGAGTGAACCCGCACGACCTGCTGCGCATGTGGCGCGGGGCGGCTCCCAGCGGGTGGAACCCCTACGAGGTCAACATGGCCAACCAACAGATCGTCATCGGGGCGCAGACCCTGCACGCCGCCGGCTATGCCATGGGACTGAAGTTCGACGGCTCGGCCGCCGCGGCCATCACGTACTTCGGGGACGGGGCCACCAGCCAGGGCGATGTCAGCGAGGCCATGGTCTTCGCCGCCAGCTACCAGGCGCCGCTGGTGTTCTTCTGCCAGAACAACCACTGGGCCATCTCCGAACCCGTCGCCAGGCAGACCACCGGGCACATCGCCGACCGGGCAGCAGGCTTCGGCCTGGCCACCTGGCGGGTCGACGGCAACGACGTTCTCGCGGTCATGGCGGCCACCCGCGCGGCCCTGGCCCACGTGCGCACCGGCAGCGGCCCGGCATTCATCGAGGCGGTCACCTACCGGATGGGCGCCCACACCACGGCGGACGATCCCACGCGCTACCGCGATGCGCTGGAGCTGGAGGAATGGGCTGCGAAGGACCCCCTGGACAGGGTCGCCGCGCACCTGGACAGCCTGGGCGCGGACCTGGGGGAGCTGAAGAAACGCTCCGAGTCCGCGGCCGACGAGCTGGCCGCCGGCCTGCGTGAGGCCATCACCACCATGCCGGACCCCACCGTGGACGACCTCTTCGCCCACGTATACAGCCATCCCCATCAGGGGCTGGAGGAACAACGCGAAAACTACTCCAACTACCTCGCCGGCTTTGCCGTCCAAGGGCAGGGAACCAAATGAAAACCCTCACCTTCTCACAGGCCCTGAACACCTCCTTGCGTTCGGCCATGGAACACGATTCCAAGGTCGTGCTCATGGGCGAGGACATCGGCAAGCTCGGCGGCGTCTTCCGCATCACCGACGGACTGCAAAAAGACTTCGGCCAGCACCGTGTCATCGACACACCGCTGGCCGAATCCGGCATCGTCGGCACCGCCATCGGCCTGGCCTTCCGCGGCTACCGCCCGGTGGTGGAAATCCAATTCGACGGCTTCGTCTACCCGGCCTTCGACCAGATCGTCTCCCAGCTGGCCAAGATGCATTTCCGTTCCCGCGGCAACGTCAAGCTGCCGGTGACCATCCGCATCCCCTTCGGCGGCGGCATCGGCTCCCCGGAGCACCACTCCGAATCGCCCGAGGCCTACTTCGCCCACACCGCCGGTCTGAGGGTGGTCTCGCCGTCGAACCCGCAGGACGCCTACACCATGCTCCAGCAGGCGATCGCCGACGACGATCCGGTGATCTTCCTCGAGCCCAAGCGGCGTTACCACGTGCGGGGGGAGGTTGACACGGACCTGGTCCCGGAGTCCGGATCGCTCTACAACGCGCAGGTGGTGCGCGAGGGCGCGGACCTGACGCTGATTGCCTATGGTCCGCTGGTGAAAACCGCCATGGATGCCGCTGCAGCGGCACAAGACGAGGGAATCGACATCGAGGTCATCGACCTGCGCAGCATCGAACCGGTGGACTTCGCCACGCTTTCCGCATCCGTCCGCAAGACCGGCAGGGTGGTCATCGCCCATGAGGCCTCCAAGTTCGGCGGCATCGGCGCGGAGCTTGCCGCAAGCCTCACCGAGCGCTGCTTCGACCACCTGGACCACGCCCCGGTGCGGGTCACCGGATTCGACATCCCCTACCCGCCCTCGAAGCTGGAACACCACCATCTTCCGGATCTTGACCGGATCCTTGATGGGGTCGACAGGGCCATGCGACGCACCGGCGACCTGCTGGGAGAGGAAGGATGAACACCACCATGGAGAAACTCTTCAAGCTGCCCGATCTCGGTGAGGGCCTGACCGAATCCGAGATCCTCTCCTGGCGCGTTGCCGAGGGCGACACCGTGGAACTGAACCAGGTCATCGCCGAGGTCGAGACCGCCAAGGCGATCGTGGAACTTCCCTCTCCGTTCAGCGGGGTCGTGAAAAAGGTCTATGAGCAGGTCGGCGCCGTCGTGGAGGTCGGCAACCCGCTCATTTCCTTCGACGTGCCCGACCATTCCGGAACTTCCGGGCGGGAACCCCGGGACGGGGGAGATGAGCCGGCCAAGCGGCAGCCGACCCTGGTGGGATACGGCGCTGCCGTCGAAAACAGCGGGCATCCGACGCGCCGGGCCCGCAAGGCCCAGGCACCGCGGCAGGAACCGGCGCACACAGCTCCGGCTTCCGTCGGCCGGGGTGCCGGCGGGTCATCCGAGACGAAACCCGCCTCGCCGAATCCCGGGCTCCGGATGGTTGATGCCGGTGATGAGGTGCCGCGGGGGATCGGCCACCTGCGGGCCACCCCGCCGGTGCGCAAATACGCCCGGGACCACAACATTGACCTGGGCTCGCTCAAGGGCACCGGCACCAACGGGCTAATCACGCGCGACGATGTCGTGCGTGCCTCCGAGGGCGTCGGCGTTGAGGCGGAACCGCAGCGCGAAACCGCCGGCACCCGGGGCGAAACACGCACCCCCATCAAGGGCGTGCGCAAGGCCACCGCCGCCGCCATGGTGGCCAGCGCCTTCACCGCCCCCCACGTGACCGAATTCCTGAGCGTGGATGTCACCGAGACCATGGCGCTGCTGGAGCGGTTGCGCACCTCGCCGCGGCTTTCCGGCGTGAAGATCACGGTGACCACCCTGGTGGCCAAGGTGGTCGTCCTCGCGCTGGCCCGGCACCGCACGCTGAACTCGCACTGGGACGGGGAAAACAACGAAATTGTCGAGTTCGGCCACGTGAATCTCGGGATCGCCGCGGCGACCGATCGCGGGCTGATGGTTCCTGTCGTCCACGGCGCCCAGGGCATGGACCTTGCGGAACTGGCACGCGAAATCGGGGAACTGACTTCAGCGGCGCGGGACGGACGGATCACCCCGGCCCAGCTCGGTGGAGGAACCTTCAGCATCAGCAATGTGGGTGTCTTCGGCGTGGATGGAGGCACCCCGATCCTGCCGCCGGGCCAGGCAGGAATCCTCGCCATGGGCCAGATACGCAAGATGCCGTGGGAACACCGGGACGAGATTGCCCTGCGACACATCATGGTGCTCTCGCTGTCATTCGACCATCGCGTGGTCGACGGGGAGCAAGGCGCTCGGTTCCTGGCGGAAATCGGACGGGTCCTTGAAGACCCGTCGATGCTGATCGGTTTGTTGTAGGAAGGGCTGGTCGATGTCAGGGTCCCGACAATGAATGAGGTGAAATGTCATCCAGTCATAAGTTGCAGAATCATTAAGATTCTGTTTCAGTGCAGTCGTTCATTAGTTGTTTCAGAGATTTATGAGTAGTCTCACATGTGAGTGATGAGACTCACCCTGGTTTGGCGGTGCATAAACAGGCACCCACGCCAACCAACAAACTCGTTGAGGAGAAAGAATGCGTTACAACCGCACCTCGAAGGCCCTTGTGCTTTCCGCAGCCCTGGCCCTGACCCTGACCGCCTGTGGTGGCGGCGGCGGAGGAAACGAAGCCGACGAAACCACAGGCGGAGACCCGGCGAAGGTCATCACGGCAAACTCGACCGAACCGCAAAACGGTCTTCTGCCGGCCAACACCAATGAAGTCGGCGGCGGACGCGTGATGGATCTGCTCTTCACCGGGTTGGTCAGCTACGACATCGACGGCAAGCCGGTCAATGAGTTGGCGGAGTCCATCGAGACCACCGACGCCATGAACTACACCATCAAGATCAAGTCCGGGCAGAAGTTCACCAACGGCGAGGCCGTTACGGCCAAGTCCTTCGTGGATGCCTGGAACTTCGGTGCAGCCGCCAAGAATGCCCAGCTGAACTCGTACTTCTTCGAGTCCATCAAGGGCTATGACGAGGTCAGTGCCGAGGGTGCCACCGCGGAGACCATGGAGGGCCTGAAGGTCGTCGACGACACCACCTTCACCGTTGAACTCAAGCGCGCCGAGTCCGACTTCCCGCTGCGCCTGGGCTACACCGCCTTCTACCCGCTGCCGGCCGCCGCATTCGAGGATCCCAAGGCTTTCGGCGAAAAGCCCGCAGGCAACGGCCCGTACAAGCTGGCCGAGGACGGCTGGAAGCACAACGTCCAGATCGACCTGGTTCCCAATGCCGACTACTCCGGTCCACGCACCGCGGCCAACGGCGGCGTGTCGTTCAAGATCTACAGCACCTTTGATGCTGCTTACCAGGACCTGTTGGCCAACAACCTGGACGTGCTCGACCAGATCCCGCCGAGCGCCCTGCAGAACTACCAGGACGACCTCGGTGACCGCTGGGTCAACCAGGCCTACGCGGGCAACGCGACCATGACGATCGCCAGCTACCTGCCAGAGTTCAAGGGCGAGGCCGGCCAGCTTCGCCGCCAGGCCATCTCCATGTCCATCAACCGCCAGGAGATCATCGACAACATCTTCTTCGGTGGCAAGCAGGTCGCGAAGGACTTCACCTCCCCGGTGCTCGACGGCTACTCCGATGCCCTCCCTGGCAACGAAGTGCTGACGTTCAACGCCGAGAAGGCCAAGGAACTGTGGGCCGAGGCCGAGAAGATCGATCCGTGGCCGGCCGACAAAACCTTCACCATCACCTCGAACATCGATGGTGCGGGCAACAAGGAATACATCGAGGCCATGGCCAACCAGATTTCCAACACCCTGGGAATCAAGGCCGAGCTGAACCCGATCCCGACGTTCAAGGAAATGCGTGAACTGGTGGTCTCCAAGGATCTCAAGGGCGCCTCGCGCGCCGGCTGGCAGGCTGACTACCCGTCGCTCTACAACTTCCTTGGCCCGCTGTACGGCACCGGTGCCGGTTCCAACGACGGCGACTACTCAAGCAAGGAATTCGACCAGAAGCTGGCCGAGGGCCTTGCCGCCACCTCCGTCGAGGAAGGCAACAAGATCTTCAACGAGTCCCAGGAGATCCTGCTCAAGGATCTGCCTGTCATCCCGCTGTGGTACCAGGCGGTCCAGGGCGGTTGGAGCGAAAGCGTCTCCGATGTGAAGTTCGGATGGAACGGTGTCCCGGTCTACAACGCCATTGTCGGCAAGTAGCCCGTCCCGCTGCTGATCCACCACGTGAGAAAGGGGGACCCGCCCTAGGGTCCCCCTTCTTGCGTCAACCGGCAAAGCATCCCCGCCAGCCAACCTGAACTTCCTTACAAGGAGTAGTCCCTTGATCGATTCGATCACCCCCACAACACCCACGGTGGCAGTTCCATGATCATGTTTACATTCAAGAGATTCCTGCAGTTGATCCCGGTATTCTTCGGGGCCACCCTGCTGGTGTATTTCTTGGTCTTTGCCACCCCCGGCGATCCCATCGCCGCACTGTCCGGCGGCAAGCCGATGAGCCCCGCGGTTGAATCCGCGCTGCGTGCCCAGTACAACCTGGACCAGCCGTTCTGGGTCCAGTATTTCCTGTACCTCAAGAACCTGGTGACCTTCGACCTGGGCCAGACCTTCTCCGGCCAGCCAGTGGCGGACGTCATTGCCCGGGCCATGCCCGTGACCGCGCGCCTGGCCGTGATGGCCCTGGCCATCGAGGCCTTCTTCGGCATCATCTTCGGCGTCATCGCCGGCCTGAAAAAAGGCAAGCTCTTCGACTCCACGGTGCTGGTTGCCTCGCTGATCGTCATCGCCGTACCCACCTTCGTCCTGGGTTTCGTGCTGCAGTTTATCGTCGGAGTGAAGCTCGACTGGGCCAAACCGACCGTCGGTTCCACGGCTCCATGGGGTGACCTGATACTGCCGGCTACCGTCCTCGGGCTGGTTTCGCTGGCCTACGTGCTGCGACTGACCCGCACCTCGATCATCGAGAACAAGCAGGCAGACTATGTGCGCACTGCAACCGCGAAGGGCCTGAGCCGCCGCCGCGTGATCATGGTCCACATTCTGCGCAACTCGCTGATTCCGGTGGTCACCTTCCTCGGTGCCGACCTCGGAACCCTCATGGGCGGCGCCATCGTCACCGAAGGCATCTTCAACGTCCCGGGGATCGGCAATCTGGTGTACCAGGCCGTACTCAAGGGTGAAACCCCAACCGTCGTGGCAGTCGTCAGCGTCCTCGTAGTTGTTTTTGTTATCGCTAACCTCGTCGTTGATTTGCTCTACGCGTGGCTTGACCCAAGGATCCGCCTTGTCTGAGAATCCAACTCCCGAAATCATCGAACCGACCACGCAGGCTCCCCGCGTCCGCGCCGGAAAGATCTCCAGTCGCCACATCGAGCACTATGTGGCACCGCTGGAGGAAACCCCGCTGCAGTCCGTGGACAAGGTGGACGAAACCGCGCAGCCGTTGAGCATGTGGGCCCAGGCCTGGCGCTCGTTGCGCACGCAGCCGCTGTTCATCATTTCCGCTCTGCTCATCCTCCTGGTGATTGCCGTGGCTGCCTTTCCCGGGCTGTTCACCAGCACCAGTCCAACAGCCTGCAGCCTCTCCTTTGCCCGCCAAGGGCCCTCGGCCGGGCACCCGCTGGGCTTCACGTTCCAAGGCTGCGACATCTATGCGCGCATCATGTACGGCGCCCAAGCCTCGGTGCTGGTTGGGTTGTTCACCACCATCGCGGTGGTCGTCTTTGGCGGCATCCTCGGCGCCCTGGCCGGCTACTATGGCGGCTGGCTCGACGCGGTACTGGCCCGACTGGCCGACATCTTCTTTGCCTTGCCGCTGATCCTTGGCGCCATCATCATCATGCAGCTGCCGGCATTCAGGGAGAACCGCAGCATCTGGACCGTCATCATCACCTTAGCGATCTTCGGCTGGCCGCAAATGGCCCGCATCACCCGCGGCGCTGTCATTGAGGCCAAGAGCTCGGACTACGTCATGGCCTCGCGCTCGTTGGGCCTGTCCAAGTTCAAGACCCTGGTCAAGCACGTGGTGCCTAACTCCCTGGCACCGGTCATCGTGGTTTCGACCATCTCGCTGGGCATCTACATCGTCGCCGAGGCGACGCTGTCGTTCCTGGGCTTGGGGCTGCCGCCGAGCATCATGAGCTGGGGCAATGACATCGCCTCCGCGCAGATCTCCGTGCGCAACAACCCGGAGATCCTCATGTGGCCGGCACTGGCCCTGTCCATCACGGTGTTGAGCTTCATCATGCTCGGTGACGCCGTGCGCGACGCACTCGATCCAAAGTCACGTAAGGGCTAGCACCATGAGCGAATTATTGAAGAAACCCACTATGTTCGACTCGGTCCGGGACGACCTTCCGCTGCTTGAAATCAGGGACCTGGCCATCACATTCACCACCCCCGAGGGGCCGGTCAACGCCGTGCGCAAGGCCCACCTGACGGTGATGCCGGGCGAGACCGTGGCCATCGTGGGGGAGTCCGGTTCCGGAAAGTCCACCACCGCGCTGTCGGCCATCGGCCTGCTGCCCGGCAACGGCAAGGTCACCGGCGGCCAGATCATTTTTGACGGCGAGGACATCACCCACGCCAACGAGAAGCGCATCATTGAGCTGCGCGGCAGTTCGATCGGCATGGTTCCCCAGGACCCCATGTCCAACCTGAACCCGGTGTGGAAGATCGGCTTCCAAGTCCAGGAAACCCTGAAGGCCAACGGCCTGGCCGGAAACAACTCCAAGGAACGCGTCGCCCAGGTACTCTCGGACGCAGGGCTGCCCGATGCGGCAAAGCGCGCCGGGCAGTACCCGCACGAGTTCTCCGGCGGCATGCGCCAGCGCGCACTGATTGCCATCGGCCTGGCCTGCCGCCCGCGGCTGCTGATTGCCGACGAACCAACCAGCGCCCTCGACGTGACGGTGCAGCAGCAGATCCTGGACCATTTGGACACCATGACCAGCGAGCTGGGCACGGCCGTGCTGCTGATCACCCACGACCTGGGTCTGGCGGCGGAGCGCGCCGAAAAGATCGTGGTGATGTACAAGGGGCAGGTCGTTGAATCAGGGCCGGCCCTGGAAATCCTGCGCAACCCGGTCCACCCCTACACCCAGCGCCTCGTTGCCGCGGCTCCGTCGCTGGCCTCCAAGCGGCTGCAATCACAGCCGGCGGAGGTGGCCGAGGAAGTCAATGCGGTGGTCAAGGCCGAGCATGAGATGACAGACGACGACGTCCTGCAGATCAAGGACCTGACCAAGGTCTTCAAGATCCGCAAGGGACTGGGCCGCAGCGAGGACTTCACCGCTGTGGACAATGTGTCCTTCTCCGTCAAGCGCGGCACCACCACGGCGATCGTGGGGGAGTCCGGCTCGGGCAAGTCCACGGTGGCCCAGATGGTGCTGAGCCTGTTGAAGCCCACCTCCGGATCCATCAGCTTTGACGGCCAGGACATGACTGACCGGTCCGAACGCGACCTCTTCAAGTTCCGTCGACGGGTGCAGCCGATCTTCCAGGACCCCTATGGTTCCCTGGATCCGATGTACAGCATCTATCGAACCATTGAGGAGCCGCTGAGGATCCACGGAATCGGTGACGCCAAGTCCCGGCAGCAACGGGTCAAGGAACTGCTGGAACACGTATCGATGCCCTCGTCCACGATGCACCGGTTCCCCAACGAGCTTTCCGGCGGGCAGCGACAGCGCATTGCCATCGCGCGCGCCCTGGCGTTGAACCCGGAAGTGATTATCTGCGACGAGGCCGTCTCGGCACTGGACGTGTTGGTGCAGGCGCAGATCCTGAACCTGTTGAACAAGCTGCAGGAGGAGCTGAACCTCACCTACTTGTTCATTACCCACGACCTGGCCGTGGTGCGGCAGATCGCCGACGATGTTTGCGTGATGCAGTACGGCAAGATCGTGGAGCACTCCACCACGGACGAGGTGTTCAACAACCCCCGGAGCGAGTACACCAGCAACCTGCTCCGCTCGATCCCGGGGTCCACCTTGAGCCTGTAGTTGAGTGAGGAATTGCTGACAATTCGGCAGTAGGAGATGCGACGTGGAGGGGTGAACCGGAAGGTTCGCCCCTCCATTGACTTAACCCTGTCTGCCCCTGAAACAAGCCGCTCCGGATGGCGCGGAGCGCCATTCGCGGCCGTGTTTCCAAACTGTTATAAATCCGGGCGGACCACCGCCACCTACTTGCGGGTAGTAATTGGCAAACCTCAATGTGAAGTGAATCCTTGATTTTTCGCGGTTGTAGCGCCCGTCACATCGGAGTTCGGCGCTAAGCGCGGCACGAGCGGCCAAGTGGCGGCACGGATGGCAGGTAAATATGAAGGGGTGTTTTTATATCCATACGTTGAAATCGGGGCTATGGTTCTAAATTGTGGGGCATCGCACACTGCATGGACCGCATCCGGATTAAACCCCCGGCTTCATCTAGATCAAGCTAATTAGGAGGAGAAATGCGTTTCCAACGTATTTCCAAGGCTGTCGCGGTGGGTGCTGCGCTCGCACTCGCGCTAAGTGCATGTGCCCCTGGCGGCCCCAGTGAAACAGCCTCGTCCGCACCGGCGGCAGGAGCCAGCGGCAAGTTCAGCGTTGAACCGGCAGACACCGGCCTTGCCGACCTCGGCGATATCACGACCAAGGACGACTCGGTCAGCTACTCGGTCGGCGCCGAAGACTTCATCAGCTACAACGGCCTGACTCCGCAGTCCTACAGCACCTACAACTCCGCCGTCACCGACAGGCTCTTCGCCAGCT
Source organism: Paeniglutamicibacter sulfureus (assembly GCF_030512175.1). GTDB lineage: Bacteria > Actinomycetota > Actinomycetes > Actinomycetales > Micrococcaceae > Paeniglutamicibacter > Paeniglutamicibacter sulfureus. Next base: position 423,326 of record NZ_JAULBL010000001.1, on the reverse strand, counting down.
TCACGTACTTCGGCACCGACGGAAAGGTCTACCCGAACGAGGACCTCGGCTCATACGAGGTCATCAGCGAAGACCCGATGACCGTCAAGTACACCATCAATCCCGAGGCCAAGTGGTCCGACGGCACCGACATCACCGTCGCCGACTCGGTGCTTGCCTGGGCCGTACAGAACACGAATCTCGCCGATGGCGACAAGCCGCTCTTCGACTCGGTCTCGCAGGACCTGGGCCAGACCATCCCCAAGGGTCCCGAGGGGGATCCGGCCGGCAAGGAATTCACCGTCACCTACGCGAACCCCGATCCGGACTTCGCCATCCAGACGATGATCTACAGCCCCGCACACATCGTGGCCAAGGAAGCCGGCATGAGCACCACCGAAATGGTCGATGCCATTCGCGCGGGCGACTCCGATGCCCTGAAGGAGGCCGCAAAATTCTGGAACACGGGTTGGAACACCTCCCCGGGCACGCTTCCGGCCGCCGACCTCATTCCCGTTTCCGGCCCGTACAAGCTGGGCAGCTGGGAAGCCGGACAGTCCATCACCTTGGTGGCCAACGAGAACTACTACGGCACCCCGGCGGCAACCAAGGAACTGGTCATTCGCTTTGCCGCACCGGACACCATGGTCCAGGCCCTGCAGAACGGCGACATCGACGTCATCGAACCGCAGCCCACAGTCGACACGCTCGCACAGCTCACCGCCCTCGGTGACACGGTGCAGGTCCACCAGGGCGACACGCTCACCTGGGAGCACCTCGACTTCAACTTCACCAAGGATGCGCTCTTCGCCGACAACCTGGAGCTTCGCAAGGCCTTCGCCATGTGCGTCCCGCGCCAGCAGATCGTCGATAACCTGATCAAGCCGCTGAACCCGGAGGCCCAGGTCATGAACACCCGCGAGGTCTTCCCGTTCCAGGAAAGCTACGGCGACGTCGTGTCCGCGGCCTACGCCGGACAGTACGACAACGTCGACATCGAAGGCGCCAAGAAGATCCTCGAGACCGAAGGGGTCGACAAGCCGGAGGTCCGGATCGGATACTCGGCCCCGAACCCGCGCCGCACCGAGGAAGTGGCCATGATCAAGTCCTCCTGCGACCAGGCTGGCTTCAACATCGTCGATGCGGGCGACCCGAAGTTCTTCGCCCCGGGCGGCACCCAGGAGCGCGGCGACTACGAGGTGGCACTGTTCGCCTGGGCCGGATCCGGCCAGATCACCTCCGGCGAGAACATCTACGCCACGGGCAAGCCGCAGAACTACGGCAAGTACTCCAACACCGAGGTCGACGCGGCCTGGGAGCGCCTTACCACCACCCTGGACACCAACGTCCACGCGGAGGAAACCAAGAAGATCGAGAAGCTGCTCTGGGATGACCTCTTCGGCATCCCGCTCTTCGCCCACCCGGGACTGGGGGCATCCGCCGAGGACGTGCTGAACGTCCGCAAGACGGCCACCCAGAACGGTCTGGTCTGGAACGCGGAACAGTGGGTCCGCGCCGAATAGCCGACTGACGGAAAACGGCAACAACGTGGGGCCTGGCGCAACCAGCGTCGGGCCCCACGTGTCCGTCGGCCCACGGGCCGCGGACACATCGGCTAGAAAGGTAGCTACTTGCAGTGTTGAGATTTATTCTCCGCAGGCTGGGCGCGTCGATAGGGATCCTGTTTGCGGCCTCGCTCCTGCTCTACGTCCTCGTGATCAACTCCGGCGACCCGCTGGCGGAGCTCCGGGAAAGCAACGCGGAAAACCGCGAAACCCTGATGCAGCAACGCATCACCTTCATGAACCTGGACATGCCCTGGTACCAGCGCTACTGGACCTGGCTGGTGGGTGTGGGCAAGTGCTTCGCCCTCCAATGCGACCTGGGCACCAGCCGCCAGGGCGTGGATGTCGGGGCGCTGCTGAGCCTGGCCGCCAGCTCCACGCTGCGCCTGGTGCTGCTGGCCACGGTACTGGCAGCGATCCTCGGCATCGCCATCGGCGTGCTGACGGCGGTCCGCCAATACTCGGGACTGGACTACGGCGTCACCTTCATGACCTTCCTCTTCTTCTCTCTTCCGGTCTTCTGGGCAGCCGTGCTGCTGAAGGAATACCTGGCCATTGGCTACAACGACTGGATGCGCGACCCGGCCTTCTCGCCGCTGCAGATAGCGGCGATCGCGCTGCTGGTCGGCTTCCTGATGCAGATCTTCCTGGCCGGCCCGCTCAAGCGGCGCATCATCACCTTCGCCGTGGCAGCCGGATTCGTTGCCGTCGTCATCCCTTACCTCACCTGGCTGAACTTCTTCCGCTTCCCGCAACTGGGATTCGGCGGAGTGCTGGTGCTGGGGCTCGGCGTGGCACTGAGCGGGACCGCCATGACGGTGGGCCTGCGGAACACCAAGGTGCTCTACCCGGCGCTGGCCACAGTGGCGCTGGGCGCGGTCGTCTACTACCTGGCCTTCGGCGTGCTGGAGAACCCGAACTGGTTCGTCCTCGTCGTCGGCGGCATCCTGGCAGTGCTCATCCCTGCCCTCCTGGGCAAGTACATGGGGGCGCACCTTCGCGGTCCCGCCATGGGCGTCTCGGTGGCCACCGGACTGGTCATGGCCGGGCTGACCACCCTTGACCACATTTTCCGTGCCTGGCCCGGCTTCCTGCTCCTCAAGCCCCGGCCGATCGCCACCATCGGTTCGCAGACCCCGAACTTCGCCGGGACCTTCTGGGAGGACTTCCTGGACAAGGGGACCCAGTTGCTGCTGCCCACCATCCTGCTGGCCATCATCTCGCTGGCGAGCTACAGCCGCTACACCCGCTCCTCGATGCTGGAAGTCGGACAGCAGGACTACATCCGCACCGCCCGGTCCAAGGGACTGAGCGAACGCACGGTGATTTTCCGCCACGCCTTCCGCAACGCCATGATCCCCATCGCCACCATCGCCGCCTTCGACTTCGCCGGGTTGATCGGCGGGGCGGTGATCACCGAATCGGTCTTCGGCTGGAAAGGCATGGGCGAATTGTTCCGGACCGGCCTGCTGCAAGTGGACCCGGCCCCGGTAATGGCCTTCTTCCTGGTGACGGGAACCGCCGCGGTCGTGTTCAACATGCTGGCCGACATCTTCTACGCAATTCTGGATCCGAGGATCAGGGTATGAACCAGCACACGAACCACCACAACGCACGGGAGGGCCGGCGATGACCATCGAGAAAGAACCGACCGAAACCCCGGCCGTCCTGCTGGCCGAGGCCGAGGACGCGGCGCTGGCGCGCAAGGACAGCGTCTCGCTCAGCCAGGGCCAACTGGTCCGCCGCCGCTTCTTCGCTCACCGGGCCGCCATGATATCGACGCTGATGCTGGCCTTCATTGCCGTCATGGCCTTCACCTCCATCGGCTATGCGGGCATCCCGGGCTGGTGGGACAAGGACTACACGCTGGCCGGATCCGTCGTCGACGGGGGACGTCCCACGCTTTCGCTGATCCCGGGCTGGCTCGGCGGGGAGGGGCTGCGCTGGGGCGAGAACCCGTTCGGCCAGGACTCCACGGGCAAGGACTACTTCGCGCTGGTGATGCGCGGAACGCAGCAGTCGATCATCATCGCCGTCATCGTCGGGTTCGTGGCCACCGTGATCGGTGCCGTTGTCGGCGCCGTGGCCGGATACTACCGCGGCTGGGTCGATGCGGTGCTGATGCGCATGACCGACCTGTTCATCGTGATTCCGCTGCTGGTCCTCGCCGCCGTGCTGGGCCAGATCGCCTCGCGCTCGGGCAACACCACCGTGGCCCTGGCCCTGGTGCTGGGGCTGGTGACCTGGACCGGCCTGGCCAGGCTGGTGCGCGGCGAGGTGCTCTCGCTGCGTGAACGCGAATACGTCGCGGCCGCCCAGTCCATGGGGGCCAAGACCAGCCGGGTGATCTTCAAGCACCTCCTGCCCAATACCATCGGCGTCATCGTGGTGAACGCGACGTTCGCCATCGCCGGTGCCATCCTGCTGGAGACCTCGCTGTCCTACCTCGGCTTCGGGGTAAAGGCCCCGGACTCCTCCCTGGGCCTGCTCATCAGCCAGTACCAGAACGCCTTCACCAACCGCCCGTGGCTGTTCTGGTGGCCGGGCATGATCATCCTGGCGATCGCGCTGAGCGTGAACTTCCTGGGCGACGGGCTGCGCGATGCCTTTGACCCGCGCCAGACCCGCAAGGCCAGGCGCCGCAAGCAGAAAGACGAGGTTTCCGAATGAGCATCTCCGCACCATCGGCAGGCGATCGGTCCACGGCGCTGAGCTTTGAGAACCTGTCCGTCTCCTTCGAGACGGAGTTCTCCGACGTGCACGCCGTCAAGGGACTTTCCCTGGAGGTATACCCCGGCGAGGTCGTGGCCCTGGTGGGTGAATCCGGCTCCGGCAAGTCGGTCACCTCCACCGCCGCCATCGGCCTGCTGCCCTCCAACGCCTACATCACCGGCAGGGCCCTGGTGGGCGGGGTCAACGTGGTGGGCCTGGCGGAGAACAAGATGCGCAAGATGCGCGCCACGGACATTGCCATGGTCTTCCAGGAACCGATGACCGCGCTGAACCCGGTGCTCACCATCGAGCGCCAGCTCACCGAATCCCTGGAGCTGCACGGACTGGCCTATGGCAAGGATGCCACCCGTCGCGCCATCGAACTGCTGGAAATGGTCGGCATCCCCGATCCGGCCAAGCGCATCAAGCAGTACCCGCACCAGTTCTCCGGCGGCCAGCGCCAACGCATCGTGATCGCCATGGCGATCTCCTGCGACCCGAAGGTCATCATCGCCGACGAACCGACCACCGCCCTGGACGTGACGGTGCAGGCGGAGATCCTTGACCTGCTGCGCGAGCTCAAGGACAAGCTGAACACCGGCATCCTGCTGATCACCCACAACATGGGCGTGGTCGCGGACCTAGCCGACCGGGTCGCGGTGATGTTCCACGGCTCGCTGGTGGAAACCGGCACCGTGGACCAGGTGCTCAACCACCCGGAACACCCCTACACGCAGAAGCTGCTGGCCTCGGTGCCCCGGCTGGAGGCGGTGGACGTGACGGCGGAGTGGGTGCCCGAGCCGGAGGCACCCCTGGACGCGGACCGCGAGCTGGTCCTCGAGGCCAGGAACCTGGTGCTCGAATACGACATGCGCGGCACCAAGTTCCGGGCCGTGGACGACCTGTCCTTCGAGTTGGGGCGCGGGCAGATCCTGGGCATCGTGGGGGAGTCGGGCTCCGGAAAGTCGACGGTGGCCAAGGCCGTGCTGGGGTTGCTGCCCGTGGCCTCGGGGGTGCTGGCCGTCCAGGGAACCAACCTCGCGACGCTGCCGCCCAAGGCAGCGCGGGCCATCCGCGCGAAGATCGGGGTCATCTTCCAGGACCCCGCGGCATCGCTGAACCCGCGTTTCCCGATCGGCGACTGCATCACCGAACCCATGGTGGTGCACAAGGTCGGCAACCGCGCCGAGCGCATCCGGCGCGCTTCCGAGCTGCTCGAGGCCGTGCACCTGCCGCGCACGGTGATCAACCGCTACCCGCATGAGCTCTCCGGCGGCCAGCGCCAGCGCGTGTGCATTGCCCGGGCGCTGACCCTTGACCCGGAGCTGCTGATCGCCGACGAGCCGACCAGTGCACTGGATGTCTCGGTGCAGGCGGCGGTGCTGGAGATGATCCAGGAACTGCAGGCCCGATACGAGTTCGCTTGCCTCTTCGTCAGCCACGACCTGGCCGTGGTGGACCTGCTGGCGCACCGCGTGGTGGTCATGAAGGACGGCAAATCGGTGGAACAAGGCAGGGTGGCAGATGTGTTGCATGCACCGCACCACGACTACACCCGCCGGCTGCTGGCCGCGGCCCCGGTTCCGGAGCCCGGTGAACAAGCCATCCGCCGCGAGGCGCGCCGCCTGCTGCTCGAAGTGGAGACCCCGGGGAACTAGGGGTCATCCGCACATGCCAACGGCCGGGACCCCACCGAAAAGGGGGAGTCCCGGCCGTTGCCGTGCCCCCGGCGGGGGCGAAGACTGCGGGGAGGAGCTAGCTGAGCTCCATGATGAATTCCTTCACGACCGCGGCGCGGGCGTTGGAGAAATCGGCAGACTCCTCGATGACCTTGAAACCACGCCGTTCCAGGACCTTGATGGAGCCGATGTTGTCCTGCGGCACGCGGGCGCGCAGCGGACGTGCCGTGTATTCGGCCAGGAACGCGTCCACGGCCGAGGTGGTGATGCCCTGGCCCCAGTAACGGCTGGCGGTCCAGAAGCTGATCTCCGGGATGGTGTCGTTTTCGAAGACCAGGATCGAACCGGCGACTTCTCCGTTGTGTTCGATGGTGCGCACAATGACCTTGGGATCGTTGATGATCGAACCCCAGTGGTGGTCGAAGACCCCGCGGTCCGCCGGGTTGCGGGCCGTGAAGGCAGCCATGAGATTGGCTTCGGGGTCCTGCTGGTGTTCGAAGAACTGGTCCAGGTCTTCGGGCTGCAAAGGCCGTAGCTGCACGGTCACTGCCTCTCTAGTTGTGGTGATCGTCTAGGTCCTAGCCTACCGGTGTGAACAGGGCGGATGCCGCCATCTGGTTCAGCAGCCTGCGCAATCCCGCCTTGGAGGTGCGCGGGGAGTGCGCGGAATGCGCTGTTGAGTTGAGCAATCCGAAGGCGGCGTGGGCCCGGAAGCGGATGACGGCGTTGGTCTCCTGCGGGTGGATCCGGTGCAGTTGCTCGGTCCACAGGGCGATGTATTCGCGCTGCAGTTTGCGCACCAATTGCAGTTCGGGGGCCGGCAGGGTTTCCAGGTTCCGGTCCTGGACCTGGATGATGTCCGGACGGGCCAACGCGAAATCCGTGTGGAAGGCAATCAGCCGCTTCAACGTCTCGGCGGCGGTGTCGCCGGTGGCGGCAACCTCCCGGCCGCCGTCCAGAAGGTCCTGGCTGACCCCCACCAACAAGGCAATGAGGACCGCCGGCTTTCCCGAAAAGTGGCGGTATACGGCGGGGCCGCTGATGCCGCAGGCGGCCCCGAGGTCCTCGAGCGAGACCCCAGCGTAGCCGTGGATGGCAAAGAGCCGGGTTGCCTCGGACAGTAGGTCTTCGCGTCGCTGCGCCTTGGCGCGTTCGCGGTCGGTCGCCGTGACGTCCTTGGGATGTGAACTCACGCTGCACCGCTCCTTCATGCTTCTGCCAGGCCCGCCAAAGGCCGCTGATACTACTTGTCCGGGAGGCTGGACAAGTGTGCCGTACGCCACTAGCCTCGGACTCAGTTAATGATCACTAACAATACGTGGTCAATGGACAAAGCCCAAGCGGCGCGCAACCGCGCACCGTTCGGCGGTGCGGCCCACCCGGCCGCCGGCCACCGGGCATCCACGCCTACCAGCGAAAGGGGCACCGGGGAACATGATCAACCTGGAACTCAACGAGGACTACGCGGAACTCGCCAAGACGGTGCGCGAGTTCGCCAACGAGGTCGTGGCGCCGGTATCGGCCAAGCACGATGCTGCGCATTCCTTCCCCTATGGGGTGATCGCCCAGATGGCGCAGATGGGCCTGTTCGGGCTGCCCTTCGGCGAGGACGTGGGCGGCATGGGCGGGGACTACTTCGCGCTCTCGCTGGCCATCGAGGAACTGGCGCGGGTCGACCAGTCGGTCGCCATCACCCTAGAGGCGGGAGTCAGCCTGGGCGCCATGCCCATCCACCGCTTCGGCACCCAGGAGCAGAAGGAACGCTGGCTTCCGGCGCTGTGCTCGGGCCAGGAACTGGCCGGGTTCGGGCTGACCGAAGCCGGTGCGGGCTCCGATGCAGGGGGCACGGCCACCACCGCCGCCCTGGCGGACGGGTCATGGGTCATCAACGGATCCAAGGAATTCATCACCAACTCCGGCACCGACATCTCCACCCTGGTGACGGTCACCGCCGTCACCGGCACCATGAAAAAAGCCGACGGCTCCATCGCCAAGGAGATCTCCACGATCCTGGTGCCGCGCGACACCGCGGGGTACACCGTGGACCCCGCCTATGACAAGGTCGGGTGGCGCGCCTCCGACACCCATCCGCTGAGGTTTGAGAACGCCACGGTGCCCGAGGAAAACCTGCTGGGGGAGCGCGGGCGCGGCTACGCAAACTTCCTGTCCATCCTCGACGAGGGACGCATCGCCATCGCGGCGCTGGGCACCGGGGCGGCCCAGGGCTGCCTGGACGAGGCCACCGCCTACGCCAAGACCCGGACAACCTTCGGGCGCTCCATCGGTTCCAACCAGGGGATCTCCTTCAAGATCGCGCGGATGGCCGCCCGGGTGCACACCTCGCGCCTGGCCTATTATGCGGCGGCGGCCAAGATGCTGGCGGGCCAGGATTTCAAGACCGAGGCTGCGATCGCCAAGCTGGTTGCCGGGGAGGCCGCCATGGACAATGCGCGCGATGCCACGCAGATCTTCGGTGGCTACGGGTTCATGAACGAGTCACTGGTGGCCAGGCACTACCGGGATTCGAAGATCCTGGAAATCGGCGAGGGAACCACCGAGGTCCAGTTGCTGCTCATCGCCCGCTCGCTGGGATTGTAGGGATCACGGCCGGAGGGCCGGGAAGTTTGTAGGATGGCAAGACAAGGGGATTGACCGGCACCCGCGGGGCCGGTCAACCGCACACAAGCACGAGGGGTGCGTGAGGTACATGTCGGAGCAGGACGAAGTGCGCGAAATCCATGAGCGGGGCCTCTACTTCGAGGAACTGGATGCCGGGGCCGTCTACGTGCACTCGCCCGGACGCACCATGACGGAGGCGGACAACGTCCTGTTCACCACCTTGAGCATGAACACCCAGGCGCTGCACCTGGATGCCGCCTTCGCCGCGACCCAGCCGTTCGGGCGGCGGGTCATGAATTCGATGTTCACCCTGGCCACCATGGTCGGCCAGTCGGTGTCGCAGCTGACCCAGGGGACGCTGATGGGCCAGCTGGGACTGACAGACGTGCGGTTCCCGCACCCGCTCTTCCCGGGGGACACGCTCTACACCCAGACGCACATCGTTGACCTGCGTCCCTCCAACTCCCGGCCGGGGCTCGGGGTGGCAACCTTCTCCCACGTGGGCAAGAACCAGGACGGAATCACGGTGGCCGAGGCCACGCGCGTGTGCCTGATGTTCACGCGCGAGGCGCACCAGAAGCTGCAGAACGGGTCCTTCGGCGAGGACGACTGGCTGTAGCGGGGCCGCGGCTCAGGCCCCGCGCCGGCTGTACCTGCGCTCGGGACGCCCGCCGCCATAGCGCAGGTGCACCTGCGCCTGGCCGACCTCGTTGAGGTACTCCAGGTAGCGCCGCGCGCTGACCCGGGACAGGCCCAGCATCTCGCCGACCTCCAGCGCGGAGAGATCCGCCTCCGCCTCGCGCAGGATGCCCTGCACCCGCTCCATGGTCTCCGCCGCGCAACCCTTGGGCAGCGGCTTGTCGGCCCCGGCCATGCCGAAGACAGCATCGACGTCGGACTGCTCGGCGGTGGCTGCCGAACCCAGCGAACGATAGGTGCGCCGGTAGTGCTCCAGGCGCTGGTGCAGGTCCTCCTGGGTGAACGGCTTCATCAGATAGTGCACGATGCCCCCGCGCAGCGCCCGGCGCACCGTCTCGGCCTCGCGGGCGGCGCTGATCACCAGCACGTCAAGCTCCGGGACCTCCGCGCGCAACTGGCCCAGCAGCTCCAGCCCGTAAATGTCGGGCAGGTGGATGTCCAGCAGCACCAAATCGGGCCGCAGGCGGCGGGCCTCGGCCAGGGCCTGGGCCCCGGTGCGGGCGACCCCTGCAACCTCGAAGCCGGGCATCTGCGCCACGAACCCCGAATGGATTCGCGCGACCATGAAATCGTCGTCGACGATGAGCACCTTGATCATGGCTGAACCCTTTTTCCCAGGCGGGCGGTGAAGACCGCCCCCTCGTCGTTGGCGACCGTGACGTCGCCGCCGCGGCGCAGGCACACCAGGCGGGTCAGCGCCAGGCCGAAGCCGCGCCCCGCCTCGGAGGCGGAGGCCTTGGTGCTGTAGCCCTGCACGAAGATCTTAGCAACGTTCGACTCGTCGACCCCCTCGCCCGAGTCCTGCACCGTGACCACCACCGTCCCGTCTTCCTCGGCCAGCCGGACCTTGACCTGCGCGTCGGGGCGCCCCGCCACCGCGTCGATGGCGTTGTCCACCAGGTTGCCGACCACCGTGGTCAGGTCCCGCGACAGTGCCTCGTCCACCCGGCCCAGCTGCGAGGCCGGATCCAGGTCGATGCCCACGCCCCGCTCCGAGGCCAGCGCGGACTTGGCAATGAGCAGCGCGGCCACCGTGGGGTCTGCCACGCGGTGGGTGACGTCGTCCAGCAGCCGGGTGCGGCTGAAGCTCACCCCGTTGACGTAGGAGAGCACCTCGTCGTATTCCTCCAGCTGGATCAGCCCGGAGATGGTGTGCAGCTGGTTGGCGAACTCGTGGGTCTGCGCGCGTAGCGTCTCGGTGGTCATGCGCGTGGCCCCCAGTTCCTTTTCAAGGGTCGTCAGTTCGGTGCGGTCGCGCAGCGTGGTCACCGAGCCGACCAGCCGGCCGCGGGCCTCCATGGGGCGGCGGTTGAACACCACCATGCGCTCGCCGACCAGCACCAGCCGGTCGGCCTCGGCCTGTTTCATGGTCAGCACCTCGCGCAGGGCCGCGTCGATGGCAAGGTCCGCCAGGGTCCGGCCCTCGCAGTCCTCGGGCCAGCCCAGCAGCCTGCGTGCCGCGTCATTGGCCAGGGTGATGCGCTCGCGCAGGTCGATGGCCACCACGCCCTCCTTGACCCCGTGCAGGATGGCCTCGCGGTGTTCGACCAGCCCGGTGATTTCCGCCGGCTCCAGGCCCAGGGTCTGGCGCTTGACGCGGCGGGAGAGCAGGAGCGAACCGAGGGTGCCCAGCGCCACCGAGACCCCCAGGTAGACCAGCAGGTTGGGGGTGGCCTCCAGCAGGCGCTCCAGCAGCGAGGGATAGCTGCGCCCCATGGCGGCGAATCCCACGAGCCGTCCGCCGTCGTCGAGCACCGGGACGTGTGCCTCGAGCATCTTGATGCCGCCGCGCTGCGTGGACCCGGTCCATGCGCGGCCCTCCATGACCTCGGATTCGCCCAGCGGGAACTTCTCACCGAGCAGGGCGGGATTTGAGGCTGTCACCACGGTCCCCTCGGCGTTGACCAGCACCGCCTCGCTGCTGCCGGAGACCGAGCGCACCGACTCGGTGATCGAGGGCAGGGCCGAGCCGAAGCGGGGCCTGGCCTCGGGCAGCAGGGCGCGCACCAGCGGGGTCGCGGCGAGGTTTTCGGCAGCGGCCAGCGAGCGCCGGGACTCGACGCGTTCAAAGGTCTGGGTGGCCTGGGCCAGGGACATGGCCAGGACCCCGGCCATGACGGCGAGCAGGATCAACAATTGCAGTCCCAGGAACTGGCCCGCGAGGCTCAGCCGGGCGGTGCGGCCCCAACGCGGGGCGGGGGAGTGGCCGGACACCGGCGGTCCTTTCCGTGCCATGACGCACCCGGCGCCAATCGCCCGGTCCGGCATGCGCCTTCGGCGTGAACTCTACCGACATCGCGCACCCGCACCGAATGTGACCGTGAACACTATGTACACAACTTTCTTTGCGACCACAAGAATTGCCCGGCCTTGGCGGCGGCCTAGTGTGGTGCACATCATTCACTCGCATTTGAGATGGGAATCACCATGGGACGAACCAATATCTTGAAGCTGGCAGCGGTTGCGGCCGGCATCATGCTCGCCGCCACCGGCTGCGGGGTCACCGGCAATGACGCCGGCGCCTCCGGCAGCGCGGCCGAATCCGGCCCGGTGACGGGCCTGCGGATCATGGTCCCCAACAGCCCCGGCGGCGGCTACGACACCACGGCCCGCGTCGGCGCCAAGGTCATGGAGGAAGCGGAGATCGCCAAGTCGGTGGAGGTCTTCAACCTCGCCGGCGCCGGCGGCACCGTGGGCCTTTCGCGCATCGTCAACGAAAAGGGCAACAACGACCTCGGCATGCTCATGGGCCTGGGCGTGGTGGGCGCGAGCTACACCAACGACACCGACGCCCGGCTGACCGACACCACCCCGATCGCCCGGCTGATCCAGGAGCCGGGGGCCATCATGGTCTCGAAGGACTCCCCGTACAAGACCATCGAGGACCTCGTCGCGGCCTGGAAGAAGGACCCGTCCAAGCTGGCCGTGGGCGGCGGCTCCTCGCCGGGCGGCCCCGACCACCTGCTGCCGATGCAGCTGGCCCAGGCCGTGGGGATCGACGCCAAAAAGGTCAACTACGTCTCCTACGACGGCGGCGGCGACCTGCTGCCGGCGATCCTGGGCAACAAGCTGGGATTCGCGGCCTCCGGTGCCGGGGAATTCCTCAAGCAGATCCAGTCCGGCGACGTCCGCGTGCTGGCAACCTCCGGCGCCGAGCGCCTCGAGGGCGTCGACGCCCCGACCCTGAAGGAATCGGACATCGACCTGGAGTTCAGCAACTGGCGCGGCCTGGTGGCCCCTCCGGGCATCAGCGACGAGGCCAAGGCCCGCTGGATCGCCACGATGGAGAAGATGCACGCCTCCGAGGAATGGAAGGCGGCACTGAAGACCAACGGCTGGACCGACGCCTTCATCACCGGCGATGAGTTCTCCACCTTCCTCACGGATCAGGACAAGCGGGTTTCCGACGTGCTGGCCGCCCTGGGATTGGCATGAAACCAGTAGCCGTTTGGCTCAAGGACCGCCCCGAGCTGGGCTTTGCGGCCCTGCTCGGGGCGGTCGGGGCCATGGTGGTGATCGATGCCATTGGCTTGAATGTGCCATTCCAGCAGTCCGACGGGCTGGGTCCCAAGACCGTTCCCTACATCGTGGGGACCCTGCTTTTGGGCTGCGCCATCCTGCTCGCCGTGAACATCCTGCGCGGGGGAGCGGCGGAGCCTGAGGACGGCGAGGACATCGAGCTCGGAACGCCCATCGACTGGAAGGTCGTCGTTCCCCTGATGCTGGTCTTTATCCTCAATATCGTCTTCATCGACCTGGTGGGCTGGCCCATCTCCGGAACCATCCTCTTTTGGGGCAGCGTCCTGGCCCTGGGCGGGCGCAACTACATCCGTGATGGACTGATTTCCGTGGCCCTGACCGTGGGCACCTTCTACGGCTTCTATCTGGGGCTGGGCATCCACCTGCCGGCCGGCCTGCTCGAGGGAGTGCTCTAAGTGGATACATTCAACCTGCTGATGCAGGGGTTCGCCACCGCAGTGACCCCCGTCAACCTGCTCTTCGCCGTGATCGGCGTGCTGCTGGGCACCGCCATCGGCGTGCTGCCGGGCATCGGCCCGGCCATGGCGATCGCGCTGCTGCTGCCGGTGACCTACGGGCTGGAACCCACCAGCGCCATGATCATGTTCGCCGGCATCTACTACGGCGGCATGTTCGGCGGCTCGACCACCTCCATCCTGCTGAACACCCCCGGCGAGTCCGCCACGGTCATCACCGCCATTGAGGGCCACAAGATGGCCAAGGCGGGGCGCGCCGCCCAGGCACTGGCCACCGCGGCCATCGGCTCGTTCGTCGCCGGCACCATCGGCACCGCGCTGCTGGCCACCATCGCCCCCTGGGTGGTGAAGTTCGCCGTGTCCTTGGGCAACCCGAGCTACCTGGCCATCATGCTGCTGGCGCTCATCGCCGTAACCGCCGTGCTGGGTACCTCCAAGCTGCGCGGTTTTGCCGCCCTGGGGCTGGGCCTGGCCATCGGCCTGGTCGGCCTGGACCCGGTCAGCGGACAGGGCCGGCTGGTCTTCGGCCAGCCGCTGCTCGCCGACGGGCTGGACATCGTAGTGGTGGCCGTGGCGATCTTCGCCATCGGCGAGGCACTGTGGATCGCCGCGCACCTGCGCAAGACCCGGAGCCAGACGATTCCCGTGGGACGCCCCTGGATGGGCAAGTCCGACTGGAAGCGCTCCTGGAAGCCCTGGCTGCGCGGCACCGCGTACGGCTTCCCCTTCGGCGCCCTGCCCGCCGGCGGCGCGGAGATCCCGACGTTCCTGTCCTACATCACCGAGAAGAAGCTCTCGAAGCACCCGGAGGAATTCGGCCACGGCGCCATCGAAGGCGTCGCGGGTCCCGAGGCGGCCAACAACGCCTCGGCCGCCGGAACGCTGACCCCGATGCTGGCCCTGGGCCTGCCGACCAACGCGACCGCCGCGGTCATGCTCCTGGCGCTCATGCAGCTGGGGGTCCAGCCCGGCCCGCTGCTCTTCGAGGAGGAACCGAAGCTGGTGTGGGCGTTGATCGCCAGCCTGTTCATCGGCAACGCGTTGCTGCTGCTGGTCAACCTGCCCATGGCGCCATTGTGGGCCAAGCTGCTGCAGCTGCCGCGCCAGTACCTCTACGCCGGCATCCTGTTCTTCGCCACGCTGGGCGCGTACGCGGTGAACCTGCAGGCCTTTGACCTGGTCATCCTGCTGGTGCTGGGCACGCTGGGCTTCGCGATGCGCCGCTTCGGCATCCCGGTGCTGCCGCTGATCATTGGCGTGATCCTAGGCCCCCGGGCCGAGGAGGAACTGCGCAAGTCCCTGCAGCTCAGCGGCGGGGACCCGGCCGGCCTGTTCAGCGAGCCGATCGCCGTGGTCGTCTACGTAATCATCGCCCTGGTGCTGCTCTGGCCGCTGCTGGCCAAGGCGCTGCGCCGCCTGTTCCCGAAGGCCGCGGCCGAGGTCGGGGAACTGGTGGAGCCGGTGGAGGTGGTACCCGAGGCCGGGACCGCCAACGGCGAGAACGAAGAGCCCGCAGACGTTCAGGTCATGGACATCCACGGCCCGCGCCACAGCGGCAAGACGCGTCGCTAGCCGCGCACGTGCCATCCGGACGTGGCCCCCGATTCCCCCTTCACGGAGGGAAACGGGGGCCATTCCCGGTTAAGGGCGGCAGCGCGTACCGCGACGTTGCGCCCGCCGCCCATTGGGTAGGCACAGGAAGAGCGGACATAATGGGTCAGGTGAACATTGCGCAGTTTTCCGCCCCCCGCCCGGCCACGGCTTTCACGCCTCCGCTTCCCGGCACGATCCGCCGCATCACACTGATCGGCTCCACCGGATCCATCGGCACCCAGGGTCTGGAGGTCATCGCCGCGGCGCCCGACAGATTTGCCGTCGCAGCCCTTTCGGGCGGCAGCAACCTGCCCCTGCTGGCAGCCCAGGCCGTGGCCACGCGGGCCGCCGCGGTGGGTTGCGCCCACCCGGATATCGACGCGCTCTCCGCCGCGATCGCCGCGGCCAAGGACGCCGCCGGGGTCCAGGGCTACGACCCGCAACTCTTCGCCGGGCCCGACGCGGCAACGCAAATCGCTTCGTTCCCTGACGCCGACGTGGTGCTCAACGGCATCACCGGCTCCATCGGCCTGCCCCCCACGCTCGCTGCGCTGAATGCGGGCCACCTGCTGGCCCTGGCCAATAAGGAATCGCTGATCGTCGGAGGCGCGCTGGTCAAGGACGCCGCCGCACCCGGACAGCTGGTCCCGGTGGACTCCGAGCATTCCGCCCTGGCCCAGGCGCTGCGCGCCGGCACCCCGGATGAAGTGCACAGGCTCATCGTCACCGCTTCCGGCGGACCCTTCCGGGGCTGGGACCGCGGGCAGCTGCGCGAGGTCACCCCGGAACAGGCATTGGCCCACCCGACCTGGGACATGGGCAAGGTGGTGACCACCAACTCGGCCACCATGGTCAACAAGGCCCTGGAGGTCATCGAGGCGCACCTGCTCTTCGACGTGCCGCTGGAGAACATCGAGGCGGTGGTGCACCCGCAATCCATCGTGCACTCCATGGTCGAATTCATCGACGGCTCCACCATCGCCCAGGCCTCCCCGCCTGACATGGCCCTGCCCATCGCCCTGGGGATCGGCTGGCCGGCGCGGGTGCCGGGGGCCACCGCCCCGTGCGACTGGTCCACGGCCTCCTCCTGGACCTTCGAGCCGCTGGATGCCGCTGCCTTCCCGGCCATCGAGCTGGCCAAGGCCGCCGCGGCCGCCTCGCCCACGCACATGGCCGTGTACAACGCCGTGAACGAAGAAGCCGTCGAGGCATTCCACGCCGGGGCCATCCGCTTCACCGACATCGTCGAAACGGTCGACGCCATCCTGCAGGGCTACGACCCCGAGCCCGGCACCCTGGACCTGGATTCCGTGCTGGCCGCAGAGTCCTGGGCACGAACAGAAGCCGCCAAGCGTTTGGAATCACTGTGAGCACCCTCCTTTTCATCCTCGGCGTCCTGGTCATGGTCGTCGCCATCGCCTTCTCCATCGGCCTGCACGAGGTCGGGCACTTGGTCCCGGCCAAGCGCTTTGGCGTGCGCGTGCCCCAGTACATGATCGGCTTCGGCAAGACGCTGTGGTCCTTCAAACGCGGGGACACCGAATACGGGTTCAAGGCCATCCCGCTGGGTGGCTACATCGCGATGATCGGGATGTACCCGCCGGCCAAGAACAAGGGGGTCGTCGGCGCCACCGACGCTCCGATCCTGCGCAAGTCCTCCACCGGCATGTTCCAGCAGATGGCCGACGAGGCCAGGCATGCAGCCGCGGAGCAGCTGCAGCCGGGGGACGAGAACCGGCTGTTCTACAAGTTGCCGGTTTACAAGCGCATCATCATCATGCTCGGCGGCCCGGTGATGAACCTGCTCATCGGCGTGGTCATGATCGGCATCGTCACCGTCGGGTTCGGCATGCCCTCCCAGACCAGCACCGTCGAGGAGGTCTACCAGTGCGTAGTGCCCCTGGGCGAGGAATCCTCCCGCGACTCCTCGGTCAACAACGGCTGCCTGCCTTCCGACGCCCCGGGCCCCGCCTACGCCGCGGGCCTGCGCCCGGGCGACGTGGTCACCTCCTTCGACGGAGCCCCCGTGGGCACCACCGACTGGGTGGCGCTGACCCAGGCCATCCGCGGCCATGCCGGCGAGTCCGTCCCGCTGACCTACGAGCGCGAGGGCGTTGAACACTCCACCACCATCACCCCCTACAAGACCGAACGCCCGGTGATCAACGACCAGGGGCAGCTCGTCACCGACGCCGCAGGTAACCCGCAGACCGTGGAGGTCGGGTTCATCGGCATGGGCTCGGACGTGCGAAACATCCAGCAGCCGGTTTCGGCCGTCCTTCCTGCGGTGGGACAGCAGGTGTCGGGTGTCGCGGCGGTGGTGCTCGATCTGCCCGCCCGCGTTGCCGCGGTGGGCAAGGCCGCGTTCTCCGACACCCCGCGCGATCCGAACGGACCGATCTCCGTGGTGGGCGTGGGCCGGATTGCCGGCGAAATCAGCGCCATGGAGCAGATCGGGGTGGCCGACAAGGCAGCCAGCCTGATCTCGCTGATCGGCGGGCTGAACATCGCGCTGTTCGTCTTCAACCTGATCCCGCTGCTGCCGCTGGATGGCGGGCACATCGTCGGCGCGCTCTTCGAATCGGTGCGCCGGTTCTTCTCCAAGGTCTTTAGGCGACCCGATCCGGGGCCGGTGGACATCGCCAAGATGCTTCCGCTGACCTACGTGGTCGCGGTGGGCATGCTGGTGATGGGTGCGGTGCTGATCTACGCAGACATCGTCAAGCCGGTGTCGATCTTCGGCTGACCTTCGGGGAAGGCATTACCCGTGCGCCACGCCGCCTTCCGACGTCGGCGAATCCGTCGATGTCCTGGAACCGGGCAGGCTGCTTCGCCAGCCCGGCCAGAGCGCTTCAATGTCCTGTTGATCCGGCGCGCCGTCGCCCCGGTCCACCGGGACCAGTGCCCTCGACCCGTCTACGGTCAACTTACCGCTGTCTGCCCGCATGCAGGCCACCATGACCCGCCCGGAACCGAGGCAAGGGCACCCGGCAGAAGGTGCGGTACGGATGTGAATTGCGGGTGCTTTCCGCTGTTCCCGGGTGGTGGACACTGCCAGGTGAGACCTGCAGACTGAAGGTCAAGGTATGTGCAGGAACGATTTCGCGAGAGGACCCGATGGAGCACCTCGGCCGATTCGCCCGCGAATTCCTGAAGGCGCTGCGGAACCTGCTGCCCATCGTGGCCGTCGTGGTCTTGTTCCAGTGGCTGGTGTTCCGCTCCATGCCCGATGACCCCCTGACCCTGGTGGCGGGATTGTTGATCGTGGCGGTGGGCATTGCCTTGTTCCTGTTCGGCCTTGACCTCAGCATCTTCCCGGTCGGGAAGAACCTGGCCAACCAGTTCGTCCGGCGCGGGGCACTGGGACTGCTGCTGCCCTTCGGATTTGCCATCGGATTCGCAGCCTCCGTCGCGGAGCCTGCCGTGATCGCCATCGCCGAGCAGGCGCAGCTGGTCAGCGACGGGCGGATCAACGGGTTGGCGCTGCGCTTTGTCATTGCCGGTTCGGTGGGACTGGTCCTGGTGGTGGGAATCCTGCGCGTGCTGCGCGGCTGGCCGGTGCATTGGCTGTTGATCGCCGGATACGCCGTGGTGCTGTCGCTGACCTATGTGGCCCCGGCGGAGATCATCGGCCTAGCGTACGATTCCGGCGGGGTGACCACCAACATTGTGAGCGTCCCGCTGATCGCTGCCATCGGACTGGGACTGGCCAACTCGATCAGGGGGCGCAGCCTGCTGTCGGACGGGTTCGGCCTGGTGGCGCTGAGCGTGATGGTGCCCATGATCGGCGTGCAGCTGTACGGGATCTGGGTCTTCCGCTTCGGCGATATCGGGGCAGGGCCGGTCGCGGAGCCCGCGGAGAATCCGACGGGCTGGGTAGTGGGCATGATCCTTGGGCTGGCATCCATGATCCGGGAGGTGCTGCCCATCGTGGCCGTGGTCCTATTTTTCCAGTGGGTTGTGCTTCGGCGCAGACTGGCCCACCCGCTACGGGTCGTCACCGGCTTCGCCATGGTCTTGGTGGGTCTGTACGCCTTCGTCGTGGGGCTGCGGATCGGGCTCTTTCCCCTGGGGACGCTCATGGCGGAGCAACTCATCGCCCAGGGGGTGCCGGCCATGATCCTGCTCTTTGCGCTCCTGATTGGTTTTGCCACCACCATGGCCGAGCCCGCGCTGGTGGCGATCGGCGAGCAGGCACAGGCTGCATCCCCAGGGAAAGTCGGCGCGGTCACCTTGCGGGTTATTGTCGCCGTCGGGGTAGGGCTGGGGATCGGCTTCGGCGTATACCGCATCTTGACCGGGGGACCCTTCCACTACTTCATCATGGCCGCCTACGCGGTCGCGGTTGTTCTGGTCTTTTTCGCCCCGAGACATATCATCGGCTTGGCATTCGACCTGGGAGGAGTGACGACCTCGGAAGTCACGGTGCCGCTGGTCACCGCTCTGGGCATCGGCCTTGCTGCTGCTGTCGAAGGACGCGACGTACTCATTGACGGGTTCGGATTGATCGCATTTGCCTCGATCTTCCCTGTCATTGCCGTCATGGTGTATGCCATGGTGATGGAGAGATTTCCCCGGCTGAGGAAGGAACGGACATGAAATTCACCGCCATCATCGTCATCGCCCCGGAGGAACTGGAAGACAAGGTCATCAGGCATGCCCAGCAAGTCGGGGCCACGGGCGTGACGATCCTGTCGGGCAAGGGCATCGGGGGCGAATCCAGAAAGACCTTCTTCGGGTTGACCTTTGAAGGTACACAGTCGGTGTTGCTGATGGTCGTGGGAAAACACCTGACAGCACCCATCCTGAAAGAACTTCACGGCATATTGGTGCGGGGGACCGACTCCCGTGGTCTGGCCTTCGCTGTGCCCATCGAGCACCTGACGGGGATCGACCCGCAACAGGTGCAAAGTTTTGAAGAACATCTGCGCCGCGGAGAAGACTGACGCCGTGCCCATCCGGGCCCGACACACGAGGAGGAAGAACATGCTCACCGTCAAGGACATCATGGTCCCCAATGTCGTCACGATTTCCCCGTACAACACGCTGCGGGAAGCACTGTCGCTGATGAAGGATCGCCAGGTGAAGAGCTTGGTGGTGGAGCGGCAGCATGCCCATGACGCCTATGGGATGCTCAGCTACCGGGAACTCCTGCAGACCGTCGTCGCCGAAGAAGGGGACGTGGATCTTCTCAACGTTTATGACACCGCCACGATACCGGCCATCGCCGTGAACGAGGACCTCTCCGTGCGTCAGGCGGCGGCACTGATGAGCCGTTACCAACTCAGCCGGCTCATCGTGGTTGAAGGCAGCCAGCTGGTCGGTCTGCTCGCCATGAACGACATCCTCGCCCGGCTGATGGACGACCTGGTCTAGGGGCACGGGCCGTTGGATGGCCGCAGTGATTTCCCCGATCTTTCGCGGACCTGCCGAGCGGTTCCCGCTCACATCAAGGCCTGAGTAGTCCACATGACATGAATGATGGTCCGGGGCATACGATCCTGAGCGGTTTTCCACTAGGATGAAGCCATGGAGAACGTTGTTCTCGCTGGTGTAGATGGTTCGCCGGAAAGCCGAGGCGCAGCCCTTTGGGCCGTGCGTGAGGCGGGGTTCCGACAATGGCCCGTATGGTTCGCCAACGTCTTTCCGAGTCCCACGATTGCAGATCCGTCGATTGACTCAGCGTACTTGCAAACCGCCCATCGTGATGCGGAACGACTCTTTCAAGGCTTGGAAACCGAGGCCCGCCGCCTAGGCGTCTCGTCGCAGGGCATCGCGCTCCCGGGACGCGCCAACGAAGTCTTGGTGAAGCTTTCGAACGACGCGGGCTTAACTGTGGTTGGACGAAGACACCACTCGGCAATCGGCGCCCGGCTGGGCAGTGTCTCCTCTGCACTGGCCGCACACGCGCATAGTCCCACGGCCGTCATTCCCCATGGCTGGGAGTCCCGCCCGTCCGGCCAAGGTACGGAGAACGGGCATGCTCTATCCGTGGGACGCGTCGTCGTTGCGGTCGAACCCGGGCCCGGGGCGATGAGCCTGCTCCACACCGCAGCGGGTCTTGCGCAGCGCGATGGTCTTTCCCTGAGCGTGGTGACCGTTGCTGCCACCGAACATGAGGAATCCTATGGTTCTTCCCTGACCGAGCTTCTGACCCACACCAAGGAGCGGTTTATCGGGCTGGAAATCAGCCTCCATTACGTGGCAGGCAAGCCGGTCCCCGAGATCGCTCACGCCGCCGGGGACGCGGTCCTCCTCGTTGTCGGGACCCGGGGTTTCGGCGGCCTGTCCGGGTGGATGCACGGGTCGGTCAGTCAAGCGTTGTTGCAGCATATTTCTTTGCCAATGCTCGTGGTGCCCAACAGAGCCCCTGAATAGTTCGCGACATGACCCCGGCCACCCAGAGGAGCTCCGCTGCCCATGACCGCCTGGGTTGTGATGTCCTCGAAGGTAGGTCCTTCGTCCCCCGGACAGAGCAACCTCGAGGACAGATGGCCGGTGCCGACTGCCGGCGCTTACCGTCGCGTTGCCTCCCCTCCTGCAGATTGAACAGTGAGCTTCCGAGTAGCCTTCGCTGCACGGTGTCCAGGGGTGGGAGAACCTGGTGAGCGCCTGGATACTGCTGGGGGTATTTGTTCTTCTCATTCTGGCCAATGCGTTGTTTGTGGCCGTCGAGTTCGCTTTTCTCACCGTCAACCGAAACACCGTGCGTGCGGCCGGGGAATCCGGTAACAAACGCGCCCTTGTGCTGGAACGGTCCCTCAAGAAGACTTCCACCAATCTCTCCGGTGCGCAGCTGGGCATTACCCTCACCAGCTTGGTTGCCGGGTTCCTCATGGCACCGTCCCTCGGCGTCCTGCTCACCGAGGCGTTTGCCCTGGCCGACATCCCACGGGCCACCGCGACGGGCACGGCACTCACCGCGGCCTTCATCATCGCCACGTTCACGCAAATGGTGTTCGGTGAACTCGTGCCCAAGAACTGGGCCATCGCCGAACCGATTCGAGTGGCCGAACTAGTGGTGCACCCGCAGAGGATCTTCATGTTCCTGTTCGGTTGGTTGGTGAAGATCCTGAACTCCTCGGCGAACGGGATCCTGCGACTCCTGGGATTCACCCCCGCGGAAGAACTTGCCAGCGCCCGCACCCCCCAGGAACTTGCCGCAGTGGTCTCTCGTTCCGGGCAGCAAGGTACCCTGGATCCGGGCACGGCCGAACTGGTGGCCCGTTCCATCGAATTCGGTGACCGCACCGCCTCGGATGTCATGCGCCCTCGCCCACAGGTGATGTTCCTGAGTCGGCACAACGTGCAGGAACTCATCGACCTCTCGGCCTCCAGCGGATACTCGCGCTTCCCTGTCCACGGGGACACCGTGGACGAGATCCTTGGGGCGGTCCATTTCAAACACGCCCTGGCCGTCCCCTACCAGCAGCGCGCAACCCGCCTGGTCCGGGAGATCACCGTCCCGATACCGGTGGTCTCCGAATCCATGACCCTTGACCCGTTGCTGCGCGAGCTGCGCCAGCCGGGGCTCCAGATGGCGGTGGTCATCGACGAATATGGCGGGACCGCAGGCATCGTGACCCTTGAGGACCTGATCGAGGAAATCGTCGGGGAAATCGATGACGAGCAGGACGCCAAGGTCCAACGCTACCGCCGCTACCGAGATGGTGCCCTCGGGATCTCCGGATTGCTGCGTCCGGACGAACTCGGTGACATCATGGCCCTGGAAATACCCGAGGGCGAGGAATCCGACACCCTCGGCGGGCTCATGGCCGAAGAGCTCGACCACCTGCCCGGCACAAGAGACAAGATCACCCTCCACGCGGTCGACCGGGTGAACCTTGACGAAAACGGCCTGCCCACACCCATCGAGGTTTCCCTGGTGGTGCTGAAGATGGACGGGCACCGGGTGGACCGGATCATTGCCCGCCGATCCCCGGGCCGCACCCCTGATGGTGTTGGCGGGCACGGGGACAAAGGTGAGCGCCGGTGATCGAGGGAACCGCGCTCTTGCTCCTGGCCCTGCTGCTGGCTGGCAATGCCTTCTTCGTGGGTGCCGAGTTCGCCATGGTCTCGGCCCGCCGCGACCAGATCGAACCGAAGGCCGCCACCGGCGCCTGGGCCGCCCGCTGGGCGCTCAAGGGAATGGAAGACGTCTCCACCTCGCTGGCCGCCACCCAACTGGGCATCACCGCGTGTTCCCTGTTGATCGGCGCCGTCGGTGAACCCGCGATAGCCCCAGCCATCGAAGGTCCGCTGACCTCTGTAGGTGTGCCGGTGGAGCTCATACACCCGGTCGCATTGCTGTTGGCCCTGCTGATAGTGACCTTCCTGCACATGGTGCTGGGGGAAATGGTGCCCAAAAACATGGCAATCGTCCGTCCGGTCCCCTCGGCGCTCATCCTTGGCCCGGCGCTGAGGGTGTTCGTTATGGTCTTCCGTCCGGTGATCTGGACCATGAACCACAGCGCCAACCTGGTGGTGCGCTGGGCTTTCAAGGCCCAACCCCGCGACGAAGTAGCCTCTGCGTTCACCTCCGAGGAGGTCCGTGGGTTCATCGCCGAATCCGGCAGGGAAGGATTGTTGGATGAGGACGAAATTGCGCTGCTTACCGGCGCCCTGGATTTCGAGAGCTTGACCGCGGCCGATGTAGCCATTCCCGCGGATCAGCTACGAACCGTTTCCTGTTCCGCCACCGTCACCGAGCTGGAAAAGCTGTGCGTGGAAACCGGCTTCTCGCGCTTTCCGGTACAAGGCGATGACGGATTGCTGGTGGGGTACGTACATGTCAAGGACATCCTCTCCATGTCCGCAGAGCATCGCCACGAAACGCTTCCCCCGGGTTCGATCCGCCCCTTGGTTTCGGTTCCACGAGATGCGAAGCTGCGCCCGGTGATGCAGGAAATGCAGAAACTCAACGCCCATCTGGCACTCATTGAGGGAACTTCGAATCCGGTCAGTGGCATTTGTGTCGTGGCGCTCGAGGATGTCTTGGAGGAACTGGTTGGTGAGGTCCGGGATGCTACGTCCAGTCGGGGATAGGCGCCTAACCAATGTCTCGCCTATGCTTTCACCGGTGGTGCTGGATTCAAGGCAGCCAGTCCGTTGATTCATTCCGTCTGGGATTGCCGACGCCGGCGACAGCTCGTTGCTGCCGCGACGAGCGGGGGTGCTCAGAAACCTCGCACCTAATTCGTATAGAGTTTGTTCCACTATGGATGACCCCCCTTCCCACATGCCCTGGCCCTTCTCCACGTCTGCCGGATTGATTCCGACACCCACCGGAGAGGGGCGCCCCAATGTATGAATGGATCATGATCGGCATTGGCCTGGTCCTCACCGTGGGCACCGGCTTGTTCGTTGCCTCCGAATTCGCGCTGGTCAACCTGGACCGCAACGACCTTGAAGCCCGCGCCGCGCGCGGTGAAAAACGCCTGGGCCCCACCATCAAGGCCCTGAAGATCACCTCCACCCACCTCTCCAGCGCCCAACTGGGCATCACCTTGACCACGCTGCTCACCGGTTACACCTTCGAACCGGCTATCAGCTCCCTGCTGCGTGGGCCACTGCTGGGCGCCGGGGTTCCTGAAGCGATCGTGCCGGGCATCGGAGCGGTGATCGGCATCTTCCTCGCCACCGTCTTCTCCATGATCATCGGCGAACTGGTCCCCAAGAACTTCGCCCTCGCCCTGCCGCTGGCCACCGCCAAGATCGTTGTGCCCTTCCAGGCCTTGTTCACCACCGTCTTCAAGCCGGTGATCCTGCTGTTCAACAACACTGCCAACGGGATCATCCGCTCCTTCGGCATCGAGCCCAAGGAAGAACTCTCCGGGGCGCGCAGTGCCGAGGAGCTCAGTTCGCTGGTGCGCCGATCGGCACTGGAGGGGGTCCTTGACCAGGACCACGCCACGCTGCTGCACCGCACGCTGCGTTTCTCCGAACACAGTGCCGCCGATGTCATGACCCCGCGGGTGCGCATGGTCGCGGTGGATGCGGAGCACCACGCCGAGGACATCATCGCCCTGGCCATCGCGACCGGGTTCTCCCGATTCCCGGTGATTGGCCGGGACCGCGACGAGATCCTGGGCGTGCTGCACGTCAAACAGGCCTTTGCCCTTCCCATGGAGCAACGCGCGACACTGCTCGCCACCGACCTGATGCATGCACCGTTGCGCATCCCCGAGTCCATGGGCGTTGAATCGCTCCTGGGACTGCTCCGCCAGCAGGGCCTGCAGGTTGCCATCGTCTCCGACGAACACGGCGGCACTGCCGGAATCGTCACCCTCGAAGACCTCGTCGAGGAGATCGTAGGGGAACTCGAGGACGAACACGACAAGGTCCGTGTCGGCGTCGTGAAAACCGGACGATCCGTGACCTTCGATGCCTCATTGCGGCCCGACGAATTGCTGGACCGCACCGGGATCAACGTCCCGGACGGCGAGGAGTATGACACCCTCGCAGGCTTCGTCACCGACCAACTGGACCGGATCCCCGAACTCGGCGACGAAGTGACCCTCCCCGAGGGCACCTTGCGCGTCGAACGCGTGCTGGGCACCCACATCGAACGCCTGAAATTCACCCCGGGCGACCCCTCCCAGAGCGAACACGACCAAATCATCGAGAACATGACCCAGGACCTGACCCATGAGTGAATATCTTCCCGGAATCATCTGGCTCGTCGTGCTGCTGGTCATCAACGCGTTCTTTGTCGGCGCCGAATTCGCCGTCATCTCCGCCCGGCGTTCGCAGATCGAGCCGAAGGCCGAGGCCGGCTCCAAGGCGGCCAAGACCACGCTGTGGGCCATGGAGCACGCGACGCTGATGCTGGCCACCAGCCAGCTGGGCATCACCGTATGCTCGCTGGTGATCCTGAACGTCTCAGAGCCGGCGATCCACCACCTGCTCGAAATCCCGCTCGGCTTCACCTCACTGAGCGCGGAGGCCATCGGCATCATCGCCTTCGTCGCGGCCTTGCTGCTGGTCACGTTCCTGCACGTGGTGATCGGCGAGATGGTTCCGAAGAACATCTCCTTCTCGGTGCCCACGCGCGCCGCCCTGATCCTGGCGCCGCCGCTGGTCATGGTGGCCCGCATCGTCAAACCGGTGATCTGGACCCTGAACGGCATCGCCAACTCCATCCTGCGTCTCTTCCGGGTGGAGCCCAAGGACGGGGCCACCAGCGCCTACACCCTGGACGAGGTGGCGGCCATTGTGGAGCAATCCACCCGCGACGGAATGCTGTCCGATGCCAACGGCACCCTGGGCAAGGCGTTCGAATTCACCACGAAGAAGGTCTCCGACGTGGAGGTGCCGCTCGATGCGATGGTCCTTTTGCCGGAAGGTTCCTCCCCGGCCGCCATCCAGGCCGCGGTGGCCCAGCACGGCTATTCCCGCTACATCCTGGTGAACGACGACAGGGAACTCGTTGGCTACCTGCACCTGAAGGACGTTATGGACCTGACCACGACCCAGAAGCTCCACGAGCCGGTTCCGACCAAGCGGATCCGCTCCCTGGCCTCCACCTTCTGCGGCGGCGAGCTGGAGGACGCGCTGGCCGCCATGCGCCGCACCGGCGCCCACGTAGCCCGCGTATTTGACGCCGAGGGCGCCACCACCGGGGTGCTCTTCCTGGAGGACATCATCGAGGAACTGGTCGGAGAGGTGCAGGACAGTACCAGCGCCTCGTCGTAGCCGGCTAAATCCATCCATGCCCTCATAACTACGTACACAAGGGTGCGCTTCGTGAAGGAGCGCACCCTTTCTGTAGGACGGCAGGAGTGCCCGACGGCGCTCCGGCGCCGTGTATCCGCCGGCCCCTTGTGGGCCCACAGCGCAAACATACACGGACTACACCCGGCGCCCTTTGGGCTTGGCCATGCTTGGCACCACCAGAACCGGCCGGTGCTGGTGCGCGGCGAGATGTGAAGCCGTGGCACCGTTGAGCAGTTGGGAAACATGCGCCCCAAACGTGGGCTTCCTGGTCCCCACAATGATCATTGAAGCGTCGGTTTCCGAGGCCAGGCGCGCCAATGCCTTCCAGATCTCGCCCGCCAGGATACGCAAGGTCCAGACGGTAGAACTTCCCTCCATCCTCGCTTCAACAACGGCAAGGATTTCCAGGGCATCCGCGGTCATGTCCTCATCGAGGTCGCGTGGATGCAACGAAAGATCCCTGATGTCTTCCTGGAGGTTCCACTCCGTCAGGTAACTGTTGGTCTCCACGTAAGCGAAGATCATGGCACGATCAAGCTGCTCGGCAAGCACCAACCCGTGTGAGATGACCTCGGGGTGCTGCCGGGGAATGACCCCCACGATCAAGGGGTCCCATGTCCCCCCGCCTTTCGGTGACATGACCACCCCTGAATCCTTCGCGAGACTCCGTGTCGTTCCGATTTCAGGATGACGGAAAGTCGCCCTCGACGGAAGTGCCCGCGTCTCCCGTGGATTTGGGTCCAGTCCAGGTGACCGGTACCCCGCTCCGCGCCTTAGGATTGCCGAGACGAGTGTTCACTGTCCGTCAAGTCCCACGAGGCCGACTCGGTGCACCCCGGCGCTTATCACCACAGCCAGTCGTAGTGCTACAACGCAGCGGCAGCCGGCAACGATGACTGCACTTGGCAGCGGATAAGATTGGAGCATGACCGGACCCGCAGGTGCCTTGGGCCCCATGTTGGAAATGATGACGTGGGTGGGATTTGTCCCTGGGATTCCGCTGCTCATCGCGGGCTGGATCGTGGCAAGGCGCCGGTGCCAGTGGACCACGACCACTGCCGAGGTCTTCGAAGCCGGTGGATTTCAAGGCTTCCGCTGGTCAGATAGTGAAAACACGCCGCGCCTCGCCCTGCACGACCCCGCAGAAGTCCAAATCCTGGATGTGGGAACGCAAGTCGAACTCCATTACGATAAGTGCCATCCCGCCCGGTGGGGACTGGGGCCGCCCCCGCGTGACAACCACGCCTTGCTCATCGGCTGGATACTCACGGGGACCGGGATCCTGTGTACCGTGGCGGGATTCATGCTGATGATGTTCTGACCCCTGGAAGCTTTTCCCTGAGCCTGGGATCGATCACATTCATTGCGGCCGTCACCGCAAGGCCGCACATCTCGCTCCTTGGCTGACCGGATGATTCCCTAAACGGCGCCTCTGAGGTCCCTCCCGGGACATGGCAGGGGCCCTCCGCGCGGCTTGACTGTGCCACGCAACCCATTTGGCTTTCGCAAGCATTAGGCTGTAGCTCATGAGTGTTTTTGCAGTCGAATATGTATACGCGGCCGGTTCCGATGCCATCCGTGATGAGCACCGCCCCGGGCACCGCGAGTTCCTGTCCGGATTGGCCGGCGAAATTGCGCTGGTCGCCTCCGGCCCCTACGTGGACGGATCCGGCGCCCTGTTGCTGTTGTCGGCGCCGAGCCAGGCGGCACTGGCCGAGACCCTGAAGGACGACCCGTTCGCGGTCAGCGGCTCCATTGCCGCCCTGCGGATCACCGAATGGAGCCCGGTCACGGGTGAGCTCAGTCACCACGCCTAGGTAGCAAACCCGCGTGATCACGGCACTTTGATGTCGCGGACGCGCGTCCGGCTTCGCCCTGCGAGATTACGGCCCCGCGGGCCGGGTTGCGGGGGGATAATGGAAAAAGCTTCCATTCTCTACACCTCGGAGGAAATCTTGACCTCGATCCCGGTCAGTCTCGGCATGCCATCGACGCCACCCCCGGTCCTCACGCCGCGGCGCAAGACCCGACAGATCAAGGTCGGTTCCGTCGGTGTGGGTTCCGACAGCCCCGTCAGCATCCAGTCGATGACGACGACGCCGACCACCGACATCAACGCCACGCTGCAGCAGATTGCCGAACTCACGGCCACCGGCTGCGACATCGTGCGTGTTGCGTGCCCGTCGGCCGACGACGCGCTGGCGCTGCCGATCATCGCAAAGAAGTCGCAGATCCCCGTGATCGCCGACATCCACTTCCAGCCGAAGTACGTCTTTGCCGCCATCGACGCCGGCTGCGCCGCCGTCCGCGTGAACCCGGGCAACATCCGCAAGTTCGACGACCAGGTCAAGCAGATTGCCGAGGCCGCCAAGGCCGCCGGCACCTCCATCCGCATCGGAGTCAACGCCGGTTCGCTGGACCCGCGCCTGATGGAGAAGTACGGCAAGGCGACCCCCGAGGCGCTGGTCGAATCCGCCGTCTGGGAAGCCTCGCTCTTCGAGGAACACGACTTCCACGACTTCAAGATCTCGGTCAAGCACAACGACCCGGTCGTCATGGTCCGTGCCTACGAGCTGTTGGCCGAACGCGGCGACTGGCCGTTGCACCTGGGCGTCACCGAGGCGGGACCCGCCTTCCAGGGCACCATCAAGTCAGCCACCGCCTTCGGCGCGCTGCTCTCCAAGGGCATCGGCGACACCATCCGCGTCTCGCTCTCGGCCCCGCCGGTCGAGGAGGTCAAGGTTGGAGCGCAGATCCTGCAATCCCTGAACCTGCGCCCGCGCAAGCTGGAAATCGTCTCCTGCCCGTCCTGTGGACGCGCCCAGGTCGACGTCTACACGCTGGCCGACCAGGTCACCGCCGGGCTGGAAGGACTTGAGGTCCCACTGCGCGTGGCAGTCATGGGCTGTGTCGTCAACGGCCCCGGCGAGGCACGCGAAGCCGACCTCGGTGTTGCCTCGGGCAACGGCAAGGGGCAGATCTTTGTGAAGGGCGAAGTCATCAAGACGGTGCCCGAAGACCAAATTGTTGAGACACTGATTGAAGAGGCGATGCGCATCGCCGAGGAAATGGGGAACGTGGATGGAGAAAATCCTGTCCAAGGTGGCCCCGTGGTTACCGTCAGCTAGACGCAACCCGGGCGCCGGAGAGTCGCTCTCCGCAAGTATCCGTGTCCTCGATGACGCCGATACCGCGGCTCTCCGCGCCCTCGTTTCCATCGATCCGGTCGCCAACATCTTCATGGATGCGCAGCTGGCCGTCACCGGATCCGCCAGGCCGGGTCTGGGCGGATCGCTCATCGTGGGCCGGTTCGACGGGGCGCTGCTGGTCTCGGCCTGCTGGATCGGTGCAAATATCGTGCCGATCAATGTCACCGCCGAGGACGCCGGGGAATTCGGGCACGTCGTGAAATCGCTGAACCGGAGTTTTGCTTCCTGCTTCGGCCCGGCCGATGCCGTCATGGGGATGTGGAAGGTCCTCGCCGAGGGTCCGCAGCAGGCCTTCAGCGTGCGGCCCAACCAGCCCTTCATGACGCTCTCCAAGGCCCCCGCCATCGAGCCGGAGCCCTCCCTGCGGGCCAGCCACGCGGGGGAGTACGACCTGGTGCTGCCGGCCTGCGCGCTGATGTTCGAGGAAGAGCTGGGTTACTCCCCGCTGGTCAATGGGGGGTCGTTCTACCGTTCGAGGGTCCGCTCGCTGATCCATTCGGGACATTCGCTGATCGCCCTGGACACTGAAGGCGCGATCCGGTTCAAGGCCGAACTGGGAACCGTCACCACCCGGGCCACACAGATCCAGGGGGTCTGGATGAACCCCGAGCACCGCGGCGGCGGGAAGGCTGCCGGCTACATGGCCGCGGTCGCCGACTACGCCCTGCGACTTGCCCCCACCACCAGCCTCTATGTCAACGACTACAACGCACCTGCCCTTGCGACCTATCGCAAAGTCGGTTTCGAAGAGGTCGGCGAGT
Organism: Paeniglutamicibacter sulfureus; assembly: GCF_030512175.1. Taxonomy (GTDB): domain Bacteria; phylum Actinomycetota; class Actinomycetes; order Actinomycetales; family Micrococcaceae; genus Paeniglutamicibacter; species Paeniglutamicibacter sulfureus. The sequence goes on along the minus strand of NZ_JAULBL010000001.1, from coordinate 392,800 downwards.
TCGCCACCATCCTCTTCTGACCTTCCGGCGGGTGCCGGAACCATCCACCACGGCCACAGCGTGCCCCTTGAGGACCGCCGACCTGAAAGCTAGACGTGACGTCCCATATGCCAAGGACCAACGAAACCATTCGCAGGACCTCCACCGCACTGGCGGCAGCAGGCCTGTTGCTGGCCCTTGCCGGTTGCACCGATGCCCCGGTCCCGGGCCCCAGCGCATCATCGCCGACCGCCGTCGAGGTGCCCGTCACCGAGCCGGGCTCCGCCAGCCCGACCGCTGGTCCGTCGGGCAGGGCCGAACTGGGTTACCTGGATGCCGCTGCACTGAAAAGCGCTGTGCAGCAATGGGCGGCAGCGACCCCCGGAACAGTCGTCAATGACCAGGAAGCGCTGCGCAAGCAACTGCCGGAGGCGCAAAAGTGGCTTGAGGGCGTCACAGTGGTTCCTGCCGAGTGCGGACTCTACGGGGTGGGCAGCCTGACCGACCAGCTGGACCAGGCGGCCATGGCGGCAGCCGTCCTGCCGCAGAACGCCGGCGGCGACCTGACAATTGCCTCCTACCGCGACCGTGCCGGCCTGGTGGCCAACGTGGCGGCGCAGCAGCACCTGGACCAGTCCTGCAGCACCTACGCGGTCACCGCGGGCGGCCAAACGATCACCTCCAAGCTGACCCCGCTTGAGGTCACGAGTTCCGCTCACTTCACCACTGCCACCATGTTGGAAAGCGTGAACGGGAATGCGAAGAACAAACAGGTGTCGGTCCGACTCATTGACGGCAGCCTGATGCTGACGGCTACCCGCGCCGTGAAGAGTACCCCCGAAGCAGCCACTGCGCAGGCGCTAAAGGATGCCGAGGGCCTGCTGACGATCCTGCGCGCGGCACCGCCCGCGGCGACTCCCGCCCCGTAACCCGGCCGGGCGGCCCCAAGCCACGCAGGGAACCCCGGGCCGCAGCGGAAATGCCCGTGGGGTTTCGCTAGGCTTTCGCCGCGGCCTCCGCGGTCCGTTCCGCGGAGGAGGCCAGCGCTTCGGGCAGCGGCCCGTTGCCCAGCGGGATGACATGGGGGCGTCCGGCGACCGGGTCGGCAACTACCTGCGCGCTCAGCCCGAAGATCTCGGCCAGCCCGCGCTCGGTGACGACCTCGGAGGGGGAACCCGCCGAATGGATCCGGCCCTGGCGCATCGCGACCATGTGGTCCGAGTAGCGGGCGGCCAGTGAGATGTCGTGCAGCACCATGACGATCGTGCGCCCGTGCTCGGCATTCAGCCGCTGCACCAGTTCCAGGAGCTCGACCTGGTGTGCCAGGTCCAGGAAGCTGGTGGGCTCGTCGAGCAGCACGATGTCTGTTTCCTGGGCCAGCACCATCGAGATCCAGGCGCGCTGGCGCTGCCCGCCGGAGAGCTCGTCCATCGGCACGTCGGCCAGCGCGGCGATGCCGGTGGCCTCCAGCGCCTCGGCGACCACGCGCTCGTCGCCGACGGAGAACTGCTGGTACCAGCGCTGGCGCGGATTGCGCCCGCGCGAGACCAAATCCGCCACGGTCAGCCCGGCCGGGGCCGTGGGGTTCTGCGGCAGCATGCCCAGCCGGGTCGCCACCGAGCGGGTCGGCTGGCGGTGCAGCGGCTCCCCGTCCAGCAGCACGCGCCCGGAGCGCGGCACCATCAGCCGGGCCATGGCGCGCAACAGGGTGGACTTGCCGCAGCCGTTGGGGCCGATGATCGAGGTCACCGCGCCGTCGGGCACGGCCAGGCTGAGCTGGTGCACGATGTCGTCCCCGTCGTAGCCCAGGGTGACCTCTTCGACGCAGAGGCGGGATGCGGCCGGGATCATGAGGTTCTCCGTTGGTGTTTGAGGATCAGGTACATCAGGAACGGCGCGCCGAGCACCGCTGTGGCCACGCCCACCGGCAGCGGGATGGCCAGCAGGTTCGCCGCCGCCACGTCGGAGAGCAGCACGAAGAGCGCCCCGACCAGGGCGCTGGCGCCCACCGGGGGCAGCGCCGCGCCGCAGAGCAGCCGCGCGATCTGCGGGGCGGCGAGGGCCACGAAGGCGATCGGCCCGCCCACCACGGTGGCGATCGCGGCCAGCAGCACCGCCAGCAGCAGTGCCACGGTGCGCACCGTCCCGATCCGCGAGCCCAGCGCGAGCGCGACGTCGTCGCCCAGGCTGGACAGGGCCAGCCAGCGGCCCATGCCCAGCGCCGCGAGCAGCAGCACCGCCGCGGCCACGGCCAGCGGTGCCACCAGCGTCCATTCCTTGCCGTTGAGCGAGCCCATCATCCAGGTCAGGGCCAGCCCCGCGCTGGTGACATCGCCCAGGGTCAGCATCCAGGTGGTCAGGCTGGCGGCCAGGCCGGAGACGCCCAGCCCGACCAGGATGAGGCGCTGGCTGTCGAGGCCGCGGCGGTAGGCCAGCAGGTACACCGCGCCGCCGGCCAGCAGCCCGGCCGCGAAGGCCGCCGCGGGCATGCCCAGCATCGCTGCGGCGCCGCTGAGCCCGGCATGCCCGCCGCCGGCCAGCACCAGCACGCCCACCGCTCCCACCGCGGCGCCGGAGGTCACCCCGAGCACGTCGGGGCTGGCCAGCGGGTTGCGGGCCACGGTCTGGGTCAGCGCCCCGGCCGCGGCCAGGGCGGCGCCCACCAGCACCGCGGCTGCCATGCGCGGGGCGCGGAACTCGGTGGCGGCCAGGTGCACCAAGGGATTGGAATCATCGCCCAGCAGGGCGCGCACCACCTCGCCGAAGGCCAGCGGGGTGCCGCCGAAGGCGATGTGCAGGGCCGCGCCGGCCAGCACCAGCGGCAGCAGCAGCGCCGTCACGGCCAGGGTGCGCGGGTCGGTGCGCAGCGACACCGGCCCCAGGCGCAGCACCCGCACCGAGGCAAAGCGCGTGCCGGTCCCCGTCGTCCCGGCGCTCACAGGGCCACCAGCCTCTTGCGCCGGGCCAGGCGCACGAAGAGCGGCGCGCCGATCACGGCCAGCACGACGCCGACGGAGAGCTCGCCGGGCCGGGCCACGACCCGTCCGGCGGTGTCGGCCAGCAGCACCAGGGTGGCGCCGGCCAGCAGCGAGAAGGGCATCAACCAGCGGTGGTCCCCGCCCATGGCGGCGCGCGCCAGGTGCGGGATGACCAGGCCGGCAAAGGCGATCGGGCCGGCCAGTGTCACCGCCGAGCCGGAGAGCAGCGCGATGGCGGCAATCCCGACGATGCGCGAGCGCAACACGCCGGTGCCCAGCGCGGTGGCCGTGTCCTCGCCCAGGGCCAGGGTGTTCAGCGCGCCGAGGTTTGCCAGCGCCAGCAGCAGGCCGGCGAGGATGAAGGGGGCCACCAGGTCCAGGCCGCCGTCCCGCCCGGCCAGCGAGCCGATCTGCCAGAAGCGCAGCGTGTCCAGCGCCTCCTCGTTGAGCAGCACCAGCCCGGACACCAGGCCGTGGCACAGGGCCGTCACCGCCGCCCCGGCCAGCACCAGGGTGATGGGGGTGGCCCCGTGCCGACTGGCGGACCCGAGCAGGAAGACCAGGATGCTGGCCCCCAGGGCGCCGGTGAAGGCGAGGGTGGCCTCGACGCCGGCGGTCTGCTGGCCCCAGAACGTGGTGGCCGCAACGATCGCCAGTGCCGCGCCCTGGTTGATGCCCAGCAGCCCCGGATCGGCGATCGGGTTGCGCGTGTGTCCCTGGACCAGCGTGCCGGCCAGCCCAAGGCAGGCGCCCACCACGATCCCGGTCAGCGTGCGCGGCCAGCGCAGCTCGCGAATCGTTACGTCCATGACGGTGCCGGACGGGGTGGCCACGGCGTGCCAGGCCTCGGCCAGCGAGGAGGGCTGGCCGCCGATGCAGATGCTGGCGAGCACAGCCAGCAGCAGCGCCGCCGCGGCCAGCCCCAGGCGGCGCAGGCGGCGGGCCCGCCCGACGGGACGGCCGCCGGTGCGCGGATCCGCAGCGGGCGCCTGCGCGGCGGTGGCGAGGACGGGCACGAGGACTCCCTTTTTGATTACGAAACAATTTCGTGCCCTATGTATCGGCACTGTGCTAGTGTACTGCCTTGGCAAGGCAACCCTAACTTTTTGTGCCGCTGCCGCGTAACTTCCCACTCGCTGAAAGTACCCGCCCATGAAAAAGTCGACCGTTCGCCGCGTGGCCGCCGCCCTTGCCGGCATTGCCCTGCTCGCCACCTCCGCCTGCGCCGCCCCCGCGACCGAAGCCCCCGCGGCGTCCCCGGCCGCCAACGCCGCCGGCTACCCCCTGACCATGGACCACATCATGGGGTCGACCACCCTGGAGACGCAGCCCAAGCGCGTCGTCGCCCTGGACCCGAGCTACATCGACGCGGCCCTGCTGCTCGACGCCGACCTGGTCGGCTATGTCCAGTACCGCCAGGACCCGAAGGACCCCTTCGCCCCCTACCTGGGCGACGTGAAGGAGGCGACCGCCGAGTCCGTCAACGTGGGCACGCTCGCCGAGCCGAACCTCGAGAAGATCCTTGAACTGCAGCCGGACCTGATCGTCTCGGCCAAGGTGCGCCACGAGGCGCTGTACCCGCAGCTCTCCAAGATCGCGCCGACCATCTTCTCCGACAGCACCGGCCCGACCTGGAAGGAAAACGTCGTCTTCCTCGGCGAGGCCCTGGGGGAGAAGACCAAGGCCGAGACCCTGGTGAAGGAATACGAGGACCGCGCCGCCTCCGTCGGCAAGTCCATCCTGGCCAAGGACCCGAAGCTGACCTACTCGCTGATCCGCTTCTCCGGCGGCGACACCGCCCGGCTCTACGCGACCGACTCGTTCATCGGCGAAATCATGGCCGACATGGCGATCCCGCGCCCCGCAGGCGGACTTGACTCCACCGACTCGATCTTTGCCCCGCTGGGTGCGGAGCAGATCCTCGAGGGCGACGCCGGCCTGATCATGGTCAGCGCCTGGACCCCGCCGGGCGCTGAAGGCGACGCCTCGCGCGCCCAGAAGGCCGAATACGAGTCCAACCCGCTCTGGAACCGCCTCGAGGGCGACAAGCTTCCGGTCGACGACTCCATCTTCCTGGCCTCGGTCAGCATCCAGGGCGCCCACGCGGTGATCACCGAACTGGCGAACCACTACGGCGTGGACCCGCAGCTGCCCAAGCAGTAACACCCCGCATGCTCCACCGGCACGGCCGGGCCTCCCGTCACGGGCGGCCCGGCCGTGCCGTGTTTCGGGGCCGCCGGATTCCGTGCGGATTCTTCCTCCCGCGGCTGACTTCAAGGGGTGGGCCATGTTGCCCATGGCCTACCGGCGCCGAGCGCGCTGCAAGTAACTGGCCGGCGGAGGTGTCGCCACCGCTCCGTGCAGGCAGTATTCATGAAGTGGGGCCAGATACGCCGGGCCGGGTCCAACAGCAGCAATTTATCCCGCGTCATACGATCAGTTCGCAAGGGGCCTCGGACACGCCTTGGTCATTGCCGCTCGGCCACAGCCATGTTGCCCTCGATGCCAAGGGGCACCGGGTCGGCAAAGTAGGATGGGACAAGTGCCTTGCGGCGCCATGCCCCGACGCGGAACCCCGTGCACGGAAGCGGTTGCCCGCCCGGGGCGAAAGCCGCGGCACCAAAGATTTGCACCCCACCACTATGTTGTGGCCTGGAATATGGCCGCGGAAATGGAAAGTTAGCGTGGTCCTAAAGCTCTCCACCCTGTTCCTGCGCACGCTGCGCGAAGATCCGGTCGATGCCGAGGTCGCCAGCCACAAGCTGCTGGTTCGCGCCGGGTACATCCGCCGCGCGGCACCGGGGATCTACACCTGGCTGCCGCTGGGCCTGCGCGTCCTGGGCAAGGTGGAAGCCATCATCCGCGAGGAGATGAACGCCATTGGCGCCCAGGAAGTCCATTTCCCGGCGCTGCTGCCGCGCGAACCCTATGAGACGACTGGCCGCTGGACCGAGTACGGCGACGGACTCTTCCGTCTCAAGGACCGCAAGGGCGCCGACTACCTGCTGGCCCCCACCCATGAGGAGATGTTCACCCTCCTGGTCAAGGACCTGTACAACTCCTACAAGGACCTGCCGGCCTACCTCTACCAGATCCAGAACAAGTACCGCGACGAGGCACGTCCCCGCGCGGGCCTGCTGCGCGGGCGCGAATTCATCATGAAGGACTCCTACTCCTTCAACATCGACGACGAGGGCCTGGAAGAGGCCTACCAGGCCCACCGCGCCGCGTACCTGAAGATCTTCGGCCGCCTGGGCCTGGAGATCCTTCCGGTCTTCGCCACGGCCGGAGCCATGGGCGGATCGAAGTCCGAGGAATTCCTGCACCCGACTCCTGTCGGCGAGGACACCTTCGTCCGCTCTCCCGGAGGCTACTACGCCAACGTCGAGGCGGTGACCACCGTGGTGCCCGAGGACATCGACTTCACCGATGCCCCGGCCTTCGAGGTCCTGGACACCCCGAACACCCCGACCATCGATACCCTGGTGGCCTGCGCCAACGAGATCGCCCCGCGCGCCAACGGCGCCTGGAGCGCCATTGACACCCTGAAGAACGTCGTGCTGGCCGCCACGCTGCCCACTGGCGAACGCCAGCTGGTGGCCATCGGCCTGCCCGGGGACCGCAACGTGGACCTCAAGCGCGTCGAGGCAAACATCTCCGCGCACCTGGAAACCGGCGGCGAGGTCGGCCTCGAGGCCGCGACCGAGGATGACCTGAAGAAGCACCCGACGCTCATCAAGGGCTACATCGGCCCGGCGCTGGGCACCGATGCGGCGGTCCTGGGCCTGGAAGGCGCTTCCAAGATCCTGTACCTGGTTGACCCGCGCGTGGTTGCCGGCACCAGCTGGGTCACCGGCGCCAACGAGGCCGGCAAGCATGTCTTCGGCCTGGTCGCCGGACGCGACTTCACCTGGGACGGCACCATCGAGTGCGTCGAGGTGCTCGCCGGGGACCCGGCCCCGGACGGATCCGGCCCGCTGGAAACCGCCCGCGGCATCGAGATGGGCCACATCTTCCAGCTCGGCCGCAAGTACGCCGAGGCCCTGGACCTGAAGGTGCTGGACCAGAACGGCAAGCTCAAGGTCGTCACCATGGGCTCCTACGGCGTGGGCGTCACCCGTGCCGTCGCCGCCCTGGCCGAGTCCAACCACGATGAGAACGGCTTGGTCTGGCCCCGCAACGTGGCCCCGGCCGACGTGCACCTGGTGGTCACCGGCAAGCAGGCAGAACTCTTCGAGGCGGCACAGAAGATCGCCGACGAGCTGCACGCAGCCGGCGTCGAGGTCATCTACGATGACCGTCCCAAGGTCTCGGCAGGCGTGAAGTTCTCCGACGCGGAGCTCATCGGCGTGCCCACGATCGTGGTCATCGGCCGCGGCTTGGCCGACGGAGTGGTCGAGGTCAAGGACCGCGCCACCGGGGAACGCACCGACGTCTCCGTCGACGAAGTTGTCGCGCAGCTGATCGCCCTCGCCAAGGGCTAGGGATGATCGAGGCGGCGACCCTGCTTGATGGTTCCGGGCTGCAGGGAATGGAGCCCGGAACCATTGCCTTGATCGTGCTCGCAGGATTCGCCGCGGGCTGGGTCGATGCGGTGGTCGGCGGCGGGGGACTGCTCCAGCTCCCAGCCCTGCTGTTGGTCCCGGGGATCTCCCCGGTGCAGGCGCTTGCCACCAACAAGCTGGGATCCGTCTTCGGCACCACCACCAGTGCGGTGACCTACTACCGCCGTGCCCATCCGGATCTGAGGACCGCGATCCCAATGGCCACGGTGGCGCTGGCGGGCTCCTTCGGCGGGGCGATCCTGGCCACGCTGCTGCCCGAAGAAGTCATCAAACCCGTCATCATTGCCGCACTCATCGCGGTTGGCCTGTTCACGCTCTTCAAACCAACGGCAGGGGAACTGACCAACCTGCGCCACACCGGCTCCCGCCACCACGCGGTGGCGGCGGTGATCGGGCTGGTCATCGGCGGCTACGACGGGCTGATCGGCCCGGGCACCGGATCGTTCCTGATCATCGCGATGGTCGCCTTCATGGGCTACAACTTCCTTGCAGCCAGTGCCAAGGCCAAGATCGTGAACATGGCGACCAACCTGGGCGCACTGGCGTTCTTCCTGCCTTCCGGGCACCTGTTGTGGGGGATCGGCCTGGTGCTGGGGGCGGCGAACATGGTTGGCGGCTACCTCGGCGCGCGCATGGCTGTGTCCAAGGGCAGCAAGTTCATCCGCATTGTCTTCCTTGCCGTGGTGGGCGCCCTGATCCTCAAGCTGGGCTACGACGTGTTGTTTCCGGCCGCTTAGAAGGGTCCCCGTTTTGCCCCGGACAACCACTTTCGTAGGCGAGGGTGTCTGCAATGCGCTGTGCGCCTTACAGACACCACGTCTTTCCGGGGCTCAGACCAGGCATCGGCGAGCTCCACATGTGCGCCATGCTCCGGGCCGCCGCGGTGGGTCAATCTCTCTCTTCAGGATGCCCTCGGGTCAGAGCGCTAAAGGCCAGTCTTGGTGACCCCGTGCTTCGCCCATTTCCGTGAGTAGCCCTCGAAAATCAGCTGATCAATCAGCCCTTGGAGGGAGACCTGTGTCGGTAATGTCCTGGATTTCCAACGGGTGCGGCGCCCTTAGAGGCAGAGCCTGCCCATGGCGATGGGCCTCCGATCGCCCCTGGTCATCGACGTGGCCATTGCCTGACGGGTTTTCCGATTCCGCCCCAAACCGGGAACAACGATACGCAAAACGCCAACAATTACGCGCGGAAGATTCGTCTGGTGCGATGTTCCCTTTCTTGCGGAGATTTCTTTCGCGCGACTTGCCATTGCCTTGCATCTCCCCGTACGCGGTGTAAGACTGACCCAATGATGCGACTCCATATGGAGAAGTCGCGGTCGGTTCCGGGGGGACTACCGGCCAGTGATACCGTATTCGCTTGAATTGAATGAATCGTCTCATTCGGCTGGGGAGCCGAATCACGGCCATGACTTGTCATTTGCAAGAATCTTGGGGCCGGGAAAAAACTAGTAATTCTAGTGACAGGAAATTCCCATGCAATCGGACACTTGGCCTGCTTGGAGGCTTCGTGAAAGCCTGATCATCCAAAAATACAGTAGTTCCTCTGTAGCAGACCACAGAGGAATTCAGCGGGTTGCGCGAAGGATCGTGGATACGCAACGCGCGGGATTTTCGGTGGTGGTGGTGCTACCCGAGATGGAAAGTGCCACGAATGAATTCGCGACCCATCCAGCTGGACTCGCCCCGTCGGGTGAATCAGGTGGGTTGGACCTTGCGGTGGGTCGGCGTGAGCAGATCTTCGAACCTTCGCTGGAAATGGCCATTTCCAAGCTAGGTGCAGCCTCCCATGTGTTTACGGGCGGAGAAGCAGGGCTGATCACGGATGGCATCCACGGCAAAGCACACATAGTTGGCGTGGATCCACTGGCCGTGGCGGCTTCCCTGGCTCGCAGGGAGATCCCCATCGTGGCCGGCTTCCAGGGAACAAACCGCGAGGCCAATATGGTCACGACCATGGGGCGAGATGGATCGGACCTGATGGCGGTTGCTCTCGCCGCCTCCTTGAATGCATTGGTTTGTGAAATCTATTCCGACTTTGACGGCCTGTACACGGCAGATCCACGCATCGTTCCGGCAGCTCGCAAGGTCCAAACGATTACAAGCGTGCAAATGATGGAACTGGCCGCTGCAGGAGCCAAGGTTCTGCCGCGGCGGTGCATTGAATATGCGCGCCGCCTTGGAGTAACGATCCATGTGCGTTCACCGTTTATTCCGGATGAGGGGACGATGGTCGTTTCCGGGCTCGAGGACGAGCCCGGCGCCGAGCATTCGGCGACCTTGGAAGAACCGCTGATCATGGGCGTCATCCAAGACCGGACCCAGATCCAAGTCACCGTGGCCGGTGTCCCCATGGGGCCAGGCCCGGCGCAGCTGTTCGGTGTCACCGCCGCTTTAGGTGTTTGCCCAGACATGATCACTCATAAAAATGACGTGGTGGACGGGTCTACGGACATTTCATTCATCTTGCCCGCCGGCCAAATCCCCCCTGTCGTGGCTGCTGTCTCGAAGGCTCAGGAGACCATTGGCTTCCAGTGGTTGAAATGCGAAGAAGTGGGCAAACTTTCGCTGTCGGGTTTCGGCATGCGTCTGGAGCCCGATGTGCTCTGCCGGTTCTTGGGTGTGCTTTCCGATGCCGGCATCAAGATTCGACTGTTTTCCGACTCTTCGGTTTGCCTATCCGCCGTAACGGACCTAGAGATGCTGGGGCTTGGGGTCCACGCAATGCGCGAGGCGTTCAACCTATCCGATGACTTGGGGAAAGGGTATAGGGAAAAACATATAAATCAATCCGTTAATCACAAAGGCTAGGAATTTTGATTACGATCAAGAAATAGCCGATTAATTCCAGCTTGGGCAGACAGTTTATGTGAAGTAGCGATGGAATCAGGGGACTTGGGACTTGGGGCATTTTGATCGGCCGAGGGTACATCTGTGCAATTTACGAGCCCACCGGAGACGTCGGCCTGCAGGGGCATCCGTGCTAATGCCGTCGATTGCTTGGGAAAGCGCCGGATTTTGGCCAATATCGACGATATTTTTCGGTTCCGAATCTCCTCTAAACAATTTCCCCGATTCCAGATTGCCTGCCTCTATTTCTTTTATGAATGGAGATTTCAATGATAAATAAAACGGAACTCGCGGACTGGACGGGTCCGCTCGTGTCGGGCCCGATACCGGGGCCACAGTCCGCCGCCTTCTTGGCGCGTCAGGAAGCCCGGGAATCCAACGCCCGGACTTACCCACGCCATTTGCCGATTGCGATCGCCGAAGCCGCAGGTAGTTTCGTTCGGGATGTTGACGGAAATGTGTTCATAGACTTCCTCAACGGGGCAGGGGTGCTCCCGTTCGGGCACAACCATCCGGAATTGGTACGTGTTGCCGCCGACCAAATGCTGGTTGAAACCCACGGCCTGGATTTCCCGACGCCGGTAAAGGACGCCTTCATCGATACCCAGCTCTCGATGCTTCCCGTGGATATGCAGGACCGGATGAAGATCCACTTCTGCGGACCCACCGGCGCCAATGCCGTCGAGGCTGCGATAAAGCTCTGCAAGACGGCTACCGGTCGCGGAGAGGTCATCAGCTTTCAGGGAGGATTCCATGGGAGCACTGCCGCGGCAATGGCCCTCACCGGACTGGTGGCACCAAAAAGTCACGTGCAAAATGGCATGCCAGGGGTCCACTTCTTTCCCTATTCATACTGTTCGCAATGCCCTCTCGGCATGAGCCCCGCCACCTGTTCCACGAACTGCGCGACTTTCCTGGAGCATTCGCTGAAGGACGATCTCAGCGGAATTCCGCTGCCGGCCGCCGTAATTCTCGAGCTCGTTCAAGGCGAGGGCGGATCAATTCCCGCCACAATCGAGTTCGCCCAGCGAGTGCGTGCAGTGACCCGAGAACTGGGGATCCCGCTGATCGTCGATGAGGTGCAAACGGGCTGCGGACGTACCGGAACCTGGTTCTCGTTTGAGCAGTACGGAATCGAACCAGATGTCATCGTTGCCTCGAAGGCACTCAGCGGCATGGGTCTGCCCATCGCGCTGATCATGTACGACAAGGCGATGGATGTCTGGGAGCCCGGCGCACACATCGGTACCTTCCGTGGCAACCAACTCGCCTTCGCCACCGGTGTCGAAGCAGTGAAAATATTCCAACGCGACGACATCCTGGGCAACGTCCGGCGCCGCAGCGAACAATGTTTTGGCCTGCTGGAGCCGCTGCAGCAGCATCCGTGGGTTCGGGAAATCCGCGGGAAGGGATTGCTTGTGGGCGTCGAGCTCATAGATCCACGAACGGAAATGCCGGCGGGAGATTTAGCCGCCGAAGTTCAGAGCGAGGCCTTGAACCGGGGGCTGATCCTGGAACTCGGCGGCCGCGACAGCAGCGTCGTGCGCCTGCTGCCTCCGCTCAATGTCACCGCGGAAGTCATGGAGACCGCTTGTCACATTCTGGTCGATTGCATCGTTCGGCTGGCTTCGATGCTCGATGTGCCCGCACCGTAATCACCCGGCTCGATTGGTTGGAACACACATGACCAGGGAGGTCGCTTTGAGCAAGCAAGTTGATACGCGGGAAAACCTTGCCTATCCGGGAAGACACAGGGCACTTAGCCTCATGCACGGGCCTGTATTGCACTCCGTGGAGGTGGACCAGACAGCCGGATGGGTCCCGGGGGAACGCCTGGATCACCTCTTTGAGGGACAGTGCGACCTGTTGCGCAAGACCGGGAAAGGATTGCATCTGGCTGTGGACACGGGTGCGGTCAGGCTCACCTATGATCAGTTGGACGCCAAGGCCAACCAACTGGCCCGGTACCTGATCGCCCAAGGGTGCAATCCCGGGGACAGGATAGCGTTGCTTTTCGACGATCCGGTTCGTTCGCTGGTGGGTATGCTCGCGGTGTTGAAGATCCACGCTGCGTATGTGCCCCTGGATGCCGGTTATCCCGCCGACCGGATCGCCTACATCATCGCCGATGCCGATGTCGCCCAGGTCTTGACGCTGTCGCATTTGAGGGATCGACTCGTGGATGTCATGGCTTCGGTCCGCTGCCTGGATGAGGAGGACCCAAGGATCGAGTCGATGGATTCCACTCGACTTGCAGCGGAGGAAAAGGGATCCCCCAGCGACCAGTTGGCCTACATCATTTACACGTCCGGAACGACCGGCCGGCCCAAGGGCGTGGCAATTGAGCATGCCAGCATCTGCAATTTCGTGAGGGTGGCTGCGCTCTCCTATGGGTACGAGCAGCAGGACAGGGTCTACCAGGGCATGACCATTGCCTTTGACTTCTCCGTTGAAGAGATTTGGGTTCCGTGGATGTCCGGGGCCACCCTGGTTCCCAAACCCAGCGGCACCGCGCTGCTTGGACTGGAGCTGGCAGAGTTTCTGGTTGCCCACAAGGTCACGGCCATTTGTTGTGTTCCAACGTTGTTGGCGACACTCGATGAAGATATTCCATCCCTCCGCTTTCTTCTGGTTTCCGGGGAAGCTTGTCCACGTGACCTGATGGTGCGGTGGCATCGGCCGGGTCGTCGCTTCTTGAATGTCTACGGCCCCACCGAGGCCACTGTCACGGCAACCTACGCGATTGCCGATCCCACACGTCCTGTCACCTTGGGAGTGCCATTGCCCAGCTATGCCGTGGTCATCCTTGATCCCGACGAACCCAAGGCGCTACCGGCCGGCACCCAGGGCGAGATCGGCTTGGCAGGCATTGGGTTGGCCAAGGGTTACGTCAAGCGTGATGACCTCACAGGGAAGGCCTTTATCCCGGACTTTCTGGGGATAGACAACAACCCTTCGGGCAGGATCTACCGCACCGGCGACCTGGGGCGGATCAATGATATGGGTGAGATCGAATATTTTGGCCGTATCGACACCCAAGTGAAAATCCGCGGTTACCGGATCGAACTCACGGAGATCGAATCGGTGCTGTTGCAGGTGCCCGGAGTTGCCCAAGCGGTCGTTGACACCTACGAACGGGAACCCGGTTTTACCGAGCTGGTGGCGTACTACAGCCTGAGGAAAGACACCCCTGAAATCGATGCCGCGGATCTCAGGAAACGGTTGCAATCCCAGCTCCCCAGTTATATGGTGCCGGCGTACTTTGAATGCCTGAAAGCCATTCCGATGCTACCCAGCGACAAGGCCGATCGAAAAAACCTGCCCCCGCCTTCCACACCCAGCCACAATGCCGGCGGCCAGGAATATGTGGCCCCGGCAAATGAGACCGAGGAACAGCTGTCGCTGGCCTTGGCACAGGTGCTCCACGTTGAGAAGGTATCGACGCGGGCGAATTTTTTTACGGATCTCGGAGCCAATTCCCTTTTACTTGCACACTTCTGTTCCCTGACCAGAAAGAACACCGACCTGCCCCCGCTGGCCATGAGGGATGCCTACCAAAACCCGACCATTGAAAAGCTGGCCGGGGTGCTCGAAAACAGCAACGCCGCCACGCCGCCGACCGCGTATCCCGAGACAATGGAAGTCAGACTGGCCAGCACCCGCCAGTTCGTGACGACGGGCGTTCTGCAAGCCCTGATCTTCCTGGCGTACACCTACGGCTTGACGGTCCTGGCGGTCGCCGGATATCACTGGGCAGCTGCGGCAACGGAAGCCATAAATGTTTGGGAACGATCCCTCATTTTCACCGTCGCGATGTTTGTCGCGTTGTCAGTGATACCCATTGTCCTGAAATGGGTAATTGTCGGGCGGTGGAAGGAAATGGAAATTCCTGTCTGGTCATTGGCATATGTCCGCTTCTGGTTCGTGCGGGTGCTCATCAGCAGCAATCCACTTCGAATGTTTGCCGGGACACCGTTGTTTAACGTCTATTTGCGGGCGCTGGGGGCCAAGATCGGGCACGACGTCGCAATCTTCTCCACTTCAGTGCCGCTGTGCAGCGATTTGCTCACCATTGGTGACGGCACCGTGATCCGAAAGGACTGCGTGTTCAAGGGCTATCGCGCCCAACGGGGAATCATTCAGGTGGGACCGGTGACACTGGGCAAAAACGTCTGGGTGGGTGAGCAAACGGTCATAGACATCTATACGGAGATGGGAGACAACTCCCAGCTTGGTCATTCATCGTCGCTGCATCGTGGGCAGACGGTGCCGCCCAATGAAACGTGGCATGGCTCGCCCGGGCGGCGCTGCGATTCCAATTACAAGTCTGTCGACCCGGCGCGTGTCACCATGAGAAGGAAGATCACCTATAGTTTCTGGGTCGTGTGCCTCAGCATTGCCGGGTTCGGGTCCCTCGTTACCTTCCTGATTGCGTTGTTCCTGCCGGACTACCTCGCATCAGGTTTGCTTTGGAACGAGACCGGTGGGTTCTATGCCGACTTGGTTGTCATTTCCTTCGGTCTGACAGTCGGCGGTATTGTTACCGGCCTGGTGGCAGTGGGCGTCGTACCGCGGCTGCTTTATCTTTTCCTGACACCCGGCAAGGTCTATCCCCTTTACGGATTCCACTATGCCCTTCACCGGACGGTCACGCGGCTCACGAATATCCCGTTCTTCGCAAACCTCACAGGCGACAGCTCGCTGATTCTCTATTACCTGAGCTATCTCGGGTATCACCAGCCGAACCCGGTGCAAACGGGGTCCAACTTCGGACCCGCAGTCAAACACGACACACCCTATGCGGTTACCGTTGGCTCCGGAACGATGGTGTCGGATGGTCTGTCGATGATTACCGCAGAGGTATCGAACACCTCATTCCGCATCGCACCCAGCACCATCGGTGCCAAGAACTTTTTAGGCAACGCCATCACCTATCCACCTGCGGGGAAGACCGGCGAGAACTGTTTGTTCGGGACCATGACCATGGTCCCGATCGACGGTCCCATCCGTGAAGGAGTCGGACTCCTGGGGTCCCCGCCTTTCGAGATCCCCCGGTCGGTTCAGCGGGACAGCGCCTTCGATGAGATGAAAACGGCAGAGCAACTCAAAACCCGGCTTCCCGCCAAGAACCGCCACAACGGCCTCACCATTGCGCTGTTCCTTTTGCTCCGTTGGTTCGAGGTCTTTGTCTCCCTATGGTTCGCATCGGTCGTCCTGACCCATTTTGAAGAGGTCGGCGCACTGGCCGTCATGATCGGCACACTGGCCCTGGGTGTGGCGTTGGAAGGGCTCACCATTGCGATCGAACGCATCACCCAGATTCGCCACAAGCTTGTCCCGACCTTCTGTTCCATCTATGAGGTCTATTTTTGGGAGCACGAGCGTTTTTGGAAGTTCATCGGCGGTGCAGCACTTGGCTTGTTCAGCGGCACGCCCTTCAAATCGATCATTTTGCGTCTATTGGGTGTGCGCGTGGGCAAGAGGCTTTTCGATGACGGATGTGCAATCCCGGAGAAGACAATCGTCTCCATAGGCGATGACGTGACCCTGAATTCGGGGAGCATCTTCCAATGCCACTCGATGGAAGACGGGGCCTTCAAGCTCGAGCCCATCTCGATCGGCTCCAGGGTCACGATAGGTGTCGGCGCGTTTGTGCACTACGGCGTGACCATGCAGGACGGGGCGGAGCTCAAAGCCGATTCGTTCCTGATGAAGGGTTCGGACGTACCCGAGAACAGCCTATTCGGCGGCAACCCGGCACAGGAATTGTCGACCAGTGGCCTGCGGAACGTGGCCTCCGGCTGAACGCTGCCAGGGGGTGCCGTGCTGTTCCCTGCGTCATGGGCCTCGCCGTTGCCCCCCGTCCTTCGCCGGGAATGGCGCTGCTCCGCCGAAAACCGGACCTGGAAATCCAGTGTCGGTTTTCGACGGAGCAGCGCACCGCGCGTTTGGGCCCTGCCCGCGTGGCTAACGCGCGGGCTTGAGCACCCTGGCCGAGCCGCCACCGCGACGCGTCGGTTCTGCCGCCGCCGTCATCGATCCATCAGGGCCGAACTCGATTGCCTCGAGCGCGCCGATCTCCGCCTGCGGTGTAAACGAATCGCCCGAGGCGACGAACTCATGGCCGAAGGCTTCCAAGCCGGCCCCCTGGGATTCGATGAACTCCGGTTCGGCAGTGACCTTGGCCGAATTGCGCTGCGAGGCACGCGGTGCGGCAATCGCCTCGGGCAGGCTCATGCCAAGGTCCACGCGGTTGACCAGGGTCTGCAACACCGTCGTGATGATGGTCGAACCGCCCGGCGAGCCCAAGGCCAACAGGGGCTTGCCGTCGGAGAGGACGATGGTCGGGGCCATCGACGAGCGCGGACGCTTGCCCGGTTCGATCCGGTTGGGGTCGGCCGGGTCGTAGACCGTGGAGAAATCGGTCAACTCGTTGTTCAGGAGGAAGCCGCGGTCCGGAACGACGATGCCCGATCCGCCGGTCTGCTCGATGGTCAGCGTGTAGGACACCACATTGCCCTGGGCATCGGCCACGGACAGGTGGGTCGTGGAGATGTTCTCGGTGTCGGTTTCCTCCGCCGGTGCGGAGGTGGCAGCCGGGCAGAGACCGTCATAGTCGGCGACATCGCCGGGGGCCACGGGCTTGGTGGCAGCCTGCTCCGGGTCCAGCGCGCAGGCGCGCTCGGCGCCGAAGAGCGCATCGGTCAAGGTGCTGGTGGGAACGTCCACGAACGCCGGGTCCCCGAGGTACTTTCCGCGGTCCGCATAGGCCAGCGCGCTGGCCTCGAGGTAGTGGTGGATGGCGGCCGGGCCTTCCATGGCGGAGAGGTCGTAGTTTTCCAGGATGTTCAGGGCTTCCCCGATGGTGGTTCCGCCGCTGCTGGAGGGAGCCATGCCGAAGACCTCCAGCCCGCGGTAGTCCACCTTGGTGGGAGCCTGGTCGATCACGGCGTAGTCGGCAAGATCCTGTGTGCTCAGGTGGCCAACGGGCACGGGAAGCTCGGTGTCATCGGAAATCGGCGGCGCCTGGACGGCCTCGGCGATGTCCTCGGCCAGCGCCCCGTTGTAGAAGGCCTCGATACCGTCGCGGGCCAACAGCCGGTAGGTGCGGGCCAAATCCGGGTTCTTGATGGTGGTGCCGACCTCAGGGGCATCGCCCCCGGGCAGGTAGAGCTCGCTGGTGGAATCGAACGCGGCGAAGCGCTCCTTGTTGTCCAGCGTTTGTTCGCGGAATGTCTCATCCACGACGAAGCCGCGGGTGGCTGCCTTGATGGCAGGCTGCAAGGCCTGCCCAAGGCTGAGCGACCCCCACTTTTCCAGTGCCCGCTGCCAGGTCGCTGCCGTGCCGGGAACACCCACGGATACGCCGCTGGTCACCAGTTCGGGGGTAAACGGGTAGGGTTCGCTGGTCTCGGGATCGATGAACGCGTCCGTCGGCATGGTCGCCGGAGCGGTTTCGCGTCCGTCAATGGTGCTGACTTTTCCCGATGCGGCGTCGTAGTAGAGGAAATACCCGCCTCCGCCAATGCCGGCGCTGTAGGGTTCGGTGACACCGAGGGTGGCCGCCGCGGCGACGGCGGCGTCCACCGCGTTGCCGCCCTTGCGCAGCACGGCGATGGCGGCCGCCGAAGCCTCGGCATCGACGGTGCTCACCGCCCCTCCGGTGCCGGTGGCAGTGGCCTGTTTTTCGGTTTGCCGCGGTTCCGCGACGGCGGGGGCGGCAGTGATCGCTCCGGCGACCAGCGTGAGTGCCGCGGCGCAGGCCGAGGCATGAATGAATCTGCGTGACACAGGGGTTCTCCTTGTTGGCGGTGCGAGTGGGATACTGCCAACGTATTTGGCCAACCGGCCACCGCCCTGCCGTGACACGCCTCACATGGGCGTTAAGTCTGGGAATGGCCCCGGTGCACGGCATGCGCGCCGAAAGCGTCGACGCATCAGAGGGGGGCGTTGGGCCGGATGGGAGCCAGTACCGTGTGTCCGCGAAGATTCGCAAACGACCCGGCAAAGGAGGGGTCTTGCCGCTATCGGCCGGAAGACTCGGTGGATTCGGCAGCGGTCCCGGTGGACTCGGGTGCGCCGTCCACCATGGTGAAGTCCGGCACGACGCCGGTGACCTGGCGGGCGTGTAGCGCTTGGGCCCAGGCGGCCTTCAACAGGTAGGCCCGGGAATCCCCGGTCTGGGTTGCCGCGGCGTCCCGCAACAGCAAGGCCAATTGCGCCTCGCCGCTGCGTGCCGCATCCATGGGGTTCTGCGCTGCGTCGGCCGGCAGCTGGTAGGCGGGCTGCCGCAGGGGTTCGCAGTCGAGCTCTTCGGCGAACTGGCCTTCCACCGCCTGCGCGAAGTCCACCAGCAACCCGGACCTGTCCCAGGCGGCGGTGCGCAGACCGGCGCTGGTCCGCGCCCCGGCAACGTCGTAGGCGTAGCCCATCCGATAGGCGGCGTCGGCTACCTTGCCCAGCAGCTGGCCGGAGTCAGGTGCCTCGGGATTCGACGGTGCGGGGGAGGGGCAGGCGGAGGCGGCGAATTCGGGCATCGTCGCCAAGGCGGCGCGGCTGGTGGTGGCGCCGTCGGCGGCCGGCGCGGATTCGGTGGAAGAATCCTTCGTTGCCGTCGCAGCCGCTGCGGACTCTTCGGCGATGCCGGGAGCGGGGAGGGCATCGAGGGCCGCCTGCGTTGCCCCGGAGGCGGAGAGCACGGTGCGGGCCTGGACCAGCAGCTCAATCCCGGCCCCGGAAAGCCTGCGGGCTTCCTGTTCGGGGGCCCCCAGCGACTGGGTCAGCAGGGCGTTGCCGGTCTGCGCCAGGCGCCGGGAAAAATCGGCGGCATCCAGCGCGACCGCAGCCGGATCGTTGGCCGAGGTTTCCGTTGCGTCACCCTCGGCGGCGGCCTGGGAGGTCGCCGGGATCCCGGGTGTGAGTAATTCGACATGCTCCGCCAGCATGGTGCGTGTGCCCTGCAGCGCAGTGGCCAACCTGGCGGTTCCGGAGGCCTCCGGGGTGGCCGTCATGTTCTCCAGCGCATCAAGCAGGACGGGCAGGTCCGCGGCCGGATCAGGGGCCGCCTCGATGACCGGCTCGGTGCCCAGGATCGCCTGCCATGTAGGGGAATCACGGTTCAGGTAGACCGCCGTGCCGAGCGTTCCGGCGGCCACGGCAAGCATCGCCGCCAGGGCCACCAGGAGCCGCCGGGCGGCACCGCGGCGGGGTCGGCGGGAAACGCGATCACTGGGGTCAATTGGGTGCTGATCCATCACCTTGATCATCCCATGGACCCGGCCGTGGGCATGCCCGTGATGAATCGGGCAGACGGATGACCCCAAAAGTCGCTACCCTAGGATTCACAACATCGAATAATGTGGGAGGACTTTCATGACCGGCAAGCCGGCAGACATCCAGCTCGAGGCGGCCCGCCTCACCGAACTACTGGAGCCCACCGTTGCCTCCCACCAATTGGTGCTTGAAGAAGTCGAGGTCCGCCGCGCCGGGGACCAGCGCATCGTGCACGTGGTGGTCGACGTTACCGAAGGCACCGAGGGCATCCTGCTCGACCAGGTGGCCGAGGTCTCCCGCTCCATTTCCGAGGCCCTGGACAAGGACCCGCACGACACCGCCGACCCCTACGAGCTCGAGGTTTCCTCTCCGGGCACGTCCCGCCCGCTGACCCTGCCGCGCCACTGGCGCCGCAATGTCGGGCGCATGGTGAAGGTCAACGTGATTGGCGAGGACAACCTGCTCGGACGTCTCATGGAGGTCACCGAAACGGGAATCACCATCGTCCCGGAGATCACCGTGAAGAAGGGCATGAAGCCCAAGGTCGGCGAACCACGCACCATTGAATTTGGATCGATCCGCCGCGGCAACGTCGAGGTGGAGTTTGCCCGTGCCGAGAGCGCGGACCTGACTGAATTAGAACTTGACGACGAAGACGACGAAAACGTGGAGGCCTGAGTTGGACATTGATATGAGCGCGCTGCGCATGCTCGAAAAAGAACGCGAAATCCCGCTCGAGGTGCTGATCCCCACCATTGAGCAGGCACTGCTCATTGCCTACCAGAAGTCCCCGGGCGCGATGCCGCAGGCACGCGCCGAGGTCGACCGCCGCAACGGCCACGTGACGATCTTCGCCACCGAGACCGAGGAAGACGGCACGGTCATTGGCGAGTTCGACGACACCCCCAGCGGGTTCGGCCGCATCGCGGCCTCGACGGCACGCCAGATCATCCTGCAGCGCCTGCGCGATGCCGAGGACGACAACGTCGTAGGCGAGTTCAAGAACAAGATCGGCGAGATCGTCTCCGGACAGATCCAGCAGGGCAACAACCCGATCATGATCCAGGTGAACCTGGGCACCGTCGAGGCCCTGCTGCCGCCGCCGGAGCAGGTGCCGGGGGAGAAGTACACCCACGGCAACCGCATCCGCTGCTACGTGGTGGATGTCAACCGCGGCCCCAAGGGCCCGGCCGTCACGCTGTCGCGTTCGCACCCGAACCTGGTGCGCCGCCTCTTCGAGCTTGAGGTCCCGGAGATCGCCGACGGAGCCGTGGAAATCATCGCCCTGGCCCGCGAGGCCGGACACCGCACCAAGATCGCCGTGCAGGGCAACATCACGGGCGTCAACGCCAAGGGTGCCTGCATCGGCGAGATGGGTTCGCGCGTGCGGGCAGTCATGAACGAGTTGGGCGAGGAGAAGATCGACATCGTCGACTTCAACGAGGATCCGGCGAAGTTCATCGCCTCGGCGCTCTCCCCGTCGAAGGTCGTCTCGGTGACCATCACCGACGAGGCAACCCGTTCGGCGCGCGTCGTGGTTCCCGACTACCAGCTTTCGCTGGCCATCGGCAAGGAAGGGCAGAACGCCCGACTGGCTGCCAAGCTCACCGGCTGGCGCATCGACATCATCTCGGACGCGGTCGACGCCAAGTAGCCGCACCCCCCGCAACAGGGCCGTCGCGCCCCGTGGACTTTCGGCACCGCCTGGGTGCCAAAAGTCCACGGGCCGACGGCCTTTTGCTTCCCGTTTCCCGGCCCCGCAGGCCCGACCCGGGAGCCGGTCCCTAGTGTTCCACGGCACGCTCCACGGATTGACGAAACGCGCTAGACTTGTCTGTGGTCCACTATGCATCGTGGTAAATCAATGTCGGAAGAAGAACCAACGTGTCATTGCAGCAACAGCCGCAGCGCACGTGCATTGGTTGCCGCGTGGTGGCGGACCAGAACCAGCTGGAGCGCTGGGTGTTGAGGGCAAGGGACGGAAAATTCGTTCCGGTTCCCGATCCCACCCGGAGCTTCCCCGGTCGGGGTGCTTGGCTGCACCCCCATCCGGAATGTGCCCAACGCGCCGTGCAACGCGGGGCATTCGCACGGTCCTTTCGGACCAACGTGGATGTTTCCGCACTTGTGGCGGAGCAGCGGGCCAAGGCAAGGGCCCAACCTGGGAAACCTGCCTGTATAAACGTCCAACCTGAAAGCGGGTCAGAAATCTGATGGAAACCCGATGAGTTCCAAGCGATGAGCGCCTAACGATGATGAATCGGTTATGCGTCGCAGCGCCTGTGGCATCCGTTTTGGATGCTGGGCTAGACAGCAAACGTTGGTTCGTGCCAGAAACTTTTTAGAAGTGGTGCGGACCTTCAGACAGGAGAAATGTGGCTAAGGTCCGCGTACACGAGCTCGCCAAAGAGCTCGGAATCACTTCAAAGGATGCAGTTGCCAAACTGCAGGAAATGGGCGAATTCGTCCGTTCCGCATCCTCAACCATCGAGGCACCGGTAGTGCGCAAGTTGCGCTCCGCGTTCCCCGACGCTGCCCCGGCAGCTCCAAAGGCAGCACCCAAGGCAGCACCGGCAGCGAAGGCTCCGGCCGCAGCGCCTGCAGCCCCTGCCGTTTCCGCACCCAAGCCGGCCGGCACCACGCCGAGCCCGGCCCCTGCCGCTCCCGAGGCACCTGCTGCTTCGGCCCCGGCGGCCCCGGCCGCTCCGGCAGCCTCGGCTCCGGCCGCACCGCGTCCGGGTGCCAAGCCCGGCGCACCGCGTCCGGGCAACAACCCGTTCTCCTCCCAGCAGGGCATGCGCCCGGCCGGTGAGAACGCACGTCCCGAGCGCACCGAGCGTACGGACCGCCCCGAGCGTTCCGATCGTTCAGCAGCCCCGCGTCCGGGTGCCAAGCCCGGCGGACCGCGTCCGGGCAACAACCCGTTCGCATCCCAGCAGGGCATGCGCGCTGCAGGTCCCGGCGCCGGAGGCCCCCGTCCGGGCGGTCCCCGTCCCGGTGGCCCGCGTCCCGCGGCAGGTGCCGGTGGACCCCGTCCCGCAGCAGGTGCCGGCGGTCCCCGCCCGGCAGGTGCCGGTGGAGCACGTCCGGGCGCACCGCGTCCGGCCGGTGCCCCCGGTGCAGGCCCGCGCACCCCGGGAGGCGCTCGCGCTACTCCCGGCATGATGCCCAACCGCACCGAACGTCCGGCTCCGGCCGGAGGACGTCCGGCAGCGGGCGGCCGCGGCGGTCCGGCACGTCCGGGCGGCGCCCCGGGCGCAGCTCCCGGTGCAGCCGGTGGCGGCGGCGGTTACAAGGGCGGCGGCGGTCCCAACCGCGGTCGCGGTGGAACCCAGGGTGCCTTCGGCAAGGGCGGCGCAGGCCGCGGCAAGCAGCGCAAGTCCAAGCGCGCAAAGCGCCAGGAATTGGAGCAGATGAGTGCTCCGAGCCTCGGCGGCGTGAGCGTGCCCCGCGGCAACGGAACCACCGAGATCCGTCTGCGTCGTGGTGCCTCGATCACCGACTTCGCCGACAAGATCAACGCCAACCCGGCAGCATTGGTCACCGTGCTCTTCCACTTGGGCGAAATGGCTACCGCCACCCAGTCCCTGGATGAGGCGACCTTTGACGTCTTGGGTGCCGAGCTCGGCTACGTTGTCACCGTCGTGTCCCCCGAGGACGAAGAGCGCGAATTGCTCGCCTCGTTCTCGATCGACTTTGACGCCGAGCTTGATGCCGAAACCGAAGACATGCTTGAGGCACGTCCGCCGGTGGTCACCATCATGGGTCACGTCGACCATGGTAAGACCCGCCTGCTCGATGCGATCCGCAAGTCCAACGTCATCGAGGGCGAAGCCGGCGGCATCACCCAGCACATCGGTGCGTACCAGATCCACCACATCCACGAAGACATCGATCGCGCGATCACCTTCATTGACACCCCGGGCCACGAGGCGTTCACCGCCATGCGTGCCCGTGGTGCCAAGGTCACCGACATCGCCGTGCTCGTGGTTGCAGCGGATGACGGCGTCATGCCGCAGACGGTTGAGGCGTTGAACCACGCCAAGGCCGCCGGTGTTCCGATCGTCGTCGCAGTGAACAAGGTCGACAAGGACGCGGCGAACCCTGACAAGGTCAAGGGCCAGCTGGCCGAATACGGCCTGGTTCCGGAGGAATACGGTGGCGACACCATGTTCATCCACGTCTCCGCCCTGCAGAAGATGGGCATCGACGAACTGCTTGACGCAGTGCTGCTGACCGCCGACGCCGCGTTGGACATGCGTGCCAACCCGGACAAGGACGCCCGCGGCATCGCCATCGAGGCGAACCTGGACAAGGGCCGCGGTGCGGTTGCGACCGTGCTGGTCCAGTCCGGTACCCTGGCCGTCGGCGACACCATCGTCGCCGGCACCGCACACGGCCGTGTGCGTGCCATGTTCGACGAGAACGGCGAGAACCTCGACGTTGCACTGCCCTCGCGCCCGGTCCAGGTCCTCGGCCTGTCCTCGGTGCCGCGTGCAGGTGACACCTTCCTGGTGACCGACGACGAGCGCACCGCCCGCCAGATCGCCGAGAAGCGCGAAGCAGCGGACCGCAACGCGGCCCTGGCCAAGCGTCGCAAGCGCATCACCCTGGAAGACTTCGACCAGGCTGTTGCCGACGGCAAGATCGACACCCTCAACCTCATCCTCAAGGGTGACGTTTCCGGTGCCGTGGAAGCCCTGGAAGACTCGCTGCTCAAGATCGACGTGGGAGAAGGCGTGCAGCTGCGCGTCATCCACCGCGGCGTGGGTGCGATCACCCAGAACGACGTCAACCTGGCGACCGTTGACAATGCCATCATCATTGGCTTCAACGTCAAGCCTGCCGAGCGCGTTGCAGACATGGCCGACAAGGAAGGCGTCGACATGCGCTTCTACTCGGTCATCTACGGCGCCATCGATGACATCGAGCTGGCTCTCAAGGGCATGCTCAAGCCGGAATACGAGGAGGCCCAGCTGGGCACCGCGGAGGTCCGCGAGGTCTTCCGTTCCTCGAAGTTCGGCAACATTGCCGGATCCATCGTCCGCTCGGGCACCATCCGCCGAAACACCAAGGCACGCGTCCTGCGCGATGGCAAGGTCATCGGCGAGGGCCTGACCGTGGATTCGCTGAAGCGGTTCAAGGACGACGCCACCGAGGTCCGCGAGGGCTTCGAATGTGGTATCGGCCTGGGCTCGTTCAACGACGTCAAGGACGGCGACACGATCGAGACCTACGAGATGCGCGAAAAGCCGCGCGCTTAGTCATTATCAAGCGCTGCTCATCGACGGTGGGGGCCGCAACCTCACAGGGGTTGCGGCTCCCCGCCGTCGAAGCGCATTAAGCGGCACCCTTGGCGGGTGCCGGGAAAAGGAGTGAACGTGGCTGACTCAGCTCGCGCCGCAAAACTGGCCCAACGCATCAAGGTGGTCGTGGCCCAGGCACTGGGCAAGGCCGTCAAGGATCCCCGCGTGGAGGCCATCACGGTCACCGATGCGCGCGTGACCAACGACCTGCAGCACGCAACCATCTACTACACGGTCTTCGGCGACGACGAAGCGAAGTCCGACGCGGCAGCCGCCCTGGAGAAGTCCAAGGGCGTCCTGCGCAAGGAGGTCGGCAAGAACGTGACCGTTCGCCTCACCCCCACCCTGGAATTCGTTGCCGACGAGATCCCAGTCAACGCCTCGAACCTCGAGGCGCTGCTGCGCGTGGCCAAGGCCAAGGACGCAGAGGTTGCAGCACTGGCCGCAGGCAAGAACTTCGCCGGCGACGCAGATCCGTACAAGCATGACGAGGAAGACGAAGACGCCTAAGTCCTCCGTCTCTTCCGCCCGGAGTCCCGGGCACAAGGAAACCCCGTTGCGGTGCCCTGTTTCGACAGGGTTCCCGCTGCGGGGTTTCCTCGTTGTGGCTACTTGAACCGGGCGATCACCAGCTTTCCGGAGGGCGTCAGTGCCTCGACGTGCGATCTCAGGTGTGGTGGTGTCCCGGAAGGGGCCCGTCCGGCACCACACGGTCATGACAGGCGGCAGTGGCCTCGGGCGGAACGGGTGGGGCGCCGGCGGGCCTGGCATTGCTGATGCCCAGGGCCGAGACAATGCCGGAACCGATCATGAGCAACGCGGCCACCCATACGACACGGTGGAAGGCCGTGTAGTCCAGCACCGGGCCCGCGATCAGGCCGACGGCGGCAATGGCCAGCAGCCCCGCCACCCGGGACACCGCATTGTTGATGGCCGAACCGATGCCGCTCTGCGCCGGATCGACAGCACCGAGGATGGCGGCGGTCAGCGGGGCAACGGTCACCGCGAGGCCAAGCCCGAACACCACGACACCGGGCAGGATCTGCCGCCAGTAGTCCACCGGGTCCTCGGCGGCGAGCATCAGCAGGAAGCCGATTCCACCGATCACCGGTCCCACGGACATGAACAGCCTTGGCCCGTACTTGCCAGACAACGTCCCAAAGAATGCGGACAGGGCCAGCGACATGAGTGTCAGCGGGATGGTTGCCATCCCCGCGGCAAACGCGGTGAAGCCCGCAGCCTCCTGCAGGAAGACCGGAATGATGAACGTCCCCAGCGTGATGCCGGCATAAAACGCCGCGGTGGCCAGGTTCCCGATGCCGAAGTTCCGCTCCCGGAACAGATGCAACGGCATCATCGGATGCGGGATCCTGCCCTCGCGCCGGATGAAAGCGGCTAGGCACGCCAGGCCCGCAACGAACGGCACATAGACGATCGGATCTCCCCAGCCCCGCTCGTGCTGGAAGATCAAGGCAAACACGGTTCCGCCAAGCCCGAAGGCCGCCAACAGGGCGCCGGGGATGTCGATCGACCTTCGGGTGCCGTCCCCGGCGGGGTCGTGAAGCCTGGCCAACAGGAGCATGGTGAGGGTGATCGGCAGGACGTTGATGGCGAACACCAGGCGCCAGGAGACGGTGTCCACCAGCAGCCCGCCGAGTAGTGGACCGGCAACAAACGCGGTGCCCGTCCACCCGGTCCAGTTTCCGATGGCCCGCGCCCGGGGTCCCTCCTGAAAGGTGGAGGTGATCAAGGCCAGCGAGCTGGGGACCAGCAACGCTGCTGCGGCACCCTGCAGCAGGCGCGCTGCAATCAACACGGCCCCGGTCGGCGCCGCGGCACACAGGAGCGAAGCGATTCCGAAAAAGACCAGCCCGATCCGCAGGATCCGCACCCGCCCGAAAATGTCTGACAGGCTTCCGGCGACCATGATCAGCGAACCTAGAGTGAGCAGGTATCCGTCAAGTACCCATTGCTGGGTGGTGATGCCTCCTCCCAGCTCCCTGGCCATGGCCGGCAGGGCCACATTGACGATTGAGCCGTCCAGGAAGGCGACAAAGGATGCGAGGACGGCGACCCACAGCACGGTGCGCTCGTGCCCACTCATGATCTCCATCCCCCTTGTGATTCCCCGGCATCACTTGCCCCGACGGTAGGGGCCGGGCCCAAGGCAAGTCAATGCCCCCGCTGGATCGACTACGAGGCCGCGCAGTGCGACATTGCGGGCGGGCCTTCATGCGAGGATGGTTTCATGAGCGAAAACAGCAAAGAACTTCGACAGATCAGCCTCGAACGGCTCTCCTCCATGCACTACCGCGCGACGAACCCCGAGGGAGCCTCCGTCGAGTTCGGGCAGGGCGAGGGGCTGATGACCCCGGTGGAGCTGCTGTTGGCGGCCATTGCCGGCTGTTCCTCGATCGACGTTGACGCTGCCACGACGCGCCGCACCGAACCGGAGCGCTTCGTGGTGGCTGCCCAGGGGAACAAGATTGTCGAGGACGGCGCCGGCCGGATGGACGATATCCGCATGTCCTTCGATTTGGCGTTCCCGGATTCGGAGGAAGGCCGCAAGGCCGCCGGCATGGTCGAGCGGATCGTGAAGCTCTCCCACGACAAGTACTGCACCGTCTCACGAACCGTCGAATTGGGTGCGGCTGTCACCAGCACCGTCGTGCAGCAGGACTGAGTCCAGGCGCGACACCGGCGATGGGCCGTGGCGTGGAACTAGGCAAGGCAAAAGCCCCCAGGGAACCGGCCTATACTGGAGGGCGTGAAAACAGCCGCGCAGAACCCCACGGAACCCATTGGCTCAGGTCTGGTCATTGTCGACAAACCGCAGGGTTGGACGAGCCACGATGTGGTGGGCCGTACGCGCCGCCTGGCCGGCACCCGCAAGGTCGGTCACGCGGGCACGCTGGACCCGATGGCCACCGGCGTGTTGGTGCTGGGCATCAACAAGGCCACCCGCCTGCTGACCTACATCGTGGGCGCCAACAAGACCTACACCGCCACCATCCGCCTGGGTGAGTCGACAGTCACCGACGACGCCGAGGGCGAGATCGTGCAGGTGCGGATCGCCGCTGCCGTCACCGAGGACGCGATCCGCGACTCCATTGCCAAGCTCACCGGCCCCATTGAGCAGGTGCCCTCCTCGGTCAGTGCCATCAAGGTCAATGGCGAGCGGGCCTATGCCCGCGTGCGTGCCGGGGAAGATGTGAAGCTGGCCTCCCGCCCGGTCACCATCCACCGCTTCGAGGTGCACGACATCCGCCGCGAACGCGGCGGCAAGGTGCTGGACATCGACGTGACCGTCGAATGCTCCTCGGGCACCTACATCCGGGCGCTGGCCCGCGACCTGGGCGAGGACCTGGCGGTGGGCGGACACCTGACCGCGCTGCGACGCACCGAGGTCGGGCCCTACACGCTGGAACGGGCGCGCACGCTGGAACAGCTGGCCAAGGACTTCGAGTACCTGCCCCTGGAAAAGGCCGCCGATGCGCTCTTCACCCGGCGCGACCTCACCGAGCACGAGCGCACCGAGCTCTCCTTCGGCCGGAGGATCGGCCTGAACGAGACCGAGGACGTGACCGCGGCGTTTGCCCCGGACGGGACCCTGGTGGCGCTGCTGAAGAACAAGGGCGAGAACGCCAAGCCCGAACTGGTGTTTGCCACCGCATCCTAGGTGCCCACGCACCGGAAGGTACCGGTGGCCGGGGTATTGGATGAACGAATATCTTCTAAGGAGCAACTTCCGCCGTGATCGTTGACGGATTCTTTATTGCCGGGGCCATCCTGTGTGCCGTGGCCGTGCTGCTGGGCGTGGTGGCAACCATCATCCGCACCTACCCGGACGACTTTGCCCTGGTGTCGGTGGCGCTGCTGGAGGTGTTCCTGGTGGTCTACGGGATCGCCGCGGCCATCCGACAGGCCGGGGGACAGCCGATCAGCGGGGAACCGTGGGAATTCTGGGGTTACCTGCTTACGGCGCTGCTGATACCGGCGCTCGCGTTCATCTGGGCGGTCACCGACAAGTCGCGGTACTCGAACACGGTGTTGGCGGTCTCCGGGGCGATCGTCTTTGTCATGCTGTACAGGATGGAACAAATTTGGGACGGAGCACTGCCGGCATGAGCGAGCAGGGAAAGAACACGGCGAAGCGTTCGCGCATTGCCGACGCGGCGACCCGCAGCGCGGGAAAAAAGCAGCGCTCCAACGGAGGGCGCAGCTCCGGGCTGGGCCGGATCATCATCGCTGTCTACGGGGTGCTGGCACTCTCGGCCACGGTCCGTGCCGTCTACCAGATCCTGATGGACTTCTCCGAGGCCCCGCTGGCCTACCTGCTCAGCGCCCTGGCCGGGCTGGTCTACATCGTGGCGACCCTCGCAATGGCCTCGAAGAAGCCGGGCAGCTGGAGGCTGTCGTGGTACGCGGTGCTCTTTGAGCTCATCGGCGTGCTGGTGGTCGGGACGCTGAGCTTCGTCCTGCCGAGCCTCTTTGCCCACCCCGCCGTATGGTCACACTTCGGTTCCGGCTACGGCTACGTGCCGCTGGTGCTGCCGCTGATCGGCTTGTGGTGGCTGGCGCGCCACCGCATGAACGGCGGACAGGCGCAGCCCGCGGCCTAGTTCCACACAGATGCAAGGAGCCGGAGTTCCCTCGCCCCGCCCATGGGGGCAGCGCGAGGGAACTCCGGCTCCCGTGTTTGTGGAGACCGGGCTACTTTTTGCCGAAAAGCCCGCCGAGGATTCCACCGAGGTCAAGGCTTCCGGCAGCCTGGCCCTGCTGGGGCTGCTGTTGCTGGGTGTTTCCGCCGCCGATCAGTCCGCCCAGGATCCCGCCGAGGTCAAGGCCGCCGGGCTGTTGTCCTGCGGCCCCGCCTTGGCCGCCCAGTAGCCCGCCGAGCATGCCGCCCAGCCCGCCCTGCGAGGAGGACAGCTTCTTGGCCAGATAGGACATGACGATCGGGGCCAGGATCGGCAACGCCTTTTGCACCAGCGATCCCAGGTCGACTCCGCCCGGTGCTGCGCCGTTGAGCTGTGAGGCAAGCGCCGGCTGGTTCTCTCCCAGGGCGTGCTGCACGATCTTTTGGCCGTCCGCGGTGTCAACGGCGTCGATGTCGACCCCGCCGTCCAGGAATGTCGCGTCGTGCTGCTTGATGGCCGAAGCCAAGGCGTCCTCGCCCTCGGGGGAGGCGGCATTGTTTTGCAGCCCGGCCAGCAGCGAGGGAAGTGCCGTGGCTGCCGTGGCGCGGGCGGTGTCGCGATCGACGCCCAGCTTCGCGCCGAGCTGGTCAAGGGGGATCATGTCAAGCAGTTCATTCAAGTCGGCCATCAGGGCTCCTTTGCCAAACGGGCCGGTCGGATTTGCGGCCACGCGCCCATCCTATGTCCCACGCCACGTCAATGGGCGCAAGGTGGACACAGGAATCGGCACTTGGCGTATTTGTCGTTCATAATGGTTATGGCCGCTCTCAACGCGGCCGCCCGGATGACCAGCGAAGGAGCAACGTGCACTATTGGAAAGGCCTCGAAGCCGTACCGCCCGGCATCGGCCCCTCGGTAGTGACCATCGGCAACTTCGACGGCGTCCACCGCGGGCACCGCGAGGTACTCGCCGCCGTGGTGGCCACCGCCCGGGAGCGCAAGGCCAAGGCCGTTGCCATCAGTTTTGACCCGCACCCGTCCCAGGTGCACCGCCCCGACGACGCCCCCGAACTCATCATGGGACTCGAGGATCGCATCGAGACCCTCGCCGAGGAGGGCCTCGACGGACTGCTCATGATCCGCTACACCCTGGACTTTGCCCGGGCCACCGCCGAGGAATTCGTCGCCAAGGTCATTGTCGGCGCGCTGAACGCCTGCACCGTGGTGGTTGGCCACGACGTGCGCTTTGGGCGCAACAACACCGGGGACTTCGACGCGATGGTCGAATTGGGCAAGCAGTACGCGTTTGACGTCATTGGCGTCGAAGACGTGGGAGAGCACCGCCGCTGGTCCTCCACCTGGGTGCGCGAGGCGCTGAACCGCGGGGAAGTTGCCACCGCCACCCAGATCCTCGGCCGCCCGCACCGGATGCGCGGCGAGGTAGTGCACGGGGCCGCGCGCGGCCGCGAACTCGGATTCCCCACCGCAAATCTTGACCCTTCGGCCTCGGGCATCATCCCCGCCGACGGCGTGTACGCCGGGTGGCTGGTCGATGAGGCCCAGGTGCGCTGGCCCGCCGCCATCTCCGTGGGATCGAACCCGACCTTCGAGGGGGTCAGCCGCCAGGTGGAGGCCCACGTGATCGACCGCCCGGCCGAGGGCGTGGAGGACTTCGACTTGTACGGGCAGCAGGTCGCGGTGGAGTTCGTCGAGCACCTGCGACCGATGGTGGCCTACCGCGGTATCGAGGCACTGATCGAACAGATGCGTGAGGACGTGGCACGCACCCGTACCGTCCTTCTTGATGCCTGATTCGGGCCCAGGGCCAACCGGGGCAACCCCGCGGCCGGTCCCCGGGTTGCCCGCCCGCGCGTTCACCATGGATGCCAAGCGCCGCCGGGAACTGGCCAGGGCGTTCAAGGCCGGGGGAGCGCACTACGACGCCGTGCGCCCGTCCTATCCGGATGCCGCCCTGGACTTCATGGTGCCGCCGGCCGCGCGCGATGCCGTGGACGTGGGGGCCGGCACCGGGATCTTCACCGCGCAGCTGCTGGGCCGCGGCCTGAAGGTCGGCGCCGTGGAACCCTCCGAGGACATGCTTGCCGTGCTGCGCGAACGGCTGCCCGAGGTTGACGCCGTTCCCGGCACCGGGGAAGAGACGGGGCTGGATGCTTCGAGTGCGGATGTCATCACCTATGCCCAGGCGTGGCACTGGGTGGATCCGAAGGCCGCCAGCGCCGAGGCCTCCCGGTTGTTGCGCCCCAACGGCCAGCTCGCCTTGGTCTGGAACCAACTTGATGTCTCGGTGCCCTGGGTCCACCGATTGGCACGGATCATGCATGCCGGGGATGTGCACCGCCCCGACTTCGTACCTCCTCTGGGTCCCGAGTTCCACGCGCCCGAATCCGGGGCCTGGACCTGGGAACAGGCGTTGACCCCTGAGCAGGTCATTGCGTTGGCCAAGTCCCGCAGCTACTACCTGCGCGCCGGGGCGGCGACGAGGGCCCGCGTGGAACACAACCTGACGTGGTATCTCTTCGACCACCTCGGGCATGTCCCCGGCGTCCCCTTTGGCCTGCCGTACCTGACCCATGCATGGCGGGCCCGCCTGCGCGCCTAAGGTTCAAGCACGAAGACGGACACCAGCACTCATGTGGCTTGGGTCGCAAGGGTGCCGAGGGCGGGCATCCGTTTGCTAGACTTATCTGCGGTGCCCGCTGCAGTCCGCGGTTGCGAGTGCACCTGCCGGTGACGGTGTTTTGAAACGCGGTACAACTCTAGGAGTTATTGTGGCATTAGACGCCGCTATCAAGCAGGAAATCATGAAGGCCTACGCCACCAGCGAAGGCGACACCGGTTCCCCCGAGGTCCAGATCGCCGTGATGTCGCGCCGCATCCTGGATCTGACGGAGCACCTGAAGATGCACAAGCATGACCACCACACCCGCCGCGGCCTGATGGCCCTGGTTGGTCGTCGTCGTCGTATGCTCGCGTACCTCAAGGGTGCCGACATCGAGCGTTACCGTGCGCTGATCGAGCGCCTCGGCCTGCGTCGCTAGGTTTGATTGAAATTCCCCGGTTCCCGTCAAAGGGAACCGGGGAATTTTTTTGCCCGAAATCAGAACTCCAAGGGGCTCTGGTTATCGACGCGCAACTAGTAGTGACTCTCGCAGCATCGTTCAGGACAGCCGGTGGACCGCTGTGAGCACTGCTCACTGTAAGGGAGTTCTCTGACGACACAGCACAAGGCGACGAATTCTGGGCGAAGGACCCGGCAAAATGCCACATGCCGATCATGCTTAACCGAATCAATTCCTCGAAGTGTGGGGAAGCCTCTGCCAAGGAGCTGTTGGCCATGTTCGTGGCAGCGACAGACTTTGGCATGTCCCTCTGCAGACAGGAAGTCAGCCGACAGCCTTCCTTTTCCGATCCGAGACGGGCTTCCTGGGAGTCCGTTCCGGTGCTGCTTGCAGCCGGCGTGCCTTGTTGGGAATGAGTGGCACGGCAAGGTTCCTTTATTGCGGACACTGCTAAAAGATTCCGGCACCCTGGCCCCCCTGATGAGTGGCGCAGTGACGTTTAGCTTCGCGAAGAGGACGACAACAAATATTGGAAACCGCAGTCCAATCCCGGCCTGGCGATGCGCGGACTTGTCGGAAAAGACGGCTGGCGGGCGCCCGTTGTCCGGGGTGGCCGCCAGCTGTGGTGCGTTCTTGAGGTCAGTGCTCGGTGGCTGCGTCGGACGCCTTCTTGGCGGCCTTCTCGGCGTCATGCTCGGCGCGAAGGGCCTCGGCTTCATGTTGTTCCTCGGCCTTTTCCCGGTGGATGATCTGTGCCAGAAGCTTTTCCATTTCCTTGGCGACGCCTGCAGCGGAGGCCGGGTTCTGGCCGGTCACCAGGCGTTCGTCCACCACTACGTTTTCCGCCCAGACGCCCGCGGATACGTGGGTGGCACCCTGTTCCTCCAGCCGGTCTGCCAGGAAGAATGGGATGACCTTGTCCTTCCCCGCGGCAACCTCTTCGTCGTTGGTAAAGGCAGCCACCCTTCGGCCTTCGACGAGGCGAAGCCCGTTCTGCAGTTCCACGTTCACCAAGCCTGCTGGTCCGTGGCAGACCGCGCCGACCACTCCGCCCGTGTTGTAGACGCTGGCCACCAGGTTCTGCAGGCCCTCGCTGTCCGGGAAGTCCCACATGGTGCCGTGGCCTCCCACGAGGTACACCGCGTCGTACTGTTCGGGATCAACGACGTCGACCCGGGCCGTGTTGTAGAGGCCGGCGCGGGTGGTCTCGTCTTCCGTGAAGGCAACCTGGATGGGATCTTCGGTATCGACCTCGTCGCGCGGTGGCTGGCCGCCCTTGATCGAGGCGAAGTCGACGAAATGCCCGGAATCCTTGAAAACCTTCCAGGGATGTGCGGCCTCGGCCACGTTGTAGCCGGTCTTCTCTCCCGTATCGCCGAGCTCGGAAACGCTGGTAAGAACCATGAGGATTTTCTTCATGAAGTGCTCCTTTCGTCCACTTTCCACCCTAAGCGAGTGCCCGACAACGTGGCTAGCCGAATGCAGGGCCCCCGTCGGATCTGCGCCGCCGCGAATTTTGAATACTGCACATATACAAGTGCCGGATGCTGGATGGAGCGGCCATGATTTTTGCGGCTTCTTGCCCACGCACGACGGTGCCGGACTCGGATGTGCCGATCTCGAAGCTCTGTGATGTTTGCATTATCAAGTGCGTTGGCGCGCCAATCCATATCGGCCACCCTCCTGGCCGCGTCGAAGATGTCACTAGGTCCTTTGGCTCGGGAGGTGACAGTCCTCCGTTTCGTGAACGCACTGGTGCTCACGAAACCTGCGAGAACCAGGCATCGATGACACTTGCAAACTTCAGGTCTCTGCGCCAGTAACCTCCGCGGCATTCCGGGGATGACTGGGATAGGATCGCTTCGGTCTGGAGCAAACCTTGACTCCAACGGCAACGGGCGGGGAAGTCATTGGATCTACTGGGCAGCATGAGCCGCGATCAGTTCCACATCTATTCGTGGGGTATCGCCGCCGCCTACTTGCTTGTGTTCGGAATCTTGCGCTGGCGCAGTCTCCATTGGACCGCGCTCGGTTCCGTCGTGCTTTTCGCGGCACTCAATGCTGGTGCCGGGATGTACGTCCTAGGCCATATTGGTGATTCGCGCTGGTCTGCCGGGGCAGAACCGTCGCTGAGCGCTCCGTCGTTTTCCGGGACGCCCGTCGTGGGGGAGTATTTGGCCCCCTTGGATTCGGCTCTGCAGTCAGTGATTGGCGGGGTGAACGAATTCCTGGCGTTCAAGCAGGCAGTTCCCGTAGCGCTTGAATTCTTTGCCACGTCCGGCTGGGCCCTGCTGGTGTCATTCCCGTTGGCGGTCGTCGCAGCCATCATCAGTTTCAACCGTGCCCGGCGCCGGAAAGCGGACTTCGAAAAGTACCGTGCCACCGTTGACCAGCTCAAAATTGAGCTTGAGCAGGTCAAGTTACAGATCGCTGCCGGCAATTTCCCTGTCCCTGCCTTCCGGGCCCAGGACGACGTCACCGATGTGCTGCCTAGACTGACACGCAGAGGATGATTCAGGGGCCTGCCGGAGTAGGTGTTGGTTCAATGAGTTCCAGTTGATGGGCACCCCCTGCTGGCATCCTCGGCTGCGGAGACCCTTCAATATCTGCAGGACTCCGAACCGGGTTCTCTCACTTATCAAACTATCTGATAGAGAATGGCTCAACGGATTTCACTTCCCGCCCGTTTCGCTCGGGCCAAGATGTCCCCTGCCGCCGTGGACGGGGACAACCCACAGCCAGCTCATCGGCTTGTGGGCGCAGCGTCGGCACATGGCACCAACCTGGTGATCCCACCAGGGCTGCATCTTGTCGTTCAGGTAGTGCCCGGCTTCTTCGGAGCACGTCTTCGCGGTGGGGATGGGTCTGCAAAATACTGCTCCGTGGCGGCCTAGGTATCCCCGTGGGGCAGGACCACGCGTTCGTCGTGTCGCGGGCTGTTCGGGTTCATGAGGGAGTGCTTGCGGCCGTAGAAGAAGTAGATGGCCAGGCCGACCACGAGCCAGACGCCGAACCTGAGCCAGGTTTCCCAGTGCAGCTGCAGCATCAGGAATCCGGAGGCCAGCACCCCGAAGGCCGGGACCACCGGCATGAAGGGGAGCCGGAAGGTGCGGTGGGCGTCGGGCTTCTTGTAGCGGAAGATGATGACGGCGAGGCAGACCACCACGAAGGCGGCCAGGATGCCGATGTTGGTCAGGTCCGCGACGGCCTTGATGGGGAAGACGCCGGCCAGGAAGGCGGAGGCGATGCCGGCGATCCAAGTGACGCGTTGAGGGGTTCCGTGGCGGTCGGTCTTGGAGAACCAGCCCGGAAGCAGACCGTCGCGGCTCATGGAGAACCAGACGCGGGTGACGCCCAGCAGGAATGTGAGCATCACGGTGAGGATGGACAGGACAGCAAAGACTGAGATGATCGTCGCGATGACCGGGAGCCCCACGCCGTTGAATGCGGAGGCGAATCCGGCGGTCGGGTCGATGTCCTGGTAGTTCTGCATGCCGGTGAGCACCAGCGTTGCGGCGACGTAGAGGAGCATGGCGATGATCAGGGAGAAGATGATGGCCTTGGGCATGTGTTTCTTGCCGTCGGTGGACTCCTCTGCCGCCGTGCTCATGGCGTCGTAGCCGAAGACCGCGAAGAACACGGTAGCGGCGCCGGCCACGACTGGGCCGAATCCGCTGGGCATGAACGGGTCGTAGTTCTGGGTGTTGATGTAGAAGATGCCCAAGCCGATGATGAACAGGATCAGCACGACCTTGATGGCGACGGCGACCAGTTCGAAGCGCCCGAAGGTGCGCGTCCCGCGGGAGAGGATCCAGGTCACCAGGACGCAGACGACGATGGCGGGGATGTTGACGATGCCGCCGCGGCCTTCGTCGGCGGTGGAGGCGGCCCAGTCTGGCAGGTCGATGCCGATGCCGGCGAGGAAGGCATCGAAGTATCCGGAGATGCCGATGGCCACCACCGCCACGATGGCGATGTATTCGAGCAACAGGTCCCAGCCGATGAACCAGCCGATGATTTCCCCGAGGGCCACGTACCCGTAGGTGTAGGCCGAGCCGGCGCGCGGGATCATGCCGGCGAACTCGGCGTATGACAGGGCCGCAGCCGCAGATGCCAGGCCGGCGATCAGGAAGGAGATCAGCACGGCGGGGCCGACGCCGGGCTCGGTATCGCTGCCGTGGGCCACCAGGCCCGCCAAGGAGAAGATGCCGACGCCGATGATGCCGCCGACGCCGATTGCGGTCAGTTGCCACAGTCCGAGAGACTTGTGCAGGCCGCTGTGTTTGTTCTCTTCCTCGATCTCGTCGATGGGCTTCCGCCGCATGATTGACTGCGATCTGTCTTTGGAATTCATGAGGGACTCCTGCTCTGACGCGTCCAGCATTTCGGCCGCCCCGCAACGGGGACGGTCCCGTCAAATCAGTATGTGAGCCTCATGGCCATTTATGAAGACTTCGCCGGAACTCTTCGAGAGCACTCGCACATTCGATCGGTGCCTCATGTAGCAGATGCTCGCCAAACCCTATCCGGCTGTTGGACACGATGGTGTTCTTGGGCGAGCGGATACCAGTGGACGATGGGCGCTCGCACGGAGATCACGAAGGGCGGGGTCCGGGCACAAACCAAGGTTCGGCCAATGACTGCTCGGTGACTACTCCGGCGGCAACTCCTGCGCTGAAGGGCGATCCCCCTCGGGTTTCCCCTGGGACAAATCGACACGATAGGTCTTCGCTGTTTCTCCGTCCTTAGTTGTATGTGCATGCACGGGTGCCCATCCGAGCCGTTCGTAGAAGCGCCCGGCTCCGCCCGGACCTGCCTTGGTCACCAGTTCGGCCAACGGCGCCCCAGCGTCCGAAGCCTGGGAGAGGAAATGTTTCACCAGCCGTTCGCCCACGCCGTGGCCCCGGGATTCCGGATGCACCACAAGAGCGGTGATGACAGCGACACGAGGCACGGACACAGGCACACGGGGGGCCGCAGGAGCCACCACGGTGACCGGTCGCTTGAGCAGTCGTCTGAGGTAGGACCTGCCGCGGGTGCGCAAGAATCCCAGGAACAGCTTGGGCCGAATCACCAGGGCGAGGCCGCCCTGGACGGCCAGCCGCGTCCGGTGCACTCGGAGCACGTCATCGACGTGGCGGAGCTGGTCGCTGGAGCCGAAGAGGAAGCCCAACGGTACCCGGCCGTCCGGGCCCTGGGCTTCGGCGATGAATGCGAACCCGCGCGGTGCGTCGAGGAAGGTCGCATGCCAGTGCCGGACGAACCTGGGACCCAGCCGGGGAAACAACCCGTCGCGGAGGTACCGGCATTGCCAGTGGCCCGTCAGGGAAAGATCGGAGGATGAGGCGCGGCGAATCGTGACGCCTGCAGGAAGGGGCATTGGCTTGGTGTTCCTCCGGCTTTTGGGGCGGTTACCGAACGGATTCACTTGGTCTCCGTGCTGAAGGTTTCTCCGCCGTCGACGGAATGCTCGATGCCGGTGGGCGTGGCAACCCATATCTGCGGGCGCTCATCCGGGCCGGCGGCGGTCAGTGCCGAGGGGTGGCCGGTGACGGTCCCGGTTGCCCGCCAGGTCCGGCCCGCGTCCGAGCTGACATGCACTGCCCCGTCCGGTGCCACGCCGATGACCGTTGAAGCGGTGGCAAAGGCTGTCAGCAGCAGGACCGGCCCGGTCGAGGGTGCCGCCCAGGTTTTACCGCCGTCGGTGGAACGGTGCACGCCGGCAGCCGTGGTGGCCAGGACGACATCGCCGGTCGGTGTCCCAGACAGGTGATAGGGGTCGAACCCGACCTCGCGGGTGGTCCAGGTTTCCAGGTCCGCGGTGGTCTTCAGGGTTCCGTCAAAACCGATGATTCCGCTGCGGGTGACCGCCAGGGCGTGGAAATCGGAGACGCCGCCCAAGGAGACCTGTTGCCAGGTTTCCCCGCCATCCTGGGAGCGGAGCAGTCCTGCCGGTTCGGGCAGACCGGTGTCCGGTGCCGGGTGTCCGGAGGCGTAGTAGTGGTCATTGCCGGCGGGTGCGAAGCCCATCAGGTCGATGGCGGGGCCAATCTTTTCCGGGGATCCGGAGCCGAGGCCGAAGAGCCCGTCATGAGTGGCCAGCATGACTTTTCCGGTCTCGGAATCGACAGCCATGCCATGGATGTGGGCGTAGGGTTGGGCAGGCGCTTCGGGTTGCGGGCCTTGGGGGGACGCCGGGGTGCAGGAGGTCAGCAGGAGGAGAAGGGCGGCGGCGGCAGCAGCCGCACGGCCCCTAGTGCGGGCAGGGGAAAGGGCAGGGCGGATCATGAATGGAGTCTCCAGAACAGAAAAAAGAAATGACGAGGGTGTTGCGGGGCGCATCGCGCCCCGCAACCAAACGGCATGCTTCCTTAGAGGCCGGCCAGCAGTTCCTTCATCTTGTCGATTTCTCCGCTCTGGTCCTTGGCCATCTTTTCCGCCTGGGCGACGGCGTCCGGGTTGGACCCGTTGGCGGTTTCTTCCTGGGCCATCTTGACGGCGCCCTCGTGGTGCTTGACCATCTGCGTCAGGAAGAGCCTGGCTGCCTCGGTTCCCTGGGCTGCTTCAAGGGCGGCCATGTCGTCCTCGGTCATCATGCCCTCCATCCCGTGGTCCCCGGACATGGCGACCGGTTCACCCCAGGCGTTGAGCCAGCCGGTCATGGTCTTGATTTCCGGGCCTTGGGCTGACTTGATATCTTCGGCCAGCTCGGTGACCGACGGGTCGATGCCGTCCTTGGCCAACACCATGTCGCTCATTTCCACGGCCTGCTCGTGGTGCGGAATCATCATTTGGGCGAACATCACATCGGCGCTGTTGTGCTCTGCGGCTGCGGATGATTCGGCGGACGGGGATGCGGAAGCGGTGCCGTGGTCCATGCCCGGCATGGTGGATTCCGATCCGGTCTCCGAGGCACACCCGCCAAGTGCCAAGGTGGCTGCAACGGCCGTCGCTGAAATAAGGGTAAGGCGTTTCATGGGAGAGTTTTCCTTCAAAAATCGATTGGATTCTGTCTATCGGCCCGCGGCGGTGCGGGCATGCGCAAGCTGGCCCGTCCGCTGTGGCGGGGGACCGGTGTCTTACGTACGGCTGATGGACAGTTCGATCAGTGAAGGAGGAGGTGGGACGTGATTTGTGGCTCCGGTGACCATTGGCGGTCCGCGCAATCCCAGGCCGCCGGGCATGACCATGAGTACCGGGAGGAAAAGCCACGACAGGCCACTGGCCACCGGCACCAGGTCGCACGCCGAGGCCTGCGACATGTCGCCGCAGCAGCTGAGGCAAGGCAAGTCCGCCCATGCTGACGCGGGGGAAGACGCCGACGGAACGTGGGTGTGGTCCGCTGGGCCGGAATGGTGATGGCCTTCGCCAACCGTGGAAGCCGACACCGAAGAGGTGGGCTTGGATGTTTCGGCGTGGCCGCCGGAGATGGTGTGCATCCCCATGAGCCCGAGGATGAGCAGGACCATTCCCAGAAGGGCAGGTAAAGGGAGGAAAGCCGCAATGGGATGGCGGCGCGGTGCTCTGCCGGTGCCCATGTGTACCACCTTTCCATCGTTAGTCTGCCCTCCCAGACTACCGGGATGTTTTGGGCGGAGGTTGCAGTGTTGGCGGCCGGTGGTCGGGCCATCCTCGATCCGACACAGCAGCTAAGCGTTCAGGACGGATCCAAGGGTGGCCGGCTTAGACGGCGTCGGTTGGGGCGGCATGGTGATCGATCTCGGCCGTGAGTGCGTCGATCCGTTCGCTGGCGTCGTTGAGATCGCCGACCATCGCCCAGAGGGCGGGATGTTCCTCGCGGATCTGCTCCATGGTGCTGCCGCCGGAAGTGAGCGAAGCGAGGTCGAAACTGACGTTGGTGCGCGCGCCGGCCACCGTTGCCCTGAGGGCGCCGAATGCGACGACGACGTCGGCAACAAGTGCGGGGTTGCCGTTGGCGGCGAGCCACGCCAAATCGTTGATGGCGTCCATGGCTCGTTTGCCGAGCACGGCGGATGCCTTCGCAGCATCGACTGATGCCCGGGATATGGCCGCTTCCCGTTCCGTTCCGGGTTCCAGGCGAAATGCGGCTCCAAAGGCGCGGGACGCAGACGCATCCTGATCGGCCAATTCGAGAGAGTCATTCCGGAGGGACCGGGCCCGTGCCCGAATGCTGTCTAGCTCCCCGCGCTCATGTTCTTCGGCTTCGGTGTAGCCGGCCACCATGGAAGTCAGCGAAGCGGCGATGGCGAGCATCAGTCCCGGCGCCCCCGCCGGGGGAGCCGGTGGATTGCGCCAAGGCCCGCGTCCAGTCCTCAACCGTTGATCCTTGGGTGGTAACTTCGTCGCTGATGTCCATGACACCAATTTTGCCCAGAAGCTTGGGCTGCCGCATCATTTTGCGCCGTGGATGGATGTGCCAGAGGCTGATTCACCCCGACGATTGACTGCCGCTAGACGGTCGGGGCCTGTCCTTGGTCCCCGAACTGCTGCTGGGCACGCCGTTCGCGGAGTCGGTCCAGCGAGGTCATGACCGGTCCGGCGGAAACCCCGTGCAGGACAATGGACAGTGTCACAACCAACCCGACGATCGCCCACAGCCTTTCGGCTTGGCCCTCGAAGTTCCCTTCCCCCAGCGCGTAGCCCAGGTAGTACAACGAACCGATGCCACGAACGCCGAAAAACGAAAGCGCGATGCGGTCCCGCGGACCGGTCCTGCCTCCGGCAAGACCAATCCAGCCCGCCACCGGCCGGATAAGAAGAAGAAAAGTGAGGGCCACCAGCACTTCCGCCCACCCGATGCCGTGCAACAGCCCCCGCGCGATGGCACCACCGAGCAGGACCAGGATGATGACTGTCATCAGTCGTTCCAACTGCTCGACGTAGCTATGCAACACCCG
This sequence comes from Paeniglutamicibacter sulfureus, assembly GCF_030512175.1. Taxonomy (GTDB): domain Bacteria; phylum Actinomycetota; class Actinomycetes; order Actinomycetales; family Micrococcaceae; genus Paeniglutamicibacter; species Paeniglutamicibacter sulfureus. The sequence goes on along the minus strand of NZ_JAULBL010000001.1, from coordinate 351,248 downwards.
GTGGTAGCCGTGGGTGTGCTCGGCGGCCCGGATGGTGACCGCGCAGATGAAGACGGCGACGAAGCCATAGCCTTCGACCATCTCGGTCACGCCATAGGCCAGGAACGTTGCCGCCAAGGCCACGAACCCCTCCGAATGCTCAGCCAGACGGATACTGCCGTGCCTTGCCGTAAAGAAAATCCGCCCCAGCAGCTTTCCGGTTCCAAGGCCCGCCAGGATTCCGATGCCGATCCGCCACACCACATCCACGGCGAACCACTGCGGAAACCATTCTGCCGGGGAGGCCCCGGCCATGCTGAGCGCAATGGCCAGATACACGAAAGGGAAGGCCAGTCCGTCATTCATTCCGGCCTCGGACGTGAGCCCGAAACGGACTTCGTCCTCCTGATCGGCTTCTGAATCGTCATCCGCTGGTTCCCCGACCTGGACCTCTGACGCCAGTACCGGGTCCGTGGGCGCAAGAGCGGCGGCGACCAGCACGGCAGCCGCCAGCCCGAGCCCCAGTACCCACAACCCCAGCAGTGCCAAGCCCGCGATGCACAACGGCATCGCCACACCCAGCATCCGCCAGGTGGTGGACCACCGCCGCCAGCCCACGGGACGGTCAAGGGCCAGGCCGGCACCCATCAGCGAGACAATGACGCAGATTTCGGTCAAGTGCGTGGTGAATTCCCCGTACTTGACCGGATCGGGGTCCGGCAGGGTTCCGATCGCGGTAAAGGCCAGTAGCCCGGCCGCAAGGAAGACCATCGGCATGGATACCGGGACTTTTCGCAGTATCCGCGGCAGCACAGCGGCGGCGAAGACGGCGACCCCCGCCGCGGCGAAGACAATGCTGGGAGGTTCGAACACCGGCGGCTCCTTGCTTGGTCACGCACTTCCTGGACTGAAAGAGCAATGCATCATCTACTTCCCGCCCGGGTGGCGGGGATCTGACAAGGTTCCCTCCGGCGAATCGCGGAACGGGCATCGGAACCATCCCTTTTTCGCTGCTGTCCTTTCGGAGTATACGTACCGGGGCCCGTCACACAAGAGCGGGGTGCGTCATCGATAGCGGACACTGTCCGGGCACCAATTCCGGGCACCAATCCCGTGGACGTGAAGGTGGTTGCCGGGATGTACCAGAGATCGTCCCTTCGGTTTCGACCGGACCCCCCATGGAGGATCGGTGGGCAGGTTTTGTCGCGTTGCCCATGAACACCCACCGGCGAGCGCAGCGACGCTGGAACCCGGGAAACAAGGAGCTTTCCGCGGCGCACTCCGCACTGCCGGCGCCGGGTCGGGGCCAACCGGGTCCATGCACAAAGGGGTTGTCCGCCCCGGAGCGCTGGGATAGGTTCGGGACAAGCACGTTTGGCATTCGGCGCGAGTCCGAATGGCCGAAAAATCCGCTCGGACCAACGGAGTTGCTCATCCATGAACGTTCAGATCACCCTGCTGGTAGACGGTGCCAAGCGGTCATTGACCGTTGACACCCGCACGACCCTCCTGGACGCCCTGCGGGACAGATTGGCGGTCACGTCTCCCAAGAAGGGCTGCGACCACGGACAGTGCGGCTCCTGCACGGTGCTGCTCGAGGGACGGCGCGTGACCTCCTGCCTGGTGCTCGCCGTGGCCCAGGACGGCGCGGACGTGACCACGGCCCAGGGGCTGGGCGAGGGAGAGCAGCTGCATCCCATGCAAGAGGCCTTCCTGGACAGGGACGGTTTCCAGTGCGGGTTCTGCACCCCCGGCCAGGTGTGTTCCGCCGTGGGAATGCTGAGGGAAGCAGCCCAGGGCCACCCAAGCCACGTCACCGCAGATGCCGGCGCCCCGGTGGAACTCACCGATGAAGAAATCCGTGAACGCATGAGCGGGAACCTTTGCCGCTGCGGCGCCTACGTGAACATCGTTGCCGCCATCAGGGACGTGGCGGCGAAGGAAGCGGCGTCCACAACCGGCGTCGCAGCCCCGGCACCGAAGGGAAGTGCAGGATCATGAAGCCCTTCGAGTACCGGCGTGCCGAGGACCCGGCCGATGCGGTGGCCGCGGTGGCCGGAGAACCCGACGCCATGTTCCTGGCAGGCGGCACCAACCTCGTGGACCACCTGAAGCTTGGCATTGCCAACCCGGACCTGCTGGTGGATATCAGCAGGCTCCCCTTGGATGGCGTGGAAGAGCTGCCCGATGGCCGCGTGCGGATCGGCGCGACGGTGCGCAACAGCGACCTTGCCGCCCATCCACTCATCCGGGAACGCTACCGGGTGCTTTCCCAGGCACTGCTGGCCGGGGCTTCCGGCCAACTGCGCAACATGGCCACCACCGGAGGGAACCTGCTCCAGCGCACCCGATGCCTCTACTTCCAGGACGTGAGCACCCCGTGCAACAAGCGCGAGCCCGGTACCGGTTGCTCGGCCATTGGGGGCTACACCCGCAACCACGCCATCCTCGGCGCCTCGGAAGCCTGCGTGGCCGTCCACCCCTCGGACATGGCGGTCGCGATGGCGGCACTGAATGCCGAGGTCGTGGTCCGGGGACCCAGCGGGGAACGCAACATTCCGCTGGCGGGGTTCCACCGGCTTCCCGGCGACGAACCGGAACGCGACACCGTCCTGGAACATGGGGAGCTGGTCACCGCGGTGCTGCTGCCGCCGGCCACGCAGAGCCACTCGGCATACCGGAAGGTGCGGGACCGCGCCTCATACGCCTTCGCCCTGGTGTCCGTGGCTGCAGTGGTTTCCATGAACGGGGACGGAACCATCCGCGAGGTCCGCATGGCGCTGGGGGGAGTGGCACACAAGCCCTGGCGGGCAGAACGCGCCGAGGCGATCCTGCGCGGGGCGCAGGCCTCGGAGGAGAATTTTCGCCGGGCAGCCGAGGCGGAACTTGAATCGACCTCGGCGCTCGGGGACAACGCCTTCAAGATACCCATGGCCCGCAACACCATGGTAGCCGTGCTGCGCGAGGTCACCGGAGGGATAAGCAATGTCTGAATTGATTGAATCCAGGGCCATCGGCACCGACCTGCGTCGCCTTGACGGCCTGGCCAAGGTGCGCGGCACCGCGCCCTACGCCTTCGACCAGCCGGTGGAGAACCCTGCCTACCTCTACCCGGTGCAGGCGACCATCGCGCTGGGCAAGGTCAGCCGGATCGACACGGGTGCTGCCGAGGCCCTTGACGGCGTGATTGCCGTCATCACCCATCTGAACGCACCGAAGCTGGCCCAGACCGACGATGCCGAATACACCGTGCTGCAGGGCCCCGAGGTGGGGTTCCGCGGCCAGTTCGTGGGCGCGGTGATTGCCGAGAGCTTGGAAACCGCGCGTCACGCGGCCGGATTGGTGGCCGTGGAATACGAAGCGGACGAGCACGACGCCCTGCTGACATCCGACCATCCGGGCCTCTATGCACCCGAAGAGGTCAACGGGGGGTTTGACACCGATACCGCCGAAGGCGACGTCGAGGCAGCGCTCGCCGAGGCCGCAGTGGTCATTGACCACGTCTACACGACCCCGGCCGAGCACAACAACCCCATGGAGCCGCACGCCACCGTGGCGGTGTGGGAGGGCGGTGCGCTGACGCTGTACGACTCGACCCAGGGTGTGCATCCGGTGCGGAAGACCATTGCGCCGATCTTCGGATTGGAACCCGAAAACGTCCGTGTCATTGCACCCCATGTGGGCGGCGGCTTCGGATCCAAGGGCCTGCCGCACGCACACGTGGTCCTGGCAGCACTGGCCGCCCAATGCAGCGACGGCCGGCCGGTGAAGTTCGCCCTGACCCGCCAGCAGATGTTTTCCCTCGCCGGCTACCGGACCCCCACCATCCAGCATGTGCGCCTGGGCGCCACCGAGGACGGCCACCTCACCGCGGTCTGCCAGGACGTGGTGGAGCCGACTTCCCGGATCAAGGAGTTCGCCGAGCAAACGGGCGTGCCGGCACGGATGATGTACGCGTCGCCGAACCGCAAGACCACCCACCGCCTGGCCAAGTTGGACATCCCCGTCCCGTCGTGGATGCGCGGGCCAGGGGAATGTCCTGGCATGTTCGGCCCAGAAGTTGCCATGGATGAATTGGCCGAGGCCTGCGGGCTGGACCCCATCGAGCTGCGGGTCCGCAACGAACCGCAGCTCGATCCGGATTCCGGGAAGCCGTTCTCCAGCCGCCATCTGCTGGAGTGCCTGGCCAAGGGCGCCGAGCGTTTCGGTTGGGACCGGCGCAATGCCCGTCCGGGCAGCCGGGAAGAAGACGGTTGGCTCGTGGGGTTGGGCGTGGCCAGTTCGACCTACCCGTTCTCCCGCGTTCCCGAGAACACCGCGCGGATTCGCTTCAATGCCGACGGCAACTACGCGGTGCAAATCGGTGCGGCGGATCTGGGCACCGGGACCTGGACCACGTTGACCCAGATCGCGGCTGACGCGCTGGATTGCCCGGTGGAGCGAATACGACTTGAAATCGGCGACACCTCCCTGCCCGTTGCCTCGGTGGCCGGCGGGTCCTCGGGCACCGCGAGCTGGGGAGGTGCGATCATCGCCGCAGCCGCGGCCTTCCGCACCCAGCATGGCGACAATCCGGAGGCCGGGGCGCAGGCGCAGGCCCAGGGGATGAAGGACCCTGACACCGAGCGCTACGCGATGCACTCCTTTGGCGCGCAATTCGCTGAAGCCCGCGTGCATGCGGACACAGGGGAGGTGCGGGTCTCGAGGATGCTCGGGGTGTTCTCCGCCGGACGGATCATCAACCCCCGCACGGCGCGCTCCCAATTCATCGGCGGCATGACCATGGGTATTGGCATGGCGCTGCACGAGGACGGGCTCATGGATGCCCGGTTCGGGAAAGTGATGAACCACGACCTGGCCGAATACCACATACCCGCCAACGCGGACATAGAGGACGTGGATGCCATCTGGCTCGAGGAAACCGACCACCGCGCCGGTCCCCTCGGGGCCCGGGGGATTGGTGAAATCGGCATCGTGGGTGCGGCCGCGGCCATAGCCAACGCCACCTACAACGCCACCGGAATCCGGGTTCGCGAGTTGCCGCTGACCCCGGACAAGTTCCTTTCCTGACCGGTGGGCCCGGTGGCGAACAGGCCGAATGCCCGGCATCCGGAATCGGGTGCGGCAGCACGAGGTGAGCCGGGTGTCTCGTCCCCATCGGGGGCGGTGTCAGGTGTTTAGTTCCAGCATCAGCGCGGGGAGTTCATCGGCCAGTTCACGCGCCAGGAATCCAAGAGGCCCGAGTTTGCTGGCCAAGCGGTCGGCTGCGGCCGCGTGAAGATGGGTTCCCCAGCAGGCGGCTTGGGGGCCGCTGGTTCCGCGTGCCCGGACCCCGGCGATGGCACCTGCCAAAACGTCTCCGCTTCCTGAAGTCCCCAGCCCCCCGTATCCCGTCGTGATCTTCCACAGTTCGGCGTTCCCGGACCCATCGCCGGGGGAGCCTGCGATCACGCCTTGACAGCTCACCACGGCGTCGAAACGGCGGGCTATGGACATCACATCGGATTCCAGGTCCTTCAGTCCCCGGCCCAACAGGATTTCCGCCTCGGGCATGTTGGGCGTCAGGATGAGCCGGCCCCGCCACGGGTCCAGTCTCTCTTCGAGTTTGAGCAGCCCAGCCAACGCGTAGGCGTCGATGACAATGGCGGGCCGGTGTGCGTCTTCCGACCTACCGACCGAATTCTCTCGCTCGAGCAGCCTGCGCAACAACTCCTCGGCCAGGTCCAGATCGTCCAAACCGGGACCGACCAGGATGGTGTCGGCCCGATCCAGAGCAGAGGAAATCCGGTCCAGCCCTTCTCCAGTGACGGACCCGTTGGCGTTTTCCGGCAAGCCCATGGCCCCGCATTCCGGCAGCGCGACTCCCACCTGCACTGCCACGGACTCGGCAACTGCCAGCGTGAGCTTTCCTGCACCTGCACGAAGTGCCGCGGTTCCGGCAAGCACCGCGGCCCCGGGCGTCGTTCGTCCACCGCCGATGACCAGGACTGTGCCGCGGGAGTACTTGTCTTCCCCGGGTGCCGGCAGCGGCCAATCGCGCAGCAGCGACGGTGTCACTGGCGTGGGATCCCCGCCTTTGCGATCAATGCGGGTGGACATTGGTGTCTCCTGCGTGCTCGGTAACCGTCACGCCCTGCTCAATGAGATGGTCGGCTACGTTGAAGCTCTCCAATGTCCACGGCCCGGAGCCGGAGGGACGCACGTAGCGTGTGGTCGAGGCATTGAGTATGGACGTACTTGCGGCAAGGTCCAGAAGCTCTTCCTCCGTCATGCCCTCCAGGATGTATCGGAACAACATGATCACTGCGTCGTGGCATACCAGCACCACCCTGCGTCCATTTCCGAGCCTGTTCAGCTCTTCCAGGACGGATCTCAGCCGGAGCGCCACATCGGCCCACGACTCACCGCCTGGAGGACGGTAGTACAGCTTGCCCAACCAGCGCCGCCGCTCGGCCTCCTCCGGGAAACGCCTGTCCACGCCCAGCCTCGTCAGCCGGTCCAGGATGCCCAGCTCGCGGTCCCGTAGCCGTTCATCGGTGCGCACCGCCAGCGGCCAATTGGCTGTCTGCACAGCGATTTCCGCTGTTTGCTTGGCTCGTGTGTAGGGCGAGGACACCACCGTATCGGGCCGGACATCGTCATCGACCCGGGCCAGTGCGGCTCCCAACGCCGTGGCCTGTTGCTGCCCGGTGCCGGACAAATACACGTCGGCATCCCGCGCGGGGACCTCGATGACCTCCGCACCCGCCAGGCGCGCGGCGGTGGCAGCAACGTTGCCTTCGCTCTCTCCGTGCCGGATCAAGAGCAACTCCACCGCTCCCGCTTCCTGCACAGCGTCCGTCAGCCCACCTTCATTCAAGGAAACCACCCCTCATTCTGCGGTCTTTGCGATTGCTGGAAGACTACCAACTCAGCACCTACGGGAGAAGCAAAACGTACGCGACCTGGCACCAAGATGGAGGTCTTTGTCCCGTAAATCCACGGCGGCTCGCTGGGCGCCGCGGCGGGCATTGCGCAGCGCGTCGGCGCGGACCGATTTGGCTCCTCGGGCTTGGCCTTCGACGGGATACATGTGGGGATCGAACCCACACCCCCTCGACGTTGTGCCGCATTTTCGTGCAGGTATCGTGCGTGCTTCGCCTGCGCAGACAGAAACGGCACACGCCGAGGGGGAGGGAAAAGCGATCCGCTGTTTAGGAGGCGAGGGCTGCAGCTTGCGCAGACGATGATTTTCGCCAAGGGCTCCCGGTGAAGCGGATGTACTTCAATACCGCCCGATCGGGCTCGTCCTGCTCGCCATTGATCGCACCGTCGACCCGTTCGTGCCACTCCTCCGGCACCAACGCGGGTTTGACCGGGTTCTGGCACATGAAGACCCGAAAGGCGGGACAGAACGGAACCACCTCGATACGGCTGCGCCTGGCATCCTCCAGGATGAAACCCATCGCCCTATTCGCCCGAGCAGCGCTCTTGAACTTGCGCCGCATTTCGGTGTAGAGCACCCACATCTGCTTCTCGTGCATTTCGTACTGCACAAATCCAATACGACTTCCGGCCTCAAAAAATTCGTACCTCTGAGCCTCGGTATTGTTCTGGATCACAAACACACCACTACACCTCCATTGCCATCCCAGGCCCCAAGACGAACGTTTCATCGCCTTGGTCCAGGTAAGGCGTTGTAAATGAAAATGAACAGGACAGTCATCTGCAAGTGTGGCGCCGGAGCGCTTATCCATATTTTTACCGTGACCAGACCTTATGGGTTTTGAATTTTCGCTGTCCGCCGAAAACCCGACACGCACAGACCAGTACCTTTGAAACCATCAGTTGATGCCCTATTGGTGAACTTCACCTGACAAGCCAATCCGCGGGCTGGAAGTCTCTGTCCCTTCGTCCGGGGGAGGGGTAGGGCGCCTGTGGGCCGCCAGACATCAGACAATGGCGACACTCATGGGACGGTTCTGGACGTTCAGGCACACGAGGCATTGGGCCGCACTGGAAACAGCTGGAAACTCAAATTGCGGCACCCGATTTCCGCCGTGCATCGCCTGGCCGGGAGCTACCGTGCGAAGCCGGCGCGCGACACAGCGCTGCAACCTCGGCTGCGGAACGGTACATCATGACGTGGCTCTCGTCGTCGATCTGCGCCATCGAGCCCTGCGGCGCCAGGTGCGCGAGGGCGGAGGTCCATGCTGTCGGGACGATTGGATCCTTTATACCGCGGACAACCACCACGGGCACCTGTACATTGGCGATTCCGTTTTCGATGTGATTCGAAAGCATCGCTGGAACTGTCCTGAAGTACCAGGGCGGGCGGCAACGGAAAATGTAGTCGCTCAGTACGACGGCGTTGATTCGCCATGGCTCTCGGAGGGTGTCCTGCCCCAGCCGGAGGGCCTGGAGCCAGAATCCGCGCTCGGGCGGGTAATTGGTGGGCCCCAGCAGCACGAGGCGGGGAGCCGCAGTCGCGCGCATGTTCACCATCTCCACTGCTATCTGGCACCCCATGGAGTGCCCGACCAGGATGGGCCGATCTGCCCCCAATTCGTCAAGGGCGTCCCACACGGCGCGTGCGTAATCCGGCACGCTCAAGGTTCGACGTGGTTTCGGCGTGCTTCCGTGGCCTGGCAATTCGATGTTGTGGACCGTGGCGGTGCGTGCCAATTCCTTGGCGAGTGGGCGAAAATAGCGCGACGAGACGCCGATGCCGTGAATCAGGACATAGGTGTCCGGGCCGGTTCCCTCGCTATGCACGTGCACCTGGGTGCCGGGCCGTCCCGCCACATGGAACCTCGGACCACGGCCGCGGTCAGTCCCTCGGGATGCCCCCGAGTCCGTCCGTCGGTGCAACAAGATTCCGCCGACGACCAAGCCAAGACCCATGCCCAAGAGGACACCGGGAACGATGTCGGGCCCAATGAATGTCTTGGACGCAGTTTCCCGGTTGCCGGCGTTCGTTGCAGCAATTGTGGACATGCCAGCCCCTCGTTTCTTGCCCATGACCGGTCCTCTTCGGGAAAACAGTAGCCGTGCCTGCTCCTGTAGTCCATGCTCTGTGCTGGGGTTGGGCCGCGATGTTGGGGGGAGGGGTCAGCCCGTGTCCCATGGCATCGATGCCTGGATAACGGCCGTTGGCCTCTTGGATGAGTGGTGGTGGGTGAGGCTGGCCCTAGGGTTGTGCTGCAGGTTCCGCGTCGTCGGGACCATCGCTGTACCGTGAGAGTTCCTGGCGCAAGGCCGTGTTTTCCGCCTCGAGGGCCAGGGCCAAACGGATGCCGGAGAGGTTGAGGCCGAGGGCAAGGAGTTCGGCAATCCTTCGCAGGATCACTATGTCGTTGTCGCTATAGCGGCGGGTTCCTCCTTCGGTGCGTCCCGGCTCCAACAGTCCCGCCCGTTCGTACAGTCGCAGGTTTTGCTGCCCCATCCCCACCAGTTCGGCCGCGACCGAGATGGCATAGACCCCGCGCGCCCCTGGATCCCCGATGACCATGGTCGATCCCCTTCCAGACTCAATTCCAAAAAAACCTCTTGCCCCAGACTGTCACGCATGCTATAAAAAATCTATCTCCACCGATATAGGTTTTGGTGGGGATCCACCACCCAAAACGGCATCAAATGACACCACAAAGGAGAGAAAGCCATGTTGATGCGAACAGATCCTTTCCGTGAAATCGACCGGCTCGCCCAGCAGGTTTTGGGGACCTCAGCCCGACCGACCACCATGACCATGGACGCTTGGCGTGACGGCGATACCTTCGAGGTTCAGTTTGACTTGCCCGGGGTCAGCCCGGACTCGATCAACCTGGACGTGGAACGCAATGTGGTGACCATCAGGGCCGAACGCCCCGATGTGGACGAGAACGTGGAGATGCTTGCCGCCGAGCGGCCCCGGGGCGTGTTCAGCCGCCAGCTGGTCCTGGGGGAAAACCTGGATACGGAGAACATCCAAGCCAGTTACGACTCCGGCGTGCTGAGCTTGCGCATCCCGGTGGCCGAGCAGGCCAAGCCGCGCAAGATTGCCATCACCAGCAAGGACGGGGAGCGCCAGGCCATTAGAAGCTAGGCCGCGATACCCAAGGTTCCACGTTCCGCAGTTGGAAGGCACGCCGACGGCCTGCCGTGCCTGGGCATAGGCGGTTGCCATAGGACACGTCACGGCGCAGCAAGGGCCACGGTTGTCCGTTCGAATTGCCTTCCGCTCCTTGGTCCCCGGCCCACGGCCGGGGACCAACTCACATTCAAAGACAGCCCAAAGGGGAGGACATCTTCGAGGGGAACCGAAGGGTTCTCGTCGAACACGATGTCCCTTCCGTTCCGCGGGCCGCCTGGCTCGCGCGGGCGCAGGGCCAGTCGAGGATCATCGGTCCCGTTGTCGGACCGCCGCCAGGAGGTGTTTTTAGATGAGCGCATGGCGTCGCTACGATTCGCCGTTACTGCCGGCCTTCCATGAACGGTTCGAGAAACGTTGGGGCGAGGGCACCGCCCCTTTCTTGGACCCGGAAGTCCATGAACAGCCCATGCCGCGGGCCCAGTGGATCAACATTGACACGGGTGCCGCGCTGGCGGTCGTCCCCGTATGGACAGACGACGAGCATCGCAGGTCTTTCGCCATGTTTTACCTGCCACCGGCCGGCGACATTTGGCTGCTGCGCCCGGGTATCCCTGATTACATCGAATCGGAGAACCTGCGAAGTATTAGCTTGCGCAACGACGCCTTCAAGAAGGCAGTCGACCACGCCAAGGCCTTCATCGAGGGATCCGGAAACCTCTAAACGTCGATCCGGTGACCACCCGGCACCGCGCCGAGACCCGGTGTGCCATCCGGGTCTCGGCGTTCGGGGAGAGCTGTGCGCCTGATCACGGGGCAGCGCTGCGGCTGGCCTTGAGACCAATGTAGACGCCGCGGCGGACCGGACGGATGCGCCCCAAGGGTGTCGGATTCCGATGGACCGGGGCAGGATCCGGGGCAGGGCGTGCTTCGGGCACCTGGGCGGTGTCGTCCATCGCCCCCGAGGCCAAGGCCTCCATGGCCTCGGCCAATGTCCTGTGCACCCCGGCGAAGCTTCCTGTCCGGGTAGTGGCCTCGAAGCGGTGGTCGTCGCAGAGGCGGACTGCACCCAGCTCCCTTCCGCTACGGACAACGCGGACGGAGTACTGGAAACGCCCGGTTGGGAGGGCTTCGAGTCCGTCGATGCGCAGTGGCTCGAGTTCTTCGTGTCTGCTCATTGTGGCACCTCCATTCACAGGTTCTTGTGGGGATCTCCGTGTCCGGGCCTGCGGGTGCCCGCATCCGCGGTGCGGGTCAGCAACAGGGCGAGGGCAACCATGCCCAGACCCAAGACCAGGTGCAGCCAGTTGTCCGCATCGTTCACCGGCACGAAATTGGCTTCGGTGTCGTGGTCGATGAGCAACCCGTAGATCCACAACACGAGATAAACCACCCCGCCCCACAGCAAGTAGTTCTTGGCCGTGCCGGGGGTTCGGGCCATTGCAATGCCTCCGATGCCGAAGAGCAGGTGAACGACGTTGTGCAGGATGGAAACCTGGAACACGCCCATCAGCATTGCGTCGGAGTCGTGGCCGGCGAAGGAAAGCTGGTCGTAGTTGGAGGTGATCCCCGGAACAAATCCCAGGATCCCGACGAGTAGAAAGACTGCGCCGACGGCCAATGCCGCCTTCTGGACATTGGTGCGCTCTGTGCCTGTACGTGCAGTGTGGCTGGTCATGGTGTGGCCCTTTCCGAGGATCGTGGCTGCAGCGACCTGCTGCGTTCTCACATGTTGCATCATCGGACCCGATGAGGGAACTCTTTTGCAATGCGGTTCCGCGAATTGGGTTCACCGACCTGGCACCGGCACCCGGGCATGAGCGAGCCGACGGCCATGTGAAAGATCGGTGCCGTGGGCGTTGCCTGGTGACGAACGTCCCCCACCGACGGCACCACCTCGACGGTATCCTTGGAAGATGAGCGTCGAAGCACAAGCCGCCGTCACCTTTGACGGCCAATTTGCCCGTGAACTTCCCGAGCTGGCCATTCCCTGGCAGGCGGAGCAGGCCCCGGATCCGCAGCTGCTGGTGCTCAACGAGCCGCTGGCCGCCCAGCTGGGCTTCGACCCCGCGTCCCTGCGCAATGCAGGGGGCCTGGGGCTGCTGATCGGCAACGCGCTACCCCATGGGGCCACTCCCGTTGCGCAGGGATATGCCGGCCACCAGTTCGGCTCCTACTCGCCGCGTCTGGGCGACGGCAGGGCGCTGCTGCTCGGCGAGATTCTGGATGCCGACGGCCGACTTCGGGACATCCACCTCAAGGGTTCCGGACGCACCCCGTTTGCCCGCGGCGGTGACGGGTTCGCCGCAGTCGGTCCGATGCTGCGCGAATACGTGATCAGTGAGGCGATGCACGCCTTGGGCATTCCCACCACACGCTCCCTGGCCGTGGTGGCGACAGGACAGCAAATTCGCCGCGAGACCATGCTTCCCGGGGCCGTGCTGACCCGGGTGGCGAGCAGCCATCTGCGGGTAGGGAGCTTCCAGTATGCCCGGGCCATGGACAATCAGGACCTGCTGCGTCGTCTCGCAGACCATGCGATCGCGCGCCATTATCCGGGAGCAGCCCAGGCGCAGAACCCCTACCTCGCGCTCTTCGAAGCCGTGGTCGAGGCCCAGGCATCGCTGCTGGCCCGGTGGATGCTGGTGGGTTTCATCCACGGCGTCATGAATACGGACAACATGACCATCTCGGGGGAGAGCATCGACTACGGGCCGTGCGCCTTCATGGACGTATTCGATCCGGCCACGGTCTACAGCTCGATCGACGAAGCCGGCCGCTATGCCTATGGCCACCAGCCCATCGTGGCGCAGTGGAACCTCGCCCGTCTCGCGGAGGCCCTCCTTCCCCTCTTCCACGAGGACCAGGAGCAGGCCGTTGCCTTGGCACAGGAATCGCTCGGCGCCTTCCACAGCAAGTACAGCGCCGAGTGGTTGGCCGGAATGAAAACCAAGCTCGGCTTGGCCGACGGCCTCGCGGATCAAGCAGCCACATCACTCACCGAGGAACTGTTCACCCTCCTGCAGGAAGACCGCGTCGATTACACGTCCTTCTTCCGGAGCCTGGGCACGGCCGCGCGCGGGAATGCCGAACCCGCGCGCTCCATGTTCTCGAACCCGGCCGCATTCGATGCCTGGGTTCAGCGCTGGCGGGCACTGGATCCGGATGCGGAGCTCATGGACCGGGCCAATCCCGTCTACATCCCGCGGAACCACCTCGTCGAGGAGGCGCTCGCTGCCGCCGTCGACGGCGACCTGGAGCCGTTCTCGAAGCTCCTGGCTGCGGTCACCGCACCCTTCGAGGAGCGTCCCGGCTTCGAGCGGTACGCCGCCGCGGCCCCGGAAGACTTCGGCCCCTACCGGACCTTCTGCGGAACCTGAGCCCGCGTGCAGGCTTTGGTTATCCGACGTGCGGCATTGCCTGTGGCCGGGAGAAGGATCGTTCGTGCCACCCGCAATCACTGAACAGCCAGTGGCCAGTCACGTCGAGTTGCGTCCTATCTGAGTGGTATTCGCACCGCTGACGTGTTGTTTTGACACCTGCCGGCTACAGCCTCCCCAAAATGCTTGCTGTACAAAATTGTCGCCCGGCTAAATGCCGGAAAGCCGTTTTGCCCGAATCCAAAGACAGCGTTATCCCTAGACCAGCTGGGACCCTGTGTTTGGATCGGAATCAGATTCAGTCCGAGTATCGGGCTCGCGTTTTGCCTCAATCTGGCTGGCGGCCTTTATGACAGCGTCGCCACTGGCCTTAGCGATACCAACGGGAACGCTCTTTGCTGCGGAAGCAACTACTGTGGTCGTCGATTTGCCCAGGTCGCTGAGTGACTTTCGCCAGGACTCACGCTCCACATCTTGAAAGACGAGATCCTGAAGATCATAGATTTCACCGAAGACGGCGATAAGTTGGATGGCTCGCTCCGCGGAGTCCAACACGATACGACTCTTAAGTGGATTCTTGATGCGGTTTAAGTCGCTGACATCTGCCATGGTGCCAATGACGTCAAGCAGTGCTTGTAGGTGGTGAATGGCAGTTCGCTGGCGCCGTTCGGAAGTCAATTTGATGGCTGCGGCGTGGGCCGGAACAGCCTCGGGGGTACGCGATCCGAGGTGGGCCAGTTCAAGGGTCTCTAGACGAAGTTGGTTGGCTTGGGCCGCTGCCAGAATGATCAGCCAAGGCCGTAATTCGGAATCTGTAAGTGATTTCAAGGCATCGGCCTGTCTCGCAAAAGTCCCCGTCGGAATTGACTTTGTCATCGCATCGATCTGAGCGAGAGCATGGGAGCTGACTTGAGCCAACGCCGTAGCGTGGCCAGCGATCTGTGACCACGCAGTATCCGTAACCAGGCCGGCCTCGTCGAACAGATCGACCGCCCGGGCCAAGACCTGGGTTAGTCCGTTGATATCGCCCAACGCTTTGGCACGATTGTCCTGGAGCAGCTGGTCAAGCTTGACGTCCATGGACTGGACCAAGGTTTCCAGCTGAGCAATCGCGCTGCGGAGGGCAATTGTGGCAGCCAACGTAGCAATGTTTGCCATCGCCGCTGGATTGATGCCGCCAGTTGTGAACTGCATGAACGAGTCGATGCGTCCTTTTTCGCCCCGGATAACCCCACTGAAAAGGCCGTCGATAGGTACGTTGTGCTTGAGCAGCTCCAAAAGACGCATATGTGAATCGGGCGTCAACTGTACCCATGCGCTGTCTATTGAAGTCGACAGCGCGGTAAGGCCGGCTGTCATGGCTGCCAAGTCGGTGGTGCCCTGTCCAACGCGCGATGTGTGGGAAGAATCGACGCCTATCTCCTGGAACAAGGTTTGAAGCAGCTCAGGGTCACCGGAAATCAAAGCGCGTCGCTCGGCAACATGTACTGCTAATTCCTGCGTTAACTCATCCATTCGAACATCTTGTCATATGGGTGGGGAAGATCGCCTCCTATATCGCGAAACCCGGCTAGAACATGGTGGTCAGACACCATGCGGACATCCGGGTCGGGATGTCGATCGTATGGAGGAGCATCCCTTCTAGGCGAGCGTGGACGCGTTGTTCGACCGGATCGATGAGCACAAGGCCGACGGCTTCGGGGTGGAATCTGCCCGCTACGACGCTTTGACAACGAGGTACCCGCTTATGGGGCTCCGATCATTCGTCCTTGCCAGCAAGCCGCAGTGCCATGCCAGACTGAAGGGGAACGTTGGTACAGGGCGGAAGGATGCCCACGCGGTACGGAATCCACAGGCCCACGTGAGGGAGGTTCGACGATGGAGAATCGGGCAGCCGGCCGCGGCAAGCCGCACGTCTTCACGATTGGCCATTCCACCCGTGGCTTTGACGAGGTGCTGGAGATGTTGCGCACCAACGGGGTGAGCGAATTGGTGGACGTCCGTTCGTTTCCGGCGTCACGGAAGTTTCCGCAGTGGAACCAGGACGCGATCAAGGAAGCGTTGCCCGAGGGTATCGGGTACCGGTGGATCCGGAATCTGGGCGGTCGCAGGCACACGCCGACCGGCGTGGCCAGTCCGAACACGGGGTGGAGGGTCAAGGCCTTCCGTGACTACGCCGATTACATGTCGAGTGCCGAGTTCGGGTCCGGGCTCGCCGAGCTGTTGAAGGTCGCGGACGAATCCGTGCCGGCCATTATGTGCAGCGAGGCCGTGCCCTGGAGGTGCCACCGGAGGTTGGTCACCGATGCGCTCCTTGCCTCCGGCGTGGAGGTCTCCGACATCATGTCACCCTCCTCGACCAGGCCGGCCAGCATGACAGTGTTCGCCAAGGTGCACGGAGGGAAAATCACCTATCCCGCATCCGGGGAAGGATGAGCATGGACGTGGGCGAGGAAGTCAGGGAAGTGGTGGTGGCGATTCCTGCCGGTTCCGTCGCGACCTATGGGGAGATCGGGAGGGCGGTGGGAATCGGTCCCCGGCAGGCGGGTCGCGCGGTGTCGGCCCTGGACCACGACGTGCCGTGGTGGCGGATCGTCTATGCCGACGGCACGCCGGCGACATGCCACGGCGGGGAAGCCCGGGCGTTGCTTGAGGCCGAAGGCGTTCCGTTCCTCAACGGCCACGTCGACATGGCCAGGATCCGCCGTACCGGCAACCGCTAACAGCCTCGGTGCGCTGGGGAAAGTCCGGCCGGGTCAGCCTTTCCTGTACCGCCGACCCCCGTTTCACTCGTCGCAGGTCTGCTCGCCGCCCTATACTCGGAGCATGCCAATGATGCGCCTTGACAGAGGCTTCCACGCTCAGCCGTCCGCCCCCGAGCAACAGCGGGGCGCCCTGTGAGCGGCGGTCTCGTCGCCCTGCTGGACGATGTCGCGGCCCTGGCCCGCATCGCGGCCGCCTCGGTGGACGACGTCGCCGCCGGAGCCGCGAAGGCGGGGGCCAAGGCCGCCGGCGTGGTCATCGACGACGCCGCCGTCACCCCGCAGTACGTTTCCGGGGCCGACCCGTCCCGCGAACTGCCGATGATCAAGAAGATCTTTTGGGGCTCGCTGCGCAACAAGCTGTTGATCATCCTGCCGGCGCTGCTGCTGGTCAGCGCGTTCCTTCCGGGGGCCATTCCCTTCATCCTCATGCTCGGCGGCACCTACCTCTGTTACGAGGGTGCCGAGAAGGTCTGGCACAAGCTCCGCGGCCACCACGAGGCCGAGAAGTCCCCGGCGGTCGAACGCGGCCCGGCGGCCGAGGCCAAGGTCATCAAGGGCGCCATCACCACCGACTTCATCCTGTCCTGCGAAATCATGGTCATCTCCATGAACGAGGTGGCCACCGAGTCCCTGCTGTCGCGGGCCATCATCCTTGTCGTCGTGGCGCTCGCGATCACGGTGCTCGTGTACGGGGCCGTCGGACTCATTGTGAAGATGGACGACATCGGCCTGCACCTGGCCACCAAGGACTCCGCAGGGACAAAGCGCTTCGGCGAGATGCTGGTCAAGGGCATGCCCGCCGTGCTGGCAGCGATCACCTTTGTCGGAACGATCGCCATGCTGTGGGTCGGTGGCCACATCATGCTGCAGGGGGCCCACGATCTGGGGTGGCACGCTCCCTATGACTTGGTCCATGCCCTCGAGACACCCTTCGCCGGGATCCCCGTAGTGGGCGGCTTCCTGGCCTGGCTCGTGAACACCCTGTGCTCGGCCATTCTCGGAATCATCTGGGGCAGTGTCGTCATGGCCATCCTCCACCCGCTGCTCAAGGTGCTGCCGTTCGGCAAGAAGAAAGGCGGGCACCACGAGGAGGGCGACGTCCGTGCAGCCATCGCCGGCTTCCGGCCGGGGAAAGACAACGTCGATCCCGCGCCGTAGCCGCTACCAGCTGCGGCTGCCGGGGGAGCGGCACTTTGCGTGGTCTTCATGGCGAAGCATGGTGCCGTAAGGGTTCTTAGATGAGCCCCAAGGGCTTCCTGCTGGCTGCTAGGATCCGGATCCTAGAACCTCTTCTCAGAAACACCCCGATCAGTCTCGCCACCGGCTGCGTCATGTCCTCACGGTTGTCCCAGACGAGCAGCAGGCGCCGGCTATTCACAAGCAGGGAAAGATCTTTGTGGCATGGTCGGATCCATACTCTGCCCTTGGTGATCCCGGCTTGCTTCGAAACCGCATGGTTCCGCGGTGTTTGTCCATTTCGGGCCGAAAACTGTAACCACCAAAATGTCTGCCAAAGCCCATTGACGCTCTCCGACAAAAAATATAAAGACCTCAGTCCAAATGGACTGGGATCTTTATGTCCTCGGTACCGATTAGGACTTATTCATCTGGTGGCAGGGCTGAGTGGTACCTAACTGTTGAGGGTTTCAGCAATGGGCTTACCCACTTCTCGTTTTCCAAGATAGTACTCACCCTGATGCGGTTTGGCGCCGTTTTTAACTGTCCAGCCAGATTCCAAGATGGCGTCGGCAGGCCTGTTTCGTTCAAAGAGGCCTGTGAGATTTGGTTCGGCAGCGACGAGGTCGTTTCGATCGGCGATGTTGACCCATCGGCGGGTCCCGGACGGGTATTCGGGCGGGCGGGGTTGGAGCCGGTCGTAGATGATGCTGCGCAGTCCCAAGGGGCTGCCGATCGTGAGCAGCAGAGGCAACCTGTTAGTGAGCTGCTGGGCGGCCACTTCGTAGGCCACGACAGATCCCAGGGAATGGCCGACAATGACCTTCGTCTCCGGTCCGACATGTGCCAGGACACGGCTCTGGATCTCGTCGTGCAGGGCCTGGTCGGTCATATAGGCGGTGACTTGGCGCAAAGGTCTCTTCAGGAGCTCGGCCACTGCCATGGCCCGAAGACCGAACCACGGCAGTTGGGTGGCAGCGTTGATCATGGACCGAACTGCTTCTTCCTTGATTCCCATGGCTTCGTGGGCCGGGTCCAGAAATCCGAGCTCACGAACTGCGATCTCGTGGTCAGGGTGATCCGCGCGCCCGGCAGCCCGGTTCAGCCATTCTGCGGCGAGGGATTCGGCCAGGGTCAGTTTTTCGGGATCTAGAGCGTCCAAGCCATCATCGGACCCCTGCGCATCGGGCGTGGTAAACAGGTCTCCGTAAGCGGCCATCCGGACATCGATGGTGCCTTCCGAATGGTGGTTGCGCCAGATCCTGTCGGCCAGATCGCCATAGCCTGCGGTGCGGATGCCGCCGGCCAAGGCTGGGAGCCACGTCTGTTCAAGGGAATCGGCGGTCTCCTGTTCCTGAGCCATACCGTGAACCAGCACAATTTCAGCCATCGGAACTTCTCCCTGCAGTTGGTCAAAGCCAGCGGATCTGTGGCTCAAGATCCTATCCCCGCAATCGGAATTGTGATAGACCATGGCCATGAGCTCCCGTCATGCACTCGTCGTGGGGTCGCAGTGCGCCGCGCTGCGGAATCAGCGTTTGTCCTTCCTCCCGCAGCGCGCCCAGCATCTTCACCGGGCGCTGACTGAGCCCCGGCTGGGTGGTTGTGATCCGGCCAACAGTGCACTGGTGCTCGATCCGACGATGGCGGAGCTGAAAGAGGCCGTGATGGCTTCGGTGACTCGAGCTTCGGAGGCGAAGGCAACTTTGGTTTTCGCGTTCATCGGCCACGCGGAAATCAACAAGAACAAGGTATCCGCTCCGCTATTTCTGCTGCCCAAGGACGGCAATCACAAGGACCTCGACGATGACACCGCTTACGAGATCGGCCGTCGTCTTGGCAATATGGCGTTGGGAAGCCTAGATGGGCTAATACTCATCCTTGATGTCTGCCACGCCGGACTCGGGGTGGCAGACGTGATCAAGAACGGACTCGATTTGAGAGAGCAGGTCCGGCTGGAGCTCCTCGCCGGCACTTACGATCGGGAAGCCCGGAACGGCTGTTTCTCCCAGTCATTGATCACACTCATGGAATCCGGTCAGCCGGATTCCTCGGTGGATTATCTGGATATCCGCCACGCCGCCAACTTCGGAAACGCCATCTGCAGGAAAGAACAGGATCCCCCCGTCTATATCGGATCTGGCGCCGGAACAAATGCCAGTGACCCAGGACTGTGGGTGACCCGGAACATCGCTGCACCTAATTTTTGGCCCTTGTCCGGGACACCGGAAGGAGCTCTGGCAGTGACCCTGACAAACTCCTTTCAGATCACCCATGACCTTGAACGCATCACGTTCGCCATGTCCCAGCAACGCCTCGTGGTCATCCATGGTAAAGCCGGCTCGGGCAAGTCCGCTCTCCTTGCCGCTCTGGCCCGCCCGGAACTCGTTCCTGACCTACCCAAGCGGTACCTGTCAGCCGTGGCGTTCACCGCGCTGACCCCCACTCTTTCCATGTTGGCCGCCAGCATCGCCAAACAGCTAGGGGATATCTCTGGTTTTGCCGCCGCAACAGTCGCCCACAGCGGAGCATTCGACAAGAAGGATTTGGATCGGCAGCCCGCACTGCAGCGTCTGGTGTTCGGGCCCCTGCGACAGTTGAAGGTGCCGTTGGGGAAACGGATTCGCGTAGCCATTGACGGTGTCGACCAGCTCGAACCTGTGGCGCGTGGCGAGCTCATGTCGGTCATCGCTCAAGCTTGCGTTGATGAGCGACTCGAGCGGGTGAGTATTCTCGTCAACACCCGAGGTGAAGGAATAGAAAGCATCCCAGGGCAATCGATCCGGCTCGCCCGGCCGGGCGAGGATGAAATCTCCGAGTATCTTGCCGCCAAAGGGTTGCCCGGATCGGTTGCCGCCGATCTGGCCGCGAACTCATCCACATGGCTAGAGGCGGGACTCCTTACTGAGGCTATTTTGACTTTGGGACCCGATGTTTTGAAGGACGCTGCCAGTCTGGATGATATTTATCAGACATTGCTTTCATCCCTAGTGGACGAAGAGATGACGGATGCCATGGTCTGTCTGACGGTACTCGCGGCCGCCGGAAGCGGGCCAGTCCTGCCCCTCCATATCGCCGTGGAGGCATCCTTGCAAATGGGTGGTCCCGGCGACGAACTAGAGTTCCGCAATACATTGGCAAGGCTGGGTGGCCTGGTTGCCCGTGCCAATCCGGGCACCGCGAACGAAATCATTGGGTTTTTCCACGACACCTTGGTTCAAAAAGTCCGACATCAAGGACACTGGCCGATTACGGTCCGCCACGCACACCAGGCCATCCTCGAAGCCATCGAAGTCGTCGGCGAAGAGGCTTCGCGGAACTACTCTAGGGAGCGGGCCGCCGATCACCTTTGGGCGCTCGGACGATACCATGAAGCCCTCTCGGCCGTGATCTCCAGTCTCGGACACCGGGCCGCAGACAACCGTGAGCTCCTACAGGAATGGTTAGAACGCGCTTCGGGTGTGCTGCCAGTAGACGAAGTGATTAGGCTGAATTTCATGGACAGGCTTGCGCTATGGACCGGCAAATCCGGAGACATTTCCGCGGCCCTCACCCAGTCGGGGAACCTCCTACGGGATCGATTGCGCGTGCTGGGGCCGGATGACCCCGCCACGCTGACCGCCCGCCATCATTTGGCCTTTTGGACCGGCCAATTAGGGGACGCTTCCGAGGCCCTCGTCCAATTCAGTAACCTGCTTCCAGACCAGGTGCGTGTGCTGGGCGCCGATCACCCGGCCACATTGAAAACCCGAAGTAACGTGGCCACCTGGACCGGCAGAACCGGAGATATCGCTGAGGCTATCACGCAGAACCGGGATCTGTTCCAGGACCGATTGCGGGTCATGGGGGAGGAGCATCCCGACACCCTAAAAGTTCGTAGTAACTTGGCCACTTGGACCGGTAAGTCAGGGGATGTGCCCGGTGCTCTCGCGCAATTTCGCTCGCTTCTCGAAGTCCGGATTCGTGTTCTGGGGGAAGATCATCCCGACACCCTTAAAACCCGTAGCAACGTGGCTTCTTGGGCCGGTAAGTCCGGGGACATCGCCGGCGCTCTCGAGCAATTTCTTGCGCTGCTCGAAGCCCGGATCCGTGTGCTGGGGGAGGACCATCCCGCGACACTGAGCGCGCGTAGTAATGTGGCTTCTTGGACCGGAAAATCCGGGGATAGAGCCGGTGCTGTCACTCAGTTTCACAATCTGCTCGGGGATCGATTGCGGGTCTTGGGTCCGAATCACCCGGCCACCCTGAAAACCCGCCGCAACCTCGCCGCCTGGACGAAGTGACCCAGGATAGACGTTGGAGCAGCGGGTCTGTGTGCGATCGACCTACTGTGGGACGTTTCAGCTAAGAATATATGCCAAGTTGGTGGATCATTTCAGGCCAAATGAGCGGCAAGAATTAGGCCAGTCATTTCTTCCCGAAAATCGTCATTCCGACCCAGCTGACAAGGTCATTAAGATCTACGGGTCTGGTGCCGACTACTAGCGCTGAGCGCACGGCGATGCCAACAATCCGATTCCGGATGATCTGGGCGTAGCGTTTGGGTCAGGTTCCGCGCCAGCATCGCGGGCAAAGTCTATGGGAGTTCTGCGGCCCTGATTTCTCGTGCGTACTTGATCGTCGTAATTTTTGGTTGAGGAGCATCGCGATGGGGGATTGGCAAAGGGGTGCCCTTATCTATTGCCCGCACCGATGTGGCTGTTGACCTTTTCGACGTCATTTACCGGAACGGACCGCCCGCTTTCGAGCTCGCCCGAAGAGGTGGCGAGGAGCCCGTTTACTTTTATGTCTTGGCCCGTTTAGGCGAAGATCCTTCCGGTGCACTGGCGCTGCGACGGCCTGTCGTTAGGCGTGGATTCAGTTGTCGCTTTCATAGTCCACACTTAGGAGGTGCGTACCTTTGGTGTTGAAGAAGAATTCCTGATCGTGGACCCCGTCAACGGGGTCCCCTTGCCCCTGTCCGCGGAGGTGATGGGCCTCCACGATGCAAGTTCGCGGGCGTCCGGCTCGTCCGTCCGGCAAATGCTGTCCGCAGAGCTGCACCAGGAACAGCTCGAAGTCATCACGCACCCGCACAGCAGCCTGGCGAGTCTCGCCACGGAGATACTGGAGGGGCGCGCCTACGCCGACTCGCTCGCGCGAAAAGCGGGTGCGAGGATCGTCGCCCTGGCCACGTCTCCGCTGGCGGTTTCGCCTCATCCCACCAGGAACGAACGCTATGACGCCCTGGTGGAGAAGTATGCCCTGACGGCGCGCGAGCAGCTGACCTGTGGACTCCATGTCCACGTGTCAGTGGACTCGGACGAGGAGGGCGTGGCTGTCCTGGATCGCATCAGGTCTTGGCTGCCTTCGCTCATGGCATTGAGCTCGAATTCCCCGTTCTGGAACGGCCAGGACAGTGGCTACGCCAGTTACCGCACGCAGGCCTGGAACCGGTGGTCCTCGGCCGGTCCCATGGAGGTCTTCGGGTCGGCGTGGGCCTACCACTCGCTGGTGGCGGACATATCAGCCACGACAGTGGTCATCAACCCGGATTTTGACGCCCGACTCTCCGCCCGGCACCCCACCGTCGAGATCAGGGTGTCCGATGTCTGCCTTGATCCCCGGGATACCGTCCTGCTCGCAGCCCTCGTGCGGGCCCTGGTGGAGACCGCCGCCCGGGAATGGGAAGCCGGAATGGAACCTGACATGGTTCCGGCCATCGTCCTGCGCCAAGGGGTCTGGATGGCCAGCCGGTGGGGCATCCGCGGCGAACTGCTCCACCCCGTAACCCACAGGCCGGACAACGCACGACACGTCATTTCGGTACTCCATGACCATGTGCGGGATGCCCTGAACGAGTCCGGGGACGCGGATTACGTCGAGGAAGCCCTGGAAAGGATCCTCAGCAACGGAACAGGCGCAAGCCGGCAGCGGCAATCCTTCGAACTAAACGGGCGACTGGCAGACGTCGTCACCCACGCCATCGGCCTGACGCACCAAGAATCCTTCGATGACAACCCTTCGGGCAACGGCTCACCGAGCTGGACATGGAAGCCATTGGCCGAGGCAGTGGCTTAGCCGCAAACTGAGTTGGCGGTCGCGTAAGTCGATGACGAGACCAACTTGCCAATCGGTACAGCGGTTGGTGCTAAGCGCGTGGTCCTGGATGCGAGTAAGCGACTAAGGATTTCGGTGTCCGGTAACGATCGTTTGGAAGTCACCGCCAGAGGCGCACATGCAGCTCAGGATCCTAGCGGTTCGCGTTGTAACGCTTTCCGTGTACGCGCCGAAGTAACGGCCACCGGGCTTGGCGATACACAATATCTTCAAAGATCGGTCCAGGGCGAAAAGCAGGATAAATTGCTGGAAAACACTGCACACTTCAAGCGGAAGATCGCGCTAACGTCTGATATTCCACTTTTCACAGTAGCCACCCCGTTCACGCCACGAGATAACAACGTCAAGGATGTAACCGGATACCGGACTTTTCATAAAGCCTTATGGGATAAGACATAGTTTCCTAATAATGCTGATGATTGCGTTGTGAACGTTTGTCGGTAAAACCGTACCTTTTCCTTGTCCACTGACTTGCTAATATCCGAGTTCAAGAAGCTGGTCGATACAGCGGCTAGGTGACGATCTGAACCGAGATAGAATTGGCCGAAGACCATCCATGTCTAGAAGTATGTGCAGAGAGGGATATTTATTGCCCCTAAACTGCCAGTTAGGCATTTACATTTATCCTATCGTCCTCACATGTGAATGATCGGATAAATTTTTCGACTACGGGAGAAATTCGTGAGTTCTCAACAGATGTACGCTCTAATCGACGCTTTCGAAAGGGACATTCGAGGGCACTTGCGTAGATTCATCAAATCGCAGGTCGGTGACGATGCTGTCATATTCGGTGGTGCGCTCACTGACTTGGAAGCAAGGCGCGATGCGGATCCGATGGGAACTGGAGCCGATCTTGTCGACTACCTCGACCTAAGACCAGCTTATGATCTTCTTAACCAGCATCGACGCTATCTTCCGGCGGATTTGGCCACCCAGGTCAGGGAACTGACATCTGAACTCGACACTATTCTTCCTATTCGTCATAGGGTCATGCACAGTCGGCCACTTGTCTCCGGCGATTTCGACAAAATTATGTCTTCCCTAGTCAAGTTTGATTTCACGTTTTGGCGTGGAACTGCAAAAATCTTGCGGTTCCTCCAAGACGATGATTCTTGGATGCCGGAAGATACATTCGAACCGCTCGAAGATAAGGTGCGGCATAATCTTCCACAGTCGGAACACGATGAAACAGGACTTATCGGCCGTGACGAGGAAGTTGTAAAGATTTGCCAAACGCTGAAGCGAAAGCGTGATTCGGTTGTTACCTTATGCGGCGAGGGAGGCATTGGAAAGACAGCCTTGGCCGTTGAAATTGCCTATACACTCCTGGACGATCCAGAAGAGCCCTTTGATCTAGTCTTATGGACGTCATTGAAAACTGAACGGTTAACTGGGCTTGGTGTACAGGCGCTCAGGGACTCTGCGACAGATTTGATTGGAATCGCTAATCAGCTTGGATCTGGCACTTCGGCTGATTTTGCCGGCGGCATAGCGGCCCTGGCAGCAGCCATTGAAGGGTTCACTCCTCTGATAGTCATCGACAACCTAGAAACAATCAACGGGTCTGATTTTGTTGAACTCTATGAGAACCTCCCGGATAACGCGTCTTTTTTGGTGACTAGTAGGGAGGGTATTGGACAACTCGAACGCCGAATAGAAGTAGGTCCCCTATCCGACA
This sequence comes from Paeniglutamicibacter sulfureus, assembly GCF_030512175.1. Taxonomy (GTDB): domain Bacteria; phylum Actinomycetota; class Actinomycetes; order Actinomycetales; family Micrococcaceae; genus Paeniglutamicibacter; species Paeniglutamicibacter sulfureus. The sequence continues at coordinate 326,123 of NZ_JAULBL010000001.1, read as the reverse complement.
AAGATGCTTTGCTCTTGTTGAATCAAATGATCCGCCATCGTAACGTTCCTGCTCTCAAAAGCATTACGGGAGAAGCCCGTAAGAATATCGTTCAGAAGCTCCGCTGTTCACCGCTGGCGATCCGTTGGTTCATTTTATCGACTGAGGCAGGAAAGAATCCTCTAGATGTGATTCGGCATCAAGACGAATTACTGAGCTATTGCGTGAGTTCGGTCTACGACAATTTGTCTGCAAACTCTGTGGAAGTCTTCATTGCGATGGAGGTGCTTCGCCGTCCCGTCACTCCGGATGATCTTGTTCTCCTGCTGGGCAGGTCGGTTGCTGACGTTCGTTCTGCGCTTCGGGAACTTACACGTGGAGCATTGGTTCGGGCACGGTTGTCAGGCGATAGTTCACTCGTGATGGTTATCGAGTTGACCGATACCGCCCGGGAATTTACTAGCCTCGTGATCCCCCGAGACCATCCGCTGCGTAAGCAAGTCCAGGAGAATGAAACAACTTTTCTCCGGGATGAAGAAAGACGAGCGGAAGAGAAAGTCCGTCGCTCCTTGGGGCCAAATGTTGTGCGAACACGTTTCGAAACTGATGCGCCTACTGCCCAGATCCTACGGAGAGCTCTCCAATCATCTAAAGGCCGCGACTATGTCCGCGCGCTGGAACTTGTTGGGGAAGCTAAGCAACTCAACCCAGAATTTTGGGAAGTCCACCGAGTCGAAGGATTCATACACGCTAACAAGGGAGACAAGCTGGGGGCCAGGGAAAGTTACCTGGATGCATATCGCCTTGCAGAAACGCAAGAGCATAAGGCGGTAGTCGCGCACTACTTTGCTGGGTTGCTTGCTCGGAATTTGATGGAACCAGGGCTTGCCATTCCGTACGCGAGAGAAGCCCACGAAGTATTGATGCTTCCTGATACGGCCTCGACGTTGGGTACCGCTCTCGTCTGGCATAACCAATACGATGAAGGGATCCAACTTCTTGAGCAGGCGGCGTCGGCTGCCGAGGGGCGACTTAGACTTATAGCCACAACTGCTTTGGCAGCAGCATATATGGGACGTGCTTCTTGGTCGCTGAGAGAATCACGAAATCCGGTTCAGGCCGCCTATGACGCCATCTGCGCCTACGAACTTGCCTCTGACGAACTAGACATTGGGGCGGCGGATCAGAAACTGAGAGAAACGGCTTGTCAAGCGGCAAATGCTGCGATTCATTACCTCATGAGATGCCAAGCATTTGGCCATGAAGTTGACACAATGCCCGATTTCTTTGACAAGTTGACCAAACGGTTGTCACAAATCTCTGGCGCTGAAGCTTGGCATGCTCTGCGGAAAACTGCTTCCCAGTACAGTTTTTCCGGTAACCAACCCTATGCTTTTTCTAGATTGCTGAAGAACATGGAGCTGATTGAGGCAGAACCGACCCAGTCGAATGCTGAGAGCCGGAACCCTACCATTGAAGCCGGTGACGGCCGAATGCTGGGAACTATACATAGTCTCAAGGAAGGGTTCGGATTTATCCTTACCAACGTTACGGAAGAAACAATCTACTTCCACAAAACCGGTCTCGTTGGTGGAGCATCCTTCTCACAACTGCTCATTGGACTAAACGTTGCTTTTTCGGTTGGCAACGATACGAACGGTCGACGCCGAGCGGAGGCAGTCGAGGTCGGCGAATAGGACTAATGCTCCATGCTGGTAGAAGTCAACCTGGCTAGAGCTGCCCTCTTTAGCGTTCGAGCTGCCAGCGCAGGTCAACAACGCTCTTCCGAACTAGGCAGCTAGTCCAGATCTTTCATCGGGTGCCCGGCGGCCGCTGGTTCCGTGAACTTCCCGGGATGGGCGGCCCGTCCCGTTTTTAGGGCAGCCCGCCGGCGGCCATGTCGCCGGCCGGTGGTGCCGGGTTCCACTGCCCGGGGTCTTGGCCTTTCGTCTCGTCGCGGTGGGCCGGGCCGCGGGTTTAGGCGGCCACGTTGCGGTGCCTGAAGTGCTGGTGGGCACGGGTGATGCGGTTGTGCAGGCCCATGACCAGTTCCGCCTCGGGCGCCGTGCACGGGGGCAGCAGCCGGGTTTGCCGTGTATGGACGGAGCTTTCGGTAACGCCTGTGGAACGAACCGGTAGCACTGGTGCGAGGTGGCAAATATGCCTAGATGGTACGGATGTTCCACGTAAGTGGTACCGGCCTTCCGGACAGGTGGTACCGGGCACCGGATCTTGATCCTTTTCCCGGCACCACCTCGGTGTTCCCGCTTGTGGGTGTGCGGGCGGTGTTTACTCCCAGAATTCCTCGCTGGCGCGGGCCTGGTCGTGCTTGGTCCGGCGCATGTCGCGGTCGCCCATCAGGATCCAGCGGGTGTTGTTCGCCAGCCTGTTGACGATGGAGTCCGCCGCCACCCGGTCGGGCAGGGCCTGGACCCAGTAGCTGGGATCGGTTTGGGCGGCGATGACGGTCGGGAGACGGTGCTCGCGGTCGGCGAGGATCGCGAAGAGGTCGCTGGCCGCGTTCTGGTCGATCCCGACGGTGAGGAAATCATCTATAACCAGCAGGTCAACCTCGGTTAGCTTGTTGAGCAGTTCCTGGTGCGCGATGGCATCGCTGCGGGTCGCCACGAGCTTGCGGGCCAGGTCGTCCATCCTGGAATAGGACACGGTGTGCCCCGACTGGCAGGCCGCGTTTCCGATGGCGCAAACCAGGTAGGTCTTTCCGCCGCCTGAGGGCGAGATGACGATCAGGTTCATCGGGTCGGCGCTCCACTGGTGGGTGGCATATTTGTTCATGCTCCGCTCGCTGATGGACCGGCCGTCGAGGTAGTCGATCTCGGCCAGCGAGGCGCCGGGGATGGGGAATCCCGCCTGGCGTGAGCGCTTGGCGATGCTTTCGGACCGCCGCTCGGTGAGCATGTCGTCGGCCGCCTCGTGGAACAGTTCCTCCGCGGTGAGCCGGTGGTTGGCCTCGTCGTTGGCCAGTTCCTCGAACTTCGAGGCCAGGCGGGTGATGCGCAGGGCCTTGAACTTTTCATGGGCTTCGGGGCTAAACATTGCGCTGGCCGCCGATCTTGTAGTGGTCCGCGCCGCGCACCATGACACCGGGCTGGCCCGGGTCCGAGGTGGTGTTCTTCTCGTTGCTTGCCGCCGGCACCGGCGGGCCGCCGGCCTGGGCATCACCGGCAATGGCGGCCATGATCCTCTTGAGCGTGCTGTAGGTGGGATACCCGCCCAGGTTCAGCGCCTGCTGGCAGGCCGCCTCCAGGCGTGCCTTGTTCTTCTTGCCCAGCCCGCCGAGGATGTTCTGGCAGGGCAGGTAGCCCTGCGCCTCGATCGGGAAACGGTCCAGGACCTGGGTGATCACCTGGACGGTGGCCGGTCCGAAGCCGCGTGCCAGATCCAGGAACCACTGCCGCGACCAGAGCCCGTCGATATTCCGGTGTTGCTCCGGGGCGTGCTCCGGCACCGTGGAGTACTGGCCCTTGCGCCCGAGCTTGCGGGCGTGCTCGCAAACGATCTGCTGCCCGTCGAAGATCGTGACGGTGGTGCCGGTGAGCCGCACCCGCAGCGTCCTACCCGCCAGCTGGTAGGGCACCGAATATTGCTGGTAGTCCGCGCCGACATGGTAATTTCTGCCGACCTTGAGTTCCTTCCACTCCACCGACTCGAACCGCAGCTCGGGCAGCGGCAGCAGGAAAGGAGATTCCTCCGCATCGAAGCGTTCCTGCCGCGTGGTTCCGTCGGGTCGGTGGATGCGTTCGTTGATGTCCACCAGGCGTTCGGCGATGGCCTCGTTCAGCTCGGCGAAGGTGGTCCAGGTTTCCTCGGCCAGGTAGCCGATGACCCGCTTCTCGACCGTGTTCACCATCGACTCGACGTGGGCCTTGTGGCGCGGGCGGTACGGTGCGGCCGGGACGATCGCGGTGCCGTAGTGCTCGGCCAGCTCCCGGTATCTGGCGGTCACCACCCGCTCGGTGTCCCCGCGCTGCCGCCGGTGCACCGCGGTCGAAGCATTGTCAGGCACGATGATCTGCGTGACCCCGTTGATGAAGGCCAGCGCGTCCACGTGGGCCTGGTTCCAGGCGTCCTGCTTCATGTTCGCAAACGCCTCGCAGAACACCAGCCCCGAGAACGGCAACGAGGCAACAAAGAGGTAGGCCTTGTGCAGCTGGCCGGTGACAGCGTCCTGCACGTCCAGGGTGTCCCCGACCCAGTCGACGAACATCGACTTGCCCGGCTCGTGGCGCAGCGTCGCCACGACGTCGTTTGCCTCGGCGAACCGGCCGAAGAGCTCGGCGAACTGCGAGTACCGGTACTTCTTCCCGGCACCTGGCGCGGCATCCATGTAGCGGGTCCAGGCCTGCTGGATGGTGAAGTGCCGGTTCGATTTCATCGCGGCGACAACCCGTCCGAAGTCGGGCTGCACGTACTCCGAGGAAACGTTGCTGCGCCCGTCGGGGAACAGTGCGGCGATATCCGCCGCGCTCATGGTCCCGCACTGCTCCGCGGTGATGCCGCCGGATTCGATAGCCTTCTTCACCATCGACACGTCGCGGCGTGAGCATTTCGTCGACACCGTGATCTCCGCGTAGCTGCGGTGCTTGAACAGCAACGACATGATCGCCCTGTGGTCCACCATTTGCGTTTCTCCTGTCTCGGATTCACGGCGCCGGATGCGCGGTGAATCCGTCCAGCGAAACACGGCGAAACCCCAAGCGGTACCACTTACGCGGAAATGGGGTACCACCTACGTGGAATGGGCGTACCAACTAGGCATATCTGCCACGAGGACCCGGTAGTGCCCGAACCCTCGCACCAGCACCCCACCGCTTTAGCTTGCAGGCTCAGCTCCTTGATCGGCGTGGGCGCGCCGGCGCATATTCGGCCCGTCAAGCTGGATCAGTTCACTGCTGGAAACAATGCGGTTAAGGATTGACTCGGCGATCACCGCATCGTGCAGCGACTTGTACCAGTCCTCGGGATCGAACTGCGACGTCACCACCGTGGCGCCCCGGTGTTCACGTCCTGCAAGGATATTGAGCAGTTCGCTCGCAGTCTCCGGGCTGATCGGCGTGGTCAGGAAATCATCCAGGACCAGGACATCGCAGTCGTGCAGGTCTCCGAGGAACTTCAGCCGTTCGGAGTCCGCCCGATGATAGACCGCGAGCTTATTGGCCAGGTCATCAAGCCGGAAGTAGCGTGCCGTGTGGTCGTGCCGGCAAGCCGCGTTGACCAAGGCCTGGGCCAAATACGATTTGCCGACACTTGATTTCCCGAGGATCACCAGATTCGTCGTCTGCTCAATCCACTGGCACGACGCGAGCCGTGCCACGACCTCCCGGTTCAGCGTCCTATCGGGCAGATAGTGGATCTCTTCAATGCAAGCGGCCGGGTTGGGCGTTTTCGACTCCTTGAGCAGTTTCACCACCCGACGCTGGGCCCGGGCCGTGGTCTCCTGGTCCAAGGCGTGACGGACCTTGCGGGAGAACGTCCATTCGTCATAGGCCGGATCGTTGGCCATGTCGATGACAGCCTGGCCGAACGCGGTCATCCGCAACCTGGTAAACAGCCCCATGTCATCTTCCGTCAGGTGGTGGTCAAGCACGGCCTTCCCCCGTCGTCGGCTCGGTCAGGCTTGCGTTGGTCAGCGCCTCGAGACTGAACTGCGAGATCCCGTCCAGGTGGGCACGGCTGGTATCCCGGACGCCCACCGTTCTCCCCGTCGCAGCGGACGGCCCCGGGCCAGGAGCGAGAGTTGCAGGACGCCCGGCATGGTCCGCACGCAGGACGGCGATGCGATGCTTGACCGCGGTATAGCTGATCGGGTTCCTCGCGTCGTGCACGCAGAGGTCGTGGCAGGCCTGTTCCAACAGGCTGCGGTTGTTGCCTTTCCCCAGCTCGAGGATGTTCAAGCACGACCGGTAGCCCTGGGCTTCGATCTTCTTCCGCTCCAGCAACCGGGTCAAAGCCTGGACCGTGTAGGGGCCGACCTTGGTCGCTTGCCGGATGAAATAGGCCCGGGTCCATAGCAGTGAGGTGTCCTCATACCCGTGCGGCGCATGGTCGGCGTCGGTGACGTAGGAATGACGCCGCGCCCCACGCTGGTGCGAAGCGATCACTGCCCCGCCGGCAAGGATCGTGACCTGCTCACCGACCACCCGCACGTCCAGGGTCTGCCCGGCGTGCTGGTGCGGAACCGAGTATTTGATCGTGTCGACCTGCACGTGCCAGTCCCGCGAGACCTTCGCCTTGCGCCACTGAACTTCCCGCCACGGCTCATCCGGGAGGCCGATCAACTCGGGGCGCTCGGCTTCCTCGAACCACTCACGCCGGGAGCGGGGCTCACCGCGGAAGGGCGTCCGTTCGTTGATCATGTCCATCTGTTCGGCCACGGCCTCATTGAGCTCATCCAGGGTCGTGAAGCGCCGGTCGGCAAGATAGTGGATGATCCAGTTCGTCACGATCTTCACCCCGGCCTCGACGTGGCCTTTCTCTTGCGGCTTGTAGGATCCGGTCGGGACTGCCGCGCTCTGGTAATACTCCAGGAAAGCCTCATAGGACTGGTTCACGTCCCGGGCCTTTTCATAGCGGCTGATCTGGTTCGAGGCGGTCGAGGCATTGTCGGGAATGACCAGTTGGGTCACGCCTTGAAAATATTCAAAGGCCCTGCGGTGCATCTGGCACCACGCTGGAAGCTTCTCGTCCAGGGACCCGTACGCGAAGATCATGCCCGAATACGGCAACGACGCCACGAAGACCGAGACCTTCGTGGTTTCCCGGGTGATGGGGTCGGTCAGCTGCATCTTGGTCCCGGCCCAGTCGACCTGCATCGTGCGTCCGGGTTCGTGCGTAAGCGGGCTGGTCAGGTCGTTGGCCTTCACGTGCTCGGCAACGATCTGGCAGAACCGTTCATACCCGTAAAACCGGGCGGAGCCCGTGTGCGGGGTGTCCAGGTAGCGGGCCCACATGACCTTTAACGGTGGCTTTTTCCGGCCGATCCGGGCCTTCACCACGGCATCGATGTTGACGGGAACGAACTCGCTGGACACGTTCTTGCGGCCATCGCTGAAAAGCCGGTCAAGGTCCTCATCGCTAAGCGCACCGACCTGATCAAGGGTGGTCAGTTTCTGGTCGTCAAGGACCTGGCGGGCCTTGGAGATCGTTCGATGCGAGCAACCGGCTCGCGCTTGGACCTGCCGATACGAATTGCCCTGCACCAGCAGGGCCATGATTTGTTTGTAATCAGCCACTACGGTCGGTTTCCTTTCACTGTCCACGACCTGTTGCCGTGGGTGAAAGCAATCCTGACTCTGAATCCCCCGAAGCGCTACCGGATACTTACATTTTTGCTACCGGTTCGTTCCACATGCGCTACCGAAAGCTCCGCCTAAACATTGCCGTGCTCCGCGCACCAGTTTCCCGGCCATCGAAAACAGCCGGTAAGGCTACCGCTTCACGTCCCAGACCCCGGCGGCGTGCCCCCACGGCAGGACCGCGAGCTGGATCCTTGACACCAGGTTCATTGCGAACATCGCCAGGTCGGCCCACGCCTCGTTGGTGGCAAACGAGAAGTAGGGACACTTGCCGAGGCCCGTGTTCCTCGGGGCTGGTGCTGTTCTCGCATCTGCGGGCGCGGTGCTGGGCGTCGGGGGACCCGACGTTGCATTGCTGGGGTAGCCGGCGCACCTCAGCGGATGGTAGCGCTGCCAACCGCTGGGATGGCCTTCTTCGCGGTCGAGACATGGCGTGTTGGTCCCGACCGGAGCGAAGGTTGCCGTGGAGGCTCACCACTGAGCCATCGCCTGCCTGATGTGGTCGCCCCCCGTCTTGCGGGGAGATCGGATCGGGTAGAGCAGCGAAGGGCCCGGAGATTTTCGCGTGGCCGGAACGACACTACCAATAAGCCGGAACAGGACTAACTCCTGAGGCTATTTAGCAGCTCGGCATCCACGTTACGACCGGCAAATGGATGGGTGGTGGATTGTCCGGATCCGGCCCTATTTCCTTGGTGCCTTTCGGTCCCGGTGACAGCCCCCTGGATCATGAATGACAGGGGGAGCGGATTATGCCGGGACCGACACAGACAGGCCAGCAACCCCACTCCTTACCCATGAGTCTCGGTTGCGGGGCTACGAAAAAGGTAACGGGAGGGGACGGTTAGGCGGGATAGCCACATCTATTAGATCTGGAACTGAACCCTCCATGAAATCATGCCTCCCATATAACTTGTTGAGGGATGATTGCCGCAAAGTCCAAAGCTACGATTTGTCAGTGGGTGTTCGTTGTTCTTGCCCCGCTGCATGGTTCGAGAGCCACTGCATTATCCCCAGAAAGCCCCATCCTGCGGTGATAAGGCGGTTCTCGAGGTCTCGTAGTGACATTTGATGCTGTGCGGAAGAAATTTTCTCCAATTCGGATGCTTTCTCAGTTAGTGCGCCTACGACTCCGTCGGCATCAATGTCAGCTCGTACGCTTCGGTAATTCAGCGTGATAGAGAGAATGACTGTGCCAACGACGAGCAAACCAAGGATGCCATTGAGCAGCTTCGAAATAATCGCGAAGCTGCCGACGGGTGCTAAAGCGCTGATCTCTCCAAAATATGTTCCGGCGGCTGAATAGTAGACAAAAGTCCACCATTCTGTTGAGGATGAACTGGAGAATTGGGCTGGTGCGAGTATATATACGCCAAGGTTAATAAACGTAAAAGCTAGTATGACTTGGATTGTTAGGCCGACGGTGGCAAAGATATTTAGTAGGACGACCGACGGCCCTTTGCGGTACTGGTCTATACAAACTGCCCAGAATTGCAATACGCGTGTCACGAGAACGCTGTAACCTGTGCTATCCCGGAATTTTCTTGCGTCGTCAATGGTCCATGACTGGATCGTGACACGATTGGGGACAATCGGTGCGGGGAGTTTGTCAATAAACCGCTTCTCCAGGGCCCAGTTGATGAACTTCTTTTGAGCACGAATGAAGGCGGTTGAACGTAAGAGGTCGATGGCAGTTATTGAAAGCCACCAAACCAGCACCAGAACCATCGCGATGATCCCCGCTATGACCCATGGCTGCTCAGTTGAAGTAATCATGAAACCGGACAGACACGCGATCGCCAGTGCAATGATGAATGGGCGTGCTTTTGATCCTAAGCTCATCACGATGCCAGCAAAGCCAACGACAAATAGTGAGCTACGTTTCTTGATCAGAAACTTAGGGAATTTCCAGCAGGTGAGCACGAGTGGAAACCCAATCACATATGCCAGGCTGAGCCCGAGTCGTCGCCAGTTGAAAAGTAAAAGAAGCAAGGCAGCCAAGACCAGAACGAGTAGCCATCGAAAATCGAGTAGCCACACTGCCTCTGGCCATATGGCGGTGAGCATGACTCTGTCGAGGTCACCGATGAACAATTTGACAACTATGAATGTCCAAACGGCGGATGCAACGACGTCAAGGGCCCGACGCCAGTCCGTGCGCTTCCTACGACGACGAGTAAGGCCACGGCGACGCCGCGTTGGATCTTTTCGTGTATCTGCGGATGCGTCAGGACTCGGGTTCTCAGCAACCAGTTTGTTGATGAGGTCCCATACTTCATTTGACGGAGCGGGTGGTGGAGAAGGCGAATCGTCTCGGAAATTAGCCGAGCGGGCATAAACCTTCTGATTGCGTTGTGGCCGTTGTTTGACGATCTGGCTGCTCCTCAAAGTGATTCTTATGCTAAGCCGCAAACTGTATCAAGTTGGAGAGACACCATGACTTTGGGTTGAATGTGGAAGCCGTGCTACTGATATGCGGCCGAACATAGCGGTACCCACCGGTTTGGATCGCATTTAACCCATGCGCTCTGGAAATCAAGCAGAACTGCACCTTTCCAGGATTCCCGGTAGTCTTATACGTGGTTCTCCGTGTATTGCGGAAAACCACAACAAACAATTACTCCCCGGACCGTGTGCATCAGGGTCCACGCCGCGCAGATCGCGGTCCTCGGTAGTGGCTTTCGCTCAGGGTATCTACCTTTTAGTAGCGCGAGTCTCGATCGAAGACCAGATCCGGGTACGGAACACTGGGTACGCATCCAAAGTGTCCTGGGAGCGATCGAAAGGAATGCCCCCAAATGGAGGGTCCAGAAATTCAGTTCGCAGAGGCCGTGATCGACAACGGTCGGTACGGCAAGCGCGTTATCCGCTTCGAAACCGGCCGTCTGGCCCAGCAGGCCGCAGGTGCGGCCATGGTGTACATCGACGAAGAAACCGCACTGCTCTCGGCCACCACGGCCGGCAAGCACCCGCGCGAAGGCTTCGACTTCTTCCCGCTGACCGTGGACGTCGAGGAGCGCATGTACGCTGCCGGCCGCATCCCGGGCAGCTTCTTCCGTCGCGAAGGTCGCCCGTCGACCGAAGCCATCCTGGCTTGCCGCCTGATGGACCGCCCGCTGCGCCCGGCCTTCGTCAAGGGCCTGCGCAACGAGGTCCAGATCGTGGTCACCGTTCTGGCGATCAATCCGGACGAGCTCTACGACGTGGTGGCCATCAACGCCTCCTCGATGTCGACCCAGCTCTCGGGCCTGCCGTTCTCCGGCCCGATCGGCGGCGTCCGCGTTGCCCTGGTTGACGACGGAAACGGTGCCCAGTGGGTAGCCTTCCCGAAGCACAGCCAGCTGGAAAACGCAGTCTTCAACATGGTTGTTGCAGGCCGCATCGCTGGCGACGACGTCGCCATCATGATGGTCGAGGCCGAAGCCACCGACAACTCCTGGAACCTCATCAAGGAACAGGGCGCTACCGCCCCGACCGAAGAGGTTGTTGCCCAGGGCCTTGAGGCTGCAAAGCCGTTCATCAAGGCACTGTGCGAGGCACAGTCGGACCTGGCAGCTCGCGCCGCCAAGCCGACCGTCGAGTTCCCGGTCTTCCGCGACTTCGAGGACGACGTCTTCGCAGCCGTCGAGGCCAAGGCCGCCGCCAAGCTCACCGAGATCTACCAGATCGCCGGCAAGCAGGAGCGCGACAACGCTTCCTCCGCCTTCAAGGACGAGGTCGTTGCCGAGCTCGCCGCCGAGGGCACCGCCTTCGAGAAGCGCGCAGGCGAGGTCTCCAAGGCCTTCGGTGCTGTCACCAAGCAGGTCGTGCGCCAGCGCATCCTAACCGACCAGGTCCGCATGGACGGCCGTGGCCTGTCCGACATCCGCAAGCTCACCGCCGAGGTCGAGGTTCTTCCCCGCGTCCACGGTTCGGCGATCTTCGAGCGTGGCGAAACCCAGATCATGGGCGTCACCACCTTGAACATGCTCAAGATGGAACAGCAGATCGACTCGTTGAGCCCGGTGACGCGCAAGCGCTACATGCACAACTACAACTTCCCGCCGTACTCCACCGGTGAGACCGGCCGCGTGGGTTCGCCCAAGCGCCGCGAAATCGGCCACGGTGCCCTTGCAGAACGCGCCATCATGCCGGTGCTGCCGTCGCGCGAGGAATTCCCGTACGCCATCCGCCAGGTCTCCGAGGCATTGAGCTCCAACGGCTCGACCTCGATGGGCTCGGTCTGCGCATCGACCCTGTCGCTGCTGAACGCCGGTGTGCCGCTGCGCGCAGCCGTCGCCGGCATCGCCATGGGCCTGGTGTCCGACGAAGTTGACGGCCAGACCCGCTACGCGGCCCTGACCGACATCCTCGGCGCCGAAGACGCCATGGGCGACATGGACTTCAAGGTTGCAGGTACCTCGGAGTTCATCACCGCCATCCAGCTTGACACCAAGCTCGACGGCATCCCGGCATCGGTCCTGGCAGCTGCGCTGACCCAGGCCCGCGAGGCACGTCTGCACATCCTCAATGTCCTGAACCAGGCCATTGACACCCCGGACGAGCTCTCCACCTACGCTCCGCGGATCATCTCCGTGAAGATCCCCGTAGACAAGATCGGCGAGGTCATCGGCCCGAAGGGCAAGATGATCAACCAGATCCAGGAGGATACCGGAGCGGATATCTCCATCGAGGACGACGGAACCGTCCTCATCGGCGCCACCAACGGGGAAGCTGCAGACGCAGCACGCTCCGCGATCAACGCCATTGCCAACCCGATGGTTCCCGAGGTTGGCGAACGCTACATGGGCACCATCGTGAAGCTGACCACCTTCGGTGCGTTCGTTTCGCTGACCCCGGGCAAGGACGGCCTGCTGCACATCTCCGAGCTGCGCAAGCTCGCCGGTGGCAAGCGCGTTGACGACGTCGAAGACGTTGTCTCCGTGGGCCAGAAGCTGCAGGTCGAAATCACCAAGGTCGACGATCGCGGAAAGCTTTCGCTTGCCCCGGTTGTAGCCGAGGAAGACCTCGTCGAAGCCGAGTAATCCTAGGTTTCTAGGCTAGAAAATCCCGGTCCACCACTTGGTGGGCCGGGATTTTTCTGTCTCCGCACGGCTCCGACCCGTCGGTCTCCTGGCGCAGGGGAGCGAGCGGTGAGAGACCGCTCATGTACTGACGGCGATTGGTTGGCCCTGTGGAAGAATGGAGTAATGCCTTTCGCGCGCCACTGCGCGCGAATAACCCAATGCTCCGCGGTCAGTCAGGCGGACAGTAAGGATGTTTTCTGTGGTCATGATTCCCCTGCCGCTCAACGGCTTTGGAATGTCTCCCGCTCCCGCGGGGGAGCGTGGCGCCACTGGCGCCACGGCCCCGATCGAGGCGGGGGACCCTACCATCGTCCACGGCGAAGCCGGTGGGGCGCTGGTACGCCGTTCGGTCCTGCCCGGTGGCGTTCGCGTGCTGACCGAGGCCATGCCCGGACAGCGTTCGGCCACCATTGGTTTCTGGGTGGCCGTCGGTTCCCGCGATGAACAAGACGGTCAACACGGCTCCACGCACTTCCTGGAACACCTGCTGTTCAAGGGCACCAAGCGCCGCACGGCGCTTGAAATCGCCTCCGCCTTTGACGAGGTAGGCGGCGAGTCCAACGCCGCCACCGCGAAGGAAAGCACCTGCTACTTCGCCCGCGTGCTGGACTCCGACCTGCCCATGGCCATCGACGTCATCGCCGACATGGTCACCTCCGCGGTGATCGATCCCAATGAACTCGAGCAGGAACGCGACGTCATCCTCGAGGAAATCGCGATGGACGCGGACGATCCCGGGGACGTGGCGCACGAGCGTTTCGTCGAGGCCGTCATGGGCCACCATTCCTTGGGCCGTCCCATCGGCGGCACCCCCGAGGCCATCACCGGCATCGGCCGCGACGCCGTCTGGGAGCACTACCAGCGCTTCTACACCCCCGAGGAACTGGTCATCACCGCCGCGGGCTCACTGGACCACGACGAGGTATGCGACCTGGTTCTCAAGGCCCTGCGCACCGCGGGCTGGGAGCTGGAAGAAGGCGCTTCGCCGGTTCCGCGCCGTCCCACCGTCCCGGTGGAGATCACCGGTTCGCAGCGCATCGATGTGATCCGCAGGCCGGTCGAGCAGGTCAACATCATCATGGGCTGCCCGGGCATCGTGGCCACCGACGAGCGCCGTCACGTGATGAGCGTGCTGAATGCGATCCTCGGCGGCGGCATGTCCTCGCGCCTTTTCCAGGAGATCCGCGAGAAGCGCGGGCTGGTGTACTCCACCTACTCGTTCTCCGCCGCGTACTCCGACGCCGGCTACTTCGGCATGTACGCCGGGTGCGCCCCGGCCAAGACCGAACGCGTGATCAAGTTGCTGGGCGAAGAGCTGGAAAAGCTGGCGGCAGATGGCATCACCGACGAGGAGCTGCGCAAGGCCGTTGGCCAGCTCTCCGGCGGCATGGTGCTGGCACTGGAGGATCCGGGATCGCGCATGTCGCGTCTGGGCCGCGCCGAGCTTGTCACCGGCGTCTTCCACGACATCGACGAGTCGCTCGAACGCGTCAAGGCAGTCACCCCGGCACAGGTGCAGGAATTGGCGGCGCTGCTGGCGTCCCGTCCGCGCACCATCACCGTGGTGGGTCCGTTTGATAAGCCTTCGGACTTCGGAATGTAGGCCTTCCGGCCTTTGGTCAAAAGGACCGTTTTTGCTTCTTTGGAAGAAAAAACGGTCCTTTTCTCAATTTCCAGGAACTCTCGGTGTATTTCCAAAATTCTAGAATGAAAGATTCTGACCATGGCTTCGTAGTCTGATTCACGAAGTGGCACGCTGGGCGTCATGGATGCTGTTGTCGCCGATCTTCTCGAACAAGACATGCGATGACAGCGAGGATGCTTGAGGGCAAGGACGCCAACGTTTTCTCGATTCTCAATTCCGTCAAGGGCCCGCAAAAAGGAACAGGTTTGTCTTTTCCGCAAAGATTGTGGTCCGGCTGATGAGATAGATTTAAATGTGATTGCCGCGGCTAAAACAGGCCATTTACTGTTACCTACAAGTAATCCCTAGTAGACTGCAAGTGTCCCAGAGCCTTCCAAGGAGTACATCATGCTGAACCCACTCGACCTCGGCGCGACCTCGTCCCCGCAGGTTGGAAATCCACTTGAGCTGGAGCCGCCGAAACCAATAGTTGAGGTGGTAGTTCACGCTCCGGAGAAGGTCGGCGGCATGATCCTGGTGGATGCCGACGCACAGCAGAAGCACGCCGAAAATGCCAAAACCTTTCTTGATGACCTGCTGGCCACACCCCTCCAGAGCCCGGAGTTCCAGACCAAGTTGGCGCAGCTGACCCGGCTGGGCGAGGGAACGATGCAGCAGGCAAGCTCCGCATCCAACCGCATGTTGAGGAGACCGGCAGCCGCCCTCGCAGCCACCGGCGCCGACCCTGCATCGCGTACCGGCAACACCCTGGCGGAACTGCGACAGATTGTCACCGAGCTAGACCCCAAGCGCCATGATTTGACTGGCGCGAAGCGCATTCTGCGGTTCCTTCCCGGAGGCAACGCCATCCAGCGATACTTCATGAGGTACGAATCGGCACAAGAACAACTTGACGCCATCACCAAGGCTCTGAAGGGTGGGCAGGACGATCTCCGTCAGGACAACGCCGCCATCCAGACCGAACGCGATACCCTCTGGGCGGCGATGGGGCAGTTGGCGAACTACGCCGTGCTCGCGAGCCACCTTGGAAACGGTTTGGAGCAGCGGATCGTAGAGCTGCGCAATACGGGCAAAGCGGACGACGCCACAACACTTGAAGCAGACGCCCTCTTCTACGTCCGCCAACGCCACCAAGATCTAATGACCCAGATGGCGGTATCCATCCAAGGGTACCTAGCTCTTGATGTGGTCAAGAAGAACAACTCCGAGCTGATCAAGGGTGTGGATCGGGCGCTGGACACTACACTCGCGGCGCTTCGGGTAGCGGTGATCGTTGCGCAGGCCCTGGCCCAGCAAAAGATCGTGCTGGCGCAAATTGATGCCCTCAACTCAACTACCTCGGACTTGATCGTTTCGACCTCGGAACTTCTTCGCTCCCAGGGCGCAGCCATTCATAAGACTTCCGCCCAAGCCTCGATCGACTCCACCAAGTTGCAACAAGCATTCGATAATGTTTTCCAGGCCATGGACGAGATCGATAGGTTCAAGGTCGAAGCCGCACAGTCGATGAAACAGACAGTGCAGGTTCTTGAAGGCCAAGTTGGTCAGGCTCGACTTCAGCTGGAGCGTAGTCATGCCTCTGACGCCGCCACTACTCACCCACGGGGCGCATAATGCTGTCGCGCTTCACTCGAGGGAACATCTTCAAAGTGGTTCTTGCCTTCGTATTTTGGCTTTTCGCCGCTTTTTACGTGCTCATCATCGGCATGGGCGCCAAGAACAAAAAGGTCATGCTTGAAGGTGGGCTCTACGCTGTCCTCTTTATTGGTGCTTTCTCTCTCCCTAATGGCAGCGGCGCTATGCTCGGTCTCGGATCCATGGTCTTGTCGGCCGTGCGGTCCTACATGCTTCGCGATCTCTGGCTCCCCAGGCGGGTTCGGAGACTGCGCAGTGGCGAGACGGTCCAGATACCGGCGCCAGTGGCCGCACCAGCGCCGCCGATCCAGTTCTACCAGCCGTCCCCGGCAGCAACTCCGGTTGCCGGGGCGTCGGACGAACTGTCGACCGCTCTGACATGGGTGAGCACGCAAGCCAAACAGAACAAGCACCGTCTTCCCGCTGATACGTACGTAACCATTCTGGAAACGTGCCAGATGCTTGACTCGGTCATCGACGCGGAAACCCGGCAGCCCTCTGGCGATGCGCGCTTTGAGTATGAACTCGAAGCCATGGTGCGGGAGTACCTACCCAATGTTCTTCAGGGATTCCTGGCCGTACCGCCGAGCATGGTGGACAATCGGCAACCAAACGGGCGAACACCCAATGAGGAATTGGTTGAGCAACTTCGTCTCCTTCTGGGACAGGCCGAGACGTTGCACTCCACCCGGCACAACCAAACCTCGGCGGATTTGACCACTACGGGCAACTTCCTCCGGGAGCGGTTCGGGCACCACCAACCAGGTGGCTTCGACTTCGGGATCAAGTAAGAAAGCACGGACCGTAGTCGCCGGTGTTTCGCTGCGAGAACGCCGTGCCAGGTGTCTTTGATTACTGGCGGTGCTGCTGGCATCCCGTCCGCGAAGGATCACCGTGGTTGGCCCCTTCGGCAAGCCTTCCGTTTTAGGCAAGTAAGGCGTTTCTACACCTCGTCCAAAGGACCGCTTCTTTCCCGCTTCGGGAAGGGAACGGTCCTTTTTCGTGTTTTGGGAGATGATTACGACCGATCGTCGCTGAATCGTTACCGTTTGTCTTGGTTAATCGGGATGTCACGTGCAATTGGTCACCGGACGTGGGATATACCGTAGGATAAGTGCTTTGTGACAGCAGTCACGCTCGCACTTTCACCACTCGCACGAGAAGATATGGGACCCATACTTATGGACGACCTCGCAACTCTCCTCGGTGACATCAGTAGCGTCATCTGGGGACCCTTCCTGCTGATCCCGTTGCTTTTGGGCACCGGGCTTTACCTGACCTTCCGCCTGGGCGGACTCCAATTCCTGAAACTGGGCGCAGCGCTGCGCCTGGGCCTGCTCAAGCGCAAGGACGCCGGATCAGAGGGAGACATCTCCCAGTTCCAGGCATTGACCACCGCACTTGCCGCCACCGTCGGCACCGGTAACATCGTCGGCGTGGCCACGGCCATCGGCATCGGCGGCCCGGGTGCGCTGTTCTGGATGTGGGTCACCGGTCTGCTCGGCATGGCCTCGAAGTACTCGGAGGCCTACCTGGGTGTCCGTTACCGTGGCACCGACGCGGCGGGGGAGAAGTCCGGCGGTCCGCAGTACTACCTGGAGCGCGGCATCCGCGGTCCCCTGGGCAAGTTCCTGGCGCTGTTCTTCGCCATTGCCGCCACCATTGCCTGCTTCGGCATCGGCAACATGACCCAGGGCAACTCGATCTCGGCCAACCTGGAGAACTCCTTCAACGTCCCGACCTGGACCACCGGCCTGGTGCTGACCATCATGGCCATGGTCGTGCTCGTGGGCGGCATCAAGTCCATCGGCAAGGTCACCGCCGGCTTCGTGCCGATCATGATCGTCTTCTACGTCGCCGCGGCCATCTACATCCTGATTGCCAACGTGGGCCAGATCCCCGCGGCCATCGGCCAGATCTTCACCGAAGCCTTCACCGGCACCTCCGCGGTCGGCGGCTTCGCCGGCTCGGCCATCATCATCGCCGTTCAGTTCGGCGTGGCCCGCGGCATCTTCTCGAATGAATCGGGCATGGGCTCGGCAGCCATCGCGGCCGCCGCGGCGCAGACCACCCACCCGGTCCGCCAGGGCCTGGTCTCCATGACCCAGACCTTCATCGACACCATCATCGTTGTCACCTGCACCGGCCTGGTCATCATCACCACCGGAGCCTGGAACTATGTCGACCCGGAAACCGGGGAGCAGATCGCTGCCTCCCTGATGACGGGACATGCCTTCACCTTCGGCCTGCCAGGTGAATGGGGCCACTGGATCGTGACCATCGGCCTGGTCATGTTCGCCTTCTCCACCATCCTGGGCTGGTCCTACTACGGTGAACGCAACATCGAGCGACTCCTCGGGCGCAAGGCGGTCATGCCCTTCCGCGTGGTCTTCTCGCTGGTCGTCTACGTGGGTTGCACCACGCAGCTGACAGCCGTGTGGAACTTCTCCGACATGATGAACGGCCTGATGGCCATCCCGAACCTGATCGGCCTACTGATCCTCTCGGGCATGATTGCCCGCGAGACCCGCTGGTACCTCAAACACGACCCGAAGCTCGAGGCCACCAAGGACGAGATCGAGGCCTTCATGAAGGAACGTCCGGGATGGGCGGACTGGAAGGCCGGGGACGTCCTGGGCTCCAGCCGCATGTCCAGCTCGGAACGCGACGCCGTGGGTGACCGCTCCTAGCGCCACCCTTTCCGCAGTCGCGGACACCACGGGCGATCCCCGCCACCAAGGCCCCTCGGGCCAGGGTGGCGGGGATCGCCTTTTGGGTTTCAGCGAAAGATATAGTCTGACCGATTGTCGCCCGGCGGTCGACATGGGCGGAAGGCCCTTGGCTTATAGGCAATTCAAGGCCCAAACCCATGGATTTCCCAGCATCGGGCGACGTATCTTTAAGTATCGTTCGTACATCGTTAGCGATAGAGGAGAGCATCATGCACCACTCAAATCCAACGGGCGGTTTCTCCGCCAACAACCTGGACGGCGTGTGGCAGGCCGTCGAGGAGCTGCGTTCACGCTTTGAAAAGCGCGCGGGCACCCGCGCGGGACGCGGCGAGGTGCGCTCGGCGGTTCTTGCCCTGCTCGCCGAGCGGCCCATGCACGGCTACCAAATCATCCGGGAGATCGAGGAGCGCAGCGGAGGGGCATGGAAGCCCAGCGCAGGCTCCGTCTACCCCACGCTGCAGCTGCTGGCTGACGAAGGGTCTGTCAACGCCGAGGAATCCAACGGCCGCAAGATCTACTCGCTGACCGAGGCCGGCCGCGAGGAGGTTGCCGACTCGAAGCTCTCGGTGCCGTGGGAGCCCGCCGGGGGAACTGCTGGATCCGGCGGCGGTTCGCTGCCCAAGGCAGGCGTCGAGCTGGCCCAGGCCGCCGCACAGGTGGGCCGCACCGGCACCCCGGAGCAGGTCCAGGAGGCTGTGGCGGTGCTTGAGGAGGCACGCCGCAAGCTGTACTCGATCCTCGCCCAGGGCTGATTAGGTGGCCTCCGGTCCCCGGGACCGCGCGGAGATGATGGCGGGCGCGGGGAACACCCGCGCCCGCTACCGGCGCATCCTGCGCTTCGCCGCCTGGAACCTCGCCGTCACGTGGTTCTTCGAATTGTTCCTGCCCCGCCTTGGGCTCGCGCGGGTTGCCGAGCGCTCCCGTGCCCGGCGCATGCGGCGCTTCGCGCAGCGCTTCCATGTGCTCGCGGTGGACCTGGGCGGACTGATGATCAAGGTCGGCCAGTTCATGTCTTCGCGCCTCGACGTGCTGCCGCCGGAAATCACCGCGGAGCTCGAGGGGTTGCAGGACGAGGTGCCGCCCGTCCCGTTCTCCGCCATCCGCGCGCTGGCAGAGGCCGAGCTGGGCACGACGCTGGAGACGGTGTTCGCCTCGGTCGAGCAGGTGCCGATCGCCGCCGCCTCGCTTGGGCAAGTGCACCGGGCGCGGCTGATGCCCGAGGATGCCGCGGCGGCCGGTTTCGACACCGTGGTGGTGAAGGTGCAGCGGCCGGGCATCGACGGGATCGTCGCCACCGACCTGGCGGCGCTGCGGAAGGTGGCCGGCTGGCTCAGCCACGTGCGCGTGGTGTCCAGGCGCGCCAACGCCCCGGCGTTGGTCGAGGAGTTTGCCGCCACCAGCCTGCAGGAAATCGACTACCTCAACGAGGCGGCCAACGCCGAGCGCTTCGGCGCCGACTTCGATCACGACCACCGCGTGGCGGTGCCCGGGGTCGTATGGGAGCGCTGCACCCGCCGCGTACTCACCCTGGAAGATGTCACCGCCATCAAGATCACCGACCTGTCCGGGCTGCGGGCCGCAGGCATCGATCCGGGCGAGGTGGCTCCGGTGTTCGCCGCGGTGATGTTCGACCAGCTGTTCACCAGCGGCTTCTTCCATGCCGATCCGCACCCGGGCAACATTTTCGTCACCCCGGCCACCGACCCGGAAGCCCCGCATCCCTGGAAGCTGACCTTCATCGACTTCGGCATGATGGGCGAGGTCCCGTCCAACACCCGCAGCGGGCTGCGCAAGCTGCTGATCTCCGCCGCCGGGCGCGACGGCAAGGGACTGGTCGCCGCGATCGGGGAGCTGGGCGTGCTGGTGTCAACGGCCGACACCGCCGAGCTGGAGCGCGCGCTGACGCAGCTCTTCGCCAGATTTGGCGGCATGGGCTTTGCCGAGCTGCGCGAGGTGGACCCGCGGGAGTTCCGCGAGTTCGCCGAGGAGTTCGGACACGTCGTCCGCTCGCTGCCGTTCCAGGTGCCGGAGAACTTCCTGCTCATCATCCGTGCCATGTCTCTGACTTCGGGCGTGTGCAGCTCGCTGGACCCGGCCTTCAACCTCTGGGACTCGGTCGAACCCTATGCGGCGCAGCTGCTGCGCGAACAGCGCGGCAACATCGTCCAGGACATGGCGGGGCAGCTGCTGGAGGCCGCGACGCTGGGCCTGGGCCTGCCGCGGCGGATCGACGCGCTGTTCAGCGGACTGCAGGACGGCTCGCTCGCGGTGGCAAACCCGAAGCTGGAACGCCGGCTGGCGCGGGTCGAGGCCACCGGGACGCGGACCGCCTCGGCAGTGGTGTTCGCCGCCCTGCTGCTCGCCGGCGCGGTGCTGCACGCTGACGATGCGGTGCTGGGCACCGTGCTGATGTGGCTCTCGGCGCTGCCGTTGCTGCACGGGCTGTGGGCGGGGCGCCGCGGGCGCTGAGCTTATCCGCTATCCGCCGGCGAAGGGCGGCAGCACGTCCAGCTCGTCGCCGGGGCGCAGCACGCGGTCCTTGTCCTGTTCGCTCACGCCGTTGACCAGGAAGCTGCAGCGCCCCAGCACGGTGGCCAGCGAAGTGGTGCGGCGCAGCAGCGGCCCGTCGGGGACCGGGGCAGCTGAGGGGGCGTTGGCTGCAAGGTGTTCGATCACCGTGCCCAGCGTGGCGCCGGGCAGCTGAAGCAGGTCGAGTCGTTCCTCTGTCGTGCCGGCGGCCTGGGCCGCGGCGGCAAAGTATCGAATGCGCAATTATCCTCCGATGGCGCTCATGGAGCGGTCCGATTGTACAAAGTCCTTGGAGCCCAGTCCGGTGTGGTCCATGCCGTGGGCCCGGGGCTTGCCCCACATGGCAGCCCGCCAACGTTCGGCAATGGCCACGTCGTCCGAGCCGTCGCGCAACAGTGCGGACAGGTCGGTTTCCTCGCGCGAGAACAGGCAGCTCATGACCTTGCCCTCGGCGGTGATGCGGGTGCGCTTGCAGTCGGAGCAGAACGGCTCGGACACCGAGGCGATGATGCCCACCGCACCCAGGATGGTGTCGGGGTCCTGCGGGGTGGAGACCAGGAAGCGTTCGGCCGGAGCGCCGTCGCGCGGACGTGTGTCGGGTGAGAGGCGGAAGCGTGTTTCCAGGTAGGCTCGCAAATCCGCGGCGGTGACCATGTTGTCCTTGCGCCACACATGGTCGGCATCCAGCGGCATCTGCTCGATGAAGCGCAGCTCCAGGCCGCGCTCCAGCGCCCAGGCCAGCAGCTCGGGTGCCTGCTCGTCGTTGATCCCGCGCATCAGCACCGCGTTGATCTTCACCGGCGCCAGGTTGGCGGCCAGTGCCGCATCGATGCCGGCGAACACCGAGTCGATGTGGTCGCGCCGGGTGAGCTTGGCGAAGGTCTCGGCGTGCAGGGTGTCGAGGGAAACGTTGATGCGGGTCAGTCCGGCCTCTTTGAGCGCCGCGGCCTTCTTGGCCAGCCCCACCCCGTTGGTGGTCAGGGATATGGGAAGGTCCGGGTATTCGGTGCGCACCGCGGCGATGATCTGGGGCAGGTCCACGCGCACCAGCGGTTCGCCGCCGGTGAGGCGCAGTTCGCGCACACCCAGGTCGCGCACGCCGATGCGCACGATCCGGGAGATTTCCTCCAGCGTCAGCAGCTTGGACTTGGGCAGCCAGGCCAGCCCGTCGGCGGGCATGCAGTAGGTGCAGCGCAGGTTGCACTTGTCGATCAGGGAGATGCGCAGGTCGGTGGCCTGTCGGCCGAACTTGTCGCTGAGCCCGGGGGAGTCTGCGGGTGCCGGTGTCAGGATGGTGGGCATGGGCAGGCTGACGGTGCTGCGGGGTGTGTCTGTGTTCGTCGCCATATATCGAGGGTAGTCCACGGGGGAGGCCTTTTGACCATTTGTGGCTTGGCCCTTGGCGGACAGCGCGACAGTGCTGCCGCCGGCATTCACCCGGTGTGGTTGGTTGACGCCGCAACGATCCACCGCCCCCAGGGAATGGCGTGCCATACCCACCCACGTGAAGCTTTCCTTCGGGCTGGCCGGGTCCCTATATTCTGTGCGACTGAGTGGTGTGCATCCCCCCAAATCTAGGGATTGCCGTCGGGTCGGTTTCGGGAGAATCATGAAGAGTCCACGGCAATGCCGTCCTATCCCCATAGGGCCCCAGCCGCGTCGAACCCACACCAGTTGATCTCGGGGGGCAGAAGAGCATGGCACTACAGGATCCTCAGTCGGGAGCTCTCACGCAGAGTGAACGAGACCCCGCACACCTCCCGACTCGGCGCGGGGTGCTGGTCGGGCTTGCCGCCGCCGCGGGCGCCGTTGCCGCAGGCGGCCTCACGGCGCCACCGGTCAGGGCAGCAACCACGCCGCGGGCGGTCACGCTCGATGAGTTCATGGAGCTCTCGGACATCTTGACCGACAATGAATTCAGTCTGCGC
Source organism: Paeniglutamicibacter sulfureus (assembly GCF_030512175.1). Taxonomy (GTDB): domain Bacteria; phylum Actinomycetota; class Actinomycetes; order Actinomycetales; family Micrococcaceae; genus Paeniglutamicibacter; species Paeniglutamicibacter sulfureus. The sequence continues at coordinate 303,293 of NZ_JAULBL010000001.1, read as the reverse complement.
GACGAGGTGGGTCAGCAGTACCTGCGGGCCCTGAGCAATGATCCGGCACACGCGCAGACACTCCGCGTGCTGGTCAACGGCACGGTGCGCGTGAAGCGTCGACCCAGGACCTTCGACGAAGTTCGTCGCAGCGGCGTCCTGGATGACGATGCCGTGGCGGAGACAGCCCGGCAGATCCTTGTCCATTGGTATTCGGGCCTGGTCAATGGCCGGACCGCTGACTACCTGGAGGCCCTGGCGTGGGAGACGCTGCCGTTCGCCGAGCCGGCGAGCACGGAAATCGGCTTTTCGAAATGGGATGATGTGCCATGAGCGATACTCTCACCACCGATGTGGTCATCGTGGGTTCCGGCGTGGCCGGAGCCCTGGTCGCCGATGCGCTCACGCGCGCGGGTGTCGGCGTCATCATGCTCGAAGCCGGACCACCGGTGGATCGCGACCAAGCGGTCGAGGTCTTTCGGGCCGCCCCGGCCAAGGTCCCCGAAAGCCCGTACCCGAATGTGCCGTGGGCGCCACATCCGACCAGCCTGGAGATCGGGGTTCCCGGCACCGGCTACTTCATCCAGGACGGACCCGATGCCTTCGGCTCCACCTATGAACGGATCGTGGGCGGCACCACCTGGCACTGGCTGGGCAGCACGCCGCGGCTGTTGCCCAGGGACTTCGAGATGCGGACCCGGTTCGGGGTCGGCGCGGACTGGCCGATCACCTACAACGATCTCGAGCCGTGGTATGTCAGGGCGGAGCGCGAAATGGGCGTTTCAGGAGACTCGAACGAGGACCTGGGGTCACCGCGCAGCGCGGGGTACCCCATGGAGGCGATACCGACCAGCTTTCTGGACCGGGTGATCGGCCAAGCCGCTGCCGGGATCGGTCTGCAGGTTCGGTCCACCCCTCAGGCACGCAACTCCGAATCCTCCTTCAATGACCGTCCGCGCTGCGAGGGGAACAGCAACTGCATCCCCATTTGTCCCATCGGCGCCAAGTATGACGCGCTCATCCACCTGGAGCGTGCCCGGGAGAACGGTGCACGGTTGGTGGCCAACGCCGTGGTGTTCGACGTGCTGGTGAGCGGTGGCCGCGCGACCGGGGTGCGATACCGCACACCCGACCGGACCGATCACACGGTGCTGGCCAAGGCCGTGGTGCTGGCCGCGCACGGCATCGAGACGCCGAAGCTGCTGCTGTCCAGCGACAATGGGCGGGGAGTGGCGAACTCCTCGGATCAAGTGGGTCGCAACCTGATGGACCACCCGATCCAGCTGTCGTGGGCCTTGTCTCGCGATCCGGTGTATCCCCAGCGCGGCCCGGGCTCGACGGCCGGGATAGACAGCACCCGCGAGCGTCCCGATGCGGACGCGCGCAGTGCCTTCCGCGTCGAGATCGGCAACGACGGATGGCGGTTCCCCATCGGTGATCCGACGTTCGAGTTCACCGCCCCCGCTCCGTTCCCACGCCTGCGCGAAGGCGGCAACGCACTGGCGCGGCGCTGGAATGAGCACGTCCAGCGCGAGATCCGGTTTGCCAGCTCGGTCGAGCAGCTGCCCGACCCGGGCAACCGCATCGTGCCGGACTTCAACAACCTCGACGACATCGGATTGCCTCGTCCCCGCATCACCTTCGCCGTCGGCGCGTCTGTCCGCGCCGGCATGGCCGACGCGGCCGCCGTACATGAAAACCTGTTCGCAGAGCTGGAGGCCACCGAGCGCAACCACTCCGACGTCCCATTCGGTGCCGGGCACATCATGGGAACGACGGCGATGGGTGAAAACCCGGCCACCTCGGTGGTGGATGCGGAAGGCCGCAGCCATGACGTGCCGAACCTGTGGGTGGTCGGTTCATCGGTGTTCCCCACCGCCGGTACGGCCAACCCGACATTGACGCTGGCTGCGCTGGCCCTGCGGACGGCGGAGCGGTTGGTGGCGCGGTTGTAGCAGTCAAGGAAGGGCTGCCGGGGATCGCCGTCAGCGGTCGCCGGAAAAACCCGCTTCAGCGCTTCCAGCCCAAAACCCACAATTCCACCGACCCCCAGTTATCAGACCCCCGGGAAGAAGCTTCCCGGGGGTCTGCCTTGCCCACAGTGACGATTGGATTGCCAGTCGGGGCCCGATAGGTTCAGGCCCTGCCGAAGCCGTGGCGGCGGTTCCCCAGGCGAGCGATTCAGCCGTGGCAGCACGAGCGGCCACGGCTTCACCGTGCCCGCTGCCTCGGTATGCTTTTTTGAAGGCAGCGTGGTCCGACTGGCCACCAGCCTGCTCCGGCCATCAGCGTCCTCCAAGGACGGCGACATTCGTGGTGGCGCTCGGAGCGCAGGAATTTTCGGATCTTCGAAGGAACAGGGATTGCTGAACCACGGCGCAGATGGGCACATGTTTGGCAACGGTCGAAGTGGCGGCAATGGTGGGACAGCGACGGCCCCGCCGAACGTGCTGCGCGTAGGAAAACGTGGCTGCACTGATGAAGGAATTCGGTGACTAGGAATCCGGCACCACCACTGCGACCTAGGATGGAAGGCATGAGACCACCATTTCGCCGCAGCGTCCGCGGGCACCTGGAAGCCATAGAGGATTTGTTGGCTCCCGCGCTGCGGGATGCGGGCAGCGAACCATTGGAGCTGGTCCAGGCGTTGGGCCGCACGCTGGCCCACGACCTGCTGGCCCCGCGTGCGTTGCCGCCCTGGGACAACTCCCAGATGGACGGGTATGCGGTGCACACCGGGGACCTGGGTTCCGGTGCCTTGCGGGTGGTCGCCCCGATCGCCGCCGGCCAGGCTGCCGCTGCCTTGGTGCGCGGCACCGCCGCGCCCATCATGACAGGTGCCCCGATGCCGGAAGGGGCCAACACCGTCATCCCCGTCGAGGCGGCAGTGCCCGATCGCTTTCCCACCACCGCCGAAGTTGCAGACGGATTCACCGTGGTGCTGCCGGATTCCAGCCCGGTGGGCAACTACGTGCGTGCCCGCGGCAGCGACATCGCCGAAGGTGCGTTGGTCTTGGAGGCAGGGACAAGGCTTGGCCCCACGGCATTGGGCATCGTGGCCGGACTCGGCCTGGCCGAGGTGCAGGTCCATTCCCGGCCGAGGGTGCTGCTGCTGTCCACCGGGGACGAACTGGTCGCCCCCGGCGGGGAGCTGGGCCCGGGGCAGATCCACGACGCCAACACCACGTTGTTGCACACCGCGCTGACGGGTGCCGGCTGCCAGGTGGCCGTCGCGGGCGTACTCGATGACTCGCCCGAACAGTTCACCACGTCCCTGCGGGCGGCGCTGATGGCCGGCGACAGGGACTACCACCTGGTGCTCAGCAGCGGGGGGATCTCCAAGGGTGCCTTCGACGTGGTCAAGGCGGTGCTCGGCGAGCACGGCATCGAATTCGGCTCCGTGGCCATGCAGCCCGGCGGGCCCCAGGGCTCCGGCACCCTTATCCTGCCCGGCTGTGCGCCGGTGGCCTTCATTGCGTTGCCGGGGAACCCGGTCAGCGCCTATGTCAGTTTTGAGATGTTCATCCGCCCGGTCCTGGCCATGGCCTTGGGCCTGCCCGAACGCGTCTTGACCACTGCCACGCTCACCGAGGACCTGGACTCGGTGCCCGGCAAGCTGCAGGTGCGCCGCGGCAGCTACGCCAACGGCACCGTCGCGCCCGTCGGCGGGGCCTCCTCCCACCTCCTGGCCGCCCTGGCTGCCAGCAACGCCTTCATCCTCCTCGACGAGGAGACCACCACCCTGCCCGCGGGAAGCCGCGCGGACATCATGATCATTGGAGACGGCTCATGAGAAGCGAAACCACACCCGAACCGAACGACAATCCGACGCCCGGCGCGCTGTCTCACGTTCGCGCCGACGGCACCGCCCACATGGTCGACGTCAGCGACAAGGCAGAAACCAGCCGCCAGGCCACCGCCGAGGCCTTCGTTCACACCACCGGCGAGGTCCTGGAACTGATCTCCGGTGCCGGGATGCCCAAGGGGGACGCGCTCGCCGTGGCCCGCGTTGCCGGGATCATGGGGGCCAAGAAAACCTCCGAGCTCATCCCGCTGTGCCACCCGCTGCCGATTTCCAAGGTGGTCATCGACTTCGACCTGGACGCCGAAGACTCCGTGCGCATCGTTGCCACGGTGAAGACCCGCGGCGTCACGGGTGTCGAAATGGAGGCGTTGACCGCGGTCAGCACCGCGGCATTGGCCCTGTATGACATGATCAAGGCCGTCGACAAGCACGCGAGCATCACCGACATGCGCGTGCTGGCCAAGTCCGGCGGCAAGTCCGGATCCTGGGACATTGCTCCCCAACAACTTCCCAACACCGAAGGAGAACTGCGCGCATGAGTGCCTGTGAACCACTGGGCGCCCCTCGCAAGGCGGCCATCCTCATTTCATCCACCCGTGCGGCCATGGGCATCTACGAGGATGCCAGCGCCCCGGTCATTGCCGACTGGCTCCAGGAACAGAACTTCGATGTCATCCCGGCCATCGTGGTCCCGGACGGCCCGTCTGTCGGGGCTGCGCTGCAGGGACTGCTGCTGTCCAAGCCGAGCGTCATCATCACTTCCGGCGGCACCGGACTCAGCGCCGATGACAGGACGCCGGAGGAAACCGAACCGCTGCTGGACCGGATGGTCCCCGGCATCATGGAGGCGCTGCGCGCAGCCGGGCGGGAAAAGACCCCGATGTCCGCGCTGAGCCGCGGGCATGCGGGGGTCTCGGGGGAGACCTTCATCGTGAACCTGCCGGGTTCACCCTCCGGGGTCATGGACGGGCTCACGGTGCTCACTCCCTTGCTCACGCACATCTGCGACCAGCTGGAGGGACGCCATGCCCACTAACGGGCCCCGATCACCCGGCAAAGCGGTCTTCGCGGGCATCAGCGACACCCCCATCGACGCGGACACCGCCTGGGACGCGGTGGAGTCAGAGCACACCGGCGCCGTGGTCACCTTCGGCGGCATCGTGCGCAACCACGACGGAGGCCGCGAGGTGCTGAAACTGACCTACAGCGCCCACCCCAGCGCCCCGGCGCGGATGGTCGAGCTGGTGGACGAGGTCGCCTCCCGGCACCCCGGGACCCGGCTGTGGGCGGCCCACCGGGTGGGGGAGCTGCACATCGGGGACGCCGCCCTGGTGGCGGCCGCAGCCGCCGCCCACCGCGGGGCGGCCTTCGACGCCTGCCGCGACCTGGTGGAAACCGTCAAGGCCCACGTGCCGGTCTGGAAGGAACAGTTCTTCGCCGACGGCGAGGTCGAATGGGTGGGCAGCGCCTGAACCTCAGGCGTCCCAACCGGCGCGCGTTGTGTGCTCCGTCCCGCGCACCAGTACCCTGAACAGATGACCAATGCACCAGAAATTGCCCAGTGGATCCTTGACGCGATCCACAAAGAAAAGACCGTCCACCAGGAAGCCCTGGTGCCCCGCATTGCGGAGGCCTTCGGCGACGAGTGGGTCTACACGAATGAAAACGGGCACCCGGCCATCAACCGCGACGTCCTGAAGTCGCTGCGCAAGTTGCGCGACGCCTCGGTGGCCTGGAACCGCGAGGACCGTAGCTGGAACGTCGTCGACGCCGGCTAGCACGACAGACATGAACGAGGGGGGTTACCGGAGCCGTAGGCGCAGGTAGCCCCCTCTGCCGTTGGCCATATGTTTGGCCCGCGAAAACCGGCAGGCCCGACGGGGGCCACCAGCGGGGGGAGACGATGGGGTGCCGCCCGCCGCGAGGCGGTGTCGCAGACTCGAGGAGAGTTCCCGATGGATATTGATCGCACAGAACCGGCCAACCCGGCCACCCTGGCGGTGGGAAGACAGCGTGCGCGGAGCGTGCACGGACCGGGAGAAGCCGGGAACCATGAGCGCCAAGGGCCTAGCGCCGTCCCGTTGCCGCGCGCACTTTTCTCCGAGGCGGTCGGGGAACAACCACGACGCAGCCTGCGTGCCGCTGCAAGATTCCCCGAGAGCATCCCCGCGACGCCCACCAAGCCGAGCAGGAATCAAGAAGCGCCCATTAGTGGTTCCGCCTAGAGTGGGTCTGGTAAAGCAGATCAATGAAAGGAAATCCCCATGAGCACGGCTTTCAGCAAAGAGGAAAAGGCTGCCATGAAGGCAGCGGTAGCCGAGGAAAAGGCCTCCAAGAAAAGTGCCGACCTGGAAGCGGCGTGCCTCGCGGCCATCGGCGAGATGACCGGTTCGGACAAGGAGTTGGCCGAAACCCTGCACGGGTTGGTCAAGGAGCACACGTCCCTGGGGGCAAAGACCTGGTACGGCATGCCGGCGTACACCAATGCCGAGGGCAAGGTCGTGGTGTTCTTCCAGAGCGCCGCCAAGTTCAAGGTGCGGTATGCAACGATCGGCTTCCAGGAAGACGCGAACCTCGACGAGGGCAATTTCTGGCCGAGCTCCTACGCGGTGACCAGGCTGACCGCCGAGGACCAGCAGCGACTGGTGGAATTGCTGAAGAAGGCAGTCAGCGAGGCATAACGACGGGCCAATCGTGGTGGCCCGGCCGATGGTACCCACCGGTTGTAGGATTGTCTGCATCTAGACAATTCGGCCCAAGCGAGGAACCACCGGCATGACCGCATCGAGCATCGAACCGCTGAAACAGGAATCCACGCCGGCCATCATTGCGCGCCAGATCCGCATGGCGATCGAGAACGGCGAGTTCGGGCCGGGCGCACAGTTGGCCGAAGCCGACCTGGCCGGGCGCCTGGGTGTCAGCCGCGGCCCGCTGCGCGAGGCCATGCAGCGTCTGACCCAGGAGGGGCTGCTGGTGAGCATCCGCAACCGCGGCCTGTTCGTCGCGCAGTTCACGCAGGCCGACATCACCGACATCTATCGGGCGCGAACCGCGGTCGAGCGTGGTGCCGCGCTGAAGATCATCGAGGTCGATCACACGAACGGCCAGGTCGGTAAGGAACTGCTCGGGATCGTGGCAGAGATGGAGGCCCAAGGGACCGACCCCGCCGCACTGAGCCGAAGCGACATCTCCTTCCATGAGGCCATGGTCCGGTTGGCCGACAGCCCGCGGCTCAGCCGCATCCACGGCACGCTGGTGACGGAGACCCGGATGTGCCTCTCGGCCCTGGAAAAATCCGAATACCCCGTCGCGGAGCGCATCGCCGGGCACCGGCGCATTGCCCAGGCGATCCTCGACGCCGACGTGCCGGAACTCCACCGGGCGCTCGCCGACCATATGGACAGCGCCGTAGACCACCTCGTGGGCCCCTCAGCCGCGAGGGGCCGCCGGGACGACGCGGCCTCCTGATTCGTCGCCGGCAAGCCCCCTGGGTGCTCAGGGAGTCTGCCCCGGGGAAGCATCGCCGTTCTCCGCTTCGGGCTCGGCCTCCGGTTCCGGTGTGACGGGCCAGGCGGGGTCCCTGTCGGCCCGCTCGGCGTTGCGCGCAACGATGCCGACCGGCCCGGTCATGGGTTCCTCCGTCGGGGTGGTGAAGCCAAAGCGCGGAGTGGCCGGGCGGCGCGGTTCGGTGAGCGGTTGCGGGAGCCCCGCCAGCCCGGGACCGCTTGAAACCGCCCGCTCGCCGGGGTTGCCCAGCAGGGTGCTGGACTCGGCCGCTGCCAGGCGGGCCTCGCCGGCGGGCACCAGCCCGCGAGGGAAGGCAGTGAAGGTCTCCACCCCGGTGTCGGTGACCCGGATCGCCTCCGAGACCTCGTAGCCGTAGCCCTCCATCCACATGCCGCACATCAGGTGGAACGTCATGTTCTCCTGCAGCACCGTCAACTCCTCGCTGCGCAGGGAGATCGTGCGCTCGCCCCAGTCCGGCGGGTAGCCCACGCCGATCGAGTAGCCGATGCGCGAGGCCTTCTCATAGCCGTATTCAAACAGGGTCCGGTTGAAGACCTGAGAGAGTTCCTGCACGGGGGTGCCCGGTGCCACGGCCTCCAGCACCGCGGCCAGCGCGTGGTCGGTGGCCCGGGCCAGGTGCTCCAGCTGGGGGGAGGGCTTGCCGGGCATGAAGGTGCGGGCCATCGGCACGTGGTAGCGGTGGTAGGCGCCGGCCAGCTCCACGATCATCGCCTCGTTCGGCTTCAGCGGTTCGTCGCTCCAGGTCAGGTGCGGGGTGTCGGCCGATTGACCGGTGGGGAGCATCGGAACGATCGCCGGGTAGTCGCCGCCGGCCTCCGCGGTGCCCGACAGCTGCGCCTGGCTGATGGCGGCGGCGATATCGCACTGGCGGGCGCCGACGTCGATGGCGTCATGGGCGGCCTGCATTGCCAGGTTGGTGAACACCGCGGCCTGGCGCATCAGCTGGATCTCCGCCGGAGACTTGACGGCCCGGACCCAGTTGACCAACTCGAAGCAGTCCACCAAGGTCCATTCCGGCAGGGCGTTGACCAGCGAGCGATATCCCTTGGGGGAGAAGAAGTGTGCGTCCATTTCCAGGCCCACGCAACCCTTGGCCGCGGGGGCGATCAGGTAGCGGGCGCGCAGGGCATAGGCCACCCAGTCGAAGGGGTGCAGGTGCGGGCGGTGAACGTAGCGCTCGGGATATCCCACGATGTTTTCCGGCGGCAGCCAGCTGGTCCGGAAGGCCCCGTTGGCGTCCATTTCCCGGGAGAACAGGATCATGTCCCCTTCCATGGGGACGAAGACCAGTTGCGGGGTGTAGAAAGACCATGCGTTGTAGCCGGTCAGATAGTAGATGTTTGCCGGATCGGTGACCAACAGGGCGCTCAGGCCCTGCTCCTGCATGCGCACCCTCGCCGCGGCCAGCCGCGCGGCATACTCCTCGGTGGTGAAGAGCATTGGTGCGACGCCCACATGTTCCATCGTGACCCCTTAACACAGTTGGTAGATTGTTGACAACGATAGGGGGTGGCGCGGAACACTGACAAGGGGTTCGGGGTGCGGGTCGGCAGGGTGGGTTGATGGGAGGCTGTCTGCGAGAGGCAGGGCATCGTCCGGCGAATGCCCGCCGAACGATCCCTTGCCTTGTGAGGCGGATTGCCCGGAGGTACTTCGGTGGGCAATGCGCCCCCTAGTGGGTGCCGATGGTGCCCTCCTCGCCGCCGAGCACGGCGTGCAGGAAGTCCTTGGTGCGCTGGTGCTTCGGGTCGCTGAACATGACCGCCGGCGGGGCCTCCTCGACGATCTTGCCGCCGTCGAACATCAGCACGCGGTTGGAGACGTCGCGGGCAAATTGCATCTCGTGGGTGACGATCAGCATCGTGATGTTGGTGGTCTCGGCGATGTTGCGCAGGATGCCCAGCACCTCGCCGACGATCTCCGGGTCCAGCGCGCTGGTGACCTCGTCCAGCAGCAGGATTTCCGGGTCCAGGGCCAGGGCCCGGGCGATGGCCACGCGCTGCTGCTGCCCGCCTGAAAGAGAAGTCGGGTGCTGGTCGGCCTTGTCGGACAGGCCGACCTTCTCCAGCAGCTCCTTGGCCCGGGCCGTTGCCTCGGCCTTGGACTGGCCCAGCACGTGGACCGGGGCCTCGATGATGTTCTCCAGCACCGACATGTTCGGGAAGAGGTTGAACTGCTGGAAGACCATGCCGATCCGCTGGCGGATCCGCTTCTGGTCCTTCTTGCTGCGGGCCACCCGCTTGCCGCCGCGCTCCTCGTGGGTCAGCGGTTCGCCGTCGATGAAGATGTAGCCGTCAGTGGCCTCCTCCAACGTCATGACCAGGCGCAGGATGGTGGTCTTGCCGGACCCGGAGGGGCCGATCAGGGTGACGCGGTCGCCCTTGGCGACGGAAAAGTTCAGCTCGTGCAGCACCACGTTGCTGCCGTAGGACTTCTCGACGTCGCGGAACTCGATCACGGGTGCCGACGGTGCGGAACCGGCGGCCGCCGGGCTGGTTGCGGAATCAGGTGTTGAAGGCAAGGCGCTTTTCCAATCTTCCAATCAGGAGTGAGGTCGGGTAGCTGGCCAGGAGGAAGATGATTCCCACCAGGGTGAGCGGTTCGACGTAGCGGAAGGCATTGCCGCCGAAGATCAACCCGGCGTTCACGAGTTCGACCACGCCGATGACCAGCAGGAACGGGGTGTCCTTGAACATCGAGACCGCGTAGTTGCCCAGGGCCGGGATGGTGGCGCGCAGCGCCTGCGGAATGACGACGGCGGTCCAGGTGCGTCGCGAGGACATCGACAGCGCGGTGGTGGCCTCCCACTGGCCCTTGGGCACCGAGTCGATCCCGGCCCGGTAGACCTCCGACATATAGGTGGAATAGTGGATGCCGAAGACGATGATGCCGATCGTCACCCCCTCCAGCGACAGGAACGCGTAGTAGGCGAACAACAGCTGGACCACGATGGGCGTCATCCGGATGAAGTTGGCGATCCACTTGATGGTGGAGGCGACCGGCCGCGGGGCCATCCGCATGGCCATTGCTATGAACAGGCCCAGGACCGCGGCAATCAGCGTGCTGAGGACAGTGACCAGCAAGGTGACCTTGAGGAACGCCATGAGCAGCGTCGGAAGCACCTCCCAGGTGCTGTCCCAGTGCCATTCCAGGGCGGTGTTGACGGCAATCATATGGCTCCTCCCGCCGGAGTGCCGACAGTGGGTGCCGGACTCAGTATGGACTTGACCGTGATGCCCTGGCCGAGCTTGCGCTTCGCGCGGCGTTCCAGGGTGTTCATCAGGAAGGTCAGGACCAGCGCGATGATGAAGTAGCTCAGCAGCCCGACCACCCCGTAGGCAAACACGGTATCGGTGACGCGCTTGAGCTGGTCAAGGTGGTAGGTGAAGTCGGCAATCGTGATGAAGCTGACGATTGCCGTTCCCTTCATCAGGTGGATGAGCAGGTTGTTCAGGGACGGGATCATCAGGGCCCAGGCCTGGGGGAAGATCACGCGGTACATCCGCTGCGCGGCGCCCATGCTCAGCGCCGTGGTGGCTTCCCACTGGCCGGTGGAGACCGAATTGATGGAACCGCGAACGACTTCTGCCCCGTAGGCGCCGTAGTTCAGGCCCAGGCCGATCACGCCGACCAACAGCGGGTGCAGGTCCATGCCGAGCAAGGGAAGCACGTAGAACAGCCAGAACAGCTGCACCACCAGCGAGGTGCCGCGGAAGAACTCAATGACGATGCGCGCGGGGATGCGCGCGGCTTTCGATGGATGGGTGGCAGCGAGGCCCAGCGCCACGGACAGGGCGAAGGCCGCCAACCCGCCCAGGACGGTGAGCTGGACAGTGACCAGAATGCCGTCCAGCAGCCGCGGCATGGCCTCCCCTAGCGCCGCAAATTTTTCGTCCACAGGTGATGGACTCCTTTGGGTCATCGATCTCGTCGGTGTCTCCGGCCGGAGACGGGCAGTCGTTCCGCCATCACCGCATGGCGCGGGCGGATCCCGTCGGTGGCACCGGCATCGCTGCCGGCGCCACCGCTCACGGTGCGGCTACGGGGCCGGTGTGCCTTCGCAGAGCTCTTCGGTGGTCAGGTCCTTGGGCGGAAGGTTCTCGGCCGTGAAGCCGTATTCGCCCACGACGGCAAGGTAGGTTTCCTCGGACTCGGTGATCTTGGCCAGGCCCTCGTTGTAGGCCTCGCGCAGCTCGTCGTCACCTTGGGCGAAGACGGTGGCTCCCGCGCCGATCTGCGGAACCCCGTCGATCTCCTGCACGAAGGCCTCCGTGACCTCGACATTGGCGTCCGGGTTCTCATCGGCCATGAAGTTCAGCGAGATCGCGGTCATCGCGAACGCATCGGCACGGCCGTTGTCCACGGTGTCCATGCCCGTCTGCGCATCCGGAACCGACTGCACTTCAAGGCCCAGGGAATCGGCGTAGCCGGCCTCGATGCCGCCAGCCAGCACCGCGAGCTTGATGTCTTCCCCGGCATCCATCTTCTCCTTGACGGAGTCGAGGTCGCTCAGGCCCTTCGGGTTGCCCTTTTGGGTCATCAGGGCAGTGGTGTACATGATCTCGGGGTCGGAGAAGTCGGCGTTGGCGCAACGCTCCGGGAGAATGGACATCCCCGCGCTGACGGCATCGGAGCGGTTGGCAGTCAGGCCGGGAATCAAGCCGTTCCAGTCGACCAAGACGGTGTTGACTTCCTTGATTCCCATGTCTCCGAAGATCTTCTTGGCCAGGGCGATCGTGGCGCCGGTGGGCTCGCCGTTCTCCTCGTATGAGTACGGGGCTTCGCCGGCGATGGCGACGGTGATGGAGCCCTTGTCCTTCAGTGCCTGCAATTTGCCTTCGCCCGCGGGGGCGGCGGCGGAGCCTCCGGGTTGTTCGGTGGTGGTTGATCCGGCACAGCCGCTGAGGGCCAGTGACAGGGAGGCTAGGACAACGCCTGTGGCCAGCAACGGCCTGCGAGTGATGCTGCGCTTCATGAGAAACCTCTTTCGGGGTGCGATGGCCAAGCCGCCCCGTGCGCCGGATCCTGTGAAGGGGTTGCGGCACCCGTGTGAGGCAGACCCGACCCGATCGTGGTGGGTGGTGGTGACGCTCAGTATGGTGTTGATCACGTTAGCCAGAAAAGAATCGATTGACAATCCGATGTTCGGGGCGTTGGATTGTTGACAAAAGCTGGCAGCGTGCAAGAGGTGCGCTCGAATCCCGGCTGATGTCAGGGAACCAGGCGGCAGGAGGGCTTGTTTCGCCGTGAATCCGGCACCTGCAGGCATAAATCACGATTAAGTTACGATTGGGTCTGCCGGTGGGGCCAAGAGGCTGGGGGAGCCGACGCGGCAACACCGGCGAAGGAAGAACGGAGCACCCGTGGACATGGGTCAACAGCCCTCGGCGACAAGCATGGTTCGGGTGCAGCGATCCTCGACGATCGACTTGATAACCAACCAATTGCGCAACGCCATTTACGAAGGCCTGCTCATGCCCGGTACCCCCATCCAGGAAGCCCAGGCGGCCAAACAACTCGGGGTGAGCCGGGGCTCGCTGCGCGAGTCCACCCAGCGGCTCATCCAGGACGGCCTGCTGGTTTCCATCCCGGGGCAGGGACTGAGTGTGGCCGTCATTCGCCCGGCCGACCTGGAGGAACTCTACGCAACGCGCCTGGTGGTGGAGAGCGCTGCCATCCGCGTCATCGCCTCACTGCCGGACGCAGGGGAGCGGGCGATTCGCCTCCATGCCGCATCGGCGGTGCTGACCCGGCTGGAGGGTCTCGACGCCAGCCCCCAAGCCCTCGAATCCCCTCGATCCATCGGCGACGCGGACCTGGACTTCCACTTCGAGATGGTGCAGGCGTCCGGGAACCGTCGCCTGGTCAAGTACATGGCCAATCTGGTCGTGGAGACGCGACTGGCCAGCCTCGGCAACCCCGGCGGCTACGTTATTCGCACCGACCTGCACCGGGCCCACCGGGAACGGCTGGAGCTGGTGCTCGCGGGCGACGGTGAGGGCGCCGTGGACCTGCTCCAACGTCATTTCCGTGACGCCGTCGATCGACTGACCGGGGTGCTGCGCAAGCCGGTCGCCACGGCGCGGGTCTCCTTCGATGAGGCCGGGCATGAACTGGGACGCATCGGATCCTGACGCCGGACGAACCCCGGCCTCTACCTCATCCGGTCCGTGCCCGTCACCGACGCGGGAGCGGCCCCGAATTCCCGATACCCTAGAAGTCATGAGTGCACCACTGAAAGTCGCCGTCCTCGGCGCATCGGGACGAATGGGGGCCGAGGCCGTCAAGGCCGTCGACGCCGCCACGGACATGGAACTTGTTGCAGCGCTGGGTCGCGGAGACAAGCTGGAAGCCATCCTGGAGGCGGGGGCCACGCACGTGGTCGACCTGTCGGTCCCGGCCAGTACCGAGGAAAACGTGCGCTTCGCTGTCACCCATGGCCTGCATGCCGTGGTCGGAACCACCGGCTGGGACGACGCCAAGCGCGAATCCCTCACCAACCTGTTGGCCGAAAACCCCGGCACCGGTGTGCTCATTGCCCCGAACTTCGCCCTCGGGTCGGTGCTGGCCTCGGCCTTCGCCGCCACGGCGGCACGCTACTTCGAATCGGTGGAAATCATCGAGCTGCACCATCCCAACAAGGTCGATGCCCCCTCGGGCACCGCGGTGCGCACCGCGGAACTGATCGCCGCCGAGCGTGCAGCCGCGGGAGTGGCGGCGAGCCCGGATGCCACCGAAACCCAATTGGACGGCGCCCGCGGCGCCGTGGTGGACGGCATCCACGTGCACTCGGTGCGCCTGCGCGGACTGGTTGCCCACCAGGAGGTCCTGCTGGGCGGGGAAGGTGAGCAACTGACGCTGCGCCACGACTCCTACGACCGCGCTTCCTTCATGCCCGGCGTGCTGCTGGGCCTGCGCACCGTCGCCTCGCGCCCGGGGCTTACCTACGGCCTTGACGGCTACCTCGAGTTGGGACGCTAGAAAGCCATGAAAACCAAGATCTGGGTCGGCGCCATCCTGCTGCTCTTCGTGTTCTATCTGGTCGCCGCGTTCGGCTCGGCCGTGCGCTTCATCGCCGCCGATGAACCGGTCGCCAAGATCATCGGCGTGGCCGCCCTGGTGGTCCCGCTGGTCGGGGTGTGGATCCTCATCCGTGAGGTGCTCTTCGGCTCCCGCACGCAGAAGATGGCCTCGATCCTGGCCAGCGAGGGCCTGCTGCCCGAAGACACCCTGCCGCGCACCCCCTCGGGACGAATCGTCAAGGCCGCCGCCGACGAGGACTTCGTGCAGTACAAGGAAGAGGCCGAGGCCAACCCCGACTCCTGGAAGTCCTGGCACCGGCTGGCCCTGGCCTACGACGCCGCGGGGGACCGGCGCCGCGCCCGCGAGTCGATGCGCACGGCGATCGGCTTCTACCTGGCCGAGGGCAAGTAGGCAGCTCCGAGGCATGATCGATGCTTCCCCGAGCGGTTCGCAGGAACCGCCCGGGGGAGCATTTTCCATATCCGGCGGGGGATCGGTGATCCGGCCACGTGGTGCTTCCATCGGGCCCCTGATCTTGGAGAGCCAAAAGGCTGGACGTGTTCTCCTTCATCACCTTGGATGGTTCAGTGGCCATCAAGCGAGCGATTCCGTGGGATTCAAACCCAATTCATTCCGAATTCATGTCCCAATGGTCGAATCTGTTCGGGCTACATACTGTGCGCCACCGCGTCACGGAGACAACGACGATCGAGGGAAATCCATGAAGAAGAGCGCAACGGCGGCGTTCGCCACCGTCACCTTGGCAGCCGCGATGGCCGTGGGGGCAATTGCCCCGGCCACGGCGGCGGTCGGCGAAACGACGTCCATTGAAACGATCCAGGGCACGGGTGCCGCGAGCGGGATGGCCGGGGAGCAGGTCACCGTTCGCGCGGTGGTCACCGGCGCCTACGCCGAGGGCGGCATCCGCGGCTTCTACGTCCAAAGCGCGGGCAGCGGAAGTGAGATTTCCCCCGAGGGCAGCTCGGGGATCTTCGTCTACTCCCCAAGCGGAGTGGGCAAGGTTGCCGTCGGCGACCACGTGGAGGTCACCGGGACGGTCGGCGAATACTTCGGACTGACCCAGGTCAGTGCCTCGGCTTCCGGCATTGAGGTGCTCAGCGAGCCGGCCGATGCCGTCAAGCCGCTGGCCATCGACATCCCCTCCTCGGACGCCGATCGCGAGCGCTTTGAATCCATGCTCATCGACCCGCAGGGACAGTGGACGGTGGCCGACAACTATTCGCTGAACCAGTTCGGCGAGATGACCCTCGCCGAAGGCACCAGCGAGATCCTTCCCGGCGAGCGCACCCTGCGCCAGGCCACCGATGCCTTTGCCCCGGGCAGTGCCCAGGCCCAAGCCCTGGAAGCCGAGAATGAGCGGCGGGCCGTGGTGCTGGATGACGGCGCCACCTTGAACTTCCTCGGTGCGCGAGCCAACAAGTCCGTTCCGCTTCCGTATCTTTCGGCGGGGCATCGTGTCAGCGTCGGTGCCCAGGCCACCTTCACCTCTCCGGTGATCATGGACTACCGCTATGACCTGTGGCGGATGCAGCCGCAGGGGCAGGTTATCGGGGCAGAGGATGCCGATATCCCGGCAACCTTTGCACAAATCAAGCCGGAGGGCCCGGCCGATGTTGGCGGAAACGTCACCGTCGGCAGCTTCAATGTCCTGAACTACTTCACCACCACCGGGGACCAGCTTTCCGGGTGCACCTACTACACCGATCGGGAAGGCCAGCCGGTCACCGTGCGCGGAGGCTGCGACGCACGCGGTGCCGCCAATGGCCAGAGCCTCGAGCGCCAACAGGCCAAGATCGTCTCGGCGCTGAACACGTTCGACGCCGACGTGGTGGTCTTGGAAGAGATTGAAAACTCCGCCCGTTTCGGGCTCGATCGCGATGAAGCGCTCGCCACCTTGGTGGATGCGCTGAACCAGTCTGCGGGCCAGTCACAGTGGAAGTTCGTGCCAAGCCCCGAGTCGGTTCCGGCCGATGAAGATGTCATTCGCACCGCGATGATCTACAAGGACGGCGCGGTGAAGCCCATTGACGAGTCGGTCATCCTGGATGATGCGGCGTTCGACAATGCACGTGACCCCCTGGCGCAGGCATTCCAGCGCGTTGGCGGAAATGCCAAGAGCCGCTTCCTGGTCCTGGCGAACCACTTCAAGTCCAAGGGCTCGGATCCGAAGGACGGCTCGGAGAACGCCGACCGTGGCGACGGCGCGGGGGCCTGGAACGCTGCGCGCGTTGAGCAGGCGAAGGCCCTGGTGGAATTCGCCGAAGGATTGAAGAAGGAACGCAACACCAACAGGGTACTGCTGGCCGGGGACTTCAACGCGTACTCCGCCGAGGAGCCGATCCAGGTGCTGGCCGAGGCCGGATACGTGGATCTCGGAGTCGGCGCGGATACCCGTAGCTACTTGTTCGGGGGCCGGACCGGCTCCCTGGACCATATTTTGGGTTCGCGCGAGGTTGCGCAGCGGGTCACCGGTGAAACGATCTGGAACATCAACGCCACCGAGTCGGTGGCGTACGAGTACAGCCGCTACAACTACAACGTGGCGCAGCTGTTCTCCCCGGACCAGTTCCGCTCCTCGGACCATGATCCGGTGCTTGTGGGGCTGCAGTTGGATAAGTAGAAGGATCCTGGGAAGCGCCCGGTGGACAATAACCGTCCGCCGGGCGTTTTTCCGTTAAGGGGTGCATCGGCAAACGCGCGCCTCTGCATATGCTGGGAGCATGGAAACCGTCCTGCACCTGACCGAATTGAGTTCATGGGAACGCGCCCAGACCGCCGGCGAATATCGACAATCGACCCGGGGCGCAACTTTGGCCGAGGTCGGTTTCATCCACTGCTCGTCCCCGGGGCAGCTCCCGGTGGTCGCCGGCCACATCTACTCCGATTTCTCCGGTGAGCTGGTGGTGCTGGAGCTGGACGCCGCAGCGATTGCCGCCGCGGGAGTAGAGATCCGCCTGGAGGACGGCGACGACGGGGAATTATTCCCCCACCTCTACGGCGTGCTGAGGACCGAGTGGGTGCGGAAGACGCACCGGGCGGCGATGGTCGCCGGTAAATTGTCGGTCCCGGGCCTCGAACGCCGGACCGGGAGCATCAAGTGACCGCGCCATCACCGAAGCCCGGCCGCGTTCCGCCCCGCGGCCGGAAGCTGCTTGCCACTTGGATCCTCATGCTTCTCGCCGTGGCCATCACGTTGCTGTTGCCCGACTGGGGCGGAAGCGTGGCCCTGCTGCCCGCGTGGTTCATGGTCGCGCCAGTGCTTCTGGGACTGGGTGGTGCCTGGCTTGCCTGGCGCGCGGGTTCGCTCGGTTGGGCCATTGCCTCGGGCCTGCTGGGGCTGGTGCTGGTGCCGGGCCTGTTGCAGACCGTCACCCTCGTCTCCGGCCCATAGGCCGACGGGGGCCGACATATCGTGGAAGCGGCAGGCCCGAATCTGTAGGGTGGCAGACATGAGGAACTTTGGGGGAGAAACGTCCACGCTTCGCGTGCTCCGGTTTAGCGAGGAGGAATTGCTGGCGCGGGCCACCTTGGGAAATATGAACTGGCCGGGGCCACGGTTCACGCTTGAGCAAATCGAGCAGATTCCTGCCATCGCCCACTATTTCACGCGGTGGCCCGGGAAGGACGACTTCGGCCTGGTGGCCGAAGACCCGGACGGAAAAGCGGTTGGCGTCGTTTGGCTGCGCTATTTCGACCCGACGGACCCGGGCTACGGCTTCGTCGCCGCCTCGATCCCCGAACTCTGCGTCTGGGTTGCCGAGGGGCAACGCGGCCGGGGACTTGGAACCCGACTCATTGCCGGAATCCTCGAACAGGCACGTTCCCAGGCACTGCCCGCGATCAGCCTCAGCGTCGAAGCGGGAAACCCTGCACGATCGGTCTATGAGCGTCTGGGGTTCGCCCCGGCCGGCCCGGCTTTCGACGAGGGCACCCTCCTCCTTCGCCTCTGAGCCTGCACCCGCTCCGTGCCCGGTACAGGTGCGGCCACAGCTCCGGGCCTCGACGAGCCGACCCGCACCACATGTGCGGGGAGCGGCTCCAGGATTGGAACCGGGCGCGGTCTTGGACGGACCCCTCAACTAAACGGTCCGTCGTCGAGCTGTTCCATGGCGGGGAGCCGGTCATCCGGAACGTTGAACGTCATGTAGTCCACCGAGTGCAGGAGCCCGTCCACTGCCCATAGGTTCAGGTGCCCCAGTGCAACGTCTCCATCAT
This sequence comes from Paeniglutamicibacter sulfureus, assembly GCF_030512175.1. GTDB lineage: Bacteria > Actinomycetota > Actinomycetes > Actinomycetales > Micrococcaceae > Paeniglutamicibacter > Paeniglutamicibacter sulfureus. Next base: position 284,722 of record NZ_JAULBL010000001.1, on the reverse strand, counting down.
GGACGTCCACGGTCGCGAACGGCCCGCCCGATCGCTTCGGAATCCTGGGAAGATTCAGGTGCCCTGGAATATCGACCAGAAAGCATTCGCACTCGTCGGACTCCCGCCCGCCCCAGCGGGCATGGGCCGCCTGTTCGCGTGCCTCCGTTGTTCCGGGCCATTTCCCCGAGCACAGGATCTCCAGCAGGGCGCGCTCGTGGGGACTCAGCGGGTCGCCCGGCATTCGCCGCGGGTCGTTCTTCATCGCACCTAGGCTTCGGTCGTGGATTGCGTCATGCCGCCTCAACCGGCGGCCTTCGGGGGCATGCACCGCCGTCAAACCATCCTTACAGGTCTAGGTGGCCGGCGGGGCACCTTCGGCCGGTGCCCGTTTCTCGAGCAGCTTCACCAGCGGAATGCATGCCAGCAGCAGAATGCCGGCGAAGACGGCGGCCACCAGTGCTGGCACCGCTTCGGTGAACACGATGCCGTACAGCGCGGCCAGGATCACGACACCACTCAGCGTGGACACCGCCTCCCTGAGGACCGCGTGCCGTTGCGCCATGTTCCTGCGCAGGATCAGCTCGACAATATCGCTGATGACCAGCCAGACAACCAGAATCCCCACCATGATCAATGCTGCCCAAGGTGCTACCCCGGGGCGGACGGCGTCAAATCCGTAGATCAGGCACGCGCCGACGTAGCCACCGAACAGGGGCGCGGCAACGAACGCCACGTTGGAGAACACCCAGAGCCCCAGCAGGAACTTCTCGCCGACGTTCAGGGGCGGCAGGCGTTCTTCTGGCCGCGGTGGGGTCTCCATGTTCTTCACGGTTTCACATCACTACACGCCGAGGAAGACGACACACCACACCGCGGCGGTCTGGTCGATCAGGGGGGATTCCGGGCCGCTGGAAGGCGATCGCGCCGCTGCCTCCTCAGCGGAGGTCCAGACGCATCAAGATGCGCCGGAAGCCGCCCATGATCGAATCGGTGTCGGCGGCCTTCGTGAATCCCGCCCGTTCGAAGAGGGCGCGGGTGCCGACATATGCCATGGTGGAATCGGTCTTTCTGCCCTGGTTGTCCAACGGGTACCCCTCGATGGCCGGCGCCCCGTAGCCCCGGGCAAATTCCACCGCCCCTGTAAGCAGCGCGTGGGAAATACCCTGGCCCCGATGTCCTGCCCATACCCGGATGCACCACACCGACCACACCGCAAGATCGTCAACGTGCGGAATCGTGCGGCTGAGCGCAAGTGCCGTGTCTGCCCGCGGGTGCACCCCCGCCCAGCCGACTACGTCCTCGCGTTCGTAGGCCAGGACCCCGGGCGGCGGATCCTCGGCGCACAGCACGCGCACGAGTTCGGCGCCCTGCTTCTGGCTTTCGTGGTTCCGTGCCGAGCCGAGGCGGTGGCCCAAACACCAGCAGGCCTTCGCCTCGGGGTTCCTTTTGGGTCCGAGCATCGTCTTCACGTCGTTGAATTCCGTTGCCGCCCGCACCGAGATCGCCATGCGTCCACAGTGCCACCGGCCAACGGGACCGGCAATACCCGCTCCGGAAAGGTGGCTTTCCCCTTGGCACTTGCCCTTGGTCCTTGCCCCTTAGCCGCTGCGCCCCAGCGTCCGCGACACGGTGTGCACCAGCGCCTCGAGCGGGCCGCGCCGTCCCAGGAACTTGAACACCAGCCCGGCCAGCAGACAGCCCACCGAGTAGATGATGAACAATCCGGTGCGAGGCAGCGGCGCCGAAATGTCGCTGAAAAGATCCAGGGCCACCAAGTGCGTGGCATAGAGTGTGAGCGTTGCGGCACCTGCTCCGGTCAGCGGCCAGATCAGTATCTCGCCGACCTGCCCAAAGAGCGCGGACAGGGCCATGCACACCAATTGCGCCGCCCCCAGCACCGCCAGCGCGCAACCGACGACGTGCAGCACATCCAGCGGGGCGCCCGAATGCGGAGCCGAGATCGCCAGGAACCAGCCGCTGTCCGCCGCATTGCCCAGGCGCTGTCCCGTCACCAACGCCACCGACAGCTCCTTGGACTCTTGGTTGGCGGCATGGGCCAGTGCGGCCAACGCACCTGGCTGGGCCAGCAGCCAGGCCGAGAGGGCCTTGGCTCCCACCGCCAGGCCCGCGCCGAAAACCCCGATCGACAGGGCCACCGGCGGCCTCTCCAGCGCCAGGCGTCCGACACATAGGCCCGCCAGGATGAAGCCGAACCAGACCAGCAACGGGTAGTAGCCGGTAAGCAGCAGGTCGGCCAGGAACACCGCGGGGGAGAACATATCCTCGGGCAGCGGGGAGGCACCCAGCCGGTGCGGGTCGAGCCATTCCATGGCCCAGGGGCGGGCCAGGTACAGTGCGAAGGGGGAGACGGCCAGCCAACCGGCGGCCCAGAACCCCAGGGTGCGGGCGCGCATCCCCAGGAACGGGATCGCGCACAGGAACAGCACCGCGTAGTGGACCAGGATGACTGCCACATTGGTGTCCAGCATGCCCAGGCACAGCCCCAGCAGGAAGACCAACAGCGCCCGCACCGCCACCGAGCGGCGCACTCCTGCCAGCTTCGGCGCACCGATGTTTCCGGAACCGCCGGAGAGCAGGGCGAGCCCCACCCCGGCGAGCACCACGAAGAGCGCCGAAGCCCGACCGGAGAACAGCGTGGCAGCCCAGGTTGCTTCGGGGGAGCCGCCGGCATCAAGTACGCGCAACGGCATGATGTGCACCGCGACCATCCCCAGCAGTGCCAGTCCGCGGGCGGCGTCGACTCCCGCGATGCGGGCGCGTGTGCCGGCCGTGCCGGTGCCCGGAGCCCGGTGGCGGGTGCTGCGGGAGGAGAATTGCGTCATGTTTACAGCCTAAACGCATGCGCCGAATCAAGGCTTGGTGCGTGCGAAGTGTAACCTTGGAATCATGGCTGAATCTGTGTTGCATACCCCGGGCAAGAACCACACCTTCGGAACGGTCCTCACCGCCATGGTGACACCTTTCAAGGACAACGGGGAGGTCGACTACGATGCGACCGCCAAACTGGCCATCAAACTCGTGGACGAGGGCTGCGACGGCCTGGTCGTCACCGGCACCACCGGGGAAACCTCGACGCTTCGCGACGAGGAAAACATCGCCATGTTCGCCGCCGTGGTCAAGGCCGTGGGGCACCGCGCCAAGGTCCTGGCCGGATCCACCACCAATGACACCGCGCACTCGATCAAGCTCTCGCTTGCTGCGAAGGACGCCGGGGTGCACGGCATCCTGGTGACCGCCCCGTATTACAACAAACCTTCCCAGGCGGGCGTCATTGCCCACGTCGAGGCCATCGTCGCAGCGACGCAGCTGCCCGTGATGCTTTATGACATCCCGGGACGCGCCGGCATCGCCATGGCACCGGAAACCATCATCGAACTGGCGAAGAACCCGCTGGTTGTGGCCCTGAAGGACGCAAAGGCCGACTACCAGTCCACCACCACGGTGCTGGCGAACACCGACCTCGATGTCTACGCCGGCGACGACGGACTGACCCTGCCACTGATGGCAGCAGGCGCCGTCGGCGTCGTCTCGGTCACCGCCCACATTGCCGCGGCCAAGTACCGCATCCTGGTTGACGCGATGCTCGCCGGTGACCTGGCGACCGCCCGCAAGGCCCACTTCGAGCTGGACCCGATCCAGCGCGCGGTGATGAGCCACGTCCAGGGCGCCGTTGCGGCAAAACACATTCTTAACTGGCAGGGAGTCCTGCCGAACACCGTGGTCCGGCTGCCGCTTGTGGCACCGTCGGAAACGGAACTCGAAACCATCCGCACCGATTTGCGCGAGGGCGGATGGGAGATCTAGAAAGGTAAGTTATTCATGACCGATTCCTCATCCGTGGTCACCGATACGGTGCTCCACAACCTTCCGCCCAAGCTCAAGCCGGGCACCTTGCGCATTGTGCCGCTCGGTGGCCTGGGTGAGATCGGGCGGAACATGGCCGTCTTCGAAATCGACGGCAAGCTGCTGATCGTCGACTGCGGACTGCTCTTCCCCGAGGAGCACCAGCCGGGCGTGGACGTCATCCTGCCCGATTTCAGCTACATCAAGGACCGCCTCGACGACGTCGTCGGCGTCGTGCTCACCCACGGCCACGAGGACCACATCGGTGCCGTCCCGTACCTGTTGCGCCTGCGCAACGACATCCCGCTGATCGGCTCGCGCCTCACCCTCGCGTTGATCTCCGCCAAGCTGGAGGAACACCGCATCAAGCCGGTGCTGCGCCAGGTTGCCGAGGGCGACGTGGAGACCTTCGGCCCGTTCGAGACCGAATACGTCGCGGTCAACCACTCCATCCCGGACGCCTTGGCCGTGTTCATCCGCACCGATGGCGGCTCCGTGCTGCACACCGGCGACTTCAAGATGGACCAGCTGCCGCTCGATGGCCGCATCACCGACCTGCGCCACTTTGCCCGCCTGGCCGACGAGGGCGTGGACCTGTTCATGACCGACTCCACCAACGCGGACGTCCCCGGCTTCACCACCGCGGAAAAGGAAATCGGCCCGGTGCTCGAGGCGCTCTTCGGCCGCGCCCGCAAGCGCATCATCGTCGCCTCCTTCTCCTCGCACATGCACCGCGTGCAGCAGGTCATCGACGCCGCCGAGGTCCACGGGCGCAAGGTCGCCTTCATCGGCCGCTCCATGGTGCGCAACATGGGCATTGCCGAGAAGCTGGGCTACCTGCACATCCCCGCCGGCATCCTGGTGGACATGAAGAACGTGGACAAGCTGCCCGACCACAAGGTTGTGCTGATGTCCACCGGTTCGCAGGGCGAGCCGATGGCCGCGCTCTCGCGCATGGCCACCGGCGACCACCGCATCCAGGTCGGTCCGGGCGACACCGTCATCCTGGCCTCCTCGCTGATCCCGGGCAACGAGAACTCGGTGTTCCGCGTGATCAACGGCCTGATGCGCCTGGGCGCTGACGTGATCCACAAGGGCATGGCCAAGATCCACGTCTCCGGCCACGCCTCGGCCGGCGAGCTGCTGTACTGCTACAACATCGTCCAGCCGCTGAACGTGATGCCGGTGCACGGCGAGACCCGGCACCTGATCGCCAACGCCCGCCTGGCCGCCCAGTCCGGCGTGCCGGCGGAGAACGTGCTGCTCACCGAGGACGGCTCGGTCGTTGACCTCAAGGACGGCGTGGCCAAGCTCGTGGGCCAAGTCGACTGCGGGTTCGTCTACGTGGACGGCTCCAAGGTCGGCACCATCACCGACGAGGACCTCAAGGACCGCGTCACGCTGGCCGAGGAGGGCTTCATCTCGATTATCTCGGTGATCAACCGCCAGTCCGGCAAGCTGATCTCCGGACCCGAGATCCACGCCCGCGGCGTGGCCGAGGACGACAATGTGTTTGACGAGATCAAGCCGAAGATCGCCGAGGCCCTTGAGGATGCGGTGCGCAACAACCCGACGCACACCACGCAGCAGCTGCAGCAGATCGTCCGCCGCGTCATCGGCTCGTGGGTGTCGCGCAAGCTGCGCCGCAAGCCCATGATCGTTCCGGTCGTGCTCGAGGCATAAGCCCCGAGCAAGAAATCCCCAGCCACCGCAAGGTGGCTGGGGATTTTCTGGTTAAGTGCCTCTTTGCGGCACTGCCTTGGGCCTCGCACGGCCGCCGCCGGCGTGCCCCACGCCGCTGCCGGCCCCCGTCATGCCACCGCGCCGGTCGGCCGGCAGGTTGCCACGTCAAGGGGCAGGTTCCCTTCCCCCGGCGACCCCATGCGAGCGCGCCCGGCCCGCGCCAACTTGTGTCGTCTTCGTTTTGACAAATAATAATGATTCTCATTAGTGTTTACGAGGTGCCGGCCAGATGTGCCCCCGGCGACTGAGCGTCGCAGCCCTGGCCACCGAAAATGGAGTCCTAGTCAATGAGAAGAATCAATCCCTGGATGATTGTCATGCCCGCCCTCGTGCTGACGGTCGCGACTGCGTGCGGTGCCCCGGCCGGCTCCGCGGGAAGCGCCCCGGGCGACGCGACGGCCGGTCCGGTCATCCTGGACAGCTGCGGTCGGGAGGTCGTGTTTGACGCGCAGCCGCAGCGGGTGCTCGCGGTCGGCTCGGAGGCGCCGGCGTTGCTGGTTGCCGCCGGAGCGGGCGACAAGCTGACGCACTACGCGGGCAGCATGGAAGTGCCCTTCGACGCAGCGACGAAGGCCGTCGTCGAAGGGGCCGAACGGGTTACCGAAGACTCGCACGACGTCTCCTACGAGATGATCCTCGGGTCGGGCGCCGACGTGGTCATCGGCACCGACATCGCGGCGGGGGTCGACCTCGATTCCCTCGCCGATCGCCTTGCCCAGGCCGGGGTGCAGATGCTGACGGTGAGCGGTTACTGCGCCGGTTTCGAGGATCGCTCCACCGGCGGCTTGAGCGGGTTCGAGCAGATCTACCGGGACGTCGAGTCCTACGGCCGTCTCTTCGGGACCCAGCCGGTGGCAGCCGCAGCGGTCCAGGACATGCGGGACCGCGTCTCAGCTGCCGCGGAGCGTGTGGACGAAGGGGCAGGGCAAAGCGCGCTTTCCCTGTACGTGCCGACCGCCGGCACCCTGGGGTCCTACGGGCACGAGTCGCTGGTCTCGGAGCAGATGTCGCTGTTGGGCCTGGAAAACGTGTTCAACGAGGTGCCCAAGCGCTACTTCGAGCCGTCTACGGAAGAGCTGGTCGCCAGCGCGGCCGACAAGGTCTTCGCGATGTACCTGCCCACCGGATCCTCGGCGATGGAAACCGACCAGGACGTACTCGAAGAGCTACGCGCCAGGCCCGAGCTCGATGGACTTGAGGCGGTCAACGACGACACGGCCGTGGTGCCGCTGAACTACTACTATTCTTCGCCCGGCCCGCTGGCCGTTGACGGGGTAGAGCTGCTCGCCGAACGGCTGGCCACCCCATGAGCCAGCCGGCACGGCTGCGCCGGCCTGCGCACACTGCCGGCCGCCGGCGCGCACCCGCGGTGCCCGCACGGAGCAGGCCGCGCCACGCCATGTCCGCGGCCTTCGCCGAGGACCTGGGCATGATCCGCGCCGGGATCGGGAGTGCGGCATGAGTCAGACCGAACTGGACACCACCGACAAGCTGCCCGGTGAACGGAGGATCATCGCCGAGATCTGGCCGGCGCTGCTGGCCTCGGCCGTGGGCCTGCTGCCTTTCACCGTGCTGAGCACCTTCCTGGTGCCGATCGCCGACTGGGCCGGGGCCGGCTATGCAGAGGTCGGCTCCCTGCGCGGGCTGGCCGGGGTCGGCGCGGTGCTCACCGGTGTCGCGCTGGCCCCGCTGATCGGGCGCATCGCACCGGGCCGCGTGGCCGCCGCCGCCCTCGTGCTGCTGGGCATCGCCGCGGTGCTCGGGACCTTCTCCGGACTGGGGGCGCTGGCGGCCTTTTGCCTGGCCACCGGCGTGGCCAACGCGCTGCTCTACCCGGCGTTGTCCACTGCCGCCGCGGACCGCTTCGGGACCACTCCCGCGGCGGGCCGTGCCGCCACCTTGGTGATGACCGCCCAGACCCTGGCCTCCACCGTGGGCGCGCCCCTGCTGGTGCTGCCGGCACTGTGGTGGGGCTGGCAGGGCAATCTCATCGCGATCGCCGTGCTCTCCCTCGCGCTGGCGCCAGCGCTGGTGCGCTACGGCCGCGCACACCCCGGCGCGGGAGAGTCGGCCCCGCGACTTGGCTACCTGGCCGCATTCCGCACGCTGGCGGCCATCCCCGGGGCGCGCGCCCTGCTGCTGGTTTCCTTCGGGCGGGCCGGCGCGCTGATGGGGCACCTGGCCTTCCTCGCCCCGTTGTACGCGGACAAGTTCCAGCTCACCGCCGGCTGGTTCGCCTTCGTCTGGTCCCTGAGCGGAGGTTCCTTCTTCCTTGGGCACCTGCTCGCCGGGCGGATGCTGAACGCCGAGGACTCCGAGGTCCGTACCCGGGCCGTGATGGCCATCTGCCTGGGCACCGGCCTGCTGGCCCTGCTCGGGGTGTACCTTTCCCCGGTGCTGCTGCTGGCGATGCTGGGCACCGCGGTGCTCTCGGCCAGCCATGCGGTGGTTTCCGCAGCGGTGATGACCCTGCTGGTGCGCCGCTGCGGGCAGGTGCGCGGCACCGCGCTGAGCCTGAACGCCGCGGGCATGTCCCTGGGGTTGTTCCTCGGCGCGGGCGCCGCCGGGGCCGCGCTGGGCACGGCGGGCTACTTGGCTGCGGCCGCGGTGCTCGGCGGATTCACCCTGCTTGCCCTCGGTGCCGCGCTCACACTGCGCACCGCAACCGACGACCCATCGATGAAGAGGCCACGATGACCCAGCTGGACCCCGCGCTCCGCGAACCGTACAGCGCACCACCACCACCACCGGCGCACCCGGCACACCGCACTGTGGATCGCCGGCCTGCTGGCCGCGCTGCTGATCACCCTGCCGGTGGCTGTGGGCCTCGGGCCGGTGGCCATCGAGGCGGGCACGGTGCTCCAAATCCTGCGCGGGCACCTGTTTGGCGGCGAGCCGCTCGGCAGCTGGACCAACTCCGAGGAATCCATCGTGTTGCTGCTGCGCGTGCCCCGGGTGCTGCTGGGTGCCGCCGTCGGCGCCGGGCTGGCGTTGGCCGGGGTGGCCCTGCAGGCCTTGACGCGGAATATCCTGGCCGAACCCTATCTGCTGGGCGTGACCTCCGGGGCCTCGACCCTGTCGGCGGCCTCGATCCTCTTCGGGGCCTCGGTGAGCATCGGCTCGGCCTCGCTGGCCGGCAGCGCCTTCGCCGGGGCGCTGGCCGCCGGGATAGCTGTCTTCCTGCTCGCCCGGGTCGGTTCGCAGATGACCTCCACCCGGCTGGTGCTCGCCGGGGTGTCAGTGGGCTACGTGCTGCACGCGCTCACCTCCCTGCTGATCTTCGCCTCCGATGACCCGAACGCGGGCCGCTCGGTGCTCTTCTGGACGCTCGGCTCGCTGACCCAGGCCACCGGCCAGTCCGCGCTGGTCACCTGGGCGGTAGTGCTGGCCACCTTGGTGCTGCTGCTGCTCTGGTCCCGCCCGCTGGACGCGCTGGCCATCGGCGACAACACGGCCCGGACGCTGGGGATCTCCCCGGCAAAGCTGCGCGCTGCGGTGATGGTGGTGACCGCGCTGTGCGTGGGCGCGCTGGTCGCGGCCTCCGGCGGCATCGGATTCGTCGGGCTGATCATCCCGCACATCGCGCGGTTGTGCGTGGGCTCCACCCACCGCAAGCTGCTGCCGGTGGCGGCGCTCCTCGGTGCGATCTTCCTGGTCTGGGCCGACGTGCTCGCCCGGACGGCCCTGGCCCCGCAGGAGCTGCCGCTGGGCATCGTCACCGCGCTGCTCGGCGCCCCGCTGCTCTTCGTGCTGGTGCGCAAGCTGAACCCGACCCAATGACAACCAACAGCCCAAGGGGGCCCAAAGCATGATCACAGCCACCGATGTTTCCGTCGGCTACGGCGGGAAGCTGGTAGTGAAATCCGTCGGGCTGCACGCCGGGCCGGGGGAGGTCGTCGGGCTGATCGGCCCGAACGGCAGCGGCAAGTCCACCTTCCTGCGCACCCTGTACGCGGCCCTGCGCCCGCGGGCCGGGCTGGTCGTCCTCGACGGGCAGCCGGTCACGGCGCTGCGCGGCACCGAGCTGGCCCGGCGGGTGGCCGTGGTCGCTCAGGAAACTCCCACCGACCTGCCGGTGAGCGTCGCGGTCATGGTGCTGCTCGGCCGCGCGCCGCACCGCAAGGCGCTGGCCGCCTTCACCCGCGAGGACCACCAGGCGGTGGCCGCCGCGCTGAGCCGGGTCGGTGCCCGGGACCTGGCCGACCGCCCCTACTCCACGCTCTCGGGAGGGGAGAAGCAGCGCGTGCTGGTGGCCCGCACGCTGGCCCAGCAGGCCGATCACCTGCTGCTGGACGAACCGACCAACCACCTGGACATCCGCTACCAGCACGAGCTGCTGCGCATGGTCGGGCAGCTGGGGGTCACCACCGTGGTCGTGCTGCACGACCTGAACCTGGCAGCCCGCTACTGCACCAAGCTGGTCATGCTCGAGGATGGCCAGGCGGTGGCCAGCGGAACGCCCGAGGAGGTGCTGACCCCCGAGATGCTGCTGCGGGTGTACGGGATCCACGTCGAACCGGTCTCCGTGCGCGGTTGCCTGCAGCTGGTCTTCAGCATGGCGGATGAGCCGGCCATGGCGCAGTCGGGGGCTGCCGGCTAACCGACCGTTGCGCCGGCGTCTTGATGGCGTGCGCCGGCCCGCAGCGGAAGGGGAGTCGAAGCCGGGCGCTTAGGTGGCTTCACCTTTGGCTTCCTTCGCAAGCAAGTCGGGAAGCAGATCGTCATTCTCTCCAGCGATGGACTCATCGACGACCTGTCCAAGCCGCAATTGCCGAATGGAAGGCAGTAGGAGTGGCAGCAATGCCGCGACGACGAGAATTCCCGACATGAGGCTCACCATGATGGTGTTGCTGAAGTACCCGCTGAGCAACGCGAACAATACGTAACCGATTGGGACGGGGAGAAGCTGCCCGAACGTACTGATCGAAGACAGGCGTGACTGCAACCCCTCTGGAATTTGCTCTTGGAAGTATGCCGACCAGGACACGATCGAGATATCCAGGGCAATGCCCGCCAGGACGGCGGCACCGACGATCACCCCGAGCGGGGCGACAAAAGCCAGGGCCACAAGCGGCAGCGCTTGGGTAGCCATGCAGAGAGATACCGTGATGCCCACTCGTCGGGGCCGTACCGCAACGGCGACCAGTGAGCCTCCGACCAGTCCGAAAGCGAAGCCGCCGCTGATCAATCCCCAAGCGAACGCACCTCCCAGTGATGAGTGGGAAACGACTGGTCCGAAAAGCTGGAATCCCACCAGCCACATCAAGACCGTGACGGCGGACTGCGCCACCATGATGACGTACCAACGCCTGGCACTGAATTCTTTCCAGCCGGTTCGGAAGGCTGAAAGGGCAGAGGTCTTGCTCTTGATTGGCTGGGGCAACTGGATCGAAGCGAGAAAGAATACTGATAAGAGAAAAGTGGAAGCATTGAATGCCAGTGCCCACCCCGGGCCGATCAGCGCGACAACCAGACCACCGAGTGCCGGACCGAGCACCTTCGCGACGTTCAAGGGAAGACGAAGTACCGCGTTCGCAGCCAATCGCAATTCCGGGGGGACCAACTGGACGATTGATCTCTGGGAAGCTGGTTGGAAAAAGGCCGAAGCCGCACCCAGGAGAAAGACGGAGGCGGCCAGCATCCATAGCTCAGCCACGCCGGCCAGAATCAGTATGGCTATGGCCACCTGCACAACTCCGGAAACGGCGTTCGCAATGACCATCACTCGGTCACGCCGGACCCTGTCGCCCAGCACGCCACCGACGAGAAGCAGGAACACTTGTGGAGCGATGTTGAGAGCGAGGATGAAGCCCAACCATTCGACACCGCCACCTGCCTCAAGGGCTGCAAACGCGACAGCTATCGGGGCCGCGGCCGAACCGATCGAGGAAACTACTCGTCCGAGCCAAAAGTATCGAAACTGCCGGTGGTGCAGTACAGCCGAGGCTTCTTTGACGCTATTCACGGTTCAACGGGCTCCGCTCGCGGCTTGGTGTCATAGGTCACCGATTATGCCAGCGTTAGGGGTGGGATAAACCGCCGACGATGGAAAAGCGTCATCGTCAGCCAGGAAGGAGTTCGACACCCCGGCCACCGGATCTACCGCCGGCGCTCACCGTTCATCTACGAGTCGAGCATCAGCGGAGACTCAGAAGAAGGCGAATTTCCGATTCAACACTGCACTTTGGCCTCTCTGGGGCGGGACCTTACCTTGACCTGTGGACAGTACGCCATCCACATTGCTTCTGCCTTCGAGTGAAGAGTAGATGCCGAGGGCCTGATTCGATATCCAGGCGACTCCCGCCCAGAGCTGTCACCGAGCACCACATGACTTTGTGCGGCATGCGCCGTGCGTCATGTGCACAACGTTCACCGGACAATCCGTTGTTCTTTTGTCAGCGGTGGCACCATGTACACCGCCGGGACATGCGACATCGTCGTAGCCACTGACCGTGTACAGGTCCGATAGGCGGGACGGTAGGTTTGAAGAATGAGATCGATTCGGAGAGTGGTTTGCGGACTTTCGGCTGGAGCACTCGCAGCTTTGCTGACTGGGTGCTCGGTCGACTCATTGATCTGGGGGAGCGATGGCGCCGAGGTGATTCAAATGACCGAGACGCTCGTGAATGACTTGGCTTCGGGTGGAACCTCAGGCGTTGTCTGTATTGATTCCGTGGCGGACCTCGGTGCGCCCAGCGATTGGTCAGGGCTTTCGGCAGGCGAGCCGGAAGAGTTTTTCGCGGAGTATTGGGACGACCAAGCGGCGCTCGACCCTCAGTGGAGTATCAACCTGGAGGGCCTCCCCAAGGGTGCAGTGCCCGGGAGCCACTATCCGGGAGACGTCTTTTACCGAGAGACCGACGACGGGCTGTGTGTGATCGACGTTGCCTGGGCGACGCTCGTCGCCGTGGGCTGACCCAGCCAGGCGTAACCCCGCTCTGCGCAAGTGGGTGGTTGAACAGTCGCCGAAAAGGAGTCCTCTGCCCAGTTCGTGTCACGACCGGTAGCCGAACCTCCCGCGGGATGGACTGCGTCGTATTTTTCTCGGCATTGCGCCCCCGGCCTTCGGTCGGTGCACACGCTGGGCGACGAAGCGCGCCGGTGCTACTTGGGTGTCGTGGTCGCCAGCCCGGCGATGACCGAGGGCAGGAAGCCCGGGTAGGCCCGTTCCATGTCGTCTATTCGCAGGAGGTTCATCCTGGAGGTGCCGACGTAGTACTGGTGCAGGACGCCGGCCTGCCGCAGGGCCGTGAAGTGGTGCGTTGCCGTGGAGGCCTTGATGGGCAGTTCGATGGCTCCGCAGCTCAGTGCTTCCTCTGCGTTGGCCAGTTGCTTGAGGATGCTCAGGCGCACGGGGTCTGCGACGGCGGCGAGGATACGGGGGAAATCAAAGTCGGCGATGTCGGGTTCGTCCGAAATCTTGGTGCTTCGTGCCATGGTTGTCCTTCTCTCAGCCTTCGATCTTACTGCTCGCCGCCGCCCGTCCGTTAGTTGACCTGGATAACGATCTTCCCGAACGCTCCGCGGGCGAGCTGGGCGTAGGCGGCGTGGGCTTCCTCGAAGGGGTAGACGGTGTCGATGACCGGGTTGATGGTGTGTTCGCCGAGGAACGTGACCAGGTCTTCGAAGGCGCGCAGGTGCCCGACCGCGATCCCCTGGATCTGGGCCTGGTGCCAGATGACGTCCATCAGGTCCAGGGTGGTGCTTTGGCCCTGGAGGAATCCGATGACCGCGACCAGTCCGTTGCCCTTGGCAACGCGGACCGAGTCCTTCAGCCCGTCGCCGCCAACGACGTCTAGCACGACGTCCACGCCCTGGCCGTCGGTCAGTTCCAGGACGGCTGCGGCCCAGTCAGGGGTGGTGAGGTAGTTGATGGTGTCCGTTGCCCCCAGTTCTCGGGCGCGTACCAGCTTTTCGTCGCTGCTTGAGGTCACGATGACTCGGGCACCAAGGGCCGAAGCGAGCTGGATGGCGAAGATCGAGACGCCTCCGGTGCCCTGGACCAGGACAGTATCGCCGGGCTTCACCTTGCGGTACTCGCGCAGGACGAACCACGGGGTGAGTGCGGCGATCGGCAGGGTTGAGGCTTCGAGGTCGCTCATGTCCAGGGGAGTGGGGACGACGTTGTCCTCGCCGAGGATCTGGTATTCGGCCAGTCCGCCGTTGATGGGCCCGCCGGTCTGGAAGTCGGCGTATTCGTTTAGCCACGGCCCATCGTGCCAGGTGGAGTAGAAGTGGGAGGTGACGCGGTCCCCGACCTTGTATTTTGTTACGCCCGCCCCTACTGCGGCCACGACTCCGGAGGAGTCGGCCACCGGGATCAGTCCTTTTGAGATCTTTTCGGGCATGTAGATGCCGTCTACCAGGGCCTTGTCTCGGTAGTTCAGCGAGACGGCCGAGACCTTGATGAGAAGTTCCCCGGCGGCCGGTTGGGGTGTCGGGATCTCGTGCAGGTTCAGGTTCTCGAGGCCGAAGTCGTCTAGCATCCAGGCGCGCATATGTGTCCTTTCGTTGGGCGAGGCACCGTGCCTCGCCTCGTCCATCCTGAACGATATTTCGATCTACGTCAAATATGATGATGATCGAACAATGGTTGTTCCGCCGCGTGACCGGTCATCACGGGTGCTGTCGGGCATCCTTTGAAGACATGGCAAGATCCGCTTCATCCCCATCTGCCGTCCGACTTCAGCAGCGGTCCGGTGCGCGTCGTCGCTGAATTTAGGTAGCGCCGGATCAGCGCCGGGTGGATCCAAAGCTGCATACTCCGCCATCCGAGGTGGGGGCGGAGATGCGCGACCGGACCGATGAGGGAAAGCTCACCGGACACATCGCCGGGGCCATGCGAAGTCTCGGCATAAACCGTCGAAAGCGAGGAACCTGCACAGACCCTGGGTCCGCGGGGTAGCTACGGAGGTGTAACGATGGGTCTCACCCCGTTGCAATCCTTTGGACCTGATGCTTGGCTGATGGCAGTGGAGCACAAGGAGCGAGGGGATCGTGTGGAAGCGTCAAACTTGTCCAAGACGACGATGTGGACGGGCCTGATCCTAGGTGCCACGGCCGTACTATTGATCGCGTTCAGCCCTCAGATCATGGGCAGCTTCGGAACCACCAGAGTTATCGAAGATGCGCCCGTTGCCATGGCCGTGTCCACGATCTATCTGCTAGTGACGGTTACCTTCTTGCCGTTTTCCGCAGCTTTGGTCGCCGCTTCGCTGATCATGCGCCATGCTGAATCGCTTTCGCATTCCAAGCAAACCTGAATGGATCGCACCATTAATTGACCATGCTCCGTCCGCCGAGGGGTCGTTGGGGATTTCCCAGAAGGACCCTCGGAGATGCCATTTTCGAAGGCGAGTGCACTGGGCGTCCAAAGCCGTCTGCACTGCGCTAGTGCGTCCGTAAGCCGAAGCTCCAGCGGGACGTGTTGCGGGCTTCCTGGGCGCGGGCAGTCCGCTACTTGCGACGGCGCCAGCGGCGAATGGGGAACCTCAAGAATGACAGCAGGATGATCCCCGCCGCACACGCAACGATGACCCCTGGAAGTTCAGGCCAATAGAGGATGTTTTCCGGGTAGACGACCTCGGGTGACGGGGGGTGGCGCCTGGAGGTGAACGCGCATGGGCCGCCCTTGTCGTTGAGGGTTGTGGATGATCATCATTCTATCGTAGACCTGAGGTAGAGGTCTTTGATGGTGGCACCGAAGTTGGCCGCCTCACGGATTATGTCCCGATCCCGATGCGGCATCCTGAAGTCTGCCTCATTGAGACGGCCCCAGAAATCCTGCTCATCGTTGACGACGGCAGGCAAGCGCATGAACCAGCGATAGCCGTGCGGTCGGGCCGGCAGCCCGGCATCCAAGAGGTATTCGTCAATGCCGTCTTCAATGTCATGGACGTCTGCCTCTGTGATGGTCTCGGTCCAAGAACTAGTGGCGCCGCCCGCCGATTCACACTTCACCTTTATCAGGTCGGTGCGTTCGCCCATCGGCTCGCGCGCCACGTTCTTCGGTCCGGCGAACCACGCGGCGATGGCGCCCCAGCCATTCTCGCTGAGCTCTATCCAGCCCAAGGGGCGGTTACCAATTGGATAGGTGTCCCACATATCGACTCACCCTTCATACGCAAGCCCGCAGTCGGCCCGGCCGGACCAACTCTGTCAGGCTACAAGGCGTCGCGCCAGCCCAACTCCGAAACATTCTTGTTTCAGACGACAGTTGCATGGCGGCATCATGGCCGGAATGGAACCTTTACCGGACACTGAAATAAGTGATTGAGACCGCCAAGCCAGTTTCAGGCTCTGGCCTAGTGTCTCGAATGCTTCAGCGTGCCGCGTGGACCGAGCTGCCGTGCCTACCCGTCTTGTTGTGTGGGCGGTGCTGCCTTGGAGCGCACTCTTGCCATCCCGTCCGAGGCTGGTTTGCCGGGGGGACTTGCCGAATTAGTAAGTCTGGTTTCGGCGAACGAGAAAATACAAAGCCAGATAGACGAAGCCAAGCAGGAACGAAGGCAACGTGATCCAGGTGAGCAGGAAACGTTCGGAATAGGGGGAATTGTCAGAGGTTCCCACGGTTGCGCCGAAGATGCTGAAGACGGCAAAGGAGAGCGTCAGGACGGCGATGACCAGCAGGAACGTGCGGAGTTTGCTGCTGGGCCGTTTGCGGGCAGGGTGGGCTTGCGCGGTGCCCGAGGAGAAAAACGGCGAGTCATTCGTTTCCATGGCTGCTGCTGCTTTCCCTGTGTGTGACGCTCGGGTCATTTCCGTGATGGGTATCGATACAGCCAACACGACAGGGCAATAGGAAACAAGGGATGCAGTAGTTTTCAGCGTTAACTGTCGCAACCCCAAGCCCATCGATTCAAGGGGTCACTGGTTCAGTTGCGGAACCTTGACTGGGACTGTCATTTGCAAAATCCGCCATCAGAGGATCGGCTGCACAAAGGGTTCATGATCTTTCGAGGCGCACCGCAAGGGTACCCCAGCGGACTGACGCTTGAATCAATGATCATTAAATTAAGATATCATCAGTAAATGCTGATCAATCAAGATGCTCCGGTGGACGCGTGCGGGCTGGACCCCGCGGCCGCCTTGTTCCGTTCCCTTGGCGACCCGATCCGACTGAAGATCGTCAAGCGCATGTCCGGCGGCGAGGTACGGGTCAGCGACCTCACCCGTGAGCTGGGCCTGCCCCAATCCACGGCCTCGATGCATGTGGCCTGCCTGCGCGACTGCGGCCTGGTCGAGGGGCGCTCCCAAGGCCGCAGCGTGTACTACTCGCTGTCCCATCCGGAACTGATGGACATGCTCGCCCAGACCGAAATCCTGCTTGCCTCCACCGGCAACGCTGTCAGCCTGTGCCCGACCTACGGCCCCGACAGCACCACCGCCCCGATGGTTGAACAGGAGAACGCCCGATGAGCGACGCCTGCGGATGCAGCGACGAGACAACCGAAACCGGTGAAACCGAAAAAGCCCCGGGGTTCTGGCAGGTAACCGAGGTCCGGGCGGCCGCCGTGGCCGGCGCGCTGCTCCTGGCGGCGTGGATCACCTCGCTGGCCGGAGGCCCCCGGGTCGTGACACTGCCCCTGGAACTCGGTGCACTGCTGGTTGCCGCCTGGACATTCGTTCCCTCCACGCTCCGACGCCTGCTCAAGGGAAAAATCGGCGTCGGGACGCTGATGACGATCGCTGCCATCGGCGCGGTGGCCCTGGGTCAGTTCGAGGAAGCCGCGATGCTGGCCTTCCTCTACGCGATTTCCGAGGGGCTTGAAGAATACTCCCTGGCCAAGACCCGGCGCGGTCTGCGGGCGTTGCTGGACCTGGTTCCGGCCGAAGCCAGGGTCCTGCGCAACGACATCGAGGCAACAGTTTCCCCGGCCGATTTGGTCCCCGGGGATCGCCTGGTCGTCCGGCCAGGGGAACGCCTGGCCACCGACGGGCGGATCATCACCGGGCGCACCTCCCTGGACACCTCGGCGCTGACCGGCGAATCCGTCCCCGTCGAGGTCGGCCCCGGCTCCGAGGTCTACGCCGGGTCCATCAACGGCACCGGCCCTCTGGAAGTGGAAGTCACCAGCACCGCCGAGAACAACTCACTGGCCAAGATCGTGCATATCGTCGAGGCCGAGCAATCCCGCAAGGGCCCGGGCCAGAGACTGGCCGACTCCATCGCCAAGAAACTGGTCCCGGGAATCCTGATCGCCGCTGCCCTGATCATCGTCTTCGGCTTCATCGTCGGGGAACCGGCCCTGTGGTTCGAACGCGCCCTCGTCGTCCTGGTGGCGGCATCACCCTGCGCGCTGGCCATCTCCGTGCCCGTCACCGTGGTGGCCTCCGTCGGGGCCGCCAGCCGGATCGGAGTGCTCATCAAGGGCGGCGGGGCACTGGAAACCCTGGGCAAGATCCGCACCATCGCCCTGGACAAGACCGGAACATTGACCCGGAACAAGCCTTCGGTGATCGAGGTCGTGGGCACCGGGTCCGCGACCCGGGAACGAGTGCTTGCCCTCGCGGCCGGACTGGAATCCCGCAGCGAACACCCGCTGGCCCGCGCCATCCTCGCCGCGACCACCGAGCGCGCATCGGTCACCGACGTTGACACGATTCCCGGGGCGGGCCTGGAGGGGAACCTGGACGGCAAACGTGTCCGGCTCGGCCGCCCAGGATGGATCGATGCCGGAGCCCTGGCCCCGGACATCGAGCGGATGCAGCACGCCGGAGCCACGGCCGTGCTCATCGAGGACGACGGCAAGGTCATCGGCGCCATCGGAGTCCGCGACGAGCTGCGCCCCGAAGCACCCGAGGTCATCGCCAGGCTCACGGCCTCCGGCTACACCACGGCCATGCTCACCGGGGACAACATCATCACCGCAACCGCCCTGGCCCGGGCAGCGGGCATCACCGAAGTCCACGCGGACCTGCGCCCCGAGGACAAGGCGGAGATCATCCGCACCCTCCAAACCCGGCAGCCCACCGCGATGGTCGGGGACGGCGTCAACGACGCTCCCGCCCTGGCCACCGCCGACACGGGCATCGCCATGGGGGCCATGGGCACCGATGTGGCCATCGAAACCGCAGACATTGCGCTGATGGGCGAGGACCTGCACCACCTGCCCCAGGTCCTGGACCATGCGCGCAACACCCGGCGCATCATGCTGCAAAACGTGGGCCTGTCCCTGCTGCTGATTGCCGTGCTGATCCCGCTGGCCCTCTTCGGGGTGCTCGGGCTGGCCGCTGTGGTCCTCATCCACGAACTGGCGGAAATCGTCGTGATCGCCAACGGGGTCCGGGCCGGCCGGATCACCCGCCGGACTGCACTGAAAAGTACGCAGTCGGTCCCGGCGCTGGAGCCGAGCGCGTGAGCGCCGAAACGGGACCGGGGACCGGGACGCGTCCGCGCCCGGTCCTGCGGTTCCGGGCCGTGCTGCTCGCCTGGGCTGCCGCCCTGGCCGCAGCCGATCTGGTGATCAAGGCGGCGGCCGAGGCCCTGCTCTCCGACGGGCAGGTCATTGATCTGGGGCTGATCAACTTCCGGTTGCTCTACAACCCCGGCGTTGCGTTCAGCTTCGGGTCCTCCCTGCCGTCGTGGGCCGTCATTGCCGTGACCGGACTGATCATCCTCGCCCTAACCTGGTATCTGCTCTCATCGGCACCCACCATGACGGGGCTCTCGCGGGGAGGCGGGGCGCTGCTGCTGGGCGGCGCAATGGGCAACTTCATTGACCGGCTCGACGGGCGTGGCGTCGTGGACTACCTGCACACCGGGTGGTTCCCCACCTTCAACCTCGCCGATGTATTCGTCACCACCGGAGCAGCCGTTCTTGTCCTGGCCGCCTTCCTGCACCCCCGCACCACACCGGGAACGTAACCCAACCACGCTTTACCGGGCCTTGGGCCCGGTCGTTAGAAAGGTTCCCGATGCAGGGATTTTTGCTGGTCCTCGCCTTCGCTGCCCTGCCCGCTGCCGGAAATCTGCTCGGAGGCCTGGCCGCCGAATTCTTCCACGTCTCCGATAAGTCCCTCAGCAAGGCCCTGCACCTGGCGGCCGGAATAGTGCTGGCCGTCGTCGGCCTGGAGCTGATGCCCGAAGCCCTCAACGGCAACCCCGCATGGGTTCCCATTGCGGCCTTCGCCGCCGGCGGTGCCGCGTTCATCGGACTCGAACGGCTCATTGCGTTCCTGACACAACGGGCAGGTGCCGGAAAAGACGCCGAGGGTCCGATGGCCATCTTCACGGGAGTCGCGCTCGACCTGTTCAGCGACGGCGTCATGATCGGCACCGCAAGCCTCATCAACCCGTCCCTGGGACTGTTGCTGGCCCTGGGCCAGGTCCCTGCCGACATTCCCGAAGGATTCGCCGCCATCGCCACACTCAAGCGGGCCAAGGTCCGGCGAAGCCAACGCATCCTGCTGTCCCTGGCCTTCGGCATCCCGATACTTCTCGGAGCAAGCATCGGCTACTTTGTCCTGCGCGACGCACCCGAAATCATCACCCTGTCGGTCCTGGCCCTGACAGGCGGGATCCTGACCAGCGTGGTCATCGAAGAAATGATCAGCGAAGCCCACGAAGGCGAAACCAGCCGGACCGACCCGATCTACCTCACCGTCGGTGCCGGACTCTTCGCGCTGATTTCCGTCTACCTCGGCGCATGAGCTACCCCGAACAATCCACAGGGAACCAATTCGCGCTGAGCCGTCGTCCTGATCCACGAGGTCACAGAGGTCATCGTGATCTTCAACGGTCTGCGTGCAGCCCGAACCAAAAACACCAGTCGCCCCGGAGCTCCACTCAACGAGCATGCAAGCATCCACGCTCAGCGACCAACCCAGCCCCCACCTCCTAGCCGGTCCGGCACGCCGGACCGCAAACCACAGAACGGAACACCACATGACCAACACCGCCCCCTCAACCACCCGAGCCCCGAAGAAGCCCAAGATCGTGGTCTGGATCCTGCTGGCGATCGCCGTTGTCGCGGGCATCATCGGCTACGTCATTGCCCAGGGCAACTCCACGACCGCGGCCCCCGAGACCACCGCCGCCCCCGACGCCGCCGCCCAACAACAGGTCGTGCGGGAGAACAGCCGCGTGCTGTCCCAAGCCCCAGACGAGAAGGCGGTCCTGGTGGAGTTCCTGGACTTCGAGTGCGAGGCCTGCGGTGCGGCCTACCCGTTCGTCGAGGAGCTGCGTGCCGAGCACTCGGAGAACGTCACCTTCGTCCACCGGTACTTCCCGCTGCCCGGACACCTGAACTCCATGAACGCCGCCGTGGCCGTGGAGTCCGCGGCGCAGCAGGACGCCTACGAGCCGATGTACAAAAAGATGTTCGACACCCAGGCCCAATGGGGCGAATCCGCCGAGAACAAGAGCGCCCTGTTCCGCACCTATGCCGAAGACCTGGGACTGGACATGGCCGCCTACGACGCCGCCGTCGCCAACCCCGCCACCGAGGAACGCGTGAAGCTCGACGTCAACGACGGCAAGGCCCTGGGCGTCACCGGAACCCCGACGTTCTTCCTCGACGGAAAGATGCTCACGGTGCAGAGCCTGGATGAGTTCAGGGCCGCCGTCGCCGCGACGGCCGCCAACTAATCCGCCGTCGCCAGATCCGGAAGAAGACTCCATGAGCACACCTATCACCGCTGAACCCATAGCCGGCCCCCGGGACCAGGAGATCCGGCTGCCCCGCTTCGCCCGCCCCCGCACGTTCGGCCTCGTGCTGCTGGTTACCGGGGCTGTGGCCTGGGTCGCCTCGGCCATCCTCGTCCTGGAACGCCTGGCCCTGTATGAGAACCCGGGCCACATCACCAGCTGCGACGTGAACCCGTGGGTGTCCTGCGGGCGGGTCATGGGCACCTGGCAGTCGGAATTGTTCGGCTTCCCCAACCCGTTGATCGGCATCGTCGCCTTCGCCCTCATCCTGGCCACCGCCATGATGGTGCTCTCCGGGGCCGCCCCGGGGCGCTGGTACTGGACGGGACTGCAAGCCGGAGTGACCTTGGGCGCGGTGTTCGTGGCCTGGCTCTGGAGCCAGGCCCTGTTCGAGATCTACATCCTGTGCCTGTACTGCATGGTGGTGTGGGCGGCAATGATCCCCCTGTTTATCCTGCTCACGGTCCGCAACCTCGTCCACGGCGTCATTCCCGCGCCCCGGGCCGTGACCAGGTTCGCTGCCGACTGGGCGGGCACGCTCGTGGCCATCGCCTACGTCGTGGTCGCAGGGTCGGTCTTTCTGCGATTCCTGCCCGCTTTCACCGGCTGACCGGTCACCCAAGCCACCGGGGCCGTCAACCGCATTTTCTACCAACCCATGGAGAGCCAAGAGATGTCCGTCGAACTAAACTCCGTTCTGTCGTGCCCGTCGTGCGGCGTAGCCACTGCCGTTCAGATGCCGACCGACGCATGCCAGTTCTTCTGGGTATGCCCCGGCTGCGGGGAACGTCTACGCCCAGCGGCTGGGGACTGCTGCGTTTTCTGCTCCTATGGGACGGTTCCCTGCCCACCCAAACAGCAGGAGCGGGGGACTGCGCCAAACAAGGCATGAAACCCTTACCGGTGAGAACCGTCGATCGCGGATTCAGCACCCATAGATCCAGCGCCGGACCACTTTCGTGAAATCGGGGTAGTGAATCCGAATGGATCGGCTTGAGCATCTGGTTCCCCGCCCGGATGCTTCTGCACTGTCCCGAAAGCCGGTGGGCTACCGGAACGCACCAGGGCCTGACCTCAATGTTCGAAGTTTCTCAGATTCACAGGAAAGTCGGGTGTTCCGTAAGACCTGTCCGGTGAAACGTCCGGTGACGGGACGCGAAACGGAACACCAGCACAAGCCCGATTCACCCTCGGGGAAGCGGGGCAACCGTTGTCGAGCACGCACGCGTCTGGTCGATCACGGCTTCCCGCTGCCGATGCGTATGCTGCCAGAGCGCGCGGGAACCGATTAGGTCGAGGCAGGCTGAAGGGAACGTGCTGCCTGGAATTCGTGGATCCAGCCCAGGTGGCGTTCCCACGCATCCGGCGCTGCAAGCCGGGCATTCCGCGCATCGGCGCGTTCCCCATCGGGCAAGTGCAGGACATCGGCGGTCGTCGCCGAGGCGATCTGCACCTTGCGGGTGCGCTCGATCCGCACGTCCTGGTAGCGCTGGCGTGCCGCGTCCCAGCCGGAGCCGTCTTCCAGTGACTGGATGAGGCAGTCCGCCAGAACGATGGCGTCCTCGATGGACTGGTTGGCGCCCTGCCCGTGGTGGGGCACCAGAGCGTGGGCGGCATCTCCCATGAGGGTCACCCGCCCGCGGCTCCACTGGTGCAGCGGCGGACGCTGGAACAGTGCCCAGCGGTCTCCGGTCGGCGCGGCGCCGATCATCTGCTGGACCGCAGGATGCCAACCCTCGAAGGCCTTGAGGTGGGCTCCCTCTTCATCTGCGGTGGCCCAGGCAGGGCCTTCCCACGGCCCGTCGTGCCGGCGGACCAACAAGTAGTTCTGCTCTCCGCTGCCGATCGGGTAGTGCAGGAGGTGGCCGCCGGGGCCCATCCAGAACTGGATGGCCTCGGGATCCGGCAGGTCCGCCAGGGCCTCGGGGGAGACGATCCCGCGCCAACCGGAACAGCCGGAGAACTGGGCATCGTCGTATCCGACGACGTGGCGGCGCAGCGTCGAGCGGGCGCCGTCCGCGCCGATCACGAGGTCGGCCTCGACGACGTCGCCGTCGGTGAAGTGCAGGCGCACGGCGTCGGCGGTTTCCTCGATCCGCTCGCAGGCCTTGGACAGGTGCAGGCCTTCACCGCCCAGGCGGTCCACCAGCAGCTTCTGCAAGTCCGCCCGGTGGATGCCGTAGTACGGTGCGCCGCATGTGGCTTGGTATTCCTCGCGGGAGGAAACCCTGCCGATGACCCGGCCGTCACGGCCGTCGCGGAACACCAGGCCGTCCACGCTGGCAGCCGCCGTAGCCAGACCGGCGCCGATGCCGGTTCGCTCAATCAGGTAGCGGGTCGCATTGGCGGAGAGGGCAACGGCCGCGCCCACCTCACGCAGCTCGGCCACCCGGTCGAAGACCAGCGGTTCCAGGCCGCGGCGGCGCAGTTCGATGGCCAGGGTCAGCCCGCTGATGCCGGCACCGATGATGGCAATGCGGCGGCCGCGTGGCTGGTTGATGGTGGTGTGCATGGAAAAATCCTTCTGGTGGAAACGGTGCTTGTGCGTCCCGTCCACCCTACGTAGCGGGTGACGCCGACCACATCGGCATGCGGTTGGAGTTTGGGTTCCGCATTTGCGACACAGTGTCGCAATTGATTGGTTTTGGCCGCAGTCTGCGGCCTACCATGGGCGGATGAACCGCATGCCGGAACTCCACGACGCCATCCAGGACCTCTCCGAGGCAATGGGCCGGCGACTGGTCGTGCTGGATCGCACCATGCGGGTCATCGCCTATTCAATCCATGAGTCCCCCCAGGACCGTCTGAGCCTCTCCCGCATCCTGGCCCACAGCGATTCGTGGGAGGCGCCGGCCACGACGAACCAGGGGAGTGCCGTCCACGACCTGGAAGGCATCGGGTCCGTCGTGATGCACCGGTTGCTGGGCGCCGACCGGCACATCGTCGGGCACCTGCTGCTGACCCCTGCCGAGGGCACTGCCGCCGGCCCTTTGGGGGACTTCGTCGCCGGGCACTCGCTCGATCGCATCAGCCGGCTTCTGGAGTCGCGGGACGCCGGTCTTCGGGCACTGCTGGACCGCTCGGGTGCACTGGCCCTGGACCTGGTCTCCCACGAGGACGAACGGCGCGAGAGCGCGGCGGCAACCCTGCTCGGCGAGGGGATCTTCGGGGCCTCCGAGCACTATTGCGCGGTCGCGGTCGGGCCCGGCACAGTGGATGCCGACGCGGCTGCCAAGGGCCGGGTGGAACA
Organism: Paeniglutamicibacter sulfureus; assembly: GCF_030512175.1. GTDB lineage: Bacteria > Actinomycetota > Actinomycetes > Actinomycetales > Micrococcaceae > Paeniglutamicibacter > Paeniglutamicibacter sulfureus. The sequence continues at coordinate 260,234 of NZ_JAULBL010000001.1, read as the reverse complement.
GGCCGTCGCGCAAACCATCCGCTTCGTCAACGACACCTCGACGGCCAGCGTGATTGGCGGCGTCGCCGAGGAAGGCAACGGTGTGCTGATTTTCCCCCGCCCGGTGGTTGCCCCTCGCCTGGCACGAATTCTCACCCGTCCCCAACTCGCCCCGGCCCGGGCAGGCATCGGTCCGCTGGCGCCCCTGGACGGACTGCATTTTTCCTATCGGCGGGCGGGCTGGGCCCTTCGTGCCACCAGCCTGGCGCCGGCCGACCACCCGGTGGCGGTGCACTGGGCCGACTCAGGTGCCGACGGCATACTGGCCACCTTGCCGTTGGACGGCCTTGGGGTGGCGGACCTGCCCTCCCCGGTAAGGCGCATCCTGCAGGAGCGCAAGACCCGGCACTGGGCGAAAACGCTGGAGGCCTTCCTCGAGAACGCGGGAGATATCCAGGCCACCGCCCAGGTGCTCAACGTGCACCGCTCCACCATCTACTACCGGTTGGAGAGACTCACCGAAGTCGCAGGCGTTGACCTGCGGTTGGGCACCGTCCAGCGCGACCTGCACCTCGGCCTCAGGCTTGCCCGGCTGGCAGGGTTCCTCGAACCACCAGCCAGTGCGGAGCAGTGACGGGCCACGGGAACCGGCCTGGCCCATGTCACCCAGCCATCGAGCCAGGGGAACCGTCCCCGGGCTCGGGTAGATTGGGAGGTTCCACACCACGCCCACCTCGCGTCCTGGACGCGTTGACACCTTCAGGGGGACCCCATGACCGAGGAAAACACCACACCGGGTACAACACCGCCGCAGCATTCCGGGCAGCCGGTCCACATCACCAACCATGTCGTCATCGTCCAACAGAAGAGCATGGCGGTGGCCTACTTGCTCTGGTTCTTCCTGGGACAGCTGGGCATCCACAAGTTCTACCTGAACAAGACCGGCATGGGCATCACCTACCTGCTGTTGGGCATCGTCGGCTGGGCCACCACCGTCTTGTTCATCGGCTGGGCCATCCTGGCGGTCCTCTGGATCATGCTGGTCATCGACTTGTTCACGATTCCCGGGGCCGTCGCCGCGGCCAACCATCGGACAGCGGGCATCCGTTACTGATCTGCTCCCGCTTTCCTGCCTTTGCCCGCACTGGTTGTGATGATTCTCCACGGCACCGGTTCCCCGACGGACCGTGTACATACGGGGCACGGGCGCCCTTGGGCGATACCCTAGAGCCATGGCCCCACGTACCTCTTCGCAAGGCGAGGGGAAAACGACCACGCGCAAACCGCGTGCGTCGAGCTCCTCTGCCAAGACGACCAGAAGCTCCAAGAGCACACCCGCACCGGTTGAACACGACTTCCCGCTGCCGGTGCGCATGGTGCGCTCCTTCTGGATGGGCATCGCGCGCGTCACCGGCGGCGCCTTCCGCAAGATCGGCCGCGACGTGCACCCGCCCTACGAGGTGCGCCGCGACGGCACCGGCCTTTTCCTGGTCATCATCGCCATCATCGTTGCCTCGGTGGAGTGGTGGGGGCTGCGCGGGACGGGCGGCTACGGCGGGTTCGTGCATGCTGTGGCCGGCGGAACCTTCGGGTTCATGGCAGTGCTCATGCCCCCGATCCTGCTCATCGGGGCCATCAGGCTCTTCCGCTGGCCCGAGGAGCACCGCGCCAACAACCGCGTGGGCATCGGCCTGGCCCTGCTGTCGCTGGCCGGCTCCGGGATCTCCCACGTGACCGGGGGACTGCCCCCGGTCTCCGCGCCCTTCGACGAACTCTGGGCGGCCGGCGGCATGCTCGGCGCCCTGGTTTCGGTCCCGCTGGCGGGGCTCATTTCCGGTCCCGGCGCCATGGCCGTGATGATCGCGCTCGGGCTGCTGAGCCTGATGATCCTCACCGCCACCCCCTTCAGGCACATCCCGGCGCGCTTCCGCGAGGGCTATGAAAAGCTCATGGGCCAGCACCCCGAATCCGCCCACCGCGCAGGCCACACGGAACTGACGGGCGACGAGCACGACCAGTCCTACCTCTACGACGAACAACCGGAGAAAAAGCCGCGCAAGAAGATGCGGCTCTTCGGCAAGGACAAGGACGCCGAGGCCATTGCCGCCGAAGACCTGCTGGGCAACTCCGGCGAGGGCGCCTACGACCAGGCGGTCATCACCGACGCCTACGACCACACCACGGCACCCGGGTCCAACCCGGTGGACCTCTACGACGAGGCGGTCGACGCAGCGCACGAGGAACCGGCCATCCGCCCGGGCGTGCGCCGCCCCACCAAGGATGAACGCGAGCGCGCCGCGATCATGGACGCCGTCGGACTGGGCAGGGAACCCGAGGCCGACACCCAGGCCATGAGCGCCATCGACCTCACCTCCTACGACACCGAGGACGCCGCCACCTCCGCGATTCCGCAGGTCCCCTCGCGGCCCTCCGCGGCCCCGCTGCCGCCGATCCCTGCACGCACCGAACAGCTCCAGCTCTCCGGGGACGTGGCCTACACGCTGCCGTCCTCCGACTTCCTGCCCGCCGGCCCGCCGTCCAAGGAACGCTCCGAGGCCAACGACGCGGTGGTAGCGGCGCTGACCAACACGCTGCAGCAGTTCAAGGTCGACGCGAAGGTCACCGGCTTCTCCCGCGGCCCCACGGTCACCCGCTATGAGATCGAGCTGGCCCCGGGCACCAAGGTGGAGAAGGTCACCGCCCTGTCCAAGAACATCTCCTACGCCGTGGCCTCCTCGGACGTGCGCATCCTCTCGCCGATCCCGGGCAAGTCCGCGATCGGCATCGAGATCCCCAACGCCGACAAGGAAATCGTCGTGCTGGGCGACGTGCTGCGCAGCCACAACGCCCGCAAGACCGAGCACCCCATGGTCATGGGCGTGGGCAAGGACGTCGAGGGCGGCTTCGTCGTGGCGAACCTCGCCAAGATGCCGCACCTGCTGGTGGCCGGTGCCACCGGAGCGGGCAAGTCCTCCTTCGTGAACTCGATGATCACCTCGATCCTGATGCGCGCCACCCCGGACGAGGTCCGCATGGTCATGGTCGACCCCAAGCGCGTGGAGCTCACCGCCTACGAGGGCGTACCCCACCTGATCACCCCCATCATCACCAACCCGAAGAAGGCCGCCGAGGCGCTGCAGTGGGTGGTGAAGGAAATGGACACCCGCTACGACGACCTGGCGAACTTCGGCTTCAAGCACGTGGACGACTTCAACAAGGCGGTGCGCAACGGCAAGGTCGTGGTGCCCGAAGGCTCCAAGCGCATTCTGAAGCCCTACCCGTACCTGCTGGTCATCGTCGATGAGCTCGCCGACCTGATGATGGTCGCCCCGCGCGACGTCGAGGACTCGATCGTGCGCATCACCCAGCTCGCGCGCGCCGCCGGCATCCACCTGGTGCTGGCCACCCAGCGCCCGTCCGTGGACGTCGTCACCGGCCTGATCAAGGCCAACGTGCCCTCGCGCATGGCGTTCGCGACCTCATCGGTCACCGACTCCCGCGTGGTCCTGGACCAGCCGGGCGCCGAGAAACTGCTGGGCCAGGGCGACGCGCTCTTCCTGCCGATGGGCACCTCCAAGCCCATGCGCGTGCAGGGTGCCTGGGTCACCGAGTCCGAGATCCACTCGGTCGTCGAGCACGTCAAGGGCCAGTTGAAGGCCGAATACCGCAACGACGTCGCCGTCGAGGCGCCCAAGAAGCAGATCGACGACGACATCGGGGACGACCTGGAGCTGTTGCTGCAGGCCACCGAGTTGGTCGTCACCACGCAGTTCGGTTCCACCTCGATGCTGCAGCGCAAGCTGCGCGTGGGCTTCGCCAAGGCCGGCCGGCTCATGGACCTGCTGGAGTCCCGCGGCGTGGTCGGCCCCTCCGAGGGCTCCAAGGCCCGCGATGTGCTGGTCAAGCCCGACGACCTGCCCGAGGTGCTGGCCGCGATGCGCGGGGACGAGGGCTCCGCCCAGGACGTGGTTCCCACCGCGACCGAGGCGGCGCTGGCGGAGAATGCCAACGCCAACCACTACGGCACGGACCTGGTCGCCGAGGACCTCGACGGCTTCGAACAGGCCGTTGACTACCACGACGGCGCTGACGACGAGGGCTCGGAAGACGCCTGGAACCTGACCGGACGGTAGCCTAGAAGAGTGACTGAAACCCCAGCGAACCCGCAACCGGCCCACGTGCCGACCCTGAACATCGCCAATGTGCTCACCACCCTGCGCATCCTCATGGTCCCGTTCTTCATCTGGGCCCTGGTGGCCGACGAGAAGGAATACGGGCTCATGCGCTGGGTGGCGGTGGCGCTCTTCGCGGTGGCCATGTACACCGACAAGCTCGACGGGGACCTGGCCCGCAGCCGCGGGTTGATCACCAACTTCGGCAAGATCGCCGACCCGATCGCAGACAAGCTGCTCACCGGCTCCGCGCTGGTGATGTTCTCGATCCTCGCCGAGCTGCCCTGGTGGATCACCATCGTGATCCTGGTGCGCGAATGGGGCATCACGCTCATCCGCTTCGTGGTCATCCGTTACGGGGTGATGGCTGCCTCGCGGGGCGGCAAGCTCAAGACCGTGATGCAGACGGTGGCCATCGTGCTGTACCTCCTGCCCTGGACCCACACGCTTGACTGGCTGGGAGTTGTGGCGTTCATCGTGATGCTGCTGGCCCTGGCGGTCACCGTGGTGACGGGCCTTGACTACCTCCTGAAGGCCTGGCAGCTGCGCGCAGCAGCCACCCGCGACTAACCGAAACGCCAACCTCCGAGGACCGATAGACATGACAGTGCCCCTGGATGCAAGCCCCGGCTCCGAGCTGGCCGGTCGGGTGATCGCCGCGGCCATCGCGTCGGGGACCACCCTGGCCACGGCCGAGTCGCTGACCGCCGGCATGATTGCTGCAACGCTTGCCGAGGTGCCGGGCGCCTCGGCGGTGCTGCAGGGCGGGGTGGTGAGTTACTCCGGCGGCGTCAAGGCCAAGGTGCTGGGGGTCGATCCCCGGCTGCTGGCCGAGCGCGGATCCGTCGACGGGGACGTTGCCAGGCAAATGGCAGAGGGCGCCAGACGCGCCTGCGATGCCGACCTGGCGGTCTCCGCCACGGGCGTGGCCGGTCCGGACGCCCACGACGGCAAGGGCGTGGGCACAGTTTTCCTTGGCTATGCCACGGCGTCGGGCAGCGGTTTCGTCGAGTACCATTTTGCCGGTGACAGGGCACGGATCCGACTTTCAAGCACCCTGGCGGCACTCGAATTGTTTTCCGCCCATCTGCCGCCCAGCTAGCGCACAGCTTAATGGGGCAAGGTGGCTATGAATCGTTTTGTGACAGCAATGCGGAATGATTTGCGGGTGTTGTGGATAATCACACACAGCAGTCGCTAAGGTGGGTGGCGGGGAACAAAAACCGACTCCCGGCAGTTATTACCCATGACGGGCACAAAAAAGTGACCCGCACCGATCGCCCCACAAGGCAATAGGACCGGAGAACAAAGGGCAATGCACATGGTCAAGCAACCAGTATCGGTAAACGGTGTGGTCCGTTGGCGTGATGTGGGCCTACAGAGCGAGGTCCGCCGCGACAAAGAGGAGCGCAAAATGGTAGTCCTTCGACACGAAATCGGCGACGTCCTCCGCGATGTCCGCCAACGCCAAGGTCGCACCTTGCGCGAAGTCTCCCACAGCGCCCGCGTCTCCTTGGGATACCTTTCCGAGGTCGAGCGTGGACAGAAGGAAGCTTCATCCGAGCTTCTCTCCTCAATCTGTGGCGCCCTCGAGGTTCCGCTTTCACTGATGCTCCGCGAGGTCAGCGACCGCGTTGCCATCGCAGAGGGCATCACCATTCCGGATACGGTCCCCGTGGACCTCACCAGCGAATTCGCCGGCGAATATCCGGTTGAACTCGGCAAGCGACTGGCCCCGAGCCACTAATCATCCAGACGCGGTCCCGGTGGTGTACCCGGTTCCGCGGCCATGACCCCCGTGCGGGTGTCCGTTCATCATGAACAGGACTCCGGTGCGGGGGTTTTTTGCTTAAGCGCCAAGCATCCCGTGGCACAATTGCGAGGGTGCGATTGAGTGATTTTTGGCGTCTGATGGACGACGAGTTCGGTGCGGGCTATTCCCGCACATTGGCTTCTTCCCTGGTGCTCGCTGCCGTGGGCGGGGTGACTGCGCAAGAAGCGCTGGCCAAAGGGGTCGCTCCGCGGGAGGTGTGGCTGGCGGTATGCGAGATGCAGGACGTGCCGCCCGAGCGCCGGTTGGGCAGGGACCAACCGATCAAGGAGAAGTAGAATATTCGAGGGACACACCCACCATCTTCGAATATCTGTTCGGAAGAGTGTAGAGTTCTCAATGAGAGTTCGTCGAGGTGAACGTGGCTGGTTTTTCCACAGCAACTACACCTCGAAACCAAAGTGTCGGCCAACCGTCGTACGCTCGTGGATAGACAAAGAGTACCGGCCAGACCCCTCATCGGATGGCCCTAACAACCGAGGTGAACAATGGCCGTTGGTAAAGATCGCGAGAAGGCACTCGAAGCTGCACTTGCACAGATCGACAAGCAATACGGCAAGGGTTCGGTCATGCGACTGGGCGACAAGACCGTTGCGCCGATTGCCGCCATCCCCACCGGGTCGGTGGCCCTGGACATCGCCCTGGGCATTGGCGGCCTGCCGCGCGGCCGCGTGGTGGAAATCTACGGTCCGGAATCCTCCGGCAAGACCACGGTTGCCCTTCACGCCGTGGCCAGTGCACAGCGCATGGGCGGCATTGCCGCCTTCATCGACGCAGAGCACGCGCTGGATCCCGAATACGCCAAGAAGCTGGGCGTCGACACCGACGCACTTCTGGTTTCCCAGCCGGACACCGGCGAGCAAGCCCTGGAAATCATGGACATGCTCGTGGGCTCCGGATCCGTCGACATCGTCGTGATCGACTCCGTGGCGGCACTCGTGCCCCGGGCCGAAATTGAAGGCGAGATGGGCGACAGCCACGTTGGCCTGCAGGCCCGCCTGATGAGCCAGGCGCTGCGCAAGATCACCGGGCGCCTCAGCCAGACACGCACCACTGCCATTTTCATCAACCAGCTGCGTGAAAAGATCGGTGTGATGTTCGGCAGCCCGGAAACCACCACCGGTGGCAAGGCGCTGAAGTTCTATGCGTCCATCCGCATTGACGTCCGCCGCATCGAAACGCTCAAGGAAGGCACCGTCCCGGTCGGCAACCGCACGCGTGCCAAGATCGTGAAGAACAAGATGGCCCCGCCGTTCAAGCAGGCCGAGTTCGACATCATCTACGGCCAGGGCATCTCCCGCGAAGGCAGCCTCATCGACATCGGCGTGGACCAGGGCTTCGTGAAGAAATCTGGCGCCTGGTTCACCTACGACGGGGACCAGCTGGGCCAGGGCAAGGAAAACGCGCGCAAGTTCCTGCGCGACAACCCGGACCTCGCCAACGAACTCGAACGCCAGATCCTCGAGAAGCTTGGCATTGGCCAGGCCGCCGAGGACAAGGACGGCGAGACCTTGCGCGTGGTCAAGGAGTCCTAGTTCCGTGGGCACCACCAAACACCAAGGCGGTTCGTCCGGCTTCCCACAGGGAGCCGAACGGCCGCTTTGGTCGTTCCCGGCCGACGGCAATTCCGACTGGGGCGACGTGTCCGAGATCCCCGCCTGGGCGCATAGCGAGGCGGCCTCGGCGGCCCCGCCGCCCGAGGAGGCACCCGGACCCCCCGAGGTGAAGCCCGCCTTCGGGGAGCGAGCCGGATATGCCGGTCGCAGCTCGGCGCGCACCTCCAAGCGCGGCGCCGGCGGCACGGGATCGTGGGGCGGCGGACGATCGGCCAACTCCGGTTCCAAGCGCGCCTCGACCCGGACACCCCGGACCCGGGAGAAGCGGCCCGCGGATGCCGCGGAACCCGCCGAGCTCACGGACGAGCAATATGCCACCAAGGGGCGCGCCATCCTTTTGCGGCAGCTCACCGCCTCGGCCAAGAGCCGGGCTCAGCTGAAAACCAAGCTGCTGGAAAAGGAGATCCCCGAGAACATCTCCGAGGACCTCTTGGATCGTTTCGAGGAGATCCAGCTCGTTGACGACGAGGCCTTTGCCGACGGCTGGGTGCGCTCCCGCGCGCGCAGTCGCGGCCTGGCCCGCGGGGCGATCAAGCGCGAGCTGCGGGAAAAGGGCGTGGACGACGAGACAGCCCAGCAGGCCCTGGAGCAGATCGACGACGGCGACGAGGAAGAACGTGCCCGGGAATTGGTGCGCACCAAGCTCCGTCCCGAATCGATGGGCGCTGACCGCGACAAGGCGCTGCGCCGACTCGTGGGGATGCTTGCGCGCAAGGGCTACGGCGGTTCGATGGCATTCCGCATCGCGCGCGAGGAATGGGACGTCCGCTTCGAAGAGCAGGGCTAGTACACGGACTTTCTCCGGTGCGTCGGCACGAAGGCCACTATCTCGCGTCTGTCGCGTTTGGCCCAAGGCGGTTCCCACGGCCTGCAATCCTTGGAAAATCCCTTGTCATCTTGTTAGAGTTATTCACGTTCGAGTCCCCGGCCACGGCGCCGGAATTACTGACCCCCACGAATCCTTGGAGGATTTCATGTCGCGTGTCCTATCAACAGAGCAGGCAAAAACCGCCATTCAGCAGATCCAGGCGATCATCAACGGCGGATTTACCGACCAGATCAGCCAGCTGGATGCCCAGGGACGCCTCCTCTCGGATCCAAACGTGTGGGATGGCCCGCTGGCAGCCCAATTCCGAGGTGCCACGTGGCCGGAGACAAAGGCCGCGCTGGACAAGGCCCGGACTGAACTCGAGGAGCTGCGTGGTCAGCTGAACCAGATCTCGACGAACATCTTCACCGCAGGTGGCGGCAACTAGCCTGGTTTTCCTTCGCCCCCGTTGTCACCGGCAGTGCCGCATTGACGACGGGGGCGTATTCAATATTTTTCCGGGGTATCGATGGTGCCTCGGGTAGTGTTTTCGGGGGACTGCCTGGTCCCGCGGGCTGATGAGGGAGTTTTACGTGGCCGATCTGGGGGCCTTTGAGCATGACGTTGCATTTGATTTCGGTACCGCCGATGCGTTGATTGGCGCGTTCCGAGCCGCGGCGTCGAAGATCGAGGGGCAGGCCGGATCGCGGTCATCTCTGGTGGCCACGGCACGCACGGACTTCAAGGGCCATTTCTCCCAGTTGTTTGCAGACAATGCCAGCGTTGCCTCATCCGACGCGATCGAACTGGCTGCGCGGCTCCGGGAGGCCGCCGATGGTGCGAAGCAGCTGAAAGAGCAGGCAAGCAGCGAAAACGAGCGCCGGCGCCTGGCCAGGGAATGGAAACAGCGGAAGGATGAACGCGACGCCAATATCTTCTTCAACGCCGTGGACGCGGTCTTCGGGGAGGAAGATCCACCGGTCGGCCCGCCGTCCGCCCCGGTCTCGGTACGGGCATCCGAGCCGCAGACTGGAGTGCGCCAAAACCCGAATCCGGGCAACGGCGGCGGAGGCGGTGGCGGAACCTCGGCAGCCCGGCCCAGCGACCTGCGGTCCTTCGCCACCGGATCAGCGAACCTGAACTCGAACCTGGCCGGCCTGCCCGGCTCCCTGCGCGGGCACCTGGCCGACTTCTCGGCCCGCTGCTCCTACGGCCGGCTCAGCGCCGGTCCGGTGGTTCGCGGATTCGAAAAGTGGCTTGACGCCAACGAGCAGGACGTGTTGTGGGCGCGCACCATCGCCAACGCGTTTGCCGCCGCGGGCGGGGAAGGCAACGTCTCGCAGCTGTCGGACGCCTCGCTGTTGGCGGCGCTGGCTTCCCAAGGGGTCGGCGCGTCCCGCCAAGACCTGACCATCACTCCGGCGCAGGCCTACGGCGGTCCGCCGACGACCGGCTATTCGAACGATCCGGTCAACACCTCGACCGGCAACTTCCTGGAACCCGAGGTGGACCTCGGTTTCGCCGGGGCGGCGTCAAGCCTGGCCGCGTCCCGGATGTACAACTCCCTCTCCGAGGCCACCGGCGTCTTCGGCCCGGGCTGGGCCTCGATCTTCGAGGTGCGCCTGGACCTTGACGACGAGGGTGCCTCCCTGGTCCTGCCCGACGGGCGCGAGGTGCGTTTTCCGCGGCTGGGCGAGGGCTGGGACCGGGCGGACGGGGAGAACTGGTGGCTCCAACGCCAAGCTTGGGCCACCTCCGGCGCTCCGGCCAATGAGGGCACCGAAACCCAACACGCGGAGCCGGCCGGAGTACTGGTTGCCTCGGACAATGCAGGGGGCCGATGGGTATTCACCACCTCCGGCACCTGGCTGTCCACGGACCGCGGTCCGGGCACCGGCATCACCGCACACCACGACGCCCATGGACGCGTCACGGGGCTTGAGCATGAACGCGGCCGCTGGGTCCGTGCCGAATACTCCGGCGAGCCGGATGACGGCGGGCGGATCATCCGGCTCGAGGCCTCGGACGGTCGCCGGGTGAACTTCTCCTACGACGCCTCCGGGAAATTGGTCGCCGCGGCCGGCCCGGGCGGAACCCGCACCTACCGGTGGAACGAAGCCGGACTGATCGAAGCCGTTATCGATGCCGCCGGGGTAGCCGAGGCCGTGAACACCTACGACGCCCGGCGCCGGGTGCTCACCCAGGTCTCGGCCTTCGGGCGCACCACCCGCTTTGCCTACTTGCCCGGCCGGCTGACGGTGGTCTCGGACGAAGACGGAAGCCGCTCCAATACCTGGATTGCCGATGCCAAGGGCCGGCTCGTCGGGGTCATCGACGGGCAGGACAAACGCCAGTCGATGGCTTATGACCGGTGGGGGAACCTGGTTTCCGCCACCGAACGCGACGGCAGCCTGAGCGTGCACGCCTATGACGAGCGCGGCCGGCGCATCCGCACCCTGACCCCGACCGGGGCGGAATTCAACTTTGGCTACGATGCCGCGGACCGGCCCCTGACCGTGGTCAGCGGCACCGGCGCGGTCGTGACGTACGAATATGCGGATGACTCCGCGCGCAACCCGAACGCGGTCATCGACCCGGAGGGCGGGCGCACCGAGCTCGACTGGCGCGACGGGCTGCTGGTGCGCATCACCGACCCGACCGGGGTCATGTTGGACTTCGCCCACGACCGATTCGGGGACCTGAAGGGCATCACCAACGCCTTCGGAAACACCGCACGGCTGCACCGCGATGAGGCCGGCCGGGTCACCGAGGCCGTCTCCCCGGGCGGTGCCCGCACCTCTTACCTCTATGACGGCTCCGGGCGGCTGACGTCGCGTCGCGACGCGGACGGTGCGCTGTGGCGCTTCGAGTACGCGCCCGGCGGCGCCCTGGCCGTCATCACCGATCCGCTGGGGGGACGCACGGTGATGGAGCACGGTGCCCACGGCGCGCTGGAACGCACCGTGGATCCGCTGGGCCGGGCGGTCACCCGCCGGTTCGACGACCTGGGCCGAGTGGCCTCCCTGGCGCTTTCCGACGGCGCCGAATGGCGGTTCGCCCACGACACGCTCTCCCGGCTGACCGGGATCACCGACCCGGAGGGCAACACCTGGGCACGCGAGTACGGGGTGAACGGGGAGCTGGCCGCGGTTCTCGATCCCACCGGGGTGCGCCAGGAGTTCTCCGCGGACCCGGCCGCCGGCGCGTTCAGCGTCGCCGACGAATTTGAGCGCGGCACGCTGCGCTGCGACGAATACGGCCGCCCGGTCGCCTCCGAGCAAGCCGACGGCAGCAGCGAGCTGGCCACCTATGACATGTGCGGACGCGTGGTCGAGCTCGTCGACGGCGAGGGCGGGCTCACCCGGCTCGAACGCGACGCAGCCGGCCGGGTGACGGCACAGGTGTCACCGACCGGGGCAGTGACCCGCATCGAATACGACGCTGCCGGACGCGCGTGCGCCAACATCGACGCCTCCGGGGCGCGCACCACCCTGGCCTATGACGCTGATTCCCGCATCATCGCCCGCACCTTCCCCGACGGGCAGGCCGAGCGGATCCGCTACGACGCGATGGGCCGGGTCATCTCCCGCAGCCTGCCCTCGCGCGGCACCGCCCGCTACGACTACGACAAGGCAGGCCGGCTCATCGGGGCCGCCGACGCGGTGTTCGGTCTCCGCCGCTTCCGCTACGACGCCGCGGGCCAGCTCACCGAGGCCGTGAACGGGCTCGGCGGGGTGACCAGATACGACTACGACGAACGCGGCCGCCTGGTATCCACCACCGACCCGCTGGGTTCGGTGGTGCGCCGCGCCTACGACCAGGGGGACCGGGTCGTGTCCGAAACCGACCCGCTGGGCCGCACCACGACGGCCGGCTACGACGCGGCCGGCCGGCCGCTCTGGCAGCAGACCCCCGACGGACAGCGCATCGCGTGGGGTTACGACGCGGCGGGGCGGCTTGCCACCACTTCGCTGGACGGGCGAACCCTGGTCCGGATCGAGCGCGATGCGCGCGAGCGCAGCGTGCGCATCACCGACAGCACCCGCCCCAACGGAACGGCCGCCCTGCACGAGCTGCGCTTCAACCGGCGAGGCCAGCTGGTCGCCCGCACCCGCGACGGTGCCGGCGTGGCCTGGGAATACGACGCTGACGGGCGGCGCACCGCACTGTTGGATCCGCAGGGCGCACGCACCGGGTACCGGCACGACGCCGCGGGCCGCCTGGCGGCCGTCGACCATCCCGTGTTCGGCACCATCACCTACGCGTACGACGCGGCCGGGAAGCTCCTGGGCGCCAGCGCCGGGGAGATCCTGCAGGGCTGGGACTACGAGGCCGGCGCGCTGGTGCGCCACACGGTGACCACCCCCGACGGGGTCGAGGCAACCGAGCTGGTGCGCGACGCTGACGGGCGCATCGCCGCGATCCGCACCGGCGGGACCGAGACGCGCTACGCCTATGACGGCGCCTGCCAGCTGGAACGCATGCAGGGCGCCGACGGAACCGTGACCACGTGGCGCTACGACGCGGCGGGCCGGCTTGCCGCCGAGACCGCCAACGGGCACACCACCGCCTCCACCTACGACGCGGCCGGCCAGCTGTTGGCCACCGCCACCGACGCGGGGACGACCGAATACACCTATGACGCCTCGGGCCGGCGCACCGCCGGCACGGGACCGGAAGGCACCACCCGATATGGGTGGTCCGGCCTGGGCACCCTGCGCACGGTGGAGCACACCGGTCCGCAGGGCCCCGGAACGCTGCACACGCTGTGGGTGGATGCACTGGGTGAACTGGCCGAGGTGGATGGCACCGCGCTCTGGTGGGACACTGCGGAATACGCCCCGCGCGTGGTCTCCGTCGGCGACCGCTCGGTCGCCGCCCTACCCGGCGGCCTGGCCGCGGTGGACGGCACCCTGCTGGGTGCCGGGTGGCGCGGCGCGCACCCGACCGAGGCGACAAACCCCTGGGCCATGGCCGCCGGCACCGTGCCGGGCCTGCCGGAAGGCCTGGGCATCGGGGCCAACGGCGGGGTGCAGGTGGCGGGCCTGGATTGGCTCGGCGCCCGCGCCTACGACCCATCCACGCGCGGGTTCCTCTCCGTGGATCCGCTGGATCCGGTGGCCGGCGCAGGCTGGGCATCCAACCCCTACTCCTACGCGGGCAACGACCCGCTGCACGCCATCGACCCCTTGGGCCTGCGCCCGGTGACCGAGGCCGAGCTGACGGCCTACCGGGAATCGAACAACGGCGCCCTGGCCGCGGCCGGGGACTGGATGGGCGAGCACTGGGAATACTTTGCCGGCGGGGCCATGGTCGTGGCCGGCGGCGTGCTGATGGCCACCGGTGTGGGCGGTCCCGTGGGCATGGCGCTTATCGGTGCCGGTGCCGACGTCATTATCCAGAAAGCGACCACGGGCGACGTGAACTGGGGGCAGACCGCGGTCATGGCTGTCACCGGCGGCCTGGGCGGTGCCATGGCGGTTGGACGCCTCGGTGCTGCCGGCGTAACCGGCATGAGGGCGGCGGTCGCAGAGGGGGTTGCCTCCGGTGCGGCGTCCGGCGGTGCCGGAAGCGCGTACACCTATGCAAGCGGGCCGGGCCCGCACACGCCGGGAGGCTTCCTGCAATCCACCACGCTGGGTACCCTCGGCGGCGGAATCATGGGCGGGGCCGGTGGCGGCGTTGGCCAGAAGATCACCGGGCGGCTCCTTGCACCGCTGACCACCCGTCCACAGGCCGACACCGTCGTGATGGGCCGTTGGATGGAGGGGCGTGTCAAGCCCTTCGCAAATGCAAACGAATACGGTTACTACAATGCGACGCCCGAACGCCTCCACAATTATTTGCTGGAGCATGGTTCCAAGGAATTTACCGATAGCGTCGACTTGCAGTTCAATAAACTATGGATCGCGCACCAGATGAAACAGGGCAAGAGGATTGTGGATATCGGTCAACCGAGTACTGACAGCGACTTCTACAATCTCGAGACCCAAATGGTTTCGGGATATCCAAGGTATGAAGAGAACTATCTTCCGGCGGTTGACCTGAGGGGCGGAAATTGAGTCAGCTGCGGGCGGACCATGGCGTGGCCTATGCACTGCGGGAGATCGTGCTTCCGCGAAGGCTGTTCAGGTCGATCAGGTTATTTGAAATTGCCGGAGTGCCGCAAGGGGCCGAAGTTGCGGCCTTCAGCGTTCGCACGCCCTTCCCTGTGGCATTCATGACCGGAAACAGCTGGCCGGCTGTTTTGCTGGGAAAGGGCAACCAGCTGGACGAGCAAGCCGCCCAGGACCTGCTTCGTCGAGGGCAGGCAGCGTCTGTTCCATCAAGCCACCTCTTGCCCAGGAGTGAACGCACCTCACCCTGGGTGGCCACTCATGACAGGGCACCGTCCGTGGTGTCGCCAGTGCCTGAAGGGCCGGAGCGCAGCCTACTCATGGCGGCGCAATGGGTTGCCGAGTGGTTCAGCCATCTCGTCTCGGCACCGGTCACGCAACGGGTTTACGCATTGGTTGCCGAAGGGCGGCCACAGGATGCGATTCAGGCACTGGCCACGGCGGCTGTCGATGAAGAAATCGCGGTTCCACGCAGGTATCTCGAGGCGATGAGGCGTTTGGCCGACCGGGCGGGCATGAACAAGGACCTTCTTGGGCCAGTCGAGGGTCTGGTCCCGAGCGATGACCGGGCCTGGTCGTGGGCGGAACTCGTGGATGTTCCCCGCGTACGGGTTCGGTGGCTGGGTGCACCCCAGACCGTAAAGCAACGCTTGTGTGAAATTGAGTTCACGCCCCGAGGGACGTCCGTTCCGGAGTGGACGAGGACGGTGGACAAAAGCAGTGCCCTTATCGAGTCGTTGCTCGGCCGGGAATTCGGCAGTGAAGTAAATATTCAAATGGCTGATGACCGGTTTAACGAGGAACCCAGATGGATCTCCCTATTTCCCCAGGACAATATCTGACGGTCTGCTGGCATGCATGAGAGCAGACACTAGCTCAAGGGGGCTCGTTGAGCCTGAGGGCACATCCGGGTAGTTTCTGCAGTCCACCATCTCACCCACGCCGGTCTCAGTCCCGGAGTCAGGCAAACACCGGGCGGTCCCGTTCTCATCGAGAATGAATCCAGCCGGTCACACGTTAGGAGCAGCATGCCCGTTTGGAGTGGATGCAATTGGCAACTGGTCAATGGCGAGGACACCCAGGCGTGCCTTGGCGTGAGCTTCGGGATGGGGCTGCTCGATGAGCAGGTCGAGGCGGCGGGGACGCTGTCCGCAGCGCTGGCGGCACTGCGCACCGAACTGGCCCGACCCGTCGAATTGAGCCCGGGGCAGGTGGCACTTCCCGAGGTCACGGCACTGCTGGGGAGTGATACCGCAACCGTGACCGTCCGCGGGACGACCGAGGCAGTGGCCGCGTCCTGGAACCGGCTCCCCGCAGTGTTCAGGTCCGGGAGCATCCCCGAGAACACCGACCCCATCCATGTCGAGGAATCGTTCTGGCCCGCCGACCTGGTGCAACGCACCGGTTCGAATGCGGCCGCGTTCACGTCCTTCCACGTGTATCCCGAAAATCTGCATGATCGGGCCCGAACCGTCCTCGCGCAGCTGGATCCTTCCGCCGGTCGAACCCGCGCGGTGTTCTTCACCAACGACCAGTCGCTGATCGGGCACGTGTACCCGGTGAAGCAGAACGACAGCGCACCCTTGGCCGGGACATGGGCCGACGGCACCCCCAAACGCTCTGCGACGCACGGTTTCCACACCGGGCCGGCAGCCACGGATCCGTTGTCCACGACTGCCGTGGGCAACGCCCCGGGCGTGGTGCTGGGGAACAACATCCCGGTGTTGCTTTCGGTCATGGTGCCGCGCTCCGCGGCGGGATTCCTGGCCGCGCAGTTGCTCAATCGCCAGCTGGCGCACCGACGCGGCGGCATCGTCAGCGGAACCTTCAAATCCGGGGTGGAATTCATCGGTGCAGGCGCCGAGTTTTGTGCCGTTTTCCTGAGCGAGGAGATGCTGCCGGAGCGGGAACGGCGGCTCCTGCTCGAAGACTTCGCCACGTCGATGACGCAGATTCCCGACGCCTGGATTGGCGACATTTTGGCGTACGCCGGCACCGGGGGATCCGATCGGCTGCAACGCGAGCGTGCCCTCGTGGGGCTCGGTGCCGACCCCGCACCCGATGTCGCCGACATCCGGGCCGCCGTGGCGCGCTCATCCTCCAGCCTGCACCTGGCCGTCGATCCGGTGGCTCCGGGTGCCAGAGGCAGGCAGCGGGCCAACGAGCGGTCGGCAGGGACCAACACGGCGGCCATCAACGAACTCAGGCTGCCCACCGGGGGCCACCGCCGCAGATACAAGTCCTGGGCGCCCCGAGGTTTTCAAGGCGCTCCGCTGCCCGTCATCCCGGCACTGGTCATTGGCCGGGAAGCCATCTTCATCGAGCAGTGGCAGCAGTTGCGGATGCCGGGGGCCACTGCCGGAAACGCTGCCGATGCGAACAACCTGCTGGCGGTCCTCGAAGACGGCCTGGGCAACCTCTTTGTGCTGGACGACAAGCTGCGCATGGCCATGATCTACCCGGACCTGTACTTCAGGTCCAAGGCCCTGCGCAGGGCGTTGGACCAGCGCCTGGCCGGAGCGCCGCGACTGAGGATGAAGTCCAAGCGCACGGCATCCGATGTGGCCGAGTGGCGTCGGCGTCGGCGCCGCTCGGTCGGCATCGCAACGGGCCTCGTGGCGGCGCTCTTGGGAGGCCTGGTCGCGATGGCGGTGGTGCAGGACGACAGGGCGGAGCCAATTCGCGACTGGATCAACATTTCCGAAACGGCCACGCTGGACAACGGGACCACGATCACGGCCACGCGGTTCGACATCCAGCACCCGACGATCGACCAAAGCGAATACGTGGTCAACGTGGAAGTGAATTTCTGTGCCGGCGGGGACACCCGGATCGGCGACCTGGCACCCGATGCCCAGCGCCGGGTATCCCCGAAGGACTTCGGGATGCTCAACGACGACTACCTCGAGGCACGTCTGGTCGACAGCGGGAACCAGCTGCGTGAACAGGCCCTGCAACCCGGCGAATGCGCCATCGGCAACCTGGTCTACCAGGGCCAGTCGCTCGACGTGCCCCGCCTGGCTTACGACAACGCGGCCGGGGACGCAGTGGTCTGGTACAGCTATGGGAAGGTGCCCGAACAGTATCGGGACTGACTCGACCCGGGGGCGCCCGCGCCCCCAGGCGCCGTTGTCGGTGTCGAACCGGATATTTCTTGGATCTTTTCAATGATTATGAGGCCTGAATCGGCCTAGCAGTACGCGCCATTGAGCCGTTCGGATGTCATGGCTCGCTGCATTCTGCTTCCCATGGTGCTGGTGATCGCAGTCGTCGGCCTCCTCTTGGGAGGGCAACAGGACATGGTGCAACTGTTCGGAATGATACTTGCTGCCTTGGTCCTTGACGGCACCTTGGCGTTCGTGGCGTTCGGCGCCCCCCGATCGAAGCGCTGCAGGGTTCGGGTGGACGACGGGAGCCGGCACCGTTGTGCTTCGTTTTTCCCGGCACCGTCCGGGAACTCGCCGTTCCTCCACCGAAGGTACACCGGCGAATGAGGGGGGCAGAGCGCGGGAACCCGCCATTCCCAGGAGCTGCCCATGACCCAAGATGTTGCTCCTCGAAACTTTGGGTAACCTTGAACGGTGACTGAGCGCGAACCGATGACCCAGATTGACGGCGAAGAGCTGCCCCGCACCTACGAGGTGCGCACCTTTGGCTGCCAGATGAACGTGCATGATTCCGAACGCCTCTCCGGCCTGCTGGAGGACGCCGGGCTGGCGCGCAAGGACGAAGCCTTGACCGGCGAGGTCGCCGACGTGGTCGTGTTCAACACCTGCGCCGTGCGCGAAAACGCTGACAACAAGCTCTACGGCAACCTGGGCATGCTGGCACCGCTGAAGCGCGAGCGCCCGAACATGCAGATCGCCGTCGGCGGGTGCCTGGCCCAGAAGGACCGCGACACCATCCTGAAGAAGGCCCCCTGGGTCGACGTTGTCTTTGGCACCCACAACATTGGTTCGCTGCCCACCCTGCTCGCCCGCTCGCGCCACAACAAGCAGGCCGAGCTGGAGATCCTCGAGTCCCTGGACGTCTTCCCCTCGACCCTGCCCACGCGCCGCGAGTCGGTGTACGCCGGCTGGGTGTCGATCTCCGTGGGCTGCAACAACACCTGCACCTTCTGCATCGTGCCCTCGCTGCGCGGCAAGGAGAGGGACCGCCGACCCGGCGAGATCCTCGCAGAGATCGAGGCGCTGGTGGCGGACGGCGCGATCGAGGTCACCCTGCTGGGCCAGAACGTGAACTCCTACGGCGTCGAATTCGGCGACAAGCTCGCCTTCGGAAAACTGCTGCGCGCCTGCGGACAGATCGAGGGCCTGGAGCGCGTGCGCTTCACCAGCCCGCACCCGGCCGCCTTCACCGACGACGTCATCGACGCCATGGCCGAGACCCCCAACGTGATGCCGCAGCTGCACATGCCGCTGCAGTCCGGCTCGGACAAGGTCCTCAAGGACATGCGCCGCTCCTACCGCTCGAAGAAGTTCTTGGGCATCCTGGACAAGGTGCGCGAGCGCATCCCGCACGCAGCCATCACCACCGACATCATCGTCGGGTTCCCGGGCGAGACCGAAGAGGACTTCCAAGGGACCTTGGACGTGGTCGAGGCCTCCCGCTTCTCCACCGCCTTCACCTTCCAGTACTCCAAGCGCCCCGGCACCCCGGCCGCAGACCTGCCGGACCAGCTGCCCAAGGCGGTGGTGCAGGAACGCTACGAACGGCTCACCGCGTTGCAGGACCGCATCGCCAAGGAAGAGAACGCCAAGCAGGTCGGGCGCACCGTCGAGGTGTTGGTGACCGAGCAGTCCGGCCGCAAGGCCGGGGAAACCCACCGTCTCTCCGGCAGGACCACCGACCAGCGCCTGGTGCACTTCTCCGTGCCGGCCGGCGCCGAGGCACCGCGTCCGGGCGACCTGGTCACCGTGCCGGTCACCGGGGCCGCAGCCTTCCATTTGGTCTCCGACCCGACCACCGACCAGTACTCGCTACGCCGCTCGCGCGCCGGCGACGCGTGGGACCGCGCCCAAGCCGAAAGCTGCGGGGTTCCCACCCCCGGTTCGGGCCCGACCGGGAGCAAGACCAACCTGGGCATGCCCTCGCTGATGGTCCGCGGCTAGGGGCATGGCCTCCGAGCAACTGCCGGTCCTGGCGGTCGTTGGCCCCACCGGGACGGGCAAGTCCGATCTGGCGATCGCGTTTGCCAACGAACTGGGCGGGGAAATAGTCAACGCCGATGCCCTGCAGTTCTACCGCGGGATGGACATCGGCACCGCCAAGCTTCCGCCGGCCGAACGCGGCGGGGTACCGCACCACCTGCTCGACATCATGGATGTCCGCCAAGAGGCCAGCGTGGCACGTTTCCAGGCCGAGGCACGCCAGGTCTTCGGCGAGATCCGCGCCCGCGGGTTGGTGCCCATCCTGGTCGGCGGGTCCGGCCTGTATGTGCGTGCTGCCCTGGACGAAATTGATTTCCCGCCGACCGACCCGGACGTTCGCCGGCGGCTGGAAGCCGAGGCGGCGCAGGCGGGCATTGCCCCGTTGGCAGCACGCCTGGCTGAAGTCGATCCCGAGTCAGCCGCCAGGAACCTTGATGACCGGCGACTGATCCGGGCCCTGGAAGTCCACGAAATCAGCGGCAAGCCGTTCAGCTCCTTCATGCCCCGGCGGCAGTACCACGTCCCTGCGCTCCAGGTCGGACTGAACCTCGACCGTGCCCTGTTGCACGATCGGTTGGCGGCACGGGTGGGCAAGATGGTCGAGCTCGGTCTGTTGGAGGAGGTGCGCCGGCTTGATGCCCAGGGGCTTCGGGACGGGAAGACCGCCTCGCGGGCCATCGGCTATGCCCAGTTCCTGGCGGTGCTCGACGGCACCATGTCGGTGAAGGAAGCCACGGAAAAGACGGTGATTGCCACGCGCCAATTTGCGCGCCGGCAGGTCACCTGGTTCGGGGCCGATGACCGGGTGAACTGGTTTGACCCGACGGATCCCCACATGCTGCCGAGGGTCCTGGAGACCATCCGGAAACCCTGATCCGGGGCCTTGGCGGGGGCTGGCCGGAAATAGGTGCCGCGGCCTGGATCCCCGTATCCTTGGAGGCATGAGTGCGAGCAAACCCGCCATGACGACCACGCCAACCCTGCAGTCCATCGTGGGTGGCCTGAGCTATGCCAAGGGACACGGAACCGGAAACGATTTCGTCCTCATTTCCGACCCGGCGGATGAACACCGGCTCGAGGCCGAACAGGTTGCCGCGCTTTGTGACAGGCACCGCGGCATTGGCGCCGACGGCTTGATCCGCGCGGTTCCCTCCAGCTCGCTGGCGGAGGGCAGGGAAGTCCTGGAAACGAGCCCCCAGGCCTATTGGTTCATGGACTACCGCAACGGCGACGGCTCCGTGTCGGAGATGTGCGGCAATGGCGTGCGCGTGTTCGTCCATTTCCTGCTGAGCGAAAAGCTGGTGGAGCTTCCGGTGGGGGAGCAGCTGGCCATTGGGACGCGGGCCGGTGTGAAGCTGGTGACCCGCCTTGAGGACGGATATGCCGTGGACATGGGTCCCTGGGAGTTCATCTTCGAGCAGGCAGCCATGCAAAACGGGCTGGATTCGAAGGTTTCCACCGCCGGACTGGGCAATGCCCGCGGTGCCCTGAGCATTTCCATGGGCAACCCCCACACCGTCGTGGCACTGGCCAACGAAGGCGAACTGGAAAACCTGGAGCTCTTTGCGATCCCCGAGGTGCAGCCGCTGCCCCCGCACGGCACCAACGTCGAATACGTCGTTGCCGCAGACCCGGTGGTCCAAGACGGTGTCGGGTCCTTGCGCATGCGCGTGCACGAACGCGGCGTGGGGGAGACCCTGTCGTGCGGCACCGGGGCCTGCGCCGCCGCCGCTGCCACCCGCCACTGGGCCCAGGCCCAGGACACCCGAAACTGGAAGGTCCAGGTGCCCGGCGGCGAGGTTGGCATCGATTTCACCCAGGGAGCCACGGGACGCGAACACGTGGTGCTCAGCGGGCCCGCAGTCCTGGTCTCCCGCGGCCGAATCACCGAGATCTGAGACAGCAATGGCCGGATTCCCGCAAGGGGAATCCGGCCATTGGCGTAAAGAGGGCTAGGAGGCCTCGGGGCGCGCCACGCGCAGAATGCGGAAGGCCTTGTCCGTCGAGACCCGCTCGATGTCCCAGTCCTGGGGCAGGACAGTGCCCAGCCACTTCTGCAGGGAATCGGCACCCAGGTTCTTCTGGACCACCAGCCAGGCGATCCCGCCCGGGGCCAGTCGCGGAAGCCACAGCAGCAAAAGCTCGTGCAGGGCCTCTTTGCCGATGCGGATCGGAGGATTCGACCACATCGTGTCGAATGTCAGCTCCGGATCGATTGCTTCGGGAAGCGCCACGACCACGTTTTTCAATCCCAGGGCTGCGGCATTGTCACGGGTCAGGCCGAGGCTTCGCTCGTTCACATCAACCCCGTACACCATCGCCTCCGGGGAGGCCATGGCCATCGAGAGCGCAATCGGTCCCCAGCCGCAGCCGATGTCCAGGAGGTTTCCGCTGACCGAGGGATCGGGAACGCCGTCCAGGAGAATGGCAGTTCCCTTGTCGATCCTGTCCGGGCTGAAGATGCCGCCGGAGGTTTGCACCTTGTGCACGGCGCCGCGCAACTCGACGCTGATGTGGCGCCGCTTCTCTGGGGTGGAAGGCTGGGCGCTGAAATAATGTTCCGGGCTCATCTTGGCAGGTTAACCGCCCGGGGGCGGCAAACCCAAACCCGAGGCACGAATTCGGGCGCTGGAAGTATGTGAGATGCCTCAATGCGCCAAGCCGGGGCAAGTGATAGAGTTTTCCCTATGACTTTCCTGTAAGACGCATCAAGCACACCATCGACCCCGGGACCTTCCCCCACTAGAGCTGCAGGCTCATTGGCTGGAAGGCGGCCCCCTGAGGGCGATTGGCTGTCGCGCCGAAAAGTCATTCCGCCGAGGCGAACCTTCGAAACCACAACGTTTCCAATATCAGGTTCGCGCGAGGGCGCATCACTTTTCGTGATCGACATGGCGCCCGCCGCGTAGGCAGGCGCCGGCCCCACGCAATCGCCATTCCCAGCACGAGCGAGACTCCGACTCGATCGTGCCACTGACACTAACACTGACACCAAATTCGGCGCTTGCCGACCCGCGCGCGGCATCCAGCCCAAGGAGCAAACCATGCATCCATTCACCGAACCCGGACATCCGAGCAACCAATCCACGCACAACGCCGCTTCTGTGGGTGCGGGGCACTATTCTGGAATACAGCAAACTAAGGGGAACATGACCAATCCACAAACTTCCGGCCCGCAGGACAACGAGATGGACGAGGCCAAGCTCCAAGCCGCCATCGAACGGATCCTCGCCAGCGACAAGGCCGCGGCCAGCAAGAGCAGCCACTTCGGCGCACCCGAAGACGAGGGCGTGCTCTCCGGACGGGCCCAGGCCCTGAGCAAGCTCACCGGCGAGCATTCCTCCTCCGACGGCGACCAGCAGGAGTTGGCCGAACGCCGAGCCCTGAGGCGCGGCGCCAGCCTTTCAACCGAACTCGAGGACGTCACCGAGGTCGAATACCGCCAGCTGCGCCTCGAGCGCGTCGTGCTGGCCGGCATTTGGAACGAGGGGACCGCCCAGGATGCGGAAAACTCGCTGCGCGAGTTGGCGGCACTGGCCGAGACCGCGGGTTCGGAAGTACTCGACGGAATGGTGCAGCGCCGTGCAAAGCCGGATCCCGGCACGTACCTGGGATCGGGCAAGGCCTTGGAATTGCGCGAAATCGTGGCGGCCACCGGTGCCGACACCGTCATCATCGACACCGAACTCGCCCCGTCGCAGCGCCGTGCCCTGGAAGACGTCGTCAAGGTCAAGGTCATTGACCGCACCGCCTTGATCCTGGACATCTTTGCCCAGCATGCCAAAAGCCATGAGGGCCGCGCCCAGGTCGAACTCGCCCAGCTCGAGTACCTCCTGCCGCGCCTGCGCGGCTGGGGCGACTCGATGTCCCGCCAGGCCGGTGGCCGCGTGGGTGCTGCAGGCGGCGGAATCGGATCCCGCGGCCCGGGTGAAACCAAGATCGAACTGGACCGCCGGCGCATTCGCGACCGCATGGCAAAGCTCCGCAAGGAGATCAAGGGAATGCTCCCGGCCCGCGAGTCCAAGCGCGCGAACCGCAAGCGCAATGCGGTGCCGTCGGTGGCCATTGCCGGGTACACCAATGCCGGCAAGTCCTCGTTGCTCAACCGGCTCACGGATGCCGGGGCACTGGTCGAAAACGCCCTGTTCGCAACGCTGGATCCCACGGTCCGCCAGGCCGAAACCAGCGACGGGCTGACCTATACGCTCGCTGACACCGTCGGCTTCGTGAAGTCGCTGCCCACCCAGCTGATCGAGGCCTTCCGCTCCACCTTGGAGGAAGTGGCCGATGCCGATTTGATCCTGCACGTCGTGGATGCGTCGCACCCGGACCCGGAAGGCCAGATCCAGGCCGTGCGCGAGGTGCTCAACGACGTCGACGCGCGCAACATCCCGGAGATCATTGTCCTGAACAAGGCGGATGTCGCCGACCCGTTCGTCGTCGAGCGCCTGCGCCAGCGAGAGCCGAACCACGTCATCGTCTCGGCGCGCACCGGCGAAGGCATCGACGAATTGCAGGCCCGGATCAGCGCCGCAATCCCGAGGCCCAATGTCCAACTAGAATTGATGATTCCCTATGATCGAGGCGACGTGGTCAACAAGCTCCACGGCGCCGAGGCCGAGATCCTGGCCGTCGAACACACCGAAACGGGAACCCGCATGATGGTCAAGGTCCGCGAAAGCATGGCCGCAGAAGTGGAGCAATTTAGTATTCATGGCTGAGGAATCAGAGGTCATCGCCCTGTTGGACGAAGCAGTGTCCAGCATGGGCGGGCAAAGCCGTCCGGGCCAGCACGAGATGACACGCCAGGTCGTGCGCGCCATGGAAACCGGTGAACACCTGCTGGTGCAGGCGGGAACCGGAACCGGCAAGTCCATGGCCTATCTGGTTCCGGCGCTGGCGCACGCGCTGGGATCCGAAAAACCTGTGGTGATTTCCACCGCGACCCTCGCGCTGCAGGCGCAGATCGTCGGGCGCGATGTGCCGCGCCTGTTGTCGTCCCTGAAGGACAAACTGCCACGCGAGATGGAAGTGGCCTTGGTCAAGGGCCGCTCCAACTACGTGTGCCAGTACAAGCTCAGCGGCGGATACCCGGACGACGACGAGGGCGCCCTGTTTTCCATGGAATCCGGCACCCCCGTTCTCGGTGGTTCCTCCGAGGGCCCCGGCTCTGCCCTGGGCCAGGAAGTGGTGCGCCTGCGGCAGTGGGCCGAACGAACCGACAGCGGTGACCGCGACGACCTGACCCCGGGGGTCAGCGACAAGGCCTGGCGCCAGGTTTCGGTCAGCGCGATGGACTGCCTGGGCGCGCAAAAGTGCCCCATGGCCGCCGAATGTTTCAGCGAACTGGCACGCGCCCGCGCGGCCGACGCCGACGTGGTGATCACCAACCACGCCATGCTGGCCGTCTCGGCCTTCGAAGGCCTGGCCGTGCTGCCCGACTTCGACACCGTCATCATTGACGAGGCCCACGAGCTGCAGGACCGGGTGACCAGCTCGGTGACGCGGCCGCTGTCGGTCAACATGGTCCAGACCGCCGCTTCGGCTGCCCGCAAGCACTGCTCGGTGAGCGTGGACGCGCTGAACCAGGGCGCCAAGGCCCTGCAGCGTGCGCTGGAAGGAGTGCCCACCGGGCTCATGGCCCGCGGCCTGAACGAGGACCAGGAAGCCGCGATCAACCAGATCGCCGAAGCCGCACGCGTGGTGCTCTCCGACTCCAAGCCCGAGGCCAACGCCCCTGCGGACGGGGGACGCCAGATGGCCCGTTCCCAGGTCATGTACCTGGTGGAGCAATGCACCAAGATGCTTGAAATGACCGAGGAGCGCGAAGTGATCTGGGCCTCTCGGCCCGGCCACTTCAGCCCCGGGGAGGGCTATGTCCAACCGGACGAGTCAAGCCAGCCGACCTTGATGGTTGCACCGCTCTCGGTGGCGGGAAAACTCAGGGAAGGCCTCTTCGACGGCCGGACCGTCATCCTCACGAGCGCAACCCTGGCCATCGGTGCGGCGTTTGAACCGGTGGCAGGATCCCTGGGGCTCGTGGGGGACGGGGCGCCGACCTGGAACGGCGTCGACGTCGGCAGTCCCTTCGACTATCCCAAGCAGGGCATCCTCTACGTTGCCAAGCACCTGCCCAAGCCCGGGCGCCAAATGTCCCAGGAGACGCTTGCAGAGATCGAGGATCTCATCAAGGCCTCCAACGGCGGGGCGCTGGCGCTGTTTACCTCCCGCCGCGCGGCCGAGGACGCTGCGGAGATCCTGCGCGCACGCCTGGACATCCCCATCCTGTGCCAGGGCGAGTCCAGCATGAAGGCGCTGGTCGACCAGTTCTCGGCTGAGCCCGATACCTGCCTCTTTGGGACGATGACGCTGTGGCAGGGCGTCGATGTGCCGGGCAACGCCTGCCGCTTGGTCATCATCGACAAGATCCCGTTCCCGCGCCCGGATGATCCGCTCTCCTCGGCACGCAGCCGCGATGTCGCCAAGCACGGCGGAAACGGTTTCATGGCCGTGGCCGCAAGCCATGCGGCGGTGCGTCTGGCACAGGGTGCGGGCCGCCTGATCCGCTCGGTCAACGACAAGGGCGTGGTCGCGGTGCTCGATTCGCGCCTGGCCACCGAACGCTACGGAACGTTCCTGCGGGCATCCCTGCCACCGCTGTGGGCAACACCGAACAAGGCCACCGTCATTTCCGCGCTCGAAAGGCTCAGCGAAGGCTGAGCACGTTGCCTTGAGGGCATCCCGGTCGCGGGAGATGTGCAGGGTGCGCAAACAACAGCGAGGGCCGATCCGATGATCGGCCCTCGCTGTGTTGCGGGATGAGTTGTGGCTGCGGACCTAGACGGAGCGCATGACCGATACGACCTTGCCCATGACGGTTGCGGCGTCACCAAGGATCGGTTCGTATCGGGAGTTCTGCGGCAAAAGCCAGGTGTGGCCATCGCGCTGGCGGAAGGTCTTCACCGTGGCTTCGTCCTCGAGCAACGCGGCGACGATGTCGCCGTTGTTCGCCGTCGGCTGGCGCCTCACGACAACCCAGTCGCCGTCGCAGATGGCGGCATCGATCATGGAGTCGCCGCTGACCTTGAGCATGAAGAGCTCGCCATGCCCCACCAGCTGGCGCGGCAAGGCGAAAACGTCCTCGATCGCCTGGTCGGCCAGGATCGGTCCGCCGGCGGCAATGCGCCCCACCAGGGGGACCATGGCGGTGTCCGCGGAGGTTGTCAGTTCCGAGACGTTCATGCCGTTGGCTGCCCTGAGATCCGACTGGCCCTCCACCACCTCGAGCTTTGCCTCGCTCTTGAGCTGCAACGGCAGCAGGATCTCCATGGCGCGCGGGCGGCGCGGATCGCGCCTGATGTAGCCAAGTTTCTCGAGCTGGCTGAGCTGGTGGGTCACGCTCGAGAGGCTGGCAAGTCCCACGGCGTCCCCGATTTCACGCATCGACGGCGGGTAGCCGTTGCTGCTCACGGAGCGCTGGATGGTCTCCAGGACCTTCTTCTGGCGAATGGTCAGGCTCTTCGCGTCGCGTCGAGGGGTTCGTTGTTCGGTCGTCATTGTCAATGCCTCATCCCGATCGTCGCCGGTTGCCCGCGCGTGCCGCAAATTGTCGGTGTGGGTTGATGTAGTAAATACATCGCTTCACAACCAACATCCTAGTAGACAAAGTCACTGCTTTCAAAGATTTGTTCGAACAGATCTGGACACGTGTCGTCGAAAAGTGCTAGAAATAAGATACGCACTACGAACACATGTTCGAAAGATGCGTTCGAATAATCGTCACGTGTTCGACTAGGCGCCCCAGGGTCCCGGTCGGCCACGTGAATTCAGAGGAAAGGCAAAGACATGGCAAACACTGCTTTCTCGGCCCCGCTCCACCTTGTAACATCCAACGACTACCTGCCCGAATCCCAGCCGACGCTGGCACCCCTGCGGCTCACCCGTCGCGGAAAGTTCGTGCTGATCGGACTGCCCATCTTCGTGGTGAGTGCCGCAGCACTGATGCTCCTGGGCCTGTTCCTTTCCCCGGCCAACGCATCGGCGGAAGTGCCCCTGGGCGTTGACGCGGTCAGCGTCACCGTCATCGAAGGGGACACGCTGTGGGGGATTGCCCGCGAGTTCGCTCCGCAGCTCGAGCCCCGCGATGCGGTTCAACAGATCGGCGACCTCAACAACCTCAACAGCTCGGTGCTGCACCCCGGTGCCGAACTCTTCGTTCCCACCGGAAGCTAGCCCCCGCACCGGCGCTCCCGCGGGCGCCGATACAAGGCATTGCGAACCGATTATTACCCTCTGCACCGGCGAAGATTCTTGGCCCCACCTGCCACCGCCGTAGACTTGGCCCGTGAATGAACGGCTAAATCGCCTGGCAAATCTGCCCCTGCGAGAAAATCTTCAAGGTCTCGAACCCTACGGTGCTCCCCAAATTGACGTACCGATTCAGTTGAACGTCAATGAAAACACCCACCCGCTACCCGCGGAAGTGCATCGCGCCATTGTCGAAGAAGTCTCCGCGGCCGCCGTGGGATTGAACCGTTATCCCGACCGTGAATTCACCGAATTGCGTGAACGTCTTGCCGCGTTCCTGGGCCACGGGCTCGAAGCGGACAACATCTGGGCAGCCAACGGATCCAACGAAGTGCTCCAGCAAATCCTGCAGGCCTTCGGCGGGCCGGGCCGCACCGTCCTGAGTTTCCCTCCCACCTACTCCATGTATCCGCTGCTGGCAGCCGGGACCGACACCACCTACGTTGCGGGAATCCGTTCCGAGGACTATGGACTTTCGGCGGAGGATGCGGCGGCACAGGTTCGTGAGGCCGCGCCGAACATTGTCATCCTGTGTTCGCCCAACAATCCCACCGGTACCGCGTTGGGACTCGACGTCGTCGAAGCCGTCTACGAAGCCGGCCGGGCCAGCAACGCCATCGTGATCGTTGACGAGGCCTACGCGGAGTTTGCCCACACCGGGACGCCTTCGGCGTTGTCCCTGCTGCCCGATCGCGAGCGGCTCATTGTCTCGCGCACCATGTCCAAGGCCTTCGCCTTGGCCGGAGCACGCCTCGGCTACCTTGCCGCGGCCCCGGAGGTCACCGACGCGATCCGCCTGGTGCGCCTGCCGTACCACCTTTCCGCGGTCACCCAGGCGACCGCGAATGCGGCGTTGAAACACTCCGACATCCTGCTGGCCAACGTCGAGGCCATCAAGGTCCAGCGGGACCGGATCGTCAACGAGCTCACGCGCATGGGGCTGCGCCCTGCCTCCAGCGATTCGAACTTCGTGTTCTTCGGGGGAGTCAAGGACACCAAGGCCATCTGGGAGGGCCTGCTGGAGGCCGGAGTGATCATCAGGGATGTCGGGATTCCCGGCCACCTTCGGGTCACCGCGGGCACCGAGGACGAAACCACCGCATTCCTTGTCCGTCTCGAGGAACTGCTCGATCAGGGTCCTCACACGCACTCACGCTAAACTTGGTGGGGTGGCGCTGGACGCGGCGGGCGAATTTCACGAAATGCCCGGTCGCGCACGAGCCAGCCGCCGCACCACATCCTCGTCTCAACGCCTGATCTAAAGGAATGTGCATGTCTGCCGAAAAACTCACGGGTCGTCGCGCTCGCCTCGAACGCATCACCAGCGAGTCCTCCGTCTTTGTCGAACTTGATCTGGACGGCACCGGCCGCTCGGAAATCAGCACCGGCGTCCCGTTCTACGACCACATGCTGACCGCGCTTTCGAAGCATTCGCTGATCGACCTGACGGTGCGCGCCACCGGAGACATCCACATCGACGTGCACCACACCGTCGAAGACACCGCCATCACCATTGGCGAGGTGCTGCGCACCGCCCTGGGAAACAAGGCGGGCATCACCCGCTTCGGCACCGCCTATGCCCCGCTGGACGAGGCCCTGGCACGCGCCGTTGTCGACATCTCCGGGCGCCCCTACCTGGTCCACGGCGGCGAGCCCGCAGGCCAGGAATACCACCTGATCGGCGGCCACTTCACGGGGTCGATGACCCGGCACGTCTTCGAGGCGCTGACCTTCCACGCCCAGATCTGCGCCCACATCGAGGTGCTTTCCGGACGCGACCCGCACCACATCGTCGAGGCCCAGTTCAAGGCATTTGCCCGCGCCCTGCGCGAAGCCGTGCAACCCGATGCCCGCATCGGCGACGCCATCCCGTCCACGAAGGGTGCGCTGTAGATGGCGGCCAAGACAGTCACCGTCCTTGACTACGGTTCCGGCAACGTCCGCTCGGCCGTCAGGGCCCTTGAGGCGGCCGGCGCCGAGGTCAAGCTCTCGGCCAAGCCCGAGGACATCCTGGAATGCGACGGGCTCTTCGTTCCCGGGGTCGGTGCCTTTGCTGCCGTCATGCAGGCACTGAAGGACGTCGGTGCCATCCGCTGGATCGGACGCCGCATCGCCGGCGGTCGCCCGGTGCTCGGCGTCTGCGTCGGACACCAGGTCTTCTTTGACGAGGGCGTGGAACACGGGATCCGCACCCCGGGACTGGCCGAATGGCCCGGCACCGTGGAGCTGCTCAAGGCCCCGGTCGTCCCGCACATGGGATGGAACACCGTTACCCCGCCGGCCGGAAGCAAGCTCTTTGCCGGTATCGAGGACGAGCGCTTCTACTTCGTGCACTCCTACGCGGTGCAGGAATGGAACTTCGACGTCGCCCAGCCCAAGATGGTCCCGCCGCAAGTCACCTGGGCCGAACACGGCGTTCCCTTCATTGCCGGGATCGAGAACGGGCCCCTGTGCGCCCTGCAATTCCACCCGGAGAAGTCTGGCGAGGCCGGGGCCAAATTGCTGCGCAACTGGTTGGGGACCCTCTAGACCATGTGGTCCATCATCCTCATGGCGGTCGCCGGCCTGCTGGCCGGCGGAGCGCTTTCGCTGCGCCAGCAACGCGCCCATATCTCCTGGATCATCGCCGCCTGGGTGTTGGCCGGGATGGCGCTCTTCGCAGCCTACGCCCTGACGCTTTAACCGGCACCCCACCGGCCGGCACGATCGTTGCCGGCCCCGCCTCGCATCACCCGGCCCCAATGCGCCGGCCCGGAAAAACCAAGGAATGATCATGACCGAGAACCAAAACAACATCCTGGAATTGTTGCCCGCCGTGGACGTGGCCGACGGCCAGGCCGTGCGCCTGGTCCAGGGCGAGGCCGGATCCGAAACCGGATACGGCGACCCGCTTGAGGCAGCACTTGCGTGGCAGAACGCAGGAGCCGAATGGGTGCACCTGGTGGACCTGGACGCTGCCTTCGGCCGCGGCCACAACACCGAGATCCTGGGCCGCATTGCCAAGGAACTGACCATCAAGGTCGAGCTCTCCGGCGGCATCCGCGACGACGAGTCCCTCGACCGCGCCCTGGAATTCGGCGCCACCCGTGTCAATCTGGGCACCGCCGCCCTGGAAAACCCGGAGTGGACCGCACGGGCCATCGCCCGCCACGGCGACAAGATTGCCGTGGGCCTGGACGTGCGCGGAACCACGCTGTCCGGCCGCGGCTGGACCAAGGAGGGCGGGGACATCTGGGAGGTCCTGGCTCGCCTGGAAGATGCCGGATGCGCCCGCTACGTGGTCACCGACGTGACCAAGGACGGAACGCTGCGCGGACCCAACGTCGAACTGCTCGCCGAAATGTGCAAGCGCACCGACAAGCCGGTCATCGCTTCCGGCGGCATCTCCAGCCTTGAGGACCTGCGCGTTTTGCGCGAACTGGTCCCCAGCGGCGTTGAAGGCGCGATCGTGGGCAAGGCGCTGTACGCCGGCAAGTTCACCATGGCCGAAGCACTGGACGTGGCAGGGCGCCGCTAGGATCCAGCGGCCGCCGCTTTCGGGCGGCAACAGGCATCGATCGGATGGGGGCACTGCCGCGTTGCGGCACTGCCCCCATCCGTGTCTCCGAGCGAGCTTCACCACACCGCCGGGGCACCGGCACCCAACGAATCGGCCCGGCACATGGGCGCCCGGGCCACAGGCACCGAATCCCGCGATCCACCCCTGACGCGGGCGCAAGATAGCATGTGCATATGAGCACGAATTCTCCTTCTTCCCCCGCCGGACAAGGCGCAGAGCGCCACCTGCCCGGACATATCGCCGCCGCCCTGGCACGCGCCGGCGGGTCCGGAGATTCCGCGGGGCAAAGCTGGGAAGGCCGGGACCTCGGCGGCGAGGGAAACCCGCTGCACAACTTCGACAACGACAACGGCCTGATCGACGCGCAGCTCAAGGCGGCCCTCGAGGGCCTCATCGCCGGAACCGGCACCGAGCAACAGGTCCATGCCGCCCTTGCAGGGGCCCGCGTCTACATCGCCGTCGTGGCACAGCTGGCCGAAGGCGGCATGGGGGAACACGGCTTTGCCGAGGACAAGGAAGCCGACATGGCCCTGGTCACCCTCACGGCTCCCGAGGGCCGGAAGGCCCTGCCGGTGTTCAGCAGTGTCGAGAACCTCCAGGCCTGGCATGCCGAGGCGCGACCCGTGGCCGTCTACGCCCCGCGGGCTGCACTTTCGGCCGTGAGCGAGGAAGCCCAAATGCTGGTCCTGGACCCCGGCGCCGACTTCACCTTCGTGCTGCGCCGTCCGGGCATGTGGGCCCTTGCCCGGCAAGAGGACTGGACCCCCAGCTACCTCAGCGAGGAGCTGGCAGCCGTGGTTGCCGAACAGGCCGCGAGCGAAGCGGCACTCACCGCGATCCACATGGCACCGGGACGCGGGGTGGGGTCGCGCACCGCCGCAGGCACGTCCGTGCCCGGTGGGGGTTCCGGACCGGAACTGCGCCTTGAATTCACCTTCCGCCCGGGTATCGACGAGGCAGGGGCCCGCGAGTGCGTCTCGCGGATCCACGCGCGGTTGTCGGCCAACCAGGACTTTGCCCACAATGTCGATTCGCTCGAGGTTGCCCTGAAGGCAGGACCAACCTCGGATCCCGGTACGCCGGCATGAAATTCGGTCGCTACGGCCAGTTGCTGCGGCAGCCGGGTGTGGCTCCGCTGCTGCTGATCGGCATGGTGGCCCGGCTTCCGCACGCCACGGTCGGCCTGCTCCTATTGCTGCACCTGGTCAACGAACTGGGACTTGACTGGGGCCCGGCCGGTCTCGTGGTCGGGCTGATGACCATTGGCATCGCCCTGGGCGCACCTTGGCGCGGACACGTGGTGGACATGTACGGGCTGCGTCGGGCGCTGATTCCCTCCATCATCGCCGAAGCCGTGGTGTGGAGCATCGTTCCCCAGGTCTCCTTCACCTGGGTGCTGCCACTCGTGTTCCTCGGCGGACTCTTTTCCCTGCCGGTCTTCTCCGTGGTCCGCACCGCCCTGGGCGTGATGACCACGGGGGAGACCCGGCGGTCGGCCTTCGCCCTGGATGCGATGGGCACCGAACTGGTTTTCATCGTCGGACCGGCGACAGCGGGGATCGTGGCCACATCACTGGACACCACCGTCGGGATGATCGGGATCGCCGCCGCGGCATCGCTCAGCGGCGTGGCGCTGATGATCCTGAATCCGCCCACCCGGTCCGGCCAGCCCGGAGCCGTGGCCACCCAGGCCAACCCGCACGAGGAACGCCTCGGGGCCGAGGCCTCGCTGATCGCCGCCGGACCCGGCGGCCTGGCAGAGGTCGAGGGCGAGTTGATCCTGGCCGGGGCCAAGTCGACGCGGGCGCGCATCTCCGCCCGCGGACGCGGCTTCCGTCACAAGTTCGGATGGGTCAGTGCCTCGGTGATCGCGGTGTTCATTGCAGCCTCCGGCGCGGGGCTGCTGCTCTCGGGCACCGAGGTCGGCATCATTTCGCTTCTCGACGCGCAGCACAGCGAGGGCCAGCTGGGAATCGTCTTCCTCTTCTGGTGCGGCGCCTCGCTGGTGGGCGGGCTGATCTACGGCAGCCAGAACCGGCGCATCTCACCGATTGTGCTGTTGCTGGCCATGGCGGTGCTCACCGTCCCGATGGCGTTCGCCACCGGCACCTGGTCGCTGGCCCTGTTCTCGATCCTGCCCGGCATGCTGTGCGCGCCGGTGCTCTCGGCGGCCTCGGAATGGTTGACCGACCTGGTGGCGGAAAAGCGGCGCGGGGAGGCCATGGGCTGGTACGGCTCGGCATTGACCACCGGCACGGCACTGGGTTCGCCCATCACCGGTGCCACCGTGGACTCGTTCGGTGCAAACGCGGGATTCATCGTGGTCGGTGCCATTGCCGCCGTGGTGTGCGCGGTGGCGTTGGTGGCACAGCAGGTGCGCCGGCGCCGGGCCACGACCCGGGCACGCACACTCATCCAGGACGCATAAGCCGGGGGACAAACAAAAAATGCCCCGCCGTGAAGCGGGGCATTTTTCGGCACTGCGGCCGGGAGGAACAAGTCGGTGCCGGCTGCCCGGAACCACTCTGTGATCAACCTCTCGACCGCAAGCCGCCAAAATCTTGCAGTGTTACGCGGGTGTTAGTTCACCGGGCCGGTGAGCTTTTCGCCCGGGCCCTTGCCCGGCTCGTCCGGGAAGGTCGAGGCTTCGCGGAAGGCAAGCTGCAGCGAACGCAGGCCGTCGCGCAAAGGACCGGCGTGCTGGGAGCCGATTTCCGGGGATGCGGAGACGACCAAACCTGCAAGGGCGGTGATGAGCTTGCGGGCCTCGTCAAGGTCCTTCAGCTCTTCGGCGTCGTTGCCCTCGGCCAGTCCGCATTTGACTGCGGCGGCGCTCATGAGGTGAACGGCGGCGGTGGTGATGATTTCAACGGCTGCCACCTCGGCGATGTCGCGGATCTCGTTGGTGGCGTTGTTGGAGTCCGGATTGGTTTCAGGGGTGCTCATACTGCTAAGCTTTCCATAGACCGACTGAATCCGTGTACTTGGATGCGCCGCCCACCGGGTGGATGTGACCAAGGAGCCATGGAACCAGTACGCAAGTGGAGGCCACTCCCACCCGCAGCAGCCGAATCAGGCGGCCGGGTAAGTTCGGTGCCGATGACCCCGCGGGGTTCGTTGGCTGGATGAATTTTCATCGATCGAATCTGGGGCCTTCGCCTGCACATGCAGCCGAGGGCCTTTCCTTTTGCTGCGGTGGCCTCGAACTTCGAACTACTCAGGAGCAACACATTAGCGATCCACGCATTAATGATCGAATCCGCGTCCCAGAGGTGCGGCTTGTCGGCCCTGCCGGTGAACAGGTTGGCATTGTCCGTATTGAGGATGCACTTCGTCTTGCCGTCGAGTCCGACCTTGATCTCGTGGAGGTGGCGCCTACCGCCAAGCCTCCCGTGTGCAAGTTGATGGACTTCGGAAAGTACAAGTACGAGGCTGCAGTCAAGGCACGTGAAACGCGCAAGAACCAGACGAACACCGTGCTGAAGGAAATTCGTTTCCGTCTGAAGATCGACACGCACGACTACGAAACCAAGGTCGGACACGCACTTCGCTTCCTGGGCGCCGGTGAC
Source organism: Paeniglutamicibacter sulfureus (assembly GCF_030512175.1). Lineage (GTDB taxonomy): Bacteria > Actinomycetota > Actinomycetes > Actinomycetales > Micrococcaceae > Paeniglutamicibacter > Paeniglutamicibacter sulfureus. The sequence continues at coordinate 225,127 of NZ_JAULBL010000001.1, read as the reverse complement.
AAGGTCAAGGCCATGATCCAGTTCCGTGGCCGCGAACAGCAGCGTCCGGAAATGGGCATTCGTCTGTTGAACAAGTTTGCCGAGGCAGTTGCCGAGGTTGGCTTGGTTGAGTCGACGCCACGTATCGATGGCCGAAACATGGTCATGGTTGTCGGGCCTCTCAAGAACAAGGCAGAGGCCAAGGCCGAAGCCCGTCGCTTGGAACAGCGCGATGCCGACAAGGCCAAGGCAGCCAACCCGAAGGCCAAGATGGACACCTCGGAGCCCCAGGGCGAGATCGGCGGCTCCGTTGCCGATGTCATCGAGTCGGACATCATGGAAAAGCTTGCCAAGGTACGTGCGGAGGCAGCGGCTGAAGAGGCCGCAGCAGCCGCGGCACCAAAGGTCGCCCCGGTCAGGACAGCCCCAGCAGCGGCCAAGGCCCCTGTCAGGTCGGCACCCGCCCGCGAGGCTTCCAGCCGTCCGGCAGCCTCAAAGGCACCGGCAGCAGCACGTCCGGCGGTCAGCAGGCCGGCAGCGGCAGCGGCCCCCAAGCCAGCCGTCGCAGCCAAGCCGGCAGCGGCACCGAAGCCAATGGCCGTTCCCAAGCCAATGGCCATGCCACCAAAGCCTGCGGGCAAGCCGGGTCCGAAGCCCGCAACCCGCGCGCCCAAGCCCGGGACGACCAAGTAAGGTCGCCCCGAGCAGGGCAGCTCGCAAGAGCAACACCAGAACCACGGATTCCCCCAAACGCGGGAGTCCGCACGATCCCCCGGTCCGAAAGGATCCCGGGAGCAAGTAAGGAGAACGGCGGATATGCCGAAGTTCAAGACCCACAGTGGCGCCAAGAAGCGCTTCAAGCTCACCGGTAGCGGCAAGCTCGTGCGCCAGCAGGCCAACCGCCGCCACTACCTGGAGCACAAGTCCTCCCGCATCACCCGTCGCCTGGCATCTGACCAGTTGGTCGCCAAGGCGGACGTCAAGACCATCAAGCGGATGCTCGGTCTCTAACACCAGTCCGTCTTGGGAATCCTGATCCTGGATTCCCGACCACATAAAGATTTTTTGCCGGCCCAATATTTGAGGCCAGGCGGAACAGAAACAAAGGAGTACACACGTGGCACGTGTGAAGCGGGCAGTAAACGCCCATAAGAAGCGTCGCGTCATTCTTGAACGCGCCAAGGGCTACCGCGGTCAGCGTTCGCGCTTGTACCGCAAGGCCAAGGAGCAGCTGCTCCACTCGTTCGTCTACAGCTACGGCGACCGCCGCAAGCGCAAGGGTGACTTCCGTCGCCTCTGGATCCAGCGCATCAACGCTGCATCCCGCGCCAACGACCTGACCTACAACCGCCTGATCCAGGGCCTGAAGGCTGCGTCGGTCGAGGTTGACCGCCGCATGCTGGCCGAGCTGGCCGTTTCGGATGCCAAGGCTTTCGCCGTACTGGTTGCAGTTGCCAAGCAGGCCCTCCCGGCCGATGTCAACGCCCCCAAGGCCGCCGCCGCAGCTCCGGTTGCACCGGCCAAGAAGGCTCCGGCCAAGAAGGCTGCCGTTGCAGCCCCGGCAGCAGAGGGTACCCCGGCCGAAAAGGCCGAGGCCGCCGGTGCCGTCAAGGGTGTCGAGGGTGAAGAGGCTCCGGCCGGATTCATCATCAAGGGCAACGCCGGTTCCAACAAGTACCACGTCCCGGGTTCGACCTGGTTCGACCAGACTGTTGCCGAATACTGGTTCAACAGCATTGAGTCTGCCAAGGCAGCCGGCTTCGAGCCTGCAGGCGGCGAATCCCGCCAGCAGATCAAGGACGCCTAGTCCTTGAGCTCATAAAGCTCTAGTCCAAAGGGACGGAATCGTTTGCGATTCCGTCCCTTTGGCGTATCCCCGGTAAAGTCATTCCCATGAATCTTGCCGGAGACAACGAAGTGACCATGACCAATGTTCGTGCCGAAAAGGTTCGCGAAGTGGCCCGACTGGCCACCCGCACGGGACGCGCCCGCAGCGGCGAGTTCCTGACCGAGGGCCCACAGGCCGTCCGCGAGGCCTTGCGCCTCCACCTTGAAAATGCCGAACATGGCCGGGCACCCGTTGTTCGGGCCGTCTATGCCACCGAAGACTGCCTGGACCGCTATCCGGAACTCGAGGTCATGTCCAACAAGGCCGACGGCATCCATACTCGACTGGTCAGCCAGGAAGTCTTGGCGGCGATGGCCGACACCGTGACACCACAGGGAATCGTGGCCGTGTGCATCATCCCCGAAACCAGCCTGCAGGAGGTAGCTGCCGGCAAGCCCCGCCTCGTGGCCGTATTGTGCCGCGTGCAGGATCCGGGCAACGCCGGCACGATCATCCGGGCAGCGGACGCAGCGGGCGCCGACGCAGTGGTGCTGACCGGGGGAAGCGTGGATATCTACAACCCCAAGGCCGTGCGTTCCACCGTCGGTTCCGTCTTCCACCTGCCTATCGTCACCAATGTCGATTTGGGTGAAATCCTTGCCGCGTTCAAGGGCCAGGGCAGCACCGTTCTTGCAGCCGACGGCTACGCTGCCGCTGATTTGGATGCGCTCCAGGATGCCAGCGCCGCACGGCGCGCCGGGGCCGGGGCAGCTGCGCCCGAAGGGGAACCGGCGCTGGAAGACCAGACGGTGTGGCTTTTCGGAAACGAGGGCCAGGGCCTGGACGAAGCCGAACTTGCAGGTGCCGACCACCGCGTGGCTGTGCCGCTGTACGGGATCGCCGAATCTCTCAACGTGGGAACCGCTGCGACGATGTGCCTCTATGCCTCGGCACGGGCGCAACGACGCGGTTAGGTCGCCGGCCGCGCAACTGCGCGACGGCGAAACACGCATCCGAGCGCCGTTCCGCTCCCGTGCGTGATCCACATCGAACCCGACATCCTCGGGGCTTCCGCGACGCTTCCCAACGAAGGATAAAGACCATGGCCTACAAACAGATAGTCGCCGCCGCGATCCTGGACTCGCTCGTGTCCCCGAGCCGGCTGCTGGCCGCGCGACGCACCGCGCCGCCGGAGCTGGCGGGAATGTGGGAATTTCCCGGAGGCAAGCTCGAACCCGATGAGACCTGTGAAGACGGGGTGAAGCGCGAACTGGCCGAGGAGCTCGGCATCGAAGTGGCCCTGGGCAGCGAGGTCTTCGGTCCGGTCCCCGAGGGATGGGTGCTCAACGAACGTGCAGCGATGCGCGTCTGGTTTGCCGAGGTCACCGCCGGAACCCCGGACACGCTCGAGGACCACGACCAGCTGGCCTGGGTCGCATTGGAACACGAAGCACTCGAGGCCCTGGAATGGATACCTGCAGACCTTCCCATCGTCCGCGCGGTCCTGGCCGACACCCTGGCAGGTGCCACCCGGTGATCCTGTTCACCGGTTTTGAACCCTTCGGCGACAGGGACTCAAACCCCTCGATGTCCATCGCACGCCAAGCCGCGAGCATTCTGGAGCAGCAGGGGATTGCGACCATTGCCGCGGAACTGCCCTGCGTGTTTGCCACGGCCCCGGCGATGCTCGAAGAGCTGTTGGCCACCTGGCAGCCGCGCGTGGTGATCAGCCTCGGGCTGGCCGAGGGCCGCGGAGCACTGGGTCTGGAAAAGGTCGCCATCAACCACCTGGATGCCCGGATCGCAGACAACGCCGGGGACCAACCCATCGACCTGCCGGTATTGGCGGGAGGGCCGGCCGCGTACTTCTCGGGCCTTCCGCTGAAATCCGCTCTGCAGGCACTACGGGACCCGTCCACCGAACTCGGCGACGTCGAGGCCGAGATCTCCTATTCCGCCGGGACCTTTGTCTGCAACCAGGTGTTCTATTCCCTGATGCACCACGCCGGAAGGGCGCCGGGGCTCCGCGCGGGGTTCATCCATGTTCCCTGGATGGATCCCGCCGCCCCCCGGATCGCGATCCATGCCCGGGCTGTGGCATGCGTGGCACAGCTGGCCTTGGCCGGTGCCACCGAACCAAGGCTTGGCGCCGGCACGGAGTATTAGGCACCCGCCTCCGGCGATGGCTCATCGGCGCTGAGTTCCCAGCGGATCTCGAGCGTCACCGAGAGCTGCCGCCGGCCGGCAACCACCGGCATGGACTCCGCCGCAAATTGGGTGGACTTGGTGCGTTGTAGCGGCAGCACTGGTTCGCCGGCGACCTCTCGGACCAGTAGCACGGGCCCGAGCCGTGCTCCGGCGAGCGAGGCCAGGTGCTCTGCCTTGGAACGTGCATCGGCGAAAGCCGATTCCCTGGCGTTCCGCAGGGCGTCGGCGGCGTCGGAAACCTCGGCATTCATCGAGTGGATCCGCAACGCGTCCCCGCCGGCTGCCACGGCGGCCGCCAACACCCAGGTCACGTTGTCCGTCGTCAGGTCGGAGGCCTCGATGTTGGTTTCGGCATCGTAGCCATCCAGCACGGATTCCTCGTTGCGCCAGGCGTTGCGGGCGGCCAGTGCGATTCCCGTGGTTGCCAGATTTGCCCCCGGGGCGGCAACCAACACCGCCTCGATGACGTCCCTGGCACGCTCCGAGGCAAGCCCGAAGGCCTCCGCAGCTTGCGCATGGTGAACCTGGACGGTGAGGGAGATGCCCATGACGTCGGGTACTGCAGTCGCGGAGGCTGTCCCGCGCACCGTGATGGCCGGTGTGCGCCTCATGCCGAAGTTCCCTTGGTCGTGCTTGCAGTTGCCGTTGCGAGGCGAAGACCCCGTCGCAGGCCGGCTGCCACCACGGGGAGCAGCTTGCGTACCGGCCGTTCACGATAGCCGCCGGCCTGCAGATCGGCGGCGCGTTCAAAGATGTTCCGCGATGCGGGATCCGAGGTGCGCAGCCAGGAATAGCCGGCCGCCGCAAAGTACAGGGGGATGAAGGGGAGTCCCAGGCACAGGGCGTATTGGGTGGCATGTGTTTCCTCGTGGGACAGCAACGCGGGGCGCTGGGCCGGCGTGCCAAGGGAAGGGCGGAAAAAAACCACGTTGCCCACGGTGAAGGCTCCCGCCTTGGGAAGCACCGGAGTGTAGTTGCGCGCATAGAGGATTCCCCGCGCACCGCCTTCGATGTTGCATCCGGTGCCGGCGGCCAGCAGCAGGCCGCTGATGGTGCTCAGGTTCAGCCAGTTGGCGACCTCGCGTGTGCGCTCCCAGGTGTCCATGGTTCCCCAGTGTAATCCCGGAGCCTACGCAAAGGCGGGTGGGGAGCCCATGCGGCAATTCTCGGCCAAGGCAATCCAACCATTAGTGTTGACTATTGAACCGGGAGCATCGTTGCAGATCAATGCCCCGAACGTGGAGGAGAATACATGAAGAAGATCGTATCCGTCATTGGAATCATGGTGGCGCTGATGTTGAGCCTGACCGGGTGCATAAAGATGGATGTGGATCTGGTCGTCTCGAGTCCGGAAGAGGCCAGCCTCGACATGGTGGTGGCATTCGACAAGCGCGTTGCCGGCGACATCTCGGTCGAGGAGCTTATGACCCAGATGGGTACCACCGAGGAGGAATTCTTCCTGGGCATCCCCGCGGAGGCACAAAAGGCGCCATACGACGAGGAAAACTTCAAGGGCTACGTCTTCAGCATCGAGAACCAATCGCTGACCAAGTTGGGCGACCTTTCCGGCAGGCTTGGCCCGAAGGTCAACATCGAATACCGCGACGACCTGTACCACTTCTCCGCCCGGGGACTTGCCGGGACCGACACCTCGAGCCTGAGCGAGTCCACGATGACCGTCACCTTCCCGGGGGAGGTCACCTCCGCCAGCGCCGGGGCACACATCGAGGGCAACACCGTGAGCTTCGACATGCGCGAAGCCACCGGCGAGATGACAGCCGTGGCCAAGCCCAAGGACAACACTCCGATCTACCTGTCTCTCGGTTTCGGCGCCCTGGCCCTGCTGGGTGCCGTAGTCGCCGTCGGCACGATGCGCCGCCCCGAGCGCACCGAAGACGTGCACGCCTAATACCGCGCAACGCCGAACTTCGGGGTTCGGCCGCTGAACGCCAAGGGGACCGACAGTCCGGGAAAAACCGGGTTTGTCGGTCCCTTTGGCATGCCTGGGGTGTGCGGCGGAGCGGCGCCTACTGGGCGTCGGCCAGGAATTCGGCAAGGATGGGGCCGGCCGTCTGCGCCCCGCCGCTGCCGTCGCCCACAAACACGGCCACCGCGAGATCTCCCTGCGCGGCGATGGACCATGCGTGGGCATTGCGTTCGGCATCGTATTCCGCCGTGCCGCTCTTGCCGATGATCGCGGGGCCGGGGACGGACTTGAGGTCCTTCAGCGTGCCGTGGTCGACGACCTGGGCCATCATGCCCGAAAGCGCCTTGGCCTCGGCAGCAGTCAACGGGTTCTTGGGCTTGGCGGCGGCATCCGGTTTGGGGTCTACCACCAGGCGGGGGCTGACGGTGGCGCCGTTTTGGACCGAGGCTGCCACCGTGGCCATGCCCAGCGCCGAGGCCTGGACCACTCCCTGGCCGATGCCGTTGGCCGCCAGCTCGGTGCCCGTGGAGTCCTCCGGCACCGACCCCAGGAAGGATGCCGCGCCCGTGGCGGGGCTCATGTTCAGGCCCAGGGAGGCCGCAGCGTCGGCGAGGGCAGGTGCCTTGACCTTGGAAGCGCCCTCAAGGAAGACGGTGTTGCACGATTGCGCCACGGCCTCGGAGAGCGGGATGCTTCCCAGCGCGCTGGAGGGGTAGCCGTCGTAGTTCTTGAACGCCTTGCCGTCCACGCTCATGGTCGCCGGGCAATCCACGCTCGTTGTCGGGGTGTCCCCGGAACGGAGCATGGCCAGTGCTGTGATGACCTTGAAGGTGGAGCCCGGGGCGTACTTGCCCAACAACGCGGTGTTCTGGGCGTTGTCGGTGGGCCCGGCGGCGGCGGCCAGGATGGCCCCGTCGGAGGGACGCACCGCGACCAGCGCGGCGTCGCTGTCCGAGTCGGCGATCAACGACTCGGCAAATTCCTGCAGGTTCCGGTCCAGCGTGGTTTTAAGATCCTTGCCGTCCACCGCTTCCCGCGTCACCAGGGTTGAGACTTCGGCCTTGTCCTGGTTGTAGATGTTGATGCTGTAGCCCCGGGTGCCCGCCAACTCGTCCTGGTAGGCCTTTTGCAGGCCCGACAGTCCGACCCGGTCCCCGGAAGCAACGCTGCCCTTGGAATCTGCGACGATTTCCGCCGTGGCCTCGCCCACCGACCCGAGGATGGCCCGGGCAAAACTCCGGCTCGGGGCCAGCGGCTGGGTATCGGGCTGCGCCAGCACGCCGGGGATCGCCTTCAATTGCTGATCGGTGACGGTGCGGTCGGCATCGTCGCGCAGGGTGATGGCCTGGACGAACGCCCGCGGGCCGGAAGCTGCAACCCTCTCGGCATACGGTTCGGCATCGATCTCCAATACCTTGGCGAGCTTGGTGGCCGAGTCCTCCCATTCCGTCTCCCCGATGGCCTCCTTGTTGATCCCGATGCGGAGCACCGGGCGGTCCGTCACCAGGGTTTGGGCGTTGTTGCCCAGGATCTCCCCGCGCTTGGCCGGGGAGTTGCGCTTGGCGACGTACTGACCGGATTCCAGCCCGGGCACGGCCATCGAGGGGGAGTAGCGCACCGCCCAGGTCTTGGTTTCGTCATCGAGTTCCAGCGTTGCCTGCGTCTGGTAGGTCCAGTCGGTGTCGGAGGCATCGACGTCCCACACGGTGTTGTACACGGCCGTGGCGGTCTTGGGTGCATCAGAGCCCTCGTCCTCGGTGACAGAGGCGAGGGTGACTGTGCGGGGGATCGATTCCAGCGGCTTGAGCGATTCCGCCAGCTCGGCGCTCGCGGTGGCTGCGTCGCTGCCCGCCAGCGGGACCGAGGCGAGGTCCAGGTCCGCCAGCGAACCGGCCAGGAGTTCGGCGGTGGCATTGGGCGCGGGTGGCGCGGAACACGCCCCGAGGGAGCCGATCATCAGCAGGGCGGCGGCAGGCAGGGCAAGGGTTCGAATTACTCGGGACATGGGACTAACTATTGCCCAACCTTCCCTTGGATGTCCACAACCACGCCCGGAAGGGGCGGAGCCAGTTGCGATTCCAAACCCATCGGGGCTAGCACCTAGAATGGGATGCAGAACCAGAGACACCATCAACAGTGAAAAGGGCCGTAGAACCCCATGTCTGAACCCACGAGCCCGGAAGTGGATGTCATTGACAGCCACGCGCCGGTTGTCCCGCATCCCACCGACGAGGCCGGCATCGACATTGCTGTGCAAGCCGCGCTGGCCGCCTTTGCCGCCGCGAAGAACCTGGACGAGCTGAAGGCGGCACGCCTGGCACACACCGGGGAGAAGTCCCCGCTGTCCTTGGCCAACCGGGAAATCGGCCGCCTCGACAAGTCCGAGAAGGCAGTCGCAGGCAAGCTCCTGGGCGCTTCCCGCGGCCGCGTCAACAAGGCCCTGGCCGGACGCACCGCCGTGCTGGAAGCCGAGGACGCCGCCCGCATCCTCGTCGAGGAGACGGTTGACGTCACCGCCGCCCCGCGCCGCCGCCGTGCAGGTGCCCGCCACCCGCTCTCCACGCTGCAGGACCGCGTGTCCGACATCTTCGTGGGCATGGGCTGGGAAATCGCCGAAGGCCCGGAGATCGAATCCGAGTGGTTCAACTTCGACGCGCTGAACTTCGCCCCGGACCACCCGGCCCGCGAAATGCAGGACACCTTCTTCATCGAGCCCGCCGATTCGCACCTCCTGCTGCGCACCCACACCTCACCGGTCCAGGTGCGTTCGATGCTCGAGCGCGAGCTGCCGATCTACGTGCTGTGCCCGGGACGGGTCTACCGCACCGACGAGCTGGATGCCACGCACACCCCTGTCTTCCACCAGTTCGAGGGCTTGGCCATCGACAAGAAGCTGACCATGGCCGATCTGCGCGGCACCCTGGAGCACTTCGCCCGGCAGATGTTCGGCGAGGACGCCTCCATCCGTCTGCGCCCGAACTTCTTCCCGTTCACCGAACCCTCGGCCGAGCTGGACATCTGGCACCCGGGTGCCAAGGGTGGCCCGCGCTGGATCGAGTGGGGCGGCTGCGGCATGGTCAACCCCAATGTGTTGCGTGCAGCTGGCATCGACCCGGAGGAATATTCCGGGTTCGCCTTCGGCATGGGCGTGGAGCGGACCCTGATGTTCCGCAACGAGGTCCCCGACATGCACGACATGATCGAGGGCGACATTCGGTTCAGCGAGCACTTCGGGATGGAGATCTAAGACATGCGTATTCCACTTTCATGGCTGCGCGAATACGCGCAGGTACCGGCCGATGCCTCGGCCGAAGACGTCATGGCCGAGCTGGTCAAGGTAGGCCTCGAGGAAGAGGACGTGCACCGTCCCACCGACGAGATCTCCGGCCCCATCGTGGTGGGCCAGGTCCTGTCCATCGTCAAGGAGCAGCAGACCAACGGCAAGACCATCAACTGGTGCCAGGTCCGCGTGGTGCCCGAAGGTGCCACTCAGACCCTGACGAACGAGGGCATCGACCCCTCGGGTGTGCAGGGCATCATTTGCGGCGCCCACAACTTCGTCGAGGGCGACAAGGTCGTGGTGACCCTGCCCGGCGCCGTGCTTCCGGGCGATTTCCGGATCACCCCGCGCAAGACCTACGGCCACGTTTCGGCCGGGATGATCGCCTCCTCCCGCGAGCTGGGCATCGGGGACGACCACGACGGCATCATCGTGCTCTCGGCCCTGGGCCTTGACCCGGAGATCGGCACCGACGCGATGGAACTGCTGGGTCTCTACGACCAGGCGGCGGAAATCAACGTCACCCCGGACCGCTCCTACGCGTTCTCCATCCGCGGGGTGGCCCGCGAATACGCACATGCCACGGGCACCCCCTACACCGACCCTGCCTCGCTGGTCACGGTGGATGCTGCCACCGCACCGGGCCACCCGGTCAAGCTTGCCGATGCCGCCGGCATCTACGGCAAGGACGGCTGCGACAGGTTCCTCACCCGCAAGGTCACCGGAGTGAATCCGGCACTGCCCACCCCGCCGTGGATGGCCAGCCGGCTGAACCTGGCAGGGATGCGCTCGATCTCGCTGGTCGTCGACATTTCCAACTACGTGATGCTGGAGCTTGGCCAGCCGCTGCACTTCTACGACGCGGACAAGCTCACCGGCACCATCACCGTGCGCCGAGCGAACCCGGATGAGACGCTGAAGACCCTCGATGGCAAGGAGCGCAAGCTGCACGCCGAGGACCTGTTGATCACCGACGAATCCGGGGCCATCGGCGTTGCCGGGGTCATGGGCGGGTCGGCCACCGAGGTCTCCGACGCGACGTCCACGGTGCTCATCGAGGCGGCGCACTTCGAGCCGATCTCGATTGCGCGTTCGCGCCGCCGCCACAAGCTTCCTTCCGAGGCCTCGAAGCGCTTCGAGCGCGGCGTGGACTGGAACATCGCCGACGTGGCCGCCCAGCGCGCCGTGGACCTGCTGGTCCAGCTGGCCGGCGGCACCGCCACCACCGAGATCACCGACGAGGGCACCGCGCCCGAAGCCGTGGTCATCGACCTGCCCGCCGGGTTCGCCTCGGCATTGATCGGCATCGACTACACCGAGGAGCAGATCACCTGGGCGCTGGGCGAGATCGGCGCGGAGATTCAGAACGTCGAGTCAGGCTACCGCGTCACCGCGCCGTCATGGCGCCCCGACCTGGCCACCAAGCAGGACCTGGTGGAGGAAATCGCCCGCCTGGTCGGCTACCACCTGATCCCGGCGACGCTGCCCACGGCCCCTCCGGGCCGCGGCTTCTCCCGCGTGCAGGGCCAGCGCCGCCGCGTCGTGGCGGCATTGGCCGACGCGGGCCTGACCGAGGTGCTTTCCTACCCGTTCGTCACCAAGGTGCAGAACAACACCTTCGGTGCCCCCGAGGCCGGGGAGGTTGCGGCCGTGAAGCTGAACAACCCGATGTCCAGTGAGTTCGGCTTCATGCGCACCTCGATCCTGCCGGGCCTGCTGGGCATCGCCCGCCGCAACCACGGCCGCGGCTTCCGCGACCTGGCGCTGTACGAGGCCGGCCAGGTCTTCCTGCCCGGCGAGACCCTGGGCACCGCCACGATCCCGCCGCTGGGGGAGCGCCCCTCCGAGGAGGAACTCGAGGCGCTGTACAACGGGCTGCCGCACCAGCCGACGCACATTGCCGCGGTGCTCACCGGACACGATTCGCCGGTTGCCGCCGCACACGTCCCGCGCGTCTACGACTGGGCCGATGCGCTGGACACCGCCAAGCTGGTCGGTGACGTGCTGGGCGTCGAGGTCGTCGTCTCGCAGGGTTCGCACCAGGCATTCCACCCGGGACGCACCGCGGCCCTGGCGCTTCGCAACGGCACGCACGTCGGCTACGCCGGCGAACTGCATCCGAAGCTGTTGGCCGAGCTGGACTTGCCCGAGCGCACCGTCGCGATGGAAATCAACGCGGACGAGCTCTTCGAGGCCGCTGCCGACGTGATCGTGGCCAAGGAGATCTCTACCTTCCCGATCTCCACCCAGGACGTGGCCCTGGTGGTTGATGCGCACGTGGTGGCGGCAGAGGTGCTCGAGACCCTGCGCGAAGGCGCTGGGGAACTGCTCGAGGACCTTGCACTCTTCGACGTGTACTCGGGCACCGGGATTCCGGAAGGCAAGAAGTCGCTGGCCTTCGGCCTGCGCTTCCGTGCCGCGGATCGCACGCTGACAGCCGACGAAGCTTCCGAGGCGCGTGCTGCCGCGGTGGCACTTGCCGCCGAGCGGTTCGGAGCCGTGCAGCGCTAACGCCCGCCGGCAACACGGGCTACGAAGGCCGGCCACCTCCCGCGAAATCGCGGGCGGTGGCCGGCCTTCGGCGTTCGTTGTATTCGTCGTGTAGATCCTTGATGGCCTCGCGGACAATAGGCTGCGCGACGAGGGTTCCGGCGGTGTATTCCAAGACCCCGGCTTCCAGCCAAGCGAAGATGGAGGCGGATAATTCGCCATACCGTTCCGCTAGCCGGTCCTGGATGTCTTCGCCGAGGGTCAACATGTTCGTTTCCGTGGTGGCCCGTTCAACGGATGGTTGCTTGGAGACGTCAGCAAGGAGGGCCAAGCGTTCCTCGGCCCGTCGAAGGCCTGCCAAGCCGACCGCGGGCTTGGCCTCGGCCCAGATCAGGATCTTGAGGTAGGCGGCCAGCAGGCTGCGGATGGCATCCTGGTTTCGTGGATGCCCGTCATCCAGCAAGGCAATCCCCGCATGCGTGGGATAGGGCTCGCCGCTGTTCTCCGGAACTTCCCCGACATATTCGTCCTCGTCCCAGGCGCATTCGTCTCCAGCGGTTTCGAAGAGCTCCGCTTCGTCCATGGCGGTGAAAAGGTCCATGAAGATCGTGAGCGGAAGCGGGTAGAGTCCCGGGGCCAGCAGGATGGGGCCCGCAGGATCTGTGACCGGAAGCGCCAGCGATGCGGTGGAATTCGGAATGAATTTCCCCTCAATCATCTCGTCCAGGAGATAGGCGGCCCACTGCACGAGCGCTATGCCGTGGCCGTGCCTGGCGGGGATGTCGATCGGGCATTCGCGAGGGGTTCGTCGATGGGCAGAGCCAGGAATCCGCATCAGCACCAGCATGTGCAACAGGCCGAAGTCCTCGCTTCCGGCCGTCCATCGGCCGTTGTCTTGCAGGAAATGCAGGTAGCCATCCAGGCGGTTCAGGGCCTGGCAGGCGACATCACCGGGCAGCCGGCGGATGGACTTGATCATGGTGGCGAATGGTCGGGGGGCCAACGCGTCGGGTGCGTTGAATGGCCAGACATTGGCGTAGGACTCTAGGAGGACAAGCAACCCGTCCCAGTCGTCGTGGGCCTGGCCGTGCGTCACGGTGCGGGATCTCCAGGCGATGTAGGCAGGTTCCAGCCCGTGGAGCCGTTCGATTCCCGAGGCGCGCGACGGGTGGGGGCCGGGTCGCCGTGCTTTCGGTGATTTGCGGTGTTTTCGGCGCAATTGCTTGCTCGTCGTGGTCATGGCCATCCTTGGGGATTCGGTGCGGGAATCCCAGCATGGACCGATCCGCGGGTCGGTGGACCCGTGGCCTGCAGGGCTGTGGATAAGTCGCCAATCCGCCCGGTCGAAGCCCCGGGAACAAACCGCCCGCACCCCCGCGAACTGGGGGGGCGTGTTGCCAGCCTGCGGCGTATCCTCAGGCGTTCCCGGCCCCGGTGGCGATCGCCCCGATCCCCACGGCCAACAGCCCCGCGGTAAGTGAGGCGGCGCTGAGGCCGATCAGCAGCGACAGTCGGTTGGGCTTCTCGGGGTTTTTCCCGAGCACCGAGAGAAAGGAGCCGGCGGGCATCAAGATAGCGGCGACCGGGACGCCTGAGCGGGCGATCCAGTCGACCCAGGTCGGGACGTCGAGGTGGTCGGCGAAGGCTAGGATCGCCAAGGACAGAACCAGCAGGACCGCTGCATGGGCGTGCCCTGCCCGGTACCAAGACTTCTGCAGGTCGTTGGCGGGAACCCCGCCGGCGGCGACGCGGACGAGGAAGGCGCCGCCTGATTCGACAGTGATGAGGGCCAGAAGCAGAATTCCGGCGAGGACCAACGTGCTCGGTTCCATGGGGGTGTTTCTTTCGAACCCGTTTGGATAGCTGTACTATCCAACATAGATACCTTAACTATCCAACACAAGGGGTTGCCGCATGCGAATGTCCGAACTTCTCAAGCGCTCCGGGATGCCGCTGGCGACCGTGAAATACTACCTGCGCGAGGGCCTGCTGGCCCCCGGAGAGTCGGTCGGTGCAACAATGGCCGACTACGGCGAAGAGCATGTGCGCCGGCTGGCGCTGATCCGCGCGCTCACCGAGGTCGTGGGGCTGCCGCTGGCAGGGGTGCGCACCATCGTTGGAATCATCGACGAACCGGAGGCCGACCGCTACAGTACTTTGGGACGAGCGATCGCCGTGCTGCCGCCGGCCGTGGAGGCGGACGCACACGGTGACTATCCGCGGGCCCGGGCGGCGTTGGCGGAGATCGGCCAGCTCTGCGACCCCGGCTACGCGGCCGTCGCCCAGCTCGAACGCGCCTTGGCCGCCGCCGAAGCGGCCGGCCTGCCCATGGGGCGCGAACGGCTGCACGGCTACGCACGGCACATCATGGCGATCGCCGAGATCGACATGGCGGAACTGCCCGAAGCCGACACATCGCGGGCCGTGGAGTACTCGGTGCTCGGAACGGCGCTCTACGATCCGATCTTTGCCGCGATGCGGCGCCTGGCCCACCAGGACCTGGCAAGCCGGATGCTGGGCGGAAGCGCGGGGGACCAGACCCGGTAGGCATCGGTGGCCGGGTTCGAAAGCGCCAGCGCACATTCGTTCGTGCCAAGATGGGGGAATGAGCGCAGAAATCCCGGTTGCCGCCCGTGCCACGTCCGTGTGGACCAAGTCCCGCTGGCTGAAGATTCCATATCGCTCTTTTCGATTCGACGTCAGATACGCCGACGGGCGTGAGGAACAAGTCGAGAGTTTGGACAAGGTGCTCCAGGGTGCCAGCTATCCAGCGGATGCGTGGAGCACCCGGAAGGGCGCCGAAAAGGCATGTCCGAAGGAGGGCACCGGAGCCTGGGTTGATTATCCCTACGGGCGGCCGCTGTGAGAACGACCGCCTGGGCTCGGTTCGGCGGGCCAACCCCGAGGCCGGCCACGATCGATCGGTTCACCGGCACCGATCCTGGGCCGGGGCCGTGGCCCCGCTTGCGCCCCTGGCCCCGATCGACCTGTAGCGGAAGGAGAACAGTTTTCGTAGGCTATGCCCATGGCTGCTCCCCAGATCTATGTCAGTTTCCCCGGCACGGCGCGTGAAGCGCTCGGCTTCTATGCGGACGTTTTCGGCGGAAAACTCTCCTTGTACACCTATGAAGAATTTGGCCGAAAGGACGGTCCGCCGGAATCCATCGCCCATGGCGTTCTCGACGGCGTAGTGGCGCTGGCCGGATCGGATGCTGCCACGGGAGGAAAGAGCGTCAAGTTCGAAGGACTCATGCTCTCGTTGCTGGGGACCGCCGGACCGTCCGTCCTCCACGAGTGGTTCGACAAACTCGCAGTTGGCGGGAAGGTGCTGGATCCGCTTTCCCCCAAGCCCTGGGGAGCCTCCGACGGCCAGGTCATCGACCGCCACGGGCTGCACTGGCTCATCGGATACGAGCCGGATTCGTGAGGGACCAACACTCAACGAGCAATCCCTCTCCGGGCGGCCACGAATATTCATGGCGGCGCGGCCGCGGTTCGCAGGTGGAAAAGCGGTTGGTGGAGCTCGGCAGCGGAATCCGAATCGGCTGCCGCATTTCCGGCCCTGCCGGTGGGCCGCCGATGGTCCTGTTGCACGCGCTCGGGGAACAAGCAGCGAGTTGGTCCGGGGTCGAGGAGCGGTTCGCTTCGCTGTTTCGAGTAGTCAATCTGGATTTGCGCGGGCATGGCGACAGCGATCGGCCGGGCACCTACTCGTTCGAACTCATGCGCGCGGACGTCATCGAGGTCCTTGACATCATGGATCTGCGCGACGTGGTGCTGATCGGCCACTCGATGGGCGGCGCTGTCGCATATATGGTTGCCCAAGCGCAGCCGGGTCGCATCGCACGGCTCGTGGTCGAGGACGTCCCGCCGCCGTTCCCCCGGACACGGCCGGTTCCCGAACGCCCCGAGGGAGTCCTGGGGTTCGATTGGGCGGTCGTGCCGGCCATCGTTGAACAGGTTAACGATTCCACTCGCCGCTGGTGGAGGCGACTGCCCGATATCGCATCTCCCACGTTGCTCATCGGAGGCGGTCCCACCAGCCCTGTTCCGCAGGACCTACTCGTGGAGGTCGCAGGGCTCATCCCCGAGTGCGCTCTCGTCACCATACCCACTGGTCACAACGTTCACGAGACGCGTCCGAGCGAATTTGCCGACACTGTCCTGCGGTGGTTGGACGGCACCGGCATTTTCCCGAACCATAGGCCGGCACTGTAGGTTGCTATCCCACGGACGCTGCCCTTTCACCGACATCCAGCGGATGTGCAAACCATTTTCCGCGGGGGAGGCCCCCGGACGCGGCGCCCTGCAAGATCGGGACGACCACCTCACGCCTGGCATCGGGGAAACGCGTTCATTGCCCGGCCGGGTAGCATCGGAGGTGCGAATCATGGCACCTCCGGGAGAGTGCCCCGCAACATTCCCGCCGCCAAGATCCAAGGAATCCGATGCCGTTCAACAAAAAAACGCTCAAAGACGACGGATTCACCGGATTCCGCCCCATCACGGACCTTGAAATCAATCGGATTCCGCAGCGTCAGGGGATATTCGTTGTGTTGCGGCCCGAGGGGTTTGAGCCGCGGTTCCTCACCAAAAGCACGGCCGGAATTTTCAAGAAGAAGAATCCATCCCTGCCCATGGCCGGGCTCACCGCTGAATGGGTTGAGGACGCAGATGTCCTCTTCATTGGCAAGGCCAGCCCCGGCAGTAAGGGCAACCGCGGGCTTCGACGCCAGATCCAAGAATTTTTGGACTTCGGAAATGGAAAGCCGCCGGGACACTGGGACGGCCGGCTGATCTGGCATTTGGCGGAAACAGGAGCCCTTCTCATGGCATGGAAGGAGCTACCTGCGGAGGAGCTCAATGCGGCCCAGGCAAACTACCATGCCGAGTTCCGCCAATTGCACGGTAGGTTGCCGTTCGCCAATCTCGTCCAGGCCCGCGCCTAAAACGCGTCTCCGCTGAATGCCGCGCACGGCAAAACGTTCGCGCCCGCATTGGTCCGCCCGCAAGGGAAGACCCTGCCCCGCTCGGCGAGGATCTGCAAGGGCAATTTTGGAAATGCGACGACAGTTTTCCAGGAGGGGTAGCACCCCCTCCCGCCTTCAGGATAGCGCCGCGAGGGGGTCTTGCAGCAAGACCCGTGCTGTGGAATACACTGCTCTGGCGTGCCCGTCAGCACAGCATCACGCGAAGAGGATGGGATGGGATGGCAGACGTAATCATCGTGGGAAGTGGACCGGCCGGCATGATGCTGGCTGGTGAGTTGGCACTGGCTGGTATTGACGTGGCGATCATGGAGCGGCTTCCGACAGGGGCCTTGACGGAATCCCGTGCGGGCGGCTTTCACTGTCGCACCATTGAGATCCTTGACCAGCGGGGGATCGCCGGTCGATTCCTGGACGAGGGCACGACCGTGCAGACGGCCCGATTCGGAAAGTCGGTTCTGGATATCAGCGACTTTCCGACGCGGCACCCTTACGGGCTCGGCCTGTGGCAGAGCCGCATCCAACCAATCCTCGAAGACTGGATCAAGGAGCTCGGGGTGCCCGTCCATCGCCGTCATGAGGTGGTTGGCTTCATCCAGGACGAGTCCGGCGTCGAAGTCGAGACCGCCGACGGCGCAAAGATCCGGGCCGCGTTTCTTATCGGCGCGGACGGGGGCCGCAGCGTGGTCCGCAAGTGCGCCGGCATCGACTTCCCCGGCTGGGACGCGACCCGGAGCAACCTGATCGCCGAAGTGGAAGCAACCGATGAAGTACCCTCCGGTACGCACTTGGATGAGTCCGGGGTCCACGGCTTTAGTTTGATGCCGGACGGGCGTACCTATCGTGTCATCACGACGGAGCGACAGGTCGGTTCGCGGCAGGATCCCACCCTGGGTGACCTGAGCGATTCCCTGACCTGGGCGTATGGAACAGACTTCGGAGTGCATACACCGACCTCTATCTCCAGATTCACCGACGCCACGCGGCAGGCAGCGACCTATCGCAAGGGCCGGGTGCTGCTGGTCGGGGACGCCGCTCACGTTCACTATCCCGCAGGCGGCCAGGGGATCGGCTTGGGCTTGCAGGACGCAGTCAACCTTGGGTGGAAGCTCGCACAGGTGATCAATGGCCTCTCACCCGAGTCCCTTCTGGACACTTACCACGCGGAGCGACACCCCGTCGGTGGTCGCGCGCTCAAGCATTCGATGGCGCAAACAGCCCTGCAACGCGCCGATGCCCGAACCGAGGCGCTCGCCGAGACCGACGAGGAACTCATGTCGATGGATGAGCCTCGGCGGCACGTTGCCGCACTGATCCACGGACTCGACATCACCTACGACTTAGGGGAGGGGCACCCGCTTCTCGGACGCCGCATGCCGGATCTTGATCTCGATACGGCAAACGGTCCGACCCGTGTCTTCACGCTGCTCCACGATGCAAAGCCGGTCCTGCTAACACTCGACGGTCTGAGCCACTTCGAGATCGAACCCTGGGCCGATCACGTCCAACAGGTCGAGGCCCGGTATACCGGCCCGTGGCGACTGCCCCTCCTGGGTGACGTGACGCCTCCTACCGCCGTGCTAATCCGCCCGGACGGATATGTTGCCTGGGTTGGGCAAGGAACTGCCCAAGACCTGACGGACGCGCTATGCCGCTGGTTCGGCCCAGGGCTGCCAGCGCGATAACGATCGTTTCACGGACCAGGTAGCGCGAGTTTGCCCTCGGGATCCTTCAGCGGGACTCAGCTACAGGGGGGTGTACCTCGTCCATCCAGCGAGCGGAGATAGGCCGCGTTCCCACTGATCGCCGACTTGTATCTATCGATGTCCGGAGAGCGAACGAAATCCACCACCACATCAAGCAGCGAAGCAATGGCTTCATCTGGTCGGCCTGCTGCGTGGAGGGTGATTGCTTCGAACACCCCCAGCGATGGGGACCCGGGAAACTCAGTGCGAGCTGTCGCGAAGACCGCGCTGGACTTTGCGTACTGCCCCACGTTTCGCAAGGTTGACCCGTATTGGACATAGCAACGGCGGAGCAGATCGCCCTTGAGGCCAGCAGCGAGGGCGTTCTCGTAAAATCCAAGGGCTGTTTCTTCCTTGCCAGCAGTGTCATATGCCCCTCCGACTTCGTAGAGCACTCGCGCATTCCCGGGATTCGAAGCAAGCAGGGGAAGCAACGCATCGATGGTCGGCTGCATGTTCGCCCGGTCTCGGGCAGCGAAGATCCTGTCCAGCTCCTTGTCTAAAGTCATGCCGCTCAGTCTTGCACATGCAGCATCCGCTGGTCTGTGGGCGACCGAATCACCCCTTGACGACCGGGAGACGCCGGGATCTATAGACTGTGGAATTCCGATAGCGGAACCTTCCGCAGGACAAAACCCACCGCGTGACGCGAGCCTCACATGGAAAGCATCTCGTGGGAGCGGGACAGAATCGCCATGCGACTCGGTGCGGTGGCAGGATGCCCGCTGGCCCATTGGCCGGGCCTTCAATCCATGTTGGCCAATATGGAAGTGCTTGTCCCCTTGTTACGCGGGAGGTTACCCATCCTCAAGAACAAGTCCTGTGACGCGGCGGACGCCGAGTCCTGATTCGCGATGGCCCCGTCCAGCCCGCGCTCCAGCGAGTCAGTCGTCCCACCCTGGGCGTAAGCGCATGGCCAAGGCCTCGTATCCACCGGCTCAAGTTTTACCGGTTCTTGTGCCAGCCAGCTCGTTGGGGTAACAACGGAAGTTGTTGCTAGTGTCATTAGTGGTGATCGTTCTCCTTTAGTGGTTGCCGTCGTTGAAGCCTCTCCAACGGTTTCGAAGGCGCTTTCTGTTGAAGGAACGATAAAACGATGCCGGTGAAAATCTTTGGCTGATGATCGACGCGGGGGTAAAAATATGACGATTCGGGCAAGGGGACGTCTCGCTGCGGTTGCTTCCGGGCTGGTTCTTGCCCTGGTCGCGGCCGGGTGCACCGCAGCGGATCCTGGGGACGACGCCGGCGTTGTCGGTGCCAAAGCGCAGGAGAACCAAGACAGCGTTGTGTTGGCCGGGGCCGAGGCTGGCATCGGCCAGATCGGCGGCAACCCCGCGGAGATGGCACTGAAAGCCAGCGAGGCGTTCTTCGAAAAGGCACCCGCAGTCGTCGTGCTGGGCAATGACGGCGGGCAGGAAGCCGCCGCCGGTCAGGCCCGCGCACTCGGCGTCCCGCTGCTCGTGGCACCTGGCGACGCACCGGACGAAGCAACGGAGCGGCAAGATTTCTCCGCCGAGCTGGAGCGTCTGGGCGCACGTACCCTCATTGCCCACGGAACTGTGCCGGATTCACTGGCGGGGAGTCGGGAAGTTGTCGAAGGGGCGGCATCCGATGCCGATCTGCCAGACATTGACCCGGTCGAGCGAACCACGGATTCCGGCTTCGCCGTCGTCGTTCGCTCGGGGGAAGAAGCCGCGGAAGCGGCAGGTCCGGCACTGGTCACGGCCCAAGCCGCAGGGGCCGAGCTCCACACCATGGCCTCGCCTGACCCAAGGGCTGCGAAGAACCAGAAATTTTTCCAGGAACACGCGGACTCGGAGCTGTACGCGATCGGCGGCGGCTTCGGGAAAGCCGCGGATTTCTCTGCCCTGGCGGCAACGGCTGCCGGAGGAATGCAACTTCCAGGCGGCGGGCAGATCGTGTTTCCGGACCGGCGCATGGTCGCGCTGTACGGGACGCCCGGGACGGCTTCACTGGGTCTGCTAGGCGAACAGGACGTCGATGGGGCCATCAAGCTCGCCAAAAAGTACGCCGCGGAGTACCAGCCCTTTAGCAAGGAGAAGGTCGTGCCGGCCTTCGAGATCATCTCGACAGTCGCCGCGGCGTCCGCGGGCAAGGACGGGAAGTACTCCAGCTACGTTCCCGTGGAACGACTCGAGTCATGGGTGAAGGCGGCCGAGAAAGCAGGGGTATACGTGGTTCTTGACCTGCAACCGGGTCGCAACGACTTCCTGACCCAGGCCAAGCACTATGAAAAGTTGCTGGTCTACCCCAACGTCGGCATTGCCTACGACCCCGAGTGGCGGCTCAAGCCCGGCCAGCGTCACATGGTCCAAATCGGTTCCGTGGATGCCGCTGAGCTCAACCGCACCAACGATTGGTTGGCTGCGCTGACGCGCAAGCACCACCTGCCGCAGAAGGTCGTCATCCTGCACCAGTTCAAGTTGAGCATGATCCGCAACCGGTCCGCGCTGGATACCTCGCACCCCGAACTCGCGATGGTCTTGCATGCAGACGGCAACGGCACGCCGGGGATGAAGATGGAGACGTGGAAGAGCCTGCGCCGTGACCTGCCCGACGGCATCAGGATGGCGTGGAAGAACTTCATCGACGAGGACTCCCCGACGTTCACACCGAAGCAGACCTTCGACATCGATCCGAAGCCATGGTTCGTTTCCTACCAGTAGGCCGTACGATCACACCCGGAGGGGGCCTTCCAGAGAAGGGTTTCGGATGGCTTTTCCAGTCCCTGCCCGCCAGCTTCGAATGTATTCGGGGGCGAACCAAAAAGCCATGAGACCAACGGCGACCGCCGAACCCGAAATCAACAGGGCCGCACCAAGCCCGAATGCTGCGAGAAAGCACCCCCCAGCACAGCGAATCCTATTTGTCTGGTTGTCTTTGGCGTCGACGCCAGGAACACTTGTCGAAAGATTTTTGGACGTTAACCAAGCTGCACATTGCATGTTTTTCCAGTTGGTTCTCCATCGAGAGTGAAGTCAATGCGTAGGAATCGGGCAGCAGCAGGAGGTTCCGGAAGATACACCCAGGTGGCATCCCAATCGGTCCCGCTTCCTGCGACTTGTCCGGCAGACCATCGATAGATGGTTCCTAAATCATCCGAGATATCCGCTCCAACAGGGCCAAGAACTAACTGACCGGGCATCGCCGGTGCGTCTCCGGCTGTTTCCGCCCCATCACGTTCCCTCAGGTTTGCCCACTGCGATATTTCCTTGACGTGGTGTTCGTCGCGGCGCTGGGTTTCGGGACTGCGGATCCCTTCGAGGTGGAGTCTTATTCCCTGTTTTCCCAACCATTCAGTTGCGGAAAACGGAGCGTCGGCAATCGACTCAACCCCGGCGAACCGCACGTCCACACCATCCTTGGTTGCCACGATGAGATCCCCTGGGGCTGAAATGATTGTCATCATGTGACCACCCTAGCGTGTGGTTTTCGACGCCGAATGTAGCATCCCAGCTCGGTGTGATCCGTAAGATTGTTCCATGAGTAGCAAAGGATGGGCTGTTGAAACTGTCCGCGATGAAATCCTCTCCGCAATCGCCGAAGTCCGCACCGTTGCTCGCTCCGAAAGCGACAAGCAGCGGAGCCACGCTGCCGGCTGGCTCCACGAGCTGTTCGTCGGCGTTGCGGACAGGCGCGGTCTCCGTGCGGCCGCTGCAACAGCCTTCAGCTTGTATGGCGGGACGGGGTCGTTTTCCGACGTCGGGTCGGCCGAGTCGGCTCACGCGGTCGACAGGTTGGCCAAGGGCCTCCGGCGTGGGCGTTCCTGGTTCCTGCGCAACTCTTGACGAGATGATGAGACTCTTCGCAAATTGACTTGACGACTGGCACGGGGAGGGTCCGGCGGAATCGGGGATCACCGACCAGGCCGGGACGAACCGGAGACGACGGCGTTGCTGTCGTGTCATGGTCCATCCGCCGAATCACGGTGTCGCAAGGAACCCGGTCATGCGCCATGGCCGTCCTGCTAATGGGAACCAGTGGGAGGAATTGGACTTTCAGAATATTGAAAGAGGATCGTCCCGAAAGCTTAATTTCGGGTGAGTGTGTCGTTTCTATTATTATCCGTGGGAATGCGGGAAGGCTGTTAGCCTCATATAAATGAGCCCCCCATTCTGAGGTCCGGAGGAATTGGTTTATGACGCAGGACACCGATTACGACAGCTTTGCCGAAGCGTACTCGACTGAAAATGAAACCAGTCTGATCAATGGATTCTACGAACGGCCGGCGATGATAAAACTCGCAGGGGATGTCCGTAATCGTCGAATTCTAGATGCTGGCTGCGGTTCCGGGCCGCTGACGAAGGCGCTCCGTGATCGCGGCGCCAGCGTGACAGGATTTGACTCCAGTGAAGCAATGATCAGCCTTGCCCGGAAAAGACTTGGTGCGGAAGCAGATCTGCTGACAACCGACCTCGGCCAGCCGCTGCCATTCGCCGAGGAAACG
This sequence comes from Paeniglutamicibacter sulfureus, assembly GCF_030512175.1. Classification (GTDB taxonomy): domain Bacteria; phylum Actinomycetota; class Actinomycetes; order Actinomycetales; family Micrococcaceae; genus Paeniglutamicibacter; species Paeniglutamicibacter sulfureus. Next base: position 202,214 of record NZ_JAULBL010000001.1, on the reverse strand, counting down.
TTCGATGACGTGGTTTCCTCGCTGGTTTTTCACTATTTGCAAGACTGGCTGAGTCCGCTACAGGAGATACGGCGAGTACTGCGACCCGGAGGCCGACTCATCATGTCTGTCAACCATCCGATCCTCTACCCATGGACCAACCCCGGTTCCGACTACTTCAAGCTCACGAAGTATTCAGATGAGCACACGTTCAATGGCCAACCGGCGATCCTCACATATTGGCATCGACCATTGCACGAAATGACGGACGCATTTGCCAAGGCCGGATTCCAGATCGAGGTAGTCAGTGAACCACCTTTCTCTGCCGATGCGCCCCCGGAACTCATCCCGCCTCAATTCGAAGGCAGGGAATCGTTCTTGAGCTTTATTTTCTTCGTGCTGCGTGCGAAATGACGGTAATTCTCTCAAGCTTCGGCAAGTGGGAACCAAGAACTCCCTTGGGATTCGGATAACGGAACCGAACCCTCAAGGGCCTGATACTTGAGAAGTTCTGATTCGCAGGAAAATACGGGGTCACGCGGGACCGGACCACCGAGGGCGCTTCTTACCGCACACGAATCGCAGTCCAGCGCCGCATCCCAGCGGGGGAAACCGAACCCTAGAATTCCTCACCGTCGGCGACGACTGCCGAGGCGGGTCCGACGATGTGCGGGTCGGGGGTCCCCACGAGCTCGTGATCCTTGCCTTCGTAGTCGAAGAGGCTCAGCACGTGGCGCATTGCCTCGAGCCTGGCGCGCTTCTTGTCATTGGACTTCACCACGGTCCACGGTGCCCAATCGGTATCGGTGCTGCGGAAGGTCTCTTCCTTGGCCTCGGTGTAGGCGTCCCACTTGTCCAGAGAGGCGAGGTCGGTGGGGGAAAGCTTCCACTGCCGAACCGGGTCGATCTGGCGGATGGTGAAGCGGGTGAGCTGTTCGCGGCGGGAAACCGAGAACCAGAACTTCACTAGAACGATCCCGTCATCAACCAGCTGCCGCTCGAAAGCAGGTGCCTGGTGCATGAACCTGTCGAATTGCTCCCGGGTGCAGAAGCGCATCACGCGTTCGACGCCGGAACGGTTGTACCAGGAGCGGTCGAAGAGGACCATTTCCCCGGCGGCCGGCAGGTGGGCGATGTAGCGCTGGAAGAACCACTGGGTGGATTCGCGTTCACTGGGCTTTTCCAACGCCACGACGCGGGCCCCGCGCGGGTTCAAATGCTCGGTGAACCTCTTGATGGTCCCGCCCTTGCCGGCGGCGTCGCGGCCCTCGAAGAGCACCACGAGTCGGCGCCCGGTGGCTTTGACCCAGACCTGCAGCTTGAGCAGCTCGATCTGCAACAGCCGCTTTTCCAGGTCGTACTGGGCACGGTCCATGCGCGAGGAGTACGGGTAGCCCTCCCGCCAGGTGTCCACGACTTCGCCGGTGGAGGTCAACAGCACCGGGTCGTCATCGTCGTCGTCGCGGACGGAGTAGCCGTGGGCGGCCAAATCAAGCAATTGCATGGGGTTGACCGTATCCGCGCGCCATGAACGGAAGATGAACATTGGGTGCCCGGAAGGGGGTTTGTGACCAGGCTCTATACGGTGAAAAGAGCACCGCGACGGCGGTGGGGCCGAGCCCCCTCCGCTGTCAGTTTGCCGCCGGGGCAGGCAGTGCCGGCAACGCCTTTTCAAAGAGCCAGGGTTCCAGGAACGCCTCGGCGGAGAGTGCGGTGGGCAGGTGCGCGTCCACGTGGTCCCGGAAGAGCCGGTAGGTGACCGTCCCGTGGCGCCGTGCCCCGGTCCAGGCCCGCAACATCGCGAAAAACGCACGATCGCCCGATGCCAGCCGCAGGGCGTGCAGCGTCAGCGCACCGCGCTTGTAGACCCGGTCGTCGAACATGTCCTTGGGCCCGGGGGCCCCGATGGCGATGTCCTGCTCCAGGGATTCAATCATCGCCCAAGCGTCCCTGGCGCGTGAATCGGCGCTCGGGCCGCCGGAGGCCTCGGACCAGATCCATTCGGCATAGCAGGCGAAGCCCTCATGCAGCCAGATGTCCTCCCACGACCCGACGGTCAGCGAGTTCCCGAACCACTGGTGGGACAGCTCGTGGGCGATCAATCGCTGCTGCTCCCATCCCGGGAGCAGGTGGTTGTTGCCCAAGATGGAAATCCCGTGCGCCTCCAGCGGGATTTCCAGGTCGTCCTCCGTGACCACCACGGTGTAGTCCTCGAAGGGGTAGGGGCCGAAGGCCTCGATGAAGGTTTCCATCATCCGGGGCTGATCGGCCAATGCGGAGGAGACCCGGCGCAGCTGGGAGGTGTTCGAGGCAACCAGCTGGGGCACCGGGACCGGGGCACCTGCATGCCGTCCGCCCAGCGGTGCGGCACCGGCTTCGGTGCCGGCCAGGGAGCGCAGCTCGTAGCGGCCGATCTGCATAGTCGCCAGGTAGGTGGCCATGGGCTCGTTGACCTCGTAGGTCCAACGTTCGCGGCTGGAGCGCCGCTGGCGGTCAACGAGTTTTCCGTTGCAGACCGGGCGGTACCCGGCGTCGGTGTTGACGGAGATCCTGTAGCTTGCCTTTTGGCTGGGGTGGTCGTTGCAGGGGAACCAGGTGGGGGCCCCGTTGGGCTGTCCGGCCACGAGCACCCCGTCGGTGAGTTCCTCCCAGCCGACCTCGCCCCAGATGCCATCGCGTACATTCGGGACCCCGCCGTAGCGGATCTCCACGGTGAACTGCTCCCCGGCGGGCACCGGAGTCACCAGGTGGAGCTCCAGCTTGCCGGCCTTCTGCGTGGACCGGGCCACCTTGGCACCGTTGACCTGGCAGCGGGAGGCCCGCAGCCCGGACAGGTCCAGGCTGATGCGGTGCAGCTCGACCAGGGCCACGGCGGTGATGGTGGCCCTGCCGTCGAGCCGGTTGCCCCCGAGCTTGCAGTCCAGGTCCAGGTCGTAGTGCGTGACACGGTAGTCGGCGCTGCCGGAGCGGGGCACATAGGCATCCGGGATGAAGGAAGCCTCGGCGGCGGTGGAGGTGTCGGTCTGTTGGGTGTGGCTCATGCGCGCGGCTGGCTCCAGGGTTGGACGGGGTTGCCCATCCAGTAGCTTGAAGGGGGAACGGATTCTCCGCGCATCACCAGCGAACCGGGGCCCACGGTGGCGCCTTCCGACAGGGATGCTGCCGGCAGGATGACCCCGTGCGGGCCCATCGTGGATCCAGCGGAGAGTTCCACCGTATCAATTGCCATGACCCGGTCGTGGAAGAGGTGGGTCTGGACCACCGTGCCGCGGTTGACGGTCGAGGAGTCCCCGAGGGTGACCAGGTCGGCCTCGGGCAGCCAGTAGCTTTCGCACCAGACGCCGTGGCCGATCTTCGCGCCCAGGGCCCGCAGCCACCAGACCAGGGCCGGGGAGCCGGCGGCGGAGTGGGCGAACCACGGAGCGCAGACCATTTCGATGAACGTGTCAACTACCTCGTTGCGCCAGATAAAGGAGCTCCACAGGGCGTGTTCGCCCGGGCGGATGGGGCCCACCAGCAGCCACTTGGCGACGACCGCGGAGGTTGCCGCGACGGCACCTGCGGCAAGCATCACCGCGCCGCTGAGCAGTGCCGCGGCCAGATAGCCGTATTCCGCGGCCAGGAAGTCCAACAGCGCCAGCACCAGCGCGGCGACGCCGACGGTGACCACGACGGGCACGATCCGGCAGATTTCCCACAGGGCGCGGGCAAACTTCAGGCGCAGCGGCGGCGCGTAGGTGAGCAAATCGTCGGAGGACACCGCGGTGCGGCGCAGGCGCACCGGCGGGCTGCCCAGCCAGGAGGTCCCGGCCTTGGCCTTGGCGGGGGTGGCCGAGAGCACCGCGACCAGGCCGTTGCGCGGCACGCGGCGCCCGGCTCCGGCGATGCCGGAGTTGCCCAGGAAGGCGCGTTTGCCGATCTTGGCTCGGCCCACCTTCATCCAGCCGCCGCCGAGTTCGTAGGTGGCGACCATGGTGTCGTCGGCCAGGAAGGCCCCGGCACCGATGGTGGTCATCTTGGGGATCAGCAGCACCGTGGAGGCCTCGACGTTGCGTCCGACCTTGGCGCCGAGCAGGCGCAGCCACACGGGTGTGAAGAGCGAGGCGTAAATGGGGAAGAGGAGGTCGCGGGCCATGTCCAGCAGGCGTTCGGTGGCCCAGACCTGCCAGCCGATCCTGCTGTCGACCCGGTGCCAGCCCTCGCGCAGGCGAATTCCCAGCAGGCGCGTGGCCACCAGCACCAGCAGCATGTTCAGGCCGAACCACACCAGTGCCGCCACCGGGACGGCCAGCGTGAGCCGGAGCAGGGATTCGTGCAGCGAGGCCTGGCCGCGCAGCAGCAGGGCAGCGGCGATGATGGCTCCCAGGATGGAGAGCAGGGGAATTGCGCCCAGGGCCGAGGAGGCCACGGCGAACATCGCGTTGCGCACCCGGCGGGTACGCAACGGCTCCTGCGGCCAGGAGGGCTTGGACTTGCCGCTGCGTTCTGCGGGGGAGCCGGAGTAGGAGGAGAAGGCCTTGGTGCTTCCGGCAAGGGCGGAGCCTGCTGCCAGCTCCACCCCGTCGGCGACCACGGAGCCGGGCATCAACGTGCTGCGTGCCCCGACCGTGGCCTCGGCACCGACCTCGACGGTGCCCACATGGACACGGTCCCCGTCGATCCAGTAGCCGGTGAGATCGACCTCGGGTTCGATGCTGGCGCCGCGGCCCACGGTGAGCAGGCCGGTGACCGGCGGGATCGAATGCAGCTGGACGTCGGCGCCGATCTTCGCGCCCAGGGCGCGGGCGTAGAACTGGATCCAGTGCGCGTTGCCGAGCGAGACGGGATCAACCAGATCGGCGATCTGCTGGGCCATCCACAGCCGCAGGTGCACCTTGCCCGAGCGCGGGTAGTTCCCGGGCTTGAGATTGCGCAGCAGCATCCGGGCCGCGATGACCGAAAGCGCCATGCGCCCCGGGGAGGAGACGAAGACAAGCCACAGGGCGGCCACCGCCCACCAGGAGAGCCTGGGTGCGTCGGTGAAGACCCCCAGGGCGCCGAGCACGTTGTTGCCGGCGGCCAGGTACACGAGCCAGCGCATGCCCACCAGGATGAAGGTGGGGATGCCCATCAGCGTCTGGAAGACCTGGGCGCGCCGGGTGGTGCGCTCGACGATTCGGGTCTCGGGTTCGGCACCGGAACTGGTGCCCAGGGCCTCGAGCAGGGACCCGATGCGCGGGTGGGAATAGATCTCGGCCACCGTGACGGTGCGGTAGCGCACGCGCAGGGCGGAGACCAGCTGGGCGGCGGAGAGCGAACCGCCGCCGGAGGCGAAGAAATCGGTGTCAAGGCTGCCGACAGGGGTCCCCAGCACGCGGGTCCACTGCTCGATCACCCATGCAGCGTCCTGGCCGAGATCCGGCAGCACCCCTTCGGGCCCGGTGGCGGTGGCTCCGGGCAACGGCCAGGGCAGCGCGTTGCGGTCGACCTTGCCGCTGGTCTTGGTGGGCAAGGCGTCGACGATTGCCAGCAGCGGGATCAGCGGCGCCGGAAGCATGTCCGCCAGCCGCCCGCGCGCAGCCGAGGTGTCGTAGGCGGGATCGGCGGCCAGGTAGCCGACGAGGATCTGGTTTCCGGCGGCGGTGGTCTTCACCGCTGCCGCGGCGCCGGAGACCTCGGGCAGGGACTGGAGCGCGGCATCGATTTCGCCCAATTCGATGCGTCGGCCGCCGAGCTTGACCTGTTCGTCCATCCGGCCCAGGAAGACCAGACCCTCGGGGTCGGCCTGCACCAGGTCACCCGAGCGGTAGGCGCGCTCCCAGCCCAGGGTTTCGAAGGGCGCGTATTTCTCGGCGTCCTTGGCCGGGTCCAGGTAGCGACCGAGTCCGACGCCGCCGATGATCAGTTCCCCGCTCTGACCGGGGGCCACGGGGAAGCCCGAGGCGTCGACGACGGCAAGGTCCCAGCCATCGAGCGGCAAGCCGATGCGCACCGGATCCGTGCCGTCCATCTGCGCGGCACAGGCCACAACGGTCGCTTCGGTCGGACCATAGGTGTTCCAGACCTCGCGCCCTGGAACCGCAAGGCGGGCGGCAAGCTCGGGCGGACAGGCTTCGCCGCCGAAGATCAGCAGGCGCACGTTTTCCAGGGCCTCGGCCGGCCAGAGGGCGGCGAGTGTGGGGACGGTGGAGACCACGGTGACCCCGCGGGTCACCAGCCAGGGACCCAGGTCCATGCCCGAACGAACCAGGGCACGCGGGGCCGGCACCAGGCAGGCGGCATGGCGCCAGGCCAGCCACATTTCCTCGCAGGAGGCATCGAAGGCCACGGACAGGCCGGCAAGCACGCGGTCCTCGGCGCCCAGGGGCTCACTTGTCAGGAAGATCCTGGCCTCGGCGTCGACGAAGGCGGCCGCCGAGCGCTGCGTGATGGCAACGCCCTTGGGAGTCCCGGTGGATCCGGAGGTGAAGATGATCCAGGCGTCGTCGCCCAGCGCGGCGTCCCGGGCCGGCGCCGGGTTTGCCGTCTCGCGCAGGGAGGTGATCTTGCCCTTTTCGCCCACGACCGCGGCGACCTTGGCCTCGGAAAAGACCAGTTGGGCGCGTTCCTCCGGATCGTCGGCATCGACGGGAACGTAGGCTGCGCCGATCCTCATCGTGGCCAGGATGCCGATGTAGAGTTCGCGCGTTCCCGAGGGGATGCGGATGCCGATGTGGTCCCCGGCGCCGAGTCCGGCTGCGCGCAGGCGCCCGGCCATCTCGTCGACGGCCACGAGCAGTTCCGCGTAGGTCAGCGAGCGCTCGCCGTCATCAAGTGCGGGGGCTTCGGGGTGGGCCGCCGCGCTGGCCTCAAGGATGTCCATGAGGGTGCGGGGCTTCGGTGCCAATTCGCTGCCCGGGAACTGCGGCAGGAACAAGGGGGCGGTGGATCCATTGTCGGCAATGCTGGGAGTCGTTTCCACTGTGGCTTTCTGGAAGTGGTGCTCGGCCCAGCCCCCTGTAGGGGACGGACCAGGACGATGGAGCCCAACCATGCTCCGGCGGCACGCCGACAAGGCGTCCGCCGCCGCCCGGCCGGCACGTACGCGCCCACCGTAGTCACGGCAGGTGAACGGCAGGTGGACCGGGAGGTTAACGGGAGGTGTCTTGGGGCGGGAATCACAGGGCCGTGTGATGCCTCACCAACTTGGTTGGAGGGAGCTGCCGTCCACCCGCTTGGGAATCCGGCGATCCCTGCCAGCGGGGCCAATGCCCGGGCCTGGGCAGGAGCGCCGGTCGGGCTGAAGCCGGCCGCGGGAGCTCAAACCAATATGTGGCGCAGCGCCCACTGTGTGTATCGGAATTGGTTCCGGCTTCCAGCGCTGATGCGAGATACTCGATGCAGTCGAACCGGCCATGCATCCGTGGCCAGTGACCCGCGGAACAAGGAGCGCAATCCGAATGCACGACGTACCGGGTAAGAGTCCTGAAGCGGGACTCTCGGCCCCTTTGTGGGCGGCCGCCCCGTTGGCGGAGGCCGCGACGCATCCCGCGGTCCGATTGCTGCCCGACGAACTCGCCCGCGCCGGCGCATACCTTGCCGGACGCCCGCGCGACGACTTTGTGGCAGGACGGATCCTTGTCCGGGTATTGGCTGCGGACCTGTTGAACCGTGTGATGCCTTCGGGCCGCGGGATCCTTCCCGGCGACCTCGAACTCACACAGTACTGTCAGCAATGCGCGTCGGTGGCGCACGGGACCCCGAAGCTCCGGATGGCGAAGACCGGGCAGTCTTTTTCCCTCTCCTACGCACGGACTGCTGGCTGGCTGCTGCTTGCGCTGGCCCCCGCGAACAGTCGGCTGGGCGTTGACCTGGCCGACCTGGACGACAGCGCGTTTTCCTCCGGAGACGGCGGCATGCTCGAGGATTATGCCTACGCGCGGGAAGAGCGAGAACGACTCGAACTGTTGCCGGAGTCCGAACGGCAGCGGCTTCGGGCCAGATGGTGGGCCCTGAAGGAAGCGGTCGCCAAGGCCAGCGGGGAGGGCCTGGCCGGTGAGGCCGGCATTCCCGTGGTTGCCGGGAAAAACGTCCACCCGTTGTTGCACAGCCCCGGACTCCGCGTGCTGGATCTTGATCCAGAAAGCCTCGACTCCCTGGGTGCCATGCTTCCTCCCCATTTGGTGGGCAGCCTCGTTTGGGCCCCTGGCCCGGAGGCCTGGGAAAATCGAGTAGGTGGGGCGGTGGGAATCGCCTGATTTGCTGTTGGGATTGTCCACGGGCGGCTTCTTTTGGGTACGGGACTGTAGTAGGAATGGACCCAGACCCAACTTGCCCGGCATCTGTTTGGATTGTGAGGAGAGTGGCGCGTGACCAGTCCGGATCTTGCCCATTGGCCGCCGGGCGACGGTAAGTATCGTCGCTCGGAATTCTCGTCGTTCATTGGAACCGGGGATCTGGTGTGGGAACGCGTCATCGCGGACGTGCTGCGCTGGAAGGTGAAGACAGCGAGCGGGTTTACGGTGAGTTCAGCTGCTCCGGTGAGACGGGGCGACCGCGTGGACGTCACGGTGCACCTTTTCGGTGCCACCGTCCTTGAGCCCGTGGAAGTTGTCGCAGTCGTGGATAGCCCGGATCGGGTCGGGTTTGCGTATCGCGCGCTGCCGGGGCACCCCGTTTGCGGCGAGGAAGCATTTGTCGTGAGCCGTCACGGGGATGACGTGCGACTCACCATACGATCCCTCACCCGGGCGGCATCGCGGCAACCGTGGCGAGCGCTGTACCCGTTGATTCTCGTCGCGCAGCGAATCGTACGCCGGAGATACCTGCGCGCACTCCGTTGACGACTTCGGCAAGGCATTGCGGTGCGGCCACAACAGCCAGAGGATGAAAACCGATTCCTGAACACACTCGGGCATCAGCGGGCGGCCGCTGATTCCGGGTAAGCACGGCGCGGGCCGCCACGTGGGAGTCTGTCCTCCGGGGTGGCGGCCCGTGGTGGTTCGGCAACGATTGGATCGTGGCTACGGGATGAGGATGGTTTTACCGGTGGTCGCTCGGGATTCAAGGGCGGTGTGGGCGTTGCCCGCCTCGGCCAGGGGGAAGCGTGCCCCGATGCGGACGTCGAGCTTGCCGAGCGAGACCAATTCAAAAAGCTCGCCGGAACGCCAGCGTCGCTCCTCTGCATCAAGCAGGAAGTCGGCGACCTTGGGTCGGGTCACGGTCAATGAACCATGGGCGTTGAGGCGCTGCAAGTCAAAGGGCGGCACCTGGCCCGAGGCTCCGCCAAAGAGCACCAGGGTGCCGCGGATCTTGAGGGCTTCGAGTGACCCTTCGAAGGTGTCCTTGCCGATGCCGTCGTACACGACATCGACGCCCTTGCCGCCGGTGATTTCTCGGACGCGCACCGGCACTTCGTCGTAGGAAAGGACATGGTCCGCGCCGGCGGCGCGCGCCAGTTCCGCCTTTTCCGGAGTCGAAGTGGTGGTGATGACGGTGGCCCCGCGCAGCTTCAGCAGCTGGATCAACAGCAGGCCGACGCCACCGGCGCCGGCATAGGTGAGCACGGTGTCGCCCTGCTGCACGTTGTAGCTGGAATTGACCAGGTAGTGCGCCGTGATGCCCTGCAGCGGCAGCGCGCCGGCGGTTTCCAGCGACACATTCTCCGGGACGGGCAGTGCCTTCTCGGCATCCAGCAGCGTGTGGGTGGCATAGGTGCGCGAGCCTTCAGTGGTGGCCACCCTGTCCCCGACGGCGAAATCGGTGACGCCGGCGCCAACGGCCTCGACGGTGCCGGCGCACTCGCTGCCCGGGGTGAAGGGATACTTGACGTTGTAGACGCCCGAGCGCTGGTACGTCTCAATGAAATTCACGCCAACGGCAGCGACCTTGACCAGCAGTTGTCCGGGCCCGGGGGAGGGCATCGGCGACGCAACATAGTCGAATACTTCGGGTCCTCCGGCCTGACGGGCGATAATTGCATGGGAACTCACGTGCTGGACTCCTTGGGTCGGCGCTTGGCTTTGTTTCCACCATAGCGTTCGGGCCCCCAGGGGCCCGTGACCAAGGCCTCGATGTTGCGTTGCGGGACCAAACAAATGAATATTTATTAGCTATCATGCATAAATGCGTAGTAGGGTTGGGTTATGACGATTTCAGTAGCTGTATCCGGAGCCAGTGGGTATGCCGGCGGCGAGGTCCTGCGCCTGCTGTCCAACCACCCCGACGTGACCATCGGTGCGATCACCGCCCACTCGAATGCCGGCCAGCGACTGGGCGAGCTCGCCCCGCACCTGCATTCGCTGGCCGACAGGGTCCTGGTGGAAACCACGGTCGAGCAACTGCGCGGACATGACGTCGTCTTCCTGGCCCTGCCACACGGTGCCAGCGCCGAGATCGCTGCCCAACTACCCGCCGACACCCTCGTCATCGACGCCGGGGCCGACCACCGCCTGGAATCCCCGGAGGCCTGGGAAAAGTTCTACGGCTCCTCCCATGCCGGAACCTGGCCCTACGGCCTGCCGGAGCTGCCCGGAGCCCGGGAACTGCTCGTCGGCGCCAAGCGCATTGCGGTGCCCGGATGCTACCCGACCTCGGTCCAGCTGGCACTCGTGCCCGGATTCGCCGCCAACCTCCTGGAACCCGACGACGTGGTCGTGGTTTCCGCCTCCGGAACCTCGGGAGCGGGTAAGAGCGCCAAGGTGAACCTCATTGGCTCCGAGGTCATGGGCTCCATGAACCCCTACGGCGTGGGCGGCTCCCATCGCCACACCCCGGAAATGGAACAAGGTCTCTCCAAGGCCGCCGGCGTCCCGGTGACTGTCTCCTTCACCCCGACCCTGGCGCCGATGCCGCGCGGCATCCTCACCACCGCCACCGCCAGGGTCAAGCCCGGTGTGGACGAGGCAACGCTGCGCGCTGCGTGGACGGCTGCCTACCAGGACGAACCATTCGTGCATTTGCTGCCCGAAGGCCAGTGGCCCGCAACCTCGTCGGTCATGGGCTCGAACCACGCGCAGATCCAGCTGGCCTTCGACCCGCACGCGAACCGCGTGATCGTCTCCGCGGTCATCGACAACCTCACCAAGGGCACCGCAGGCGGAGCCGTCCAATCCATGAACATCGCCCTGGGCCTGAAGGAAACCGCCGGCCTGGCACTTGAAGGAGTAGCACCGTGAGCAACGCACCCATGGGAATCACCTACCCCGGCGGCTTCAGCGCCTCGGGTATCACCGCCGGGCTCAAGGCCTCGGGAAACCCGGACCTTGCCCTGGTGCGCAACAACGGCCCGCGCTTTGACGCGGCAGCCGTGTTCACCTCCAACCGCGTGGCGGCGGCCCCGGTGCACTGGTCGCGCCAGGTGATCTCCGACGGCCGGGCCGACGCCGTGGTGCTGAACTCCGGCGGCGCCAACGCCTGCACCGGCCCCGAGGGCTTCGCCAACACCCACGCCACCGCCGAACACGTGGCCACGGTCCTGGGCGTTTCCAGCGGGGACGTGCTGGTCTGCTCCACCGGGCTGATCGGCGAGCAACTGCCCATGGACAAGATCCTGCCCGGCGTGGACGCGGCCGCCGCGGCACTGGGCTCCGGCAATGAATTCGACGGGGGAGCTGCTGCAGCCACCGCCATCATGACCACCGACACGGTGTCCAAGCAGGCGGGGTTCGCCGGATCCGGGTACTCCATCGGCGCCATGGCCAAGGGCGCAGGCATGCTTGCCCCCGGGCTGGCCACGATGCTGGTGGTCATCACCACCGATGCGGTGCTGGAACCGGCGCAGTTGGATGACGCACTGCGCGAGGCCACCCGCGTCAGCTTCGACAGGGCGGATTCCGACGGCTGCATGTCAACCAACGACACCGTGATCCTGATGTCCTCCGGCGCCAGCGAAACCGTCCCGGACACCGCGGAATTCACCGCCGGGCTCACCGAGGTCTGCGTCGGGCTGGCCAAGGCGCTGATCTCCGATGCCGAGGGCGCCGCCCATGAAATCACCATCCGCACCTTCAACGCCGCCACCGAGGACGACGCAGTCGAGGTCTCGCGCACTGTGGCTCGGTCCAACCTCTTCAAGACCGCGATCTTCGGCCAGGACCCCAACTGGGGCCGGGTGCTTTCCGCGGTGGGAACCACCCGGGCGGCCTTCGAGCCCGACGAGCTGAACGTGTCCATCAACGGCGTCCAGGTATGCCGCAAGGGCGGGGTGGGCGATGACCGCAACCTCGTGGACCTTTCCGGGCGCAACGTCCTGGTGGAAATCGACCTCAACGCGGGCATGCAGGAAGCCAGCCTGTGGACCAACGACCTGACCCACGACTACGTCCACGAGAATTCGGCCTACAGCAGCTAGGCGACGCAAGTGCCCCGGCTCAATCGTTTCAGTGAGGAAGCACCTAAGAGCATGTCTGAGAACAAACCCGCGCCAACGCCCATGGACGTGGCACAGCGCAAGGCCGAAGCCCTGATCGAGGCCCTGCCCTGGATCCAGCGCTTCGCCGGAACCACCATGGTCATCAAGTACGGCGGCAACGCCATGATCAACGAGGACCTGCGGCGCGCCTTTGCCGAAGACATCGTGTTCCTGCGCCACGTGGGCATCAACCCCGTGGTCGTGCACGGGGGAGGCCCGCAGATCAACTCCATGCTCAGCCGCCTGGGCATCGAGTCCGAATTCAAGGGCGGGCTGCGCGTCACCACCCCCGAAGCCATGGACGTGGTCCGCATGGTGCTCACCGGGCAGGTGCAGCGCGAACTGATCGGCCTGATCAACTCCCACGGACCCTACGCGGTGGGACTTTCCGGCGAGGACGGCGCCCTGCTGCGGGCAGTGCGCACCGGGACCTACATTGCCGGGCAGCACGTGGACCTTGGACTGGTGGGAGAGGTGACCGGGGTCAAGCCCGACCAGATCCTCGACCTGCTGGCCGCCGGCAAGATTCCGGTGGTCTCCACCGTGGCCCCGGAGGTCGACGAGAAGGACAACCCCACCGGACAGGTGCTCAACGTCAACGCCGACACCGCCGCGGCGGCACTGGCCAGCGCGCTGGGCGCCTCCAAGTTGGTGATCCTCACCGACGTGGAGGGGCTGTACGCGGCCTGGCCGGACAGGTCCTCGCTGATCTCATCGATGGACGCCGAGCAGTTGCGCGCCCTGATGCCCAAGCTCGAATCGGGGATGATCCCCAAGATGGCGGCCTGCCTCAAGGCCGTGGACGAGGGCGTGGGCCAGGCCCACATCGTCGACGGCCGCCAACCACACTCCATGCTGCTGGAGGTCTTTACCTCCGCCGGCGTCGGAACCCAAGTCATTCCCAAGGACAAGGCATGAACGAGATCATTGAACAGGAAACGGGCGCCCTGGGCGCCCTGCAGGGCAGCGAATTGCTCGCCCGCTACAACCACTCGTTGCTGGGTGTCTTCGGCACCCCGCAACAGGTTCTGGTGCGCGGGGCAGGCTGCCACGTGTGGGACGCCGACGGCAAGGAATACCTCGACCTGCTCTCCGGGATCGCCGTCAACGCCCTGGGCCACGCCCACCCGCTGCTCACCTCGGTGATTTCCTCGCAGCTGGCCACCCTGGGACACATCTCCAACTTCTTCACCAGCCCCACGCAGATCGCGCTGGCGGAAAAGCTCCTGGAGCTCAGCTCGGCACCGGAGGGCTCCAAGGTGTTCTTCACCAACTCCGGCACAGAGGCCAATGAAGCTGCCTTCAAGCTGGCCCGCCGCAACGCGGGCACGCCCGAAGCACCGCGTACCAAGATCATTGCCCTGGAGCAAGCCTTCCACGGCCGCACCATGGGCGCGCTCGCGCTGACCTGGAAGCAGGCCTACCGCGAGCCGTTCGAGCCGCTTCCGGGCGGGGTCGAATGGATCCCGGCCGGGGACATCGAGGCGCTGCGCGCAGCGGTGGATGAAACCACCGCCGCGGTCTTCATCGAACCTATCCAGGGGGAGGCCGGGGTCATCGAATTCGGCACCGGATACCTGCGTGAGGCACGGGAGATCACCGAGGCCGCCGGCGCGCTGCTGGTCTTTGACGAGGTCCAGACGGGCATCGGCCGCACCGGCGACTGGTTCGCCTCCGCCGGGGTCATCCCCGACGCCATGACACTGGCCAAGGGCCTGGGCGGCGGATTCCCGATTGGCGCGATGGTCGTCTTCGGCACCGAGGCCACCGGGCTGCTCACCCCGGGCCAGCACGGAACGACCTTCGGCGGCAACCCCGTGGCCACCGCCGCGGCCCTGGCCACCCTGCATGTCATAGAATCCCAGGACCTGCTGGCGCAGGTGCGAAGCGTGGGCCAGGAGATCCGGACCAAGCTCGCCGCGCTCGACTTCGTCACGGCTGTCCGCGGCCAGGGGCTGCTCATCGGTTTCGACCTGGCGGCCGCCGTGGCCCCGGCGGTTGTCACCGCCGCATTGGCGGCGGGGTTCATCATCAACGCCCCGGGCCCCAACACGCTGCGCCTGGCACCTCCCCTGATCATCACCACCGAACAACTCGACACCTTCGTAGCAGCGTTGCCCGCGATATATGCCGCGGCCGTTGCCGGCACCCAGGAATAGGACCACAGCACCATGACCAACACAGTTCGCCACTTCCTGACCGACCTTGACCTCACGCAGGCCGAACAGACCGAGGTCCTTGACCTGGCCCTGGCCATGAAGAAGGACAAGTACGGATACAAGCCGTATGCCGGCCCGCAGACGGTTGTCGTCTTCTTCGACAAGACCTCCACCCGCACCCGGGTGTCCTTCGCCGCCGGCATTGCCGAGCTCGGCGGTTCCCCGCTGATCATCAACTCCGGCGAATCCCAGTTGGGCCACAAGGAGTCCATATCCGATTCCGCCAAGGTCCTTGAGCGCATGGTCTCCACCATCGTGTGGCGCACCTACGAACAGGCCGGCCTGGAGGAAATGGCCGAGAACTCCAACGTCCCGGTCATCAACGCCCTCTCAGACGACTACCACCCCTGCCAGCTGCTGGCGGACCTGCTGACCGTGCGCGAGCACAAGGGCACGCTTGCCGGCCTGTCCATGGCCTACCTGGGCGACTCGGCCAACAACATGGCCAACTCCTACCTGCTGGCCGGCGTCACCGCCGGGATGCACGTGCGCATCTGCGGACCGGAGGGCTATCTGCCGAGTGCTGACATCATTGCGGCTGCCGAGAAGCGCGCGGCCGAAACCGGCGGTTCGGTGACTGTCACCACCGATGCCGCTGCCGCACTGGCCGGCGCCGACGTGGTGGCCACCGACACCTGGGTTTCCATGGGCCAGGAAGACGAGAAGGCGCAGCGCATGGAACTCTTCCGCGACTACGCCGTGGATTCGGCCGCCATGGCGCACGCTGACAAGGACGCCATCGTCCTGCACTGCCTGCCGGCCTACCGCGGCTACGAAATCGCTGCCGATGTCATTGACGGACCCCAGTCGGTGGTCTTCGACGAGGCCGAAAACCGCGTCCACGCCCAGAAGGCCATCATGGGCTGGTTGATGGCCAAGTCCAACCTGGCCGAGGTGCCGGGAGTGAACTCGAACCGATGAGCACCCCCGCCTCGTTCCAGCCCACAACAAAGATCGCGCGCCAGGCGCGGGTGGGTGCCATCCTGTCCACCCGCACTGTGCGTTCGCAGGCCGAGTTGGTGGTCCTGCTGGCTGAGGAAGGCATGGCCGTCACCCAGGCAACGTTGTCGCGGGACCTGGTGGAGCTCGGCGCGGTGCGTGTGCGCGGGGCCGACGGGGGACTGGTCTATGCGGTACGCCAGGAGGGCGGTGACCGCAGCCCCCAGGTTGGGGTCAGCCCGGAGGTGCACGATGCCAAGCTGGCCAAGCAGTGCGCTGAATTGCTGATTACCGCCGAGGCCTCGGGCAACATCGTGGTTTTGCGCACCCCGCCAGGTGCGGCAAATTTCCTGGCCCTGTCCATCGACCATTCCACGATGCCGCAGATCCTGGGGTGCATCGCCGGGGACGACACCGTCATGCTGGTGACCCGCGACGTCAACGGTGGGGCCGAGGTTGCAGCGCGCTTCCTGGCTCTTGCCGACCCGCAGTAGCCAGGTCGACCAGTCGCACGGTCGCAGGAATCCCAGGAGCCTGGAATGGGTCCTTCCAAGAAGGCGGCGATGCTAGGTGCAATCCTGGTAACGCTTCTCTTGCTGGCGATCCTCATCGGTGTCATCGTCGGGACAAGCGGCATGATCGCCGGTCCCGGCGGCGGAGAGGTCTTTTCCGCGGACGGTCGCGGAATGCCGGAGGGCCTTGCGACTACCGGCCGGTAACCCTTGTGCAACCACAGCCCTTGTGCAACCATTCTGTTGCACAAGGGCTTCTCGTTTTGAGGGGAAAACACATGGACGTCAAACGTCAGGATGCCATCGAGGCATCCATCGACATCAATGCCACGGGCGCATCCGTCTGGGAACTGATCAGTGAACCAGGATGGTTCATCAACGGCGGTGCCATCACGACGCATCGGATCGAAACCGACGGTGCATTCTCAACCGTTTACGATGCGATCTATGGAAAATTCGAATTCGAGACAATCACCCTCGAGGCGCCCCGCTATGCCGCGTTCCGTTCGCTGGGGGGTCATGCATGGGACGATCCCGTCCCCAACACCCTCGTTGAATTCTGGATCGAACCCACACATTCCGGAGCCGTGAGGTTGCGCGTCATGGAAAGCGGATTCGCTGACTTCGGTGCCGATGAGCATGCTCACGCCATCAGCGCCAACACCCAGGGCTGGAAAGCGGAGATGCTGGCGGCGCAGCGTTATTTGGACGGAAAATGACCGGGCAGCCTGAACCGGCTTCCACCCAATTGATTTTTGCAGCGCTCTCCGACCCTACGCGGCGAGAGATGCTCGTGCTACTAGGTGAGAAGGCGAGCAGTGCGTCGCGACTCAGTGAACCGTTGGGCATCAGCAGGCAGGCCGCGGCCAGGCATCTCGGGATCCTTCTGGACGCCGGCCTCGCCAGACGGCGCCGCGACGGCAGGGAGATAGTCTTCGAATTGGTCCCGGGCGGATGGGGCCCGGCGACCGACTACATCGGCGGATTGCAGGCCGGCGTGGGCGGGATGTCGGCCAAGGCGTCAGAATCGGGCTGAGGCCGCACCCGCCGCTTCTCTTGCCACGGTAAGGGCACCGAGTGCTTGGGTCTTGTTGGGACCGCGCGCAAAATTCGGGGCACCGCGCGCAAAATTCGCGGGGTGCCCCGAATGCAGGATCGCGCGCGGCGTGCGCGCCGGCATGCTACGGCCCGTGGACCAGTTCGCTATCGGTGCGCGGCGTGTTGAAGGCCTTGCGGAATGCGGATTCAACCTTGTCGTTGTAGGCAACCAGCACGACGCGGTGGATCGATGTCGAATGCAGGTACGTCTCAAACCATTCGTGGATGGCGTGGGCGGCGATCGAGGCAACGTCCTCCGGGTCCCAGCCGTATGCACCGGCACCAATGGCCGGAAACGCCACGCTGGTGGCACCGAGGCGCGAGGCAACGTACAAGGAATTGGTGAAGCACTGCGAAAGCGTCTTGGGGTTGGTCTGCCCGACGTGCCGGTTTGGCCCGGGGGAATGGATGACCCAGCGGGCGGGTAGGTCGCCGGCTCCGGTGGCCAAGGCAAGGCCGGAGGCGAGGCCGTCGGGGTGGGTCGTGGCCCTGAGCTTCCGGCATTCGGCCAACAAGGCGGGACCAGCGGCCGCATGGATGGCATCGTCGACACCACCGCCACCGAGCAGGGATGGATTTGCAGCATTGACGATCGCATCGACCTTTTGTTCGGTGATGTCTCCACGCACGATGTCGATATGCATTTCTTTGCTCCTGTCAGTGATCCAGAACACCTGATAAGCACCACGATACGCGCCAGTCCTGATCTTGTGGAGGGGCATACAGCGGATTCTCAGGCGTGACTAGCGCAAAGCTGATCAGGAGGCCAAAAGCAAGGGCTTGGGGGATTTGTGTGGCACCGGCGGGAACCGCGCGGACGGAATCTAGATCCGTCTCAGCGCGGTGCCCGAAGCCGGAAAGGCAATGTCCGCGGGACCTGTCCTAGAGATATTCCTCGATGACTGCCTTGAACTCGGGCAGGTCGAACATTTGGGCGACGGCCAAGGCGTTTTGGGCACCTAAGTGGGGGTCCGCGCCGTTGACCACCAGCATCCGGGTCAGTGGTTCGTTCTTGCGGAACACGGCGCAGGTCAAGGCACCCTGGCCCTTGTCGTTGAGGCGGTTGATGTCGGCGCCGCGCTCGAGAAGGCCGGAGACGGTCTCGTCGTGGCCGTTGTAGGCAGCCAGGATCATCAGGGTGTCGCCCTTGGCGTCGGTCAGGTCCGCCGGGATTCCCTGGTCGAGGATGGCCATCAGCTTCTCGGTTTTTCCCTCGCGGGCCAGGTCGAAAATGGAGTGCAGGAACGCGAGCTCTTCATCGGAAAGCGCGTCGGGGGTGTTCGAATCGGTCATACCCCAAATCGTACCGGGCTGCCGCCAGGGGAATGGCGGTGACATCGTAGATGAATAATTATGTAGACTAGTGAATAAGTATTAGATATCGGGTGTTGCGTCCGGGGCCGGGGAACCGCCCTGCACTAGGATGGACACTGGATTTGGACACCTCTCGAACCGGTGCCCGGGACGGGTACACGGAAGGATGAACATGGGATCGGCAACAAACGAAGGTGCACTCTGGGGCGGACGATTTGCCGGAGGCCCGGCGGACGCCCTGGCGGCGCTGAGCAAGTCCACGCACTTTGACTGGCGGCTTGCCCGCTACGACATTGCCGGATCCCGCGCCCACGCCCGCGTGCTGCACACCGCCGGACTCTTGGACGAAGCCGAACTCGGCGGCATGATCAAGGCGCTGGACACCCTCGAGGCCGATGTCGTCTCCGGTGCCTACGTCGCCTCCGACTCCGACGAGGACGTCCATGGTTCCCTCGAGCGCGGGCTGATCGAGCGCGCCGGAACCGCACTGGGCGGCAAGCTGCGCGCCGGCCGCTCGCGCAACGACCAGATTGCGACGCTCGGCCGCATGTTCCTGCGCGACCACGCCCGCATCATTGCCCGCGGTGTGGTCGCAACCATCGACGCACTCATCGAACAGGCCGAGGCACACCCCAACGCCGCGATGCCCGGCCGCACCCACCTGCAGCACGCCCAGCCCATCTTGCTCTCCCACCACTTGCTGGCCCACGCCTGGGCGATGCTGCGCGACGTGCAGCGCCTGGCGGACTGGGACAAGCGCGCCGCTGTTTCCCCCTACGGCTCCGGTGCCCTGGCCGGTTCCTCGCTGGGCCTGGACCCCAACGCCGTGGCCGCCGAACTCGGCTTCGACTCCGCCGCGTGGAACTCGATCGACGGCACCGCCGCCCGCGACGTGTTCGCCGAATACGCCTGGGTGGCAGCCATGATCGGGGTGGACCTCTCCCGCGTCTCGGAGGAAATCATTCTTTGGGCCACCAAGGAATTCTCCTTCGTCACCCTCGACGACGCCTTCTCCACCGGCTCCTCGATCATGCCCCAGAAGAAAAACCCGGATGTGGCCGAACTGGCCCGCGGCAAGGCCGGGCGCTTGATCGGCAACCTGACAGGGCTGCTGGCCACGCTCAAGGCACTGCCGCTGGCCTACAACCGCGACCTGCAGGAAGACAAGGAGCCGGTCTTCGACGCGACCGACACCCTCGAACTGCTGCTCCCCGCGGTCTCCGGCATGATCGCCACGCTGAAGTTCAACACCGAGCGCATGGCCGAGCTCGCACCGCTGGGCTTCGCCCTGGCCACCGACATCGCCGAGTGGCTCGTCCGCCAGGGCGTGCCGTTCCGCGAGGCCCATGAGCTCTCCGGCGCGGCCGTGAAGCTCGCCGAGTCCAAGGGCGTGGAGCTCTGGGACCTCTCCGACGCCGAATACGCCGGGATTTCCGGGCACCTGACCCCTGAGGTCCGCACCGTGCTCTCCACCGAGGGCTCGTTGAACTCCCGTTCGGCACAGGGCGGAACCGCACCCTCGGCCGTTGCGGCGCAGCTGGCCGCATTGAAGGACGCGCTGGTTCCGGTGCGCACGTACGCCGGCTAGCAAGCCCGCAGTTCCCTCGCAGGCGGGGCCCACCATTCGGGGGGCCCCGCCTGCGTGATTTCCGGCTACCGGGCCGGATAAGGTGGTCAGTATGAGTGAGCTCACACAACAGGACCTTACGACTCGGATCCTCTCCGCCTTGTCGACCCTTCGCGAGACCATGGCCACCGTCGACGATGCGGCCGCCGCCGAGCCGAGCGCCCTTCCCGGGTGGAGCCGTGCACACGTGCTCGCCCACCTGGACGGGTTCAGCCGTGCCGCAGCGCGCCAGCTGGACACCGCTGGTGCCCAGGAACCCTTCCCCATGTACGACGGTGGAATGGAGGCCCGCGACGACTCCATCGAGATCACCGCGTTGATGCGCCCCGAGGCGCTGGTGGCCCGCGTCACCGAGTCCCTCGACGCACTGGAATCCAGCATCCGCGGCATCAGCCCGGCGGAGTGGGCCCTGGCAACAGGGTTCCGTGAGGGAGGCAGTGTGGAAGACCTCTTCCATGCCATCTGGCGCGAGCTGGTCATCCACACCTCGGACCTTGCCCTGGGCAACTCCGTCGCCGACTGGGAACCGGAATTCTGTGCGCACCTCTTCGACGCGCTCGAAGCCCGGGTGCCCGAATCCCGCCGCTACATCCTCCAGCCCCACGGTGCCCAGCGCATCACCCTTGGACAGGGCGAGGCGACCACGGTGCTCAGCGGCACCGCCTTCGACCTGGCCGCCTGGCTCGCCGGCCGCCAGCCGCTGGGACCGGTCCAGGCCACCGCCGCCGCCGACGGCACCGACCTGCCCGAGCTCGGACCCTGGGCCGTCAAGCTGAAGGCCAACAACTAGGCAACCGGGATATCCGGAAGGAGGGGGGCGTCGTGAACAGCCCGGACCGCGTTGGGTTGCTAGGTCTGCCGTCGCTGGAACTGGCACCGCACCTGCTCGGCGCCCATGTCTCCACCTTCATCGGCGGGCGGCTGGTCGTGGTGCGACTGACCGAGGTCGAGGCCTACGACGGGCACCAGGATCCCGGCTCCCATGCCTACCGGGGCAAGACCGCCCGCAATGCCGGGCTCTTCGGCCCACCGGGCACCGCGTATGTGTACTTCACCTACGGGATGCACTTCTGCGCCAATGTGGTGTGCGGGCAGGAGGGAACAGCCTCGGCCGTGCTGATGCGCGCCGGGGAAGTCGTTTCGGGCCTGGACACGGTGTTGGCCAGACGGGGAAACCCGAAAGGACCCGAGGCACAGCTACTCAGCGGGCCTGCCCGGTTGGCCCAGGGGCTGGGGCTGACGCTGGAACACAACCTGGCGCGCTTCCGCGACGGCACCGCCGTGCCGCCGGGACCCGACCTGGCGTTGGGGAACCTGGCCATCGCCCCGGCCGGCTACCAGGCCGGTCCGCGCACCGGGGTGGCGGGGGACGGCGGCGGGGAAGAATACCCGTACCGGTTCTGGCTCCCGGGCGAGCCCAGCGTCTCGCCGTACCGGAAGGCGGCACCGCGCAAGGTGCGCGGCGGAAGGGACTAGACTTGTCGGGTGAATCCAGAGCCTGAAACCATAAGCGACCTCCTTGACCGACTGTGCGAAATCGTTCCCGATTACCCCAGCGCAGGGATTTCCTTCAAGGACTTGACCCCGGCCTTTGCCGACGCGGCGGGACTGCGCCGCATGGTCGATGAGATCGTCGCCCCCTTTTCCGGCCAATTCGACGTCATTGCCGGGCTCGAGGCCCGCGGATTCGTGCTGGCCGCGGCCGCCGCCTACGCCACGGGAACCGGCATGGTCACGGTGCGCAAGGCCGGAAAGCTTCCCCGTGAGGTGCACCGCGACGAATACACCCTGGAATACGGGACCGGGACCCTGGAATTGCACCGCGACGATGTCGCGCCCGGCACCCGGGTGCTGATTCTCGATGACGTGCTGGCCACCGGCGGCACGGTCGGCTCCGCCGCCCGTTTGCTGAAAATGGTCGGCGCACAGGTCATCGGGGTCGGCGTGGTCCTTGAGCTCCAGGGCCTGGGCGGGCGCGAAAAGCTCTCCGGCCTGCACGTCCATTCGCTCCAGCTCGTCTAGCAACACCCGCCTGCCGTATCCGCATCGGTCGCCCCAAGGCGTCCGGTCAAATGCTCGGTGCCGCAGAGCGTAAACTGGTCTGTCCACGATTTGTTCCATCAGGGAGTGCTGAATGTCAGAGTCCACGACCGTTCAACCGGAGCTCGACGCCGAACGCAACTACGTTTCGATGCTCTATACCCGCTTGGATGAGCTGCGCGCCGAAAAGCTCGAGCAGCTCACCCGCACCCGCCGCGGCGGGGCGCAGGGATCCATCCAGAACGTGTCCGAACGCGACTCCTTTGCCGCCCTGTACGAAGACCGCCTGGCGCAGCTGAATGCCGTTGAGGACCGCTTGGTGTTCGGCCGGCTGGACCTTGACGATGACATGAACCGTTCCGGGGAGGAACCCGGCGCCCCGCGCTACATCGGCCGCATCGGCATGACCGACGAGGACCTGACGCGCCTGATGGTCGACTGGCGCGCCCCGGAGGCCGCCGCCTTCTACCAGGCCACCGCGCTGCACCGGCAGGGCGTGCGCCGCCGCCGGCACCTGATGCTGCGCGGGCGCACCGTGCTGGGCATCGACGACGAGGTCCTGGACACCGAACTCTTCGGCGAAAACGACAACCTGCAGGGAGAGGGCGCTCTCATGGCCGCCCTGACGCAGAAGCGCACCGGGCGCATGGGCGACATCGTGGGCACCATCCAGGCCGAGCAGGACCGCATTATCCGCTCCCCGCTGGCCGGAGTGTTGGTGGTCCAGGGTGGACCTGGCACCGGCAAGACTGCGGTGGCACTGCACCGTGCCGCCTTCCTGCTCTACGAACACCGTGAACGGCTCAAGAGCGCCGGCGTGCTGCTGGTCGGCCCCTCATCATCGTTCATGCGCTACATCGAGCGCGTGCTGCCCTCCCTGGGCGAGACCGGCGTGGTCATGTCCTCGGTCGGCGAGCTGTATCCGGGCCTGCGTGCCGTGCCCGAGCACAGCCGGGAGGCCGCCCGCATCAAGGGCAAGGCCTTCATGGCAAAGGTCGTGGCCAAGGCGGTTTCCAACCGCCAGCGACTGCTGGCCGAGGACCGCCGCGTCGTGGTCGAGGGTACCCGGCTGGTGCTGACCCGCGGCCAGGTGCGTCATGCGCGTGAAAAGGCGCGGGCCTCCCGCAAGCCGCACAACGAGGCCCGCGAGGTGTTCACCAAGATCCTGGTGCGCGAGTTGGCCACGCAGCTGCAGCAGGTCCTTGAGGATTCATCGGGCAACGGCAATGCCGTGGACCGCAGCTACCTGGTCCAGGAAGTGCGCGAATCACGCGATGTCCGCATTGCCCTGAACCTGTGCTGGATGCCGCTGACACCGCAGTCCCTGCTGGAGGAACTCTTCGCCAAGGAAGACCTGCTCGCCGCGGCCGCTCCGCAGCTGAACGCCCGCGAGCTCAAGGCGCTGCACCGGAAGCCCGGGGCGCCCTGGACCGAGTCCGATGTGCCGCTGCTGGATGAGGCAGCCGAACTGCTGGGCGACTTCAAGGCCGTGGGCAACAAGGACGCCGGTGTCGAGGCGCAGCTCAAGCGGGACCTGGAAAACGCCGAGGCGACCCTGCGCAACGTCAACGAGATGCTCTTCAACGCCGGCATCGACGGGCTCGTCGAGGCCCAGGACCTGGCAGATATGAACCAGGAGACCGAGGCACGCCAGACGGCAGCCGAGCGTGCCGTGGCCGACCGCAACTGGGCCTACGGGCACGTGGTGGTCGACGAGGCCCAAGAGCTGTCCCCGATGCAGTGGCGACTGCTGATGCGCCGCTGCCCCCTGAAGTCCTTCACGGTGGTCGGCGACATCGCCCAGACCTCCTCGGCCTCGGGCGCCAACAGCTGGGCGCAGGCCATGAAGCCGTTCGTGGCCGAGCGCTTCACCCTGGAGGAACTAACGGTCAACTACCGCACCCCCATGCAGATCGCCGCCGCCGCGACCAGGGTTGCCCACGCCGCGGGACTGAAGATCTCCACCCCGAAGGCAGTGCGCGAGGGCCAGTGGCCGCCGCTGGTGGACCGGCTGGAACCGGGGCAGTTGCTGCCCAAGCTCCGTGAGGTTCTACCCGGGGAAGTCGCGATCGCCGACGGCGGCCTGTTGGCCGTCATCGTGCCCGAGCCGCGTCTGGCCCAGGTTCGCTCCGCCGTGGTCGAGCAATTCGGCCGCCGTGTGGGAAGCGGGTCCGGTGGCTTGAGCCAGGACATCGTGGTGCTGGGTGCACGCGAGGCCAAGGGCCTGGAATTCGATGTGGTGGTTGTCTTGGAACCGCAGGAGTTGATCGACGAAGTCGAGGGCAGCGTCGGTGATCTGTATGTTGCGATGACCCGCACCACGCAGCGCCTGCGAATCCTGGCCGAGGGCTCGATTCCTGCGGGCATTGACTCGGAAGCGTAATTCGGGGCCGAGACTGCTAATTTAGTAGGGTGTCTGAAATTGAGCAGAATCCCGCACTGTCGGGACAACGTAATGATCCGTCCTTTGAAAACGTCTGGCAGGAACTGAAGTGGCGTGGCCTGGTCCACGTGTCCACCGAGGAAACCGAGCTGGAAAAGGTCCTCTCCGGAGAGAGCATTACGTATTACTGCGGTTTCGATCCCACCGCCCCGTCCCTGCACCTGGGCAACCTGGTACAGCTGTTGAACATGCGCCGCCTGCAGTTGGCCGGCCACAAGCCCCTGGGCTTGGTTGGCGGCTCCACCGGCCTGATCGGTGATCCGCGCCAGACGGCCGAGCGTGTGCTGAACACCAAGGAAACGGTTGCCGAATGGGTGGGCAAGCTCGAGTCGCAGGTTTCCCGCTTCCTCTCCTTTGAGGGCGAGAACGCGGCCCGCATGGTCAATAACCTGGACTGGACCGCCAACCTGAGTGCCATCGATTTCCTGCGCGAGGTTGGCAAGTACTTCCGGGTGGGCACCATGATCAAGAAAGAAACCGTTGCCGCCCGTCTGAACTCGGACGAGGGCATCAGCTACACGGAGTTCAGCTACCAGGTGCTGCAGGGTTACGACTACCTGAAGCTGCACCAGCTTTACGGTTGCACGCTGCAGACCGGCGGCTCCGACCAGTGGGGCAACCTCACCAGCGGCACCGACTTGATCCGCAAGGCCGAGGGCAAGAGCGCCTACGCCTACGGAACCCCGTTGATCACCAACTCCGACGGCACCAAGTTCGGCAAGTCCGAGGGCAACGCCATTTGGCTGGATGCAGAGATGTGCAGCCCGTACACCTTCTACCAGTTCTGGCTGAACACCGCGGATGCCGATGCCATTTCGCGCTTGAAGGTCTTCACTTTCCTTTCCCGTGCAGAGATCGAGGCACTCGAAAAAGAAGTTGCCGAGCGTCCCTTCGCCCGCAAGGCCCAGAAGGAACTGGCTTACCTCGTGACATCGTTGGTCCACGGTGTGGATGCCACGGAAAAGGTCATCGCAGCTTCGGCCGCCCTTTTTGGCCAGGGCGAATTGGGCGATATGGACGAAGCGACGCTCAGGGCCGCGACCCAGGAGCTAAAAAGCACCACTGTTACCGGGGAGGATCTGGATATTATCTCGGTATTGATGGCTTCCGGTCTTTCCGAATCGAAGTCGGCCGCCCGGCGCACGATCAGTGAAGGCGGCGCCTACGTGAACAACGTGAAGTACTCGGACCACGAAGCAGTCGTTAGCCGAGAGGACCTATTGCACGGTCGCTACCTTTTGGTACGCCGCGGGAAAAAGAACCTGGCAGTTGTTGAGGTCTCCTAAATAGGGAAATGAATTTCCGGCTTGCTGACAACGCAATTTGAACCGGGGCGGGGGAGTGCTGTGAATCACGGCGACGACCTCGCCCCGGTTTTTGCCTTTTGGGCTCCGATTTGCGCCTAATCCCGGTTGTTTCGGGGGAATCCGGGGTCATGGTGTGCAGGATCCGTCGATTTGCCGGGACGCGGAAACGTGTGTATTGTTTTCTAAGTCGCCGCGGCCAAGGCAAGCGAAAAGCTACCAGCCGCGAATGACAAAAGAATTCTTCTAACAACGTTTATTCGTTGAAGGAAAGATGTGTTTTTAGCAAATTAGATCGACGATAAGCCGGTTTGACAAAGCGAAGAACATGTAATAAATTATTCAAGTTGCTCCAGAGCGAAGCGCCGGTAGGAATTGTTAGTCCGGTTGTGGGTGTTGGAAGTGTCTGTTGTTTGAGAACTCAATAGTGTGCCAAGTTTGTTGATACCAATTTATTTATTTTATTGGTGAATGGTTTCAGGGTCCGCACCCCCGTGTGGATGCCTGGGGCAATTTGCCAGGATGTTTTGCTTGGTGCAGCCCGGTCGATTTTTTCCAGTCGGCGTGTTGGTTGTGTCTGTATTTTTTTACGGAGAGTTTGATCCTGGCTCAGGATGAACGCTGGCGGCGTGCTTAACACATGCAAGTCGAACGATGACTTTTGTGCTTGCACAGAATGATTAGTGGCGAACGGGTGAGTAACACGTGAGTAACCTGCCCCTGACTCTGGGATAAGCCTGGGAAACTGGGTCTAATACCGGATATGCACCGTGGACCGCATGGTTTTTGGTGGAAAGATTTTTTGGTCAGGGATGGACTCGCGGCCTATCAGCTTGTTGGTGAGGTAATGGCTCACCAAGGCGACGACGGGTAGCCGGCCTGAGAGGGTGACCGGCCACACTGGGACTGAGACACGGCCCAGACTCCTACGGGAGGCAGCAGTGGGGAATATTGCACAATGGGCGAAAGCCTGATGCAGCGACGCCGCGTGAGGGATGACGGCCTTCGGGTTGTAAACCTCTTTCAGTAGGGAAGAAGCGAAAGTGACGGTACCTGCAGAAGAAGCGCCGGCTAACTACGTGCCAGCAGCCGCGGTAATACGTAGGGCGCAAGCGTTATCCGGAATTATTGGGCGTAAAGAGCTCGTAGGCGGTTTGTCGCGTCTATCGTGAAAGTCCGAGGCTCAACCTCGGATCTGCGGTGGGTACGGGCAGACTAGAGTGATGTAGGGGAGACTGGAATTCCTGGTGTAGCGGTGAAATGCGCAGATATCAGGAGGAACACCGATGGCGAAGGCAGGTCTCTGGGCATTAACTGACGCTGAGGAGCGAAAGCATGGGGAGCGAACAGGATTAGATACCCTGGTAGTCCATGCCGTAAACGTTGGGCACTAGGTGTGGGGGACATTCCACGTTTTCCGCGCCGTAGCTAACGCATTAAGTGCCCCGCCTGGGGAGTACGGCCGCAAGGCTAAAACTCAAAGGAATTGACGGGGGCCCGCACAAGCGGCGGAGCATGCGGATTAATTCGATGCAACGCGAAGAACCTTACCAAGGCTTGACATGTGCCAGACCGCCGTGGAAACACGGTTTCCCCTTTGGGGCTGGTTCACAGGTGGTGCATGGTTGTCGTCAGCTCGTGTCGTGAGATGTTGGGTTAAGTCCCGCAACGAGCGCAACCCTCGTTCCATGTTGCCAGCGCGTAAAGGCGGGGACTCATGGGAGACTGCCGGGGTCAACTCGGAGGAAGGTGGGGACGACGTCAAATCATCATGCCCCTTATGTCTTGGGCTTCACGCATGCTACAATGGCCGGTACAATGGGTTGCGATACTGTGAGGTGGAGCTAATCCCAAAAAGCCGGTCTCAGTTCGGATTGGGGTCTGCAACTCGACCCCATGAAGTCGGAGTCGCTAGTAATCGCAGATCAGCAACGCTGCGGTGAATACGTTCCCGGGCCTTGTACACACCGCCCGTCAAGTCACGAAAGTTGGTAACACCCGAAGCCGGTGGCCTAACCCCTTGTGGGAGGGAGCCGTCGAAGGTGGGACCGGCGATTGGGACTAAGTCGTAACAAGGTAGCCGTACCGGAAGGTGCGGCTGGATCACCTCCTTTCTAAGGAGCAACTAGCACCAGGCAGGGATTCCACAGTGTTTCCCGTGCGGGTGTTCAGTGCTGCTCGCATCCATCACTTGTGTTGATGGGCGAGTGCTCAAGGGTGGAATATCAACAAATCATGGCCGTCCATCGTTGGTGGGTGGTTTTCTAGTACGCTTCCGGGATTCGTTCCGGTGGTTGGAACGGGAGCCGCCGGCGAACGCGGGTGGTCTTTTGGCACACTGTTGGGTCCTGGAATAACAGGCCCCGGTCCGGTTTCGGGTTGGGTTCTTGTTTTTTCTGGATTGTCCCGCGCATGGCCTAAGCCGCACGAGCCCCCTGGGGGTGTGTTGGTGGTGGGTGTGACGGGGTTGTTGTTTGGGAACTGTATAGTGGACGCGAGCATCTTGTGAGGCAAGGGATTTTTTCCTTGTCTTGCATAGCAATTTCTTATGAATTATTGAACCTGGTGAACGCACTTTCGGGTGTGTTTTTCTTGGTTCTTTCGATTGTAATAATATATAGCTCATGTAAATTTTTGATCATGTTTGTGGTCAAGTTTTTAAGGGCGCACGGTGGATGCCTTGGCATTGGGAGCCGAAGAAGGACGTGGGAATCTGCGATAAGCCTGGTGGAGTCGATAACCGGACGTTGAGACCAGGATTTCCGAATGGGGAAACCCCGTACGGTGTCATGCCGTATGACCCGCAGCTGAACACATAGGCTGTGTGGAGGGAACGCGGGGAAGTGAAACATCTCAGTACCCGCAGGAAGAGAAAACAATAGTGATTCCGTTAGTAGTGGCGAGCGAACGCGGATGGGGCTAAACCGAGCCATGTGTGATAGCCGGCGGGCGTTGCATGGTCGGGGTTGTGGGACTTTCCATATCAGTTCTGCCGGACTGGTGAAGTGAGGTGCGGGCGCATAGGCGAATCGGCTTGAATGCCGGACCGTAGAGGGTGAGAGTCCCGTAGTGCGAATGCGTGCCGCCGCTTTGTGAGAGTATCCCAAGTAGGACGGGGCCCGAGAAATCCCGTTTGAATCTGCCAGGACCACCTGGTAAGCCTAAATACTACCCAATGACCGATAGCGGACAAGTACCGTGAGGGAATGGTGAAAAGTACCCCGGGAGGGGAGTGAAATAGTACCTGAAACCGTGCGCTTACAATCCGTTGGAGCCTCCTTGTTGGGGTGACAGCGTGCCTTTTGAAGAATGAGCCTGCGAGTTAGTGTTACGTCGCGAGGTTAACCCGTGTGGGGAAGCCGTAGCGAAAGCGAGTCTGAATAGGGCGAGTGAGTGGCGTGATCTAGACCCGAAGCGAAGTGATCTACCCATGGCCAGGTTGAAGCGCGTGTAAGAGCGCGTGGAGGACCGAACCCACTTCAGTTGAAAATGGAGGGGATGAGCTGTGGGTAGGGGTGAAAGGCCAATCAAACTTCGTGATAGCTGGTTCTCCCCGAAATGCATTTAGGTGCAGCGTTGCGTGTTTCTTACCGGAGGTAGAGCTACTGGATGGCTAATGGGCCCTACAAGGTTACTGACGTCAGCCAAACTCCGAATGCCGGTAAGTGAGAGCGCAGCAGTGAGACTGTGGGGGATAAGCTTCATAGTCGAGAGGGAAACAGCCCAGAACGCCAACTAAGGCCCCTAAGCGTGTGCTAAGTGGAAAAGGATGTGGAGTTGCGAAGACAACCAGGAGGTTGGCTTAGAAGCAGCCACCCTTGAAAGAGTGCGTAATAGCTCACTGGTCAAGTGATTCCGCGCCGACAATGTAGCGGGGCTCAAGCACACCGCCGAAGTTGCGTCATTCACATATTTGGCAGGCCTTCGTGGTCCAGCCGTGTGGATGGGTAGGGGAGCGTCGTGTGGGCAGTGAAGTCGCGGTGTAAACCAGCGGTGGAGCCCACACGAGTGAGAATGCAGGCATGAGTAGCGAATGACGGGTGAGAAACCCGTCCGCCGAATGATCAAGGGTTCCAGGGTCAAGCTAATCTGCCCTGGGTAAGTCGGGACCTAAGGCGAGGCCGACAGGCGTAGTCGATGGACAACGGGTTGATATTCCCGTACCGGTGAAAAACCGCCCATACCGAACTGGTGATGCTAACCGCCCCAACCACCCACCTCAAGGCCTTCGGGCCTTGTATCGGGTGTGCGGCGCGGGACCCGAACCAGGGAGGTAAGCGTATTAACAGGTGTGACGCAGGAAGGTAGCCGAGCCAGGCAATGGAATTGACCTGGTCCAAGGATGTAGGGCGAGTCGTAGGCAAATCCGCGACTCACATAGCCTGAGACCCGATAGGCGCCCCTTTTGGGGGGTGATTCGGTGATCCTATGCTGCCAAGAAAAGCATCGACGCGAGGTTTTAGCCGCCCGTACCCCAAACCGACACAGGTGATCAGGTAGAGAATACTAAGGCGATCGAGAGAATCATGGTTAAGGAACTCGGCAAAATGCCCCCGTAACTTCGGGAGAAGGGGGGCCTGCCCCGTGATGAGGATTTACTCCTCGGAGCGGGTGTGGGCCGCAGAGACCAGGGGGAAGCGACTGTTTACTAAAAACACAGGTCCGTGCGAAGTCGCAAGACGATGTATACGGACTGACTCCTGCCCGGTGCTGGAAGGTTAAGAGGACCGGTTAGCTCTTTGGAGCGAAGCTGAGAATTTAAGCCCCAGTAAACGGCGGTGGTAACTATAACCATCCTAAGGTAGCGAAATTCCTTGTCGGGTAAGTTCCGACCTGCACGAATGGAGTAACGAC
The DNA here is from genome assembly GCF_030512175.1 of Paeniglutamicibacter sulfureus. Taxonomy (GTDB): domain Bacteria; phylum Actinomycetota; class Actinomycetes; order Actinomycetales; family Micrococcaceae; genus Paeniglutamicibacter; species Paeniglutamicibacter sulfureus. The sequence continues at coordinate 171,515 of NZ_JAULBL010000001.1, read as the reverse complement.
TTCCCCGCTGTCTCAACCATGAACTCGGCGAAATTGCACTACGAGTAAAGATGCTCGTTACGCGCAGCAGGACGGAAAGACCCCGAGACCTTTACTATAGTTTGGTATTGGTGTTCGGTGCAGCTTGTGTAGGATAGGTGGGAGACTGTGAAGCCCGGACGCTAGTTCGGGTGGAGTCATCGTTGAAATACCACTCTGGCTGTACCGGTCACCTAACTTCGGCCCATGATCTGGGTCAGGGACAGTGCCTGATGGGTAGTTTAACTGGGGCGGTTGCCTCCTAAAGAGTAACGGAGGCGCCCAAAGGTTCCCTCAGCCTGGTTGGCAATCAGGTGTCGAGTGTAAGTGCACAAGGGAGCTTGACTGTGAGAGCGACAGCTCGAGCAGGGACGAAAGTCGGGACTAGTGATCCGGCGGCACGTTGTGGAACGGCCGTCGCTCAACGGATAAAAGGTACCTCGGGGATAACAGGCTGATCTTGCCCAAGAGTCCATATCGACGGCATGGTTTGGCACCTCGATGTCGGCTCGTCGCATCCTGGGGCTGGAGTAGGTCCCAAGGGTTGGGCTGTTCGCCCATTAAAGCGGTACGCGAGCTGGGTTTAGAACGTCGTGAGACAGTTCGGTCCCTATCCGCTGCGCGCGCAGGAAATTTGAGAAGAGCTGTCCTTAGTACGAGAGGACCGGGACGGACGAACCTCTGGTGTGTCAGTTGTACTGCCAAGTGCACCGCTGATTAGCTACGTTCGGAAGGGATAACCGCTGAAAGCATCTAAGCGGGAAGCCCACTTCGAGATGAGATTTCCATACACTTTTGAGTGTGAGAGGCCCCCAGCCAGACCACTGGGTTGATAGGCAGGATGTGGAAGCGAGGACTAAAGACTCGTGAAGCTGACCTGTACTAATAGGCCGACAACTTAAACCACAAACACCACACCACCGACACGCTCGGTGGTTGGCAAGAAACGCTGCGTCCACTATACGGTCCCGAAACAACAAACCCAATTTGTTTTTCGCGGAACAACAACAACCATAACTATCATGGTCGTAACCCACAGATTCACCACACCCAAACCAGCTTTGGGTGGCGGTAACAGAGTTACGGCGGTCATAGCGTGGGGGAAACGCCCGGTCCCATACCGAACCCGGAAGCTAAGACCCACTGCGCCGATGGTACTGCACTCGGGAGGGTGTGGGAGAGTAGGTCACCGCCGGACACAACGTCCCGAAACCCCCAAGCCCCACCGGCTTGGGGGTTTCGATGCTTAACCACCACACCACCAAAAACCAAACTTTTAGTAGCGGGAATGGCGTGGACGCTAGAAAAACTGCCCATTCTGCATCCAAGAATTCCACGTCGGGCGTCCTTCAATGTATTTGTGCAGCAGCCTCGATAAAATTCGCGGTTTTCATGATGTCATCGTCATGCCAATCGAGCGAATCGACGAGTTGGAGGTGCAGAAGAAGGTTCGCGACTTGGAAATGTGCGGCTGCTTGAATTGGTCCCGTCTTCGACACGTCGCTCTACTCGAAGCAGGTTAGCTCCATGCCGAGTGAACTAATTCGTGGGATTGAAATTGCTCGCCGGCGATTCGAGATCTTGAGTCCAATCGGATTGGCCTGATGATCCACGGGAGTTGTCGAGATTCTGCCGTAGTATTGATCAGTTGCGTTGCGCACTATTGGTTCAAATCACGAAGGCGACTCGGTACGCTCGACTAAGATAGATGCAGGCGTTCAATGCCCTGGTGAGGGCAAAAAGATTTTAGTGTGGGCTTCCGTGAGATGCGGAGGTCCACTGGTTCATGCGTGGGGTCCAAAACTGAAGACCCTTTTGAGAGGAACACATCTAGTGTCAAACGAAAACAAGGGCTTCGGGTCAAAGGACAACCGCGACCGAAATGGTTCTAAGCCGAACAACAGCGACGGCTTCCGCCGGGGTGGCGATGACCGCCGTGAAGGTGGCTTCAAGCCTCGCGAAGACCGTGGTGGATTCCGTGGCGGCGATGACCGCCGTGAAGGTGGTTTCAAGCCCCGTGAAGATCGTGGTGGCTTCAAGCCCCGCGAAGACCGTGGTGGATTCCGTGGCGGCGACGATCGCCGTGAAGGTGGCTTCAAGCCCCGTGAAGACCGTGGCGGCTTCAAGCCCCGCGAAGATCGCGGTGGCTTCAAGCCTCGTGAAGACCGTGGCGGCTTCAAGCCCCGCGAAGATCGCGGTGGATTCCGTGGCGGCGATGACCGTCGTGAAGGCGGTTTCAAGCCTCGCGAAGATCGCGGTGGATTCCGTGGCGGCGATGACCGTCGTGAAGGCGGCTTCAAGCCCCGCGAAGACCGCGGTGGATTCCGTGGCGGCGACGATCGCCGTGAAGGTGGCTTCAAGCCCCGTGAAGATCGCGGTGGCTTCAAGCCCCGCGAAGACCGTGGTGGATTCCGTGGCGGCGACGATCGCCGTGAAGGTGGCTTCAAGCCCCGTGAAGACCGTGGTGGATTCCGTGGCGGCGATGACCGTCGCGAAGGCGGTTTCAAGCCCCGTGAAGACCGTGGTGGATTCCGTGGCGGCGATGACCGTCGCGAAGGCGGTTTCAAGCCCCGTGAAGACCGTGGTGGATTCCGTGGCGGCGATGACCGTCGCGAAGGCGGTTTCAAGCCCCGCGAAGACCGCGGTGGATTCCGTGGCGGCGATGACCGTCGCGAAGGTGGCTTCAAGCCCCGTGAAGACCGTGGTGGATTCAAGCCCCGTGAAGACCGTCGTGAAGGTGGCTTCAAGCCCCGTGAAGATCGCGGTGGATTCAAGCCTCGCGAAGACCGTCGTGAAGGCGGTTTCAAGCCCCGTGAAGATCGCGGTGGATTCAAGCCTCGCGAAGACCGTGGTGGATTCAAGCCCCGCAACGAAGCCAGCACTGCTGACCTCGAAGCGCTGCGCGACGAAGAGAACCGCCGCGCCCACAACCCGGCCGACCTTCGCAGCTCCAACAGCCCGGAACGCGGACGCTCACCGGAAATTGATGACGATGTAACCGGCAAGGAACTGGACCGCATTACCCGCGCGGAACTGCGTTACCTTGACGACGTCAACAACGAATGGGTATCCAAGCACCTGGTCATGGCCGGTCGCTTGATCGATATCGATCCGCAGTTGGCGTATGAGCACACCATCGCAGCTTCCCGTCGTGGCGGCCGCGTTGCCGTTGTTCGTGAAGCAGTTGGTCTGGCCGCTTACGCTGCCGGTGAGTTTGCCGAAGCATTGCGTGAATTCCGTACCCACCGTCGCATCAGCGGCAACAACCTGCACCTGCCCCTGATCGCCGATTCCGAACGTGGAATTGGTCGTCCGGAAAAGGCGCTGGAAATTGCCCACAGCGAGGTCATCGAGACACTGGATACCAACGGCAAGGTCGAAATGGCCATGGTCGCTTCCGGTGCCCAGAACGACTTGGGTAACCTCGACGCAGCCTTGGCTGAACTTGAGATCCCGCAGCTGGACATGAACCGCGCGTTTAGCTACAGCCCGCGCCTCTTCTCGGCCTACGCAGACGCCTTGGAAAACCTGGGCCGCATCGAAGAAGCGTCGACCTGGCGCAAGCAGATCTCCGTGGCCGAGGAAGCCCTGGGCACCGGCGAGTTCGCCGAACCGGATATCATCGACCTCGGCGAAGACGACGAAACCGATGCACGCCGCCCGCGCGCCCGCGATCTCGTCGAGTCGGAGACCCCTTCCTCGGAAGACGGCGACGAATCCTCGGAAGAAGCCGTAGAAGAAGGTCTCTCTGACGAAGACGCCGTCGACGTTGTCGATGCGTCCTCGCTGGAGGAAGTGGCCGAGGAATCGAACCCGGAACTCGATGACGAGGCCCCGGCCGTCACCGAGGCCAACGGAACGTCCCCGGTTATCGACCAGGACGAAAACGACGAAAAGTAGGAATTCGATCCATCCATGCTGATTACAGGTTTTGACGCGCTGCTCGCCGATCTCGACGGCGTCGTCTATGCCGGCAACGGTGCAATTCCCAAGGCCATTGAGGCCCTGAATCGATTGCAGGAACATTCGGTGGTCCTGGCGTATGTCACGAACAACGCTTCAAGGTCCCCGGGTGCCGTTGCCGCACACCTGAATCAACTTGGCGCTCCCGCGTCGGCCGAGCAAGTCTTTGGCTCGGCCGACGCGGGGGCTGAACTCCTGGCCAAGGAACTTCCCCGGGGCGCCAAGGTCCTGGTGGTGGGCAGCGCCCACCTGCGCGATTGCGTCAGCTCCTTCGGAATGGAAATCGTCTCCAGCCACCACGATGGCCCCCAGGGTGTCATCCAGGGCTTCGACCCCGCCGTCGGCTGGAAGGACCTGGCCGAAGCTGCATTCGCGATTAATGGCGGTGCCATTTGGGTCGCCACGAATACCGACCTGACCATACCGCGGGCCGAGGGCATAGCCCCGGGCAACGGTGCCCTGGTCGAGGCCGTCGCAGCCGCCACCAAGACCAAGCCGCTGGTGGCGGGCAAGCCCGAGCCACTGCTCTTCCGCCGCGCGGCCGAAACTTTCCAGGCCACCCGACCGCTGGTGGTGGGTGACCGGCTCGATACGGACATCCTGGGCGGAAACAACGCCGCATTCAACACCGCGCTGGTGCTTACCGGAGTCGACACGGTGCGCACGGCCCTGGCCGCCCGCACTGCCGAACGCCCCGATTATCTCCTGGCCGACCTCTCCGGGCTCTACGAGCCTTACCCGGTTGTCGAGGTCACCGGGTTCGGCGTCCGTTGCGGATCCGCCATGGCCTCGGTCAACGGCGACACGATCACCATCGACGGCGATGAAGCCGACCTGGATTCCTGGCGTGCGGCATGCGCGGCCTGGTGGCTAGCCCACCCGCGGCAGGAACACGCCGTGGAACCTAGGCTGAGCTTTTCCCAAATCGTCGGCATCAAGCCATAGGCTCGATGGTGATGATGAGCAGCAACCACACCCCACTTCCCAACATCGGCCCCGGCGCAGCGGTCCCCGGGCCACGCCCGGGCGCCCCCTCGGATTCACGCGCATCGACGACAGACCTCGAAGTCCTGGAAACCCTGGCATCCACCCCCGTTGCCGAACACCTGGCCATCTTCGAGGACCTGCTGGCCTCGTTGACCGCCGACCTGGATGCCACCTCGCAGGAGCAGGCATGAGCCGCCTCGACCAGGAACTGGTCACCCGGTCCCTGGCCCGTTCGCGCACCGACGCCGCCCGGCTGATCGCCGACCAGCGCGTGCGTGTCGACGGCATGATTGCCACGAAGGCCGCCAAGAACGTTGCCGAGACCTCGGCCATCACCGTCCAGGCCGCCGCGGGCGAGGAATTCGTGAGTCGCGCCGGGCACAAGCTGGCCGGTGCACTGGCTGAGTTTTCACACATCGAGGTCGCCGGGAAACGTTGCCTTGACGCCGGGGCTTCGACCGGCGGATTCACCGACGTGCTGCTGCGCCGCGGTGCTGACCATGTCGAGGCCGTCGACGTGGGACACGGCCAGCTCGTCCCCGAGCTGCGGACGGACGCCCGCGTCCACGTCCACGAGGGCATGAACGTCCGCTACCTGGATCCCGCGGACATCGGCGGAACCGTGTCCCTGGTCGTGGCCGACCTGTCCTTTATCTCGCTGACCATGGTCTTGAATGCCCTGGCCAGGGCCACGGAGCCCGACGGCGACCTGGTCCTCATGGTCAAGCCGCAATTCGAGATCGGCCGCGAGCAGCTGTCCCGCACCGGGGTGGTCAGCAGCCCGACCCAGCGGCGCAAGGCGGTGGACGCCGTGATGTCCTGCGCGCACGACTCCGGACTGGCCGTGAAGGGGCTGGCCCGCAGCCCGCTCCCGGGCCAGGACGGCAACGTCGAATTCTTTCTGTGGCTGCGCAAGGACTCCGGACACAATCCGGAGGCTTTTGCACATCCCCGCGTCGGGACCGACGCCTGGCCGGACGTTGACTATTCTTAGACTGGCGGCATCTGAATCGATGTCCTAACCTTCGGTCCGCCGAGGAAGGAACTCATGCGCAGGATTTTGGTCCTCACCCACACCGGACGAAACGATGCCCTGTTAGCAGCCGTGGACACCTGTTCCCGGCTGCGGGATGCCGGACTCATCCCGGTGATGCGGCGCCTGGAAATGCAGGCAGTGCGCAACACCGCGGAGGGCGAGGACCTCGAGGTTGAGATCCTCGACGAAGACACCAGCCTCGAGAACATCGACCTGGGCGTTGTGCTGGGCGGCGACGGCAGCGTGCTGCGGGCCGCCGAACTGGTCCGCAACGCCGGGGTCCCGCTGCTCGGGGTCAACCTGGGGCACGTAGGGTTCCTGGCGGAAAGCGAACGCACAGCCCTGCAGGAAACCGTGCAGTGGATCGTGGAGAGCCGCTTCACCGTCGAGGAACGCATGACCATCGACGTGCAGGTCTGGCTGGACAACCGCCGGATCGCGCACACTTGGGCGTTGAACGAGGCAGCCATCGAAAAGGCAAACCGCGAACGCATGATCGAAGTGGTCATGGAGGTCGACGGCCGCCCGCTAAGCACCTTCGGCTGTGACGGCGTGGTCATGGCCACCCCCACGGGTTCCACCGCCTATGCGTTTTCCGCCGGGGGACCGGTGGTCTGGCCCGAGGTCGAGGCGCTGGTGATGGTGCCGATCAGTGCCCACGCGCTCTTCGCCAAGCCGCTGGTCGTGGCCCCCACCTCCGTCCTGGCCATTGAGATCCTGACCCGCACCGATGCCGGGGCCGTGCTCTGGTGCGACGGCCGGCGCTCCATCGAGCTGCCGCCGGGCGCCCGAATCGAAGTCACCCGCTCCACCAAGCCGGTGCGCCTGGCGCGGGTGAACCAGACCCCGTTCTCCGAGCGGCTGGTCAACAAGTTCGAACTACCCATCCACGGCTGGCGGGGTCCGGTGGAACCCGGCGAACGCGAGACCGCCACGACCGCGCTGCCCGTCATCACCCCGGCGATGCAGGTCATCGAGCCGCGCCACCACGCGCCCAAGCCCGAACCGGAAACCCTCGCGGACAAAGACCATCGGAGGCAACTGTGATACAGGAAATACGCATCAGCGACCTGGGTGTCATCTCCCAGGCAACCTTGCCGCTGGGCCCGGGATTCAGCGTCGTCACCGGCGAAACCGGTGCCGGCAAGACCATGGTCATCACCGCGCTCGGGCTGCTGCTCGGACGCCGCGCCGACGCCGGGGCCGTGCGCCACGGCGCCAAGCAGGCAGTGGCGGATGCGACGCTTGTGCTGCCCGCCGCCAGCAAGGTCCTTGACCGTGCCGAGGAAGCAGGTGCCCTGGTCGAACGCTATGAGGACCAGGCCGAACTGATCATCACCCGCACCCTGTCCGCCGAGGGACGCAGCCGCGCCTCCGTGGGCGGACGTGCGGCCCCGGTGGGAGTACTCGTGGAACTGGGCGAGGACCTGATCGCCATCCACGGACAGACCGACCAGCTGCGGCTCAAGGGAGCCGCGGCGCAGCGCGCCTCGCTGGACAAGTTTGCCGGCGCCCCGCTGGCCAAGCTGTTGGCCACCTACCAGGAGACCTTCGACAAGTGGGGCGGTGCCACCGCAGAGCTTGAGGAGCTCGTAGCGGCATCCCGCGAACGCATCCGCGAGGCCGAGTCGCTGCAGTCGGCCCTGGAGGAAATCGACGCCGTCGACCCGCAGCCCGCCGAAGACGTGGACCTGAAGCACCAGTCGCTGAAGCTTTCAAACATTGAGGCGTTGCGTTCCAACGCCAACCTCGCCCACGAGTCGCTCAACAGCGAGGACTATGAGGCTCCCAGCGTCATCTCCCTGGTGGAGATCGCCAGGCATGCCCTGGAGCAGGTCGCCGCCGACGACGCGGACATCAAGTCCCTCTCCGAGCGACTCAACGAGATCGGCATCCTTGCGGCAGAGGTGTCGACCGACCTGGCCGCCTACCTCTCCGACCTGGACACTGAGGGTCCAGAGCAGCTTGCTGCGCTCGAGGAACGCCGCGCCGACCTGAACCGGCTGATCCGCAAGTATGCGCCCGACATCGACGAGGTAATCGCCTGGGCCAACAACTCTCGCGCGCGTCTGGCCGAGATCCAGGGTGACGACGGCCGCATCGAGGAGCTGCGTGCCGAAACCGAGGCGCTGCGCCTTGAGGTCGCGGACCTGGCTGCCAAGCTCTCGAAGCTGCGTGCCAAGGCGGCCAAGGACCTGGCAGCCCGGGTCACCGCCGAGCTCGCGGCCCTCGCCATGCCCGACGCGAAGTTCGTGGTCGAGCTTGAGAAGCTCGCCGAACCCAACCGCTTCGGCATCGATGCGATCACCATGCTGCTGCAGCCCCACGCCGGGTCCTCCCCGCGGCCGCTGGGCAAGGGGGCCTCGGGCGGCGAGCTCTCCCGGGTGATGCTGGCCATCGAGGTGGTGTTGGCAGCCGTGGACCCCGTTCCGACGTTCGTCTTCGACGAGGTGGACGCCGGTGTCGGCGGCAAGGCGGCCGTCGAGATCGGCAAGCGCCTGGCCATGCTGGCCAAGCACGTCCAGGTGATAGTTGTCACCCACCTGCCGCAGGTGGCAGCCTACGCCGACCGGCATGTCCGGGTCATCAAATCCTCAAATGCCAAGGCCGCCGACGGTGCGGGATTCACCGCCAGCGACGTGGTGCTCCTGGACGAAGCCGAGCGCGTGCGCGAATTGGCGCGGATGCTGGCCGGCCAGGAAGACTCCAGCACAGCCCAGGCCCATGCCGAGGAACTGCTCGGGGAGGCGCAGCTGCTTGTGAGTTCGCTTTCCTGAACCCCGGATTCCGCCTGCCGCTTCCGGCAAGGCTGTAGAGTCTTTCCCAACCGTCCAACAACGAAAAGGTGATAGGGTAGAACCCCGTGGTGCAACGTAATCTTTCTCGTGATTCCCGGTCGTCTGAAACGACAAAGCATATCTTCGTCACTGGTGGCGTGGCCTCGTCCCTCGGAAAGGGATTGACGGCTTCCAGCCTCGGTCACCTTCTTCGCGCACGTGGTCTCTCCGTCACCATGCAGAAGCTAGACCCGTATCTCAATGTGGATCCGGGCACAATGAACCCCTTCCAGCACGGTGAAGTCTTTGTCACCGATGACGGCGCAGAAACCGATCTCGACATCGGACACTACGAGCGCTTCCTGGACGAAAACCTCACCGGCATGGCCAACGTGACAACCGGCCAGGTCTACTCCGAGGTCATCGAGAAGGAACGCCGCGGCGACTATCTCGGCGACACGGTGCAGGTCATCCCGCACATCACCGACGAAATCAAGCGCCGCATGCGCCTGCCGGCCACCGAACCGGGCAAGGGCAAGAAGGCCCCCGACGTGATCATCACCGAAATCGGCGGCACCGTTGGCGACATCGAGTCCCAGCCGTTCCTCGAATCGGCACGCCAAGTCCGCCAGGACATAGGCCGCGGCAACGTCTTCTTCGTCCACGTCTCCCTGGTGCCCTACATCGGCCCCAGCCAGGAACTGAAGACCAAGCCGACCCAGCACTCGGTGGCGGCGCTGCGCTCCATCGGCATCCAGCCCGACGCCCTGGTGATCCGCTCCGACCGGGATATCCCGGACGAGATGCGCGTGAAGATCGGCCGCACCTGCGACGTCGATCCGGAAGCAGTGATCAACTGCGCCGACGCTCCGAGCATCTACGACATCCCCGTCGTGCTGCATGCACAGGGCCTGGACGCGTACATCGTCCAGCACCTGGGCATGAAGTTCAAGGACGTGAACTGGACCAAGTGGAACAGGCTCCTTGACGCCGTCCACAACCCCAAGCACCACCTGGAAATTGCGCTGGTGGGCAAGTACATCGACCTGCCCGACGCCTACCTCTCGGTCACCGAGGCGCTGCGCGCCGGCGGCTTCGCCAACAAGGCCAAGGTCCAGATCCGCTGGGTTCCCTCCGACGACTGCTCCACCACCGAAGGCGCCAAGAAGGCCCTGGCCGGCGTTGACGCGATCTGTGTTCCCGGAGGCTTCGGCATCCGCGGGCTCGAGGGCAAGCTCGGCGCGCTGAAGTTTGCCCGCGAAACCGGCCTGCCGACCCTGGGCCTGTGCCTGGGCCTGCAGTCGATGGTCATCGAGTACGCACGGAACGTCGTGGGACTCGCAGACGCCTCGTCCACCGAGTTCGAACCGAATTCCACGCACCCGGTCATCGCGACGATGGCTGAGCAGCTGCACATTGTCGACGGCAAGGGCGACCTGGGCGGCACCATGCGCCTGGGCCTCTACGACGCGACCCTCACCGAGGGTTCCGTGATCGCCGAGACCTACGGCAAGACCTCCGTCGCCGAACGCCACCGCCACCGCTACGAGGTCAACAACGCCTACCGCGCCCAGATCGCGGAGGCTGGCTTGGTCTTCTCCGGCACTTCGCCGGACGGCAAGCTGGTCGAGTTCGTGGAATTGCCCAAGGACGTGCACCCGTACTACGTCTCCACGCAGGCCCACCCGGAGCTCTCCAGCCGTCCCACCCGCCCGCACCCGCTCTTTGCAGGACTGGTCAAGGCCGGGTTGGCACACCAGAAGGCCGGCAAGTAACACCATGGGAACAACAGACGGCGAGGCGCTGGGCGATTCGTTCAGCCCTCGCCGCCTGCTTAAGTCCGAGACCGTCTACGACGGGCGCATCTGGGACGTAGTGCAGGACACCTTTGAATTCGCGCCCGATGCCGCACCGCTGGTCCGGGACTACATCGACCACCCTGGGGCCGTTGCGGTGCTGGTGCTCAACGATGCCGACGAGGTGCTGATGATCAACCAGTACCGCCACCCGGTGCGCATGAACCTGTGGGAAATCCCCGCCGGGCTCATGGACATCGAGGACGAGGCGCCGCACCTTGCCGCCGCACGCGAACTTGCCGAGGAAGCCGACCTGGTCGCCGAGGACTGGGCCGTCCTGGTCGACCTGTTCCTTTCCCCCGGATCATCCTCGGAGGCGATCCGCATCTATCTGGCCCGCAGTGCCCACCCGGTCCCCGAGCATGAACGCCACGAACGCACCGACGAGGAAGCCGACATGGAACTTGCCTGGGTTCCCCTGGACGAAGCCGTTGCCGGTGTCCTGGGCGGGCGGATCCACAACCCTTCCGCAGTTGCAGGCCTATTGGCGGCCGTCGCGGCACGCGCGGACGGATACACATCGCTGCGCCCGGTTGACACCTCGTTTGAAGCCCACCCGCGACTGCGCTCCAACGAGCCAAGGCTCTAGGGGAGCGGCGAAATGTCTTCCGACACGATTGGGCCGGCCACGATCCGGTTGACCCCTGTCGGTTCGGTCCCGGCCACCATCCGGCTGACACCCGTCGAGCCGGCACCTGCCGCTCCGCCGGCACCTGCCGGACCAGACCCGGCAACTTTGCCCATGGGCAAGCACCTGGCGACCTACCTGCAGCATCTGGCCGTGGAACGCGGCATGGCCAAGAACACCGTCAGCGCCTATCGCCGGGACCTGTACCGCTACGTTTCCTTTCTGCACACCCAGGATGTGCACGAACCGTCCCAGGTGACCCTGGGTCACCTGACCTCCTTCGCGCAGGCCGTGCGCGACGGTGCCGACGGAGCTGCGCCCCTGAGCGCACGCTCGGCGGCGCGTACCATCGTCGCGGTGCGCGGAGTGCACAAGTTCTGGGAACTTGAGGGGCTGGCACCCACCAACCCCGCCGTCGACCTGCACCCGCCGGCACCCGGGCGCCGCCTGCCCAAGGCCATCAGCGTCGAGCAGGTGACCGCGATCCTGGATTCGGTCTCCATCGAGACGTCCGCGGGCCTGCGCGACAAGGCCATCCTCGAATTCCTCTACTCCACCGGCGCCCGCATCTCGGAGGCAGTGGGCCTGGATGTCGATGACCTGCACCTGGAACGCCCGGCCAGCGGGCCGGCGGTGGTGCGGCTCTTCGGCAAGGGTTCGAAGGAACGCATCGTGCCGCTGGGCTCCTACGCCATTGACGCACTGAACGCATACCTGGTCCGGGGGCGCCCCGAGCTCGTGGCAAAGGGCAAAGGCACTGCCGCCCTCTTCCTAAACCAGCGCGGCGGACGGCTCTCGCGCCAATCCGCCTGGTCGGTGCTCACCAAGGCAGCAGAACGGGCGGGCATCGAACAAGACGTCTCCCCGCACACCCTGCGCCATTCCTTCGCCACCCACCTGCTCGAGGGCGGGGCCGACGTTCGCGTGGTCCAAGAGCTGCTGGGCCACGCCTCGGTGACCACGACCCAGGTCTACACGCTGGTCACGGCCGATACGCTGCGTGAAATCTACGCGGCAGCCCACCCGCGGGCCCACAACTAGGGAAAAGAGCTGCCAGCCATGGAGCACGCATCGACGCAAACCCCCACCCGGGTCGTGTTGTGCCTGCCCGTGGAGCACGGACCAAACGGCACCCAGGTGCTGCTGGGGCTGAAACAGTGCGGGTTCGGTGCCGGACGGGTGGTTGCCCCGGGCGGAAAGATCGAGCCGGGGGAGAGCCCCGAGGCCGCCGCGGTGCGCGAACTGGTCGAGGAAACCTCGCTGGTCGCCGACATTGCTTCGCTGCTGCCCGCAGCCCGGGTCTACTTCCGCTTCCCCGCGAACCCCGCCGCTGACATGGACTGCACCATCTACCTCACCTCGGCTTTCACCGGCATGGCCAGGCCCTCGGCGGAACTTGCCCCGGAATGGCATCCGGTGGAGAACCTGCCGTTGGAACGGATGTGGGACGATTCGGCTCTGTGGCTGGGGCGGATCCTGTCGGGTGAACGTTTCGACGCCCTGGTGCGTCTTGCCGCCGACAACGAATCGGTGGACGGCTTTTCCACCTTCAACTGGCCGGGACATGGAATTCCCGCCGCTGATGCAACCGAAGCCGACTACCCGGACATTACCCAGGCATAGGGGAGCATCCGACATTGGGTGCCGTGAGGGAGGGAACCCGTGGAAGCGAGAACCGCGTTGCACGTGGAAGAACTGCACCGACAATACTCCCAGCGCGTTTACGGATACGTGTACCGGCGCACCAGCGATGTGCAGTCCGCCCAGCAGATCACCAACGACGTTTTCCGCATCGCCTGGCAGCACCAGAAGGAGCCGTCGGAAGATGTGTTGCCGTGGCTCCTGGTGACAGCGCGGAACCTGGTCGCCAATGAATACAGGGCACAACGCCGCCAACGCAGCCTCGTCGAGAAGCTGGGCAGCAGTGAACTGGCCCGCCGCCCGCAGCCGGAGAACGATCCCGGTGCCGCGGTCCGCGAAGTCCTGAACACCTTGCGCCCGCAGGAACGCGAAATCCTCATGCTCGCCTATTGGGATTCACTGAGCCTGGCTGAAATCGCGGCCATTCTCGATTGCTCGCCCGACTCGGCCAAGTCCCGGCTTTTCAGGGCGCGCAAGGCCTTTTCGAAGAAGGCACCGAACCAGATGTTGAAGGGTGGAAGCTCAAATGGACAACATTGAACAGCTCCTGCGAGACGCCGACCCGCGCATGCGCCGGGACTCCGCCGGGCCCCTTCCCCTGGACCTGGAAGAACCACGCCCGGTCTTTACCCAGCAAAAGGTGCGCGAAACACCCAAGCAGCGGCGCTCCTGGCGCCCCGTGGCAGTGGGCGGGATGCTCACCGCCGCAGCCGTGGCCGCGGTGATCGTCTGGTCACCGTGGAACGCCCCGCTTCCGGACCCGCTACCGGCCATAACACCCACGCCAAGCCCCACGGCCCCCGTGCCGTCGGAAACCGGCGCGGCCGATCCGACCTCACAACCGGAATCATTGCAGTTGCCCAACGAACTGTTCCCCGCCTACGACGGCGCGCACTTCGCCGACGACGAGGCCTGCAGTGCCCTGTCGCTGCCCGAGATGCAGTTCGCCGACGGCAACGGCAAGCTCAGCAATCCGGGACTGGATGCCGAATCCTTCTCGCTCATTGGTTGCCTGGAGGGATTCGCGGCCTTCACGCCATCGGATCGGTATCGCACCGAGCTTAACGTCGACGACGTTTCCGGTGGCATGCTAATAGCCAAGTGGGATCCCGACGCGGGACGCTGGGTGAGTTCGCCCCTGAAGATCGCCGAGGACGGCGTGGAGGTGCACCAAGAACACCTCAGCTGGCCCCTGCTGCGTGGGTACACCTACGAAGCGGATGAAACGCCCGAGAAACGCATGGACCGGGCCATCAAGGACCAGGAAATACCCCGGCAGGTCGCCGCGACGCTCTTCGGGCCGAACGTGCCTTCGTGGATGGAAGCCGAGAACGGGGCCGAACGCGTCGCCTACGGCAACTCCGTCCTGGAAGTCACCCACCCGTCATGGAGCATGTACGAAAACATGCGCGACGAGGACGGCAAGGCCATGGATCCCGCCACGGCGGATCCACGGGACGCGGCAACCTACCAGTTGATGTTCTTCGATGCGCACGGCAAGGCCGTCTTCAACCTCGGCCTCTTCCCCGACGACCGTCCCGGCCAGGACGGTTCCGAAAGCTGCGGCGACCCGGAGGGGACCTACACGCTGCATGGCTTGAACCCCACCTCCGTGGAGGTCGACGAGGGGAAGCTGGGCCTGGGTCTGGTCACCCAGACCGACGTCTTCGGGATCGAGCGATCCGTGGTCTCGCTGGTCCCGGTCGACAGCGCCACGGAGGGCAAGCTCTGCGACCTGGCCACCGCCTTCCACTACCAAGGCAAGATGGTCCAATCGGACGCCTGGACCGGACCCATGGGGTTCAAGAACGCGGCCGAGCGCGACGCTTACCTGGAATCCAGCGAGTACCTGCGGGCCATCGAGGTTGCCGAGTCGTTGAGACTCACGTAGGCACAGGCACGAACAAGAAAGCGAGGGAGATGGCCGGCACCCATTTTGGGTCCCGGCCAACTCCCTCGCAACGTGCTGAGGTCCCGAATGATTACAGCGCGCGCTGCTCCGGGCCGTTGTATTCGGACAGCGGGCGGATCAGCGCGTTGGACGCGCGCTGTTCCATGATGTGTGCTGTCCAACCCGTGATGCGCGAGGCAATGAAGATCGGGGTGAACATCTCGGTGTCGAAGCCCATCAGGTGGTACGTTGGGCCGGCCGGGTAGTCGAGGTTCGGCTTGATGGCCTTGGCCTCGTCCATGGCCGCTTCGAGTCCGTCATACAGCCCGAGCATTTCACTACGGCCGTAGTAGGCGATCATCTTGTCCAGCGCAGCCTTCATGGTCGGAACGCGGGAATCGCCGTGCTTGTAGACACGGTGGCCGAAGCCCATGACCTTTTTCTTTGCGGCCAGGGCCTCCTCCATCCACGCCTTGGCGCGGGCCGCGGCATCCTGGCGGGATTCGTTCTTGTCGATGCCGATCTCGTGGAAGGTGTGCATCACTGCCTCGTTGGCGCCGCCGTGCAGCGGCCCCTTCAACGCCCCGATGGCCGCGGTGACGGCCGAGTGCAGGTCCGAGAGGGTGGAGGTGACCACACGGGCGGTGAACGTCGAGGCATTGAACGAGTGCTCCGCGTAGAGGACCATCGAAACGCGGAACGCGTCGACCACCTCCGGTGCGGCTTCCTCGCCGAAGGTCATCCACAGGAAGTTCTGGGAGTAGTCCAGGTCCTCGCGTGGCTCGATGACACCCAGGCCGCGGCGGCGGCGCTGGTCGTACGCGACAACCGCAGGGAACGCGGTAAAGAGTTCCTTGGCCTTGATGAGTTCGGCCTCGGGGGAGGAATCGTCGGCCAGTGCGTGGTTGGCGCCGATGACCGAGACCGCCGTGCGGCCCACGTCCATCGGGTGGCAATCGAGCGGCAGCAGGTCGATGGCGGCCTTGACGTTGGCGGCCAGGGCGCGCCCTGCCCGCTCGGCGGCGACGAAGTCGGTGAGCTCGATTTCAGTGGGCAGCTCTCCGGTCCACAGCAGCAGGGCCACTTCTTCGAAGCTCTTCCTGGCGGCCAGGTCCTGGACCGGGTATCCACGGTATAGCAGCGAATTCGTCTCCGGATTAACCTTGGAGACCGCCGTGTAGTCGACGACGACGCCGGCGAGGCCCTTCTTGATCTCAGTTTCAGTCATCACTTCGCTCCTGATTCCTACAAATTCGCGTTGTTTGAGTGGATATCCAGATCAGGGACCTGGAAATTGAAGATCCCGGTGTCGAAGCGGTTGTACGCCTCGTAGTCAACCAGCTCGTAGAGACGCGCACGCGTCAACATTGAATCTACCCGAGACTCCTGGGTTCCGTCGGCTGCAAGCGCATCCAGGACGCGTTCGGCCTCTCCCATGGCGCTGCGCAGCAGCGTCACGGGGTAGATGACCATGGCCACTCCGACATCCGCCAGTTGCTGGCGGGTGAACAGGTCGGACTTGCCGAACTCTGTCATGTTCGCCAACACCGGCACGTCAACCGCCTTGCAGACTGCCTCGAACTCGGAAAGGTCCTTCATGGCCTCCGGGAAGATGGCATCCGCGCCGGCATCCACCAGGGCCTTGGCCCGGTTGATGGCTGCATCGAGCCCCTCCACGGCGCGCACGTCGGTGCGGGCCATGATCAGGAAGTTCGAATCCCGCCGGGCATCCGCCGCCGCGGCGATGCGTTTGACCATGGTGTCCAGGTCCACGACGTTCTTGCCGTCGAGGTGGCCGCAACGCTTGGGGTTGAACTGGTCTTCGATGTGGCAGCCAGCCAACCCCGCATGCTCGAGTTCCTGGATGCTGCGGGCCACGTTCATTGGCTCGCCGAATCCGGTGTCCGCGTCAACCAACGAGGGCAGATCGGTCATCCGGGCGATCTGCCCGGCACGGGTGGCCACCTCGGTGAGCGTGGTCAGCCCGATGTCCGGCAGGCCAAGGTCATTGGCAAGCACGGCACCGGAGATGTAGACGCCGTCGAAGCCCTTTTCCTCGATCAACCGGGCCGAGAGCGGGTTGAAGGCCCCGGGGAACTGGCGTGCGGTTCCCGGAACGAGCATCTCGCGCAGTGCCGCGCGCTTCTGCTCCGGGGTGGTGGTGGAGTACAACATGTTAGAACAGTCCCTTCGGGGCTGCCGCGAGGTCGATGACGCCCGGGGCGGCAACGATGTTCAGCTGGTCAAGCTCGCCGGCACCCAGTTTCTCCAGGTTTTCGGCAGCTGCGATGAACCTGTCGATTTCGTCTTCCTCGACCAGGCCGGCAGCCAGGGTGCGGAACTTGTTGATGTACTGCTCGCGGGCGAACGGCCGGGCTCCCAACGGGTGGGCGTCGGCCACGGCGATCTCGTCGGTGATGACGGTGCCGTCGGCCAAGGTGATGACCACCGAGCCGCCGAAGGCCTTCTCGTTGATGTCCAGCGAGTGGTAGCGGCGGGTCCACTCCTTGTCTTCCTCAGTGGTGACCTTGTTCCACAGTTCCACGGTGTCGGCACGTCCCGCACGCTCCGGGGAGTAGGAATCCACGTGGTGCCAGGCGCCGTCCTGCAGGGCGACGGTAAAGATGTACGGGATCGAGTGGTCAAGGGTCTCGCGCGAGGCGGTCGGATCGTACTTCTGCGGGTCGTTGGCGCCGGAGCCGATCACGTAGTGCGTGTGGTGGGAAGTCTTGATCAGGACCGAGGCGACGTTCTTGGCGTCGGCGGCTTCCGGGTGTTCACGGTTGAGCTTGCGGGCCAGGTCGATCCAGGCCTGTGCCTGGTATTCGGCCGAGTGCTCCTTGGTGTAGGTGTCCAGGATGGCGCGCTTGGCTTCGCCGGCCTCCGGAAGCGGAACCTCGTAGGCTGCGTCCGGCCCGTCCAGCAGCCAGGCGATGACGCCGTCTTCGCCTTCGTAGATCGGCACCGGCGAGGTCTGGCCGCGCATGGCGCGGTCCGCTGCCTCGACGGCCATCTTGCCGGCGAAGGCAGGTGCGTGGGCCTTCCAGGTGGAGATCTCGCCCTTGCGCGACTGGCGGGTGGCGGTGGTGGTGTGCAGGCCCTGGCCCACGGCCTGGAAAATGGTTTCGACATCCAGGCCGAGCAGGGTGCCGATGCCGGCGGAGGCCGACGGGCCCAGGTGTGCCACGTGGTCGATCTTGTGCTTGTGCAGGCAGATCGCCTTGACCAGGTCGACCTGGATCTCGTAGCCGGTGGCGATGCCGCGGATCAGGTCCTTGCCCGAAGCCCCGGTGTGCTGTGCCACCGACAGGATCGGCGGGATGTTGTCGCCCGGGTGGGAGTACTCGGCGGCCAGGAAGGTGTCGTGGTAGTCGAGCTCGCGCACCGCCACGCCGTTGGCCCAGGCTGCCCATTCGGGGGAGACCTTCTCGGTGATGCCGAAGACCGAGGCACCCTTGCCGCCGGTGGACGGGGCGTGGGTCAGGGCCTGGGCACGTGCTGCAACGATCGGACCGCGGTTCAGCGAGGCAATGGCAACGGAGGCGTTGTCGATGATGCGGTTGATGATCATCTCGGTGACCTCTGCGGTGACCTCTACCGGGTCGGCTGCAACGGTAGCGATCTTGTGCGCGAGCTGATCCTCGCGGGCAAGGTTTTCTTCACTGCGGTACACGCGTACGGGGTGGTTGATCATGGGGTGTCCTCTCGGGGTCCAGCATGGGTTTTGATGTGTTCAAGACTGTGGTGCAGGTGCAATTGGGTGGCCGCCGCGGCGACCTCCGGATTTCGGGCCGCGATGGCCTCGGCGATCGCCGCGTGTTCAAGCGCGGACCTCGCCAGTCTTTCGGGGTCGTCCTGTGCCAGGCGGCGGACCCGGGCCAGATGGACCCGCAGTGAGCGCAGGGCCTGTTCGATGTAGGGGTTGTCCACCGCGGCATCGATGCAGCTGTCGAGTTCCCCGGCCAACAGGTAGTAGGCCTCGCGGGTTTCGGGGCCGGTGCAGCGTCCCGCCTCCAGGAAGCGGGAGCGCAGCGACGCAAAGGTGGCCGGCTCGGCTTTTCGCGCCGCAATGCGGGCGGATTCGACCTCGAGGGCGCGACGCAGGTCAAAAAGGTCGTCAACGTGCTCGCTCGAGACGTCGGAGACCACGGCACCGCGGCCGCGCTGCTGAACTGCCAGCCCGTCGGCGACCAGCCGGGCCAGGGCCTCACGCAGCGGGGTGCGTGAAACACCTAGGCGTTCGGCCTGTTCAACCTCGCCCAGCACGGCACCGGGACGCAACCGCCATTCGACGATGTCCGTTCGCAGTGCCTCATAAGCCTTGTCGCTTGCCCTCATGCCGTTAATTGTATACAGAAAAGCCACAAAGTCACGCGAAGCATGAGACTTTATTCCAAAATAGTCCGTTCGTGTATACATTCATCTTGAAATTGTGTGGCGGGAGTCATATGCTCAGTGGGACCCGATCAAGTACCTGATACGAATGGATGGACGGTTCGCATGGCACCGACCTACGCGCAGACCTTTGCCGAAGCCAAGACCGACCCCGCAGCCTTTTGGCTCAATGCGGCCGCATCAATCGATTGGGAGCAGAAGCCCACCGCCGGACTGGATGAGAGCCGCGCGCCGATCTATGCGTGGTACCCCGACGGGGTCCTCAACGTTTGCCACAACGCCCTGGACCGCCACGTTGCGGCGGGTCGCGGGGAGAACACCGCACTGATCTACGACTCCGCGGTCCTGGGCATCCAGGAACGCTTCAGCTACGCCGAGCTGCTGGCCAAGGTCGAGAAGTTCGCCGGTGTCCTGCGGGATGCGGGGATCGGGATCGGCGACCGGGTGCTGATCTATCTGCCGATGATTCCGCAGGCACACATCGCCATGCTTGCCTGCGCCCGCATCGGCGCTGTGCACTCGGTGGTCTTCGGCGGATTCGCCCCCAAGGAACTGGCCGCACGCATCGACGACGCCACCCCTGCCGCCATCGTCACCGCGACCGGCGGCATCGAGCCCTCGCGCCGCATCGAATACCTGCCCGCCGTCGCCGAGGCCATGGGGATGGCCGGCCACAAGGTTTCCACCGTCATCGTCCACCACCGTGACGGCTTCGCGCACCAGCGCTCCGAGTTCGCCGGCACCGACGCCACCTGGCACGACTGGGACGACTTGGCCGCGCTCGCCGAACCCGCCGCCGCGGTTCCGGTGCCCGCCACCCACCCCCTCTACATCCTCTACACCTCCGGGACCACCGGCGCCCCCAAGGGCGTGGTGCGCGATTCGGGCGGCTACACGGTGGCCATGGACTTCTCGATGCGCAACATCTACGGCGTTGGACCGGGCTCCACCATGCTCACCGCCTCCGACGTCGGCTGGGTGGTCGGGCACTCCTACATCGTCTACGGCCCGCTGATCGCCGGTGCCACCACGGTCCTCTACGAAGGCAAGCCCGTGGGCACCCCCGACGCAGGGGCCTTCTGGCGGCTCATTCAGGACCACAAGGTGGACACCTTCTTCACCGCTCCCACCGCGCTGCGCGCCATCCGCAAGGCCGACCCCGCCGCCGAGCTGATGGCCGGCTACGACCTGTCCAGCCTCAGGAACTTCTTCGTGGCGGGGGAGCGACTGGACCCCGACACCTACGCCTGGGCCGGGGAAAAGCTCGGGGTGCCGGTGGTGGACAACTGGTGGCAAACCGAGACCGGCTGGCCCATTGCCTCGAACCCCGTGGGCATTGAGGTGCTGGAGCCCAAGGCCGGCTCTCCCACTGTCCCGGTGCCCGGGTACGACGTGCGGATCCTCGACGGGCTCGGTGCCGAGGTGGGGGCAGGCGAAGAGGGCAACATCGCCATCAAGCTCCCGCTGCCCCCGGGCACCCTGGCCACGCTGTGGGGAAACGACCAGCGATTCATCGAAACCTATCTGGAGCAGTTCCCCGGCTATTACGCCACGGGGGACTCCGGCTATCTCGATGCCGAGGGCTACCTCTTTGTCATGGGCCGCACCGACGACGTCATCAACGTCTCCGGGCACCGGCTCTCCACCGGCGCCATGGAACAGGTGCTGGGCTCCCATCCCGCGGTTGCGGAATGCGCGGTCATCGGGGTCGCCGATGAGCTCAAGGGCCAGCGCCCCAGCGGATACGTGGTGCTCAAGAGCGGGGCGGGGATCTCCGAGGAGGATCTGGCCGGGGAACTAGTCGCGATGGTGCGGGCACACATCGGCCCGGTCGCGGACTTCCGCGAGGTCCGCATCGTGGCGGCGCTGCCCAAGACCCGCTCGGGCAAGATCCTGCGCAAGACCATGCGGCAGATCGCCGACGGCAAGCCCTACGCGGTGCCCTCCACCATCGAGGACCCGGCGGTCATCGATGAACTCCTCCCGTTCCTGCGCCCGGCGGGCCGGTAGGCCAGGGGGCTACGCCCTGGGGCGCCAGCGGTATTCGTTCTCCGGGCGCCCCCGGGTCCCGTGCCGCGGGGCCTTGGCGGCCTGCCCGGTCTCTGCCAGGTGCTCCAGGTAGCGACGTGCGGTGACGCGGGAGAGGTCCAGCAATTCTGATACCTCGGTGGCCGAGAGTGCCGCGCTCGCCGAGCGAAGCGCCTCGGCGATGGCGCCGAGGGTCTCGGTGATCAGCCCCTTGGGCAGCGGGGCCGGGCCGACCGAACGCAGAGCGGCAAAGGCGTTGTCGATTGACTCCTGGGAGGCCGACTGGCCGGTGGTGCCCAGGTTGAAGCGGAACATCCGGTAGTTTTCGAGTTTCTCGGAAAACGCGGCAAAGCCGAAGGGCTTGATCAGGTATTGGGTCACGCCCGCGGAGATGGCGGTGCGCACCACGTTCAGGTCCCGGATCGCGGTGATCGCGATGATGTCCACGGTGTTGCCGCGTCCGCGCACCCGCCGGGCCACGTCCAATCCGTGCAAGTCGGGCAGGTTCATGTCCAGCAGCACCAGGTCGATGGGCGTGCCGGCCTCCTGGGCCGCATCCAGGGCTGCGAAGGCCTCCTGGCCGCTGTGCGCAATGGCCTGCACCTGGAAGCCGGGGACGCGGGCGACGTACTTGGCGTGCGCAGCGGCGGTGGTGGCCTCGTCGTCAACCACGAGAACGCGGAGGTCTCTGTGCGGATCCATGTACCTGTGCTTCCTGGGGGGGTCTTGGTGTGGGGCGGGTGCCGGCGGCCTAAGGCGCGGAACGCGCCGGCCGGGAGAGCGGCAGCGTCACGGTGAAAATGGCCCCGGCATCATTATCCACTTCCAGGGACCCGCCCAGGCGTGCGACCGCCTGGCGCACCAGCGCCAGTCCCAGCCCGCGCGACCCGCTGCCCGCGGCCACCGGCTTGGAGGAAACGCCCAGCCGAAAGTACTCGTCGAGCAAATCCGGGTCGACGCCTGGCCCGGAATCGGCGACCGAGACCACCACCGAGTCGTCGTCGGCGGCGAAGTCGGCCCAGACGCGGCGCTGCTCCGAGCCTGCCGCGGCATCGAAGGCGTTGTCCAAAAGGTTCCCGGTGATCGTCACCAGGTCCCTGGCATCCAGCGCGCCGGCGGGCAGGTGCCCCGAGGCGGAGAAGGTCAGCGTGATGCCGCGTTCGTGGGCCTGCGCGGCCTTGCCCACCAGCAGCGAAGTCAGGTACGGCTCGTCGACCGCCTGCACGAACTCGTCGGTGAGCCGCTGGGACTCCTGCCGGTCCGCCACCGCGAACTCCAGCGCCTCGCGCTCCCGGCCCAGCTCGATGAGCGTGGCCACGGTGTGCAGCCGGTTGGCGTGCTCGTGGGTCTGGGCGCGCAGCGCCTCGGTGAGCGTGGTGAGGGACTCGAGCTGCCCGGTCAGCGCCTGGACCTCGGTGTGGTCGCGCAGCGTCGCCACGGTGCCCAGCGAGCTCTCCACCTGCTTGCGGCGCAGCGTCCAGCGCACCCGCGCCCCGGGATCCGAATCGGGCTGCTCGGCGTTCTGCTGGGAAATCACCAGCACCCGGTTCTGGGTCAGGTGGATCTCGTCGGTGGCGCGCCGGCCCGAGGCAAAGAGCTCGGCAACCGTTTCCGGCAGCCCCACCTGCACCACCGGCAGCGGGCGCAGCGAACCGGCGGGCGGCAGGCCCAGCAGCTGGGCGGCCTGGTCGTTGTAGAGCACCAGCCGGCCCTTGGCATCCACCAGGACCAGCCCCTCGCGCAGCGAATGCAGCGCGGAAAAGTAATAGGCGTAGAGCCGGCGCAGCTCCTCCGGGCCGTAGCCCAGGGTGGCGCGGCGCAGGTAGCGGGACAGTGCATAGGTGAACACGCCCCCGAGGCCCACCGCCAGCAGCCCCACCAGCAGCGTGGCGGGAATGAGGGCTGCCTGGGTGACACTCAGGGACTGCAGGGTCACGCCCACCGAGACCATCGCGATCACGTTTCCGCCGGGACCGCGGATCGGGGCGATGGCTCGCACCGAGGGGCCCAAAGTGCCGGGATAGTCCTCCACCTGGCTGTCCCCGGCCAGGGCCCGCTCGACGCTGCCTACGTACTTGCGCCCGATCTCGCTTGGGGTGGGGTGGGTGTAGCGGGTGCGGTCGGTGTCCATGATGGTCACGAAATCCACCTGGGCGTGTTCCAGGATTTGCGCCGCAAAGGGTTGCAGCGCCACCGACGGGTCGGGAAGCTGCACCCCGTCGATCACGAACGGATCGTGCGAGAGCGTCTCGGCGACGGATAGCACCCGCTTGGCGGCGAAATCGTGTGCCTGGGCGCGGGCATTGAGGTAGCCCGCGGCGCTGACCACCGACACCACCAGCGCCACCAGCGCCAGCTGCGCGACGAAGATGCGGGCGGCCAGCGAATACGGGCCGCGGCCGCGCGGATGCGCGGCGGGGGAGCGGCGATCGGCTGCTGGCATGGGCGGCTTCCCCCTTCGTGTGGTTCCTCGGTGGCGCGCAACGCGCACCTCAAGGGTGGCACGTCAACAAACCCGCCATGACCATTATGAACACAAGAGAGATCTCGATCACTCCGGGCCCCACCATGGATGAAGAGCTCACGGCGCATCCAATCGCCGCCACCCCACACCGAAGCAACATTTTCCAGAAGGAGCCATCATGGCAACGACGCCGGCATCGAGCGGAGTCCTGGACCGGGACCCCATCGGGAACCAGGAACCACCTCTCAAGAAGGACCGCACCCACTGGCTGTACATCATGGTGATCGTAGCCGTGGTCGCCGGCGCCACCATCGGCCTGGTGGCCCCGGACCTCGGCAAGGCGCTCAAGCCGCTGGGCACCGGTTTCGTCGCCCTGATCAAGATGATCATCGCACCTGTCATCTTCTGCACCATCGTGCTGGGCATCGGCTCGATCGCCAAGGCCGCCACGGTCGGCAAGGTCGGCGGGCTCGCGCTGCTCTACTTCATCACCATGTCCACCTTCGCCCTGGCCATCGGCCTGTTCGTCGGCAACCTGGTCCACCCGGGCTCCGGCCTGCAGCTGCAGCCCTATGAAGGTGCCGCCGGCGGAGCCGAAAACGCCACCGTCAAGTTCCTGCTCGAGCTGATCCCGGGCGACATCCCGGTGCTGCCGACCCTGGTCCTGGCGCTCTTCGTGGGCTTCGCCCTGCAGTCCATGGGCAAGAGCGGCGAGCCGGTGCTCGGTGCCATCAAGAACATCCAGGCCGTGGTCTTCCGCCTGATGATGATGATCATGTGGGCCGCCCCGATCGGCGCCTTCGGCGCCATCGCCGCGGTCGTCGGCGCCACCGGCTGGGCAGCCATCGGCTCCATGGCCATCCTCATGGGCGCCTTCTACGTCACCTGTGCCCTGTTCATCATCGTGATCCTCGGCTCGCTGCTGCGCGCCGTGACCGGCCTGAATATCTTCGCGCTGATGAAGTACCTGGCCCGCGAATACCTGCTGATCTTCTCCACCTCCTCCTCCGAGTCCGCCCTGCCGCGCTTGATCGCCAAGATGGAACACGTGGGCGTCTCCAAGCCGGTCGTGGGCATCACGGTTCCCACCGGCTACTCCTTCAACCTCGACGGCACCGCGATCTACCTGACCATGAGCGCATTGTTCGTTTCCACCGCCATGGGCATGCCGATGAACATCGGCGAGCAGATCTCCCTGTTGGTCTTCATGATCGTCGCCTCCAAGGGCGCCGCCGGGGTCACCGGCGCCGGCCTGGCAACGCTGGCGGCCGGACTGCAGTCGCACCGCCCGGAACTGCTTGACGGCATGGGCGTGATCGTGGGCATCGACAAGTTCATGTCCGAGGCCCGCGCACTGACCAACTTCACCGGAAACGCTGTCGCCACGCTGCTGATCGGCAAGTGGACCAAGGAAATCGACATGGAGCAGGCGCGCTCGGTGCTTGCCGGGGACCGTCCCTTCGACGAGCTCTCGCTGACCGCCAACGAGCACTAACACCGGCGCCGCTTCCGCGGCACCCGGTTCCAGCGCCAGGGACTCCCGCATCCGGGGCCCTGGCGTTGGTGCGTCCGGCACAAAACCCAACGTTGGACTTCAACTTCAAGGTAAAGGCTCGCCGTGACGCTGGTTGGGCAAAGGCCGGTGCACAACCTATACCCTTGAAACAAGTAGTCAACCAGATCGCACAACGAACGGAAGCGTGGTTCATACCGTGAGCGAGGAACAGGGCAGCAAGGCGCGAGGCGTGGGGTTGCTCAAGGAGCCCACCCCCATGGGGCCCACCGGGCGCCCGATGACGATTTTCCCCGAGCCGCAGCCACTGGAATCCCACGGCCCGGCCCGCGTGATCGCCATGGTCAACCAAAAGGGCGGCGTCGGCAAGACGACCTCCACCATCAACCTCGCGGCGGCCCTGGCCGAATACGGGCGCAAGGTGCTGCTGGTCGACTTCGACCCACAGGGCGCCCTGTCCGCTGGCTTCGGCACCAACCCGCACGAACTCGACGTCACCGTCTACAACGTGCTGATGGATCGCAAGACCGAGATCCGCGACGCCATCCTGTCCACCGACGTCGAGAACGTCGACCTGCTGCCGGCCAACATCGACCTCTCCGCCGCCGAGGTGCAGCTGGTCAACGAAGTCGCCCGCGAACAGGTCCTGGAACGTGCCCTGCGCTCGGTGACCGATGACTACGACATCGTGCTCATCGACTGCCAGCCCTCGCTGGGCCTGCTGACCGTCAACGCGCTGACGGCCGCCCACGGCGTGATCATCCCGCTGACCGCCGAGTTCTTCGCACTGCGTGCCGTGGCCCTGCTGGTGGAGACCATCGAGAAGGTCCAGGACCGGCTGAACCCCGCCCTGGCCATCGACGGCGTGCTGGCCACCATGTACGACCCGCGCACGCTGCACGGCCGCGAGGTCGTCGGCCGGCTGGTCGAGGCCTTCGGGGACACCGTCTTCGAGACGGTCATCCGCCGGACCATCAAGTTCGCCGACGCCAACGTTGCTGCCGAACCCATCACCAGCTACGCCACCACGCACCCGGGTGCCGAGGCCTACCGCCAGCTCGCCAGGGAACTGATCTCCCGTGGCGGCGCCCCGTAATGACGGCACCCGCCGCCGAAACCACCGCCACCGGCAGAGTCGTCCCAGACGATTCGGCCGGTGGTTTTCGGGTTTCGCTGGAAAACTTTTCCGGCCCCTTCGACCTGCTGCTCTCGCTGATAGCCAAGCGCGAAATGGATATCACCCAGATCGCCATGGCAGAGGTCACCGACGAATTCATCGCCTACCTGAAGCTGCTCCAGGCCCGGCCGGGGTCCAAGGCGCTGGATGAGACCACCGAGTTCCTGGTCATCGCCTCCACGCTGCTTGACCTGAAGGCGGCACGCCTGCTGCCGGGCAGCGAGACGGAAAACGACGAGGACATGGCCCTGCTTGAGGCCCGCGACCTGCTCTTCGCCCGGCTGCTGCAGTACAAGGCGTTCAAGCACGCCGCCGGCTGGATCGCCGGGAAGCTGCACGAGGAAGCCACCAGCTTCCCGCGGCAGGCGGGCCTGGAGGCGCACTTCGCCGCGCTGCTTCCCGAACTGGTCTTCAAGACCAGCCCCGAGGCGCTGGCGCAGCTGGCCGCCGCAGCCCTGGCACCCAAGGCACCGGCACCCACCGAGGTCGGGACCGGGCACCTGCACGGCGGCACCGTGTCGGTGCGCGAGCAGGCAGGCATCCTGGCAGCACTGCTGAAGGAACACCGCTCGCTGAGCTTCACCGCGCTGGTCGCCGACGCGGCAAGCCACCTGGAGGTCGTGGCCCGCTTCCTGGCGCTGCTGGAAATGTATCGCGAACGGGTGATCGCCTTTTCCCAGGATGCGCCGCTGGATGCGCTGAACGTGCGCTGGCTTGAACCCGATGCGGACTGGGACCCTGCCGCGCTGAAAGAGGAATACGAACCCGTGGCCGCTGAACCGTCCGAGACATCCACCACGTTGGCACCAGACCCGCAGGGGGGAAATCCATGAACCACACCGCCACACCTGCCGCCGGGGGGCTTCCCGAAGCCGCCGGGTCGGCAATAGACGCACTGCCCGGGGGGCTGGAAGCCGGCATCGAGGCGGTGCTGATGGTGATCGACGAGCCCATCGCCGCCGGCCACCTCGCGCAGGTGCTTGAGGTCAGTGAGGAACGCGTCACAGCGGCCCTTGAAAAGCTGCGGGCACAGTATGATGGTGGGGATACACCACGCGGTTTTGAGCTGCGTGAATTGGCCGGCGGCTGGCGCATCTTCTCCCGACGTGATTTTGCTCCCTTCGTTTCACGCTTCGTCATCGACGGCCAAACGGCAAGACTTACCCAGGCAGCGCTGGAGACTTTGGCAGTGATCGCCTACCGGCAACCGGTTTCCCGCGGCAGGATCGCGGCGATTCGCGGGGTCAACGTCGATTCGGTGGTGCGCACACTCCTGACGCGCGGGCTGATCCACGAAGCACCCGACGACGGTGAAAGTGGTGCCACGTTGTATCAGACCACCTCGTACTTTCTGGAAAGATTGGGATTGGGCAGCGTTTCCGAGCTGCCCAGGCTCTCCCCGCATCTTCCCGGAGTGGGTGACATCGACGACTATGACGTTGATTCGCCCTGGCAATAGGCGAACCACGAAACAACATAAGGACAGATCATGAACCAGGGATCCCGCCCAGGCCGCGGCAACCAGCGCCCACAAGGCTCCGGCTCCGGCAACGGCCGCGGCCGAGGAGCAACCGGTGCTGGCCGTTCCAACCAAAATCCACGCTCGTCAAACCCGCGCCCGGGCTCCGAAGGCGGCAACGAGTCATCTGCCGGATCCTGGTCCAAGGCACACGGCGGACCCAAGCAGTCCAAGAAGTCGGGTGCCCCGGGCAAGAAGAAGTACACCGGTCCCCAGGCCTTCGGCAAGGAACGCTTCGGCAAGAACCTCGGCCCGGTCAACACCGAGCGCACCAAGCCCACGCAGCGGGCCCAGGCAGCCGCCGCCCACTCCGATCTCGAGGGCGTGCGCCTGCAGAAGGTCATGGCCAACGCGGGTGTGGCCTCGCGCCGCGTCTGTGAGGAAATGATCGCCAACGGCCGCGTCGAGGTCAACGGCGTGCTGATCACCGAGGCGGGCATCCGCATCGACCCCGAGCGCGACACCGTGCACGTGGACGGCATGCGCCTGCAGCTGAACGCCGACATGCGCTACTTCGTCTTCAACAAGCCGCGCAACGTCGTCTCCACCATGGAGGACCCCGAGGGCCGCAAGTGCATCTCTGACTTCATCCGCAAGAAGGGCCAGGAGCGCCTCTTCCACGTCGGGCGCCTCGACTACCAGACCGAGGGCCTGCTGATCCTGACCAATGACGGCGAGGCCGCCAACCGGCTGGCCCACCCGTCCTACGAGGTCCCCAAGACCTACCTCGTGCAGGTCCGCGGACCGATGGCCGCCGGCATCGGCGCGCAGATGAAGAAGGGCATCAAGCTCGAGGACGGCTGGCAGTCGGTCGATTCCTTCAAGCTGGTCGACTCCACCCCGGGCCACGTGCTCGTGGAAGTCATCCTGCACTCGGGCCGCAACCGCATCGTCCGCCGTCTCTTCGAAGAGGTAGGACACCCGGTGACCCGCCTGGTCCGCGTCCAGGTCGGCCCGATCCGCCTGGGCGACCAGAAGCAGGGCACCATCCGCCCGCTGGGCAACCAGGAAGTCGGGCACCTGCTGGCAATGGTGGGGATGTAGCCACATGCCCACCACGCACCTGGCCGGACCGATTCTGGTCATCGGCACCGGGCTGCTGGGCACCAGCGTCGGGCTGGGGTTGAGCCAGCGCGGACTGAACGTCTGGCTTGCCGACCCCTCGCCCAGCGCACAAATCGTCGCGCAGGACATCGGCGCGGGCACCATTCACGTCCCCGGGCGCCCGCTGGCACCCGAGCTGGTCGTCGTCGGCGCCCCGCCGGACGTCACCGCCGCGGTCGTGGCGCAGGCCCTTCTCGACTTCCCGATGTCAACCGTGGTGGACATCGCCTCCGTCAAGGGCTCGATCCTCGAGGCCGTGCGGGCGGATCCGCGCATCGGCGAGGAACACCTGAGCCGCTACGTGGGCACGCACCCGATGTCGGGGCGCGAGCGCTCCGGCCCGGCCGCTGCCCGCGGCGAACTGTTCACCTCCATGCCGTGGGTGATCTGTGCCCATGCCGGATCGCGCGGCGACTCGGTGAAGACCGCCGAGGCGCTGGCCATCGACCTGGGGGCCACGGTCGCCCGGATGAATGCCGCCGACCACGACGCGGCCGTCGCACTGATCTCGCACTTCCCGCAGGTGGCCTCCTCGCTGATTGCCTCCCGGTTGCTGAACGCGCCGGGGCATTCGCTGGCGCTTGCCGGGAACGGGCTGCGCGACACCACGCGGATCGCGGCCTCGGACCCGAAGCTGTGGATCCAGATCCTCAGCCACAATGCCGGCGCCCTGGTGCCGATCCTGCGCGGCATGCAAGAGGACCTGCAGCGGCTTGTCGCTACGCTCGAGGATCCCTCGGCCCCCGGTGCGCTGCTTGATCTCGCCCAGCTGATGGGGGAGGGCAACGCCGGGCAGGCCAGGATCCCTGGCAAGCACGGCGCGCCGCCGCAGGCCTTCGCCCTGGTCACCGTCGCGGTCAAGGACAAGCCGGGGCAGGTGGCCAGGTTGCTGGCCGACGTCGGGAACGCCGGGATCAACATGGAAGACCTGCGGATGGAACACTCCGCCGGGCACCAGGTCGGGCTGGTAGACATCTCCGTCATCCCCGGACGCCGGGAAGAATTGATCACGGTGCTCAGCGCACTTGGATGGAAGGTAGTGCAGTAATGCGGAAAATCACGGTTGCAGTCGACGGCCCCTCGGGCAGCGGAAAGTCCTCGGTATCCAAGGAAACGGCGCGCCGTCTGGGTGCCGCCTACCTCGACACCGGCGCCATGTACCGCGCGGTGACCTGGCACGCGCTGGATGCCGGCACCGACCTGTCCGACGCCGAGGCGGTTGCCGCCGCAGTCAAGGCGGCCGACTTGTTCATCTCCACCGATCCGGACGTGGAACGCATCACCATCCACGGCACCGACGTGACCGAGGCGATCCGCGAACCGTTTGTCTCCGAGGCCGTATCTGCGGTGGCCACCAACCTTGCCGCCCGGGCCGAGCTGGTCGCACGGCAGCGGGCCATCATTGCCGCGCACGAACGCATCGTGGCCGAGGGCCGGGACATCACCACCGTGGTGGCCCCGGACGCCGACGCCCGCATCCTGCTCACCGCCTCCGAGGAGGCGCGCCTGCGCCGCCGCGGCCTGCAGCTCGGCGGAACCCAGTCGGACGCCGAATTGCAGGCCCAGGTGCTCGTCCGCGACGCCAAGGACTCGACGGTGGTGGACTTCCACGTCGCCGCCGACGGGGTGGCCACCGTGGACTCCTCGGAGATGGACTTCGAGCAAACGGTGACAGCCGTGCTCGAGGCCATCAAGGCCCAGGCCGACTAATAGAACCTCCCGATCCGCCGCCGGCGGATCACCATCCCCGCCCCGGTGCGCAGCGAATGCTGCGCGCCAAGGCGGGGTACATGCTTGAATTGATACCGGCTTCCGCGTTTGGTGGAGGCACGCAACGCAAAGGAACCACACCATGAGTGAGAGCCTGCTTCCGGACGAGGGCGCCGAGTACGTCCCGTTCAACAACGAGGACCACATCGCCGACCGCCTGGCCGAAATCAGCGACGAGGATGCCGACGCACGCGCCACCGCGCTGCTGGCCGGCCTCGATGACTACGACCTGGACCCGGAAGACGCCGAGCTGCTCGCGCACCTGGGCGATGACTTCGACGACGACGCCGACGAGGTCATCCCGCCGGTCCTGGCCATCATCGGGCGCCCCAACGTGGGCAAGTCCACGCTGGTCAACCGCATCCTGGGCCGCCGCGAGGCAGTCGTGGAGGATGTCCCGGGCGTGACCCGCGACCGCGTGTCCTACCAGGCCGAATGGGCGGGCCGCAACTTCACCGTGGTTGACACCGGCGGCTGGGAGCACGACGCCAAGGGCATCCACGCCCGAGTGGCAGAGCAGGCCGAGGTTGCCGCTGACATCGCCGACGTCATCCTCTTCGTCGTTGACTCCCGCGTTGGCGCAACCGCCACCGACGAGGCAGTGGTGAAGATGCTGCGCCGGAAGAAGAAGCCGGTGCTGCTGGTCGCCAACAAGGTCGATGACGCCAATCAGGAAGCCGACGCCTCCTTCCTCTGGGGCCTTGGCTTCGGCCAGCCTTGGCCGGTCTCGGCCCTGCACGGCCGCGGCGCAGCGGACCTGCTGGATGCCGTTGTGGCCAAGCTCCCCGAGTACTCTGCCTTCGGTGGGATCATCCCGCGCGGCGGCCCGCGCCGCATTGCGCTGGTCGGCCGCCCGAACGTGGGCAAGTCCTCGCTGCTGAACAAGATGGCCGGCTCCGAGCGCGTGGTCGTTGACACCCTCGCCGGCACCACCCGCGACCCCGTCGACGAGCTCGTAGAACTGGGCGACGAGGTCTGGCGCTTCGTTGACACCGCTGGAATCCGCCGCCGCCAGCACATGGCACAGGGCTCTGACTACTACGCCTCGCTGCGCACCCAGGCCGCCTTGGAAAAGGCCGAGGTTGCCGTCGTGCTGCTGGCAGTCGACGAGGTCCTTTCGGAGCAGGATGTCCGCATCCTGCAGATGACCATCGACTCGGGCCGTGCCCTGGTGCTCGCGTTCAACAAGTGGGACCTGATGGACGATGACCGCCGCCGTTACCTGGAGCGCGAGATCGAGACCGATCTGGCGCACGTGGAGTGGGCCCCGCGCGTGAACATCTCGGCCAAGACCGGCTGGCACAAGGACAAGCTCGTTCCCGCCCTGCACACGGCCCTGGAATCCTGGGATAAGCGCATCTCCACCGGCAAGCTCAACACCTTCCTGGGCGAGCTTGTGGCGGCGCACCCGCACCCCCTGCGCGGAGGCAAGCAGCCGCGTATTCTCTTCGGCACCCAGGCCTCTTCGCGTCCGCCGCGATTTGTGCTGTTCACCACAGGTTTCCTGGATCCCGGGTACCGCCGATTCATTACCCGCAGGCTTCGCGAGACCTTTGGCTTCGAGGGAACCCCCATTGAAGTGTCGATGCGAGTGCGCGAAAAGCGCCAGCGTTCGAAGTAGCCCAAAAAATAGGGTAGGGTAATCACGGAGCTTTTCGCAGACGGCACCTTCACGAGAGTGAGGGAGAACGGCTGCGAAAGCAACCGGGCTATGGCGCAGCTTGGTAGCGCGCCTGACTGGGGGTCAGGAGGCCGTGGGTTCGAATCCCGCTAGCCCGACCGGTTAAAACCCCGGCAGATCAACGAAGTAGCGTTGAACTGCCGGGGTTTTTCCATGTCCCGGTGACTCTCACCGTTCCCGCCGTCATGACTAGATTTCGATAATTGCCGGAGGTTTGGAGTCGGAAAGGTAAGTCGTTCAGGCGCTTGTGAAGCTGACAGCCAAAAGCCGAGGACACGCCGTCTTGCGAACCGGCTTTGGCCAGCTTATTGGCGGACGGGGGCGCAGGGCCCCAGCTAGACCCGGCTGAACGCACGAATGAGCCCCGCCGGAGACCGGCGGGGCTCATTTTCGATGTGGACCTTGGGGGAATCCGCATCGCGGACATGGGTACGTCCGGCGGCCATTGGAGATCCGCCAATAGCGTTCACTGAAAGCTATTCACCAAGACTAAGGTGAAGGCGTTGGCAATGTCTAGGGTCGCGACGAATTAGCCGGATCTTTTTCTCGGGTGGGTGCGGTTGTGGTTCATCTGTGAACTGCCCAGCCAGAAGTTGGCCAAACGCGAACGGCGCCCCGCCAAGACTCCCGCCGGATGGGCGGAGATGCTTGGAGAGGCGCCGCTAAATGCGTTCAGGCGGCACAGGGTGTCAGTTGGCGGATTTGGGATGCTCGGCGTTCTCCGTTGGCGACCAGGCCACGGGCCGGGAACCGTCCCTTCCCGATTCGGCGGTCGGGGCGGACGACTCGGCGTCCCGCAGTGCGGCCTGGGTCTTCATGTCTGATTTCATGGCCTTCAACTTCTTGCCACGCGAATGCCACAGGTGCCAGAACGCGGCAATGCCCACGAAGAGCACCAGGGCGGCTGCCGCACCGCCAATGGACCAGGACGGGAAATACGTGGCGCTGATGTCGATCATCGACCTGGCCTTGGCGGCAGCACTGGATGAGTTCGCATAGATGCTCAGGGTCAGCAAGTTCGGGATCGCCAGCAGGATAGCGACTATGACAATCACTGACTTCCACGGCCATGACACCTTTTTGTACCGGGCCTGCCAGATAATGAGCAGGGGAACGAAGGTGAAGACGAAGCCATACACGAGTCCAAGGATGATTCCGCTGCTCAGTGACCCCTGGGTTTGATTGCCGATATTCGTGGCCCACCAAACGGGCAGGAACAGGCGGACGATAAGGTAGACGATCGCCAGCAGCGCCACCGCTGCTATGCCCAGCCCAATCCGCAGGCCCCACCGGGGCTTGGGCTCGGCCTGCCGGGTGGCCACCGTGGGTGACTGGTCTTTTTTCTCGAAATCAGGCATGCCTGCATCCTCCCACGCCGACCGCGCAACTGTGGAGATTAACTGTCTCGTTATTCACGAAAACTGACCGGTGGCTAGTAGGCTAATCTGGTGATAGGACGATTGCCCCATTTTGGGGCCGGGCAACGTCCACAGGGAATTATGATAAAGATTTTTGGAGGACCGGAAATGGCTGAAGCTCAGGTGCCTAACCAGCAGCACGAGTCGTCTACCGAAACAACGGGAATTGCCTTGCCGCCGGTAACGCGTGAACCAGTTGTCTTCTACGGTCTGAGTGTTGAAGAACGCGCCGCCGTCTCCGCGCTGCCGGAAGGCTCCGCATTGTTGATCGCGCACTCCGGACCGAACCAGGGAGCACGCTTCCTGCTGGACCAGGATATGACCCAGGCAGGACGCCATCCGGACGCCGGTGTGTTCCTTGATGACGTCACTGTCTCGCGCAAGCATGCAAAATTCATTCGTGATGCTTCAGGGTTCAGCGTGGTCGACAGCGGTTCGTTGAACGGAACCTACGTCAACAACGACCGGGTGGATTCGGTGCGCCTTGCCAACGGCTCGGAGGTGCAGATCGGAAAATTCCGGCTGACCTTCTATAACGCACTGCCCAACAACCCGGCCAACGTCCGCGACTAAGCAGGACATGGTAGTGAACCAGGCAGCCCGAAACCCGCGACTGGCAGTTGTTGCCGGCGATACCCAGCGCGCCGTTGCGCTCAATATCGGCGAGGTCCTTTCGGAGCTTCATGATGAGTTTCCTCAGGTCACAGCGTCGAAAATCCGTTTTCTCGAGGAAAAGGGACTGCTGACCCCGCAACGCACCTCGGCGGGTTACCGCAAGTACCTGCCCGACGACGTGGGCCGACTGCGCTTCATCCTGGGCCTGCAACGCGACCAGTACCTGCCACTGAAGGTCATCAAGGACTACCTGGACGCGGTAGACCGAGGCGAACGGCCGGACCAGTTGCCCGGCGGGCACACACTGGCACCGCGAAGCATCAGCGAACAGATGACCCAGGACCTGGCTGCCCGCACCCGCCCGGTGACCAAGGCCGAATTGCAGGGGCTGTGTGGCGCCAGCCCGGAGCTGGTCAATGACCTCCTGGCCTTCGGCATGATCGCGTCGGAAAACGAGCGTTTCGATGAACATGCGCAGAAGATTGCCGCCGCTTCAGCTGCGCTTGCGGCGCACGGCATCGAGCCCCGCCACTTGCGGGCCTTCCGCGCAGCGGCCGATCGCGAAGTGGGTTTGGTGGAACGTGTCGTGGCTCCGCACATGAGCCGCGGAGATGTGGCGTCGCGTGCCAGGGCGGCGGAGACAGCCCGCGAAATAAGCGATGCCTGCATGGCATTGCATGGTGCCCTGGTCAACGGTGCCATCGCCAAGTTGGACCACTAGGCCGGACAAACGGTCACTGCAAGTTGCAGCGACCCGGGTAAAGGAGCGAACCATGCAGGAACTTGAAGTTGTGGGAGTTCGCATAGAGCTTCCCTCCAACCAGCCCCTTGTTCTGCTCAAGGAAGCCAATACCCAACGCCACCTGCCCATTTGGATTGGTGCCCCCGAGGCATCAGCCATCGCCATGTTCCAGCAAGGCATCATCCCGCCGCGTCCGCTGACCCACGACTTGATGATTTCGACCCTGCAGGCGCTGCACGCGCCGTTGGTGAGAGTG
The DNA here is from genome assembly GCF_030512175.1 of Paeniglutamicibacter sulfureus. Taxonomy (GTDB): domain Bacteria; phylum Actinomycetota; class Actinomycetes; order Actinomycetales; family Micrococcaceae; genus Paeniglutamicibacter; species Paeniglutamicibacter sulfureus. Next base: position 136,036 of record NZ_JAULBL010000001.1, on the reverse strand, counting down.
GAGATCGTATCGGTCCTCAACGCCGTATTCACCGCGGAGCTGGTCTTTGCCGACGACGTGCGCGTCGACGCCAGGTCCTCCGACGCCATTGCCCTGGCGCTCCGGGCGGAATGCCCGATACTGTGCGACGACCAGGTGCTAGACGAGGCCTCCGTCATGGTTTCGGAGGACGCCGAAGTCGCCGAGGGGGAGGAGGACCAGGTGCGTGAGTTCCGTGAATTCCTCAACGAGGTCGAGCCGGAAGATTTCGATAAATAGACGACCGTTCGCGACACGCCTCAAGTTAAGCTTGAAGGTCTTTGACGCAGCCCCAATGTAGTCGTACCGTCGAAGCATAAGTTCCCAAGGTTTGCCGCCCTCGGATTTCGGTTTCACTCGCAACGGAGTCGTTCCACACCCGGCAGCCCTCTTTCCCGCACGGGGATGCTTGAGCAAGGAGATTCCAATGAATCCCACGGACGACCAACACGCGGCCTCACCGGCGCACGCCGCGTCCCTTCGCAACACCCAGGGACTCCTCTTCACCGAGGACCTGCCGGTCCTCGACGAGGACGCCGGTTACCGGGGCCCCGTCGTCTGCAAGGCGGCAGGCATCACCTACCGCCAGCTCGACTACTGGGCCCGTACGGGTCTGGTGGAACCGGCCGTGCGCGGTGCCAAGGGCTCGGGATCCCAGCGCCTCTACGGCTTTCGCGACATCCTGGTGCTCAAGGTCGTCAAGCGGCTGCTGGACACCGGTGTATCCCTGCAACAGATCCGGACTGCCGTCGGTCACCTTCGCGAGCGCGGGGTGGAAGACCTTGCCCAGATCACCTTGATGAGTGACGGCGCCTCGGTATATGAGTGCACGTCCGCAGACGAAGTGATTGACTTGGTCCAGGGGGGACAAGGCGTCTTCGGCATTGCCGTCGGGCGAGTGTGGCGCGAGGTCGAGGGATCCCTGTCGCAGCTGCCCAGTGAGCGTGCCACGGACTTCCCGGAGGACGAACTGGCTCTGCGTCGCGCCGCGAAGCGCTCCGCCAGCTAGGCCCGCACCAAGACACGAATTCTTGCGGACGGGATCGGATGCCGCCGCTGCGCCCAGGCGCAGGCAGGCAGCGTCCGACCCCGTCCATTTTTATGCCCGCCTTCGGCTTGGGAGAGCTCTGGCATGGTCCAATCCGCCCATAAAAAACCGCCCTTCACCGACCGGACATTGGCCAGGCGATGAGCGGAGCGGTTTTGAGGATGGGGACAGTGGTTCGAGGATTCGGTGAAGCGAAGACTAGCTGCGTTCCGGCTTCACAGCGGTATCGGTGATGTTGCGCAGCAACTCGTCAAAGAGCACCGCCGTTTTCTGCGCGGGCCTGCCCGGCCACTGGTGCACCGAGTAGGCGGCTCCCTGGATCTGCTGCCAGTCCGCGAACTCGGGAAGCTCGGGGCTCAGCACGGAGGTGCCAAACATGGAACGCATTTCGGTCAGGCGGAAGCGGTGCTCGTCGGAATCCTTGCGCACCCGGTTGGCGACCACGTCGATGCGGCCGAGGTCCGGCGCGTACTCCTTGCGGAACATTTCCAAGGCACGCTGCGTGCGCTCGGTACCGGCCACGGAGAACAGCGACGGTTCGGCAACCAGCAAGATACGGTCACTGGCGCTCCATGCCATCCGCGTTAGGCCATTGAGCGATGGCGGGCAGTCGATGAGCACGAGCGCGTAACCGGAGGTCTTGGAAAGCAGCTGGGTCAGCCGGCGCAAATCGCGGGCTCGCAGGTCGGGCCGGTCGTAGATGCCGGTGTAGGCGTCGCCGACTGCCACATCCAGCACCGGGACTCGAGTCAGCGAACGCTTGGAGACGGCCTTGGACTGCCAGGAGCTGGAAACGATGTTTTCGGACAGATTCGCCTTGCGCGCGGCCTTCAGCATTCGGCCGATGGTCATCTTGCCGTCGGCGCGCACTCCCAGACCGGTGCTGGCGTCGGCGTGCGGGTCCAAGTCGATCACGAGTGTGGGGATACCAGCGGCTAGGGCGGCCGAAGCGAGCCCCAATGTAACGGAGGTCTTCCCTACGCCACCTTTAAGGCTGCTAATGCTCACTACCTGCACGGAACGGACCACGCCCTTTTCTACTGTTAGTTGCTCACGTCTTAACGATTGGTTCCCTCAACATCATAATCGGCTTCTGGTTCCTTTGCCGCCACGGGTTCAAACGACCACCTGACACCACTGTTTCGTGCCTGCCGCAATCTTTTGCGATACGTGCGCCCCGTCACGGTAGTGTGTGACGTTGGGCGCCGAAACACACGTTCTGCCCCGCAAACACGAACTCAGACCCTGATATTCGTGCGTGTCATTCATCCCTATGTCATTTCGCAGGAGCGCCATGTTTAAGAAGATCTTGGTAGCCAATCGCGGCGAGATCGCAATTCGCGCCTTCCGCGCCGGCTACGAGCTGGGTGCGAAGACTGTCGCCGTTTACCCCTACGAGGATCGCAACTCGATCCACCGCCAGAAATCCGATGAGGCCTACCGGATTGGCGAAGAGGGCCACCCGGTCCGTGCCTACCTGGACGTTGAAGAGGTGATCCGCGTCGCCAAGGAAGCCGGCGCGGATGCCATTTACCCGGGCTACGGATTCCTTTCCGAGAATCCCGACCTGTCGCGGGCTGCCGCCGAAGCAGGCATCAAGTTCATCGGCCCGGCCGCCGAGGTCCTCGAACTGGCAGGCAACAAGGTTGCAGCGCTGCGCGCGGCACGCGCTGCGGGTATTCCGGTACTTGAGTCCTCGGAACCCAGTGACGACCTTGAGTACCTGACCGCCGAGGCCGACAAGATCGGGTTCCCGATCTTCGTCAAGGCAGTGGCAGGTGGCGGCGGCCGCGGCATGCGCCGCGTCGACACCCGTGACCAGCTGGCCGAATCGCTCTCGGCTGCTATGCGCGAGGCAGGGAGCGCCTTCGGCGACCCGACGGTGTTCCTGGAGCAGGCCGTGCTGCGCCCGCGCCACATCGAGGTCCAGATCCTGGCCGATGAGCACGGCAACATCGTGCACCTCTTTGAGCGGGACTGCTCGCTGCAGCGCCGCCACCAGAAGGTCATCGAGATCGCCCCGGCCCCGAACCTGGACGAGAACATCCGCCAGGCGCTCTACGCCGACGCGGTGAAGTTCGCCAAGGCGCTGAACTACCAGAACGCCGGAACCGTGGAGTTCCTGGTCGACACCGTGGGCGAGCGCGCTGGACAGCACGTGTTCATCGAGATGAACCCGCGCATCCAGGTCGAGCACACGGTCACCGAGGAAATCACCGACGTCGACCTGGTGCAGGCGCAGATGCGCATTGCCGCCGGCGAGACCCTGGAAGACCTGGGCATCCGCCAGGACGAGCTGCAGATCCGCGGCGTTGCCCTGCAATCGCGCATCACCACCGAGGACCCGGCCAACGGCTTCCGCCCGGATGTGGGAACCATCACGGTTTACCGCTCTGCCGGCGGCTCGGGCGTGCGCCTGGACGGCGGCACCATCTACACCGGCGCCGAGGTCTCCCCGCACTTCGACTCGATGCTGGTCAAGCTCACCTGCCGCGGCCGCGACTTCGCCACCGCGGTGGCCAGGGCCCGCCGTGCGCTGGCCGAGTTCCGCGTCCGCGGCGTGACCACCAACATCCCGTTCCTGATGAACGTGCTCGACGACCCGGCCTTCCTGGCCGGGGAAGCCGCCACGGACTTCATCGACAAGCACCCGGAGCTCTTGGCCGGGAAGAAGTCCCAGGACCGCGGCACCAAGGCCCTGGCGTTCCTGGCCGATGTCACCGTCAACCAGCCCAACGGCGCCCGCGTCGAGGGCATCGACCCGCGCAAGAAGCTTCCGGCATTCCCGGGGGACAAGTCCACCGAGCCGGAGCGCAGCCCGTTCGACGGTCCCTCGGACCAGGCACCGCCCGCCGGCTGGCGCCAGCGCCTGCTGGAACTTGGCCCGGAGGGCTTCGCCAAGGCGTTGCGCGACTCGACGGCGGTGGCCGTCACGGACACCACCTTCCGCGACGCCCACCAGTCGTTGCTGGCCACCCGCGTGCGCACCCGCGACCTGCTGGCCGCGGCACCCGCCTACGCGCACGTGATGCCACAGCTCTTCTCCATGGAGGTCTGGGGCGGGGCGACGTACGACGTGTCGCTGCGCTTCCTGGGCGAGGACCCGTGGGAGCGCCTGGCGCTGCTGCGCGCCGAGCTGCCGAACATCCCGCTGCAGATGCTGCTGCGCGGACGCAACACCGTGGGCTACACCCCGTACCCGACCGAGGTCACCGACGCCTTCGTGAAGGAAGCGGCGGCCACCGGCATCGACATCTTCCGCATCTTCGATGCGCTGAACGACGTCTCGCAGATGGCCCCGGCCATCAAGGCGGTCCGGGAGACCGGCACCGCGGTGGCCGAGGTGGCCCTGTGCTACACCGGCAACCTGCTGGACCCGGCCGAAGACCTGTACACGCTGGATTACTACCTGAACCTGGCTCAGCAGATCGTGGACGCCGGGGCGCACATCCTGGCGATCAAGGACATGGCCGGCCTGTTGCGCCCTGCCGCGGCGGCGAAGCTTGTCACCGCCCTGCGCGAGCGCTTCGACCTGCCGGTGCACCTGCACACCCACGACACCGCCGGAGGCCAGTCGGCCACGTTGCTGGCGGCCATCAACGCCGGGGTCGACGCCGTGGACGTCGCCGCTGCATCGATGTCGGGGACCACCTCCCAGCCATCGGCCTCCGCGCTGATCGCGGCTCTGGAGAACACCGAGCGCGACACCGGCATCTCCCTGGAGGCCGCAGCTTCGCTGGAACCCTACTGGGAATCGGTGCGCTCCATGTACTCCCCGTTCGAATCCGGGCTTGCCGCCCCGACCGGCCGCGTCTACCGCCACGAGATCCCCGGGGGCCAGCTCTCCAACCTGCGCCAGCAGGCCATCGCACTGGGCCTGGGCGAGCGCTTCGAGGCCATCGAGGACATGTACACCGCGGCCAACGCCATCCTGGGCCGCCTGGTCAAGGTGACCCCGTCCTCCAAGGTGGTCGGCGACCTCGCCCTGCAGCTGGTGGGAATGGGCGTGGACCCGGCCGAGTTCGAGAAGGACCCGAAGTCCTTCGACATCCCGGACTCGGTCATCCAGTTCCTCTCCGGGGAACTGGGCGATCCTCCGGGAGGCTGGCCGGAGCCGTTCCGTTCCAAGGCCCTGGAGGGCCGCGTCGTGCGCCCGCACGTCGAGGAGCTTTCGGCCGAGGACTCGGACGCGCTGAACGCAGATTCGGCCACCCGCCGCGCCACGCTGAACCGCCTGCTCTTTGCCGGCCCGACCCGCGACTTTGCCGCGAGCGTGGAGAACTACGGGGACCTGTCGGTCCTGCACACCCGCGACTACCTCTACGGCCTGGTCAAGGGCCGCGAGCATGTGGTGTCCCTGGGCAAGGGCGTGCGCCTGCTGGTCATCCTGCAGTCGATTTCCGAGCCCGACGAGAAGGGCCTGCGCACCGTGACGGTGACGCTCAACGGCCAATCCCGCCAGCTGATGGTGCGCGACGAATCGGTGGAATCCACGGTGGTTGCCGCGGAGAAGGCCGACTCGGCGAACCCCGGGCATGTTGCGGCTCCGTTCGCCGGCGCCGTCACCGCCCAGGTGGCCGTGGGCGACCGCATCGAAGTCGGCGGCACCGTCGCCACCATCGAGGCCATGAAGATGGAGGCCGGGATCACCTCCACGGTCGCCGGCACCGTGGCCCGCCTCGCGATCGCCGGCACCGCCCAGGTGCAGGGCGGGGACCTACTGGTGGTCATCGACCCGGCATAGCCACACGGTGCCGGCCATCCCTTGGGGGGCCGGCACCGCAAACAAGCATGCAACGCGCGCGAGGATGGACCCGCCCGCCCCGATTCCGAGGGCCTGGGACGGGTCCATCCTCACTTGCGTGTTAGGGTGCCAATTGCCAGTGGATGCACCAGCGGCAACGAACAGGCGGCGAACCAAACCCGGAACGCCGTTGGAAGGAGTGGGATCCATGGCCATCAAACGTGCAGGCTTTATTTCACGGATATTCGCGCGGCTGTCACGGTCGGCGCGAACGGAATCCGGATCCGCCGGCGACGTTGCGCCGGCCAAACCCGCCCCTGTCGACACCCCCGGACCGACACCCCCGGATACCACCGGGAGCCAGTCGCCGTCACCTGCCGGTGAACCCGCAGCCACTCACGCAGAAGCCCGGCCCGCGGCCAAAACGGGGGATGGATCCGCACAGGAAGCCCCGGCGATCGAGGCACCGGCGACCGAAGCCCCGGCGCTCGAAGCCCCGGCGCTCCCGACAGCGCAGACCGACGAACCTGCCGATCCTGACATGACCTTCCCCGCATCCGGAGATCTTCCGGAGAACGACGCCGACATCCACGCCGACACCCACGCCGACACCCACGCCGACACCCAGGCGGACACGGTGCCGGAGCAAGGAACGCCGGAGCCATCCGCTTCCGCAGCATCCGAGGCCCCCGAACCCACAGCAGCCCCGGCACCAATTTCCCGCGACCACAAGGTCATTACGGTGCTCTCGCTGGTCGAGCATGCCGGCGCCGGGACGCTGGCCGCAGCCCTCGAGCGCCGGACCGACGGCAAGGGATGGCGATTCCGGACTGCAGGCCCCGGCCTGGCCCGCGCCGCTTTTGCCGGAATGCTGGGTGACACAGATGCGCTGGTGCTCGTCTGCCCGCCGGACCCGGGCATGACCGCGGAGCTGGGGGAGAAGCTGCGCTGGCTTGAAGCCAACGGCAAGCCGGACCTGCCGGCGCGCACGCTCTTCGCGATCAACATCGGAGCGGAGGAGAGTGGGGAGCTGCAGCTCCCGGCGGACCTTGACCGGCCGGTGATCCTGTTGCCCTTTGACCCGGCGCTGTCCCTCCCCGCGACGGTGTCAAGGGCTCCGCGCCGGGCAGCACGTCAGGCAATCGACCAACTTGTCCACGAAATTTCCACCATCGTTCAGGAGCACTAGGCACCCACCATGACACATTACGACCTGGCAATCATCGGATCCGGATCCGGCAACTCGTTGATCACCGAGCACTGGGACGGCAAGAAGGTGGCGATCATCGATGCCGGCACCTTCGGCGGCACCTGCCTGAACGTCGGCTGCATCCCCACCAAGATGTTCGTCTACCCGGCACAGCTGGCGGCTTCCGTCGCCGAGGCCAAGCGCCTGGGCGTGTCGATGACGTTCGAGGGGGCCGACTGGGCCGGCCTGCGGGATCGGATCTTCGGACGCATCGACTCCATTTCCGAATCCGGCAAGAATTACCGGGCCCACGAGCTGGAGAACGTCACGCTCTACACCGAGCACGTTTCCTTCATCTCGCGCAACGAGTTGAACACGGCCGCCGGTCAGAGCATCACTGCGGACAACATCGTCATCGCCACCGGATCGCGCGCGGTCCTGCCCGAGGTCCCCGGCATCGACCTGCCCGGCGTGCACACCTCAGACACCGTCATGCGCCTGGACGAGCTGCCTCGGCGCATGGTGATCCTGGGCGGCGGCTACATTGCCAGCGAATTCGCAGCGGTCTTCTCCGCGTTGGGCAGCGAGGTCATCCAGGTGAATCGCTCCGGCGCCCTGATGCGCCAGCAGGACGCCGACATTTCAGCTGCCTTCACCCAGGCCGCCACCAAGCGCTGGGGCGTGGAGCTCAATGCTGCGGTGCAGGGCATCGAGAAGCACGGGGACGGGCTGCTGGTCCGCCTCGAGCGTGACGGGAAGCCGCTGGAGATGGCAGCCGACGTGGTGCTGGTGGCCACCGGCCGGACGCCGAACACCGACCGGCTTGGCGTGGCCGACCTCGGGTTCGACCTGCGGGATGACGGCTCGCTGGTCGTTGACGAATACCAGCGCGTGCTGGCTTCCGGAGAGCCCGTGCAGGGCATCTTCGGACTGGGCGACGCGGCGAATATCGAGCAGCTCAAGCACGTGGCAAACCGCGAGGCGCGCGTGGTGGCCCACAACCTGGAGAACCCCGACGCCATGCGCCCCATGGACCGCCGGGCAGTGCCAGCGGCGGTGTTCAGCAACCCGCAGATCGCCTCCGTCGGTTCCACCGAGGCCCAGGCCCGGGCCGAGCACGGGGACGAGGCCGTGCTCTCGGTCATCCAGCCCTACGGCTCCACCGCCTACGGCTGGGCCATGGAGGACGAAGTGGGCATCGTGAAGCTGCTGGCCCGCAAGGACACCGGATTCTTGCTGGGAGCGCACATCATGGGCCATGAGGCCTCGCTGCTGATCCAGCCGCTCATTCAGGCGATGGTCAGTGGAATGTCGGTCAACACCATGGCACGCGAGCCGTTCTGGATCCACCCGGCGCTGAGCGAGGTCGTGGAAAACGCCCTGCTGGGCCTCGGCGTTCCGGTCGGCGATTCCGACCCGTTGTAGGAGCAACCGGGCAAGGGCAATAGACGCGCGGGGCGGGCACCGATTCGGTGCCCGCCCCGCGCGTCTTGATGCTGATCCGGCGTTAGGCGCGCGGCTTGGAGCCCGCGTAGATGTCCTCGAGCACCGCCTCGTAGTCCTTGAGCACCTGGGCGCGCTTGATCTTCAGCGACGGGGTCAGGTGCCCCGAGTCCTCGGTGAAGTCGGTGGGCACGATGCGGAACTCCTTGATGGCCTCGGCGCGCGAGACCGCGCCGTTGGCCTTCTCCACCAGCGCGGCAATCGCGTCGCGGACCTGCGGCAGCTCTGCGGCCTGGGCCACCGTCGTCTCGGCCGGAAGGTGGTGGCGCTGCAGCCAGCCCGGAAGCGCATCCGCGTCCAGGGTGATGAGCGCGGCGATGAACGGGCGGGCATCGCCGACCACGACGCACTGGGAGACCAGGGCGTCGGCACGGATCTGGTCCTCCAGCAGTGCCGGGATCACGTTCTTGCCGCTGGCGGTGACGATGATTTCCTTCTTGCGTCCGGTGATGCGCAGGAAGCCGTCGGCGTCCAGCTCGCCGATGTCCCCGGTACGGAACCAGCCATCGGAGAAGGTCTCCGCCTCGAGGTCCGGGCGGTTGTAGTAGCCGCGCATCACGCAGAAGCCCTTGGCCAGGATCTCGCCGTCCTGGGCGATCCGCACGGCGTTGCCGGGCAGCGGGCGCCCCACGGTGCCGATCTTCAAGTTCTTGGGGGTGTTCACCGTGATCGGGGCGGTGGTCTCGGTCAGGCCGTAACCCTCAAGCACCGTGAGTCCGATGCCGTGGAAGAAGTGCCCCAGTCGTTCGCCCAGCGGGGCGCCGCCGGAGACCGCGTGCACGACCTTCCCACCCATCGCGGCGCGGATCTTGCCGTACAGCAGCACGTCGAAGAGCTTGTGCTTGAGCTTGAGGCCCAGCGGGACCTTGCCCTCCTGCTCGGCGCGGGAGAAGGCGATGGCGGTGTCGGCGCCGGCGTGGAAGATCTTGCCCTTGCCGGCGTCCTCGGCCTTGAGCATCGAGGAGTTGTAGACCTTCTCGAACACGCGCGGCACCGCGAGGATGAAGTTGGGCTGGAAGGACTGCAGGTCGGGCAGCAGGTTCTTCACGTCGGCGGTGTGGGCCACCTTGACCCCGCCGGCTACGGCGAGCACCGAGATGTAGCGGGCGAAGACGTGGGCCAGCGGCAGGAACATGATGGTTGCGGCGCCCGGGTAGACGACCTCGGGAAGCTCGGCGGCGGCGTTGTCGCTGAGCTCGACGAAGTTCGAGTGGGTCAGCTCGCAGCCCTTGGGCCGCCCGGTGGTGCCGGAGGTGTAGATGATCGTGGCCAGCGAGTCCAGCCCGGCGGCCGAGCGACGCTCCTCCAAGACCGCGTCGTCAACGTCCTTGCCGGCCTCGCGCAGGGCATCGAGCCCGTTGCCGTCCATCTGCCACACATGTTCCAGCTTCTCCAGGCCTTCCTGGTGGGCGGCCTGGCGCACGACGGTCTCATGGCGCGGGGCCTCCACGACGGCGGCAACCGCGTGGGAGTCGCCCAGGATCCAGGCGACCTGGCTGGGGGAGGAGGTCTCGTAGACCGGAACCGTGACGCAGCCGGCGAACCAGATGGCGAAGTCGACGAGCGTCCACTCGTAGCGGGTGCGGGCCATCAGGCCGATGCGTGCCCCCGGGGCGATGCCGGAGGCGATGAACCCCTTGGCCAGGGCGGAGGCCTCCGCCGCGAACTCCGAGGCAGGCATGTCGATCCAGGTCCCGTTCGGGCCCGGCTTGGACAGCAGCGCCGGGTCGGCGGCGGACCGGGCATGGCGCAGGAGCAGGTCGGTGATGTTGGTCTGCGGCGGGTTCTCCACCAGCGGAGGGACGGCTAATTCCTGCATTTGGAGCTCCTTCGGTTCCGGGGCGGTGTTGGGCGTGCCCGCCAACCCCTCTTCCCCCATGTCACCCATCATAGTGGTTCGGGTCACACATTGTTTACTGACAGGTAACTTACGGGCATTTGCCGCGGTTCGCAACAAATTTCGGCGCGGCTACACGCGGGCACCGTCGTCGCCGTCCTGCCGGTGGCGCGGCAAGCGGGCGAAGAGGAACACCGCGGCGGCCACCGCCACCACGACCAGCCCGATCCACAGCGGCATGGGTGCCCGTCGCCAGAAGATGGCCAACAGCAGCAGTGCGATCGGGGCGCCCGCGGCGCAGGACCAGGCCAGGGTCAACAGCGGGTTTCCCGATCCCAGGGCCGGTGGATCCTCCGGGACAAAGGAGCCTTCGTCCTCGTCGGGCAGGTCGTGGTCGCGCGGACCGGACAGCGCCGGGTGCATGCTGAAGAGCCCCGGGTCCACACCGCGCGGGGCGACGGAGCCCGGCGCCGGGGGCGCGGGGGAGTCGCCGGAAGCGGGTTCCGTGGGATCGCCGGGCGTCGCCTCCAGCCGGCGGACCAGGTCTTCCCACACCGAATCGTCGGAATCGCCGGATTCGGCCGGCTCGTGCATGGGGTTGGTCATGGCTTGCTGTCTTCAACTTCCTGGAAGAACGCGATGGAACGGGCGAAGATCGACTCCGCCTCATAGTCAAGCGTGGCCACGTGGCGGCTGCGAGTCAACCGGTTCACCTCAAGGTGGACACCGGCATCGAGCCGGGCGCACAACACGTCCAGGCTGGATTCGGGCACCACGTTGTCGGTGTTTGAGCGGAACACGAGGACCGGGGCCTTGACCTGCGGCAACCGACTGATGGTCTCCCTGAAGAGCTTGCGCAGCTCATGCACCCCCGCGACCGGGGTGCGGGCGTAGGCGTGCTCGTCTCCACCTGGCTTGGCGATGTCGTTGGCGATCCCCGCGACGGTCGGGGACAGATGGCGCAGCACCCCGGTGAAGGGCGCCAACGGGGAGGCCAGGGTCAGCCCGGGGTTCACCAGCGCGAGTCCTGCCACCGCATGGGTCGATGCCAGGTGCAGGGCCAGGGCGCCGCCCATGGAAAGCCCGGCGACGTACACGCGCCGGTGCATGGCGGCCAGCGTCGCAAATTCCTGTCGCACGGCATCGATGATCGCGGTGTGCTTCACGGCGGCCAGATCCTGCCAACGCGTGCCGTGACCGGGCAGCAGCGGCAGGCTGACGGTGTATCCGGCATCCGCGAAGGCCCCGGCCCAGGGCAGCAGTCCCGCCGGGCCGGCCGTGAATCCGTGGAGCACCAGGACGGCCGCGCCGTTTGTCCCGGTGTGGTGGAACGGAGCGTTGGGGCCGGGGGCCGCTGGCGTCTCTGGCATGGGGAGCGTGCTCCTGCGAGGGTCGGAGGGGTCTGGGACACCTGCTTCGGACGTCACCGCGTCGTGCCAAGTGTGACCCATGGCGTAGTTTTGCCTACAGTTAGAGCCTAACCGAGAACCACGTGTTCAACACCAGGTCTCCGGGCATGTCCCGGGGCTCCGCGCGCACGGTTTCTCGGTGGAGTCCCGCACCACTCTCGGCCCGGAAGGCGTTCCAAGCATGTTCTACCAATTTATGAAGCGGTTCATCGTGGGGCCGCTCGTAAACGTGTTCTTCCGCCCGTGGGTCAAGGGGCTGGAAAACATTCCTGCCTCCGGCGGCGCGATCCTGGCCAGCAACCACCTCTCGGTCTCCGACTCGATCTTCCTGCCCGTGGCCGTGAGCCGCCCGGTGATCTTCCTGGCGAAGATGGACTACTTCACCGGCAAGGGCCCCAAGGGACGGGTGACCGCCTGGTTCTTCCGGATGATCAACCAGCTGCCGATGGACCGCTCCGGCGGGGCGGCAAGCGCAAACTCCCTGGGCGCCGGGGCCCAGGCGCTTGTCGACGGAAGCCTGCTGGGCATCTACCCCGAGGGCACCCGCAGCCCCGACGGGCGCCTGTACCGCGGCAAGCTCGGGGTCGCCAAGCTCGCCCTGGAAGCCGGGGTCCCTGTCATCCCGATCGCCATGATCGGCACCGACAAGGTCCAGCCCATCGGCAAGCGCGTCCCGAACATCCGGCGCGTCGGCATGATCATCGGCGAACCGCTGGATTTCTCCCGCTACGCAGGAATGAGCGAGGACCGCTTTGTCCAGCGCTCGGTGGTCGACGAGATCATGTACGCGATCATGCGACTTTCCGGACAGGAATACGCCGACACCTATGCCGCCACCGTCAAGGCGCAGCTGGATGCCGAACGTCGCGAGGCCGGCAAGAAGAAATAGCTTCCTCCGCCCGCAGGGCCCGGCACTGTGAACCCGTCGACTCCGAGGGTTACGCAGTGAATGCCCCGCGGACCCGAAAGCGGTTTACCCTTAGAGGGTGACTCAGCTATCTTCGACTTCCTCAATGTCCGGACGATCCCCGGCCGGTCCCGCTGCCGACCCCGCACTGGACATCTGGCGCACCTTGCCCATCGCCCAGCAGCCGACCTGGAGCGAGCACCCGCAATATGCCAAGTCCGTGTCCGAACTCGGCTCACGTCCGCCGCTGGTTTTCGCCGGCGAAGTCGACGTGCTGCGCGAGCGCCTGGCCGAGGCCGCACAGGGACGGGCCTTCCTGCTCCAGGGCGGCGACTGCGCCGAGACCTTCGACGGTGCCACCGCCGACAAGATCTCCGCACGGGTGAAGACCATCCTGCAGATGGCAGTCGTGCTGACCTACGGCGCATCGATGCCGGTCATCAAGATGGGGCGCATGGCCGGGCAGTTCGCCAAGCCGCGTTCCTCCAACGACGAGACCCGCGACGGGGTGACCCTGCCGGCATTCCGCGGCGACATCGTCAACGGCTACGAGTTCACTCCCGAGTCCCGTGCCCACGACCCGCGGCGCATGGTGGAGGCCTACAACACCTCCTCGGCCACGCTGAACCTGATCCGCGCTTTCACCCAGGGCGGCTTTGCCGACCTGCGTTCCGTGCACTCCTGGAACGCGGGCTTCATGGCCAACCCGGCGCACACCGCCTACGAGCAGCTTGCCGGCGAGATCGACCGCGCGGTGCGCTTCATGGATGCGTGCGGCGCCGACTTCGAGGCACTGAAGCGCACCGAGTTCTTCGCTTCCCACGAGGCCCTGCTGCTTGACTACGAGCGTGCGCTGACCCGCACCGACTCGCGCACCGAGCTGCCCTACGACACCTCCGGCCACTTCCTGTGGATTGGTGAGCGCACCCGCCAGCTCGACGGCGCGCACGTCGACTTCCTCTCCCGCGTGCGCAACCCGATCGGCGTCAAGCTCGGCCCGACCACCTCGCCCGAAGACGCCCTGGCGCTCATCGACAAGCTGGACCCGAACCGCGAACCGGGCCGCCTGACCTTCATCACCCGCATGGGTGCGAAGAACATCCGCGAGAAGCTGCCGAACCTGGTCGAGAAGGTCACGGCCTCCGGAGCCCAGGTCCTTTGGGTCACCGACCCGATGCACGGCAACACCGTCACCAGTGAAAACGGCTACAAGACCCGCAAGTTCGACGACGTCATGGACGAGGTCCGCGGCTTCTTCGAGGTCCACGACTCGCTGGGCACCTACCCCGGCGGCCTGCACGTGGAAATGACCGGCGACGATGTGGCCGAGTGCCTCGGCGGCGCCGATCCGATCCGCCAGGAACAGTTCGACGACCTGTACGAGTCGGTCTGCGACCCGCGCCTGAACCACAAGCAGTCCCTGGAAATGGCCTTCCTGGTCTCCGGGGCACTGGCCAAGCGCGGGGTCCGCGGCTAGCCGCAACACGCACCGACCGCAAGACAATGGCCGGGTTCCTTCACCCTGATACACAGGGAAAGGAACCCGGCCATTGCTGTTTTCCGCGGGTGATGGATCGCTCTGAACTCCGGCAGTGCCGGACGCTGCGCGATCAGCGTCAGCGGGAGCCCGGGGCTGCCGCTGCTAGACCACGACCAGCTTGATGGTCGAGCCCTCCGGGGCCTTGCCATTGGCGGGACTTTGCGAACGAACAGTCCCAAAGAACCCACCCAGCAACTCCTCGACTTGGACCTTGAAGCCCAGGGACTCGAGCTCCCGGCGTGCCTCAGCGAGCTGCTTGCCCTGCATGTTGGGTACCTCGATCATCCGCGGCCCGCGGGAAACCACGTATTCGACGGTGGATCCGCGCTCGACCTGGCCGCCGGAAGGCTGCTGCGAAATGATTGCACCTTCCGGCACCGAGGTGCTGTATTCCTTTCCGGAGGACTTGCCCTTCAGCCCGGCCTGTTTCAGTTCGGAATCCGCCTGCTGGGGCGACATGCCAGCAAGCACAGGGACGTCCACCGGGGCCGGTCCACGGGACACTGTCAGCCCGACCTTGGTGCCGCGGCGCAGCTTTTCCCCTGTCTCCGGATCATGGCCGAGCACCACGCCCTCGGCGACTTCCTCGGAGTATTTCTTCGAGACCTTTCCGGCTGCCAGGTTTGCGGCCTTCAGGTCCTTCTCGGCCGCTGCCTGCGTGCGGCCGGTCAGGTTCGGGACGGAGAAAAGCTCGGGACCCTTGGAGACCAAGAGCTGGAGCCCTTGAAATCGGCGGATCGTTTCCCCTGCGGCGGGTTCACTTCCAACCACGAGGCCACGCTCAAGCTTGTCGTCGAATACCTCGCGGGTGCCGGCCTGGACGCCGGTGTCCGACAGGCGTTGCACCGCCTCGCTGCCGGTGACCCCGGTCAGTGTCGGGATCGTGAAGGGGGCCCCGGGGCCCATGCCAAAGAATAGGCCGACGGCGGCAACGATTGCTGCCAGGAGCGTCAGCAGGACCCCGAAGAGCCACTTGCGGCGCGTCGGGATCCGGGAATCCAGCTGGCGGGTGGGGATCTGCGCGTCTTTTCGCCACGCAATGTCGGCAGCCTTGGCGTTCCTCTTGGCCTGCCGCGCGGAAACCGGTCGCTGGGGCTGAGCCTGCAGCGCCTGGGTGTGGCCCTGGTCCACTTGCTGGGTGGAGGAGAATGAACCGGCCAGCACCTGCGTGTGGTCCGAACCGCTTGCCAGCACGGTGGTGTCGTCCGTAGAGGGAGTAGCTTCGTCGCCGGAAGCGGCTGACAATGCCATGGTGGCGGCATCGCCGGAAGCCCGGCCGGCGGCTGCGGAGTCACGGTATTCCTGGGCCAGTGCAAGGCGGTCGTGGACGGTGGTGTGGGCGGAAGTCGCCGGCGGAATCAGGTCCTTGAGCCCGCCAAGGGTTTCGGAGCCCAGGTCGAGCTGGTTCGGAGTGAGCGAATCGTGGATCTGCTTGAGGTCGCTGAGCAGGAACGAAGCGTTCTGCGGCCGGTCCTCCGGGTCCTTGTTGGTGCAATAGGCCACCAACTCGTCGATCTCCGGGGAAAGTCCTGGCACGATCGCCGAGGGCGGCGGGACATCGTCGTTGATGTGCTTGAAGGCCAGCCCGTAGGCGCTTTCCGCGGTGAAGGGCTGGCGCCCGGTGAGCAGCTCATAGGCGATGATCCCGACGGCGTAGATGTCGCTACGCTCGTCTGACGGTTCACCCTTGGCCAGCTCGGGGGAGATGTACGCGGCGGTGCCGAAGAAGTTGGTGGCATTGGTGTGGGCCGAGGCGGCGCGCGCCAGCCCGAAGTCGGCGACCTTGATGCGACCCTCGTCCGAAATCAACACGTTGGCCGGCTTCATATCGCGGTGCACGATGCCTTCCTCGTGCGCCACCGACAAGCCGGTGCAGATGGCCTGCAACACCACCAATGCCTGGCGCGGAGTGTAGCGCCCTCGGGAAGCGAGCGACTCGCGCAGATTCAGCCCGCGCACGTATTCCATGACCAGGTAGGCGGTGGTGCCCGAAACGTGGTGGTCGCGAATACCCACGATGTTGTCGTGGGTGAGACCGGCGGCAATGATCGCCTCCGAGGCGAATCGCTCAAGGACGACGGGGTCGGAAGCCAGATGCGCGTGCAGGATCTTCACGGCGACGGTGCGGTGCAGCCTCACGTCCATGGCGCGGTACACGGTGGACATTCCGCCGTCGGCGATGCGGGCATCGAGCCGATAGCGTTCATCAAGCGTCGTGCCTATGCGGGGGTCGGTGTGTGGCTCTGTCACTTATCGATGGTAACCAGTGCTAGGGGGTGGGTGGAGTCCGCAACACGGGAACGGCGAGGTTCTTGCGCTGCCCGTGTTGCCCGGCTTGAAGCCGAAATGCAGGTGAGGGGCCGGTTCCCGTGGAACCGACCCCTCACGTGAAGGTGCTGTGATGCACCGATCAGCCTAGGAGGCTCGACGAGCCCGTGCTGCCCGGCGTTTGAGCGCCCGGCGCTCGTCTTCGCTCATGCCGCCCCAAACACCTGCATCCTGGCCGGATTCGATGGCCCAGGCCAGGCAGGTGTCCACTACGGGACACCGTCGGCAGACACTCTTGGCTTCTTCAATCTGGAGCAGGGCCGGTCCGGTGTTTCCTACCGGGAAGAAAAGTTCCGGGTCCTTGTCCAGACAGGCCGCGCGGCTACGCCAATCCATGCTTGATGATGCTCCTTGTGTCTAGGAAAAGTGAGGGGATTGCCCAGCATAAAAAGCCGGGACAAAAGCAGCGCGGCGGGAAAAATGCCTTACCCGAACGACTGCCTAACAAGGTTTTCATGTTACGTTCACGTAAACAAGAGTCCTGTGTTGCAAATACCTCCACAACCTTGAGTGCTTGGTCACAAGCACCGGTTTTACGGGTCTGACTAACAGGTTTCCACCTCCGTGACAAGGGCATTTTTTGCCTCATTGTGTGGTCGTTTGTCACACCCGGGCAGGCTCCGGCTTTGGCCTCGGGGAGGCTGCGCATACTAGATTTGGGGAGTGATGAACCAGCCAGCGCCAAAGCCCGTCCGCCCCGCGATCCAGCGTCGCCCGATCTCGGTGCTACTCGTTTCCGGGCTTTTGGTCCTCGAGGGCCTCGCCGTTCTCTTCTATGCTTTCACCTACGCCATGGCGCTGGGCCAGGCCGGTGCGTTGGGCATGGGAGCCCGCATCTTCATGCTCATTTTGATCGCAGGAGCCGGCATCTGGCAGTTGCTGGTGGCGCACCACTTCTTCCGGGCGCGGGCCTGGACGCGTGCGGCGGTCCTGATGTGGCAGGTCTTCCAGATCATCCTGGCGATTCCCTACTTCCAAACCGGAGATACGCTCATGGCTTGGCTGTGGCTGGTTCCCGCCGCCCTGATCATCGTCCTCATCTTCGACCCGCGCACCACCGCGTTCCTGGGCGATCGTCCCTCATCCGACGCCGAGCCCGAAAGCTGACCGTCGACACTTTCCGGGACCGGTCCCGCTCGCATGGATCACGCTGCGCGGTTCACGCACTGGATCTGCCGAATCGTTCCGCGATCCATGGCGAAGGCACGTCCCGGCAAGCTCGTGGCCGCGGCTTGAAGCCGGAATCCGCTGGGGTCGGCGTCACCACCGAATTGCGGGTCAAGCACCAAAAATGAGCGTTGGTCCCGCACCACCGATGAAAGTCCCAGTTCGAAGAGCAAGCGAGCCGAGGGCTCGGCGCTAAGGATCACTTGGACGCGGGCTGCAAGTAACACCTCGGCGGCCCGGGAGGCCTGGGCCATGCGCAGGTCGGCACGGTCCACCAGCACGCGTTCGGCTAGTGGGTGCAAGTTGAGGAACTCTTCGGCATGGGCGGGCAACTCGTCGTCCGGGCCAAAGTGCACGGTGTGCCGTTGACCCGAACCGGCCAATCCGGCGAGGTGTTCCAGCAGCGTCCGCTTGCCTGCCCCTTCGTGCCCAATGACCAGCCCGCAGGGGCCCGGGGACCAGATGAATGGCCGGTTGTCCGGACCGCAGACCCCCACGGACAACGACGACGGGGACTCAGCAGCACCACGACTTCCCTGGGTCTGTCCCCAGGCGGCGGTTTCCAGATCCGACGATGACAAGACCTCGGGCAGTGGAAGTGAACGGAGCCATGTTTCTGGCGCTTGGCCCACGGGCATCGGCATGGAGGCGGCCCCGTCGAGCAGCTGGAATTCCGTCCCACGCGGTGGCCCCTCGGGGTCCAGCAACACGCCACGGCCCACGTGCGAGGCAACCTTGCGCAGTTGCGGCCATCCCATGAGTACCTCGGGGCCGGCACCGCGCGGCAAATACCAGCGGCTCTCGCAGAGCGATGCGGCCCGCGAACTTGTCAGGTCCCGGTCCCCGCACACGACCAGTGCACGTCCCAGTTCGGGTGCGGTGCGTGCAAAGCCTGCCAGCATCGCCTCAAGGGTCAGGAACGTACTGCCCTCCAGCGCCTGGGCCCAGCCGCCGAGTCCGCAAACGACCAGCAGCAACGGTTGGCCGCACCCTGGGTCCCCGAGTTGCAGCAGCAGCTCGTTGATGCGCCAAGCGTCGCCGGGGCCGAGATAGCCCGACACCGCCGGATGGTCGCGCAGCGCGCCCAAGGTGCCGTTGCCGTCGAGTACGAAGGACGGCATTCCAAAGGACCCCCGGTTCACGGCATGGACCAGCAATTCCGGCACCCGCTCGATGCCGGAGCCCGGCAGGCCGCAGACCATGAGCCGGGACGTGGACTGAGGGGTGAAGACCAGGGGACCTGCCTGCGGCAAGTGGGGACGATCCAGCATCCCGACCACCCCCTGGTGCCCCGATACCTGCCGGAGCACCGAGCGGGGGATCGCGGGCAGGTGCCGGGGGAGCGCTGCGGAAAACGGGTTCGGGGCGGGCTCGACGTCGCGGTGCCTCTCACGGATGGATTCCACCTGCGCGGTCAACTCGGAACCGGGCACGGTCTGCCCGGAGGCTTCGTCCACCGCTGCCTTGGATGCGGCGCCGGGTCGGGCGGCGGGCACCTCCTCATCGAAGTGCACTTCGTCCAGGCAGGGGCCGAATCCCCGCAACCGCGCCGGGACGCTCGGACGGGCGTTGACGCGAGCCCGGAACTTCACAGGGGAGCCACCCCCGCGCCGGAAATATGCCAAACCGGGGGTCGACGCATCCAGCCGCGCCGCCGCGGCGGAGCCGATCAGGTCATTGGATTCGGATTCGCCGATGGTGCGCAACGCGATGACCGAGCCGATATTGGCGCGCAATGGTGCACTGATGGTCCCGGCCGGCCGTTGGGTGCTGAGCACCAGGTGGATCCCCAGCGAGCGGCCGACAGTGGCGATGTGGACCACCCGTTCCAGTGCCTCGGGCAGCTCGGTGGCGAAAACGCGAAATTCGTCGATGAGCACCACGAGCTTGGGCAACGGCGGGTCGGTGGCGGTGCGCAATCGCAGGTAGTCCCGGTGGTCGGTGGCCGCATGCTGCGCCAGGAATGCCTCGCGCCGGCGAAGTTCGTGCCCCAGCAGTTCAAGGATCCGTTCCCCGGCGGCAGCATCCAGGTCGGATACGAAGTCCTGGACGTGCGGCAGCCCGGACAGCGGGGCCAGGGTGGCACCTCCCTTGAAATCGACGAGCATGAATGCCAAAGCGTCTGGTCCGGTTCCCGTGGCCAGGCCCAGCACCAAGGAGCGAAGCAACTCGGATTTTCCCGAACCGGTGGTTCCGGCGACCAATAGGTGTGGCCCGTCGGCGTCGAGGTCCAGGTGCAGTGGCCCTTCGGCGGTGTCCCCGATGAGGGCTCCCGTGCGGTGGGTGACGCCCGTCGGGGTCGCAGAGGCGGCTTCGTTGACCGGATCCAACCCAGCCGCATCCAGCGGCACCAGCCGCCGGATGGCACGCGCGAGGGTGTCGAACCCGATCCCCTCCAACTCCACGGGCAGGGAGCTGTCCGGGAGATCGCCGTCTTGAACCGGTCCCGGTCCGGGGTTATCCGCCGGTCCGGAGCCACGAGGTGAAGCCTGTCCCGGTGATCCGGGCGCGCGACCCCCTGTTATCCCACGCGCCGGCGGTGCGGGCCACAGCCATGGATTGTGTTCCCGGCCCGAACACTGCAGGACCAACCGACCGGACCGGCAGTCGATGTGCGCCTCGGCTCCGGCCACCGGTGCCGAACCGCCGCAGTGGAACCACACTGTCGGACCGGCATCGGTGGTTGCCGGGGGAATCGGTTGGGCGTGCTGTGTACTCCGGATTCCGGTGCACAGCACGATCCTGGGGGTGTGGGTCGAGGGCAGCTTTGCATCCGCGGGGAGCACCCGGACACCGGGCAGCATTGCGAATTCGGCGGGCAGAAAACCAGCCGGGCCCAGCACCACCACCTCCAGGGTGCCCGCGGCCAACAGCGGAAGCCACCGCACCAACACGCCGCGCAGCACCGGGCCCCAACCTGATTCCAGCCCCGGGAACCACACCATCGCCCCGGCGTGCAGAAGCAGCGGGACGGGGGAATCCTGCAATATGCCGAGGTTGGACGGATCCGCGTTTCCGGCGTCGGCTCTCGTGGCCCGGAAGTTGGCGAACGCGTTGGTGCGCCGGCGCCGGCGCCGTCGGTTGTACGGTCCCGTTGTCGTTGGAGATTTTCCGCGTGCAAGCCGCGGGGCGGGCGGATCGGCGCCGGATCCGCTGCACAACCATGCGGCCAGGCGGCCGTGCCCGATGACCAGCGCCGGGAAACCGGCCCCGTCCACGATGCCGCCGCCGTCGGCAAGTCCTGCCGCCACCGCACCCAGGGGAGGAGCCAAGTCCTCGCGCCGTTTCGCATCCGCCACCGTTGCCTGGGCCCAGGCCCGACGGAAGCGTGCCTTGGCCCGAAGCAGCAGCAACGCGGGCAACCCTCCGGTGAGCAGAGAAATGGCGGAGAAGGCCAGGAAGAACACACTGCGTGTCATCAGGAACAACCCCAACCCGAGACCAAGCGGCGCGAGGGCCCCGATGAGCAACATCGCCAGCCTGCTGCCTGGCTCGTCCGCGGCGAGGGGGACTGGTTCCAACGGCCATTGCACCGGACCCGGTGAGAGCCCACGAGCCGGGAGCACCGCGAAGTCGCTCCCTCCGGCGCTGAATGAATCACCGATGAGCAGTCGCCGCTCAAGGATCGGCGTTTGGGCGAACCACACGCCGTTGGACGATGCTTCGTCACTGAGCACGATGGAAGTGTCGGTCACCCGTAACAGCGCGTGACGGCGCGAGAGCCCCAGATCGCCGATGGGCAGGTCGACTTCGCCGCGTCCCAGTGCATAGACCCCGCGACGAAGAGGCAGGGCTCCGCCGGGATCGGGACCCCGCATCACCACCAGCACGGCGGGATCATGCCCGTCCGAGCGAGGGTGCTGGTGGGGTTCGGGCCCCACCGGCGAGTCGGAGAGCAGGATCCTTCCCGACATCGGCAGCCGCGGGACGTCTGTGAGTGCTTTTCCCGCCCAATGCCAGATAATGCCGGGCCAGCGTGGGGCCAGGACACCGGCCAGCCGAAGGCCGCTGACGGGTTCTGCTGCCGCCAGTTCGAGCAGCACCGGCTGGCCCAATGCGGGGGAATTGAGCCGGATGTGGAGTTTCCCTGCCACGTGCACCGCCTTTTGCTGGTTTAGGCCCTTGTGCCTTTGACGGACTTTGCCGGAAGCCGTAGTCGGCAACGTTCTCGGCGCCGGGCGGCGCGCCCTCCCAATCTAGGGAATCCGGAGACTGGCAACCACCGCGACCTTGCCCGTCTGTGGACGGGGGACCGATACATAGTCATTTGTCCACAGATTTGGCAGGAGCCTTGAAGCTGGCACGGCGCGCGGGATAGGGTCGCCATATTGCGTCTAGCAACTAACTGGATACCGTCGCTCACCAGCACAAAGGGATGCCGAGCATGGCCACCGCCAAGAACCGCCTCCCCACGCGCTTCGGCGAACGGCGCCGCTCCCGGCAGTGTCCGGGACGGGTCACGGTAGGGAAGCACGATGGCTGACGGACTGGCGATAGTCGAGGATGAGGTACGCGAGCTCATCCGCAGGCATGGGCTCGACCCATCCACCCAGGTGGGCGAGGTCCGGCGTCTGGTTGACGAAGTGGTCCGCGACTACGACGAACGTTCCCTGCTCGGCGTGCTGCCGGCGCTGGGGGAATTGGGCATCGCCCGCCGACGGGTCATGGACGCTGTTGCCGGTCTCGGTGCCCTCCAGCCCCTGCTCGATGACCCGGACGTCGAGGAAATCTGGATCAACGGTCCGCACGAGGTTTTTGCCGCTCGCGGAGGCACCTCGGAGCTGACTTCGATCAGATTGCTCGAGGCCGAGATTCCGGCACTGGTCGAGCGCATGCTCAAGTCCTCCGGGCGCCGCCTGGATCTTTCCCAGCCCTTCGTTGACTGTCAGTTGCCAGACGGCTCACGACTCCACGTGGTCATCCCGGATATCACCAGAAGACACTGGGCCGTGAACATTCGCAAGTTCATCGCCAGGGCCAGCCGGCTTGACCACCTGGTGGAGCTCGGCTCGATGTCCCGGCAAGCGGCGTACTACTTGGATATCGCCGTCGGAGCCGGGTTGAACGTGCTGGTTTCAGGGGCCACGCAGGCCGGGAAGACGACGATGCTCAACTGCCTTGCCTCCTCGATAGGCAGCCGAGAGCGCGTGGTGACGATTGAAGAGATTTTCGAACTCAAGATCAACCTGCGCGACGTGGTGGGACTGCAGACCCGGCAACAGAACCTCGAGGGCAACGGCGAAATCAACATGCGGCGGCTGGTCAAGGAAGCATTGCGCATGCGTCCTGACCGGTTGGTCATTGGCGAGGTCCGTGAGGCCGAGGCACTTGACATGCTGATCGCTCTCAACTCCGGGTTGCCAGGGCTTTCAACAATCCACGCGAATTCCGCGCATGACGCGTTGACCAAGATCTGCACCTTGCCGTTGCTGGCAGGAGAGAACATCTCGCCGAACTTCGTCATCCCGACGGTGGCGGCCTGCATCGACCTGGTGGTGCATTGCCGGCGCGACGCGGCGGGAAAGCGCTTCGTGGGGGAGATCATGGCGCTGGGCCGGCGCGTGGAAAATGGTGCGATCGAAACAACGACGCTGTTCGAGCACGTTGAAGGGGTGCTGGAACTGCAACCCGCAGCGGACCTTGCACACCCGAAATTGCTTGACGCCGGCATCGACGTCGCGGAACTGGGGAGGCTGGTGGCGTGAGTGTGTTCCTAGGACTCACCCTCGGCTTCGGGTTGCTGCTGGTTTATCGCTCTTTCACCTCTGTGGCGGGAACGGGATCGCGAGCCGGTAATGGACATATCGAAACCTTGCTGCTGCATGCCGGGCTGGACAAGGTGACCCGGGGCGGATTCATCTCCGCTTCGATCACCGCCGGGGTCATCGTCGGACTGGTAGTTCTCATCCTGACCGGAGCGCCGCTGATCGCCCTGACCTTCGCCGGGTTCGGCGCGGGTGCCCCGTGGGTGCTCGTGGCGCACCAGGCCACCAAGCGCGCCGCGAATCTCCGGGAACAATGGCCTGACGTTGTCGACCACCTGCGATCGGCAATCAGAGCCGGGATGTCGTTGCCCGAGGCGCTCACCCAGCTGGGGCAACAGGGGCCCGAGGCGCTGCGTCCGGCATTCACGGAATTCGGCCTGGACTACCGGGCGACGGCACGCTTCAACGATTCGCTCGAACGTCTGGCTGCACGCTTGGCCGATCCGGTCGCCGACAAGATTGTAGAGGCCCTTCGCATCACCCGCGAAGTCGGAGGCACCGACTTGGGAGAGATGCTCGGCACACTCAGCTCCTTCCTGCGCGATGCTGCCCGGACTCGCGGTGAGCTCGAGGCCCGGCAGTCCTGGACGGTGTCGGCGGCCCGGCTTGCCATCGCCGCCCCGTGGGTCATCCTGTTGCTGTTGGCCGGGCAGCCGGCGGCGGTCTACGCGTATTCCACGGTCACCGGGATGCTGGTGCTCGCCGGCGGCCTGGCGGTGTCCTTCCTTTGTTACCGGGCGATGATGCGCATCGGACGCCTGCCCGAGGAAGAACGGGTGTTTCGATGAGCACCACAACGATCCTGGCATTGGTGTTGGGTCTGTGTCTGGGCAGCGGACTATGGCTCGTGCTGGTCCGGATCCCGGCGATGCGCCCTGTGACTTTCTCCCAGCGTCTGGCTCCCCACCTTCGCGCCGGCAGGAGCGGTTCACGAATCCTCGTCGAACCGCTCGCCGCGCAAACCCCCTTTGGACCGCTCGGGCGCATCGTGGGTCCGGTCCTGGCCGATGTGGCACGAATGTCGCAGCGGCTGAATCCGAGCAACGAGGCCCTGGCACGGCGACTGGCGCGTGCAGGGCTGCGGATCGGCGTGTTGGATTTTCGCGCCCAACAGCTTCTGTGGTCGGCCGGGTTGACGTTGCTCGGCGCCGCCCTGATCGGCCTGAACATTGTGGCCGGTCGCTTCAACCCGATGCTGGCACTGGTGGTCCTCGTCTTTTGTGCGGTGGGCGGCTACCTGCTGCGCGACTGGTACCTCGGGGAGCAGACCACCCGCCGCAGCAAGCGAATCCTGAACCAATTCCCCACGATCGCCGAGCTCATGGCGCTGGCCGTGGCCGCGGGGGAAAGTACTGTGGGCTCGATTGAACGGGTGGCGCGCACATCCAGAGGTGCACTCAGCGAGGAATTTTCCCTCACCCTTGCCCATGTCCGCGCCGGCGCGACACTGGCCGGCGCCCTGTCCGACATGTCCGACCGCATTCAGCTCACGGCAATGACGCGTTTCGTCGACGCGATCATCGTGGCCAGTGAGCGCGGGACGCCAATCGCCGCGGTCATGCGGGCGCAGGCCCAAGACGTGCGTGACGCTGCCAAGCGGGAGCTGATGGAGACCGCGGGCAAGAAGGAAATCGGCATGATGGTACCCATAGTTTTCGGCATACTGCCCCTGACCATCGTTTTCGCGGTGTATCCGGGACTTTCGCTGATCGACATGAACTACTAACGAAAGGTGCAGAAGCAGGGCAAGCAGCGGAACCCGGACGGGATCCCGACGTGTCCGACTGTCGCGGGAACTCGGCAGGTACGGAGCGGCACCAAATTCATGGCTAGCAGCACCAGGCACTCGCGCCGGCGGACGGCGCGGCAACAAACCGGCAAGGAGAAATGACATGAGGATCGCACGGCAGTTTGGATTGTTGATGTTCGGCATGGGCATGTGGGCAGGTACCCGCGCCACGGAGTTGGCCGAACGCGTAAAGCGCAATGAACGTGGCGACGTGCCCGGATGGGTGATGATCACCTTGATGAGCGCGTTGTTGGTTGCAGCGCTGCTGGCTATCGCCGGTCCCCGGCTGGAAGAGCTGTTCAACCAGGCAATCAACCGGGTTTCGGGCCTGGGCTAAAGGGACGGGCATGCCAGGGTTCGCCGTGCCCTCAATGAAAGAAGTGCGGGGCGACCAGCGCGGATCGGCCGTTGCCGAATTTGTGATGGTCTCCGCGCTGCTCATCGCCGTGTTTCTGGCCATCCTGCAGCTCACTCTTGCGCTTCACGTCAGGAATACCTTGATGGATGCCGCAGCGGCCGGTGCCCGGTATGGCACGTTGGCAGACCGTGGTCCCGGTGACGGTGTGGGTCGCACGCAGGACATCATCCGCGGAGCACTGAGCGATCGCTTTGCTTCCAATGTGCAGGCCAACGCCATCAGCATCGGGGGAACTCCCGGCGTGCGGATCACCGTCCGGGCGGGAATTCCACTCATCGGCATGATCCCGTTCGCAGGTGAGTTCGTGGTGCACGGAGAGTCGGTGCGATATGGCTAGCCCGCCGCAGGACCATCGCGAGGCACCCGGGCCTCAGAGTGGTTCCTCCATCATCGAATTCATCTTCCTGGTGGTATTGCTTCTGGTGCCGCTGGTGTACCTCGTGGTGGGCGCCGCACAGGTCCAGGCGGCAAGCTACGCGGCGGTCGGCGCGGCTGACCACGCCGCCAAGGTC
This sequence comes from Paeniglutamicibacter sulfureus, assembly GCF_030512175.1. Taxonomy (GTDB): domain Bacteria; phylum Actinomycetota; class Actinomycetes; order Actinomycetales; family Micrococcaceae; genus Paeniglutamicibacter; species Paeniglutamicibacter sulfureus. The sequence goes on along the minus strand of NZ_JAULBL010000001.1, from coordinate 109,862 downwards.
TTCGTCACGGCGCAAAGCGAGGGCCAGGGACGTGCCCGGGCGGCGGATGCCGTTCAGCGGGCAGCCGCCAACATGGAGATCGGGCCTGGACGCACCAATTTCAGTTACAGCTGCCAGGGGACATGTCTCTCACCCGGAAGCACCGTGACAATCAATGTGTCGGTCGAGACCGTCCTGCCGATGCTTCCCGATGGCTGGAACTGGCGCACGGGCAACGTGGGATCCAAGGCCACCCAGCGGGTCGATCGATATGGGTAGCAGCAGCGGGGCCGCTGGACGCGTCATTGACACCGCAACAATGCCCGCCACCCGGTCACCTTCCCCGTCCAGAGCGGAAAGCGGGCAGTCGATGATATTGATCATCGGCATGGTCGCAATCTCGCTGCTGGCCATTAGCGTGGTGCTTGCGGCCACGGCTGTTAACGTGCAGGCACACAAGCTCCTTTCGGTGGCAGACGGGGCTGTCGCCGCGGCCGCCGACAACTTTGAGCTCTCGGCAGGCGGCGGAGAGATCGCTTCGCTTCGGTTGCAGCCGTCCGAGGTCCGAAACGCAGCGGAAAAATACCTTGCGGACATTGACGCCCGGGCAGGGTTCTCGAACCTGCGAATCGTCAGCGCCGGCGTGGAACCCGACGGAGTTACGGCGCACGTGCGCCTGGGCGCGGTGGTGCATCCACCGATCATCGGCTGGGTGGTCCCGCGCGGGGTGTCTATCCACGTCGAATCCCACGCCCGCACGTTGCTCTCACGTTGAATAGCGGAATGCACCTGGCCAAGGCCGCCAGCGGGAACGGGTGGATCCGCCCTCGCCGTTGACTGGACCACGGCGTCCATCAGGATCACCGATGGGGCTTCATCTGTCATAACCAAGCCCCGAAGCAAATTGTGGCGCCTTATATGTCGTAGGCTGGAAACTACCATGGCTTCAACTGACTTTTCTGCCGAAATCAAATCACTGCGTTCCACCTACGCCTCCATCGAAGAGGTCTCCGATGTGCCGCGCATCCGCGCCGACATCGCGATGCTCTCCGAGGAAGCGGGTGTTCCCGATCTCTGGGACAACCCGGCCGCGGCGCAGGTGGTCACATCCAAGCTCTCGCACCGCCAGTCTGAGCTTGAGCGTCTGACGAGCATCCGCACCCGCATCGACGACTTGGAAGTGCTGGTGGAACTCGCCGAGATGGAGGCTGACGCCGATACCTTGCAGGAAGCGGAAACCGAGCTAAAGTCGGTGCGCAAGGCATTGGAGAACCTGGAAGTGGTGACGCTGCTCTCCGGTGAATTCGACGCACGCGAGGCGGTTGTGACAATTCGTGCCGGTGCCGGAGGCGTGGATGCCGCCGATTTCGCAGAAATGTTGATGCGGATGTACATGCGCTGGGCCGAAAAGCACGGCTACTCTACGCGGGTCATGGACACTTCCTACGCCGAAGAGGCTGGCTTGAAATCAGCCACCTTCGAAATCAACGCGCCCTACGCGTTTGGCACGCTATCGGTTGAGGCCGGAACCCATCGCCTGGTGCGCATCTCGCCCTTCGACAACCAGGGCCGACGCCAGACGTCATTTGCCGCTGTTGAGGTCATACCCCTGATTGAGCAAAACGATTCCATCGAGATCCCGGAAAACGAGATCCGCGTCGACGTATATCGTTCCTCGGGTCCGGGTGGACAGTCAGTGAACACCACCGACTCGGCGGTGCGCATGACGCACATCCCCACTGGCATTGTGGTGTCTATGCAGAACGAAAAGTCGCAGATCCAAAACCGTGCGGCGGCTCTGCGCGTGCTCCAGTCGCGATTGCTGCTGGTGAAAAAGGCCGAGCAGGACGCACAAAAGAAGCAGATGGCCGGCGACGTCAAAGCCTCGTGGGGCGACCAGATGCGCTCCTACGTGCTCAATCCCTACCAAATGGTCAAAGACCTGCGCACCGAACACGAGGTCGGAAACACTTCCGCCGTGTTCGATGGCGAGCTCGATGACTTCATCGACGCCGGGATACGTTGGAGGGCGGCACAGCGCCGTCCGCAGTCCTAGACATTCACTCCGGCCGAACACCGGCCCGGCACCGAGCCGCACAGCGGACGAAGACAAGGGAGGTTCCCCGGGCACGTTCATCGCGTGCCCGGGGGGCCTCCTTGTTAGTTTGGGGTACCTCCTGCAACGGCGCAAGGCACATCGCTCCAAGAACACGTTGCTGGAACGATTGTGTCCGGATGGGTGAATTCCGCCACTGGACGTCCTACGATGTGGCTACAGGGTAGTCGCAAGCCGGGGACCAATTCCGCCGCGCGATAAGCCTGGTGCAGACAGGCCCGTGGCCTATCGCACCGTCCACCCGCAATCCCAGGAGCGCAGGAATGCTAGACAAGACCTACGAATCAGCAAATGCAGCGGTGGCGGACATTCCGGAGTCCGCGTCCATCGCCGTGGGCGGTTTTGGGCTTTCGGGCAACCCAAATGTACTGATACAGGCGCTGCTAGAGACCGGGGTCGGCGACCTGAAGGTCGTCTCTAACAATTGTGGAACCGACGACCACGGGCTGGGCATCCTGCTACGTTCCGGCAGGATTTCGAAGATGACGTCTTCATACGTCGGCGAAAACAAGGAATTTGCACGCCGTTATCTCAGCGGCGAATTGGAGCTGGAGTTGACCCCGCAGGGAACGCTTGCCGAGAAGCTGCGTGCCGGCGGTGCTGGCATCGCTGCCTTCTACACGCGCACCGGCGTAGGTACCCAGGTAGCCGATGGAGGACTGCCCCAGCGCTACGGTCCCGACGGCGCGATTGTCCAGGCTTCCGTGCCCAAGGACCAGCGTGACTTCGCGCCCGGCGGCGAGCCGGGGACCTTCGTATTGGAGGAAGCCATCGTTACCGACTACGCCCTGGTCCACGCCGCATACGGAGATCGCCATGGAAACCTGGTGTTCAACAAGGCTGCGCGGCAATTTTCTCCCGTGGCCGCAATGGCGGGAAGGATCTGCATTGCCCAGGTTGAGCACTTGGTGGAGCCCGGCGAGCTTGATCCCGATGCGATCCATTTACCCGGGGTTTTTGTGCACCGCGTGGTGGAGGTGGGGCCCGATATTGAGAAACCGATTGAAAAGCTGACGGTCCAGTCGGCCGGTGCCGCGTCCAACGACGCACCATTTGCAAAGGAGGGCTAACCAATGCCTTGGTCACGCAATGAAATGGCGGCCCGTGCGGCGCTTGAACTGCCAGACGGTGCCTATGTCAATCTCGGCATCGGCATGCCCACGCTGGTGCCGAACTATGTTCCCGCGGACCGCACGTTGGTGCTGCAATCGGAGAACGGGATCCTTGGGGTCGGCCCATATCCCTCGGAGGCAGATGTCGATCCCGATCTGATCAATGCGGGGAAGGAAACCGTGACGGTGCTTCCGGGCGCCAGCTACTTCGATTCCTCGACGAGCTTCGCGATGATCCGCGGTGGCAAGATCGATGCAGCGATCCTCGGTGCAATGCAGGTTTCCGCCGGCGGAGACCTCGCCAACTGGATGATCCCCGGCAAGATGGTCAAGGGCCCGGGCGGTGCCATGGATCTGGTCCAGGGAGCCAAGCGCGTCATCATCTTGATGGAGCATGTTGCGAAGGACGGAAGCGCGAAGATTCTCAAGGAATGCACCTTGCCTCTAACGGGCCGTGCGGTGGTGCAACGCATCATCACGGATCTCGCCGTAATAGACGTCACAGCCAGCGGCTTGCAGCTGGTCGAATGCGCCCCCGGTGTCACTCCTGAACAGATCAGGGCCGCAACCGACGCACCGTTGGCGCTACCGTAGGAGTTTCAACCGTGCGTTGCTGGTCGGAATAACCCGAGGCCAATCGGTGGTTGCGCCGTGGGTCGGTCGGCGGACGGTCCCACCGGGCTTGCTGACTGGCGGGTAATGCAGTGAGCCGGGAATCGGTCACGCAGGGTGCGTTCACCTGGCTCACAGATTCGTGACACACCCGCTTTTTGTGCCGACTGTGTGCCGCCGGGACGGATAGAGTGCAAGGGCTGGCTTTGCTACTTCCTTCAACAAAGTCCCGTGCCTGGATCATGCGCCGGCGATCCCGCGGGCAGAGTTGCGATGATTAGATTCGAAAACGTCACGATGGTCTATGACCAGAAGTCGCGCCTTGGTTCGGAGAATGCGCGCCCTGGCCTCGACGACGTAAGCATTGAAATTGACCGTGGTGACTTTGCGTTTCTTGTTGGTGCCTCCGGCTCCGGCAAATCCACCTTCCTCCGGCTCATCCTGCGTGAAATCGTCGCCACCGGTGGTTCCGTCCATGTCGCCGGACAAAATGTTGCACGCATTCCCTCATGGCGCGTGCCCAAGCTGCGTCGCGGCATCGGTGTCGTGTTCCAGGACTTCCGCCTGTTGCCGCAGAAGAACGTTTTCGAGAACGTCGCCTTTGCCATGCAGGTGGTGGGGGAGAGCCGAAGTGCAATCCGCGACCACGTGCCCGAGGTCTTAAAGCTCGTGGGTCTGGAGGGCAAGGAAAAGCGCCAGCCAGATGAACTTTCCGGCGGCGAACAGCAGCGTGTGGCCATTGCCCGCGCCATTGCCAACAAGCCGCAGATTTTGCTTGCCGACGAGCCGACCGGAAACTTGGACCCGGCTACGAGCGTCGGGATCATGAACGTCTTGGACCGCATCAACCAAAACGGCACTACGGTCCTTATGGCAACGCACGACGATGGAATCGTCAATTCCATGCGTCGACGCGTCGTTGAGCTTTCCTTGGGCAGGATCATGCGCGATGAGAGCTCTGGCGAGTACACCTCGATGATCCCGGTGATTAATCAGGACGGAACACGCGAATTGCGGCAGGCCGATCACAGTACGTGGCAGAAACCGTCGAATCGCAGCCAGGCCTTCGCGCCGTTTGACACTGAGGACGACTTGCCATGAAACTCGGATTTATTCTCGGCGAAGTAGGCACTGGCCTCCGCCGAAACCTCTCCATGGTGGTCTCCGTAGTCTTGGTCACCTTCATTTCGTTGACTTTCGTGGGTACCGCGGCGCTCATGCAGATGCAGATCTCGCAGATGAAGGGCTATTGGTACGACAAGGTCCAGGTGGCCATTTATCTGTGCGGTGAGCACAACGAAGGAACCAACTGCACCGAAGGTGCCGTAACCGAGGACCAACGCGGCGAAATTGATTCGATGTTGGGCTCCTCGGCGGTGAAGCCGTATGTTGACAGCTTCGAATACGAATCGAAGGAACAAGCCCTCACCCACTTCCGCGAACAGTTCGAAAACTCGTCCATGAGCGAAACCGTGACTGCCGACCAGCTTCCGGAGTCGTTCCGGGTTTCCTTGGTTGATCCTGAAAAATACCAGATCATCAAGGAACTCTTCTCTTCGATGGACGGAGTCGATGTGGTGGTCGACCAGCGGGAGCTGCTCGAGAAGATCTTCTCCATCATCAACATCGCATCCTTCGTTGCCATCGGCATTGCCGGCGTAATGATCCTTTGCGCGGTGTTGCTCGTTGGAACAACGATTCGCCTGTCCGCCTACTTACGTCGCCGCGAAACTGGCATCATGCGCCTGGTGGGGGCCTCGAAATCCTCGCTCCAGTTGCCCTTCATTTTGGAAGGCGTTATCTCGGCATTGATTGGCGCGTTGTTGGCCGGTGGCGTCTTGTGGGCGGCGGTAAGGTTCCTTATCGACGGGAAGCTTGCGCTCGACTACAAGGACACTGCCTTCATATCCACCGGCGAAGTTTTCCTGGTGGCACCGTGGTTGATCCTGCTGGGCGTGGTTTTGGCTGGTGTATCGTCGTTGGTAACCTTGCGGCGGTACTTGAAGGTTTAGGACGCCGCCTACCTATGAATAATTCAGTTCACCGAGGACTCAAAGGACATTTATGTTAGCCAAAGCAGTATGGTGCCGTATGGCGCGTTCGGGAGCCGTGGGCGCATTGTCGATCGCCCTCTTGGTTTCCGGGGGCGTGGGTGCCCACGCGGATGAGCTAGATGACCAAAAGCGCCAAGTTGAACAGAACATCGATCACCTCTCCGAGGACTTGGAAGTCCTCGATGACGATATCAAGGTCACCGATGCGAAGCTTCGAGGACTGCAGGCTCAGCTTCCCGGGGCTGAACAAGCCCTGGCAGATGCACAGGGCCGGGTGCGAAGGGCCGCGGATGAAGCGGCCGATCTAGCCCGGAGGGTCCAAGCGGCTCGCGAAACACGCGATCAGCTGAACGTGAAAATCGCCGAGGGCAAGGCGAAGCTTGAGGATTCCAAGCAAATCATCGGACAGATTGCAACGGAAGCCTATAAGCGGGGCGGAGTCTCCTCGGACCTCTCACTGCTCATGAACGCCACTTCCGACGGCAATCTGGCTGCGGGCATGGATCTAGCAGACCAGGCCATGCGGTCGCAAAACGCCGCCCTCGATGCCTTGTCCGAACAGTCGGCGACCGACGCCAACGCGAAATTGCGTCTGGCTGCAGTGGAAGCTGAAATTACCGACCTCAAGTCCGCCGCCGATGCGGCGCTGGCGCGCGAGCAAGTCGCCCGTGACGATGCCGAGTCCAAGAAGCGTGAACTTGATGGGATCATCTCCCAGACGGACGCGCTGAGTGCCGAGCTCCTCGCCCAGCGTCCGCGCATTCAGCAGAAGCTGCGCGCCGAAGAGGCTGACCAGGTCAGGATCAACGGGGAAATCAAGGAGCGCCAGGAGCGCCTGATCCGTGAGGAAGCCGAGCGCAAGCGCAAGGCTGCCGAGGCTGAGCGCAAGCGCAAGGCTGAGGCCAAAGCGAAATGGGAACGTGAAGAGGCAGCTCGGGCCAAGGAGGCCAGGGAAGAAGCCGCTCGACAGAAGAAGAAGAACACGTACGTTAAACCCAAGTACGTTGCACCCGCTCCGCAAGCGGCTCCGCCAGAACGAAGCTCATGGGGCTTGATCAAGCCGGTGAGCGGCGGACGTCAGACCTCGGGCTTCGGTTGGCGGCCCACTCCTGCGGGAACCATCGACTACGGTGGACGAGGCGGTTACGTGCATGCCGGAGTGGACTGGGGCTTCGGCGGACAATGCGGCTCTCCAGTGCGCGCAGCTGCGGACGGAGAGGTCTGGATGGCCGGCTGGGGCGGAAGCTCCGGAAACAAGGTCACGATCAGCCACGGCGTGGTCAAGGGCCGGGCACTGGCAACGAACTACCATCACATGCAGCGGATTGTGGTCGGTGTCGGCCAGAACGTTCAGCAGGGCCAGCTCATCGGCTACGTCGGAACGACCGGCAACTCCACCGGCTGCCACATGCACTTCGAAACGATTCTTAATGGTGCGGCCGTAAACCCATTGGGACTTCTCTAGCGGTAAGCTATAAGCTCGCCAAGTGACGAAACCACTCGCGGAGAGGAGTTGCCAACGTGTCTAAGAAAGACTCGGAACAGCGGATTATTGCCAGCAACCGCAAGGCCAGACATGACTTCGAGATTCTCGATACCTACGAAGCCGGAATGGTGCTCAGCGGAACTGAAGTGAAATCCCTGCGCGAGGGCAAGGCTTCGCTGGTTGATGGATTCGGCCAGTTCTACCGCAATGAACTGTATGTGGAGAATGTCTACATCCCGGAGTACCTCAATGGCTCGTGGACGAACCATGCAGCCCGGCGGCGACGCAAGCTGCTCCTGCACCGCCAAGAGCTGCTGAAAATTGAACGCAAGATCAATGAATCCGGTCTGACGATCGTACCGCTGAGCCTGTATTTCAAGAACGGGCGTGCCAAGATCGAAATTGGCGTTGCGCGCGGTAAGAAGGAATACGACAAACGCCAGAGCCTGCGTGAAAAACAGGACAATCGCGAGGCGCTTCGCACCATGCGGGAGCGTAATCGCGGAGCTCGTGAGTAGTTGTCGCATCCTCGGGTAGGGAGCCCACCGGTTCTCTCCACTCCGATGGCCGCAGTCCACAGGGAATAGACGTGAGACGATTGTGCGTTAGACTAGATATGCACGGTTGATGCGTGTGGTTGGGGCGGCGCAAGCTGCCCGTTGACAACAAAATACGGGGATGATCGGTTTCGACGGTGTGAGTCGCGACATGTGAAGCGGGCCGAGGATGCAAAGTTATCTCGTTAACGCTCTTTGCAAAACAATAAGTGCCGACTCAAAGCGCACTGACTTCGCTCTCGCTGCCTAAGCAGCCAGACAGTCCGTAAGCCAGGGGATGCTATCGCCCCTGTTCCTTACGTCATTTAGATAGCCACTGCGGGAAGTTATCGTTACCGGAACGACCTGCATAATTTAGGTAACTGTGCCCGGATCAGCCGCTTGTTTGCATGACGGCTGGGGCAGAGAAAATCCAACGCAAACTGCGCCCGGAGAAGACCTGGCAACACCACATCGGACGGGAGTTCAATTCTCCCCATCTCCACAATGAACGCCCTGCGGATCTTCGGATCCGCAGGGCGTTTCTTGCGTTAACGAGTAATCGTCTATTCAGGCCCCACCTGCTTAAAACATTGTTGGGTTGGTTATGCGTCGATGTTGCCAGTGGTCATTTCGGCGTGGAATCTGTTCCGGGTCCATGTACTTGGGCAGCAGGACTCCAGGCAAGCCGTTCATGTCCCGGACCAAGTTCAGTTTCCCAGGATGGAAGTCATGGTGGTGGGCACTGCAGCCCGGACCAGAATTCTCGGCGCTGGTCACGCCGCCGGGTGGGCGATCGCGGCGGAGAGCTGTTCGAGTGAGTCAAGCGACAACTCGTGGGCGAGGGTGCGTTGGGCGCCCAGTGCCGCGAGGATCTAGACGAAAGCAGTACACGTCGTTCCGCGCGTTCCACGACCAGCGCCAGTGCGGCTGCTTCGGTGGGGGAGGTGGTCTGGATGGCCAGTTCGGTGGCGGTGGCGACGAAGAATTCCTCCGCGGCGAGCAATGAGCGCAGATGATCGACCGCGGCCACTGCGTGGCCGGGCCTGGAAGGGTGGCCGCCGTGCCCGGGGCCGTTCCTCCGGTTCCGGTCGAATTGCTCGATGTATGCCATTGAGCATGGCTGATGTGTCGACCCCGTTTCCAGAGGCGTCGAAAATCTGTGGACAAGCCCCGCTGCCGAGCCATCGAGGTTGGCTTCCAGAAGCTCAGGAGAGCCCTCCCTTGTGCGGGGGAGCGCCCTGCCTCGTTCGCGGGATTCATGCGTCTGAACGAAGCTCGGCTCCCGTCACCGGGCAGCCTAAAGGGGACGGACAGCGGCGGGGCACCGGATCGATTCCGGTGCGCTCCGCCGCCGTCCGCCCCCTCAGTCGGCAGAGCGCGGGCTGCCATGGCGGGTGGGGGTGAAGGCTACTCGCCGGCGCCCGTGGTGATCGACGGCGCGGACTTCGGTGCCTTCAGCGCCGCGAGACGTGCCTCAATCTCGGTCTGCTCGCCCAGGTCCTCCAGCGAGTTGAACTGGGCGTCCAACGACGAGGAGGCGAGTTCGGCGGCACCGCGCACTCGGGCTTCTTCGCGACGGATCTTTTCCTCGAAGCGGCTGACTTCGCTGGTGGGATCCATGATGTCGATGCTCTTCACGGCTTCCTGCACCTGGTTCTGCGCCTGGGCGGACTTGGCGCGGGCAACGAGTTCGTCGCGCTTGGAAAGGAGCTGCTGGCGCTTGGACTTCATGGCGTCCAGGCCCGACTTGAGCTTGTCAACGATGTCCCGCTGCGAGGTGATGGTTGGCTCGGCGGACTTCGCCTCCGACTCGGACTGCATCTGGCGCTGGATGGCGACCTTGGCCAGCGAATCGAATTTGTCGGCATTTGCGCCGTCGCCAGCGGAACGGAACTCATCGGCCTTGCCGGAGGCGGCCAGTGCCTTGTTGCCCCAATCCGAGGCGGCCTGGACATCCTCGGTGTAGTCTTCCTCCATCATGCGCAGGTTGCCGATGGTCTGCGCCACGGCGGTTTCGGCCTCGGCGATGTTGTCGGTGTAGTCGCGCACCATTTGGTCGAGCATCTTCTGCGGATCTTCCGCGGAATCGAGCATGGCGTTGATATTGGCCTTGGCCAGCTGTGCGACACGACCAAAAATAGACTGCTTTACCACGGTGAGACCTTTCGTTGACTGTCTTGTTGAACTTTTCCCTGTCGCGCTTCCGTGTGCCGGAACTGCGTTACTGCAATCAAGGGGCGGGGCTGGCCGTGGCAGGTGGCCGTCAGGCCGGCCGGGGCGGCACCTGCCTAGAAGTTGCCCCCGTCGCCACCGCCGAAGCCGCCTCCGAAGCCGCCGCCTCCGCCGCCGCCGAATCCACCGAAACCGCCGCCGCCAAAGAGGCCGCCGCCGGAGTCGCCCGAGTGCGAACCGCCGCGCAGGATGGAATCAATAAGGATGCCGCCGAGGATGGCACCGCCAAGACCGCTGCCGCCTCCGCGCCCTCCGCCAAAGCCGCCGCCGCCGAAACCGCCGCCGCCGAAACCGCCGCCGAAGCCATCGACATCGTTTTCCGCCTCGCGTGCTGCCTGGTCGGCCAGTGCGGAGGCATGCTCGGCATGGGACAGGGCGGTGGATGGATCCGAGGGGGCCAGGCGCAGGGCCTCCTCAAGGTTGCGCTGGGCCTCGGCGAGACGGGTGCGCGCGGTGGCACCGACGCCGCCGCGCCTGGCCCTGATGAAGTCGTCGGTGCCGCTGATCTTCATCTGTGCGGTGCGGATGGCGGACTGCAGGGACTCGGCCGCGCGGTTGGCGCGTTCCTGCGCATCGCGGATCTGGTTCAGTTGTTCATTGAGCGGGCGAAGACCGGCATCGACCTCCGAGACGAGCGCCACCGGGTCCACCAGGCCGCTGCCGACCTGGGACTGGACCGAGGACAGCGCTGCCTCAAGGCGGGCGACGGAACCGGCAAGCTCGGGGTTGGAACCGTTGGCGACAAGGGCGCGGCCCTGCGCAAGGTCCTTCGCGGCGGTGGAAACCAAGGATTCGAGGTCCGCCCGGGCCTTGTCCAGGTCGTCTCCGGCGTGGGCGATCGCTTCAAGCAGCACGGTTGCCTGGTGCACGGCGTCCTCGCCGGCCCGCACGGCCACGGCGGCCTCTGAGGTCTCGGACGAGGCGATCTTCGCCTCTGCGGTCAGCACCGCGGTGTTGGCGAAGTCGAGTCGGTCGGTGGCCTCGGCGATGTTGGTGTGGACCTGGTGCAGCGCGCCCTCGGTGTAGCGGGTGGCGAGTTCGGCGAGATGGTCCTTCACGGTGCCGACACGTTGGCGCATGGGCTCGATCTGCGCTTTGAGCGAGGCGACGGCCGCAGGTGCGTTCTGTTCGAGCTCGCGCAACGAGGTGAACTCCTCCGTGTGCAGTTCCAGTGTTTCGTTCACTGCCTCACAGCGGCGGATGATCTCCCCGAGCCAGGAACGCTGGTCGGCTTCGGTGTCGGGGATGTGGTCGTCCAGCTGCTGCTGCAACTTGAAGGACTCGGACATGTGCTCCTTGGCGGCAGCAATGTCCTCGGCGAAGGGCTTGATGGCGGCCTCGCCGAATTGGGCCTGCGCGAAGCCGACCTCCTGCTCGGAGGAGCGAATGGCGTCGTCGGCGGCAATCAGCAGGCTGCCGGCCTTGGTGCGCAGGTCGGGGATGCTCAGCGATGCCAGCGGATCCAGCGGCTTGCCGTCGGGGCCCGTGGCCACCGGCGGGGGACCTGCGGGAAGCTTCTTGCGGCGTGCCAGCGCCCAGGCGGTGGCACCGCCGACCACCGCGACGCCGCCGACAAGGATCCAACCGGCGCCGCCGCCGGAGCCGCCCGATTCGTTCGAAGCGGGCTCGCCGCCGGTGGGCGACAAGCCGTTGGCCACGTTCTCGATGCCCGTGACCGCTGCCAGCGCAGCGGCCGCCCAGTCTTGCTGGGACAACTGCGGGGCGACCATCCTGTTGTAGATGGTGCTGCTGTCTTCGGCGGAAATGTCACCGTCCTCGTGGGCGACGAACTTCGCGTTGCGCTGCTCCACGGCGATGGCCAGGACCGCGTCGCTGGTGCCCATCTGCTTGGACTCCGCAACGGCATTAACCCATTCGTCGGGGTCGGCCGGATCGGAGAAGGTATCCACGTAGATAACGAAGAGCGACTGCCCTGTGTCGAGGCGCAGCTGGTTTACGGCGTCGGTCACTTCGGTGGCGTCGGACCCCAGAACCCGGGCCTGGTCCACCACGAATTCGCCCGGGGGAATCTGCACGGGGGAATCGGCCGAGGCCGGCGGTGCAAGCATGAACAGGGACAAGATTCCTGCGGAGGCAACAAGTGCCATCCGCCGGGGGAGCGACTTCATATTATTCCTTCACCCTTGCATGGTCGGCCGCGGAAACGTCGGGTCGGATGCGTGGATACTCGCAACTTTCCGGTTTCTGCTGTCGATGTTGAGTCTATGGGGGGCGATGCACGCGAGTCCACAGAATCGCCGGATCATCCGGATGCTGATGGCGAACAACGCATTCTCACAGCTAACACTCAGGTGCCCCTTTTCGCCGCCACAGCCCAAAAGGGCATAGTTGTAACCAGGAAATGCAGGATTATCCACCTTCAGGATGGGAAGAAAGCCATGAGCGAGAACGAGTCACAGAACCCGGGGACCCCGGCCGACGCCCGGCCGCAGCCCGAAGCCGGCGCCGTGCCGCCGCGCCCCGTGGCACCGCCAACCACCCCCTCCAGCGGTCCGGACGCCGCGCAGCCGGTTGCCATGGAGCAGCCCGCCGCGGACGAAGGGCGGGCTCCGGTGGACAAGATCGAGGGCGCCGCGGACCAGACGCAGTCAATGCCGCGCCACACCGCCGCGCAGCAGGATGCCACCGGCCCGCAGCAGCCGGTGCAGCAGCCTGCCTACGGACAAGCCTGGAACGCGCAGGGACAGCATTCGGCCTCGCCCTACGGGTCCCCGACCCCCGAGGACCACGCCGCGGCCTTCGCCGTGCCCCCTGCCCAGAACAATTCCCCGAAGAAGTTCACCTCCGGCGCCCTGATCGTGGGCATGGTTGCAGCAGCGCTCGTGGGTGCCGGCGGCGCGGTGGGCGCCAACTACGTGATGTCCTCCAACGGGACCACCGTCTCTTCGAGCACCCAGACGCCCCAGGGCGACGTGGTCATCAACAACCCGGAGAACGTCACCGCTGTCACCGCCGCTGCCGCCAAGGCCAGCCCCAGCGTCGTGACCATCGACGTCTCCGGCTCCGGCTCGGCCGGCTCGGGCTCCGGCATCATCCTGGACACCGCCGGACACATCCTCACCAACACGCACGTGGTGACCCTGGGCGGCACCACCGGCGACCCGTCGATCTCTGTGCGGACCTCGGACGGGAAGGTGCACAACGGCTCCCTGGTGGGAACCGACCCGCTCTCGGACCTGGCCGTGATCAAGATCGATGCGCCGTCCCTGGTTCCGGCGACGCTGGGCGCCTCGTCCGAGCTGAACGTGGGTGACACGGCGGTAGCCATCGGTGCACCGCTGGGCCTGAGCGGCACCGTTACCGACGGCATCATCTCCACGCTGAACCGGACCATCTCCGTGGCCTCCTCGGCGGTGCCCGAACAGGACGAGAGCGCGGAGGGAGACGGGGACGGCAACCAGTTCAACTTCCAGTTCCCCGGTGTCCCGGAGCAGCAGTCCGGGTCCGCCGGCTCGATCTTCATCAACGTGATCCAGACCGATGCGGCCATCAACCACGGCAATTCCGGCGGCGCACTGGTGGACGTCAACGGGGACATCATCGGCGTGAACGTCGCGATCGCCTCCTCCGGGTCCGGTTCCGAGGGCTCCTCGGACGGCGGGTCGATCGGCGTCGGCTTCGCGATCCCGATCGATTACGCCAAGCGCATCGCCGACGACATCATCGCCGACGGCTCGGCCTCGCACGGCATGCTCGGGGTTGAGGTGCTGGCCAAGCCCGCATCCGTGGAGAACGGCGGATCGTCGTCCTTCAGCGTCGGCGCCGAGGTCAAGAAGGTCGTTGCCGACAGCCCGGCGGCCGCCGCCGGCCTGGAGGTCGGGGACGTGATCACCGGGGTGGATGCCCGCACCATCTCCGACAGCACCTCGCTGACCGCCGCGATCCGTGAGCTCCCTTCCGGTGGAAAAGCGGAAATCCACTACATCCGCGGAGGGAACGCTGCCACCGCGAATGTGACGGTCGGGGAATCCCCGGCCAGCTGATTCCGGGCCCGCCCGCCACACGGGGTAACACGGCCGGTCCCGCCGCCCGCAACGCGGCGCAACACGCCGCAACCTTGCGAAATGTCACGGGACGCGGCGTGCCTGCAACAAGGACCACACCCCCTTCCTGCAGGCACGCCGCGTTTGGTGCGTCGGGGCCGGGAACGGGCAGCTCCCGGGGCCCGGGCAATGCCATCGGGCGGTGCCAGGCACCGATACGATATACGAGGGGAAGGGCCGGTCCCGCCCGCCTTTGGCGGAAGCCGGTGAGCACCGGCCGCCGTTTCCCCCCAGATCTGTCCACGTTTTCAGAAAGGCAGCAATGAGCCAGAACACCGGCACGCCCTTGAACATTCTCGTGTTGGTCAAACACGTGCCAGATGTCCAATTCGAGCGCCAGCTGACAGGTCCGGGCAACCGACTGGACCGCAAGGATTCCGTCCTGTCGGAACTCGACGAGTACGCCATCGAGGCCGCCCTGGCGCTGTCCGAGTCCCGCGGCGGGGACAAGGCCGGCAACACCGTCACCGCGATGACGATGGGCCCGGACGCTGCGGCGAACGCCGTGAAGAAGTCCCTGCAGATGGGTGCCGCGAAGGGTGTGCATATTTCCGATCCAGCGCTGGCGGGCTCCGACGCCGGGGCCACGTCCCTGGTGCTGGCCACGGCCATCAAGCAGCTGGGCGGCTTCGACGTGGTGCTGACCGGCATGGCCTCCACCGATGCGGAAACCTCGCTCGTGCCGGCGCAACTGGCCGAACGCCTGGGCATTGCGCAGCTGACCAACCTGTCCAAGGTCGAGCTCGACCCCGGATCCAACACGGTTACTGCGGTGCGCGAGGGCGAGGACGGGGCACAGACCCTGGAAGCCGGGCTGCCGGTGCTGCTCTCGGTCACCGACCAGGCCAACGAGCCGCGCTACCCGAATTTCCGCGGGATCCTGGCAGCCAAGAAGAAGAAGGTCACCACGCTCACGCTCGCCGAGTTGGGCCTGGCCGAATCGGCAGTGGGCGCCGCCGGGTCCGCGACCCGCGTCCTGGGCGCCGATCCGCGCCCGCCGCGCGCCGCCGGCGAAATCATCACCGACTCCGGCCAGGCCGGCATCGCGCTGGTTGACTTCCTTGCCGACGCCAAGCTGATCTAGCACCTACCCAAGGGGATACACGCATGATGAAGATATTGGTTTACATCCACGCCCCCGCCGGCACGCCGTCCAAGGGCCAGCGCGAGCTGCTGGCGCTGGCGGCCCGGCTGGGCGATGCAAGCGCGGTGCTCGGCGGCCCGGCCGACGACGCGGCACTGGCGGGGCTTGGCGCAGCCGGCGCCACCGCTTTCTATGCCGCTGCCGGCGGCCTGGACGCCGACGGGCTCATCGCCCCCGCCGTTTCGCTGCTGGAGGCAGCGGTGCGCGCATCGGGCGCCTCGGCGGTGCTGTTGCCCAACAGCGTCGAGGGACGTGAAATCGCCGCCCGGACTGCGGTGCGCCTGGACGCCGGAGTCATCACCGACGCCATCGACGTGGACGCCGAGCTGACCGTGACCAAGCCGGTGCTCGCCGGCAGCTGGACCGTAAAGGCACAGGCCACCCGCGGGCCGGCACTGATCACGCTGAAGGCCAACAGCATCGAGGTGCCCGAGGCGACGCCCGCCGGCGGCACAACCGCGCCGGTGCACGAACTCGAAATCGGCGACACGGCTCCGGCTGCCCGCATCACCGCCACCGCACCGCACACCGCCACCGGGCGCCCGGAGCTCTCCGAGGCCCGCTTCGTGGTGGCAGGGGGCCGCGGCGTCGACGGGGATTTCGGTCCCGTCGAGGACCTGGCCGATGCGCTGGGCGCGGCGGTCGGCGCCTCGCGCGCCGCCACCGACGCCGGCTGGATCGACCACTCGGCGCAGGTCGGGCAGACCGGCACCACTGTCTCCCCGCAGTTGTACATCTCCGCCGGGATCTCCGGGGCCATCCAGCAAAAGGCAGGCATGCAGACGGCCAAGACCATCATCGCGATCAACAAGGACCCCGACGCCCCGGTCTTCGAGATCGCGGACCTGGGAATCGTGGGGGACCTTGCCACGGTGCTGCCGCAGGCAGCCGCCGAGATCCGCCGGCGCAAGGGCTAGCGGGCGTGGGCATCTTTGACCCGGAGACGGAGCCGGTCAACCGGGTGCTGTGCTTCGGCGCGCACCCCGACGACCTGGACTTCGGGGCCTCGGGCACCGTGGCGGCCTGGACCGCTGCCGGCGTGCAGGTCGAATACTGCATCATGACCGACGGTGACGCCGGGGGATTCGATACGCGAACCGCGGCGGAGATCACCGCCACCCGGCACGCCGAGCAGCGCGCGGCCGCCGCGCTGGTGGGCGTTCAAACCGTGCATTTCCTGGGGGAGGCCGACGGCTTCCTGGAACCCAACCACCGGGTCATGCAACAGGTGGTCAAGCTGATCCGCACGCTGCGCCCCGACGTGGTGGTGGCCATGCACCCGGAACGCAACTGGGAGCGGATCCAGCGCTCGCACCCTGACCACCTGGCCTGCGGCGAGGCGGTGACCCGCGCGATCTACCCGGCGGTGGAGAACCCCTTCTCCTACCCGGAGCTGCTGGAGGCCGGGCTCGAGGCGTACAAGCTGCCGTGGCTCTGGCTCTACGGGGCACCGGCGGAAAGGGAGAACCACCGGGTGGAGATCACCCAGGTGTTCGACCTCAAGCTCTCCGCGCTTCGCCAGCACCTGAGCCAGCACCCCGACGTGCCGGCCATGGAACGCTATGTGCGGGCCCAGAGCGCGGACCAGGGAGCCAAGGCGGGCCTGGCCCCCGGCGCCCTGGCGGAGGCCTTCCACGTGGTGGCGGTCAACGCGGCCGACACCATCGCCGGTTTCTAGCGTTCATCGGACCAGAGCACAGTGGGCCGTCTTCCCCGCGTAGGGGAAGACGGCCCACCGTCGTCTGCGGCGCCGGTGCGCCGATGAATCGCTACTTCGGCTCGGGAAGGTCAAGCACGGCAAGCGGCGCGGAGCTTGGGGCGGTGCTGCTGCCATCGGCGGGCTCCAGCGAGACCATGACGGAGGCGATCTTCTCGACGCCGTTGAATCCCTCCTGCGCCGGTTCCTCCCCGGGAACGACGTTGGCCAGCAGGGTGGGCCTGTCGGTGGAGGCCTCGATGAGCCACACCGAGTAGGTCTCGCTCGAGCCCACGTCCGGCAGGCCGGTGAGCTCGATCATGCCTGCATCGGCCTTCGCCGAGGTGGTGAGCACCGCGTTCCCGCCGCCTTCCAGCTCCGCCTGGACGACGACCTGGTCGGAGGCTCGCTCGACCTTGGAGACGTAGTTGGTCGGGACCAGGGTCGACAGGCCCGCGATGAGGCCGATCAGGAGCACTGCCAGGCCTGCAACCACGAGCACCCACCTCTTGAGCGGGCGTCGGGCCGGGCGCTCGGCATCGGTGGACACCTGGTCCACCAGATCCATGCCGAGGTCCTCTTCGTTCTCGTCGCCGCGGTGCGCGGGGGTGGCGGGATCGGTGCCGGTCATGAGTTGCCGTCCTTCGGAAATCGAGTTGGGGTGGCCGGGGAATGCCACGTGTAAGCATAGGCGAGAAGCCTAGGTGTTTAGTGTGTGCCGGCCGGAGACCGGCCGCATGCACCGGGCGCCTAGCGCGTGCCGGTGCCGGTGCCGGCGAAGCCGTGCTGTCGCCAGGCCTCGTACAGCGCGATCGAGGCGGAGTTGGCCAGGTTCAGCGAGCGGCGGGCCTCCAGCATGGGCAGGCGCACCGTGGCGGTCACATGCGCGTCCTGCTTCACCACGGTGGGCAGGCCGACGGATTCGGGGCCGAAGAGCAACACGTCGCCCGGCTCGTAGGCCACATCCGTGTACATGGTCTCTCCCTCGGAGGTGAAGGCGAAGACGCGTGTGGGGGCCAGCGCCGCCCACGCCGATTCGAGGTCCTTGTGGACGGTGACCACTGCCAGGTCGTGGTAATCGAGGCCCGCGCGGCGCAGCTTGGAGTCCTCGAAGTCGAAGCCCAACGGCTCGACGAGGTGCAGCTGCGCGCCGGTGACGGCGGCCAGGCGGATGGCATTGCCGGTATTGCCGGGAATTTCGGGAGTGTAAAAAAGGATTCGGAACACGCCCCCCAGTTTACGGTGCCGGGGCCTCGACGCCCGCAGGGGCCCGGTCCATGGCGCGGCCCGCGGTCCGCCCGGGCGGGCAGCTGTGCCGCGTGGTTAGTACATTCCGCCCAGCAGGCGCGCCAAAATGGTGCGATCCACCACATGCGGGGCGGGCCCGGTGCCCAGGAACATCTTCATTTCCCGCACCAGGTTGATGGCGTTGACGACATTCAGCGCGTTGATGGGGCCGGGTTCGGCGCCGCGGGCATAGTCGATGACAGGTTCGTGCAGGTTTCCGTCCGGGGACAGGATGACCGTCCAGCCGGTGACGTTCAGCTCGGGGAAGAGGCGCTGCATCTCGTGCACCAGCGGAGCAATGCGCGGCGGGTCGATGTGCTTGCCGTCGCGCAGCAGCGAGGCACCGTCCCAGCGGTAGACGCCCTTGGGCAACATCATGGAGTGGATCAGCGCCAGCCGGTAGCCGCCCAGCAGGACGTGGTCGATGTAGCCCCCGCCCGGGGCATGCAGCCCGTTGACCAGACGCGTGGAGGGCAGCGACGGCAGCACCCTGCGGACCAGCAGTTGGACCGTGCGGTTCTCCCGCGCCAGCCGGGCCTGGGCACCGAAGATCCCGCGCTTGCGCGGGGTGCCATGCACCTGGCGGACCGAGGTTTCCCGGTCAATGGCACCGGGGACATCGAGCGCCGGGAGGTAGGTCGTGGCGTCGGTGGCCGAGGGGCGGGCATTGCCGGTCCCAAAACGCATCGAGCCGCCGTCGGACGGGCTTCCGCCGGCCTCGGGGGCTGGCGCCTTGCCGCGCCGGTAGCTTGATTCGGTGCCGTAGCTGCGGTCATAGCGGGTGCGGGCAGCGGGGTCGATCAGCGTTTCGTAGGCCAGCGTCACGGCGGCGAAGTCCCGGGCGTCTCCGCCGTGGTCCGGATGGGTCAGGCGGGCAGCCTTGCGGTAGGCGGACTTGATCTCGGTGGCGCTGGCGGTGGGGGCAACGCCCAGGACCTCGTAATGGGTTTTCCGCTGGGCCACGTGGCTGCCTTTCGGATCGGGAATGCAGGCATCGATGCGCGATGTTGCTCAAGCGATCTTACCGGTTGCCGATGGACGTTTGCCCTGCAGGACCGCTCACGTGCGCCCGCCGGTATTCGGCCAGCAGGCCGCTATCCTCCTCGAGCAGAAGGTGCAGGGACATCTCGCGGGACACATCCGTGGGGGTGCCGCGGGCAATCCGGCGCGAATCCCCGCCCACCAGCAGCGGGGAGAAAGTCACGCAGAGGCTGTCCACCGCATCGGCCCGCTGGAAGTCGCCAAGGAGCGTGGGCCCGCCCTCGGAATGGATCATGCGCAGGCCCTTGCCATGCAGCGTCCGGATGATCCACCGCGGGTCGATGGCAGGCCCCGGTTCCGCGGAAGCGATGACCTCCGCCACCGCGCCCAGGGCCGCCGCCCGCTCCGGATCCGCGGCGCCCGAGGTGAGGAGCAGGATCTTGCCGGGGTTCGTGGTGAACAGTTCGCTCCCGGGATCCAGGTCCAGGTGCCCGGAGACCACCGCCAGCAACGGGCGCTCGGGCATGCCGCGCTCCAGGCGCCAGGCGCGCGAGGGGGCATCGAGCAACTCGCCGTCGTAGCCCTCGGCCCGCACCGTCCCCGCACCCACCAAAATGACATCGGCCACCCGGCGCAGCAGCATGAACACGCGCTTGTCGGCATCCGTGCCCAGGTCACCGGAAAGGCCGCCGAGCGTTGCCGCACCGTCGATCGAGGAGATGAAGTTGAAGCGGACGAAGGGATCCCCCGAGCCCGGCGGCGCGTAGGACTCGAGCAGGGCCGTGTCGTCGAGGTCCGGGGCGGGGTCGGGGAGCAGGCGCCGCATCAGGAACCTTCCCGGGCGGTTCTGCGGACGGAGTGGTCATCAGGAACCGGGGAACCGGACGGGGCACCGGGGTGCGCCGGGGGATTGACCTCGCCCATGTTGTGCACCAGGTACGCCGGCTCGCGCCACCCCATGGCCGCCTCGAGCATCCGGATGGTGGAGACCGATTCGGGGATGTTGTGCATGCGGATGATCCGTGCCCCGTTCATGATGCACATGCTGGCCGCCGCCATCGAGCCGGCGGTGCGTTCGGACTTGGGCACATCCAGGGTTTCGCCGATGAAGTCCTTGTTGGAGACCGCAGCGAGGCTCGGGTAGCCCAGTGCGGCGATGGCCTCGAACCCGGCGGTGATGGCCAGGGTGTGGAGCGTGTTCTTGTTCAGGTCGTGGCCGGGATCCACGATGATCTTCTCCTCGGCGATCCCCAGGGAGAGTGCGAAGTCGACCTTCCGACGCAGGTACCCCGTGACCTCCGCGACCACGTCGTCGTAGGTGGGGCGCGGGTAGATGGTGCGCGGTGCGGCGAGCGAATGCGTGATGACCAGGTGCGCCCCGGCCTCGGCCACGACGCGCCCGAGCTGCGGGTCGCTCAGCCCGGTGGTGTCGTTGATGACGTCGGCTCCCGCGGCCATGGCGGCGGAAGCGACCTCGGGCAGGAACGTGTCGGCTGAGATGATCACGTCGCTTTGCGCCCGAACCGCCCGGATGACGGGGACGATCCGCTGGGCCTCTTCCTGCCAAGACAGCGCGGGCCCGGGAGAGAAGGGCACCCCGCCGATGTCGATCCAGTCGGCCCCGGCGTCCACCGCTTCCAGCGCAGCGTCCACCGCGGAGCCCAGGGCGAAGGTGGCCCCGGAATCATAGAAACTGTCGGGCGTGCGGTTGATAATCGCCATCAACGCGACCCGCGCGCTGAAATCAATACTGCGGTGCGCAAAGCGGTGGACCGGGTGGCGAAGTGCGGGTAGGTACATGCTCATGCGGGCTCCTAGCAATGATCTGTTAGACCATTCTTACCAGTTTTAGAAGCTTTGGGGAGGATGAAGCCCATTGCAAGGCTCCACGGCCGGACGGCACGGCGCACCGCGGGCGCGGGCTTGGGTACCCTGTATGAATGACTTTGAACTTCGTCGCCCCCGATGCCGGCGCATGGATAGTGCAGGCCCTGCAGGAACAAGGCCGGGACGCAGACACGGCAAACCTGGTTGCCGGGCAGGTGCCCCGCGGCTTTGCCGCCTATGCACGGATCTTCCACCCGGCCATGGGGACCGACGGGCAGCCCGTGCGCTGGGATGAGATCGCCAAACGGCGCGGCAGCACCATGCACGCCTTGGCGCAGTTCGCCGCGCTCTCCGGGATCGGCGAGGACGGGGTGCCACTGGCAGAAGACTCCTGGGAGGGAGAAGCCCCCGGCTGGGACGGGCTGGGTGCCGCCGAGCTGCGCGCCATCGCCCCGCTGCTGGCGGCGCACACCGGAACCCCTGGCGAGATCCACCTGGCGCTCTGGAACGGGCTGGCGTTCATCCACGGCGGCGACCAGGTCGAGGTAGTGATCGAGAACGACCCCGCCCTCACCGAGGAAGAAAACGCAAGGCGCGCCGAGGAACTTGCCGCCCGTGCCAAGGCACCGGCATTTTCCGAAGAGGTCAGGAACGCGCCGACCTTGCAGATCGGTTCCGGCTACCGCTCCTTCTACGTTTTCCGCGGCGATGCGGAAGACCTGGCCAGCCCACTGTGGGCACGGACCTCCCTGGGTGAACAGCGCCAGTCGCCTAACCTCGCCTGGCCCCAAGACCGCGCCTGGCTGATGTCCACCGAGCTTTACGAGGATTCCACCATCGTCGGCGGCAGCCGCGGGCTCATCGACGCCCTGCTGGGCTGCGCCGGCATCGAGGCCTGGGAAGTCGACGCCGACTCCCGGCTCGATGCGGCCGGAGACACCCGCAACGAGCTGCCGGCGGCGGATGACGAACCCTTCGATCCCGAGGAACTGGCGGGGGAGTACTTCCAGGGGGAAGGCAACTAGCCCCCTGTGGGCGCGTGGGAGGGGGATGCGGGGGCGCTGTGAGGAATCACTCCGCCCCGGAGACCGGCAACAGGGCTAGAATTGTTCGGTGTCCACGAGCCCCATTTACCTAGACCACGCAGCCACGACACCCATGTCCGGCCCAGCGCTCGCCGCCATGACCCATGAGTTGGCGCAGACCGGCAACCCCTCCTCGCTGCACGGCGCCGGCCGCCGCGCCCACCGCGTCACCGAGGAAGCCCGCGAGCAGCTGGCCGCCGCGGCCGGGGCCCACCCCTCGGAGGTCGTCTTCACCTCCGGCGGCACCGAATCGGACAACCTCGCACTCAAGGGCCTGTTCTGGAACCGCAACGCCGCCGACCCGGCACGCAAGCGCATCCTCTGCTCCGTGATCGAGCACCACGCGGTGCTGGACACCGTGGAATGGCTCCAAGCCCACGAGGGGGCGGACGTCACCTGGCTGAACGTGGACACCGACGGGGTCATCGACCTCAACGCCCTCGAAGGCGAAATCGCGAAGAACCCCCACGACATTGCCCTCATCACCCTCATGTGGGCCAACAACGAGGTCGGCAGCGTGCAGCCCGTGGCCAAGGTGGTTGCGCTCGCCGACGCCCACGGCATCCCCGTGCACTCGGACGCGGTCCAGGCCTTCACCTCCGTGCCGACCCGCTTCGCCGACTCCGGGCTGGCCACGATGGCGGTCTCCGGGCACAAGATCGGCGGGCCGGTGGGAATCGGCGCACTCTTCGTGCGACGCGACGTGGTGCTCACCCCCGTGCAGCACGGCGGCGGGCACGAACGCGCGCTGCGCTCCGGCACGCTGAACGCCGCGGCCGCGGCCGGGTTCGCCGCCGCAGCCATGCATGCCGCAGCCAACCTGGCGACCGAAGCAGAGCGCCTGGCCACGCTGCGCGACGCCCTCATCGACGGGGTATCCAGGCTGGTTCCCGGGGCCGTGTTCAACGGCACCGCGGATCCCGGACACGCGGGCACCCGCTTGCCGGGCAACGCGCACTTCACCTTCCCGGGCTGCGAGGGAGACTCGCTGCTCTTCGTGCTGGACATGCTCGGGATCCATTCCTCCACCGGCTCCGCGTGCACCGCCGGGGTGCCGCGACCCTCCCACGTGCTCTTGGCCATGGGGCGGGACGAAGCGACGGCACGTGGCGCACAACGCTTCACTCTCGGGCATACAACGAGCGCTTCCGACGTTGAGAAGTTGGTGGCGGCATTGCCCGAGGCCTATGCACGGGCAAAAAAGGCCGGCATGGCCGCACAAGTCAGCAGCATCCAAACGGCAGGGACAGGGTTTACACGATGAAGGTTTTGGCAGCAATGAGCGGCGGGGTCGACTCCGCGGTCGCGGCGGCACGCGCCGTCGAGGCCGGCCACGAGGTCGTCGGCGTGCACCTGGCCCTGAGCCGTATGCCCGGGACCCTGCGCACCGGTAGCCGCGGCTGCTGCACCGTCGAGGACTCCAACGACGCCTGGCGTGCCTGCGACGTGCTCGGCATCCCCTACTACGTCTGGGACTTCTCCGAGCGCTTCAAGGAAGACGTGGTCGACGACTTCATCGCCGAGTACGAGGCAGGACGCACCCCCAACCCCTGCATGCGCTGCAACGAGCGCATCAAGTTCGCCGCGCTGCTGGAAAAGGCCATCGCGCTGGGCTTCGACGCTGTCTGCACCGGGCACTACGCCAAGGTGATCCGCGACGAGGAAGGCAACCCGGAGCTGCACCGCGCCGCCGACTGGGCCAAGGACCAGTCCTACGTGCTGGGCGTGCTCACCCACGAGCAGCTGGAGCACTGCATCTTCCCGCTGGCCGAGACCCCCTCCAAGGCCGAGGTCCGCGCCGAGGCCGAGGCCCGCGGGCTCTCGGTGGCGAACAAGCCCGACAGCCACGACATCTGTTTCATCCCCGACGGGGACACCCGCGGTTGGCTCGCCGAGCGCATTGACATGACCAAGGGCGAGATCGTGGACCAGGAGGGCAAGGCCCTAGGCGAGCACGAGGGCGCCCACGCCTTCACCGTCGGCCAGCGCAAGGGCCTGAAGCTCGGCACGCCGGCGGCCGATGGCAAGCCGCGCTTCGTGCTGGAGATCCGCCCGAAGGAAAACAAGGTCATCGTTGGCCCCGAGGCCCTGCTGGCCGTCGACGAGCTGCGTGGCATCAGGATCTCCTGGGCCGGGCTGCCCATCAAAGATGCCGAGGCCGGCACCGAGTTCGACTGCATGGTCCAGGTGCGTGCGCATGGGGACCCCGTCGATGCCCGCGCCCGCGTCGAGCCGCAGGAAGACGGGTCCAACGTCCTGGTCGCCACGCTCATCGAGCCGATGCGCGGGGTTGCCCCGGGCCAGACCATGGTGATCTACCAGGGCACCCGCGTGCTGGGCCAAGCCACCATCGATTCGGCCCGTTCCACCGCCTGGGACCCGTCACTGGTGTCCTGAGTCACCCCTACCGCAGCGCCGGCAAGGCCTCGCCCGTTGGATCAGCCCAACCGGTGGGGCCTTCCGCGTGCCCGGCCAGTGGACGTGGCCCATGGGTCAGACTCTGTTGGAAAACCCCGTCGAAGGTTCCCCGTATTGCTCGCCGGGGCCACGGAACTTGCACACCAAGGTATCCGGACGTGCGCCAGAGACTTCGCGAGCACTTTCCATATTGAGGCACGGACCCCATTTTGTGGGCACTTTTCATGAGTCTCGCCGTTTCCTTGGACGGAAATGGGCGACCTGCTAGCCTCGGCTACATGCGTAACTCACTGCGATTTATCAGCCCCCGACCGGTCGCCGGTCGCGAGGGCTCTGAGGCGCGCGCCTAGGTCCTGGCGGCGGAGCGGATCGGGGGATTATCCACCGATCCAAACCCACCCAAGGACTTTCCATGACTACTTATCTTTCCGCCGATGAACTCCACGGCGCTCTCACGATGCGTGACCTCTCCAATCCCGAGCACGGCCCATACGCGATGCAGGAGCTGCTGGGCCAGGTCACCGCGGCTCTCACCCGCCATTGGGGCGTAGCCGCCAAGACGGTGCGAAACAGCCCGCTGGTCTCGGTCGCCGACAACTACGACAACCTGGGCTTCTCCGCGTCGACCGTGACCCGCGACCAACGGTATTCGCGATACGTGAGCCCCACGGTGATGCTCAGGAGCCACACCTCGGCATCGGTCCCTTCGTTGCTCAGAAATCTGCCGCGAACCGGCGCCTTGGACGAACTGGTCGTTATGCCCGGGCTGGTGTATCGACGGGACGCCATCGACCGGACACACGTCGGCGCACCCCACCAGGTGGACCTCTGGCGGATATTTCCATCCCCGGCACTGGGGCCGGTCGACCTTGAATCGATGATCGCCGTTCTCGTCGAAGCGGTCTTGCCCGGTGCCCGATGGCGCACGGTGCCTGCCGTCCATCCCTACACGACCAAGGGGCTGCAAGTGGATGTCATGGTTGGCAGCGCATGGTTGGAACTCGCCGAGTGCGGCATGATGGCGCCGCACCTCTTCGCCGGGGCCGGACTCGACCCGGAACAGTGGTCGGGCCTCGCCCTGGGCATGGGCCTGGACCGGGCCCTGATGCTGCGCAAGGGCATTCCCGACATTCGACTCCTGCGTGCCCGCGACCAACGCATCGGATCCCAGATGCTCGATCTGGCGCCGTGGCAACCGGTCTCGCTTCTTCCCCCGATTCGGCGTGACATCTCGATCGTCGTCCCCACGTCCTTCGACGAGGAGATCCTGGGCGACGAAGTCCGACAAGCGCTGAAGGAACGCATGGACGACCTTGAATCGGTTGAGCTTCTTGGACTGACCGACTGCGAGGACCTGCCTGCGGCGGCACGGGACAGGCTGCAGATCGAACCAGGGCAGGCGAACGCACTGATTCGCATTACGCTCCGGCCGATCGAAAGCACCCTCACCGCTCGGGAAGCCAATCTCATGCGCGACGATATCTACAGGGCACTGCACCAGGGCCGTGTCGTGGAACTCATCGCAGACTAGAGGGGCATGGTCGCGGTCGGCGCCGAGTATCCGGCCGACCGCGACCAACAGCCAAGTCTCAGGATGCCGGGGCCCGCCAGGCGATGCACCGCAATCCCGGGCCCTTGATAGGTTGGCCAAGTCCCCGCCAACTGCGAAAGAGACTCAATGCAGCAACCTCCGCCCATTACCCTGCAACCATTTCAAGAGTCCGATGCGGCATTTTTCGCCGGCATGGCCTCCGACGAACGGGTGACCCGCTTCGTTGGTGACGGTCGGCCCTGGGACCGGCAAACCATCAATGACCGTGTTCGTGCAGCGCTTGCGGAGGACGCCCTCGATCTCGCGGGAGCATCGCGCTGGTTCCTGGCCATGGAGGCAGACGAACCTGTCGGCATCGTGGTTTCCACTCGGAAGGACGAGGGCATCGAGATCGGATACTGGGTGTCACCGGAACTCTGGGGTCGAGGCATTGCCGGTGCCATGCTCGATGGCGCGCTGACGACGATTCCCGAGGTCTACAAATCCCGGGAACTCTTTGCCCGCGTGGATCCGGCCAACACCGTTTCGGCCAAGCTGCTCACCCGACGCGGCTTCCAACTTGGGGCCAACCAATGTGGGCTTGACCTCTACACCCTCGTGCCTATCAAGTCTTAGGCAGACAGGCCGGCGGAACTACTGCCAGTTTCCATGCCTCCGCATCGCAAACCGTCCGATAGGGTCCCCAAACCGTGACCACCTGTGCCCCCTGGATCGAAAGCGCATACCTGTCGACCCGGTCCGCGGTAGGCCGATGCCGCGGGTGAATCATTCACGTGATGCATGCGGGACGCTCTTGATCCGAAGTGAAATCGAGAATTGGTGGACCTGTCCATGGCACCACGTCCTGGTCTACTGTGAACCCATGTCCAGTCGTATAGCTGCCGTTGCCATCGATGCGATCAGGCCACGGGTAGTGGCGGATTTCTGGTGCGCCGTCTTGGACTGGCACATTGTCGAAGAGGACAACGATGGAATCAGCATCGCGCCAAAAGACGAAACCTGGCCTTCCATCGATGTTTTCGCGGTGCCCGAGGGAAAGACCGTGAAGAACCGGCTGCATTTCGACCTGAGGGCGGATGGCGTGTCCACGGCCGAGGAGCTTGAGCGCCTGCTTGCCCTTGGCGCGAAGCGGAAGGACGTGGGCCAGGGAAGGGATGTCAGCTGGGTCGTCTTGGGTGATCCCGAGGGAAATGAGTTCTGCCTGCTGTCGCGTTCCGTGCAGGACGTCAAGAACCAACATTAAGACACCCTGCCCTGAAGGGCGGAACATTGGTCCGCAGCAACTCATTGGCCTTGGGCCATGTGAATGGCAAAGTCGCAGCGGCCCCCCCGACGCATAACAGCAGGGCCTGCCTGTTGTCGATTCGAGGCCCGGGTCGGATACTGGCTGCAGGGGTGGTCCGGCGGACACTGTGCGAATGATCAGGGGAACGGCATCATGGGCGAGCTACACGTCAATATGAACATCACGCTTGACGGCGTGATCCAGGCCAATGGAGGCCCAAACGAACAAGACGGGGACTTCGAGTACGCCGGATGGGAACGTCCATATTGGGATCAAGAGTCATCCGACTTGCTGGTAGAAGACGTGCAGGCATCCGACGCGCTGCTGCTGGGCCGGACGACCTACGACATCTTCCGCGGCTACTGGCCGAGCGCGACCGACGAGATCGGAAGCGTCTTCAATCGGGTGCCCAAGTACGTGGCATCCCGCGGCAAGCCGCAGTTGACCTGGGCCACCAGCACGCAGGTTTCCGATGCCGCACAGGAGGTTCGCGACCTGCGGCAGAGGCACGAGCAGATCCACACCTGGGGAAGCGCGAACCTCCTGCAGACCCTGTTTCGCGAAGGCCTGGTTGACCGGGTGAACCTGTGGGTCTGCCCGGTGGTGATCGGGGAGGGAAAGCGGCTCTTTCCGGCAGGCACGGTCCCGACCCGCTTCGAAGTGGTCGAGCCGCCGAGGTCCTTCACAAGCGGTGTGATGCTGGTCCGCTACCGGCGGCTCGAGGGACCTCCGGAAACGGTAGACACGGCCAAGGCCATCGACAGCGAGCAATAACCCAGCGTTGCTCCCATCCGGTCTCGATCGATCGGCCAAGATCGTACTCCGGTGCACGCGCAATCCCTCAACCCGGCGAATCCAGATTCCCGCTTGGTCCCGCCGCCGACCGCCATGAACCGCGGGATTGTTTCGGTTGCCTCTTCGGACCGGCAGCCGTTGGGCCAGAGGCCCTGCGCACTCGTTCCCGGTTCCCACAGCTCGGGGAAGCGCACTCGAGGGCACGTTCCCACCATCCGCGTGGCGCATTCCACACGAAACGTCCCGTGTTCCGTCCCTACGGGAAGCGGGACGGAACACGGGACGTTTTTATGCAAAAGGTGCGGCTAGGCCTTGGCCTCGTCGACGATTCCGTACATGCGCGGGGTGATGTCCGGGTATTCCAGGCGTGTCTTGCCAGCTTCGAGCCGCGGGAGCTGGGCCGGGCCGTGCTCGGCGCAGTGCACGAAATCGAATTCCGGCCACCACTTCTTGGGTCGCTCGGTCTCGGCGAAACCGCAAACGGCGCAGGTCAGGTGAACCCATACGGGGCGCTTGCCGGTGCGGTTGGCGCGCGACTGGATGAGCCAAGCCGGGGGATTGGCGTTCATTTCGGCGAATGCGGCCTCGCTCAGGCGCGGCGGGATGCCGTGGCGCTTGGCCATTTCCATGGGGATATCCAACGCAATCGCAGCGTCTCTTCGTGTCATCATCGTGCTTAACCCTAGGCCACTTCGCCGGGGAGCGGGGACGGACGGGGGCAAAGCGCCGGTGGGGCCTGCCGGCGGCGGAAGGGAACGGACTGCCTGGTTACATTTTCATTTCGATACGACTGAGGGCGACAGTTGATGGCGCTTAGTGACGATGATCACTTAGGCTGTATGAAGCATGTGTTTTCTATCACCTCGCATGCTCGCTGACAGAAAAGGAATGCTCATGGCCCGCAAGAAAAACGGACTGCGACTCGCCGCAGCCGTTATCGGCATCTCCGCCTTGGTCCTGACCGGTTGCACCGGTCCGGCCGAAACACCCAGCACCGGCACCGGCGGCGAAACCGCCCCTGCCAGCGGCCCAATCACCGTGGGAACCACGGACAAGGTCACCTCGCTCGACCCGGCAGGCTCGTACGACAACGGTTCGTTCATGGTCATGAACCAGGTCTTCCCGTTCCTGCTCAACTCGGTACCCGGCTCGGCGGACCCGGTGAACGACATTGCCGAATCGGCCGAGTTCACCACGCCAACCGAGTACACCGTGAAGCTCAAAGCCGACCTGAAGTGGGCCAACGGCACTGCCCTCGATTCGAAGGACGTCAAGCACTCCTTTGACCGCCAGGTGAAGATCGCCGATCCCAACGGGCCGTCTTCGCTGCTTGGCAACTTGGACAGCGTCGCGGCACCGGATGCCACCACCGTCGTGTTCACGCTCAAGAGCGGGAACGACCAGACCTTCCCGCAGGTGCTCACCAGCCCCGTCGGCCCGATCGTCGACGACGAGGCCTTCCCCGCCGACAAGGTCGCCTCCGACGAGGACATTGTCGCCGCGAAGTCCTTTGCCGGTCCGTACACGATCGAAAGCTATGCCAAGAACTCGCTGGTTTCCTTCAAGCCCTATGAAAGCTACAAGGGTCTGCTCGGGGCGCCGGCGAACAGCGCGGCCAATATCAAGTACTACGCGGATTCCAACAACCTGAAGCTCGACGTGCAGCAGGGCAATATCGATGTCGCGTGGCGCGCGCTTTCGCCCACCGATGTGGAGGACCTGGGCAAGGACTCCAAGGTCAAGGTCCTCACCGGACCGGGCGGCGAGTTGCGCTACATCGTCTTCAACTTCGACATCATGCCGTTCGGTGCCAAGACCGATGACGCCGACCCGGCGAAGTCGCTTGCCGTCCGCCAGGCGGCGGCCAACCTGGTTGACCGCGAGGCGATTGCCACCGGTGTCTACAAGGGCACCTACCTGCCGGCGTACTCCTTCGTGCCGCAGGGCTTCACCGGGGCCATCGAACCGCTCAAGGACATGTACGGGGAAGACGGGAAGCCGTCGCTGGACAAGGCCAAAGCGGTCCTCGAGGCGGCAGGGGTCACTACACCGGTCGACCTCAAGCTCCAGTACAACCCCGACCACTACGGCCCCAGCTCGGGCGATGAATATGCCCTGGTCAAGAGCCAGCTGGAAAAGGGCGGCCTGTTCAAGGTCGACCTGCAGTCCACCGAATGGGTGACTTACCAGAAGTCGCGCGTCACCGACTACCCGTCCTACCAGCTCGGTTGGTACCCGGACTACTCAGATGCCGACAACTACCTGAGCCCGTTCTTCGCCAAGAACAACTTCCTGGGAAACGCCTATGACAACAAGGAAGTGGACACGCTGATCAGCGAACAGCGTGTGGAAACCGATGCTGCCAAGCGCACCGCCTTGATCGAGGAAATCCAGACCAAGGTCGCCGGCGACCTTTCCACCATTCCGCTATTGCAGGGTGCCCAGGTTGCCGTCGCGGGAGCCAACGTCTCGGGAGTCGAGAAGACCCTCGACCCGTCGTTCAAGTTCCGCATGGGTGTCATCTCCAAGTAGCCACCCACCCCGGCGGGTTCCGCCGACACCCCGGCCCCGGTTCCCCTTCGATGGAGGGGAGCCGGGGCGGGCCATGTCAGGCCCGCCTCCCACAGCCCCAACCTAGCTAGGACGCACCATCCATGGCCATCATGACCGACCTCGCCGAAGCCGAGTCGCCACCACCGACACCGGCAGCAACGGCAACCAAGGCAGGGGGCAGCTTTGTACGTTACCTCGTCACACGCTTCCTGCTGATTTTCCCCACCATCTTCATCCTGGTGACACTCGTGTTCTTCCTGATGCGCGTCACCGGAGACCCGATCACCGCCGCCCTCGGCGGTCGCCTGACCCCCGACCAGCTGGCCGAGCGCATCGCCGCCGCGGGCTATGACCGCCCGGTCCTGGTCCAGTACTTCGAGTACCTCGGACAGGTGTTCACCGGCAACTTCGGCCGGACCCTCACCGACAACCGCGCGGTGACCGAGGTGCTGGCCACCTATGGCGCCGCGACCGCCGAGCTGGCCTTCAACTCGCTGGTCGTCGCCCTGCTGATCGGCATTCCCTTCGGCCTGCTCTCGGCCAAACTGCGCGACCGCTGGCCCGACGCGATCCTGCGCGTCTTCGCGATCCTTTGCTACGCCACCCCGGTGTTCTTTGCCGGGCTGCTGCTCAAGCTCATCTTCGGCGTCTGGCTGGGCTGGCTGCCCATTGCCGGCCGGGCCGGGATCAACGCCGAACTTGCCCTGACATCGCTGCAGAACCCCAGCGGCATCTTCCTGCTTGACGCGCTGCGCTCCGGGAACATGGCCGCGGCATCCGACGTCATCGAGCACGCGATCCTGCCGGCGGTCGCCCTGGGACTGCTCACCGCCGGGGTGTTCCTGCGCCTGGTGCGCACCAACGTCATCGGCACCCTGGGCCGCGACTACGTGGAGGCCGGCCGCTCGCGCGGGGTCTCCGAATACCGACTGCTCACCAAGCACGCCTACCGCCCCGCGTTGATCCCGATCATCACGGTCATGGGCCTGCAGATCGCGCTGCTGCTCGGCGGCGCGGTGCTCACCGAGA
Source organism: Paeniglutamicibacter sulfureus (assembly GCF_030512175.1). Taxonomy (GTDB): domain Bacteria; phylum Actinomycetota; class Actinomycetes; order Actinomycetales; family Micrococcaceae; genus Paeniglutamicibacter; species Paeniglutamicibacter sulfureus. Next base: position 78,016 of record NZ_JAULBL010000001.1, on the reverse strand, counting down.
CCACCTTCGAGTGGAAGGGCCTGGGCTTCCAGCTGGCCGAGTACCTCACTGCCCGGGACTTCGTGGCCGTGCAGGGCATCGTGGTCCTGCTGGCGGTCATCGTCGCGCTCACCAACTTCATCGTGGACATCATCGCCGCGCTCATCGACCCCCGAGTGAGGTTCTAGCCATGGCCACCACAACGCCCACGGCCCTCGGGGCCAGGAAGCCGCTGTGGACGCGGCTGCCGATCATTTCCCACTACAGGATGAGCGCCGGGCTGCAGCGCGGCATGCTCGTGGCGGGCCTGGTCCTGACCGCACTCTTCCTGCTGGCGGCGATCTTCGCCCCGCTGCTGGCGCCCTACGGCTACGCCCAGGCCTCCGATGCCGAGGGAAACTTCCCCACGCAGGCCGCCCCCGGCGGCAGGTTCCTCTGGGGCACGACGGTGGGCGGGTTCGACGTCTTCTCCCGCACCCTCTGGGGCGCCCAGACGGCGGTCGCGGTGATCGTGGTCGCCGTGGTCTTCTCCATCTTCCTCGGCGTGATCCTGGGACTGCTCTCCGGGTACATCGGCGGCTGGCTGGACCGGGTGCTGGTGGTGCTGGCCGACGCCATCTATGCCTTCCCCTCGCTGCTGCTGGCCATCGTGATGTCCATTGTGATTTCCCGGGGCCAGTCGAGTCTGTGGGGCGGGATCATGGCCGCGGCGATATCCATCACCGTGGTCTTCATCCCGCAGTACTTCCGCGTCATCCGTGCCGAAACCGTGCGGCTGAAGGCAGAGCCCTTCGTCGAATCCGCCAAGGTCGTCGGTGCCTCCAACGTGCGCATCATGGCCAAGCACATCTTCCGCAACGCCACCCGCACGCTGCCGCTGATCTTCACGCTCAACGCCTCCGAGGCGCTGCTGACCCTGGCGGGCCTGGGATTCCTGGGCTTCGGCATCGAACCGACCAAGGCCGCCGAATGGGGCTTTGACCTGAACCGTGCACTCTCGGACGCCACCAGCGGCATCTGGTGGACCGGCGTCTTCCCGGGCGCCGCCATCGTGCTTACGGTGCTCGGGCTGACCCTGGTGGGCGAATCCATGAACGACCTGGCAGACCCGCGCCTGCGGATGCGCCGAAAAGCAAAGCGTCGCGGCGGAAAGGCCACAGCATGAACGCACACCGCAGGGACGTGATCGGCCGCGCCGACGGCACCGTCCTGGAAATCAGGGACCTCGAGGTCACCTTCACCACCGACGCCGGCGAGGTTCCGGCCGTGCGCGGGGTCGGCTTCGAGGTCGCCGCCGGGGAGGTCGTCGCGGTGGTCGGCGAATCCGGCTCCGGCAAGTCGGTGACGGCCCGCACCATCCTGGGGCTGCTCGCCGAGACGGCGGTCGCCCGCGGGGCGGTGGTGCTCAAGGGCAGCAACATGCTCACCCTGGGCGCCCGCGAGCTGCGCGCCGTGCGCGGGGACGAGGTATCCATGGTGTTCCAGGAACCCTCCACGGCGCTGAACCCGGTGTACACCGTGGGTTGGCAGATCGCCGAGGGCATCCGCGCCCACGGCAAGGTCGGGCGCAAGGAGGCCAAGGCCCGCGCCATCGAGGTGCTGCGCAAGGTCGGCATCCCGGAGCCGGAGAAGCGGGTGAACTACTACCCGCACCAGTTCTCCGGCGGGCAGAAGCAGCGCGTCATCATCGCCGCGGCCCTGGCCCTGAACCCGGCGCTGATCGTCGCGGACGAGCCGACCACGGCCCTGGATGTCACGGTGCAGGCAGAGATCCTGGAGCTGCTGCGCGAGGTGCGCGACGACTTCAACACCGGGATCGTGCTGATCACCCACAACATGGGCGTGGTCGCGGACCTGGCTGACCGCGTGGTGGTGATGTACCAGGGCAAGATCGTGGAGAGTGCGCCGAGCTCGGAGCTCTTTACCGCCCCGCGCGAGGACTACACCAAGGCGCTGCTGGCCGCGGTCCCGCACCTGGGCAGGAACTCCGCCTCCGCCGGGATGACCTCCCGCTCCGGACAGGACAAGGAGGTGCTGGTTCAGGCCACCAACCTGTCCATCGTCTATCCCGGCCGCCTGGGAACACCCTCGTTCACTGCCGTCGACGACGTTTCCCTGCAGATCTGCGCGGGGGAGGTCTACGGGCTGGTGGGCGAGTCGGGGTCCGGGAAGACCACCATCGGCCGGGCCATCGCCGGGCTGAACAAGGTCAGTTCCGGTTCGCTGAAGGTCTTTGGCTACGAGATGCTCGACTTCAAGGAGCGCAGCTTCAAGAAGCTGCGCCAGGACATCGGGTTTGTGTTCCAGGACCCGGCGGCCAGCTTCAACCCGCAACTGAGCATCGGCGAATGCGTGGCCGAACCGCTGCTGGTGCACAAGGCGCTCGATGCCCGGGCCGCCCGCAAGCGGGTCGACGAGCTGCTCGAGGCGGTGCAGCTGCCGGCCGCGTTCGCCGCACGCTTCCCGCACGAACTCTCCGGCGGACAGCGCCAGCGTGCCTCGCTGGCCCGGGCGCTGGCCCTGGACCCGAAGCTGCTGGTCGCCGACGAGCCGACCAGTGCGCTGGATGTCTCGGTGCAGGCCAAGGTGCTGGAGTTGTTCAAGGAACTGCAGGCCGAGCTCGGCTTCGCGGCACTGTTCATCTCCCACGACCTGGCCGTGGTTGACATGCTCTCGACCTGGGTGGGGGTGCTCTACCGCGGCAAGCTCGTGGAGGAAGGCATCGGGAACCAGGTCATGGGCGACCCGCAGCACCCGTACACCCGCAGGCTCATCGCCTCGCTGCCGGTGCCGGACCCGGTGGAACAGGCGGTGCGACGGCAGGCCTTCCTCAAGGCCGTCTGAGGATCGCAGCGCCCGGCGCGGGGGGTGCGGTCCACCGAGGTTTCAGAACCGCACCCCCGGCTTCCGTCGGTCGCCGCCAGGGAATCATCCGTGGCCGGGGGAGCGGCACGGGGGCACCGCCCCCCTGTCAGCCCGTGGCTGACTGGCTCCCGGGCAGCACGTCACGGTTGGGCGCAATGAAGTGGCAACCCTAGACTTGAACCATGAGCCAACAGAAGAACCCGCAGGCCGCGGACGACGCGGAAGCCGGCGCCTACGACCCCACTGCCAGCTCCCTGGCCGACACCGTTCCGGATGAGGTCATGGCGGAGTTGCTGTCGATCCGCAGCAGCATCGACAACTTCGACGCCACGCTGGTCTACCTGCTGGCCGAACGCTTCAAGGCCACCCAGCGCGTGGGCCACCTCAAGGCCGTGCACGCACTGCCGCCGAGTGACCCGGGACGGGAGAAAGCGCAGATCGAGCGCCTGCGCCGTCTGGCCCACGAGGCGCACCTGGACCCGGAATTCGCCGAGAAGTTCATGAACTTCATCATTTCCGAGGTCATCAGGCACCACAACAACATTTCCGCCACACACGCCGAGTCCGGAAACTAGCCGATGCCACCGATGGACCCCATGCACGAGGAACTTTCCGCCGAACCGGCAGAACGCCAGGTGCAGGCCAGCGCGCACGGCCCCATGCCCGGAACCGACCCGCTGGAAGCGGTGCTGATGGTCCGCGGCGAGATCGGGGAACCGAACCTGCCGCACCTGCAGCAGCTCCCGGCCCGCGGCGTCGGCTCCGACAACATCGGCCGCGGCGCGCAATTGCTCGAGGACCTCGCGGTGGACCTGCAGCCCTACGGCTGGCGCCTGGCCGATGCCCCGGGGATTGACGCCAAGCGCGCCGCCTCGGCGTTGCGCACCGACCTGAATGTGCTGGCGGATGCCATCGGCGCCGAGGAAAAACCCGGCACCGAGCTGAAGATCCAGTTCCCCGGCCCGGCCACGTTGGCCGCGAACCTGTACCTGCACCACGGCGAGCGTGCCGTGTCCGACCACGGGGCGCGCCGCGACCTGGCCCAGTCCCTGGCGCTGGGAGCCGTTCGCCACCTGCAAACCCTCTCCCGCACCACCGGCGCGCAACAGGTCACGGTGTACATCGACGAGCCCGACGCCGGTGCGGTGCTCAACGGGACGCTGCCCACCGCCAGCGGCTACCGCACGCTGCGCTCGGTCCCGGCCGCCGAGATCCGCGGCTGGTGGAGTGAACTCACCGACGGGCTGCACCAGGCGGGAGCCGCCGCCGTGGTCATCGGCGCCGATGCCGAGCCCGGCACCTGGACGACGCTGGCCACCACGGCGCTGGAGTCCGGCGCCGACGGGCTGGGTGCCAACGCGGCATCGCTCACCGTTCCGGGTTGGGAGCTGCTGGCGGCAGCTGTGGAATCCGGCAGCAGGCTCTGGCTGGGATGCCTGGAGCCGGGGTCCCAACCGCCCGGCGTCGTGGATGCCGTCAACGCGATCCGGCGCCCTTGGCGCCAGCTCGGCCTGCCGGACTCGGCCTTGGGCGCACTGGTGCTGAGCCCCACCGCGGGACTGGCCGACCTCTCCCCGTCCGGGGCGACCGCGGTGCTGGGGCGCCTGGCCGGCTATGCGGAAGCGCTGAACCAGGTCCGCGTCGACGCCTAGCCTCGGGGTTCCGCCGCGCCCCGGGCGCCGTAGCCGGGAATGGGATGGTTCCGGGGATCCTGCGCCTCGGCCGCCAGCACCAAGTCCAGGCGTTCGCGGCGGATCCGCAGGTCCACCTGCAGCATGGTGAGCATGAGCTGGGTCAGCACCATGCCCACGGCCCCGACCAGGGCATTGACCACGATGGCCATGGACAGCACCGCATCCGTCGTGGCAGCGGTGCCAAATAGCTGGCCGCCGACCACGGCCGCAAGCTGCGAGAGCACCCCGCCAAGGATGCCGAGCACCACTGCCACCACCAGCAGGATCCCCAGGATCCGCCACCAAGACCCTAGAGTCAGCGACCACGAGGACCGCACGGCCCGACGGATGCCCGGTGGCCGGGTCACCAGCAGCGTGGGCACCAGGCAGATCCGGATGGCGATCCAGAGGGCCAACGGCGCCAGCACCAGGAGCATGCCCACCAGTCCGAGCGCCGCCACCGCGAGGCCAACCGAGCGGGCCAGCAGCAGTGCAACCGCCACCGGAACCGCGACGACGACCATGGCCGCGGCACCGAGCAACACATGCCACCCGGCGATGCGCAGCATCCCGCCGCGTGCCAGGGCCAGCCCCTGCCCCCATCCGGTGGGCATCCCCAGCACTGCGCGCATTCCCGCGACGGCGGCCGGTCCAACGACCAGCACATTGGCCAGCAATTGCAGCGCCAGCACGGCAACCGCGGTGCCCGCGTAGACCGGCCAGGGGTGGGGAAAGACTTCGGCCCAGGACACGGAGCCGGCAGTATCCGGGTCCAGCGTGCGCTCGAGGACGGCCAGCGGGACATCGAGCCCCTGCACCAGCAACAACGCGACCAGCGCGGGCAACAGCTGGGCGAGCACTGCATTGGCCACGGTGGCCAGCGGGGCGCGGCGCACCACCGCGAAGGTGGCATCCAGCAGGTCGGCGAAGCCCAGGGGCCGCAATTCCACCACACCGGGCCTGGGTGCCGGCCACTGGCCGGAGGGTCCGGCCGGACCGGGCGGCTGGTCACGACCCGCCGGCCAGCCATCGCCCGCCGGCTCGTTCCATCCGGGAGGGGGCTGGCCCCAGCCGCCCTCGGGGCCCGCGGGGTCGCCGGGACCGGGCGCCGGTGAATTGCCGTCTGTATTCATCGCTTCCCGCTCTCGTCGCGTTCCCGCATGTGGTGCAAGGATTCGGAACCAGGCGCCGGACCCTTGGGTTTGCTCCAGTCTAGCGCCGGGTCCGGGAGGGTGAATGGTGAGGTGGATTGCCGTTTCCGCGCCGATTTGCCCGGCATGCTCATGTAGTCTTGAGGTATCCGGGCGCATGCTTTTCGCGGCGTCCAGCGCAAGGCTACGGAAGGGCAGATTATGAAGGCACGCATCCTGGTTGTCGACGACGACGAGGCGCTGGCCGAAATGATCGGCATCGTGTTGCAGAACGACGGGTTCGAGGCCGTGTTCTGCTACGACGGTGCCAAGGCATTGGGTGTTTTCCGCGAGGTCAAGCCCGACCTGGTGCTGCTTGACCTGATGCTTCCCGGGTTGGACGGCATAGAGGTCTGCAAGCTGATCCGCGCCGAGGACGACGTTCCCATCGTGATGCTGACCGCCAAGTCGGACACCGCCGACGTGGTCCGCGGCCTGGAATCCGGTGCCGACGACTACGTCCCCAAGCCCTTCAAGCCGGCCGAACTCGTCGCCCGCGTGCGCGCACGATTGCGCCCCGGCGAACAACATGCCCCCGAGACCCTGAAGATCGGCGACCTGAGCATCGACGTCGCCGGCCACCGCGTCACCCGCGCGGGGGATCCCATCGGCCTGACGCCGCTGGAGTTCGACCTGCTGGTCGCCTTGGCCCGCAAGCCGTGGCAGGTGTTTACCCGTGAGCAGCTGCTTGAACAGGTGTGGGGCTACCGCCACGCCGCCGACACCCGCCTGGTCAATGTGCATGTGCAGCGCCTGCGCTCGAAGGTCGAGCTCGACCCCGAAAACCCGGGCGTCGTGCTGACCGTTCGCGGCGTGGGCTACAAGGCGGGACAGGCCTGAGGCAGGAGGTGGCGGAAAGCATGGACTCCGTCGAGCCGGTGCGACCCGCACCCGCAACCCCGGCGCAACCTGCCCGGGCGACATCCTGGATCCGCCGCGCGCTGGCTGCGCTGGTGCGCACGCGCAACACCATGCGTTCGCGCTGGACCCGCTCGCTGCTCTTCAGGACGGTCACCTCCGCGATGCTGCTCAGCGCCGTGGCCATGCTGGGCGCCGGGGCTTTCCTGTCCAACCAGATCGCCACCGGCCTGTTCCAGGAGCGCTTCAACCAGGTCGAGTCCGAATCCCTGCGCGGGTTGAACCAGGTGCGCGCAATCTTCGACTCCGCGGCCACCACCGACCGCTCCAGCACGCACTCCCTGGTGACCAGCACGCTGAAGATCCTCGAGGGCGAGACGGCCCTGGTGCCGCGCGACTTCGTGCTGGTCCCGCTGCCCGGTGCCGACGACCTCTACGTGGGCCCCACCGCCAGCGGCAACCTGACCTCCCGCATCGTCCCGGAGGCGATGGCCGCCCAAGTCCAGGAGTCCAACGCGACCTACTGGCAGTCCATCGAGGTCAACGCCGGGGACAGCGCCGGGCCGGGCCTGATCTTCGGCACCAAGGTGACCCTGCCCCCGGGCCGCGAATACGGCCTCTACCTGGTCTACGATCTCTCCAGCGTGCAGGACACCCTCGACTTCATCAACCGGGCCATGGGCCTGATCGGCGGACTGCTGCTGCTGGTGGTCGGAGGAATCACCTGGTACGTGACCCGCGCCGTGGTGCGCCCCGTGGCGGCCGCCGCGCAGGTTTCCGAGAAGCTTGCCGCCGGGCAGCTCCAAGAACGCATGGTCGTCTCCGGCGAGGACGAGATCGCGCGGCTGGGAAACTCGTTCAACCACATGGCAGCGTCACTGCAGGACCAGATCAACCAGTTGGCCACGCTCTCGCAGATGCAGCAGCGCTTCGTCTCCGACGTTTCCCACGAGCTGCGCACCCCGCTGACGACGGTGCGGATGGCCGCCGAGGTGCTTCACGATGCGCGCGAGGACTTCGACCCCATCAACAAGAGAAGCGCGGAGCTGCTCTACAACCAGGTCGAGCGCTTCCAGATCCTGCTCAACGACCTGTTGGAGGTCTCGCGCTTCGACGCCGGGGTTGCGGTTCTCGATGCTGAGCCCACCGACCTGGTCTCCGTGGCCCGGCGCGTGATCGACGCCGCCACCCCGCACGCCGACGCCATGGGCTCGGTGCTGCGCCTGGGCACCCCGACCGGGGGAGCGGTGGCGGAAATGGATGCGCGGCGCATCGAGCGCGTGGTGCGCAACCTGGTGATGAACGCCGTGGAACACGGCGAGGGCAACCCCATCGACATCACGGTGGGCGGGAACGCCAACGCGGTGGCCATCACGGTGCGCGACCGCGGCATCGGCATGAGCCAGGAGTCCGCCGGCCGGGTCTTTGACAGGTTCTGGCGTGCCGACCCCGCCCGCGCCCGCACCACCGGGGGGTCGGGGCTGGGCCTGTCCATCGCGATGGAGGATACCCGCCTGCATGAGGGCAGGCTCGAGACCTGGGGGGAGCGCGGCGTGGGATCGTGTTTCCGGCTGACCCTGCCGCGGATCCTGGGCAACCAGATCGTCGCCTCGCCGCTGCCGCTGGAACCCATCGTACTGGCGGACGCGGTACTGGACGACGGCATGGTCGTCTCCTTCCCGTTGACCGGCGAAATCCCCGCCATCGGCTTCAAGCCGGCACCGCCGCTGATCCCCGAGGAAACCCCGGGCAGCGACGCGGATGTCCAGGGCACCCCCGCGCGCACCTCAGGAAGGCACCACCCGCATGACTAGGAAACGTCCCTCGACCGCCTCGCTCCTGGCCGTGCTGCTGGGCGTGGTGCTGGTGCTCACCGGTTGCTCGGAGATCCCGCGCAATTCGCCGGTGCAGTCCATCGCCCTGGACGGGAACAACAACGAGGAGGGCGGGGACGTGCAGTTCACGGCCCCGGGCCCGACGGAGGGGGACGGCCCGCGCGAAATCGTCGAGGACTTCATCCAGGCCGGCGTCGCATCGCAGGACGACTACAAGGTCGCCCGCGAATACCTGACCCCGAAGCAGTCAGGTGTCTGGAAGGGGTCGGTGCGGTCCCTGGTCTACGATGACCGCCCGTCGGTGATCCCCGGGTCCAACCCCAACACCTACACCATCCAGCTGGAGCTCGTCTCGGAGATCGACGAGGCGGGCATCATGACCGAAATGCCGCCGCACACCACCCGGGCGCTTGACGTGTCGCTGGAAAAGGTCGACGGGCAGTGGCGCATTTCGCAGCTGCCCGACGGCATCATGCTGGACACCGCCAACTTCGCCCACGTCTTCTCCCCGCAGACGCTGTACTTCTACGACGTCACCTTCGCATACGCCGTGCCCGACGTACGCTGGTTCCCGAACCGCACGGGCGTGGCGGCCGCCATGGTCGAGGCACTGCTGGCGGGCCCCTCCGAGTACCTGGAAAACGCGGTGGTCTCCGCCTTCCCCGGAGGAAGCAGCCTGGTCCGTTCCTCGGTGCCCATCGAATCACAGCGGGCCACGGTGGACCTTGGCTCGGCCACGTTCCTGGAATCCACCGAGCTTTCGCGGCAGCTGATGCAACAGCAGCTTGAGCTGACCCTCGGAGGGCTGGGCAGCGTGCGCTCGGTGGTGATGAGCGATGAGCAATCCGAGATAAAGATCGGAGCCAAGGACCCGGAGTTCGAGGTCGCGGAAGTCAATCCCGCCGTTCCCGACACGCAGATCGGGGTCGTCGACGATGCGCTGTACTACCTCAAGGGCAGGTCCCTGCGGTTGGTCGGCGGCATCGGAGACATTGCCGGATACCAGCCGCGGCTGCCGGCCATGAGCCCGTTGGGGAACCGCTATGCGTTCCTGAACGGATCCCTCACCTCCCTTATCGTCGTCGACGAGGAAGGCCGCAGTTCCGTGGTCGCCACCGGCGAAGACCTGGTGCGGCCCTCCATGGACGCCCACGGGTGGACCTGGACCGTGGACAACTCCTCGGCCACCAGCGTGCTGGCGGTGCCCGCCGACCCGACCGTGAACGGGAAGGTACGCCCCATCACCGCCGACGGCCTCACCGATGCCAACGTTTCCTCGCTGCGCGTTTCGCGCGACGGCACGCGCGCGTTGATCGTCTCAAGCAAGGACGGCCAGACCAGCGTGGCAATCGCCGGGATCCTGCGGGATGCTGACGGCGCACCGCGCGGCTTTGCGCCGCCGAAAAACATCTATCCCGACGTACCTGCGACGCAGGCGGTGTGGAATTCGGATGTCTCGGTGATTGTCTCTTCCGCCAGCACCACCGAAAGGGTCACGGCCGAGGAGATCAGCCTCACCGGCACCCGGGTCAAGTACCTGCCGCTGCTGGGGATGGTCGGCCTGTCCGCCGGGCCCGGGGATCGCCGCCCCGTCTACGCCGAGACGAATGACGAAATCTACTCGCGCGTGGGCAGCTCCTGGCATGAAATGGAAGACATGGTGCGGGACCTGTCCTACCCCGGCTGATTTGTGCGGGGACGGGATGGTCCACAGCACGTGGCCTGCGCGTCCCCGGCACGGAACATGAGGGGTCATGCTGGAAGGCATGAAGGACCGGAAGCGAAATGATGCCGACGCCATTTTCAAGCAGGCACGTCCCGTCGCCGGCGCACCGGCGCGGACCCTGCTTGGGCGTGTCGATGCCTGGTGGGCGCACGGTGCCGCGTACGCCGTGCGCTCGGCAATGCAAGGCACTGCGGCACTGCTGCTACCGGTGGATTGCGTCTGCTGCCGGCGTCCGGACTCCGTGCTGTGCACCCCCTGCGCCAAGGCCATGCGCACCGCCTGCCTCCGCCCCCGGAGGGTCGAGCACAGCGCCGAGTCGCTGCCGCTGAATCACCGCAACGAGCCGCTGCCGGTGGTGGCGGCGGGCGCCTACGAACACGAGCTGGCCGCCGTCATCCTGGCCTTCAAGAACCGTCAGATGCCGGGCCTTGTCGGAATGCTGGTGCCGCCGCTGGCCCGCGCCGTAAAGTCCGCCATCGACACGCTTGTTGAACCCGGAGCGCCCGTGGTGCTGGTGCCGGTGCCCACCCGCCTGCAGGCGCGCAACCGGCGCGGTTATTTCCCGGTGGGCCTGTTGCTGGGCCGGCTGCGAAGAACGCGGGTGCTCCCGGATCGGGTGCTGGTCGCCGGGCTGGTGCGCTACCGGGCGACGCGGCAATTCACCTCGGCGCAGAAGGGCAAGGGGCGACGCGCCCGGGGCGCAGTGCGGAATTCGATGTGCGCGGGCGGAGGCGGATTGCCCGCCCGCCTCGCCGTCTTGGGCGCCCGGGTTCTGCTCGTGGACGATGTGCTGACCACCGGATCGACGCTTGCCGAGGCGAAACGCGTGTTGGCCGAGGCGGGGCTGCAGGTGTGCGGTGCAGTTGTCCTGGCGGCGACTCCGGCACCCGATGAAAAACGCGGTGTTCGCTCAACGCGATGAAGTAATAATCCGTACATCCTTGATTATCCTTCCATCTGTCATAGGGTGAGGTATGGGCACCCCGCAAGGGGAAAAGAACCCATCTTCAGCGACCGAAAGGAGTGAATTCCTCGGTCGCTGATGTGTCACCTGAGCAATGATGGAGGACACCATGGAGATGACGATCAACGGACGCAATGTCAGTGTTACGGATCGGTTCCGCGAGTACGTCGACGAGAAGATTGACAAGGTCGACCAGCTTGCGACGAAGATCCAGCGCTTGGACATCAAGGTCACCAAGGAGCAACACGCCCGCAACGCGGACACTGCTCTGACCGTCGAATTGACGGTCCTGGGCCGTGGCCCCGCGATCCGCGCCGAGGCCAAGGCAGCGGACAAGTTCGCCGCCTTTGACACCGCGTTTGCAAAGCTTTTGGAGCGTTTGCGCAAGGCCCGGGATCGTCGCAAGATCCACCACGGACGCCAGACCCCGACGGCCGTCCACCAGGCCACCAGCAACCTGGAGCCGGCCAACAGCACGCTTCCGCTGCACGAATCGACGCGCCTGGCCCAGCAGGAAGAAGAAGCCCGGCTGGCCGCGGAAGCCGACCAAAACGGCGCACCACCCATTGAAATCCGGCGCAAGGTCTTCCCTGCGGAAACCATGAGCGTCGATGACGCGGTTGACCGCATGGAAATGATCGGCCACCCCTTCTACCTCTTCGTGGACGCGGCAACCGGGGCACACTCGGTCGTGTACGCCCGCAAGGGCAAGGGCACCCAGCAGTACTCCTACGGCACCATCACCCTGGATCCGGACGCCACCGACGAGGCGACCCTGGAGACCCGCCGATACCGCGACCCGGAACCGGCAACGGCCAACGCCTAGCATCACGGGACCTACGATGGGTTCATGAGCAGGATTCTTTCCGCATCGCAGGCCCGCCGCATTGCATTGGCAGCCCAAGGGCTGCATCGGGTCCGGCCCACCGCACCGATCAACCTCGGTGCGGTGGGCCGGACCTTTGCGCGTCTGGAACTGATCCAGATCGACTCGGTCAACGTCCTGGCCCGCGCACAGTACCTGCCGATCTTTTCGCGGCTGGGCCCTTACGCCCCGGACCTTCTGGACAGGCTCGCGGTGAGACACCCGCGGAAGGTCGTTGAATACTGGGCGCATGAGGCCTCCCTGGTGCGCAGCGAGCATTTCCACGACCTCGTGCCGTGGCAGCAACGCTCCTGGCCCGGAAGCATGAAGACCATCGACGAAGAGGGGCGAGTGCTGGCGCACCGGATCCTGGAGTTGCTCGCGCAGGGACCGGCGCTGACAGCCCGGGAAGTCGCCGCCGAACTCGGCCATGAACATGTCAAGGACCAGGAATCCTGGGGTTGGAACTGGTCCGCGGTCAAGCGCGCCCTGGAGGCGTTGTTTGCGGAGGGTATGATCAGCACCGAGGGCCGCAACGGTGCCTTTGAACGCCGCTACACCTCACTGCACCAGGTGTTTCCCGAATCCCGGGCACCCGCGACGGAGCAGGAACGCCGACGTGGGATGGAACGGCTGCTGCTGGCTTCCGCCAAGGCGCACGGGGTGGGCAGCATGCACTGCCTGGCCGACTATTTCCGGTTGCCGCTGCGGCAAAGCGCCGTGGCGCTTGAAGACCTGGCCGGGCGCGGTGCGCTGGAACGCGTGGGCGTCCAGGGGCTGAAGGACGCATTCTATGTGCTGCCCGGCACCGTCGTTCCGAGGGCGGCGACCGGCCGGGCCCTGTTGGGACCTTTTGACTCGATGGTGTTCAACCGCCGACGCATCGAAAAGCTGTTCGGGTTCACCTACCGCCTGGAGATCTACACGCCCGAGGCCAAGCGTGTCTACGGATACTACGTCCTGCCGTTCCTGCTGGGAGAGCATCTGGTTGCCCGGGTCGATTTGAAGGCGGACCGGGCAAACAAGCTGCTCTTGGTCCGCGGGGCCTTCGCCGAGCCCGGCGCGCCAGCGCAGACCGCGGACGAGCTTGCAGCCGAATTGCGGCTCATGGCCCGGTGGTTGGGGCTCGATGGAGTGGTGGTTTCGGCACGGGGGAATCTGGCAGCAGCCTTGGAGTTTTCACTTAGCTCGCCCGATTTCAGCTAAAAGCCACAGGTGAGAGCATTCCCTCACGTAGACTAAACACGCCAGAATTCCTGTGCTTGAGATTTGGGAGCTGCCTCGTGGCATCACTGCTTGAACGTATCCTGCGTACCGGCGACAAGAAAACGCTGAAGACGTTGCGAGGGTACGCTGACGCCATCAACGTGCTTGATAGCGAATTCCGTGCCCTGTCCGATGCGGAGCTGCGTGGTGAAACCGACAAATTCAGGGCGCGCATCGCCGACGGCGAGTCCCTCGACCACCTGTTGCCCGAGGCGTTTGCCGCAGTCCGTGAGGCCGCCGACCGAACCTTGGGCATGCGCCACTTCGACGTCCAGCTCATGGGCGGCGCAGCCTTGCATCTGGGCAACATTGCCGAAATGAAGACCGGTGAGGGCAAGACCCTTGTCGCCACGGCGCCGGCTTACCTCAATGCCCTGAGCGGCAAGGGCGTCCACGTGGTCACCGTCAACGACTTCCTGGCCGAATACCAGTCGGATCTCATGGGACGGGTCTACCGCTTCCTGGGGTTGACCAACGGCTGCATCCTGTCCAATCAGGACCCGGCAATGCGCCGCAAGCAGTACGAAGCCGACATCACCTACGGCACGAACAATGAGTTCGGATTCGATTACCTGCGCGACAACATGGCCTGGAGCTCCGACGAGCTCGTCCAGCGCACCCACAACTTCGCCATCGTCGATGAGGTCGACTCGATCCTCATCGACGAGGCACGTACACCGCTGATCATTTCCGGGCAGGCCTCGGGCGACGTGAACCGTTGGTACACCGAATTCGCCAAGCTCGTCACCCGGCTGTCCCTCGACGTCGACTACGAGGTCGATGAGAAGAAGCGCACCATCGGCGTGCTGGAACCGGGCATCGAAAAGGTTGAGGATTACCTGGGCATCCACAACCTCTACGAGGCCTCCAACACCCCGCTGATCGGGTTCCTGAACAACGCGATCAAGGCCAAGGAACTGTTCAAGAACGACAAGGACTACGTCGTGATCAACGGCGAGGTCATGATCGTCGACGAGCACACGGGTCGTTCGCTTGCAGGACGCCGCTACTCCGAGGGCATGCACCAGGCCATTGAGGCGAAGGAAGGGGTGGAGATCAAGGCCGAGAACCAGACGATGGCGACCGTGACCTTGCAGAACTACTTCCGTCTCTACGAAAAGCTTGCCGGCATGACCGGTACGGCCCAGACCGAGGCCGCGGAATTCATGGGCACCTACAAGCTCGGCGTGGTGGAGATTCCCACCAACAAGCAACTGCTGCGCAAGGACCAGGCCGACCTGATCTACAAGAACGAGATCGCAAAGTTCGACGCGGTCGTCCAGGACATCGCCGAACGGCACGCCACCGGGCAGCCGGTGCTCGTGGGCACCACCAGCGTTGAAAAGAGCGAGTATCTGGCGCGGCTGTTGGCCAAGCAGGGAATCCGCCACGAGGTCCTGAATGCCAAACAGCATGCCCGTGAAGCCGCGATCGTTGCGCAGGCGGGCAAGAAGGGCGCGGTCACCGTCGCCACCAACATGGCCGGACGCGGCACCGACATCATGCTTGGCGGCAATGCCGAGTTCCTGGCCGTCGCGGAGATGGAACGCCGTGGGCTGGATCCGGAGACGAACTCCGAGGAATACGAACGCGTCTGGGACGACGTCTTTGCCGGTGCCAAGGAGCAAGTGCAGGCCGAGGCCCAGGAAGTCACCGACGCCGGCGGACTCTATGTGCTGGGCACCGAACGCCACGAATCCCGCCGCATCGACAATCAGCTGCGCGGCCGTTCCGGGCGCCAGGGCGACCCCGGCGAGTCGCGTTTCTACCTGTCGATGACCGATGAGTTGATGCGCCGCTTCAATGCCGGCGCTGCCCAGCGGATCATGAACAACCCCTCGATGCCCGACGACGTGGCACTGGAATCCAAGATCGTTTCCAAGGCCATCGAGACTGCGCAGGCCCAGGTGGAAGGCACCAACGCCGAGCAGCGCAAGAACGTGCTGAAGTACGACGACGTGATGAACCGCCAGCGCGAGGCCATCTATGGCGACCGCCGGCGCATCCTCGAGGGCGGGGACCTGCATGAAAAGGTTGCGCACTTCCTCGAAGACGTGGTCAAGGCCATGGTCAGCGAGTCCACCGGCGAGGGCCATGCCGAGGACTGGGACCTGAAGCGGCTCTGGGCGAACCTCAAGCAGCTCTACCCGATTTCCATCACCCTGGAAGAGGTCGCCGAGGAGGCCGGGCACCACGACGCCATCACCCCCGCACTGCTCGAACGGGAAATCCTCTCCGATGCCCGCTTGCAGTACGCGGCACGCGAGGAGGCCGTCGGCCACGAAAACATGCGAGAGCTCGAACGACGTGTGGTGCTTTCCGTCATTGGCCGCAAGTGGCAGGAACACCTCTACGAGATGGATTATCTCAAGGAGGGCATCGGCCTGCGTGCGATGGCCCAGCGCGATCCGTTGGTTGAGTACCAGCGCGAAGGCTTCCTGATGTTCCAGACCATGATGGAGTCCATCCGCGAGGAAAGCATCGGCATGCTCTTCAACATCGAGGTTGAAACCCGGCAGACACCTGCGGTTTCGCTGCCAGGTGTCACCGATGCCCGTTCCATGACCAACGAACCGGTCCTGAGCACCCCGGGGCTCGAAGCCCCGGCGCGCCCGTCCACCCTGCGCTACACGGCCCCGGAGGAGAGCGGCGAGGCGGCCACGCACATCGAGCGCACGCCAGGTGCCGAGGCCACGAAGCCGGCCGGCGGCAAGAAGAAAAAGGGCAAGCGCCGCTAACCGATTTCGAGGGCGGTAACCTGCCAGCGTCCGTGCCACCGCTCTATTCGTAGGGCGGTGGCACGGACTTTTTGCATGTCCCGCAGGATCACTGCGGCCTCGAAGACCAGCGGCAGGACCTGGGTGATGCGCATGCGCATGACCCGCGGATTGGAGTACGTGCAGTCAGCGGGGTCTGGCCGGTGAATCGCACCCAGACGCATGTGCTGCTCCAGCTTGTCCAGGCAATTCGGGCTCAGGGCATGGTGAAGTTGGCGCACGGGACGGGCACCTGCCAGCACTTCCAGGACCGCAGGTGCCGCCGCATGGACGACTGCCGCCACGGATTCTTCCAGGCCCAACAGTGCGTTGGTGGGTGGGAAAAGCTGTTCGAGCACCACTCTTACCGCAGGGTTCGGGGTCCGTGCCGGATAATCCTCCTCGGACTCGCAACCCAATTCCGCGGGGGAGTTCGCTTGGCGATCTTCGGAGGACACCCCGCCGCGCGGCGGTGACTCGGGACCCGGCTCGGGGCTGAGGCATCGCCGGGGACGAGATCCGGCTCCAGCGCGCAGAGCTTCGGGGAACCGCCTGACCTCGATGGGCGGTGTCGTTGCATTGCCCGGCGTTGCAAACACGTTCTCGTGCAAGAGCAGCGGCTCGGCGTTTGTTGTGGAAGGCGTAATCGCTGTGGTGGTCATAAGGGGCTCCTGGTGTGCGGGCAAGTTGTCGGTAGGGGTGGCGAACCTGCAGGTCAGGATCGCAGTGATGCGCTTAGGGGTGCCTGAAGCACCATGCCGATGTAAAGCTTGTTGGGGTCCGGGCCAATGAGCTGGCGGTTGGCCTCGTACCAGCGCGGCCAGGATGCGGATATTTCCTCGGCGCTGGCACCTTCCGGCAGGTTTCGGGCGGCGATGGACCAGAGGCTGTCGCCGGGGCTTACCACCACTTCAGTGGCGGGGCGCGTGTTGCCGCCCCCGACGAGCCGTTGCATCTGCAACGGGACCCGGTGGGGAATCCATCCAGGGCTGAGCAGCTCTGTTTCGCCGGGCGGGACAACCGCTTCGGGCGGCAACTTCACGGCCTCGTGGACAGGGAGTGTCCCGGGGGAAGTCTCCGGCCGCATTTGCGGCAGTGCGGGGGCTTCAGCGGCAATGGCGGTGGCGGCACCGGCAGGTCCGGCTGCGAGGGAGCACGTCGCCAGCACCAGCGATCCACCCAGGCCCGCAAGTGCCAGCCGGGCAACGAATGCGGGGACGATTCCGGCCAGGATCGCTGCTTGGCGCCGGTGGCCGCAGGCATATGCCAGACGGGCCACGAGTGCCAGTCCGAGGCAGACCAGCAGCCAGGCGAGCACCAGCCCGCCCAGAAGGCCCAGGACGAATCCGGTGAGTTGTTCCAGCGACGTCGCATCGAGCGTCGTCCCGGTGAAGGAACGCGCATCCAGGGAGCGCCAGATTCCCGCACTTGCCCCAAGCATGCCCAGTGACAGGCAGGAAATGCCGGCGAGGGACAGCGTATCGCGGACGCCTTGGGTGAACATGCCGATCTCCTTAGGTGTTATTTGATGTCATTTGATGTTGTTTGTAAAAGAATGATGGCACTTCGTGATGGAGGAAGCTAGGGGGTAGGCGGAAAACTTTTGAGCATCTAGGGTGTGCTCATGAGATGGGAAGCGCTCTTCGCAGATCTTGAAGCGGAATTCGGGGCCGAGGCTGCCCGGGAGCAGAACAGCGAGATCCAGGAATTCGTGCGGATCGAGCGTGCACGGCAGTCCTTGATGCAGCGGCTGGCCCGGCACGTGGGCACCCGCATTGACGTGCAGCTGCTGGGGGCCGAACGCATCGGTGGACGCCTGGCCGGAATCGGCAAGGACTGGCTGATGCTCCAGCACGAAGGTAGCGAGGAACTGATCCCCGTCCAGGCGGTGGCCTGGTGGGCGGCACTCGAGGCGGGAAGCGCGCCCGAGCCGGGGGAGCGGAGGGTCAGGTTCTCCCAGGCCCTTCGCGTGCTGGTGCGCGACCGGGCCCGGGTCAGCGTCGGCGGGATTGACGGCCAGCTTCTGGCCAGCGGCACCCTGGACCAGGTGGGTCAGGACTTCCTCGAGGTGGCACTGCATGCCCGGGACGAGTTTCGCCGGCCCGGCGCGCTGTTGGGCAGGACCGTGATTCCATTCGCCGCGCTGGCCAGGGTGCGCCGCGAGGGCTGAGCGACCGGCCGCCAGTTATCCACATTGTTACGCGGCCTGCTGTTCACCGGTCGCCGCCGCGGCGTAGGGTGGCCCACAAGGACCGGAAAGGGACCAGTGGTCCCGGGGTTGGAGCATTCCATCCATCGTGCGCACCGGACAACGGACCGATGTCAGCGCACGGGGAGATGGGCGGCGGAGGGTGCAGTGGGACATGGACAAGGCACACGATCAGGTTTCCGCTGCGGCGGGCCGGCTGGGCAGACCGAGCTGGAAGGATCCCCGGTTGTTGCTCGGCATTCTCATCGTGCTGGCTTCCAGCGTGGGGGTTGTTGCCCTGACCAGCTCGATGGACCGCACGACGCCCATGTACTCGGCCAAGTCGGACATCTCGCTGGGCGAGGAAATCACCGCTGACAAGCTCCACGTGGTCAACGTGAAGCTGGACGCGCTGGAAGCTGGCTACGTGCCGGCGGATCCTGGAATGTTGTCCGGGACGCGGGCCAACTCCCTGATCCGCGCCGGGCAGCTGCTTCCGCGCAGCGCGCTCGGGCTGAACGACGGCACCAACCGCCGCCCGGTCTCCATCGACTTGCCCGACGCCCTGCCTTCGGCCATCACCGCCGGTGCACATGTCGATGTCTGGGTGTCACTGAAGGACCGCTCGGCCAACGCCTATTCGCCACCCACCCTGCTGCTGCCCGCCGCGGAAGTGACGGCACGCACCGAACGCGCCACCGGATTCGGCGGCACCGCCGGGACCTTGGTCGAGATCCTGGTGGTGGACACCGGGTTGGCGGACCTGCTCGAGGCCATGGCCAACGATGCCCGCATCACAGTGGTCTTCAATCCAGGAGCCAGTGCCTCATGAACATTTCCGTGGTGGTGCACGGGGACGACGGTGTCGTGGTGGACAAGCTGGAAAGCCACCGCGGCGTCCTCACGGTTGCCCGCAGTTGTGCGGAAATAGCCGAAGTGATCGCGCTGTGCGAAACCGGGCTCGCCGATGCGGTCATCCTGGCCGGTCCGGCGGAAGAGGTGGATACGCAGGACATCGATTCCATGATCGAGCGCGGCGTTCCGGTGGTGGTGCTCTGCGACGACGTTGCACAGGGCCAGCGGTTGCGTGCCGCCGGTGCCTACATGTCGCCAACCGGAACGCCGGCGGCGGAACTGGGCATCCTGGTCACCCGCGCCCGTGCCGAGCTTGGGCACCGCGAGCGCGGACCCGACCCTGCCCACGCCGGCGAACCGGCGAACGGGACGACGGGGAAGCGCGCCCGCGTCGTGGTCTTCTGGGGTCCGGTCGGGTCTCCTGGCCGCTCCCTGGTGGCGTTGAACTACGCGGTTGAATGTGCCTTGGGCGACGAGGACGTGGTGCTGCTGGACGCCGACACCTACGGAGCGTCCCAGGCGGTGCAGTTGGGCCTGCTCGACGAGGCAGCGGGCATAGCCCAGATTTGCCGCACCGTGGATTCGGGCAGGTTCGATGCGACGAAGCTGGAGCGAATCTGTGCGCCAGTGGTGATTGCCGGTGCCCGTATGCGCGTCGCCACCGGGCTGCCGCGGGCCAGCCGGTGGCCCGAGCTGCGCCCGACCGCGCTGCGCCGGGCGGTGCTTGCCCTGCAGGAAGGCTGCGACACCATCGTCGTCGACGTCGCGGCTCCGCTGGAACTCGACGAGGAACTGTCCTTCGACACCGCTGCCCCGCAACGCAATGGCGTCACCGCGGCGATGCTGCGCGTTGCCGATGAAATTTACGCCGTCGGCGCGGCCGACAGCATCGGTGTGCCCAGACTGATCCGGGCGCTGGAGGAATTGCACGAGGTGCTGGGGGAGCTGGAGATGAAAGTGGTCTTCAACAAGGTCTCCGCGGCCAATGTCGGCGCCTCGCCGCGCCAGGCCCTTGCCGAGACATGGGAGCGCTTCGGACCCGAGATCCCCGTCGCGGCCTACCTGCCGCACGACGCCGCGGCGGTCGACGCCGCCCTGCTGGCAGACAGCGCCCTAGCAGAAATCGCCCCGCATTCCGGACTCCGCGTGGCGATCGCAGGCCTGGCAGGGCGTCGAATTAGGGCCAAAACGCCGCTTCTGCGCAGATTTACCCCCTCGATGTGACGTCCGTAACCCGGCGGGATAGTGTTGTAACACAAGCGTTGCGCAATGGAGCGAAACGCACACTCGATATCCACGGAGGCGTTCTTTTGAACACGTCGGAGTCCAGCATGTCCGAAACTTTCATCGCTGAGACACTTACGCCCGATTTGGTAAACACTTACTACGGGCAGTTGGCACAAGAGGACGAAGCGGGCTATTCGCCGCAGCAGCTCGAAGCCCGGGTGGCTGCCCACCTTGACGTGGGGTGGCAGCGGGCGGCCAAGACCGCCGGTGTTGCTGTCACCCGGCACGGCGCGACCACCATGGTCTACGTGGTCACCGACGACATGCCGTTCCTGGTCGACTCGGTCACCGCCGAGATCGTGCGGCAAAAGATCGCCATCAACGTGGTCGTTCACCCCACCTTCCTGGTGACGCGCGATGCATCCGACGGACACATCACCACCCTCCATACCGTTTCCGCCAACAGCCACCTGGCCAGTGGCGACACTGCGGCAATGCCGTCGATCTCCGCGCTGGTCGCCGAAAACAGCGACACCGCCATCGAATCGTGGATTTCCGTTGAACTGGGCGGGGACCCGAGCGACGAGGCCGTCTCCGACCTGGTCGCCGGGCTCGAACGGATCCTGAAGGACGTGCGTGCGGCCGTTGAGGACTGGGTTCCGATGCGCAACAAGGTGCACGAGATCGCCGATTCGCTGGCCAACGTCACCGGCGCCGAGGACATCGCGGACCTGAACGCGGCCGTGGACCTGCTGCACTGGCTCGACGACGGCAACTTCACCTTCCTGGGTTACCGCGAATACGACCTGATCACCGAGAACAACGAAGACGTGTTGCGCCTGCAGGTCGAGTCCGGCCTGGGGCTGATGCGCAACGCGGTACCTGCAAGCGGCCTCCAGCACCTGACCAAGCGCGGCCGTGCCATGGCCCGCGACAAGCGCGCCTTGGTGATCACCAAGGCCAACTCCCGTTCCACCGTGCACCGCGGGATCTACTTGGACTACGTGGGCGTCAAGCGCTTTGACGCCGAGGGCAACGTCAACGGCGAACGCCGTTTCATCGGCCTCTTCGCCTCCAGCGTCTACACCTCCTCGGTACGCAGCGTCCCGGTGGTCCGCGAGAAGGTCGAGGCAGTGCTCAAGCGCGCCGGCTTCGCCCCCGACTCGCATTCCGGCAAGGACATCGTCACGATCCTGGAGACCTACCCGCGCGACGAGCTCTTCCAGATCTCAGTGGAGGACCTCACGCACACCGTGCTGGGCATCCTGCGCCTACAGGAACGCCGCCGCACTTCGCTCTTCCTGCGCCCCGACGTCTACGGGCGCTTCATGTCGGCACTGGTGTACCTGCCTCGTGACAGGTACACCACCGGCGTCCGCCTGCGCATCGAGAAGGAGCTGACAGCGGCGTTCAACGCCGAGTCAATGGACTTCGAGGTCCGCATGAGCGAATCCTCGCTGGTCCGGCTGTTCTACCGGATCCGCCTGCAGCGCCACGGGCTGACCCCGGTGGTGGACCGCGCGGCGCTGGAAACCCGCCTCGTTGCCGCCGTTCGCTCGTGGTCCGAGGGAATCGCCGTGGCAGCCAACGAGCGCTACGGACCCGAGCAAGGCACCGAGCTGGCCGCCCACTGGGCCGAGGCCTTCCCCGCCGCGTACCGCGTCGAGTACGAGGTCGAGGACGCCCTGGTGGACATCGAGCGCTTCGGGCTATACGAAAAGCCCGGCCACACCGGGCCGGTGGTGAAGTTCTTCGTCCCCGAGGAGGACGAGGACTCGGAGATCAACGCGCGGATGAAGCTCTACCTCACCGCGCCGCTCTCGCTCTCGAAGATCCTGCCGGTGCTGCAGAACCTGGGCCTTGAGGTCATCGACGAACGCCCCTTCGCCGTTACCCCTTCCCGCGCCGAGGACCGCTACCTCTACGATCTGGGCCTGAAGTTCCCGGCCGGAATCGACCCGCTGGCCGCCGAGCCGCTGCTCGCCCAGGCCTACGGCGCCGTCGTCACCGGCGAGGCCGAGTCCGACCACATGAACCGCCTGGTGCTGCTCGAGGGCGTGTCCTGGAGGCAGGTCGCGCTGCTGCGCGCTTACTCGAGGTACCTGCACCAGCTGGGCGTCTCCAACTCGTACACCTTCATGTCCGACGCACTGGTCGGCAACCCGGAGGTCACCCACGGAATCATCGCGCTCTTTGAAGGCACCTTCAATCCTGCCCTTGGCGCCGAGGAATCCGCCCGGGAGATCGAGGCTGCCCACGCGGTGCTTGCCGAGGCCCTGGAAAAGGTGCCGACGCTGGATGCCGACAAGCTGCTGCGCCGCTTCGTGAACCTCATCGAGGCCACGCTGCGCACCAACTACTACACCGACCCGGCCGCGCTGGCCTTCAAGCTCATGCCCGGGAAGATCACCGACGCACCGTTCCCGCGGCCCAAGTACGAGATCTGGGTCTGCTCCCCGCGCCTCGAAGGCGTGCACCTGCGCTTCGGCGAGGTTGCCCGCGGCGGGCTGCGTTGGAGCGACCGACGCGAGGACTTCCGCACCGAGGTGCTGGGCCTGGTCAAGGCCCAGATGGTGAAGAACGCCGTGATCGTGCCCACCGGCGCCAAGGGCGGTTTCTATGCGAAGCAACTGCCCAACCCCGCCGAGGACCGCAACGCCTGGCTGGAAGAGGGAAAGGCCGCCTACCGCACCTTCATCCGTTCGCTGCTGGAAATCACCGACAACCTCGTGGTGGACGAAAACGGCGAACGGGTCGTACCGCCGGCCAACGTGGTGCGTCTTGACGGGGACGACACCTACCTGGTGGTCGCCGCCGACAAGGGCACCGCAGCCTTCTCCGACATCGCCAACGCGATCTCCGCCGAGCGCGGCCACTGGCTGGGCGACGCCTTCGCCTCCGGCGGCTCGGTGGGCTACGACCACAAGGCCATGGGCATCACCGCCCGCGGTGCCTGGGAATCGGTCAAGCGCCACTTCACCGAGTTCGGCGTCGACACCCAGACACAGGAATTCACCGCCGTCGGCGTGGGCGACATGTCAGGGGACGTGTTCGGCAACGGACTGTTGCGCACCCGCACGGTCAAGCTGCTGGCGGCCTTCGACCACCGCGACATCTTCCTGGACCCGCACCCGGAGCCGGGTGCCTCCTTCGACGAACGGGCGCGGCTCTTCGAACTGCCCCGTTCCTCCTGGGCCGACTACAACAAGGAATTGATATCCGCCGGCGGCGGGGTGTACTCCCGGGCCCTGAAGTCCATCCCGATTTCCCCCGAGGTGCGCGAGGCCCTGGGCCTGGGCACCACGGTCAGCTCCATGGCACCGAACGAGTTGCTCAAGGCCATCCTCGGCGCTCCCGTCGACCTGCTCTACAACGGCGGCATCGGGACCTACGTCAAGGCTTCCGGCGAATCGCACGCGGAGGTCGGGGACCGCGCCAACGACGCGATCCGGGTGGACGGGGCGCAGGTCCGGGCCCGCGTCATCGGCGAGGGCGGCAACCTGGGCATGACCCAGCGCGGCCGCATCGAGGCGGCGCTTCACGGGGTCATCCTGAACACCGACGCCATCGACAACTCCGCCGGCGTGGACTGCTCTGACCACGAGGTCAACATCAAGATCTTCGTTGACCGCATGGTCGTCGCCGGGAAGCTGGCGGCCTCGGAGCGCGCCGACTTCCTGCAGTCGATGACCGACGAGGTCGCCCGCCTGGTGCTGAAGACCAACTTCGACCAGAACGTCATGCTGCTCAACGACAAGCAGGAGCTGGCAGCCATGTCCCCGGCCTACGAACGGCTGATGGATTGGCTGGAAGAACACGCGGAGCTGGACCGGGACCTGGAGTTCCTGCCCTCTGCGGCGGTGCTCGAGGAACGTCTGGCCGCCGGCGGCTCGCTGACCACCCCTGAGCTGTCGGTGCTGGTGGCGTACGCGAAGATCCAGCTGGCAGGCGCGCTGGCCGCCAGTGACCTGCCCGATGACCCGTACTTCGCCGCCACCCTGCGCAACTACTTCCCGGCACAGCTGGCCGAGCGCTTCGGCGCGGAGCTGGCGAACCACCCGCTGCGCCGGGAAATCATCGCCACCGTGGTGGCAAACGACATGGTCAACATCGGCGGCACCACCTACGCGTTCCGGGTCATGGAGGAGACCGGTGCCAGCGAGGCGCAGGTTGCCAAGGCCTTCGTGGCCTTGCGCGAGATCTACTCCTTCGATGATGAGATCGGGGCGATCAACGCGCTGCCGGCATCCTTCGACGCCCAGCACTGGTGCCGGCTGCACTTGGATATGCGCCGGCTGCTGGATAGGGCCACTCGTTGGTTCATCCACCATGTGGACCGCGACGAGCCGGTCGACGGCGCCATTGCGTCGCTGGCCCCCACCGTGCGGTCGCTGCGCCCGGTGGTCGGTTCGCTGCTGCGCGGGGCAGATGCCGAGCGCGTGGCCAGGTGGAAGGCCGAGGGAAAGGGCTGGGGGCTCGACGACGCCCTGGCGACCCGCTGGGCCGGTCAGTTCGAGACCTTCGTGTTGCTGGACATTGCCGCCCAGGCCAAGCGCAGCGGTACAGACGCGGTCGAGCTGGCCAAGGTGTACTACGTGCTCTACGACCGCTTCGGCGTTGACTCGCTGCTCGAGCGAATCACCGCGTTGCCGCGCGACGACAGGTGGAAGGCGCTGGCCCGCGCGGCCCTGCGAGACGACCTGTACTCGACGATCATCGACTTCACCCGCGACGTCGTGGCGGCCACGGACGGAACCGAAACCGACCCCGCGGCGCGCGTGAGTCAGTGGTTGGAAGCGAACGCGGCTAATCTTGATCGTGCACAGAACATGTTCGCGGAAGTGAACCGGCTGGAACGCGATGACATGGCGTCCTTGTCGGTGGCTTTGCGGCTGTTGCGTTCCATCGTACGGAGGTAATCCTTGGCCATCTTCACGGACCAAATTCGAGAGTCGGCCGATTTTGGTCCTGGGGATGAGGATTGGATCCACCTCCTGGTGGGGGACTGGCAACTCATCGCGGACCTGGCGTTCGCAGACCTGGTGCTGTGGTTTCCGGTGGAGGGCACGTACAAGGCCCTGGCCCATGTGCGTCCCTCCACCTCGCACACCGTCTTCCACACCGACTTCGTGGGCGAACGGATCCGCAAGGACCTCAAGCCGCTGGTCGAGCAGGCCTGGCGGACCCAGGACATCGTGCGCTCCGATGCCGGCGCGCCCTCGGCGGGGGAGCACTCGATGCTCATCGAGACTGTTCCCCTGGTCCGCAACGGGCGCACCCTTGCGGTGCTTTCCGTGCACTTCGACCTCGCCGGATCGCGCATGCCCTCGCGGCTCGAGCTGACCTACAAGCAATGCGCCGAAGACTTGCTGCGGATGTGCACCCGCGGGCTGTGGCCCGACTTCGCCACGCCCACCGGGTCCCGGCGCGGAGCCCCGCGCGTGGGCGACGGATTCATCCGCCTGGATGCCGACGCCGTGGTCCAGTACGCCAGCCCGAACGCCGTCTCGGCCTACCGCCGTTTGGGGGCGGCCGCAACGCTCGAGGGCAAGTCGCTATCGGAGGCGACGATGTCCCTGGTCAGTGACCGCCGGCTGATCGACGAGTCGCTCCCGCTGGTGGTTTCGGGCAAGATGCCCTGGCGCACCGAGATCGAGTCGATGGGAGTGACACTGTCGCTGCGGTCGATCCCGCTGCGCAACGCCAAGGGGCGCTACGGCGCGCTGGTGCTGTGCCGCGACGTGAGCGAGCTGCGCCGCCGCGAGAAGGAACTGGTGTCCAAGGACGCCACGATCCGCGAGATCCACCACCGGGTGAAAAACAACCTGCAGACCGTCGCCGCGCTGCTGCGCATGCAGTCGCGCCGGATGAAGTCGGAGGAGGGCCGCCAGGGCCTGGACCAGGCCATGCGCCGGGTTGCCACGATCGCCGCGGTGCACGAGACCCTCTCGCAGGGGTTGAGCGAGAACGTGGACTTTGACGAGTTGATTGACAGGCAGTTCCGGCTGATCGTGGAAATCGCGTCGCCGGGCCAGAAGGTCAAGACCGAGCGGACCGGGGCCTTCGGGCAGCTGCCCGCGGAGTTGGCGACCCCGCTCTCGCTGGTCATCAACGAACTGGTCACCAATGCCGTGGAGCACGGACTGGCCGAGCGCGACGGCACCGTGGTGTTGGACGCCGGACGCCGGCGCAACGCCGTGGGCGCGGACATCCTGAGGGTAGCCATCAGCGACGACGGGGTGGGTCTGCCTCCCGAACCCCGCACGGAGGGCCTCGGGCTGCAGATTGTGCGGACGCTGGTCACCAGCGAGCTCAGCGGCAACATCCACTGGGAGGACCGCACAGGGTCCGGCACCCGTGTCGTCCTCGAACTACCGGTCGCAGCCAGGCGCTAAGCGCGGCACGGGCACGGCAAAAGACGGGTGTGGCCCGGTTCCGAGGGAACCGGGCCACACCCGTCTTACTGACCCGAAGGCTAGTTGAACTTGTTCCGATGGGCCATGACGCTGGCCACGTAGTTCTTGGTGTCGGCGTACATGCCATTGCGTTTTACGCCGGTGGCACCCTGGTAGTAGTAGGCGATGCCCATTTCCATGGACGGCGCGTTGCGCTGGTGCGAGCGAATGATCGCCACACCGGCGGTGACGTTGTCTTGCGGGTTGAGAAGGTCGAGCTGGCGTCCAACCAGTCCCTCTGCCCATTCGCCGGCCGACGGGATGACCTGCATGACGCCCACGGCGTTTGCCGGGGAGACCGCATTCATGTTGAATCCGGATTCCTGGAAGGCGTGTGCCATGGCCAGCGCCGGATCGACACCCATCTGCCGGGCGGTGCTGGCGATCATCGACTGCATGGCTGCAGGGGATGGAAGGTCCCGGGAAAGCAGCTCGCGCTTGTTGTCGTTCGCCGAACCCACCACGTCCGACTTGTAGGTGCGGCCCAGGAAGGAGTTGCCTACCAACGGCTTGGAGCTGGTGGGGTTGACGCCGGAGGACTGCGGGGCGGCGGAGCCGCCGCTGTTGACCTTCAGGGTCCGGCCGATCTTCAGCACGGTCGAGTAGGTGAGACCCGGGTTCAACCGCAGGATGGTGTTCAGCGGCGTCCCGGACTTCAAGGCAATGTGCCCGAGGGTGTCGCCGGAAACCACCTTGTAGCTGGAGCCGCCGGACTGGGACTTGGGCGCGGAGGGCGCAGCCGCCCTGGACGGCGAAGACGAAGCGGAAGAGGATGAGCCGCTGATCTTCAACTTGTCACCGGGACGGATGATGTCGCCGTTCGACAAGTTGTTCAGCTTCATGAAGGCGGAGACCGACATGTTGTGCCGGATCGCGATCATGGAGGGGCTGTCGCCCGACTTGACGGTGTAGGTGCCCTGCGAGCCGCCGGAGTTGGCGCTCGGAGCAGCCTTGGCAGAGCCTGTGGAACCGGTTGATCCAAAGCGAAGCGTCTGGTTGACGTAGATGGTGTCGTTGGCAGGGTTGCCGGCAGCGGTGCGCACCGCGGAGAGGGACACGCCGAGCTTCCTGGCGATCGATCCCATGACATCGCCCTGGGCAACCTTGTAGGTCTGCGCCTTGGCGGACGACCCATTGCTGTTGGACGAAGCCTTGGGTGACGACGCCTTTGAGGAGCCACCGCTCAGACGCAGGACTTGGCCGGGCTTGATCAGGTCGGAAGAGAGCTTGTTGAATTTCTTCAGGTCACTCACCGAGACGCCGGTGCGAGCGGCAAGATGGGAAAGGGTGTCGTTTTTCTTGACAGTTGCGGTTCCACCCTTTTTTGCGAGGGGGATAACCGATCCGGGAACGTGGGCCGCGACCAAGTGAGCGCTGATCCGTGCCTCTGCAGCCTTCACCATCGCCGGGGTGGCGAGCTTCGGCTGGAGGGCGTCACGGGTGGGCAAGGGTGCCGCCTGGGCCGGGATTGCTAGGGAACCAAGGACCACCGCCGGGATTGCCGCCGTGGCGACGGCGCTGCCAAGGGCTCTGACGCGATTGTTATGTGCAAGGGACATGGAGCGATCCTTTGGGTTGGGGCAAGGACGAATCGTTCGGTCGCAATTGAACGCACACGACTGTGGCCTATGTGCGTTATGTGACTCATGGTGCGGTTGTGACTATTGTGAATTTACACCACGACATGGCAATTGTGAAAGATCCCACGACGAAATCATTCATATGGCTCCAGAATGACGCGCACATGTGGCACGCTGGAATGGTGAGCAATCTTGAGAATCTTGTGGCCGAATGGCTGCCCCTGCCCGACCTGGCCGAAGCACTGGACGTTTCCATCAAACGAGTCCATAGCCTGATCGATGAGCGCGCAATCATTGCCGTTCGAGTGGGGGAGCGCAACATCCGCAGTGTCCCCGCTGCCTTCCTCCTTGACGGGGCCATTGTCGACAGCCTCAAGGGCACGATCTCGGTGCTCAAGGACTCGGGCTACGAAGACCACGAGCTCCTGGTGTGGCTTTTCACCCCGGACGAGTCGTTGAACGGGACTCCCATGGATGCACTGCGGGCAGGACGCAAGACCGAAATCCGTCGTCGCGCCCAGGCTCTGAGCTGGTAGCCAGAGCAAGACGTCAGGTGTTTGCCCAACGCACAGACACTGCACCAAAGGCGAAGGTCCCTTCCGGAGAAACCGGGGAGGGACCTTCGCCTTTGGTTTACCTGGGCCCTTCTAAGAGGTGCGGCGAATCGCCGCCAGGCCGAGGGTCCGAAGCCCGTGGCGGGCCAAGGTCCCGACAGTGAGTTCCTCCAGGGCGGAAAAGCCCTGCTCGGAAAGGTCGGCAATCGACGATTCTGTAGCCGCCAACGCACCGCAGGACTCCAGCAAAGCACTCATGCGCGAGACCTCGCCGTCCTGCAGGTCGTCTGCCCCAAGCCGCGACTGGATGAATGCCTGGTCCGACTCGGAGGCCAGGGTCAGCGCGTGGGCGATGATCTCGGTGCGCTTGCCCTCGCGCAGGTCATCGCCCGCGGGCTTGCCCGTGATTGCGGGGTCCCCGAACACGCCCAGGACATCGTCGCGCAGCTGGAATGCCTCGCCCAAAGGCAGCGCAAACCGGGAGTACTGCTCCAAGAGTTCCGCGGGCGCCCCGGCCAGCGCGCCTCCGAGCAGCGTCGGGTTCTCCACGGAGTACTTCGCCGACTTGTACCGCACAATGGTCCGTGCCCTCTTGACGGCATCCGCGGGTCCGTAGGAGGGGCCGGCGGATTCCTCCAGGACATCCAGGTACTGTCCGGCCATGACTTGGGCACGCATGCGGTCGAAGATCGTCCGCGCCTCGGGAACCGAGGGGCTGATCGTGGCGAAAAGCTGTTCACTGAGCGACAGGCACAGGTCCCCGGCCAGGATCGAGGCGGCCTCGCCGAATCGCGAGGCATCGCGCTGCCATCCAGAGGCGCGGTGCAGGGATTCGAAGCGGCGGTGGATGCTGGGTTGGCCCCGCCGCGTGTCGGAGCGGTCAATGAGGTCGTCGTGGATCAACGCGGCGGCCTGGAAGAGCTCAATGGCCGCTCCGGCCTGCACGATGTCATCGGCTTCGGCGTCGCCGCCCGCGCCCAGGTATCCCCAGAAGGCAAAAAGCGGCCGGAGGCGCTTGCCGCCGCGTGTCAGATCGTCGATGGCGATGACGATTTCGGCGGCCGCCGGGGCAATGTCCGAGATGACTTCATGTTGTTCTGCCAGGAAGGTCGAGAGCAATGTCTCGAGCCGATCCGAGAAGTCTGCGGAAAGTAACCGTGCCTGTTCGGGGTCGGAAGTGTCCGCAGCAAAAAGTGTCATGTTTCCCATCCATAGATCGCACAGCGTCGTTATTCCCTTAACTCTAGCCGGGCCACCGGCTCCCATCGGATTGTCGGCCAAGTTGGCTAGACTTCACTCCATGGCTCAGGGCAAGGCACGCGCGATACTTCACGTCGACATGGATGCTTTTTTCGTGTCGGTTGAGCTGTTAAGCCGACCCGAGCTGGTGGGACAGCAGGTGATCGTGGGTTTTCCGGGGGAACGCTCCGTCGTTCTCTCGGCCTCCTATGAATGCCGGGCCCTGGGGGTGAAATCGGCAATGCCGATGGCCGTGGCCATGCGGATGGCGCCGCGTGCTGTCGTCATCAAACCAACCCATTCGTTGTATTCGGAGTACTCCGCCCGGATCATGGAGATTTTCCACCAGGTCACACCCCTGGTGGAGCAAGTGAGCGTCGATGAGGCCTTTCTGGACGTGACAGGCAGCATCAGGCGCCTTGGGCCTCCAGAGGCCATCGGCCAGATGATTCGTGTGCGGCTGCGCACCGAGCTCGGATTGCCGGCGAGCGTGGGCCTTGCCGCCTCGAAATTCGTGGCCAAGGTCGCCTCCACCGGCGCCAAGCCCGATGGCATGCTGGTGATCCGCCCCGATCAAACGCTGTCCTACCTGCATTCCCTGCCGGTGGGGGTGTTGTGGGGAGTGGGCGCCAAGACCGCCGTCGTGCTGCGGGAAATGGGCATCAGCACAGTAGCCCAGCTGGCCCAGACTCCCCAAGATACGCTCAGCAGGCGGCTTGGGGCCACGGGTGTCCACCTTCACGACTTGGCCTGGGGGCTGGACGATCGTCCGGTGGAGAGCGAACGCGAGGAAAAAAGCATCGGCGCCGAAGAGACCTTCGCGGTGGACCTGTGGGATGAGGCGGTATTGCACCGCGAAATACTGCATCTCGGGCATCGCGTCGCAGCGCGACTCCGCCAGGCCGAGAAAGTGGCAGGGGTGGTGGCGTTGAAGCTGCGCTACAGCGACTTTTCCACGCTGTCACGCAGCCGCACGCTTCCGGTGCCAAGCAACGCCGCCGGTGACCTCGTGGCGGCTGCCGAAGGCCTTCTGGAGAAACTCGGCACACGGCCTCAAGCAGTAAGACTCGTGGGCATCCGGGCGGAGAAGCTGGGCAACGCCGGTGGCGGAATGCAATTGAGTATTGATCCGCGCGATGACAACTGGAGACAGGCCGAGGCAACCATGGACTTGGTCCGCTCCCGGTTCCCGGCAGGTGCCCTTCGGCCGGCATCCCTGCTGGATCACGGGCAAAAAGAGCAAAAACCTGAGCGGCCATCGTGACTTATTCGCCGCGAGTCTGCCCAGAGACGAATCCTGACTACCTAATTAGCGAGTTTCAGGACTATTCTGGAAGTAGAAGTTGGCCAGCCGAATTGGCGGGAACATTGCCGGGGCTTACAACGTTCAAGTAGGTAAAGGCGAGAGCCGGGACCGTGGAGTGAAGGGGAAGAGACGATGCCACTTTCCGAGCATGAGCAACGTCTTCTGGAGCAGCTGGAAAAGCAGCTACATGAAGACCATCGCTTCGCGTCGACGATGAAATCCGCGTCGACGGCGGGGAACTATTCAACGCGCAACCTGGCTTTGGGTGCGTTGATCGGCATCGTTGGGCTTGGTGTGCTGATCTATGGCGTTTCAAGCCAGCTGATCATCGTTGGCGTCTTGGGGTTCATCGTCATGTTTGGCGGAGTGTACCTGGCCCTTTCGCGCAAGGGCGGCACCAAGAAGAGCGGCGCGACCGGCGCCTCAAAGCTTCCGCAGAAACCGGGATTCATGAGTGACCTGGAAAACAAGTGGGAACAGCGAAAGCGTGACGAGCACGGTTCCTAGACCTCGCCCATCGGAGCCCTGACGCTCCGCCACAATCGTTCGACCAAGGCTCCGCACCAAAGCGCGGGGCCTTGGTCTTTTTAATGCCCCGTGATGGCAGTCGAAGGCCTGGGCAGGGGCGCGAGTCCACTGGTGGCCCGACACTGCCCGGGACTTAAGGGAATAGCCGTGAGGCTTGGAGGACCGACGACGCGCCGAGTATGGCCAATCGACGTAAATTCTTTTTCCGGGCACGCTTTTGCCCTCCGCGAGGGCTGTCCCGTTTTCCTCCACTTTCCCCCACGTCCACCTGCCACTTCCCTCCACATCGCTCCCCGAACCCTCGAAACACCTTGTAAATCCTCATATTTTCGAAAACGCGACTGTGTCGGCCATCACGCGAAGTTTTCTGGGAGTTTGATCTGAATAAAAACCCCTCCACTCGACTCGCCACTAGAAAAGCCCGAAAAATCAACAGTTTTCGTTCGGTTTACAGGCCAAAATGCCGAAACGGTCGTTGACAGTGGAGGGTTGTGGAGTAAAGTGGAGCGAAATAGAGGGGAATGGAGCAAGATGCTTCTTTCAACCGGGAGGCGGTCTGTATGTTCCTTGGAACGTATACACCGCGCCTCGATGAGAAAGGGCGATTAATCCTCCCGGCCAAGTATCGCGATGAATTAGCCAATGGTTTGGTTCTGACTCGTGGCCAGGAACGCTGCATATACGTCTTTAGTCAACGTGAGTTTGAGAAGCAGCATGAGCAAATGAGCCAGGCTCCGATCTCGTCACGCCAGGCAAGGGACTATGCGCGTGTTTTTCTCTCTGGTGCTTCGGATGAA
This sequence comes from Paeniglutamicibacter sulfureus, assembly GCF_030512175.1. Taxonomy (GTDB): domain Bacteria; phylum Actinomycetota; class Actinomycetes; order Actinomycetales; family Micrococcaceae; genus Paeniglutamicibacter; species Paeniglutamicibacter sulfureus. The sequence goes on along the minus strand of NZ_JAULBL010000001.1, from coordinate 45,310 downwards.
TTACCAGACAAGCAGGGACGGGTCACCATTCCGTCCATGCTTCGTTCATATGCGGGGCTGGACCGCGAGGTCACAGTGATCGGCGCGGGCAACCGGGTCGAGATTTGGGATTCCTCCTCATGGAATTCCTACCTCGAACAACAGGAGGACGTGTTCTCCGAAACGGATGACGAAGTACTTCCGGGATCCTAGCCACCTCACGGTGGCTGAAGGCCCGAAAGTGGCTTGGATGAGATCTCCAGCCGCCCGCAAAACGTGCATCCTGACTCCACTTCCCCGGAGTCAGGCTGGGCGGCCGCGGGTCGGAGGGGGATCTGATCCCAGCCAACACCTAAGCACAACGCCCACGCGAAAGGGGGAGCGGTGAATTTAGACGGAGCCGCAGAGCGACCCGCCTCGGAACGCCATGTTCCAGTACTGCTCGATCGATGCGTAGGGCTCTTGGAGCCGGGGATTGAAGCCGGCATTGCCGCGCGCGGCCTGGCCGTGGTCGTGGACTGCACCTTGGGCATGGGGGGCCACTCGGAGGCACTGCTGCAACGGTTCCCCGACGTCCACCTGATCGGGCTTGATCGTGACGAGCAGGCTTTGGCCCTGGCTGGCGCGCGACTGGAACCCTACGCAAATCGCACGGACCTCGTACATGCCATCTACGACGAGATCGCCGATGTCGTTGCCGATCTCGGGTTCGACGGGGTCGACGGCGTGCTCTTTGACCTCGGTGTCTCCTCCCTGCAACTTGACGAAAGGGAGCGCGGCTTCGCGTACTCCTACGATGCGCCGCTGGACATGCGCATGGACACCTCGCGCGGCCCCACGGCCGCCGACATCGTGAACGAATACAGCGAAGCGGAATTGGTGCGGATCATCAGGGCCTGGGGCGAGGAAAAATTCGCCGGACGTATCGCCTCGGCGATCGCAGAGGCCCGCAAGGTGAAACCCTTCAGCACCACTGAGGAGCTGGTGGCAGCCATTCGCTCCGTCGTGCCGGCCGCCGCCGCCCGCACCGGGGGGCATCCTGCCAAACGAACCTTCCAGGCCCTTCGAATCGAAGTCAACGAAGAGCTTGACGTGTTGGATCGGGCCATTCCGGCAGCGATGGATTCCCTTCACATAGGAGGCAGGGTCGTGGTGATGAGTTACCACTCCCTGGAGGACAAGATCACGAAGCGGCACTTCGCCTCGAGATCCAAGTCCTCGGCACCGGCGGGCTTCCCCGTCGAGCTGGAAGAACACAAGGCGCAATTCAAGGTCCTGACACGAGGAACCGAGAAGCCCACTGACCAAGAAATCGCAGAAAACTCACGCGCAGCCTCAGCTAAGCTGCGGGCCGTGGAACGCATCCTGAAGAGGAGCTGAAAATGAGCAACCGGACACCCAGCCGCGTACGTTCTCGCGTCGTCGAGCTTCCAGCCACTCAGGGTGCCAATGCGCTCAGCCACGCCCCCCAACCGATACCGGCCACGCGACCCCAGGAACCTGCCGCCAAGCGCCGCACAACGCTTTCGGTGGTTCCGGCACTTGGTTCAAAGCGTCGGGTCCCGTTCATCGTCTCGATCTTCGTGCTGGTCATCGCCTCGGTGGTGGCCGTGCTCCTGATCAACGTGTACATCGCCAACGGCCAATACACCGCAGTTGAATTGCGCTCCCAGGAGCGGTCCCTCTCACAGGAAAACGAGGCATTGCGCCAGGAAGCCCTGTATCTCGGAGCACCTCAGGTAGTCGCCAAGAAGGCGGCAGACCTGGGCATGGTCAAGCCCGGGACGCCCGCGGCCATCAATCTGGAAACCGGAAAGGTCAGCGGAACCGCAACGCCCGCCGAGAAGCCAGGCAAGGACGCCTCGCCGAAAGCAGGCGTGCTCAAGGCACCGGCGAAGCCGGCGGCCCCCGTGGAGAAGAAGGCCCCGGTCAAGGCTGCCCAGCCGACTGCCCCGGCCGTGGCTCCGGATACCGCAGCCGACAACTGGAACGCACCGAAGACCACGGCCTCGGAAGCTCCTGCGACGACCGACGGTTCCCGCCCGGACTTCTCCAAGACCGAGCTCAACGGCGGAACCATCCCGGCACCGAGCCTTAAGACCCCGGGACAATAGGGGTACATCGATTTCCGGCCATCCCCGGAACATGACAAGCACCACCCCGCCCACCCGGTATGAGCTGAGGACCGAATGCCCAAGAAATCCCCGTCCAACACCGGAACGACCCATCCGCGCCTGCGCATGGTCGTGGTCTTCGCCCTGGTCCTGCTTCTGCTCATTGGCGGCCGGCTGTTCTTCGTCCAGTCACTCAACGCCAAGGCCGTGGCAGCCGACGCGGTCAAGAACCGCACCCGGGTCCAGGAAACCCAGCCCAAGCGCGGACAGATCCTCGACACCACGGGGACGATCCTGGCCACCAGTGTCGATCGCTATGACCTGGTCATCGACCAACGCAAGGTGGATGCGAACAAGCCGATCGTGCGCAACAAGCCCTCCGGCGGTGCCACGCGCGAAAAGGTCACGATTGAACAGGCCGTGGGCGAACTGGCCGTAATCCTTGACCAGGACATCGATACCGTGCGCACCGCGATTGTCGGGGATCCCGGGGCCAAAAAGAACGCCTATTCCGTCGTGGCCAAGGGCGTAACCCCCGAGGTGCGCAATGCGGTCATGGAACTTCGCATCCCCACGCTGACGGGCCAGCTCCGCAGCGAACGGCAGTACCCCAACGGCGTTGTGGCCGGGCCACTGCTGGGTTTCGTGAGGAATTCCGAGGACCAGCAATCCCACAACGGCGCCGAAGGCCTGGAACTGAGCCAAAATGACCGCCTGAAGGGGACAGCGGGAACCCGCACCTACGAGATCGGTGCGGACGGCGTACGGATTCCGGTGGCGGAAATGACCGAGGTGCCCGCCGTCGACGGCCAGGACATCAAGCTCACCATCGACAGTGACATCAACTTCATCGCCCAGGAAGAGGCCCTGAAGAAGCAAGAGCAGTTCAACGCCGACTGGGTCTCGGTCATCGTCACCGAAGTGAAAACGGGACGGATCATTGCCATTGGGGACTCAAACCAAATGGACCCCAACGACCCCAGCGCCACCGAGGGGCGCTTCCGCACCTCGGCATCGATCACCCAGGCCTTTGAGCCTGGTTCCACCGGCAAGGTCCCGACGTTTGCGGCGGCCCTCGAGGAGGGCGTGGTCAAGCCCACCGACGCCTTCAAGGTCCCCAACGCGTACACCATCAACAAGGAAACCATCAACGACTCGTTGAAGCACTCCACCTACGACATGACCGCCGCGGGGATCTTCGCCCGCTCCTACAACACCGGCACGGTCATGATCGGCAACAAGATGAGCAATGAGACGCGTCACGCCTACATGAAAAAACTCGGCCTGGGCGAGGCCATCGACATTGGCCTTACCGGGGCCAGCAAGGGCATCCTCGCCGAGCCGCAGGACTGGGAGCGGCGCCAGCAGTACGCGACCATGTTCGGCCAGGCCTACACGCAGACGGCACTGCACACCGCGCAGATCACCCAGACGGTTGCCAACGGCGGCGTGCGCATCTACCCGACGCTGATCGATTCCTATATCAATCCGGACGGCACCATCGAGAAGCCCGCCGCACCCAAGAGCAAGCGGGTGTTCTCGGAAAAGACGTCGAAGGAAATGCTCCGGATGATGGAGACAGTGGTCATGGAGGGCACCGGCACTAAGATGGCTGTGTCCGGTTACCGCGTTGGCGGAAAATCGGGCACCGGCCAGGCTGCCGGCCCCAACGGCGGATACGACGGGTACACCAACTCGTTTGCCGGGGTCGCTCCGCTGGAGGACCCCGAGATCGCCGTCGTGGTCACCATGTACCGGCCCAAGGGCAACTGGAAGTCATGGACGGTCGGCGATACCTTTAGTGAAGTAATGGGCAAGACCCTGAACGCCTACAATGTTGCACCGAGCAATTCGAAGCCCAACGGGTACGACGTGTTCATCGGTTCCGAACAAAAGAAATCCTGGTAATGCCTCAAGCCCTCACCCCCCGCTCGGCGGAAGCCCTGCTGCGTCCGCTGGACAAAAGCACCACGACGTTGACAGCAATGCTCGAATACCTGCACGAAACCGGGCGGGGTGCGAACATCATCGGAGACGGCGGGGCCACGGTCACCGGGATCTGCCTGGATTCGCGCGCCGTCCAGCCCGGGGACATCTATGTTGCCGCCCCCGGCGCCCGCTTCCACGGCGCACAATTCGCCCAGGCCGCCGTGGAGACCGGTGCAGCCGCGATCCTGACCGACATCGAAGGCGAAGACGCCGCGTCGACAGCCGGGGTGCCGGTGCTGCTGGTGGAACAGGTCCGCGAAGTCATTGGCGAACTCTCCGCACTGGTCTACGGAACCGACGAAGCCTGTCCCGAACTCTTCGGACTGACCGGGACCAACGGCAAGACGACCACCAGCTACATGATTCGCTCGGTGCTGCGTGCCCTGGGTCGAGAGACCGGCCTAGTGGGCACCATCGAGATCGCCGCCGGCGATACGCCGATTCCCAGCATCCTCACCACCCCTGAGGCCCCCCAGCTGCACGGACTGATGGCCCGCATGCGGGAACTCGGTGTCGAGGCAGCCACCATGGAGGTCTCGTCCCATTCCCTGTCCTACCGGCGGGTCGACGGGCTGCGGTTCGCGGTCTCCGGATTCACCAACCTCACCCAGGACCACCTGGACCTGCACGGCTCGATGCAGGAGTATTTCGAGACCAAGGCGCTGCTCTTCGACCTGGAACGCAGCGACCGCGCCGTGATCATGGTCGATGACAGCTGGGGCTTGGAGATGGCCCGGCAGGCCACGGCCGAGGTCTGGACCCTGGCCAGCGACCCCGCGACGCCCGGTGCCGACTGGGTCATCGACAACGTCGTTCCGGCCGGCCTGGGCCACCGGTTCCAGCTGCGTGGACCCGATGGGACAGTCATCGAGACGGCCACGGGCCTGCCGGGGGACTTCAACGTCTCCAACGCCGCCCTGGCCGTCCTGATGGTCCTGGCCTCCGGGGTCGACCCTGCCCGGCTGCAGGAGGCCCTGGACCGGGCCAACCCACTCACCGTCGAGGTGCCGGGGCGCATGCAGGTCATCGCCGAGGCCCCGGCCTCCATCGTTGACTTCGCCCACAACCCCGATGCCCTGGCCCGCGCCCTGTCCTCGGTGCGCTCGGCCGAGCCCGGATCCCGCGTGATCGTGGTCTTCGGGGCCACCGGTGAACGCGACGCGACCAAGCGCCCGATCATGGGCGCCGTCGCCGCCCAACACGCAGACGTGGTCATTGTCACTGATGACGACCCGCACTCCGAGGACCCGGCACCCATCAGGGCCGCGGTGGCCGCCGGTGCCCGCGCCGAAATCCAGGCCCACGGCCTGCTGAGCGAAGTTCGCGAGATCCATCCGCGCGCGGCGGCAATTGCTGCGGCCGTTGCCATGGCGGGGGAGCGGGACACGATCCTGGTGGCCGGACGAGGGCACGAGGTCTTCCAGGAGGTCATGGGCGTGAACCTCGAACTTGACGACCGCGAGGAACTGCGCCGGGCACTGCTGGCCCACGGCTTCAGCCCCCTGGCGCCGGCTTCCGATTCCTTCGATCCCACGGATGAAGGGTAAAGTCCTACTTGCCATGATTGAACTACTTTCCGCCGAAATCGCCGAAATCACCGGCGGGCGACTCACCTCAACGGCTAGCGCCGACACTCCCATCCTCGGAGTCGACACCGACTCGCGCAATTGCGAAACCGGCTGGCTCTTCGTAGCCAAGCCGGGGGAGTCCTCCGACGGGCACCACTTCATCGACGCTGCCATCGGCCAGGGTGCCGTGCTGGCCCTGGCCGAGCGTGAAACCCAGTCCGCCGACGGTGCCGTGCACCCGGCGATCATCGTCCCCGACGCCATCATTGCGATGGGGCAGATCGCCGCCGCCATCGTCGAGCGGCTCAAGGCGGCCAACGGGCTGCGCGTGGTGGGCATCACCGGTTCGGCCGGCAAGACCACCACCAAGGACCTGCTCGCCGCGTTGCTGGCCAACCTGGGCCCGACGATCGCGCCGGTGGGCTCGTACAACGGCGAGGTCGGCGTCCCGCTGACGGTCTTCCGCGCCACCGCCGAGACCAAGTACCTGATCATGGAAATGGGTGCCACCGGCATCGGCCACATCCGCTACCTCACCGACATGGTCCACCCCGAGGTCGGGGTGGTCCTGGGCGTCGGCTCGGCCCACGCCGGGGAATTCGGCGGCATCGAGAACATTGCCAAGGCCAAGGGCGAGATGGTCGAGGCACTGCCCGCCACCGGGCTCGCCGTGCTGAACCACGACGACAACCTCGTGGCCCCGATGCACACCCGCACCGTGGCCCCGGTCCGCCCCTTTGGCGTGCAGCGCACCGCCGGTGAGACCGGGGCCGGTGTCTGGGCCCGGGACCTGGACGTCGACGCCGACGGCCACCCGGTGTTCACGCTGGTCGCCGCCGATTCCTCGACGCACCAGGTCACCTCCGGGCTCATCGGGCGCCACCACGTGGCCAATATCCTGGCCGCCGCCGCCGTGGCCGAATACCTGGGCCTGGAACCGGCGAAAATCGCCGCGACCCTCCAGGGCCTGGGCCCGAGCAGCCGCTGGCGCATGGAACGCATCGAACGGGCCGACGGGGTGAGCATCATCAATGACGCCTACAACGCCAACCCGGACTCCATGCGTGTAGCACTGCGCACGCTGGCCGAACTCGGCCTGCCCGACGCACAGGGCAACGCCCGGCGCACCTGGGCCGTGCTGGGCGAAATGCTCGAACTCGGCGAGGACTCCCGCCACGAACACGACATGCTCGGGCGCATCGCGGTGCGCATGAATATCAAGAAACTGCTCGTCGTGGGGCGCGGGGCCAAGCTAGCCTACAATTCCGCGGTGCTCGAGGGCAGCTGGGGCGACGAGGCGTACTACGTCGAGGACACCAAGGCCGCCGCACGGATCCTGAACGAGAACCTGCTTCCCGGGGACATCGTGCTCTTCAAGTCCTCCAACGGCTCGGGGCTCCGGCACCTGGGCGATCAAATTGCCGAAACTACCAGCGGTTCTTCCGCCGCAAAGGAGGGCTCGGCGCAGTGATTGCTCTAATCATGGGATCCGGCATTGCCTTGATCTTCACAATGGTCACCATGCCATTGTTCATCCGCATGCTCACCGTCAGACAGTATGGCCAGGTGGTCCGCGACGACGGACCCACCAGCCACGCCACCAAGTCCGGCACCCCCACCATGGGCGGGGTCATCATCATCGCGGCGGTGATCCTCAGCTACTTTGCGACCCACGGGTTGCTGGCACTGATGGGCAGGCCCTCCTCGGGGATCTCGGCCAGCGGACTACTGGTCCTGCTGCTCTTCGCCGGCATGGGCCTGGTCGGATTCCTGGACGACTTCATCAAGATCGCCAAGAAACGCTCCCTGGGCCTGCGGGCCTGGCAGAAGATCGTGCTGCAGGCGGCGGTGGGCATCGGCTTCGCCGTGCTGTCGCTGAACTTCCCCAACGAACACGGGCTGACCCCCGCCTCGACGGCGATCTCCTTCCTGCGCGACACCAACGTCGACCTGGCCTTCGCCGGACCGCTGCTCGGGCTGATCCTCTTCGTGCTGTGGTCAAACCTGATCGTCACCGCAACCACCAACGGCGTGAACCTCACCGACGGCCTGGACGGGCTGGCCACCGGCGCCGCCATCATGGTCTTCGGCGCGTACACCATCATCGGGATCTGGCAGCAGAACCAGGCCTGCGGGCTCGATGCTGCATCCAACGTCTGCTACACCGTCCGCGACCCCATGGACCTCGCGCTGCTGGGCGCAATCCTCTGCGGGGCCCTGATCGGCTTCCTGTGGTGGAACGCCAAGCCCGCGAAGATCTTCATGGGAGACACCGGGTCGCTGGCCATCGGCGGCGCCATTGCCGCCTTCGCGATCCTTTCCCGCACGCAGATCCTGCTGCTGGTGCTGGCAGGGCTCTTCGTCATTATCTCGCTCTCGGTGATCATCCAGGTCGGGTTCTTCAAGCTCTCCGGCGGCAAGCGCGTCTTCAGGATGGCCCCGCTGCAGCACCACTTCGAACTCGCCGGCTGGGCCGAGGAGAACGTCGTGGTCAGGTTCTGGATCCTCGGCGGGCTCTTCGTGGCCGCCGGCCTGGGCATCTTCTACTCCGAATGGGTCGTGGCCCTGTGACACACGCCAACCTGGACCACCTCACCCGCTGGGAATCGGACTGGGCCGACCTGCGCGTCGTGGTGGCGGGCCTGGGCCTGTCCGGCTTCTCCGCAGCCGACACCCTGATCGAACTCGGTGCCAAGGTCGTCGTCATCGACGGCGCCGACACCGAGGTCAACCGTTCGCGGGCCGACACCCTGAAGATCGTCGGCGCCGCCGACGTGTTCCTGGGCGCCGGGCACACCGACGAGCTGCCGATGATCGACGGCCAGGCCCCGCAATTGCTCATAGCCTCCCCGGGCTGGAACCCGCGCCAACCCATGCTTGCCGCAGCAGCCGAGGCCGGCATCGAGATCTGGGGCGACGTGGAGCTTGCCTGGCGGGTGCGCGAGAAGGAAGGGCGCAAGCTCGCCGAGTGGGTCGTCATCACCGGCACCAACGGCAAGACCACCACGGTGGGAATGACCGAGTCGATCCTCAAGGCCGCGGGCCTGCGCGCCATCGCCGCCGGCAACGTCGGCACCCCCATCCTGGACGCGATCCGCGACCCGGAGGGTTTCGACGTGATCGCCGTGGAGCTCTCCTCCTTCCAGCTGCACTTCACCCACAGCATCTCCCCACTGGCCTCGGTGGTGCTGAACATCGCCGAGGACCACGTGGACTGGCACGGCGGCTTCGGGAACTACAAGGCCGACAAGGCCAAGATCTACGAACGCACCAGGATCGCCGCGATCTACAACGCCGACGAGCCGGTCGTGGAGGCCATGGTCGAAAACGCGGACGTCATCGAGGGCTGCCGCGCCATCGGCTTCACCACCGGTGTCCCGTCGCTGAGCATGGTCGGGGTCGTCGAGGACCTGCTGGTGGACCGCGCCTTCATCGAGGACCGCAGGAACTCCGCCGCCGAACTGATCGCCCTGGACCAGATCGGCGAGGTGGTGCCCCGGCACACGGCCGCCAATGCCGCAGCGGCCGCCGCACTGGCACGGGCCTGCGGAGTCGAACCCGCCGCCGTGGCAGCGGGCCTGGCCGGGTTCGATCCCGGCGACCACCGCATCCAGGCCGTGGCGCGCCGCGACGACGTACTGTGGATCAACGACTCAAAGGCCACCAACCCGCATGCTGCAGGTGCCTCGCTGGGCGCCTTCTCCTCGGTGGTGTGGATCGCCGGAGGGCTTTCCAAGGGCGTGGAGTACGACGAATTGGTATCGGCCCATGCCAAGCGGCTGAAAGCCGTCGTGGTGATCGGCACCGACACCGCCACGCTGCTTCAGGCCCTTGAACGACACGCACCACAGGTGCCGGTGATCATGGCGCAGGTGCGGGAAACTGGTGTGCAAGGCGGTGCCGGCTCGGCCGGATCCGCCGCCGGCTGGGCCGTGATGTCCCAGGCCGTCAAGGCGGCCGCCGGCATCGCCAAGGCCGGGGACACCGTGCTCATGGCCCCGGCGGCGGCATCAATGGACCAATTTTCCTCATACGCACAACGCGGCAATGCCTTCATCGACGCGGTCCGTGCGCTCATGGGGGACGACCCCAGGTAAGGAGCAGTCGTGAGCGGCACATCCCGCACGCCACGGGGCAATAGCGCCAAGGCCGGCACGCCGGGCCCGCAGCGCGGCCGAGGCCGGGAACCGCGTGGACTGGCAAAGTGGTTCACCCGCATCGAGGATCCCTCGTTGCGTGGTGCCCAGATCAACTACTACGTCGTGCTGGGCACCACGCTGGCCCTGACCTTCATGGGCCTGATCATGGTGCTTTCGTCCTCCTCGGTGGAAGCCATCGCCCGGAACCAGTCGGCCTTCGAGGCCTTCTTCAAGCAATCGCTGTGGGCGCTGGTCGGCGTCGTCGCCCTGGCGTGCATGCAGCTGATTTCCCTGCCGACGCTGAAGCGGCTGGCCTGGCCGGCCCTCGGGGCGGCCGGGCTGCTGCTGGTGCTGGTGCTGCTCATCGGCCAGGAAATCTATGGCAACAAGAACTGGATCCTCATCGGGCCGTTCTCGATCCAACCCTCCGAATTCGCCAAGGCCGCCCTCGCCCTGTGGGGCGCCTGGGTGGTGGAGCGCAAGGCCAAGCTCATGGACCAGTGGAAGCATGCTGTCGTCCCGCTGCTGATGCCCTTCGGGCTGCTCATCGTCGGCCTGGTCCTGCTGGGCAGGGACCTGGGCACCGCGCTGATCCTGCTGCTGGTACTGGCCGTGGTGATGTTTGTGGGAGGCGCCAAGGCCAAGCTCTTTGGCATCGCCGGCCTGATAGGACTTGTCGGAATCGCGGGAATGGTGATCCTGGCCCCCAACCGCATGGGCCGGATCCTGGCCTGGCTCCACATTGCCTGCGGCGACGGCCCCCAGGACTACTGCTACCAGGCCGAACAGGGGCTCTTCGCCCTGGCCTCCGGCGGCTGGTTCGGCGTCGGCCTGGGCCAGTCAAGGCAGAAGTGGTCGCACATCCCGGAGGCGCAGAACGACTTCATCTTCGCCGTCCTCGGGGAGGAAATGGGCCTGTTGGGCACCATGTTCGTGATCGTGCTCTACGGGATGCTGGCCGTGGCCATGTACCGCATCGCGGTGCGCACCGGGACCATCTTCGGGCGCGTTGCCATCAGCGGCATCATGGCATGGCTCATCGGCCAGGCCTTCGTCAACATCGGCATGGTCACCGGCCTGCTGCCGGTCATCGGAGTCCCGCTGCCCTTCATCTCCTCCGGCGGCTCGGCCCTGCTTGCCGCGTTCCTGGGCATCGGGGTGGTACTGTCCTTTGCCCGGGAACAACGCGTTAGACTGCAACCGGCCGGAACCCCGCGCGGCCTGGCCGCCATGTTCGCGAAGGCCCGCTCGGCCAAGTAGTCCGCCCGAAACACCGACTTGTGGAAAGTAGTACACCAAACCCCATGACTGAGCCATTACGCGTGGTGATCGCCGGCGGCGGAACGGCCGGACACATCACCCCCATGATTGCCATTGCCGACGCCCTGCGCGCCGCGGACCCAAATACGCAGATCACCGCGGTGGGCACGGCCAGCGGCCTGGAGACCAGGCTGGTGCCCGAGGCCGGGTACGAGCTGCGCACCATCGCCAAGGTCCCGATGCCTCGCCGTCCGTCCCTTGACCTGCTCAAGCTGCCCTTGCGCTTCCGCGCCGCAATCAAGGCCGCCGGCGCGATCCTTGACGACACCGGCGCCCAGGCGGTGCTTGGGGTCGGCGGCTACGTCTGCACCCCGGTGTACCTGGCGGCGAGGAAGCGCAAGCTGCCGGTCTTCATCCACGAGGCCAACGCCCGCGCCGGGCTGGCCAACAAGGTCGGCGCCCGCTTCGCCGCCGGCGTCGGGACGGCCTTCAACGGCACCGGGCTTCCCGGTGCGAAGGTGGTCGGCATGCCGATGCGCGGATTCGTTGCCACCATGGACAGGGCGGCCCAGCGGGAACCTGCACGCCGCGCCCTGGGTCTTACCGGGGACGCCCCGGCGCTGGTGGTCACCGGCGGTTCCTCCGGGGCCGCCTCGATCAATGCGACCATAGCCGCCGGCCTGCCCCAATTGGCCGATGCCGGAGTGCAGGTGCTGCACATCACCGGCCGCGGCAAGGTGGTGCTTGACGCCGCCGGCAACCCGTTGTCGGCACCGGGCTACCGGCAGGTCGAGTACGTGGATTCCATGGACCAGGCGTACGCCGCCGCAGACCTCATGGTCGCCCGCTCGGGGGCCGGAACGGTGTGCGAGCTGGCGGTGGCCGGCACCCCCTCGGTGCTCGTCCCGCTGCCCATCGGCAACGGCGAGCAGCGCCTGAACGCCTCCGACCTCGTCGCCGCCGGCGGCGCGCTGGTCGTTGACAACGCCGACTTCACCACCGACTACCTGGCCACGACGCTGCTGCCGCTGCTGCGGGACCCGCAGGCGCTTGCCGCCATGGGCGCAGCCGCCAAGGCACAGGGGCGCGCCGACGCGGCCCAGGTCATGGCATCGATGATCCGCGAATCGCTCGGCCACGCAGGGCCGCAACAGACCGCCAACACGGGAAGCTAAGGGACATGCAGGAACAAAACACACTTGCGACACTGGGCAACGTCCACCTGCTGGGCATCGGCGGGGTGGGGGTCTCGGCCGTTGCCAGGCTCATGCTGGCCCGCGGCCTGACGGTCTCGGGAACCGATGCCAAGGACCTGCCGGTGCTCGATGACCTGCGCGAGGCAGGTGCCCGGATCAACGTGGGCTACGCCGCGTCCAATCTCGGGGATGCCGACACCGTGGTCGTTTCCTCAATCATCAAGGACGGCAACCCGGAGTACGACGAGGCTGTCGCCCGCGGACTGCGCATCCTGCACCGCTCCGAGGGCCTTGCCGCGACCATGGAGGGACACCGGGTCATCACCGTGGCAGGGACCCACGGCAAGACGACCACGACCTCGCTGGTCGCCTTCATGCTGCGAGAGGCCGGCATCTCCCCGACCTTCGCCATTGGCGCCAACATCGCCTCGCTGGGCGTGAACGCCGAATACGGGCAGGGCCGGGTGTTCGTGGCCGAGGCCGACGAATCGGACGCTTCGTTCCTGAACTACGCCCCCGATGTCGCTGTGGTCACCAACATCGAGGCCGACCACCTTGACCACTACGGAAGCGTCGAAGCCGTGCACCGCGCCTTCTACGACTTCGCCTGCCTGCTTCCCGACTCGGGACTGCTGATCTGCTGTGCCGACGATCCCGGCTCCCTGGCCCTGGCCGTACGAATGCGCCGCGAGCGTCCGGAGCTGCGCGTGCAGACCTACGGCTTCGCCGAGGTCGCGGACCGCCGGTTGAGCGACGCGAAGCCCGTCGGATTGCGCTTTGCCTGCACCCTGGAGTGGGGCAGCGGGGAAACCGCCGCGCTGGAACTGGCAGTTCCCGGAAACCACAATCTGCTCAATGCCGCCGCAGCATTCGCCGTGGGCCTTGACTGCGGGCTGGAACCCGAAGCCGCCGTGGCCGGGCTTGGCGCCTTCACCGGTGCCGCTCGCCGCTTCGACTTCCGCGGCGAGGCCGGGGGAGTGCGGGTCTTTGACGATTACGCCCACCACCCCACCGAGGTGACGGCGGCACTGCGCGCGGCGCGGGCGGTCGCCGGCGACGGAGCCGTGCACGTCTTGTTCCAGCCGCACCTCTTTTCCCGCACCAAGGAGTTCCACCGCGAGTTCGCCGAGGCGCTCTCCCTGGCCGATTCCGCGTACGTACTGGAGATCTACCCGGCACGGGAAACCCCGATTCCCGGGGTGACCAGCGAATTGCTGACGCGCGAGCTGAATACCGCCGGGCGACTGGTGTCCATGGCTGAGGCCGCCGAGGTGCTCGCCTCCGTCGCGGCCCCCGGGGACGTGGTCATGACCATCGGTGCCGGTGACGTCACCGAGCAGGCGGGTGCCATCGTGGCCGCGCTGGAAAAACGTCTGGGCAGCTGATGGCGGGCAAGGCCGGGTCCGGGCAGGGCCCGAACAACGTCCTGGACCTGCCGCAGGACCCCGGGGCTCGCGCCAAAAAGCGTTGGATCATCGGCGCCTCGGTGGTCGCGGGCATGGTGGTGCTTCTTGTTTTGGTGCTGACGTATTCGCCGATCCTGGCGATCAAGTCGATCACCGTCTCGGGCAATTCGCTGGTCAGCGACAAGACCGTGCAAAAGGCCCTCGAGCCGCTTCACGGTATCCCGCTTTCGCGGGTCGGTACCGGCCGCGTCATGGAACTGTTGGACGGGCAGCCAGCGGTGAAGGACGCGATCGTCCAGGCTGAGGCACCGAACACGTTGCAGGTCCAGGTCGTCGAATTCGTCCCGGTGGCGGTGTTGTTGGAGGGCAAGAAACGCTCGTTGGTGGGGCCCGAGGGGCAGCTGCTGGCATCCCTGAAGGCCAAGGACAAGCCCAAGCTCCCCACGATCAGGTCCTCGAAGGTGACCAAGGACCCCAAGGTGTTTTCGATGCTCACCAGGGTTCTCTCGGAACTACCGGATAAGCTGTTGGCAAACGTGGACCACGCGACGGCCACCAGCAAGGACTTTGTTGAGCTCAAGCTCAACGACGGACAACTGGTGATTTGGGGCAACGACCAGGATTCGGCCCTCAAGACCAAGGTCTTGGAAGCCCTTTTGGCGGCCCCGAAAGACAAGAAGGCACCCATCAAGGTGTACGACATTTCCAGCCCGCAGCACCCGGTGGCCCGGTAACGGACCGCCAAGGGCCCGAATACAAGAAAAAACAACGACTTAGGGGCGACACGCGGCCTTGGTCGTTGCATGTACGAACTACGAAACATAGCGTTTTCATAGCGGTTGCTTGACATAACTATAACCTTCGAGTTGAGGGTTAACGTTGGTCCGGTTGAGCTTCCTCGGTCAGCAGCACATCGAACAAGGGAATCAGGACGTGGCAGCTCCACAGAACTACCTCGCCGTCATCAAGGTCGTCGGCATCGGCGGTGGCGGCGTCAACGCCGTCAACCGCATGATCGAAGTTGGCCTGCGAGGCGTTGAATTTATTGCAATCAACACGGATGCGCAGGCATTGCTCATGAGCGATGCCGACGTCAAGCTCGATGTGGGCCGCGAACTCACCCGTGGCCTGGGCGCCGGCGCCAACCCCGACGTGGGCCGCCAAGCGGCGGAGGACCACGCGGAGGAAATCGAGGAAGTGCTGCGCGGGGCCGACATGGTCTTCGTGACCGCGGGCGAAGGCGGCGGCACCGGCACCGGTGGCGCTCCGGTCATCGCACGCATCGCACGCGGGCTCGGCGCGCTGACCATTGGCGTGGTCACCCGTCCGTTCACCTTCGAGGGACGCCGCCGTGCGACCAGTGCCGAAAACGGCATCGAGGCGCTGCGCGACGAGGTCGACACCCTCATCGTCATCCCCAACGACCGACTGCTCTCGATCTCAGACCGCAACGTCTCGGTCCTGGACGCATTCCGCCAGGCCGACCAGGTGCTGCTCTCCGGTGTGCAGGGCATCACCGACCTGATCACCACCCCGGGCCTGATCAACCTCGACTTCGCGGACGTCAAGTCCGTGATGCAGGGTGCCGGTTCGGCGCTCATGGGCATCGGCTCGGCACGAGGCGAGGACCGCGCGGTCAAGGCCGCGGAGCTCGCCATCGCCTCCCCGCTGCTCGAGGCCTCCATCGACGGCGCCCACGGCGTCCTGCTGTCCATCCAGGGCGGCTCGGACCTCGGGTTGTTCGAGATCAACGAGGCGGCACGCCTCGTGCAGGAAGTGGCCCACCCGGAAGCCAACATCATCTTCGGCGCCGTCATTGACGACGCCCTGGGTGACGAGGCCCGCGTGACGGTCATCGCTGCTGGCTTCGACCAGGTCGATGCCACCAGTGCGCCGCAGACCCTGCAGCCGGCCGTACGCAACGCCCCCGCAGCACCGGCAGCGGCACCCGCCGCTCCCGCCGCTGCACCGGCCTCGCCCCAGGCGGCACCCCGCCGGGAAGAGGTCCACGCTGCCGTGGCAACCGTTGAACCGGGCTTCGAGGAACTTCCCGCCATTGTCGAGCCGGACCTCTCGGCCGCCAACGACGACCTGGACGTCCCCGACTTCCTGAAGTAAATCGGGCCGACGGCAGAAGGGAACCTTTCAAGCCACCATGTTGCGATACCAGTCACTGCTCGCCCCCGGCGTGCACATTGCATTCACATCCACGGCCGAAGGGAACCTTGCCTTCCACGTTCCTGATGATCGCGACGCCGTGCTGCTGCGGCGTCGCGATCTGGAGCGGGACCTGGGACTGGGGGAGAACCGGTTCAGCTACATGGACCAGATCCATTCGGCCACGGTGCTTGAAGTCACCGGGCCGCCGGAGAAATCCGGCATTCCCACCTGTGACGGTCTGTTCTCGGCCGACGCAACGCAACCGCTGGCCGTCATGGTGGCCGATTGCGTCCCCGTGGTCCTCGTGGGCGTCTCCGAACAGGGGCCGGTCACGGCTGTCGCGCACGCCGGACGACGCGGATTGCTCGACGGAATCCTGACCGAAACGGTGAAGCGCATGCGCTCGACCGGGGCGGAAGCCTTTGAGGCCTGGATCGGGCCGTCGATATGTGGCAGCTGCTATGAAGTCCCCGCCGACATGGCCGCCGATTCCGTGGCCCTGCGCCCCGGGATCGGTTCCACCACCAGCCGTGGCACCACCGGCCTGGATCTCCCGCGTGCAGCGGCTTCCGAACTGCGCGATCTGGGCGTAGCAGTCACCGAATCCGGGGCATGCACCCTGGAAGACGAGACCTACTTTTCCTACCGCCGCGACTACCGCACCGGACGACTGGCGGGATTGGTGTGGCAGGCAGCGGACCAGATGGTGTCCGGCTCACCTTCCTGAGTCTTCAACCCGCCGTCCAGTGGTCCGGAAACGGGTCCGCGGCCCGCGCGCTGAACGCCACATGGCGACACACCGCCCAAATCACGCCGATGTCCTCCGACACCGCCAAATGGTGCTGTAGCGTCGAGTTAGCGGAGAGATTTGCGGTTCGGTAGACCGCCGACCGCGCACGATCAAAAGGAGAAGACCATGGCTGGCGCATTGCGCAAGACAATGATCTACCTGGGACTCGCCGAAGGTGACGAGAACTTCGAGGCCGACAAGCACGACATTGAAGCGCGTGAAGAAGTGCGCGTTGTCGAGCCGGTCCGCGAAGAGCCGGTTGCCGCACAGCCAGCTCCGGTAGCACAAGTGGCACCCCGCCCTGTCACCGAAAACGAATACCGGGCTCCGGTAACACCCATCAAGCGCGCGCCTTCAGCACGGGACGAGGACTCTTCATTGCGTCAAATCACCACCGTTCATCCACGTTCTTACAATGACGCGAAAATCATTGGCGAGAACTTCCGTGATGGCATCCCAGTCATCATGAACGTC
This sequence comes from Paeniglutamicibacter sulfureus, assembly GCF_030512175.1. GTDB lineage: Bacteria > Actinomycetota > Actinomycetes > Actinomycetales > Micrococcaceae > Paeniglutamicibacter > Paeniglutamicibacter sulfureus. Next base: position 28,235 of record NZ_JAULBL010000001.1, on the reverse strand, counting down.
ACGGACATGGGCGAAGCTGACGCCAAGCGCCTGGTCGATTTCTCGGCGGGGCTGGTTTTTGCCCTCCACGGCAGCATCGAGCGGGTCACCAACAAGGTGTTCCTGCTCTCGCCGTCGACGGTAGAGGTCCTGGGTGAGGACAAGAAACAGTCCGAAGACCAGGCAACCTTTTTCAACCAGAGCTAAGTTCAAGGGTTCGAAGGCATAGTGGAGCTTATTTTCGCGCTACTTTACGTAGTGCTGACGGTGCTGCAGGTCATGTTGCTGTTGCGCATAGTGCTTGACGTCACGGAGTCGTTTGCGCGCTCCTGGCGTCCGCGTGGACTGGCCCTGGTTGCGGTCTCGGTGATTGCCAAGACCACGGACCCTCCGATGCGCTGGTTGCGATCGCGCATAAAACCGCTGGATCTCGGCGGAATTCGCCTTGATTTGGCGTTCATTATTTTGTTCTTTGCGGTAATAGTGCTCAAGATTGTTGTCAACAATTTGGGCGTTGCCGCGGCTCAGTGATAGGCCTCCGCGGAGGTAAGAATTACGGTGCGACAAGGGTCAAGGCGAAGAATTTTCGGAACGAAAACTCGTTTCCTTTAGCCTTTACCGGTCCAGTCGTTATAGTGTTGTCACATTAGGCGCAACGACTGCACCGGGTTGCGCACCAATAAACGGTAAGTGTACTCGTGCCGCACTTCAGCGGTTCGAGGAGAGAACCAAGTATCGAGGTGACCAGATGGCTCTCACGCCAGAAGATGTAGTCAACAAGCGATTTCAGCCGACGAAGTTTCGTGAAGGCTACGATCAGGATGAAGTTGACGATTTCCTAGACGAAATCGTTGTCGAGCTACGTCGTCTGACGCAGGAGAACGACGAACTGCGTCGCCGCCTGTCGGAAGCCGGCATTAGCGAAGGCGAACAGGCCGTCCCAGCCCCTGTGGCAGCAGCCCCCGCGGCCAAGCCCGTCGAAGCGGAAAAGCCCAAGGAAGCCAAGGCGCCCGAGGTCAAGAAGGACGAGACCAAGGCTCCGGAAGCACCCAAGGCAGCAGAGCCGGCAAAGGCAGCAGCGGTGGCCCCCGCCGCCGCAGCTGCAGCCCCGGCTTCCACCGCCGAGTCCGCCGCCGGCGTCCTCGCCATGGCACAACGTCTGCACGACGAGTACGTCTCCGCAGGTGTTGAACAGCGTGACAAGATCATCGCCGAAGCCCAGCTCGAGGCAAACAGCCTCGTTTCCGAGGCCGAGGAGAAGAGCCGCAAGACCCTGTCGGCCCTGGAGCAGCAGAAGACTGTTCTGGAGCGCAAGGTCGAGCAGTTGCGTGGATTCGAGCGCGACTACCGCGCCCGCCTGAAGACCTACATCGAGGGTCAGCTGCGCGACCTCGAAGCCAAGGGTTCCATGGACACGGCAGAAGCCAAGGAAAACGGCTAATCTGCTTCACCACCTGCCTCACATATTGATGGCTTAAGATTGTTGGCGGTCGGGTTACCGACCGCCAACAATGCGTTAAAGGACATGATGGAAAACAGCTCCACACCACCGGCGTCGGAAGGCGCCGCCACGCCCGCGCCAGGCAGTGGAACCAAACGGCGCCTCATTTACGCCGCGGGCATCCTGGCGGTACTTGCATTGGTCCTGGACCAATTCACCAAGCGCATCGTTGAAACCTCCATGAGCGAGGGGCAAGTCATCGACGTCTTCCCTCCGCTGCTGCGCTGGTATTACATCAAGAACTCGGGCGCCGCGTTTTCCATGGGGGAGGGCTACACCTGGATCTTTAGCATCATCCAGGCAGCGGTGCTCATCTACGTGGCGGTGTTCCTGGTCCGCAAGATCCGCGTCTGGCCGTGGTCGCTGGCCCTGGGCGGATTGATGGGCGGGGTCGCGGGAAACCTCACCGACCGTCTCTTTCGTCCCCCATCCTTCGGGCAGGGCCACGTGGTGGACTTCATCGCGCTGCCCAACTTTGCCATTTTCAACATCGCCGACATGTTCATCGTCTGCTCGATGATCGGGATCTGCCTGCTGCTCTTCACCGGCCGCGAACTCGATGGCAGCAAGCCGGCGGATAAAAAGGAACCCGGACACGACGCCGGGGCCGAGCCCAGGGAACTGCAGTGACCCAGGAGCGGACCGAATCGCTCGTCGTCGCCCCGGAGGAGGCTGGCCTGCGCATAGACGCCTTTCTGGTCAAACGCCTTGAGCTCTCCCGCGCGCTGGCGGCATTGCTTTGCGCCGAGGGGAACGTAACCCTCGGGAGCAAGGTGCTGGGCAAGTCGAAGAAGACCAATGTGGGCGACACCATCGACGTCTTTATCCCGCTTAGGCCGGACCCACTAGAAATCAGGGTAGAAATCGTGGAAGACCTCAAGATCATTGCCGACGACGACGACTACGTCGTCATCGACAAGCCCGTGGGAGTTGCGGCGCACCCTTCCCCGGGATGGGTCGGTCCCACCGTGGTCGGTGCGCTGGCCGCGGCCGGTTACCGCATTTCCACTTCCGGCTCCGCCGAGCGCCAGGGTATCGTCCACCGCCTGGACGTCGGCACCAGCGGCCTGATGGTCGTCGCCAAGACCGAACGCGCCTACACGGCGCTCAAGCGCGCTTTCAAGGAGCGGACCCCGAAGAAGATCTACCATGCCGTCGTCCAGGGTCTGCCGGACCCGCTGGAAGGCACCATCGATGCTCCGCTTGGCCGCCATCCCGGCCATGACTGGAAATTCGCCGTCGTCGAGGATGGCCGCGATTCGAGGACCCACTATAAGGTGCTCGAGGCCTTCGGCCGGGCATCGCTGGTGGAAGTCACCCTGGAAACCGGGCGCACCCACCAAATCCGCGTGCATTTCAGTGCGCTGCGGCACCCGTGCGCGGGCGACCAGACCTATGGGGCGGACCCCAAGCTGTCGGCGGCCCTCGGGCTGACCCGGCAGTGGCTCCATGCCCAACTGCTGGGGTTCTTCCACCCGGTGAACGGGGAATGGGTCGAGTACACCAGCGAGTACCCGCTGGACCTGAACAACGCCCTCGAAATGCTGCGAGACGGCAACTTCTAGTCCGTGCCAAGATGCACCCGGAACAACACCGGGTGCATCTTCACACATTGGCGCGCGCAGGTGGTCGGGTGTCGGTGCGAGCGCCTAGACTGGATCGGTGGCTAGCTCAAATCGCGATGGATTCGTACACCTTCACACGCACACCGAATACTCAATGCTTGACGGTGCCGCGCGCCTGACGGAACTCTTTGAGGAGACCAACCGGCTGGGCATGACGGCCCTGGCCACCACCGACCACGGCTACCTCTTCGGTGCCTTCGACTTTTGGTCCAAGGCCACCGCCGCCGGGGTCAAGCCGATCATCGGCATCGAGGCCTACGTGACCCCGGGCACCGCACGCGATGACAAGACCCGTGTGAAGTGGCGCACCGAGGAAAGCCAGAAGCGCGACGATGTCTCCGGCGGTGGCCTGTACACGCACATGACGTTGCTCAGCTACAACAACACCGGCATGAAGAACCTGTTCAAGGCCTCTTCCATCGCCTCCCTCGATTCGGTTTTCGGCAAGTACCCGCGGCTGGACCGCGACCTGCTGAACACCTACCACGAGGGCATCATCGCCACCACCGGCTGCCCCTCCGGCGAGGTGCAGACCAAGCTCCGCCTCGGCCAGTACAACGAGGCCAAGGCCGCGGCAGCGGAGTTCCAGGACCTGTTCGGCAAAGAAAACTACTTCTGCGAACTGATGGACCACGGCCTGGACATCGAGCGCCGGGTCACCCAGGACCTGCTGCGCCTGTCCAAGGAACTGAACATCCCGCTCGTGGCCACCAACGACCTGCACTACACCCACGAGCACGATGCCAAGGCGCACGAGGCGCTGCTGGCCATCAACTCCGGCTCGACGCTCGACGAACCGACCTACGACCAGGGAGGCTCGCGCTTCGCCTTCTCCGGTTCCGGCTACTACCTCAAGAGCCCGGCGGAAATGCGCCACCTTTTCAAGGAGCTGCCCGAGGCCTGCGACAACACCCTGTTGATCGCCGAACGCGCCGAGGTCTCCTTCGACACCAGCGCCAACTACATGCCGCGCTTCCCGTGCCCGCCGGGGGAGGACGAGACCAGCTGGCTGATCAAGGAAGTCGACAAGGGTCTGCACTACCGCTACCCGGGCGGCATCCCGGAGGCTTCGCGCAAGCAGGCCGACTTCGAACTCGACGTCATCATCAAGATGGGCTTCCCCGGCTACTTCCTGGTCGTGGCAGACTTCATCAACTGGTCCAAGGACAACGGCATCCGCGTCGGACCCGGACGTGGCTCGGGCGCCGGATCCATGGTCGCCTACGCCATGCGCATCACCGACCTGGACCCGTTGGTCCACGGGCTGATCTTCGAACGCTTCCTGAACCCCGAGCGCGTCTCCATGCCCGACTTCGACGTCGACTTCGATGATAGGCGCCGCTCGGAGGTGATCAGGTACGTCACCGAGAAATACGGAGACGAACGCGTATCCATGATCGTGACCTATGGATCGATCAAGACCAAGCAGGCGCTGAAGGACTCCTCGCGCGTGCTGGGCTATCCCTTCTCCATGGGCGAATCGCTGACCAAGGCGCTGCCCCCGGCGGTGATGGCCAAGGACATCCCGCTCAACGACATCGAGGACCCGAAGTCCAAGCGCTACTCCGAGGCCGGGGACTTCCGCCAGCTGGTGGCCACCGACCCGGAGGCAGCACGCGTCTTCGAGACCGCCAAGGGGATCGAGGGGCTCAAGCGCCAGTGGGGCGTGCACGCCGCCGGGGTCATCATGAGCTCGGATCCGATCATCGACGTCATCCCGATCATGCGCCGCATCCAGGACGGCCAGGTCATCACCCAGTTCGACTACCCGACCTGTGAAGGCCTGGGGCTGATCAAGATGGACTTCCTGGGGTTGCGCAACCTCACCATCATTTCCGACGCCCTGGAAAACATGAAGGCGAACCAGGGCGTGGAACTGGACCTGGAAACCCTGGCCCTGGACGACGCCGGGGCCTACGAACTGATGGCCCGCGGCGACACCCTGGGCGTGTTCCAGCTCGACGGCGGGCCCATGCGCTCGCTGCTCAAGCTCATGCGCCCGGACAACTTCGAAGACATCTCCGCGGTGCTCGCCCTCTACCGGCCCGGACCCATGGGCGCGAACTCGCACAACAACTATGCGCTGCGCAAGAACAAGCTCCAGGAAGAAACCCCGATCCACCCCACGCTCGAGGAACCCCTGCGGGAGATCCTGGGCACCACCTACGGCCTGATCGTGTACCAGGAGCAGGTCATGTCCATCGCGCAGAAGCTGGCCGGCTTCTCGCTGGGCCAGGCAGACATCCTGCGCCGCGCCATGGGCAAGAAGAAGAAGTCCGAGCTGGACAAGCAGTTCGCCGGCTTCTCCCAGGGCATGGTCGACAATGGGTACACCATGGAGGCCGTCAAGGCCCTGTGGGACATCCTGCTGCCCTTCTCCGACTACGCCTTCAACAAGGCGCACTCGGCCGCCTACGGCGTGATCTCCTACTGGACCGCGTACCTCAAGGCCCACTACCCGTCCGAGTACATGGCAGCCTTGCTGACGTCCGTCGCGGACGACAAGGACAAGACGGCCATGTACCTGAACGAATGCCGGCACATGGGCATCACCGTGTTGGCGCCGGATGTGAACGAGTCGGCCCTGAACTTCACCCCGGTGGGCACCGACATCCGCTTCGGCATGGGAGCGATCCGCAACGTCGGCGCGAACGTGGTCAACGCCTTGGTTGAATCCCGGGCCGAAAAGGGGAATTTCGAGAACTTTGCCGACTTCCTGCAAAAGGTCCCGGCGGTGGTCTGCAACAAGCGGACCATCGAATCCCTGATCAAGGCAGGCGCCTTCGACTCCATGGGACATGCCCGCCGTGCCCTGGTCGCGGTCCACGAGGAGGCCGTGGACTCGGTCATCTCGGTCAAGCGCAACGAGGCGGCCAACCAGTTCGACCTCTTTAGCGCGTTTGAGGACCCGACCGCCGCTGCCGGGATGACTGTCGCGGTCCCGGACATGCCCGACTGGGAGAAGAAGGACAAGTTGGCCTTCGAACGCGACATGCTCGGGCTCTATGTCTCGGACCACCCGCTCAAGGGCCTGGGTGGGCTGCTGGAGCAGAACGCCGACATGTCCGTCACCCAGGTGCTATCCGATGACGGCCCGCAGGATGGGCACACCGTGACCATCTGCGGGATGATCACCTCGCTGCAGCGCCGCATTGCCAAGAAGAGCGGCAACCCGTACGCCAGATGCGAGATCGAGGACCTTTCCGGGTCCATGGAAACCATGTTCTTCGGCAACGCCTACGCGCCGATCGCCAACGTACTGGCCGAGGACCTGATCGTGGTGGTCAAGGGCCGCGTGCAGAAGCGCGACGACGGCTCCATCACGCTCAACGCCCAGGAGCTCACGGTCCCGGAAATCAGCGAGGACGGCGAAGGCGGCCCGGTGGTCATCTCGATGGCCAACCACAAGGCCACCGAGGAGGTCATCTCCGCGCTCGGGGAAGTGCTGCGCGTGCACCAGGGCACCACCGAGGTCCGCGTGAAGCTGCACAGCACCCGCGGCGTCTCGCTCATGCGCTTGGGCATGGAATACCGCGTCAACCCGAACTCGGCGCTATTCGGGGACCTGAAGGTCCTGCTGGGTTCGACCTGCCTCGACGGCTGACACGGACCAAAACCCGGTGCCACGGCGCCCGAATGAAAAGCCCGCCCGCGGGCGGATCTATTCGGGCGCCTTCGCGTATGCTGCTGCCAGGGCCGGGTAGTAGTCGTCCCATTTGACCGAATCAACGTCGCCGCCCTCCAGATGCACGAGCATCCGCTGCAGGTAATATTCCCAGCCCGGCCCGATGGTGCCTGGGTCATCGGACGCGGCGAGTTCATGGATGAACCTGATCTTCCTGGTCCCCGTTCGAGACGAAAGATCCAGGCCAAGATCCCAGGCCCCTTGTTCGGTGTCGGCCGTCAGGCGGAACTTGTACGGCGGCCTGCACCGGTGGATCCGCACGCTCCCGGCGGCCGATTCCAGCCCGTCCTCAAGGAACGCGAACCGCAGATCTCCGCTTTCCGCGTTCCCGCACAGGATCCCGGCCCAGGAGCGGAGGCCCTCCGCCGTGGTGAAGGCATCCCAGATGTCACGGACGCCGGTCTGCGCATCGAGTTCGATGACGATTCGCCGACCGGTCGCCGACAGTTCCACAGCGCCGTGGGCCTGTGTCATGGGGTAGCGCCCTTCCTGGTGGGTGTTGGCCTTGCGCGGGCCCCGCACGGTCCGGGGCCCAAGGGCCGAATCCGAAGCCTATTCGGGCGCCTTCGCGTATGCCGGCGCAAGGGCCGGGTAGTAGTCGTCCCATTTGACCGAATCGACGTCGCCGCCCTCCAGTGAAACAATCGCCCTCTGGACGTAGTACTCCCAGCCAGGTCCGATGCTGCTCGGATCGTCGGTCAGCCCGAGTTCCTGGATGAAGCGAATCGAACTCACCCCGTCCTGCCTGGACAGTTCGAGCCCGAGGTGCCAGGCGCCGTACTCGCTGTTCGTGGTGAAGGCCAGTTCATGCGGTGCCCTGCAACGGATGATTTCCAGTGCCGCGGGCTCCGCTTCCTTCCCTTCCTCGACCATGGAGAAGCGCAGGTTTCCGGCTTCGCGGTTTCCGCGCAGGACTCCCACCCAGGGTTCGAGTCCCTCCGGGGTGGTGAAGGCGTTCCAGATTTCCTCCAGGCCGAACGCGACCTCGCGCTCTATCACGATGCGCAATCCTGTCGGCGACTGTTCGATGCTTCCGTGTGGCAGTGGCATGGGGATCCCCTTTCCATGGATTCGTGCGTACTAGGTGCAGACTATGGCACCGGCATGCAGCGGGGGAAGCACCTGGTAGGGAGGGAAGTGCCGTTTCGATTGTTAAGGGCGATGCCAGGCGCATGTCGTGGTGCCGGTCCGCCGACACGATAAACTGGTGCGGTGACTAGCAACGCCAGCCCCCAGACCTTTTCCGCGCTCCAAGACCTTGACCTGCGGGGCGCCGCATTGGACCATGCAAGCCTCAAGGCGGTGCTTCCCCGGCCCGAGCTGAACTTTGCCACGGCCGCCGAGGCGGTCGAGGGCATCATTGCCCGCGTCCGTGCCGAGGGCTTCGCCGCCCTGTCCGAACTGGCCGAAAGGTTTGACGGCGTCACCCAGACCCACACCCGTGTCCCGGCCGAGGCCATGGAACGCGCCCTGGCGGACCTGGACCCCCAGGTCCGTGCGGGACTGGAGGAATCCATTGCCCGGGCACGCGCCTTTGCCGCTGCCCAGGTGCCGGAAGACACCCGCATTGACTACGGGACCGGTGCAACCGTCACCCAGCGCTGGGTTCCGGTACGCCGTGTGGGCCTGTACGTTCCCGGCGGCCTGGCCGTCTACCCGAGCTCCGTGATCATGAACGCCGTCCCCGCACTGGCCGCCGGCGTCGGCTCGCTGGCCATCGCCTCGCCACCGCAAAAGGAATTCGGCGGTTTGCCGCACCCCACGATCCTGGCAGCGGCCCAGCTGCTCGGCGTGGAGGAGGTCCACTCCATGGGCGGGGCCCAGGCCATCGCCGCCTTCGCCTACGGCGTCCCCGTCACCGGGGACATGGACCCGCAACTGGCCATCGAACCTGTCGACGTGGTCACCGGCCCCGGAAACCTCTTTGTCGCCACCGCCAAGCGCCTGGTCAAGGGCGTGGTCGGCATCGACGCCGAGGCAGGCCCCACCGAAATCGCGATCTTGGCCGACGCCACGGCGAACCCGGAATTCATCGCCGCAGACATGATTTCCCAGGCCGAGCACGACCCCAATGCCGCAGCGGTGCTCATCACCGATTCGCCCGAGCTTGCCGAAGCGGTGCGGAGCGCGCTGGAGGGCCAGTGCTCCACCACCAAGCACTCCGAGCGGGTGCACATTGCGCTGGGCGGTAAGCAGTCGGCCACGATCCTGGTCGACGACATGGCCGCGGGCATCGCGGTGTGCAACGTGTATGCGGCCGAGCACCTGGAGATCCACACGGCCAATGCGGCCGCCGACGCCGCGTTGGTCACAGCGGCGGGTGCCGTGTTTGTCGGGGCGCATTCCCCGGTGAGCTTGGGGGACTACTGCGCGGGTTCCAACCACGTCCTGCCGACCAGCGGAACCGCTGCCTTCGCCTCGGGGCTGAACGTCAACACCTTCCTCAAGGCCATCCAGGTCATCGACTACGACCGTGCCGCGCTGTCGGTGGTGGCCCCCCACGTGGTGGCCCTGGCCAACGCCGAGGACCTGCCTGCACACGGCGACGCGGTGGCCATCCGTTTCGCCTAGCGGTTCCGCCCGGCGGCGACGTGATGGGCAGGGTGTGGCAAAGACCACAACATATGGTAATGACATTGTTGTGACTACGCTATATGTGGCCCTAAACTAATCCCGAGCACGCATGTGCTTTGCATGAACGAGACCCGAGGAAGGGGTGCCATGTACTGTCCCTACTGCAGGCACACCGATTCACGCGTCGTGGATAGCCGACTGACCGACGACGGCACCGCGATTCGCCGCCGCCGGCAATGCGCCGAATGCGGCCGCCGGTTCAGCACTGCGGAAACCACCAGCCTGAACGTGCTCAAGCGTTCCGGGGTGGCCGAGCCGTTCAGCCGTGCCAAGGTCATCAACGGGGTGCGCAAGGCGTGCCAGGGGCGTCCCGTCACCGACGACGACCTCGCATTGTTGGCCCAGGAGGTTGAAGAGGCGGTTCGTTCCAGCGGCGCCGCGGAAATCAACGCCCGCGAAGTCGGCCTGGCGATCCTCACGCCGCTGCAGCGACTCGACGAGGTCGCCTACCTGCGCTTCGCCAGCGTCTACCAGGATTTCAAGTCCCTGGAGGACTTCGAAGGGGCCATCGCGAAGTTGCGGGCCGAACGCGACACCCGGCCCTCGGGCCACCAGCGTCCGCTGGGCGCGCGCTAGGACCCGATCCGCCGCTGCGCAACCAAGGCAATCGAGACCAATGGCGGGCCGCCTGCTTCCCGATTCGGGATGCAGGCGGCCCGCCATTGGCGTCCCCCTTTCGGGAACCGGCTAGGAAAGGCCCGACTGCTGCAGGGCGGCCCCGACGATGCCGGCGTTGTTCTTCGACTTCGCCACGGTGATCGGGGTGGAAAGCGAAAGCTGGGGCAGGTAGTCGTCCGCACGCTTGGAAATGCCGCCGCCGATGATGAACAGCGAGGGGGAGAAGAGGAACTCCACGTGGGAGAAGAAGCGCTGCAATCGCACCGCGTATTCGTCCCAGCCCAGGTCCTCGCGCTCGCGCGCCGCGGCCGAGGCGCGGGTCTCGGCGACCGCCGAATCGATCTCCAGGTGGCCCAGCTCCACGTTGGGAACCAGCACGCCGTTGTGGATCAGCGCCGAGCCGATGCCGGTGCCCAGGGTGATCACCAGCACCGAACCTCCCACGCCCGCCCCGGCACCGTAACGCGCCTCGGCCAGGCCCGCGGCGTCGGCGTCGTTCATGACATGGACCGGGCGCCCCAGTTGCGCGGTGAACAGCGCATCAACGTCGGTGCCGATCCATGACTTGTCCACGTTGGCGGCCGAGCGGGCCACTCCGTGGTGGATGATGGCGGGGAACGTGACGCCGACGGGGGTCTGCGCCCCGGGAGCCCCGTCCCGCTCATCGAGCTGGGCGACGATCTGCGCAACCACCTCGGCCACCGCGGCCGGGGTCGCAGGCTTCGGGGTGTCGATGCGGACGCGTTCGCCGATCAGCTTTCCGGTTACGAGGTCGACGATGCCGCCCTTGATGCCGGTGCCGCCGATGTCGATGCCAATGGCCGTGGGCGATGGGTTCAGTGCGCGTTCAGACATGCGGGTCGGGCTCTTTCTCTAAGGAGGGGGCTAGAACGGGGTCCCTGGGGTTAGGCCAGGGTCAGGATTTCGGCGCCGTCCTCGTTGACGAGCAGTGTGTGTTCAAATTGTGCCGTGCGCTTGCGGTCCTTGGTGGTGGCGGTCCAGCCGTCGTCCCACATGTCCCACTCGATGGTGCCCAGGGTGAGCATGGGTTCGATGGTGAACGTCATGCCCGGTTCGATCAGCTGGCTGTAGGCCGGTGCCGCATCGTAGTGCGGGATGATCAACCCGGTATGGAAGGATTCTGCCACGCCGTGCCCGGTGAAGTCCCGCACCACGCCATAGCCGAAGCGTTTTGCGTAGGCGGAGATGGTGCGGCCGATGACGTTGATTTCCCGGCCCGGCATGACGGACTTGATGGCCCGTCGCAGGGATTCCTCGGTGCGCTCGACCAGCAGCCGCGATTCCTCGTCGACGTTCCCGGCCAGGAAGGTGGCGTTGGTGTCGCCGTGGACCCCGCCGATGAACGCGGTGATGTCGATGTTCACGATGTCCCCGTCCTGCACCACTGTGGTGTCGGGGATGCCGTGGCAGATGACCTCGTTGATGGAGGCGCACAGCGACTTCGTGAAGCCGCGGTAGCCCAGTGTCGAGGGGTAGGCCTTGTGGTCTAGCAGGAATTCGTGCCCGATCCTGTCCAGCTCGTCGGTGGTGACTCCCGGGACGACGGCCTTGCCGACCTCCGCCAACGCCTGCGCGGCGATCTTTGACGCCACGCGCATCCGGGCGATGATGTCCGCGGAGCGGACTTCCGGTGCGTCGGATTTGCGCGGTGCCGGCCTCCCGACATATTCGGGACGGGGGATCGAGTTGGGGACGGTTCGCTGCGGAGTGGGGGTACCGGGAACGAGGGATCCGATGGGTGCGGTTGTTGCTAAAGGCATGGTTCCCATTCTAGCGGGGTCGATGGTGCCGTGTGCCAAGGAGTCGGGCCGTTGCCCGGGCGGCCGTCGGCTGTAGGGTGGTGGCATATCGAGTCAATGTGGCGTCAACGAAAGGTGGGTCAATCCCGATGAGTGGAGCATTGCCCGGCGAGGGCGAATTCTGGTTCAACATCACCACCGGCCAGGTCGAAACCGGGCCGCAGGCCGATTGGTCGCAGCTCCTTGGGCCGTATGCCTCGCGCGCCGAGGCGGAACTGGCCATGAGCAAGGTGCGCGAACGCAACGAGCAGTGGGACGAGGAAGACGAGGAAGAGGAGGAGTAGGGGGGCTACCGGTCCCCGAACTCGTGTTCCGCCGCCGGGAAGGTTCCGGCCAGCACGTCCTCGCGGTAGGCGGTCGCTGCCCCCGACACCACCGAGCGCAGGTCCGCGTACTTCTTCACGAACCGCGCACTCTTGCCGCTGCCCAGGCCCAGCATGTCCTGCCAAACCAGGACCTGGCCCGTGGTGGCGGCACCGGCGCCGATGCCGACGGTGGGAACGCGCAACGCTTCGTCAACTTGGCGCGCGGTGCCGGTGGGGATCATTTCCATCAGCACGGCGAAGGCCCCCGCGGCCTCCAGCGCCTGGGCGTCGGCGACCAGTACCGCAGCGGCGTCGCCGCGACCCTGGACGCGGTAGCCTCCCAGCGCATGTTCGGACTGCGGGGTGAAGCCGATATGTGCCATCACCGGAACGCCGGCGGCCACCAGGGCACGCACGTGCGGAACGAAATACTGCCCGCCTTCCAGCTTCACGGCGTGCACACCGCCCTCCTTCATGAGACGCACCGCCGATGAAACGGCCTGTTCGGGGGAGACCTCGTAGGATCCGAACGGCAAGTCGCACACCACCAGCGCGTGCTGGGCGCCGGAGACCACCGCCTTGGAAAAGACGATCATTTCGTCCATGGTGATCGGCAAGGTAGAGGAATAGCCCATCACGGTGTTGGCCGCCGAGTCGCCCACCAGCAGCACTTCAATGCCGGCGGCGTCAAAGATGCCCGCCATCATCGTGTCGTAGGCGGTGAGCATCGCAAATTTCCGGCCCTCGTTTTTCGCCGTTTGCAGGTGGTGCAGACGGATTCGCGGTCCGGAAACGGCGCCTGTGGCAGGGGAATTTGCTGGTGTGGAAGGATGAGCACTCATGGGCAAGAGACTAATGCACATTCGGCGCAGCTGTCCTCCCGTGTCCCGGCCGTAAAAACGTATAAAGTGAGTCAGTGGGGCGGGAACCGCCGCCAAAACCGTTTGTGGAAGGAACCCGCCGTGGATCGCCAGCAGGAATTCGTCCTTAGAACCATTGAGGAGAGGGACGTACGTTTCGTGCGCCTGTGGTTTACCGATGTGGTGGGTTCCATGAAATCCGTGGCCCTGGCCCCTGCCGAGGTCGAGGGTGCCTTCGAGGAAGGCCTGGGCTTCGACGGTTCCTCCATCGAGGGAATGTCGCGGATTTACGAGTCGGACATGCTGTTGCAGCCGGACCCCTCCACCTTCCAGATCCTGCCGTGGCGCGGCGAGACCGAGCCTACGTCGCGGATGTTCTGCGACATCCTGACCCCGGACGGACTGCCTGCCGCAGCCGACTCCCGGCAGGTGCTCAAGCGCCAGCTGGCCGTCGCCTCCGAGATGGGCTTCACCTGCTACACGCACCCCGAGATTGAATTCTATTTGTTACGTTCCTCCGAGCTGGGAACCGACGGATACCCGGTCCCGGTTGATCGGGGCGGGTACTTCGACCACGTCACCGGCGGCGTCGCCCAGGACTTCCGCCGCACCGCGGTGACAATGCTCGAAGCCGTGGGCATCTCCGTGGAGTTCAGCCACCACGAAAACGGCCCCGGCCAGAACGAGATCGACCTGCGTTACGCCGATGCGCTGCAGACGGCCGACAACGTCATGACATTCCGCACCGTGATCAAGGAAGTCGCGATCCAGCAGGGCATCTACGCGACGTTCATGCCCAAGCCGTTCTCCGACGAACCCGGCTCCGGCATGCACACCCACTTCTCGCTCTTCGAGGGCGACACCAACGCCTTCTTCGAGGCGGGCCGTGAATTCCAGCTCTCCGACACCGCCCGCCAGTTCATTGCCGGGATCCTGCGCCACGCACCGGAGTTCACCGCGGTGACCAACCAGTTCGTGAACTCCTACAAGCGCCTCTGGGGTGGCGGGGAGGCCCCGAGCCACCGCTCTTGGGGCCACAACAACCGTTCAGCACTGGTGCGTGTTCCGCTCTACAAGCCGGGCAAGGGCCAGTCGGCGCGCGTCGAGTACCGCGGCATCGACTCGGCCACCAACCCCTATCTGGCCTACGCCTGCCTGCTGGGCGCCGGACTGAAGGGCATCCAGGAAGGCTACGAGCTCGAACCGCAGGCCGAAGAGGACGTGTGGGGCCTGAGCAGCGCCGAGCGCCGCGCCAGCGGACACGACCCGCTTCCCGGGTCCCTGCACGATGCCATCCGCGCCATGGAGGAATCCGAACTGGTCGCAGACATCCTCGGCGAGCAGGTCTACACCTCGTTCCTGCGCAACAAGCGCGACGAATGGGAAGCCTACCGCCAGAACGTGAGCCCGTTCGAACTCCGGCGCTACCTGGGGATCCTCTAGGGGAATGCCCTTGCAGATCTCGACGAGGCAGCTGATTTCGGCCGGGTTCGACGACTTGGAGCGCGCCAAGCGCTTTCTGGCCGACAAGGAACTGGCGGATATTGACCACCGGGCGCTCGTGGGCCACCTGGCCCATGCCGCGGACCCGGACCAGGCGCTGCTCGCGCTGATCCGCCTCATCCCGCACGCCCCGGCGGCCCTGGAACTGGCGCTGGGCCCGCGCACCGCGCCGGGTTTCTTGCGCTTGCTCGGTGCCTCGGACGCCCTGGCGAACTTCCTCATCCGCGAACCCTCGTGCCTGGAGATCCTGCAGGAGCCCGCACCGGAACGCATGCACGGGCGCAGCGCCCAGGAATTGCGTGCCGAGCTGCTGATCGCCGTGGGAGCCGACCCGGCATCGGGCATCCCCCCGGTGGCCGCCGTCTTCGGCGAGGACGGACACCGAGTGTTGCGCGTGGCCTACCGCCGCGCCCTGCTCGGCCTGGCCCACCGCGACCTCGGGGCAGCCGATGCACTGGCTGCCATGCCGGAAGTCGGACGGGAGCTGGCCGACCTTGCAGCGGCCGCCCTCGAGGGTGCCCTGGCCATCAGCCGGGCCGAGGCCCGGCACCGCTTCGAAGCCGAGGACATTGCCGACCTGCGCCTGGCGGTGATCGGCATGGGCAAGTGCGGGGCCCACGAACTGAACTACGTGTCGGACGTCGATGTCATCTACGTGCACTCCAGCGACCGGCTGGACGAGGATCTGGCCCATTCCCTGGCCAGGGAGCTTGCGATCGGCATCTCCCGGGCCATCGACTCCGCCGGGATCGAACCCGGCCTGTGGGAGGTGGACGCGAACCTCCGTCCCGAGGGCAAGGACGGGGCGCTGAGCCGCACCCTGGAGTCCCACGCCGCCTACTACGCGCGCTGGGCCGCGTCCTGGGAGTTCCAGGCGCTGTTGAAGGCCAGGGCGATCGCCGGGGACGCGCAGTTGGGCGCTGCCTACGAGGCCATGGTGGAACCATTGGTCTGGTCTTCCTCGGAACGCGAGGGCTTCGTGGAATCGGTGCAGCGCATGCGCCGCCGGGTCACCGCGAACATCAAGCCGGCCGAGTTGGCGTACCAGCTCAAGCTGGGCCCCGGCGGGCTCCGGGACGTCGAATTCACCGTCCAGCTGCTCCAGCTGGTCCACGGACGGGTGGATGAGACCGTGCGCGCGCGCTCCACCACCAAGGCCATCGCCGCGTTGAGCCTGGCCGGATACATCGGACGCGACGACGCCGAGAAGTTTGACCGCTCCTACCGCTTCCTGCGCGTGCTCGAGCACCGCATCCAGCTGGTGAACCTGCGTCGGACGCACCTGATGCCGCACAAGGAGTCGGGACAGCGCGTCCTGGCGCGTGCTGTGCGCTCCACCCTGGGTGTCGAGCTGTCCACCGCTGCCGGCCTGCTTGACCGCTGGGGCGACACCAGGCGCCTGGTGCGCCTGCTCCACGAACGGATCTTCTACCGGCCGCTGCTCAACAGCGCCTCAAACCTGTCGGCCGACGAGGTGCGCCTGTCCCCGGAAGCGGCGCAATCCCGCCTGCGCGCCCTGGGCTACGTGGACCCGAAGGCGGCGATGCGCCACATCGAGGCCTTGACCGGCGGCATGCGCAGGCGCGCCGCCCTGCAGCGACAGCTGCTGCCTGTGCTCCTGGGGTGGATCGCCGAGGGCGTGGACCCGGATGCCGGCTTGCTGGGCTTCAGGCGGCTGAGCGAATCGCTGGGGGAGTCGCACTGGTACCTGGGCATGTTGCGGGATTCATCCGCAGCGGCCGAGCGCCTGTGCAAGATCCTGTCCAACTCCCGCTTCATCACCGATCTGCTGGAGGTCTCCCCGGAATCGGCGGCCTGGCTCGGATCCAACAAGTCACTGCAGCCCCTGGGCTACGAGGCGCTGTGGGGCGAGATCTCCTCGAAGCTGAAGCGGAACCTGGGCTCCGACCAGGCGATCCGGTTGATCCGGGTGATCAGGCGCCGCGAGATCCTGCGCATCTCCCTGGCCGACGGCGCCGGGGTCATCGACCAAGACACCGTGGGGCGGGCCCTGGCCGACAACGACAGGGCAGCCGTGCGCGGTGCCCTGGAGGTCGCCCAGAGCACCGAATACGCCTCGACCCCGCAGCTGGGAGAATTCCTGGTCGTGGCGATGGGCCGCCAGGGCGGCCACGAGATCGGTTATTGCTCCGACGCGGATGTGATGTTCGTCCAGCGGGCCTTCGACGAGGCCGACCAGCAGCGTGCACAAGAGCAGTCGCTGCGCATCGCCACTGCGCTCGGGTCGCTGTTGGGCAGGCCCATGGTGCCGGCGATCCAGGCAGAACCGCGACTGGAAATCGACGCTGCGCTGCGACCGGAGGGCAAGAGCGGGCCGCTGGTGCGCTCGCTGGCCTCCTACGAGGAGTACTACCGGCGCTGGTCCCAGATCTGGGAACAACAGGCTCTGTTGCGCGCCACCCCCATGGCCGGGTCGGAGAATCTGGCCGATGACTTCATGGCCATGGTCGACCCCCTGCGTTACGAGCAGGTCATGGGCGAGGAACAGATTCGCGAAATTCGCAGGATCAAGGCGCGCGTGGAGGCAGAGCGGTTGCCCCGCGGTGCCGAGCCGGAACGGCACCTGAAACTGGGCCGCGGCTCGCTCAGCGACGTCGAATGGTTGGTCCAGCTCATGCAACTGCAGCACGCCAAGGACCACCCGGCGTTGCGCACCACCTCCACGCGCCCGGCGCTGAAGGCCATTGCCGAGGCCGGGCTCATCCCCGCCGAAGAGGTGGCGCTGCTGGACGATGCGTGGTCCCTGGCCACCAGGATCCGCAGCGGGGGCCTGATTTGCACCGGACGGGTCTCAGACGTGTTGCCGAATTCCTGGCGCGACATGGAAGCGGTGGCCCGCTGGTGTGGGTACGCACCGGGAGAGGCCTCGGTCATGGAGGACGACTACCTCAAGACCACGCGCCGGTCGCGGCAGGTTCTTGAACGCCACTTCTATGGCTTTGAAGAGAGAACCGCCTAGGCTGATGGAAACAGTGGGGCCATGCGTTCGTCTTTGAAAGGGCAGGGGATAGCCATGCACGTCACCAGCGCGGAACTTGACCAACTGGTCGCCAGGGAATTTGAGAAGGCGACCGCCTCCAACAACGGCCGCAGCGCCGTTGCGGTGCTCAATGACGGGCGCTTGCGCCACACGTTGATCACCCTGCTGGCCGGGTCAACACTGAACGACCATGAAAAGCCCGAGGCTGCGACCCTTCAAGTGTTGCGCGGGTCGATCGTGGTGAATTGGGTGGGCGATTCACGGGCGATAGCACACGGCGGCCTGTTCGTGCTGCCCGATGCCATTCACAACGTTGTTGCCACCGAAGACTGCGCTTTCCTGCTCACTTCGCTGGTCGGTTAGGCTGAAGTTACGGCAGACAGAACGCCAGGATCCCCGGATTGTCGGGGATCCTGGCGTTTTTGGTTCCGGTTCTCTGGCTACTTTCTGTGGTTTTTGATGTGGTGGTCGATGAGGTCCATGGCCCTTTGTTGGCGGGGCGTGGGCAGGGAAAGCAGTTCGAAGGTCCGCTCGGTGCCCGGGACGCTGGTGGTGTTCCTGGTCCGGGTTCCCAGGTGGGTCAGGAGGTCTTGGTAGCTGGTGGCGGTGGTCCCGTCGTCGAGTTTCCGGGTGCTGGCCTTGGATGCCGCGGCGGCGGAGCGTTCGACCTTGGCGACGGGTTCCTCGGGCACGGGTCGGTTCTCGTCGGTGAAGGTCAGTGGTGCGAGGGCGGTGCGCAGGTGCCAGGTGAGGTGGGCGGCGAGCATGCAGAGGAAGACGTGGGCTCGGGTCCGGTTTTCGGTGTAGTGGCGGATGGGGCGGATGCCCAGGTCGCGGGTTTTGAGGGTCTTGAAGATCTTTTCCACGTTGGCCAGGGACTTGTAGGTGCGCACCGCCTCGGGGGCGTCCATGGTGTCGGCGGGGAGGTTGGTGCGGATGACGTAGATGCCGTCCAGGTCGGCCTCGCGGGCAATGGATCCGGTGTTGCGGGTGTAGGTGAAGGCGGTGTCTTCGATGATGAGGTTGAAGTGCTTTTGCATGTTGTATTTGCCGGCGACCTTGCCGACCTTCACCCCGATCTTTCCGGCGCCCTTGAGGCGGCCGGCCTCCACCGCTTTCTTGATGGTTTCCAGCTTTTCCTCGGTGGCCTCGAGCAGGTTGGTGCGTTTGTGGGCGCGCTTGGCGGCCAGGGCGGGGTTGCGGCAGGCGATGAGCCGTTCGCCGGGGTATTTCGGGTGGGTGATCTCGGCGAGGTTTTGTTGGTCGAACAGGCTCATCTGCAGGGGGCCGTTGTCCTCGGCGAGGTGCTGGATGTCGGTGTTGCGCAGCGCGGTGACCCAGGAGAAGTCGGTGTCTTTTTTGAGGTCTTCGACCCGTGCGTTGGTGATCATGCCGCGGTCTCCGACCATGGCCAGGTCATGGACGCCGGAGAGGGCGTGGATCTCCTTGGCAATCTGGATGAATGCGGTCGGGTCGGCGGTGTTCCCGGGGAACACTCGCACGGCGATGGGCAGTCCGGCGCGGGTGGCGAGCATGCCGTATTCGATTTGTTCGCAGCCGCGTTTCTTGTCCCTGGAATACCCGAATTTTGCCAGCGGGTTGTGGGTTCCGGTGACCCAGGAGGAGGACAGGTCAAAGAGCGCGAGGCCCTCGGGGTTGTGTTCGGGTCCGAGGTGGGTGCGGGCGAGCTGCTTTTCGATGCGGGGTTGTTGTTCCAGGAGCCAGTCCATGGCGGCGTAGAGCTCGTCGGTGGTGGCCGGTCCGAGGTCGGTGCCCAGGGTGGTGTCGGCGAACCAGTTCAGGGTGGCGAGCTTGGAGGTCGGCTTGCAGATCCGGGCCGCCAGCAGGGCCATGATGAGGTCCCGGTTCCGGCAGGCGGGGCCCAACAGGGATTCGAAGCGCAGGCCGCGGGCCATGGCGTAGATCGCGTCGATGTGTCCGTGGGGCAGGGTGCGCAGGATCTGCATCCGGGCATCGGCGTCCACCATTCTCTTGCCGTTCAGGGACGCCTTCAGGTCCAGGATGGCGCGTTCGGGCAGGTAGGAAATGTTGCCCAGGGTCTCGTGCTTGACCTTGCCGCCCTCGCGGTAGGTCCGGCGCACCAGGGCGGACCGGTATTCGACCTCCACACCGGCCTTGTTGACCCTGCGGGATGTGTTGATGGCTACATGCATGGCCTTGGTGCCTTGTTCCATGGCAACAAATTACACCTTGCTCGCGGAGATTGGAAGGCTTTTCGTGAAAACTTTAGTGGCTACAGTTTTCGGCCAAAAGAGGGGAATTGCCCCGGAACCATGCGGTTCCGAGGCAATTCCTTAACGTAACCTCAGGTTAGGGCGGGGCGGGACCAAAAGCCGCACTGCGCGCCGCCAGACGGTGCACCAGCGCAAGCGACGTAGCCCTGGCCACTGCCCGACAATGTCACATGCAAAAAAGTCCGTGCCGCTGCGGATGCTTCGTGATGAAGCAACCGCAGCCACACGGACTTTTTCAATGGCCGCCGGAGAATCCCGGCGCCCTACTTAGCAGCCGTAGTAGGGCTCGAACTGGAAAAAGGTAATTGGCATGGGTTGAATGCCGCTGATTCCCGCGTGATTTCCGGGGTTCTGCTGTTGGGTAGGAAGGACGAAAAGTGGCCGTCGGTAGACCTGTTGCGGACTGCAGCCTAGTGAGTACCTAACCGGGAAGATCCACCAAGCACCGTGGTCACTTGGTCAATCATTGCCCCACCTGCCTAGACTCAACCTAAACCACTTGGAGGAATCATGAAGAGACTAGCTACCCTCGCCCTGTTGGCCCTTGCGCTCACCGGATGCGTGTCCGAGAGTTCCTTGCCTCAGGTCTACAGCCCACCCGTTGTAGAGACGGTGACTCAAGAAGCCTCAGCTGAAGACCTCTCGCAAGCCTGGGCGGACACCCAGATCAACCACTTCCTGAACGGCTACGGAGCTGCGAGCTTGGCAGGCTTCATGGAGGGCACCCCGCACCGGAACATAGACTCCTGGTCGTCTCCCGAAGAGGGAGTTTTGGTGGTTGTGCTCTCAAGCAACAACTGGCGGGGGAAATACCTGCACTCTCTCTCCTTCGACATAATGGGCAAAGCTGGCTGGGAAGACCCTAGGTTGGAAAAGGTGCGGGTTACCACCCACGACGGTTCGGCGTGGGAGGAAACTCGCCGCACCAGCATAGCGGGGCTTCACTAACCGAACTACCAAATGCCCATACTCGCCCCTGCCCGCTCCGCATAGCCGCGCTCGCGCTCGCGCTCGCGACGAAATAGCCACGAAAAGGCAAAAAGCCCCGCGCCGTCCATTCGGATAGCGCTTGGCCATGGGGCTTGATGTGAAAGTTGTCCAGGCGCGGCTCCTCACGCGTCGGCAAAGACAACCTTGGATGTTTAAGGCCACTTGTGGCCAGACAGAGATGAGTCCGCACGTTCCGCCGTGAATAACGTTCTGGCGGCTCGTGCGGACCCATCTGCGGACTAAACCCCGTTTAGCCCTGAATTCTACCTAGCAGCCGTAGTACAGCTCGAACTCGTACGGGTTCGGGCGCAGCGACAGCGGCTTGATTTCGTATTCGCGCTTGTATTCGATCCAGGTGCGGATCAGGTCCTCAGTGAACACGTCGCCCTCGAGCAGGAAGTCGAAGTCGTTCTCCAGGGCATCGAGTGCCTCGTCGAGCGAACCCGGGGCCTTCTGGATGTCCTTGGCTTCCTCGGCCGGGAGCTCGTAGAGGTCCTTGTCGATCGGGTCCGCCGGCTCGATGCGGTTCTTGATGCCGTCGAGGCCTGCCATCAGCTGTGCGGCGAAGGCCAGGTACGGGTTGGAAGCGGCATCCGGTGCGCGGAACTCGATGCGCTTGGCCTTCGGGTTCGAACCGGTGATCGGGATGCGGATACCGGCGGAGCGGTTGCCCTGCGAGTACACCATGTTGACCGGAGCCTCGTAGCCCTTGACCAGGCGGCGGTAGGAGTTCACCGTCGGGTTGGTGAATGCCAGCACTGCGGAGGCGTGCTTCAGCAGACCGCCGATGTACCAGCGGGCGGTATCGGACAGGCCGGCGTAGCCCTTCTCGTCGTAGAACAGCGGAACGCCGTTGGCCCAAAGCGACTGGTGGCAGTGCATGCCCGAGCCGTTGTCACCGAAGATTGGCTTCGGCATGAAGGTTGCGGACTTGCCCCAGGCATCGGCCACGTTCTTGACGATGTACTTGAACTTCAGGATGTCATCGGCCGAGTGGGTCAGCGTGTTGAACTTGTAGTTGATCTCGGCCTGGCCGGCTGCACCGACCTCGTGGTGGCTGCGCTCGACCTCAAGGCCGGCTGCTTCCAGTTCCAGGCAGATGGCGTCGCGCAGGTCGGCCTGCTTGTCGGTCGGGGAGACCGGGAAGTAACCGCCCTTGAAGGGAGTCTTGTATCCCTGGTTGCCGCCCTCTTCCTTCTTGCCGGTGTTCCACGGTGCCTCGATCGAGTCCACCTTGTAGAAGGAACCCTGAGGCTTCGACTCGTACTGGACGTTGTCGAAGATGAAGAACTCGGCCTCGGGGGCAAAGAATGCGGTGTCGGCGATGCCGGTCGAGGACAGGTAAGCCTCGGCGCGCTCGGCCACGCCGCGCGGGTCGCGGTGGTACGGATCGCCGGTGCGCGGGTTGATGATCGAGAAGTTGAACGCGAGGGTCTTTTCCAGACGGAACGGGTCAACGAAGCCGGAAGTCACGTCGGGGATCAGCTGCATGTCGGAATCGGCGATGCCGGCGAAGCCTGCGATCGAGGAGCCGTCGAAAAGCTGGCCGTTGAGGAAGAAATCGGCGTCGACGGTGCGTGCCGGGACGTTGAAGTGCTGCTGGACGCCGGGAAGGTCGGTGAAGCGGATGTCAACGAACTTGACGTCTTCTTCGGCAATATATGCGATGACTTCTTCTGGACTCTTGAACATGGTCAGGGACTCCTGTGTGGGGTTTCTGCTGTGGCGGCTTGCGTGCCGCGACGTAAACGTTTGCCAACGTTTTTCTTCCTGTGTTATCAACACTAGACCCTAGCGATTACTCTCCTGTGTCTCGATTGTTTCCGTTACGTTACACACCCGGCGATTATCAAGAATAGAGTGTCGGATAGATCACACGTATTACGTCCACTGTGTCCAGATCCATCGATGCCCAATCTGAAATGAGGGCGGGACCACGGACGGGTGTGGTTTGCCCCGGTAGGCTTGGAAACGTGGAAAGAAAAGACTTTGGCTCGTGGCTCGAGGGCCCGCCGCAATTAAGCAATCAGGAATGGCCCGGCAAGCGCTTGGGGCGCCCGGAAAAAGGGCCCGGTTCGGTTGCCCGCATCGGCCGGCGAGTCGCGGCCTTGTTGTTGGACTGGGGGATCGCGATGTTGATCTCGCTGATCTTCTTCAATTCGGACCCCACCGCAAACTTGGTCATCTTCGCCGCCACTCAGATGCTCTTCGTTGGGGTCACCGGACACTCCATCGGTCACCGCGTCTTCGGGATGCAAGTCCAGGGCCTGGATGGCAGTGCGGTGAAACCCTTGACGGGGATCATTCGCACCGCACTGCTCTGCCTGGTGATTCCGGTTCTGTTCAGTGATTCCGACCAGCGCGGCTACCACGACCGGGTCGGCAAGACGATCCTGGTACGCATCTGATCAGTCCGGCTCGCTGAAGGCCTAGCGCAGCGCCAGGACCGAGAAAAGAGCAAAGGCGGGTTTTGGAACCAAATGGTTCCAAAACCCGCCTTTGCTTAACGGTTCCCGTTCCTAGGCGCTAGCGCATTTGCTTGCGGTTGGGACGCGCCCGGTTGGGGTCGATGCCCTTGGGGATCGGGAGCTTCGCGCTGCCAAGTGTGCTCAAGCGCTTGTCGACGGCGCTGATTTCCAGCTTGGTGATCGACTTGGGAAGCTTCTTCATCTTCTTGCCGACCTCGGCAAGCGGGGTTTGGCCTTCCTCGTTACCTGCGTTGATCACGTGGATCGGAACGTTGGGAAGCACGCGGCCCATGCGCCGGCGCTCGGCGTCAACGAGGGGGCGGACCCGGGTGTTCGGTCCTTCGGTGACAAGCACGACGCCTGCGCGCCCAATGCCCAAGAACACCAGGTCCTTGGTGCGCGGGTTCACGGCGACCGGCTCGTCCTTCAGGATCCACCCGCGACGCAACACGCTCATGGCCGCCCCGGCCGCACCCGGACGTCCCTCAAGCTGCGTGAACGCAGCTTTCTCGGCGCGGCGGGAGAGGATCATGGTTGCGGCGAGCAAGGCCAGCGGAAGCGCGATCAGCACCGCCGTGATCCAGTTGTTGATCAGGAGGCCAACGATCAGGCCCACAACAAGGACGCCAAGGGCAGCCAGAATCATCAGCCAGACGACCATGGGGTCGTTCTTGCGGGTCATCTGGAAGACCTGGCCCAGCTGTTTCAGCCGGCCCGGTTCCTTGTTGGCCTTCTCGGCCTTCGGCTTGCGCGAGAACAGTCCGCGCTTAGGACTTGCAGCCTCGGATGAGGCGTTATCGGTGTTTTTGGCCATAGTGATTCAATTCTACATTGATGTCGGCACCTGTTAGGAGCTGATCAGCGAGGAAGCTTCCTGACGGGTGTCGCCGGAGCTGGCAATGTGCGCCAGGGCCTCCGGGATCGGATTGCCCTTCTTGCGCATCGCGGACGCCCACAGGCGTCCGGCGCGGTAGGAGGAACGCACCAACGGGCCACTCATCACACCAAGAATGCCCATTTCCTCGGCCTCCTGCTGCAACTCGACGAATTCCTGTGGCTTGACCCAACGCTCCACCGGGTGGTGGCGCTCGGTCGGCCGCAGGTACTGGGTGATGGTGAGCAGGTCGCAGCCGGCATCCACGAGGTCCTTGATGGCCTCGGTGATTTCCTCACGGGTTTCGCCCATGCCGAGGATCAGGTTCGACTTGGTGATCATGCCGTTGGCACGTCCCTGCGAGATGACATCCAGCGAGCGTTCGTAGCGGAACGCGGGGCGGATGGACTTGAAGAGTCGCGGGACCGTTTCAAGGTTGTGTGCGTACACCTCGGGGGCGGACGCTGCGATCTCGTCCAGATACTCGGGCTTGCCGGAGAAGTCGGGGATCAGCAGCTCCACGCCGGTGCCCGGGTTCAGCTGGTGGATACGGCGCACCGTCTCGGCATAGAGCCAAGTGCCCTCGTCCGCGAGGTCATCGCGGGCCACGCCGGTTACGGTGGCGTAGCGCAGGCCCATCTTCTTTACGCTCATGGCAACCTTGAACGGTTCGGCGCGGTCGATGGCCTGGGGCTTGCCGGTGTCGATCTGGCAGAAGTCGCAGCGGCGGGTGCATTCCGAGCCGCCGATGAGGAAGGTAGCTTCCTTGTCTTCCCAGCATTCGAAGATGTTCGGGCAGCCTGCTTCTTCGCAGACGGTGTTCAGGCCCTCGGACTTGACCAGCTTTTTCAGGCCCACGTACTCGGGGCCGATGTTGATCTTCGCCTTGATCCACTCGGGCTTGCGCTCCACAGGGGTTTCGGAATTTCGCTGCTCGATGCGCAGCAGGCGGCGACCTTCGGGTGCGGCACTCATGAACGGGCTCCTTCGGGGGTTGTAGCAGTCAGCGACACGATAGGGCTCAACAAGGCATCCAGCTCTTGTTCAACGCTGTCGAGGACATCGGCAGGGGTGACGGTGGTTCCGGTTTCCAGGCTGATGCTCGTGACACCTGCATCGGTGATTCCACAGGGGATGATTTGCGCATACGGAGCCAGGTCGTTGGAGCAGTTCAAGGCAAAGCCGTGCATGGTCACACCATGGTCGACGCGGATGCCGATTGCGGCAAGCTTGCGGTCCTGGCCACCGTCTGTCCCGGCCACCCACACTCCGCTGCGGCCCTTGATGCGGGTGGCGGCAATGCCGTAGCCGAGGGCGACGTTAATCAAGGCTTCTTCGAGAATCGAAACGTATTCGCGGATGCCCTTCATATCGGACAGACGAACGATCGGGTACCCCACCAACTGGCCCGGGCCGTGCCAGGTGAGTTTGCCCCCGCGATCTACATCGATCACCGGGGTGCCGTCAACCGGCAGGTCTTCAGGTTCGGTCCTGCGGCCGGCCGTGTAAACGGCCGCGTGTTCCAGGAGGAAAACGACGGGACCGGAATCCCCTTCGGTCACCTCTTTGTGTACCTGGCGCTGCATGTCCCATGCAACGCGGTAATCGACCAGCTCGGGGGCATGGCCAATTCTCTCGAATTTGATGGTCATGGCGACAACAGTACGCGCTTCCCTGGACGCCCTCGAATCGGCTACACATTGTTGCTTGTGGATAACTTAAGCACAGGAATTCCATTGCGCGTAGAAAAGAACCATGGAATCCCAGAAAGAGCCATTGCCATTCCCTCGGATCGATGGTTATCGCACGCTTCGGCACTTGGATGAGGGTTCGGGCCGCAGCATATGGGTCGTTCAAGACAGCACGACGCATGAGGAACTGGTCGTCAAGATCCTCGCAAACGACTCTCCCGGAAGTACCGTAGAGGCCGAATCCCTGCGAGTCGATCATGAGTTCCTGGTCGAATCGTTTGGCATGCTCGAAACCTCCCTCGGCCCGGGAATCCTGATGGAATACTGTCCTGCCGGCTCGGTCGCCCAGATTGTTGCGGTGCGGGGGCCGCTGAATGTGGGGGAGACCATCACCGTCATGGCACCGATCGCCGAAGCCTTGGCGTTTTTGCACGCCCGGGGGCTCACCCACGGTGACTTGAGCCCACGGAACATCCTGTTTACGGCCGCCGGGAAGCCAAAACTGGGGGACTTCGGAACGCATCGGGTGGTGGGACAGACCCCCGGGGAGTATGGAACGCAGGGTTTTTGTGCCCCGGAAACCTGCTCGGGTGCAGGTGCTGGCGAACTGCAACCAGCCCGGGATGTCTACGCCCTGGCCGCCTGCGCGTGGTATTTGCTGACCGGCAGGCCGCCCAATGCCACTGCCCGCAGGGTTCCGCTGGGAGCCATGGTTCCGGAAGTCAACGACGAATTCGCGAAGCTTCTGGAGCAGGGGCTGGATCCTGATCCGCAGCTTCGTCCGAGCGCGGCCCAGTTCGGGCAACGCATTTTCGTTGCGGGTACGCCGGAAGCAGTGGAGCTGAGCGCCGCAATCAAACCGGATGCGCTCAAACATATGCTCACCACGCGCCAAACGCCCGCCGCTAGAGGGCTGCTGGGCAGAGGCCGGCGTACCGGAAACCCGACCGCGGCGGACAAGGTGATGCTGAAGGAACGCAAGGCCCAGATCAAGGCCCAGCAGAAGCCGGTACCGCGCCGGCTGCGGGCGGTGTTTGAGGTCAAGGCAGGTCTGGAGGAACGGACCGAATCCGCAGGGGGAGAGCAGCGTTGGGCACAACAACACCGAATCCACGGATTGAAGCGCGGAAACCGGAATCTAGCCGCGGCCGCGGCAATCGGGCTGTTGGTGGTGGGCATGGCGGCAGTGACAACCAGCATGCTCAAACAGACCAACGAGACGGCCATTGCCGGGCCTCCGCAGGCGCAAGTGTATGCCGCCCCGTCGGGTGTCGGTGAAACGGATGTGGAAGAAGCGCCGGAAACGCGTCGCGAACTGGTGCTGGTGGCTGCGGAATTGTCGGCGCGCCGAGATCGTGGCCTGATGGACGGGAGCTTGGAGGAGCTAAGGAAGGTCCATGTGGTGGGATCGCCGGCACTGGCAGTGGACGCAAAGGTTGTGGCCCGCATGCAGGACCTTGGACTTCGGCTTGAAGCGCTGAAGACGAGCCTGAATGAAGTTTCCGTACTGCCGGGGAAGAACGCGTTGGAGGCGACCATCGAGGCGACGAGCGTGCAAAGTGGCTACCGCTATGTCGATCGAAAGGGCGCGGTCATCGCCAGCGCCAAGAAGTCCGAAAGCCAAAGGGTGCGCATGGTCCTGCGATTCGTCGATGGATCCTGGCGGATGTGGCAGGTGACCGGATCAAAGTGACCCGCCTGGGTCGGTGTGCCGGGACCGCCTGCACGGCGTCGGCACACCGACGGCACGGCGACTAGTTCAGGTGGGCGTCCAGGGTGATGGAGGGGACGGCAGCCAATGCGACGGAGACGGGGCATCCTTCCTTGGCGGCGTTTGCGTGCTTCTGGAATTCAGCGGCATCGATCCCCGGAATGGAGGCCTCGAGGGTCAAGCGGATTCCGCTGATCTTGGCGCCGTCGGTGGTGTCGAAGTCCACCTCGGCGGTGGTTTCCAGCTTCTCGGCCACGTGGCCGGCCTGCTTGAGGATGTTGCTCAGTGCCATCGAGAAGCAGGATGCATGGGCCGCGGCGATCAATTCCTCGGGGCTGGTCTTGCTCTCGGCTTCCTCGGTGCGGGCCTTCCACGTCACCGGGAACGTTCCGAGGCCCGAGGTCTCGAGGGTGGTCGCCCCTGACCCGGACGCCAGGTCTCCTGTCCAAACGGTGCTTGCGCTTCTGGTGGTGACTGCCATGGTGACAACTCCTTGAATCTGCAACTGGACGAAGGCGAGCGCCTCCACGGCAATCCTATGGCCCGGGACAGTCGAACCCAAGGAACCTCTTAAATGGCGGAGCGGGGGGGGGGGGGGGGGGGGGCGGGCCCCCCCCCCCCCCCGCCCGGGGGGGGGGGGGGGGGGGGGGGGGGGGGGGGGGGGGGGGGGGTGGTGGGGGGGGGGGGGGGGGGGGGCCCCCCCGCCCCCCCCCCC